>NZ_JAGIOG010000001.1:2617190-3925785 GCF_017876595.1 Aeromicrobium fastidiosum | reverse complement strand
GGCACCGGGCATCGAGGGGCTTCGACGTCGTCACAGGGAGGACTAGGGTGGGGTCATGGCTGACAACGCAGGAGCAGGCAACGATCCGAAGGCCGACATGAAGGCCAAGTTCCGCGAGGCGCTCGACAAGAAGAAGAACCAGAGCCACGCGACCGCCGAGGGTGCCGAGCACGACGGCAGCGAGAAGTCGCACGGTGCCACCGGGCCCACGACCTCGCCGGAGTTCCGCCGCAAGAGCGTGTGACCTGACGCGGTAACCTCGTGTGGTGGCAGCACCAGACTTCGCAGAGCAGACCAAGGCCCTCGACGCGACCCTGACGTCGATCGAGAAGGTGCTCGACCTCGACGCCGTGCGCAAGGAGATCGACGAGCTGCAGGTCGAGGTCGGCGACCCCGAGCTGTGGGACGACCAGGCCAACGCCCAGCGCGTCACGAGCCGGCTGTCGACGCTGCAGGCGCAGGTCGAGCGCGTCACGAGCCTTCGCACGCGCCTCGACGACCTCGACATCATGCACGAGATGGCCCTCGAGGAGGACGACGCCGAGACGTCCGCCGAGGTCGAGCGCGAGCTCGTCCGCATCAAGAAGACGATCGACAGCCTCGAGGTGCGCACGCTGCTGTCAGGCGAGTACGACGAGCGCGACGCCCTCGTCTCGATCCGCTCGGGTGCCGGCGGCGTCGACGCGGCCGACTTCGCCCTGATGCTGCAGCGCATGTACATCCGCTGGGCCGAGCGCCACGGCTACACCGTCGAGATCTACGACGTGTCGTACGCCGAGGAGGCCGGGCTCAAGTCGACGACGTTCGCGGTCAAGGCCCCGTACGCCTACGGCACGCTGTCGGTCGAGGCCGGCACGCACCGCCTCGTGCGCATCTCGCCGTTCGACAACCAGGGACGCCGCCAGACGTCGTTCGCGGCCATCGAGGTCGTCCCGGTGCTCGAGCAGACCGACGAGATCGACGTGCCCGACGAGGAGATCCGCGTCGACGTCTACCGGTCGTCCGGTCCCGGCGGTCAGAGCGTCAACACGACCGACTCCGCCGTCCGCCTCACGCACATCCCCACCGGCACGGTCGTCAGCTGCCAGAACGAGAAGAGCCAGCTGCAGAACAAGGCCAGTGCCATGGTGATCCTCAAGGCCAAGCTGCTCGCGCTCAAGAAGGCCGAGGAGCGCGCCCACCTCGACGAGCTGCGCGGCGACGTGCAGGCGTCGTGGGGCGACCAGATGCGCAACTACGTGCTCAACCCGTACCAGATGGTCAAGGACCTGCGCACCGAGCACGAGAGCGGCAACACGCAGGCCGTGCTCGACGGCGAGATCGACGACTTCATCGAGGCCGGCATCCGCTGGCGGCGCAACCAGCCCTCCGCCTAGTCCGCGGCCTGTTCGGCCTCGGCGGCCTGCTTGTCCTCGACCCGCTGCCGGATGCGGCCCATGCCGGGGATCTTGGCGATCATCTCGTTGAGCTCGTGCATCGTGTCGAGCATGTCGTGGATGTCGGGCCCGACGTTCTGCATCGTCTCCATGATCGGCAGGATGTCGCTCACCGTCCGGTCGACCAGCTCGGGCAGCAGGTCGATGAGCCGCACCACGGCCTCGACCTCGGCGGGGCTCGTGCTCTTGGCCAGCCGGTCGAGGGTCGGCTGCAGCAGCTCGAGCGACGGCCCGAAGCTGTCGAGCAGGTGCTGTGCCCGGTGCACGGTCGGCTCGATGCTGCCCACGAGCCCGGCCGCGCGCAGCACGATCTTGTCAGCGCTCGTGATCGTCCGGTCGATGCGGCTCACCGACTCATCGGCCTGGTCGACCGTCTCACCGACCCGCGCCACGACCTGATCGGCCGACTGCCGGGTCTGTTCGATGCGGTCGATCAGCGCGTCGACCCGCGCCATGAGCGCCTCGGCCTGGCCCAGCAGCGCCAGGGCCCGGGGGAGCGCGCCGGCGACGTCCTCGACGAGCTGTCGAGCCTGCCCGATGAGCGTCACGGCGTCGCGGGGATCGGGCAGGGGCAAGCGCATCCGTCCACGGTATCCGTGGTCGCCTGAGGCTGCTCGCCACCGCCCGCGAAGGGCGACCGGGTCACCGCTCCCGGGTCAGGACGGGGTGCTGAAGGCTGCGTCGAAGGCCGCCGTGGGGGCGTCGAACAGATTGGCCTTGACGAAGGCCAGGGCCTCGGGCGCCCCGAGCAGGCGGTCCATGCCGGCGTCCTCCCACTCGATCGAGACGGGTCCGTCGTAGCCGATCGTGTTGAGCATGCGGAAGCACGCCTCCCACGGGACGTCGCCGCGTCCGGTCGACACGAAGTCCCAGCCGCGTCGCGGATCGGCCCACGGCAGGTGAGATCCGAGGATGCCGTTACGCCCGTTGCCGACCTGCTTCTTCGCGTCCTTGCAGTCGACGTGGTAGATCCGGTCCTTGAAGTCCCACAGGAAGCCCAGCGGGTCGAGGTCCTGCCACACGAAGTGCGAGGGGTCCCAGTTGAGGCCGAACGCCTCGCGGTGGCCGATGGCCTCGAGCGCCGCGTGGGTCGTCCAGTAGTCGTAGGCGATCTCGCTGGGGTGCACCTCGTGGGCGAAGCGCACGCCCTGCTCGTCGAACACGTCGAGGATGGGGTTCCAGCGGTCGGCGAAGTCCTGGTAGCCAGCGGCGATCATGGCCTCGGACGCCGGCGGGAACATCGCGACGTACTTCCAGATCGACGAGCCGGTGAAGCCGATGACGGTGTCGACGCCGAGCATGCGGGCCGCGCGAGCGGTGTGCTTCATCTCCTCGGCCGCGCGCTGGCGGACGCCCTCGGGATCGCCGTCGCCCCAGACCCGCTCCGACAGGATGTCCTGGTGCCGCCCGTCGATCGGGTCGTCGCACACCGCCTGGCCCTTGAGGTGGTTGGAGATCGCGTGAACCTCGAGGTCGTACTTGTCGAGGATGTCGAGACGGGTCTGGATGTAGGACGGGTCCTCGACCGCGGCCCACGGGTCGAGGTGGTCGCCCCAGCACGCGATCTCGAGGCCGTCGTAGCCCCAGCCGGACGCGAGCTTCGCGACCTCCTCGAAGGGCAGGTCGGCCCACTGGCCGGTGAACAGGGTGATCGGACGGGTCATGAGGTGGCTCCTGTCGTGTGGGTGGTGCCGTCGGCCGCACTCGCCTCGACGGCGGCGAGGACGCGCTGCACCGCGAGGCCGTCGGCGAACGAGGGAGCGGGGTCCGCGCCCTTGGCGATGTCGGTCACGAGATCGACGACCTGGTGCGTGAAGCCGTGCTCGTATCCGAGGCCGTGACCCGGGGGCCACCAGGCGGCGACGTACGGGTGGGTCGCCTCGGTCACGAGGATGCGGCGGAAGCCGGCGATCGACGGGTCCTCGGTGGCGTCGAAGAACTCGAGGACGTTCATGTCCTCGAAGTTGAAGGCCAGCGAGCCGGCGGTGCCGTTGATCTCGAGCCGCAGGGCGTTCTTGCGGCCCGTGGCGAACCGGGTGGCCTCGAAGACGCCGATGGCGCCGCCGACGAAGCGGGCGGTGAAGGCGGCCGCGTCGTCGACGGTCACCGGTCCGCGCTCGGCATCCTGCGAGGCGTGCCCCCCGAGCGTGGCGTGCTGCCCCCCGAGGGGGCGGGTCTCGACGAAGGTCTCGAGCAGACCGCTGACCGAGGCGATCGAGTCGCCGGTCACGAACTGGGCCATGTCGATGATGTGGGCGCCGATGTCCCCGAGCGCGCCGGAGCCGGCGAGCGACTTGTCGAGCCGCCAGCTCAGCGGCGCGTTCTCGTCGCTGAGCCAGTCCTGCAGATACTGCCCGCGGACGTGGCGGATCGTGCCGAGCCGGCCGGACGCGACGAGCTGGCGGGCGAAGGCGACGGCCGGGGTGCGGCGGTACGTGAAGCCGACCATGGCGCGCACTCCGCGCTTGGCGGCAGCGGTGGCGGCCGCGGCCATGGCCTCGGCCTCCTCGACGGTGTTGGCCAGGGGCTTCTCGCACAGGACGTGCTTGCCGGCCTCGAGGGCCGCGATCGCGATCTCGGCGTGCGTGTTGCCCGGGGTGCAGATGTCGATGACGTCGATGTCGTCGCGGGTGAGCAGCGCATGCCAGTCGGTCTCGACGGACTCCCAGCCGAACCGGCGGGCGACGTCGCCCGCGGCGTCCTCGTTGCGGCCGCAGACGGCGCGGAGGCGGGGGACGGCGGGGAGGTCGAAGAAGGCGGGCGCGGTGCGCCAGGCCTGCGAGTGGGCGGCGCCCATGAAGGCGTAGCCGACCATCCCGATGCCGAGATCGGGGCGTGTGTCGCTCATGCGGAGGTCCTCGTGACGGGGTCGGGCGGACGGGGTCGGGTGCGGGGAAGAACGGGAGTGGGGTGGGGGCCTGCGGCTGCGGATGCCGCCGCAGGCCCCCAGATGATGATGCGGGTCGATCAGGAGCGGAACGCGGACGGCAGGTACGTGTCGACGTTGTCAGCGGTCACGACGGGCGCGGACAGCTTGAGCTGGCGCGGCACCTCGATCTCGGCGAGGTCCGACAGCGCCTTGCCCTGCACCAGCAGGCGGGCCAGCTTGACGCCGTCAGCGGCCTGCGTCGACGGGTAGACGACGGTCGCCTTGAGCACCGAGTTGCCGGCCTTGATGGCCTCCATGACGTCGGCCGAGCCGGCACCGCCGATCATCGTGAACTCGTCACGGTTGGCGTTCTTGATGGCCGCCAGCACGCCGACGCCCTGGTCGTCGTCGTGGTTCCACAGGTAGTCGATCTTCGGAGCGGCCTGCAGCAGGTTCGATGCGGCCTCCTCGCCCGACTCCACCGTGAACTCGGCGGCGACGCGGTTGTCGACGTCGAGTCCGCACGACTTGAGCGCGTCCTTGAAGCCCTTCGAGCGCTCCTGCGTCAGCGGCAGCGAGTCGATGCCGGCGATCTCGGTGACGATCTTGTCCTTGGAGCCCTTGGCGTCCTCGCACACGAAGGTGCCGGCCGAGACGCCCATGCCGTAGTTGTCGCCGAGCACCGTGGTGCGGGCGGCGAACGGCGAGTCGAACTCGCGGTCGACGTTGATCACGACGATGCCGGCGTCCATCGCCTTGCGGGCGACCGGGGTCATGGCGGCACCGTCGAACGGCAGCAGCACGATCGCGTCGACCTTGTCGTTGATGAAGGTCTCGACCTGCGAGATCTGCAGGTTGACGTCGTTGGTGCCCTCGGCGACCTTCAGCTCGACGTCGTCGTACTTGTCGGCCTGGGCGACGGCCGACTTGGTGATCGATCCCATCCAGCCGTGATCGGCGGCCGGGGCCGAGAAGCCGATGACGACCTTGTCGCCGGGCTTGTCGTTGTCGGTGTTGCTCTTACCGACGGCGGCGCTGGTGTCGCTGTCGTCGTCGCTCGAGCTGTTGGTGCAGGCGCCGAGCACGAGCGTGGCGGCCGCGAAGGCTCCCACGACGGCGAACCGACGACGGCGGGACGAGATGGTGGACATGTGTACTCCTGGTGGGGGTGGGGTGCTGGGTCGAGCGCTTGCCGGTGGTGCGTGCTGCTGGTTGCCGGGACGGCCTGCCGTCATGGCTTGCGGTTGGCGATGCGCTGCTGCAGCAGGACAGCGATCACGATGATCACGCCCTTGGCGACGGCCTGGACCGACGTCGAGAGGTTGTTGAGCGTGAAGACATTGGTCAGCGTCGTGAAGATCAGGACGCCGAAGAGCGTGCCGACGACCGTCCCGCGACCGCCGCTGAGCAGGGTGCCGCCGATCACCACGGCGGCGATCGCGTCGAGCTCGTACAGCGAGCCGTGCGTCGACGAGCCGATCGTGGTGCGCGACATCAACATGACGGCGGCGATGCCGCACGTCGTGCCGAGCAGGGCGTAGAGGTAGACCGTGTGGCGCTGCACCTTGATGCCGGCCAGGCGGGCGGCCTCGGGGTTGCCGCCGACCGCGAAGGTGCGACGGCCGAAGGTCGTGCGGTTGAGCAGGAACCAGCCGGCGACGGTGACGAGGGCGAAGATGATGACGATCATCGGGATGCCGAGCGGCTCGGCACCGAAGAAGTCGAAGAAGCCCTGTTCACGGATGATCTGGTTCTTGCGATCCGAGATGATCTCGGCCAGGCCGCGGGCCGAGGCCAGCATCGCGAGGGTCGCGATGAACGGCACGATCCGCCCGTACGCGACCAGCAGCCCGTTGATGGCGCCGCAGGCCGTCCCGACGAGGATCGCGCTGAAGACCATGACGATCCAGTGCACGTCGCCGGCCATGGCCTGCGTGCCGGTCGTCGTGGCCCACACGGACGCGAGGGCGACGATCGCGCCGACCGACAGGTCGATGCCGCCGCCGGTGATGACGAACGTCATGCCGATCGACACCACACCGATGACGGCGGCGAGCCGCAGGATCGTCAGCACGTTGTCGGAGCTGGCGAAGCGGTCGCCTGCGGTGACGACGCCGACGATGCACAGGATCACGAGGGCGATGACGAGCCCGAGGTTGCGGGCCACGCCGACCGATCCGCGACGTTCGCGCTTCGGGGGAGCGGGGGTGGGGACGGTCAGTGACGGATCCTGCAGGGAGGCGCTCACGCGACTTCACCCTTCTGGTCGATGGAGGTGGCGGTGGTGTGCTCGTGGGAGGCGATGATGCGGTCGAGGACTCCGGCGGCGTCGATGGCCTCGCTGGGGCCGTCGTGGACCACGGAGCCCTCGGCGATGACGAGGATGCGGTCGGAGAGCCCCAGCACCTCGTCGATGTCGCTCGAGACGACCAGCAGCGCGACGCCGGAGTCGGCGAGCTGGCGGATCAGGGCGTAGATCTCCGCCCGGGCGCCGACGTCGACGCCGCGGGTCGGCTCGTCGAGCAGGAGCACCGTGCACGACCGCAGCAGCCAGCGGGCCAGGACGGCTTTTTGCTGGTTGCCGCCCGAGAGGGTGCGGATGATCCGTTCGGGGGCGTCGGGACGGATGTCGACCGACCGGGCGGCCTCGCTCGCCGCGCTCTTCTCGGCTGCGTCCCTCGAGATGCCGAACCGCGAGAAGCGGCTGATGCTGGCCAGCGAGACGTTGCGGAAGACCGCGTCGTCGAGGATCAGCCCCTGCGACTTGCGCTCCTCGGGGCACAGGCCGAGCCCGGCCCGCACCGCGGAGTCGACCGATCCGTTGCGCAGCGACCTGCCGTCGACCGTCACGGAGCCGGAGCTGGCCCGGCGGGCACCGTAGATCGTCTCGACGATCTCGCTGCGACCCGCACCGACCAGACCCGCGAGGCCGACGATCTCGCCGGGTCGCACGTCGAACGTGACGTCGGCGAACTCTCCGGCGCGGGTGAGGCCCTGCACGGACAGCAGGGGAGCGCCGTCGGTCAGCGGGGCGGTGCGGCGGGGGTAGACCGAGGTCAGGGTGCGGCCCGTCATCAGCGTGATCAGCTCGGACGTCGGGGTGTCCTTGGCCGACAGGTCGCCGGCGACCGTGGCGCCGTCCTTGAGCACCGTGAGCCGGTCGCCGATGCGGCGGATCTCCTCGAGGCGGTGCGAGATGTAGATGACGGCCTTGCCCGACGAGCGCAGGTCCTCGACGACCCGGAACAGGCCGTCGACCTCGTCGGGGTCGAGGACCGCGGAGGGCTCGTCCATCACGATGACGCGGGCGTCGCGCGACAGGGCTCGGGCCATCGAGACGATCTGCTTGCCGGCGGCCGAGAGGCTGCCGACCTCGCGGCCCGGCCGGATCTCGGAGTGGCCGAGCGTCGCGAGCAGCTCGCGGGCGGCGCGGTTCATGTCGGCGTCGCGGGTGAAACCGCCGCGGGCGTTCTCGTGGCCGAGGAAGATGTTGTCGGCGACGCTGAGGCCGTCGACGAGGTCGAGCTCCTGGTAGATCGTGGCGATCCCGGTCGACAGCGCCGCCTGCGGGCCGGCGAACGTGATCGGCTGGCCGTCCCACAGGATCGTGCCCTCGTCGACGCCGTGGGCACCGGCCAGCACCTTGATGAGCGTCGACTTGCCGGCACCGTTCTGCCCCAGCAGGCAGTGGACCTCGCCGGCACGCACCACGAGGTCGACGCCATCGAGGGCGCGGACGCCGGGGAACTCCTTGACGATGCCGCGCATCTCGAGCAGCGGGGTGACGGGATGTCTCATGGCCGTGACACTAGTCACACGTTTTGTCGGTCGTCAAGCAAAAGTCGAAACATGACCGACACACTTGACCCGTTGTCGAGACGGAAGGTGGTCTGGTTAACTCTTTCCATGACTGCGTCCGTCGGGCTGCCGCCGACGCTGGTCGGCACGGGAGACCTCTTCCAGCTGCTGCGTGACGGCAGACCCCGCACCCGGGGCGAGCTGTCGTCCCTCTCGTCGCTGGCGCGCTCGACCATCACGGCCCGTGTCGACGCCCTGCTGTCGTGCGGTCTACTCGAGCCCGTGGGCGAGGCCGCGTCCACGGGAGGCAGGCCGCCCACCCGGTTCGCGCTCAACCGCCACGGCCGCGTCGTCCTGGCGATCGACCTCGGCGCGTCGCACGCGACGGTCGCCGTCAGCGACCTGTCCGGGGCGGTGCTGGTGCAGCGCACGATCGACTGCGACATCGCCGACGGACCCGTCGTCGTGCTCGACTGCGTCGCCGAGATCGGCCGGGCGCTGCTGGCCGAGATCGACCGCTCGAGGGCCGATGTCGCGGGTGTCGGCATCGGCGTGCCGGGTCCGGTCGAGCACGCGACGGGCCGACCGGCCAACCCGCCGATCATGCCGGGCTGGCACGACGTCGACATCCCGGCCCGCCTCAACCAGCACTTCGACGGCCCCGTGCTGGTCGACAACGACGTCAACCTCATGGCGCTGGGCGAGTTCGTCACGTCGTGGCAGTCGTCGCAGCACCTGCTGCTCGTCAAGGTCGCCACCGGCATCGGTGCCGGCATCGTGTCCGACGGCCGCCTGCTGCGCGGGGCGCTCGGCTCGGCCGGCGACCTCGGGCACGTCCAGGTGGCCGGAGCTCCCGCCGACGTCGTGTGCCGGTGCGGCAACATCGGCTGCCTCGAGGCCGTCGCCGCGGGGCCGGCGATCGCCGCCAAGCTGCGCCGCGGAGGACTCGACGTCGAGGGCTCGCAGGGCATCGTCGACGCCGTCGCCGCCGGCGAGATCGCTGCCCTGCAGGCCGTCCGCGAGGCGGGTCGCGACCTCGGCACCGTCCTGGCGACGTGCGTCAACCTGCTCAACCCCTCGGTCATCGTCATCGGCGGCAAGCTCTCCGAGGCGGGGGAGTACCTGCTGGCGGGGGTCCGCGAGGTCGTCTACCAGCGGTCGCTGCCGCTCGCCACGCACGACCTGCGCATCGTCAGCACCTCGGCCGGCACGCAGGGCGGCATCATCGGGGCGAGCGCCATGGTCATCGACGCGGTTCTCGCGCCGGGAGCCGTCGACGAGTTCGTGGCGCAGCGCACCGCCTGAGCCCCGACGTCCCACGACAGTGGGGCTCGGGTGCCTACAGTGGCTCAGTGATTCGATTCGACAAGGTCACCAAGACCTATCCCGGCCAGAAGCGCGCTGCGCTCGACGCCGTCGACCTCGAGATCGAGAAGGGCGAGTTCGTCTTCCTCGTCGGTGCCTCGGGCTCGGGCAAGTCCACGTTCCTGCGCCTGATCCTGCGCGAGGCGCGGCCCACGAGCGGCCGGGTCTACGTCGCGGGCAAGGAGATCAACAAGCTCTCGAGCTGGAAGGTGCCCAAGCTGCGCCGCCAGGTCGGCACGGTGTTCCAGGACTTCCGACTGCTGCCCAACAAGAACGTCACCGAGAACGTCGCCTTCGCTCTGCAGGTCATCGGCAAGTCGCGCGCCGAGATCAACACCCTCGTGCCCGAGACCCTCGAGATGGTCGGTCTCGAGGGCAAGGGGCACCGCATGCCCGACGAGCTGTCGGGTGGCGAGCAGCAGCGTGTGGCGGTGGCTCGGGCCTACGTCAACCGACCCATGATCCTGATCGCCGATGAGCCCACCGGAAACCTCGACCCCGCGACGAGCGTCGGCATCATGAAGCTGCTCGACCGCATCAACCGCACCGACACCACCGTCGTCATGGCCACGCACGACTCGACGATCGTCGACCAGATGCGCAAGCGGGTCATCGAGCTCGAGAGCGGGCTCATCGTCCGCGACGAGGCCCGCGGCATCTACGGCTACCAGAACTGACCGGGCGAGACTGACCCGACTAGGAGCACCACATGCGTAGCACCCTCAGCGAGCTGGGCCAGAGCCTGTCCCGCAACAAGTCCATGACCATCTCCCTCGTCGTCACGATGACGGTGTCCCTGCTGCTGGCCGCCCTGGGCCTGCTGATCCTCGCCCAGTCGCAGCGCACCGAGAAGTACTTCGGCGACAAGCTGCAGCTGCAGGTCAACCTGTGCACCAAGAACTCGTTGGCACCGACCTGCATCGGCGGCGTCGCGACCGAGGACCAGCAGAACGCCGTGCAGGACGCGCTGCGCGGCAACTCGCAGGTCAAGTCGTTCGACATCCGCACGCCGCAGGAGAACTACGACCAGGCACGCGTCCTGTTCGGGCAGTCCGAGACCGGACGCAAGCAGCTCGAGACCCTGAGTCCCGACTCGTTCCCGGTCTCGTACTTCGTGACGCTCAAGGACCCGCAGAAGTACGACGCCGTCGTCAGCCAGGTGTCGGGCATGGACGGTGTCGGCAACGTCAGCTCGCTGAAGGAGCTGCTCGGTCCGCTGTTCTCGGCGCTCGACAAGCTGCGCAACGGATCGCTGGCCATCTCGGCCCTGCTGATCTTCGCCGCGGTGCTGCAGGTCTCCAACACGATCCGCATGACGGCGTACGCCCGTCGACGCGAGATCGGCATCATGCGGCTCGTCGGGGCGTCGAGCTGGCACATCCAGCTGCCGTTCATCCTGGAGTCGATGCTGGCTGCGCTCATCTCGGCGGCGCTGGCCGCGGCCGGGCTCGCCGCGTTCGTCCACTTCGTCGTCTACGGCTACCTGCGCGACACCCTCGGCAAGATCACGACGTGGGTCGGCTGGGGCGATGCGGTGCAGGTCGCCGGGATGACGACGGTGCTGGCGCTGCTGCTCGCCCTGATCCCGACACTCTTCCTGACGCGCAAATACCTCGACGTGTGAGGGAGTCGCACGGGCTACTAAATCGCCGGGATGGCAGAGCTACCTGGTACGCCACGGAGCTGATCCGTGCTGGCGTCGGTTTGCGTGTGCTGCAGCAGTTCATGAGGCACGCGAGCATGCCACGACCGAGCGATACCTTCACGGCAGCGGGGGCCAGCGCCGCGAGGGGTTGCTTCTGCTCGCTGGCGCTCCGTTCTGGAAGGAGGCTGTCACAGACGACGAGTAGCGTCGGGGCTCCGCCATAAGAAGGAGACTCCATGCAGTTCCCCGAGACCGATCAATTCGAGCTCTACGGGCAGTTCAGAGACCACGTCGGTGGCAGCACCCCGCCGGTCGCTGTGCTGCGAGCTCTGTACTCGCTTCTTCCTTCAGGGACAGATTCAATCCAGCACGGATTCGCCCAAAAGTTTCAGGATGAGATGGAAGTGCGGTGGCAGCTGTTCGCCCTCGCCGGCGAACGGATCATCATCGTGGACGCCGCGGCAGCCCTCGAGGACTGGACGTCGAGCACCGCAGATGTCGAGCATGAACTGGACTCGTGGTTGGTCCCCGTGTCGACGATCAACTCGCTTGGTGTCGCAGCCACCAAGTCGCAGACCCGGGACCACGACAGCGGTGGCAAGTGGATCACGTCCTACCTCCTTCGGATGCCATGGGAGGAGTACAGAATTCCTAAGGGAGAGATCGCGTATCACCCTCTTGTCCAGAAGCAGCTGGAGGAGTTCACCCAAGCGCTCGTGTCGGCCATGCACGCCTGACAGAACAAACACGCGGCTGCAATCCAATCGCTCTTGTGTGATCCGAGCACAAGCCGTGGACGTTCCGCAGTGTGATGACCCACCTATCTGTAGGCTTCAGCCAACTACTGCCGAAGGGGGCCGACCGTGCACAACGTTCCAGAGAACTTCGCATCGGCAAAGCCCATTGTCGTCGCCGATTTGCCTGACGACGTTCACCCAGAGGCTGCAAGGCTCATGCAGGATGTCGCCGACGCAGGTTGGCGTATGAGTCAGCGCCATCCTCGTCGCGGGTACCGCATCTGGTGCCCGTGCCCTGAGGGAGGTAAGACACACCAGTCTTGGATTGTGCCAAATCCAGAGTCCGAGTCATACTTTGAACAAACCCGGCAGCGAATGTCTCGCATAACGTGTTGGGAGGAGAGCGAATGAAGACCCC
This sequence comes from Aeromicrobium fastidiosum, assembly GCF_017876595.1. NCBI lineage: Bacteria > Bacillati > Actinomycetota > Actinomycetes > Propionibacteriales > Nocardioidaceae > Aeromicrobium > Aeromicrobium fastidiosum. The sequence continues at coordinate 3,913,517 of NZ_JAGIOG010000001.1, read as the reverse complement.
GAAGTTCTACACACTAGAAGCCACTTTTGCTTACGTGGCGTATGAGAGTGACTCATACACCATGGACGCGACGCTCGATCAGATCGTCGACCACCTCCTCGATCTTGACGCCCGTGATGTAAGTCTCGTGGCGGATCTCGGCGACGACCAGAGCGACGGACAGTTCGCGTTGTCCTTGATCGTTCCATCGCATCCCGGTGAGAGCATCGAGACCGTCCTTGGCCGTGGCATGGGGACGGTTCGCGCCGCGTTCCACGCTTGTGAGGCGGCAACTCCGGGATGGCCATCCCTGTCCGAAATGCTTACCTACGTCTCAGTCCAGCCCTCGCGCGAGCAGGTCGAGATCGAAGATAAGCACGCCGGTGATCTCGTAGACGCCTAACTCCACCGCACCAAGGACCGGCCTGCCTCGCTACGAGGCAGGCCGGTTGTCGTTTCTAGAAACACCTTGGTCAGTTCGCGGCAACGCCATCCGACACGCCAGTTCTTTCGGCGCATTGTGGAACTACAGAGATGTGGCGCTCACGCACCGTGCACACGGTTGCGGTTTCACCGGACACCTGGGAGCTATAACTCGCTGACCGGTGCCGGGGGCACGACATGAGGGCCTCACACGGATCAGGGAAAGACTCTCGACGTCGGGCTCGCGGCAGACATGGGTGACATGGGGCCGGGGGGCAGGCGCACAGGCGCGGACGGCCCCCACCTCGAATTCCTCGTCTACGTAGGATCAGCCATCCTGATGGTCTCCTCAATTGCCGGGGCCTAGAGTCCACAGCTGTCAGGGGCGTCCGACTCCTCGAGCAATCGCTTCAAGTGCCTTGATTCGGCGCTTCTCGAGTCCGGCCGGATCCGTGTTGGCTGGGTATGAGCCACTCTGATTTCGGAGTGTGGTGAGAGACAGGTGATAGGTGTCGCTGTAATACCGTCCCCGAACATCCGCATAGTCGAACCGGACCGTGAAGTCATTGGGAACCGGTTCGCGGTCGTCGACAGCTGAGTTCCAGTAGTTCGTCATGAGCATCCCGGGAGTGATCGTCGGGATCGGGCTTGCGTAGCGGCGCTGCAGGAACGGCGTACCCAGCCCTTCGGCATCTGCGCCCTCCAACACGGGCAAGGGCGGATCGAATGTCACCCGGACGTTGACGGCTGGCGAAGGACCTCTGTTGTTGATCTGCAGGTCCGCATCATCGGTCAGCACGGCCGGCACGAGTTCAGCTGTCATCATCGGGCGGGTGCGGTCGCGACTGTCACGCTTGAGCTCGATGAGTGTCCACAGTGCACCGACCGCTCCGACGACCGTGGCGATCGCCGCGACGGCGGCCCAGATGGTCGTAGGCTCTGCCACGGGTGACTCCTTCGGACGAACGATGACGGTTCTCTAGTCAAGAATGTTTTGCAGTACAGCGTTGGCGTGAAGCCTCCGGCGCTCAAGAGTATTCGCCCGTTCCGGACAGCGCTCACGCGCCCATGACGCGCAAATACCTCGACGTGTGAGGTTCGTAGCCTAAAGTCGGGCTTGATAGTTTCACCCACACCCACACCCACACCCACACCCACACCCACACCCATCGACACGTCCCGGACCTGGTCCGGGATCCTTCCCCCGAGGTCGAGGTCATGTTCTCCCACACCCGCACTGCGGTCACGTCTGCTCTCGTCGTGGCGGCGATCATCGCCGGACTGACGGCACCGTCGTTCGCCGACACCAAGGACGACCTCGAACGCCAGAAGAAGGAGGCGAGCGGGGCCGCGCAGGACGCCAAGAAGGACCTCGACGCCTCCACCAAGGAGTTCGCCGAGGCCGCTGCGGCCCTGCAGGCCGCGCAGGCCAAGCTGGGTGCCGCGCAGGCCGAGCTCGCCTCGACCCGCGGCAAGGTCGTCGTCGCCACCGCGTTCGACGCCCAGATGCAGACCAAGCTCGAGCAGAGCCAGGCTGAGCTCGAGGCGGCCCGCAGCGAGCTCGACAAGGGGGAGAAGCGCGTCGTGCGGTCGGCCAGGTCGGTCGAGGACTTCGCGGTGCAGGACTACCTCGAGGGAGACCGTGGCCTGCGCGCCCTCAGCGGTCTGCTGCAGGGCGAGGACCCGTCGACGTACGGGGAGCAGATCAGCCTCAACGGATCAGTCAGCGATCAGCAGGTCGCCACGATGCAGCGGTTGGAGGCGACTCGCGTCATCCTCAAGCTCAACCGCCAGAAGGTGCAGAAGCTGCGCGACAAGGTCAAGGCGCAGCGGGCCGAGGCCGCGGCCAACCTCGTCGAGAAGCAGCGGCTCGAGTCGGCTGCCGAGACGCAGACCGCGCAGGTCGCCGATCTCGTGACGGTCAGTGCGGACGCCGAGGCCACGGCGGCCACGGCGCGGGCCGAGGACGATCGGCGCTACCAGGAGCAGCTCGCGGAGGCGGCGCGGGTCGAGGCCGAGCTCAAGAAGCTCGCGGAAGAGGAGCTGCGCAAGGCCCGCGAGCGCGCGGCGCGCGAGGCAGCGCGCAAGGCGCGGGGCGACACGAGCCCTGATCCCGAACCGCCCACGGGCGACACCGGTGGCACGCTGACCCGTCCGGTCTCCGGCCCGATCACCTCGCCGTACGGCATGCGCGTGCACCCCATCACGGGCGTCTACAAGCTGCACGACGGCATGGACTTCGGCGTCCCGTGCGGCACGCCGGTCAAGGCCGCTGCGAGCGGGACGATCATCCAGCAGTACTTCAACGGCGCCTACGGCAACCGCATCATCCTCAACAACGGCGTCAAGCGCGGCGTCAACGTCGTCACGACCTACAACCACCTGACCCGGTTCGCGCTCAAGGCCGGTGCCACGGTCGAGCGCGGCCAGGTCATCGGCTACTCCGGGTCGACGGGCTACTCGACGGGGTGCCACCTGCACTTCATGGTGCTGACGAACGGCAAGACGGTGAACCCCGCGGGCTGGCTGTGACCCGCATCGAGTCGAGCGTCGTCGTCGACCTCGATCCCGCCGCGGCGTTCGCGGTGTCGCAGACCACGGGGGAGACGCGGCTGCGGTGGGACCCGTTCATCCACGAGCAGCACTTCCTGGACGGCGCGACGACCCCGGCCAAGGGCGTCCGTACCGAGACCCGTCACCGGTCGCGCCTGCGGATGGTCAGCGAGTACGTCTCGTTCAACCCGCCGACCAACGTCGGCATGACGATGGTCGAGGGCCCGTGGTTCTTCGCCTCGTTCGCCGGCGGCTGGCGCTTCGCTCCGGAGCCCGGCGGCGGTTGCCGGGCCACGTGGCGCTACAGCTTCCGGTGCCGCCCAGCATGGCTGGCGCCGCTCGCCGAGCGCATCGGCGCGATCGTCCTGCGGCGTGACATCGACCGGCGCATCGCGGGGTTCGCCCGAGGGTGCGCCGATCCCGTGGTCGTGGCCGCCGTCACCGCCGGCGACGCCTGACACTGGCCACGCATGGCACACTAGGTCGGTGGCCAAGGAGACCGGGCGCAAGCTCGTAGCGCAGAACAAGAAGGCGCGCCACGACTATCACATCGAGGACACGTTCGAGGCCGGCATGGTCTTGACCGGCACCGAGGTGAAGTCGTTGCGTGCGGGTCGCGCATCCCTCGTGGACGGATTCGGCGAGATCGAGCGCGGCGAGGCCTGGCTGCTCGGCGTCCACATCCCCGAGTACACGCAGGGCACCTGGACCAACCACGAGACGCGTCGTCGCCGCAAGATGCTGCTCAACCGCTCGGAGATCGACCGCATCGAGCGTCGCATCACCGAGAAGGGCCTGACGATCGTCCCGCTGTCGCTGTACTTCAAGGACGGTCGCGCGAAGGTCGAGATCGCCCTGGCCCGCGGCAAGAAGACGTACGACAAGCGGCACGCGATCGCCGAGCGCACCGCGACCCGCGAGGCCGAGCGCGATCTCGGTCGGCGGCTCAAGGGCATCCACTAGTGGGTTCCGGCCCGGTGTCGTTGCGCGACACCGATCTGCCTGAGCTGGTCGCCGCGCTCGGCATCCCCGGCATCGTCGACGTGCACACGCACTTCATGGCGCCGCAGATCCTCGAGAAGGTCTGGGCCTACTTCGACGCCGCCGGTCCGATGCTCGGACGGCCGTGGCCCATCACGTACCGGTGGAGCGACGAGGAGCGCGTCGACCACCTCCGCGCGATGGGGGTGCGGGCGTTCTCGGCGCTGTCGTACGCGCACCGTCCCGGCGTGGCCGGGTTCATGAACGACTGGACGCTGGCGTTCGCCGATCGCACCCCGGACGCCCTGCGGTCGGCCACGTTCTACCCCGAGCCGGACGCTGCGACCTACGTGCCGCAGCTCGTCGAGGATGGCGTGGACGTGTTCAAGGTGCACGTGCAGGTGGGCGACTTCGCCCCCAACGACCCGCTGCTCGAGCCGGTGTGGGGCACGTTGGCCGAGAGCGGCACGCCGATCGTCCTGCACGCCGGCTCCGGGCCCGCGCCGGGGCACCACACCGGACCGGCCGGCGTCGCCGACGTGCTCTCGCGGCATCCCGACCTGGCTCTGGTCATCGCCCATCTCGGCATGCCCGAGATCGACGAGTTCCTCGACCTCGCCGAGCGGTACCCCAACGTCCGGCTCGACACCACGATGGCCTTCGTCGACTTCTGGGACCTGCCCGTGCCCGACGGCGTCCCGGCCCGCCTGGCCCAGCTGCAGGACCGGGTGCTGTTCGGCACCGACTTCCCGAACATCCCCTACGCGTACGCCCACCAGGTCGAGGTGCTGCAACGGCTCGAGCTCGGCGACGACTGGATGCGCAGCGTGCTGTGGGGCAACGGGGCCGAGCTGTTCAGCGTCACGCCGTGAGCACCGAGGCCGGTGCGATCCGGCTCGCGACGGCGCAGGGGCGCTGGCTGCTGGCGGCGATGATCCTCGGCTCCGGCATGGCGTTCCTCGACGGCTCGATCGTGGGTCTCGCCCTGCCGTCGATGAGCTCCGACCTCGACGCGGGTGCCGCCGGCGTGCAGTGGATCGTCAACGCCTACACGCTGACGCTCGCCGCGCTGATCCTCGTGGGCGGGTCGCTGGGAGACCGGCTCGGACGTCGTCGCGTCTTCGTCGCGGGCGTCGTGCTGTTCGCCGCCTCGTCGGTGGCCTGTGCGCTCGCCCCCACGATCGAGGTGCTGGTCGCCGCCAGGGGCATGCAGGGCGTCGGGGCGGCGCTGCTCACCCCCGGGAGCCTCGCGATCATCTCGGCGTCGTTCGCCCCCGAGGACCGCGGACCCGCAATCGGCCTCTGGTCGGGCCTCTCGGGCGTCACCTCCGCGATCGCCCCGCTCGTCGGTGGATGGCTCGTCGACACCACGGGGTGGCGCGGCATCTTCTGGATCAACGTCCCGCTCGCCGTCCTGGTCGTCTGGCTGGCCGTGCGCCACGTGCCCGAGACGAAGGGCGAGCCGGGTCCGATCGACTACGGCGGCGCGGCCATCGCGGCAGCCGCGCTCGCCACGTTGACGTACGGCCTGGTCGACGAGTCGTGGCTGTGGGGATCGGGCGGCGTCGGGCTCCTGGTGGTGTTCGTCGTGCACCAGAAGGTGACACCGCACGCCCTCGTGCCGCTCGGTCTGTTCGCCGATCGCATCTTCACGGCGGCCAACATCTGCACGTTCGCGATCTACGGGGCGCTCGCGGCCTCAGGGTTCATGCTGGTGCAGCAGCTGCAGTACGTGTCGGGCTTCTCGCCGCTGCTGGCCGGTCTGGCCAGTGTGCCGATGACGATCATCATGCTGCTGTTCTCGTCGCGCGCCGGGGCGTTGGGTTCGCGCATCGGTCCGCGCTGGCCCATGACGTTCGGGCCCCTCATCGCTGCGGTGGGTCTGCTGCTGATGCTGCGCATCGGCGAGGGTGCCAGCTTCTGGACCGACGTGCTGCCGGCCTCGATCGTCTTCGGCATCGGCATCACGGTGCTGGTGGCACCCCTCACGACAGCCGTGCTGGCCGCCGCGCCGATGCAGCAGACCGGCATCGCCTCGGGCATCAACAACGCGGTCGCCCGCACGGCGTCGCTGCTGGCGGTCGCGGCGATCCCGCCGATCGCCGGCATCGCGGGCAAGGACTTCGCCGATCCGGCGGTGTTCGGCCCGGGCTTCCGCACCGGGACGCTGATCTGCGTCGGCATGCTGGTGCTCGCCGCGGCGTGCGCCGCCGGCCTCATCCACGGCCACAAGGTCGCCCCCACCCCCGCGAGTGGCACCGCGACTGGCGCAGAACTGTGATTCTGGGACGGTGTGTCCCGCGAGACCGCGCCACTCGCGCCCGGGAATGCGCCACTCGGATGCGTGGTTGAGAAGGAGTAGGATGATGTGACGGCCCGATGGTGGGGTCGTGATTGACAACTCAAGAGGGGCTGATCGGTTTCGACTAAGGTCGTTCGATTCAGGTGAAGCGGGTAGAGGATCCAGGGTTATCTCTTTAACGATCTCTGGAAACCAACAAGTGCCGATTCCAAGCGCACTGACTTCGCTCTCGCTGCTTAAGCGATAAGTGAAGGGCTGGCCCGGGGGCGTCTCCGCTCCGGATCGCCAGTCTCATCTAGGAGGCTTGCTGGTCACACGGCGTCACAGCGTGTGATCGGGACTTTTCTGTGACTGGGCCTGTCGGCGACGCGTCTGTTCGAGCGCCGGGGCCGAGAAAATCGTCCAGACAGACTGCACCCGGAGAAGCCCTGACTCAGCGCCGTAGGACCGGGGTTCGATTCCCCGCAGCTCCACTGAATGACAGAGCCCCGCTCGCCCCGGTTTTGGGCGAGCGGGGCTCTGTCATTCAGTTCAACCAGCAGAGTGAATCGAGTGGGCCCCTCGTCCGCGGCACCGTTCCGCGGCGAAGCCGCCTGCCGGTGCCGCCAGCAAGGGATCCCCGCGGCTCCCTCGCAAGCTGCCGTATTCGAACCGCGGGCGATTTGTCACGTGCGCAGTGGCAGGTGTTCCTGTTCATCCTCGGAGACGCTGAGATCAGCGGCTCCGAGGATCTGAAGGAGAGCTACTAGGGAGCAAGGGTTCACTGGTCGAGCCGCTTCAGCGGACGGCTGAAGAAGTTGGAGGACACGATGCCCCCGGCGGAGCCCAAGGACGCCGGTGAGCCTGAGGAAGCCGTACTCGTGGAGTCGCCGTTCCCTGCGTAGAGCGGTTTGAAAAGCGGGCCCGACCAATTGATCGGGCCCGCTTTGATGCAGTTCACCGGTCAATGGAGTGGCTTGCCTGTGCCAGCTTCGTTCGATTGCACCAGGGCACAGGCCACGCGCCCTACAGCCCGAGGGTGATTCGTCGCCAGGAACTCGCCAAGGTATGGCGGTCAATCCTCCGCACGGGAGCTAGCGTCGACACGGCCGAACTTCGCGAAATCTATGGCGCAGCAGAGCGAACGTGACATGGGCAGTCAGCTTTTGAAGAATCGTCCGCTGTTGAGTAGGCGAAGCCGCACTTGGTCAGGATCCGCGATGAAGTCGAGGAAGTGCAGCCAGGCGATGTGTGCCAGATCGGCCGGGATCGTCCCGTCGTGATGGCTGAGCAGGGCTTGGATTCGACTCCTATTCTTGCCGGACCTGCCTAGGTGCCCGTGCATGGTGGAATTGCGGATTGCCTTCACGTAGTGGGCTGCGGCAGTGCCCGGCGAGATGCTCTCTCGGTAGCCGGGCGAACTCAATTCCACTTCGGGGGTACCCGTCCGCCGGCGGACGTAGAAACCGCTGGCCACATCGTCTAAAGCAGCGACACCTCGCTCGGCGTTTGGTAGAAGGAGCTTGGCGGCATCCCTATTCATCGTGCCCCGTACGCGCTCTAGTACCGCCCTCGCGTTTCGTGCGTCTGTCATTTGCTCCATAGAACGGCCCAGGAATGGGTAGAGACTGTCAAGCACTGTAAACGCCAAGGTGCGCGCGGCATTCGCGTCGCGGTAGGCACCCTGAAGCGAAGCCATCGAAATAAACAACTGTTCGACGGTCAGGGTCGCTTCGAGCTGCCGGATGGCCGAGTACTTGCCAGTCCCATCGACGTGCACGGCTGGGTCGGACACGTACGACATCAGTTGGTCGAGCCGGTCCACCCACCACTTGAGTGCTTCAGCGATCGCAGCAGCATCGATCTGCGGAAGGGAGGGGCGGCGCTGTTGCTCGGTGGACGTGAGTAGTTGAAGGAGTTCCGATGAGTCGCCCGGCGCTCCGTTGATGGCCCGGCCGAGCCCAAAAATAATCACCCCCTTGCTGCGCGTTGCAGCGAACCCCCAAACAGCCGGGCTCAGTGACCCGAGCAGCGGCCGCACATACGCTTCGGAGGTGTAGAGGCCCGTCTTGAGCCCGTGCCCGGCCGCGAAGATGATGCCAGAATCGGCGCTCACAGCCGCCGCTAGCTCTCGGCGTGTAATGCCCGCCTCCACGCCCAATATTAGCGAGGGCAGAGTGAGTCTGGTCAGCAACTCAGGCTGTCGAAGGACCAGATGTACGCTCGCATTCGCGAACACCTCGGGCCATCCGTCTGGGCCATCGACTCGACGCAGCCCCTCGGCAATCAGCCTGGTCTGATCGCCTAGGTGTTCGGCTTGAACGACAGAAGCTACCGCGCGCGCATGGTTGACCATGTCGATCAGTTGCGATGAACCCTCGAGTTTTTGCCCGAGGTTTGCGAGCGCTGCCGTCGCCTCAGAGTTCAGGGCTATCGGGACGATTTCTTGTATCTCCGACAGGCGGTTCCATCGGTCGCGTAGGTTGGGAAGGTCGGGACGGCTAATGGTGAGTAGATCGAACAGGTTGGCATGCTTACGTAGAGGGTGCCGCTCGTCAGCCGCGATCCGCCAAGCGTTCGGGCCGGTCTGCTGGCTATGTAGTCGTGCCGCACGGAGCAGCCCTGCGGGGTCGCCGTCCCATACCCACTCTGGAAGTTCGATTGATGCGAAAGGCTCAGGCACCAGACGACACTAGTCGGCGTCGCCGGCGACTGGCGTAGGTTCGAGCTAGATGACCAAGTACCGCTGACGGAGGACGTCGTACACGCCAGTCGCGTCATCGGGGACCGGGAAGCCTGCCCTCTTGCTGAGTAGGCTGAGGCGAGCTTCGCGTTTCTGAGCGTTTGCCGACAGCATTTGAGTCCCGATCTTGGTCTTCCATTCGGCGGCGAAGATACGTTCAGCGTCGTCGGTGCATGCGAATCCGTGATCCAGCGTGGTGACGAGTTTGAGCAGCAAGGCGCATGCCGCTTTCGCTTCAAGTAGTCCAAACTCGATCGGCTCGTTCAGCCTGACGTCTGCGAGCCGCAGAGGCAGGTCGCGAAGCCCAAAACCGGCCGAGCAATCCTTGGCTTCCGCGGTCGTGCTGACTGCTAGGTCACTTGCGAGACGACCCCCATGAGCGCACGAGTTGCGGACTTCCTTGAAGCTCCGAAACGTCACAAGTAGATCGTCTAGACGAGCCGGTAAGCACCGAGACGATTCTGACAGCGGCAGCGAGTACGCGCGGGTGAGGCCGTCAGATGGTGACAAGGACGCGAGGAAGTCTGGCCCGCCTTCTTTCTTGCCGGTCCAGCTCTGGGACGGGAACATCAGCCGTTCGCGCTGTGTCTTGTTTCCGATCTCGAATCCGGCGACCCACCCCTCGTACAGCCCGATTGCCTGGAAGAGAGTGAGCACACCCAGCTCATTCAATTGGCTTTGCCACGTCGTATCCAGGCAGTGGCGGCGGAGGTTGGCGCTGCCGATGTCACTGCCGGCAACGAATCGTCGCTCGAGCTCGTCATTGCGCGCTCCTGGTCGCTCCGAGACATACCCAGCGACCTGCCAGCGCAAGTTCCACATCGCAGCAGCTGTCGGGTTGACGAAGTCGTAGAGCCGAGTCAGTTGCGCTTGGAACGTTCGAGAACTGGGAAAGAAGAGGGGCATGCCACAGTGTGCATGAGGCATTTGATGCCCACGGGTGAAATACGCGAGTTAGATTGCTGCCCCGCAGGGTGGCGGGTTTGCTCCTGCCGACAGCAAATCAGCTGTGCTCGACTCGTCTAGTCGCTATCGGTCACGCATTCACTAAAGTCTGGCGTTAGTTCTTGCAATGCCATCTGGTCATCTTCATTGCCACTGAAGGCATTTTTGCCTTTGACGATTGCTTTCAGGGTCTTGTCTGAGACGTCGGACTCAACGAGGACTTTGGCTATGCACGGGATAGCGGCATCTGGGATGGCGGCTCCGAACGAGCTGCTGTTGCCGCTCATGGCCCTCGATACTTCGGCCTGGGTTGGGCGGTCGGGGCTGACTCCGCCGCTACAGGCTCCGACCGAGCCCAGGAGAGCGAGCCCGGCGGCGCAAAGCCGAATTTTCATGTCGCCCCCTGATTGAGCGCGCCGAACTGGGCGCACCACGACGTCGTGACCTTCAGAAGGTAACAGCGTTGTGCCTGTCGGGACTCGGTTAAGGAAATTCTCAGAAAGATGCAGACAAGTAGTCGCCGACTCTGCCAATATCTCGGTGTCGCCTGCAACCTGTTGAGTCACGACAGTGGTGGTGCTGTACCAATCCGGCACGACATCAATTGCACGCAGGGGGCAGCATGCAAACCCAACACCGCCGTTCAGGTTCGGATTCTCGGACGAAGCGCGCGACGGCCGGAGGGCGTCGACGGTCAAAGCGCCGTGTTTCGCTGGGTTGGCTGCTTGCTCCAGTCGTCGCGCTCGCGATGATTGCGACCTTGATGACCGGCGCGGATCTTCCGAGATTGGGTAGCGATAACGGCGCGACGCCGGTATCGATGGATGTACCCATGATGAAGCCGGGCGACCGGCCGAAGTCTCAAGCGGTTGAACTCGCAGCACCTGATGCGGCTTTGGCAACCACTTTGAAGCGTCTCCTGCCGGGCGGGGATGCGGGTAAGTCGCTGGCAGCGCCAACACAGCCAGACGGTACTTCGCTGTCGCCTGATGTGCCGAAGAAGTCTGTCAAGACGTGCTCTGAACCAACGGAAGAGAACACGTTCTTCCCCACCGACAGTCTCGAGAAGATTTGCACATACTCGGAGGTAGCTCAAACAGCGGTGCCTGGGGATGCCCCCTTGTTCGAGCCAGCCGCGGGATCCAAGGCCAATCCGTTGCCGGAGCCCGAGGAGCCGGCTGAGACGCCGGCACCCGTCGCACCGACCCCGACGGTGCCGCCGAGTGAGGTCCCAGCCGAGCCCGAAGAAGCCGAGCCGACGCCGTCGGATCCCACACCCTCGGAGCCTCAGACCTCGGAGGCAACTCCAACCGCTCCCGCACCTACGGGTACGGCCACGACAGACGCGCCGCGTGACGGAGCTTCGGTACCGTCGTCGTCTCGGGGGGACAGCAGCGGCGCGATAACACAAGCCAATTTCGTCCAGGCGCCGCAGTCGGGTGCCTCCGGTGAGTACTTCTCGCCGAACTGGGTCCAAGCGACCACTCCCACGTCGCCTTCGACGCCGTACAAGGCTGCATCTGCGTATGACAAAGCGCGTCAACAGATCGTGCTTTTCGGTGGCGCGCCCTCCAACATCCAAGACAATACGAACGGCGACACTTGGATCTGGGCATCAGGCACTTGGACGAAGCTCAACCCGGCGACCAAACCACCGGCGCGCTTCCACCAAGCAATGGCTTGGAGCCCTGAGCACAACGCCGTTGTGATGACAGGTGGCCAGCGATGGCTCAACGGCACCAGCACAATCTTCAACGACACCTGGAAGTGGACCGGCACTGACTGGGTCCAATTGACTCCTACCGGAACGTTGCCACCCGAGCGTGCCGCGGCTTCAATGGTTTGGAGCCAGGATCTTCAAGGTCTCGTCATGTTCGGTGGCCAAAGATTCCTTGTGCTCCGCAACGACATGTGGCTGCTGAAGAACAACGTCTGGTCGCAGCTGGTCGCCAACGGTGCTGCGGGTGCGCCGCCGGTACGGAGTACGGCTGCAATGTCGTACTCCGAGGCCAACGGCCATATCGTGCTGTTCGGCGGGCTCGCCGGCACCAGCTCCAATGGACTATGCCCCAACGTTGGCTGCGCATATCGCGGCGATACGTGGGTCTATGACAACGGGGCGTGGACGCAACAGACACCAGCTCACACACCGTCTGCCCGTGCTGACGCGGCAATCGCCTACGACCCCGGCATCGGCGGTCCGGTGCTCTATGGCGGGTTCATCTCCGACGCGACAACGGCCACGATCTACAACGACACCTGGGCATGGAACGGCGTCGACTGGTTGAAGGCGACCGGCATTGCGTCGCCGCCGTCGACAAATGGTGCAGCCATGGCGGCAACTGACAACGGGCAAGTCGTCATGTACGGGCGGTTCGGAACGACGACCGGTCAGACCTGGACATACGACACCAACCTGCCAGTCCTCAGCATCGACTTGACGGGTGCGTCCGGGGGCACGACAGCCGCCCCAGTTTTCTATACTGGGGACGCCGCAACGGTGAAGATCACGGCAACCAACACCGGCGTCAACCCGATCGACGGCAACAGTCGTGCCAGCGTCGTGTCAGCGCTCGACGGGACGTTGCTCGCCGGCGGTTCTTTGCTGACATGGGCCGGAAATCAGCTAAGCGCATGTGCTCCGGGCGGAACTTCCCTATGTGGTCTTGTCGAATCGCTGGCAGTTTCGGTCGCCAACATCACCATCCCAGCCGGGGTCACCAACACCAGCGTGGGCAACTACGTCGCTACGGTACTTGGCTCGACCCGTGGGTGCTCGATCGTCAACGTCCCAGCGACGGCCTCCTCGATCTTGGGTGCGTCAGCGACAGTCACCAAGCCAATGACGGTCTGCGGTGGCGGACTTGGTACTGAGGATTGGTGGACGTATGACTCCACCGACATCGGCAACGGCGGATCAGCCAGTGTGAACGTCGCCAATGGCAACTTGGTCGTCAAGCAAGCTGACTCGACGCCCATCCAGAATCACGGCGACCTCGCGTTCTCCCTCGGTCGGGTCTACAACTCCCAGGAGAACATGAACGGTGGAGGCCCGCTCGGTGCCGGTTGGCAGTTCGACATCGGGGAGACAGGCGAAAGCGCCGGTTCAGGATTCGGAATCGCAGGTCTCAAGGTGCCTAGCCTTCAGACTGTTTCGCAGCCGCTGTCGATGACCTACGTCGACCGCGACGGCACGCGACACGTGTTCGCTCTGAGATCATTGGCCGCGACCGTGGGTGACGTCTCTTTGCCGATTGATCTGAGCGGTGGTGCAGGCTCGATTGGGGAGTCGATCCTCAACCTCTTGAATCCGGCAACGCTCCCTTTCAACGCCAAGCCGAAGGAAGAGGATAACCTCCCCTACTCGGGTCTGTGCATCGACCAGGCGTATCAAGCGGCGGCCGGCACCGACATGTACCTCTTCCGATATGTGGGTGTCGGATCGTCTGGTTGCAGCAACGCAGCCGATCCTCAAGCGCTGAACATCGGCTGGTCGCTCGTCAGGCCAGACCGGGTCCGCTACGACTTCAACGTGGCGGGCAAGCTGATCCGCGTTACGGACGCGGCCGGAAATGTGATGGTCTACGAGGCCTCGATCCAGTACGGACCCACGCAGATCTACGCCAGGAAGTGCACGCCCCAGGACGGCGCTGCCTGCCCCCGCTACACCATCAACTACGACGCCGGAGGAGCAGCCGCTGGCGACAATCGCCACGTCAAGGTCACTGACCCGGCCGGACGTGTCACCTCGTACGTCGTGACCAAGGATCCGATTCCGCAGCTTCTCCAGGTGTGGGACCCGGGCAACCCCATCTCCACAGATGCTGGAACGCGCCCGTCAGCTAGCTACACCTATAAGACGCCGACCCAGAACTGCCAAGGCTCGGCCCCGAACACTACGACGATCGGCGCGATGTGCTCGGTCACTGATGCCAAGGGCAAGAAGACAACCTTCACTTACACGCCTTCATTCATCGACGGTGCGCCTATCGGCGCAGACCGCGTCCTCTCGGTCACCGACCGTCGGGGCAACGACACAGGCGGCTCGACCAAGGGTCTTCGCACCCAGTACGGCTACACGTTCTCCACCAGCACGGCTGTCGAGGATTATGTGACGGCCGACATGGCCGCGCCTGTGACCTTCGGGGACAGCGTCCCGGCCACGGGTTGCAACGCGAATGCTGCTTGCCAGCGCAATCGCTACCGCAGCATCGATGAGCGTGGCCGCATCGGTGAGATCGATCGGGGCAGCGCCAACGACCAATACGTGAAACAAGCCGGCTACTTCTGGGACGGGAACCCCTGGGGCACCGGCGGCGCGCCAGGAACTTGCCGCCAACCAGACAATCTCGTCGACAACAACTTGTGCCAGGTCATCACTCGAGCTGTCCCACGCTCGGCACCATTCGTTCTGAACGACGTGCAGACGGGAACAATCGACGGAGTCAGCGTCGCCGATCAGGGGGTTGGGTTCCAGTACGGCGACATGGGGCAGCTGCTGCGCAAGGTTGAAATCGCGAACCCCGCTGGTGGCTGGAGCAACACCAATGCCAACATCACCACTTACGGCACACATGACCAATACTTCGATGCTGACGGCCGACAGCGGTCCTTCGACAACAGCGTCACCGGTTCAGGCAATGTCCAGTCCACCGCAGGCTCAGCGAACTACGCACCATCGGTGAAGACGGACAGCCCGATCGCGTACTACAGGTTGGGCGAGAAGACCGGCACCACGATGGCCGATGCCAGTGCAGGCGGCAACTCCGGTGTATACGCGACGACCACACAGCTCGGCCAGCCGGGGGCAGTTCCGGGGAACACGGCAGTCGGGCTGGCACCCAACGCGTGGACAGGTGGCGTGAGCTCTCTCGCCGGGTTCGCATCAGGTACCAGTGCAGCTGACTCGGACTTCACGGTCGAGTCATGGGTGAAGTCGACAAGCACTGCGACGGACTATCAAGTGAGCTACGGCCTTTCGGGCAACCAGCAACTCGTGACAGGCCGCTACTCCGGTGGACTCCCGTGGGTCTACATGCAGTCTGACGCGGCTAACGGCAAGCTCATCAACGTCGTCGGCACCACGCCGGTAACCGACGGGCAGTGGCACCACGTCGTCATCAGCTACGACGGCTCCGGTCAAGCCAGTGGCGTCAAGATGTACGTCGACGGCCAGGCCAGCGGCACAACGATCTACAACGACACCCTCGATGGCGCGTTCGCAGCAGCTGGATCACCGCTGTCATTGGGCTATCACGGCACTGACCTGTCGTACCTGGACGAGGTCGCCCTGTACTCGAAGGTCCTTTCGCCCGCCAGGATCAACGCCCACCGACGTGCCGCGTACGGCACCACTCGCATCCAGGCCGGAACCCTCTACGGCGTGACCGACCAAACCCAGATCCTCCCTCCTCGGGGAAACGCGCCGGGCGCTTCATGGGGCGACTACCTGACCACGATGCGCCTCGATGTCCCGGCCGACGGAGAGCTCGCGAGCGCGAACAAGACCAGCGGAAGCTCAGTATGTGGAAGTTCGCCTACGGGCAACACCGGCCTCGTGTGTGAGACGAGCACCCCTGCATCTGCAGGGGTCAGCTCCGGTGATTGCACGTCACCGAGCTCGAATCTAGCGCCCGGCAGCCCGACGGCACCCGTCAGCAGCGGATACAGCTACACGTGCACGACGTACACCTACGACGAGCAGGGCCAACGCACCGCAATGAGGTCGCCCAAGGCCCATGAGACGGGCTCGAGCGACAAGACCACCTACACGTACTACAAGGACGTCCCCACCTGCGACACCAGTGGAGAAGCGCCGAAGGCTCGCAGCTGTGATCTCACCAGGTCAATCTCTGCAGGCGGGTGGCTCAAAGCTGTCACAGACCCGAACGGCAAATCGGTCGTCTACGCCTACGACCGGGCAGGCAACGTGGCCCGCACATGGGATCGCAACGCCACCAACGGCAAGTCGCTGGATGCCGACTGGACAAATGCTGCCAATCCGCCATCGATGAAGTACGCGGAGAAGAACTTCGCAACGCCAGTCACCTCCGCAGCGTTGTCGGCGTCGTACTCGGGAACAGTCGTCGTGCGACCAGATGGCACGGTGTCTGGCTCCGGCACCAACGCTACGGGCGAACTTGGGACAGGATCTACGGCAAGCCAAAGCACGCCCGTCGCGGCGAAGGTCTTGAGCAACGTCGTGCAGGTCGGCCAAACCGGCAACGGCGCGTTCTCCGGCTGCAAGATCACCTTCGCGCTCACGGGTGCAGGCGAAGTGTTCACCATGGGAGCGGGAACAAGCACGCCAACTAGGATCGCCGGCCTGAGCGATATCAGCTCGATCGCGCCCGGCGGTTGCGGTCTCCTCGCACTAGATGGCGACGGCAACGTGTGGGGATGGGGATCCAACAGCGCAGGTCAGATCGGCAACGGATCCGCAGGCGGGTCAGTGTCCACGCCCGTCCAGGTGCTGTCCGGAGTGGCATCCATCGGATCGGGAACGATCCACAGCCTTGCGGTGAAGACAGACGGTTCCGTTTGGACTTGGGGAGCCAACAACTACGGCCAGCTCGGCACCGGTGACACAAGCACTCACAACAGTCCGACGAAGATCCCGTCGTTCAGCCGTGCCGCGGCCATCAGCGGGGGAGTCGCAAGCTCCTACGTCATCAAGCGGGACGGATCAGTATGGTCATTCGGCGACAACACCTCCGGAGCGCTCGGAATTGGCTCGACCGATGCATCCTCCTCGACTCCCAAGCGAATCACCTCGCTCGGGGAGGGGACGGCTGCGGGACTCGTACGCGAAATCGCGGGAACGGCGTATGGCGCAGCTGCGCTCATGACCGATGGACGGGTTCGCGCGTGGGGTCTCAACAACGGCGGGCAGCTTGGTGGCGCGACCACTGACGCTAGCGCGGCCTCTCCCGTACTTATTCCGGGCGTGTCCGACCAAGCGGCAATCTCTGGCGGTTGGGCCACCTACCTCACCGCGAACCGAGCTGGTGCGACCACCATCTGGGGAGACACAGGCTCGAATCAGCGCGGTGACGGGACCAGCCCGGCGACCTCGGCCCCCAGCGTGACTGGACACACGATTTCGCCCTACGACGTCCCGTGGAAGTACTCGCGCGCCTCCCGCGATCCCGTAGGAAACCTGGCCACTCAGGTCACCAATAGCTCAGGCGAACAGCGTGTCACCCGACCTGCGCGCGGCAACGCGATCACCACCAGCGCCTTCGACGTAACAGCGACGTTTGATGCCAATGGCAACCGCGTCTCTGCGATGACGCCGATGGAACGAGAAGGCACCAAGAGGTCCACCACAACTTTCGACCCCTTTGGCAACGCTACCCGCAGCACCGATCCTCGTGGTAATGCGACCCTGACAAGCTACGACATCGTCAACCGAGCCAACGCAATCCGCACCACTCGGGCTGATGCTGCCAATTCGCCTGCCTCTGTGTGCGTAGCTAATGCCTCGGCAAGCGACCCGTGGGCTTCCGCGCAGGTCGGCCACAAGGTTTGCGTCCTCTCCTCCACCTACGATGGCGCTGATCACACGATCACTACGACTGACCAGAATTCTCAGACTTCGAAGACCACATACGACGGGGTTGGCCGGAAGGTCCGTCAGACATCGCCACGCAACTCCGGGGCGTACACAAACCTGTCGACGATCTGGAACTACGACCGCGACGGCAATGTCACCGATGTTTGCCCGCCCCGACAATTCGACTCGGCACACGAAGCCAACACCACAACCGGGTGCACCAGTACTGGTGCCTACTCCAGCCACACGAGCTACGACAGGGCGGGTCGCGCCGCCACGCAGACGTCCTACCGAGTCACGAGTGCGACTACTGCGACAGCGCTGATCTCCTCGACAACCTTCGATGCCGACGGCAACCCCATCATTTCGGTCGACGCCAACGGACACGACACCACCTTCACCTACGACCTGCTCGGCCGGCGGCTCACACAATCCGCCCCGCGATCAGATACGAAGCGATACTCCACTAAGTGGAATTACGACGCGGCGGGAAACGTCACGTCCATCCAGGCACCCGGCTCGTTGAACATCGGATCGGGTCGAGACGGTCGGATCACTGTCGACGGCACGACTGCAGCCAACTCGTCCGACGGCATCGTTCACAATCGGGCCAATCCGTTCTTGATCCCAGACGGTGCACAGTATCGATCGGTGCGACTGACTGGCGGTGGCTGGATCAAGTCTGCCTCGCCCGTCGGTCTGATGTTCAGCGCGACCGAGGATGTCACCATCTGTGCCACGTGCGGCGTGGATCAGTCCGGAACCGGTTACAAGGGCGGTGCGGGCGGGAACAACGGCGGCCTCGGCAGCGCCAACGGACTCAACGCGCAAAACCCGAACTCCGACGGCAACAACGGCAACGGCGGCCACTTCGGCTATAACCAGACCCTGAGCGCCGGCGGTGGTGGCGGCGGCGGACACAAGACAGCAGGAACTGCGGGCCTTCCGACCCCTCCGACCCCCGGTGGCGCAGCTGGCCTCGCCTCGGGAACAGAAGACTTCTCCGACGTCGGCACCGACTACCTGGTCGGGTCAGGTGGTGGTGGCGGTGGAGGAGGTCAGGCGCTCCTGGCCCCGGCCGGAGGCTCTGGCGGAAACGGCGGCGGATACGTCCGGATCACTGCCAGTACTGTGACGGTCGCTGGACAGATCGATGCCAGCGGAAAAGCCGGTATCACCAGTTCTGGCAACAGTGGAGCAGGCGGCGGTGGCGCAGGCGGAGGCATCTGGCTGGCTGCACCCGAGATCACCCTGGGGTCGCCCAATGTGCTGAACGTGTCCGGTGGCGCAGGCGGTACGACCACTAACAATCTCAATGGTGGTAGCGGTGCCAGCGGGTATGTTCGCATCGACGCCGACACGGTCAGCAACCCACCAGCCGGAGCGAACCGCACCCGCGCAGCCAACATCACGTCGTACTCCTACGACGCAAACAACCGAGTCGTTGACACGTTGTTGGGCGCTCAGACCCTTAGCGCCGACCCAACGGTGGACGCCAGCTCGCGCGCCGTCCCAGACGCTCAGGGACTGTTCAACACGCGAACCCGCAACGTCTACGACCCCGACGGGCGTGTCGTCTCGGTGCTCCCACCACAAGCGTTCACCGACGCGGCTTCGCTCAACAACCCAAAGACCGACACAGCGGGACGAACTGACTTCGACCTCAACGGCCGAGCCGTTGCAACGTACGACCCGAGGTACAACTCCACCGTCGATGACAAGGGGACCGGCAACGACGGCGGCACCGGGGTGAACCAACAGGCCGTTCAGTGCCCAACAGGTGCCAAGCCCCAGACGGTAGAAGGCCTGGGAAGCTATGCCAGCGACGTAGGAGTCTGCGTCACCCGCACAGTCTTTGACGCGAACGGCAATGTCGCCGTGGCGTACATGCCGACCAGCAGTGGCGACGACAACAGGCGGACCGAGTACACCTACAGCGACGACAACCTCCCCTTGTCGGTCACCGGTCCTGACCCCTCCGGCTCTGGCCGCGTCACAATCTCCAAAACCTTGTACGACGGTGTGGGCCGGCCGATCAAGACCACTGACGCACAGGACCACTCAACCGTCACGACCTACACCGCAGACGGTCTTGTTTCGTCGACCAATGCCCAGGGCTACACCATCGGCAGCACGACGGTCACCCATCTGACACAGATGGGCTACGACGCCAACGGTCAGCAGACGACGAGCATCGCCCCGAACGGCTCGACGTCGCCAGCCAATTTCACCACGACCACCACCTACTCATCCGATGGGCTGACCGCCGCGGTTAGTGCACCTGGGACATCCGCTGGATCGTTCAACACGACCAACTACACCTACGACCTTGTAGGGAACCCGCTAACCGTCAAGTCGCCGGAGCAGGTCGCTGCGGGGACATCAGGAAAAGCGGCTGTCAACACGTTCACGTGGGACAACATGATTGCCACTACCGCCAACCCGATCGAATTTGGCTCTGGCACAGGCTCGTACAGGACAACCCGTTACAGCTACACCCCTTCGGGTCAGAAGTCTTCCGCCGAGATCGCTAGGTGCGACAGCGCCAACCTCAGTGACTGCACGCCGTCGAACGCTGCATGGCACTCCGGGGGCACAACACGCTATACGTATGCGCCGAACGGTCTGAACGTCGATCAGATCGGCAAGGACAACAAATCGATCACGAAGGAGTACGACCAGGCCGGCAGAGTCAAGAAGATCACCGACCCAACGTCAGACATCACGATCAGTGCGAACTACTACCTCGACGGACTGCTGCGGACCGTTGGCGACAACAAGAACTCGAATACCTACGCCTACGATGCTCGAGGCCAAGTCAGCGCTCGATCCGACGAAACGCCCTCGAATGGGGTTACCGGTGGCGCGGTTCAACGAACCTCCTACGGCTATAACGACGCAGGGCTTCCCACGAAGATGACCAGCGGCGTCAACTCCGGCAACACCACGTCCATGTCGTACGACTCGGCCGGACGTCTGCTGCAGAAGACCGACAACGGGGGGAGTGGTCAAACCACCACGTACGATCCCCAGCCGGACAACACTCTCGGCGCGACCGAAACGAAAGTCTCGGGCAGCACAGTCGCCAAGTTCGAATATAAGTACGACAACAACGGCAACATCAAGAACCAGGCTGTCACCGGCAGCGTCCCGAACTACGCCAACACCTACTCATACAACCCGGCCAACAACATCACCGACTACACGCGTTCGGGCACCAGCCCGGCACACGTGGCGTACACGTGGGACCGCAACGCCAACAGGTTGACGGCGGCAACTGACGCGCAAGGCCCTGCTCCGGCGTCGACGAGCACATGGACCTATCGGGTCGATAACTCAATCGCTAGGCAGGTAACGACGAGCCGGTCAACCCGAGATTTCAACTACAGCAACGCCGGCCTGCTGACCAGTGACGGCTGCAACACGTTCACCTACGACGATTTCGACCGCAGCTCGCATGTGGCAACGTCAGGAAGCACTGATTGCGGGGGGGACTCGTTCACCACCGACTACACCTACGATGGATTGGACCGTCAACGCACGGCCAATGTTGACGGTTCGACCGAGGTATCGAACTCGGCGACCAAGACGGTATTTGATGGCTTGAGCAACACCATGGTCGGCCAGATAAATGCGGCCACCAACGGAACGACCTCGCCGAATGTGCTCTATCAGCTTGGGCCTGACGGCTCGCACGTTGCGATGAAACAAACGGTCAGCGACGCAGCAACGTCGTACTTGATCGATGACGGCCAGGGAAACATCTCGACCCAGATCACCACCGGCGGCAACACCGCATGTGAGGCGTCGTATGACCCGTTCGGCAACCCCGGTTACCCAACCGCGACATCGAAGAAGATGTGTGCCGCAGGCGGCAGCCAGGCCGCCACTACAGGCAACGCGGCTTGGTATCGCGACCAGACTCGCGACGGCGGCACCGGCAACTACCAGCTCGGTGCCCGCACCTACAGCCCGGCCCTGGCTTCCTTCACCGGACCGGATAACTACCGGGTCTCCGACGCCGGTACGGACCTGAGCGTTGGTGTCGACCCACTGACTCAAAACACCTACACCTACGTCAATGGCAATCCCGTCAATGCGTTCGACCCGACCGGTCACTTCGCAACGGCTTCTGACGATGGACAGTCGTCTCCCAGCGGCTACTACGCGACCGATGGTTTCAACAGGTACTACACAACGACGAAGGTTACTGGCCAGGGGAAGGTCTACGGGGTGCGCCGGTCCGACCTAGTCAAGACTGGTCGTGCTCGAGACGCGCTGGGCGGATTCCTTTCCTCGATTTCAGGGACGGTCGACGCTCTCTCGATGCTGTCACCTCAGCGTTTCTTGGCACGTCAGGTCGGGTTGGACCGGACATCGTCCACACTGGTTCAGGACTTCACTGACTGGGCAACGGGGGCGGAGCGCGGCACGCTGAACTACCAGAGGGGCGAGGCAGTTTCGCTCCTGGGAGGGCTTCTCACTGCGCCAGCCGAGGGTTCAAGCCTGGGTTTGAGGTCGTTGTCGACATTGAAGTTTGGGCGGTACGGGAGTGCTGCGCGGGACTCTGCCGAGACTGCCGCGTCAATCGGACGAAGGGTGACGTCTGGGTCGTCGCGCCCGCTGAAGTCTGTGGAGACCGCAGGCAGTAGCGGGTCCAAGGCCCGCGTGACGAAGCCTGTGGCAGAGGTGTCGAGGCCGGATAGCTTTGCTGGAGTGCGAGAAGCGTCGCAGTACATGCGCGATGCAGGTGTCCCGCGAAGCGTCCGAAAAGAGGTTGTCGATTCGTTCGAACGCGGAACCATCAGCGTGCAGAAGGCAGGCACCGACACCTACGGGTTGAGATACTTTGGGGACGGCTCAGGAGCAGTGGGTCGATATCTAACTCCGACATTTCCGGCCGGACGTAGTTCACTGGCACTACCGCCAGGCAATTCAATGGGTTCAATTGCTCAATTCCGGATCCAGGAAGGCGCGACGTACTTCTCAGGACGGGTGGGACCAAACTTCGGCCAGCCAGGTGGGGGAACACAGTACTTCGTGCCAAACCTCGCAGATTTGAGCCGACAGTGACACGAGATGCATCGCTTGACGCGCTAGAGGCGGAACTTCGAGCGGAGCTTGCGCAGCCCGCACAGTCGCGCAGTTCCGAAGCTGGCGATGATGACTTGAGATGGGCGGTTGACGTCGTATCAAAGGCTCGTCGGTTGATTGACGCGGGCGATGTCTCGCGCGCATCAGGCCTAGTCGGAGAGGTCGCTCACCGTGCTCGTGATAGGTGGTCGCTGACTGGACCGCTCACAGAACTTGTTGGAGTTTGCGCACAAACCTTGCGTCGAAAGGCGAAGTAGGCGCGTGCATCGTCCGAGACCTGTCGCATCGTCAGTTGGCACAACAGGACTGTCCGGGTGGCCTGCGCACCACATGCTCCGACTTGAGGACGTTCAGCACGGTCGCTTTGGATAGTCCGACCTCTGATGCCACTGCGCGGCTGCTCACCCCACGTTCGTACAGCTCGACGATCCTCCGTCGGTCCTTCTCGGTGATTCGCCGCCGACCGGCCCGAGGTTTCGCTTTGCTGGGATCCCGGCGGGCGGGGGAGCCGAGCGCCGGAAGATTGTTCGGATTGGCTGAACTCAGGACTAGCGGAGTTGGTCCGAACATGTGCTCTTTGAGCTAGTGCCCTCGAACCTGGACGCCACCTTGGTGTAGTAGCCGGAGAATACTGGGTGCCGAGATGTCGAACTGGGCCGCAAGTTGGCGGGAGTCCTGGCCCGCCTGGTATCCCTCGATGATCGCTCGTATCTGGCCGGGGGACATGCGTCGCGCCAGGTTGCGCGGTCTGGCGCGCCCCGACTGCCGGGGCTCGGTGGGTAGCTCGTACGCAAGGACCTTCGCCCAGGCGGAAGTTAGGTGTGCCTGCTTCGAATAGGTTTCCGCAAGCTCCACGAATGAGGAATGCCCCGTACCGACCCCGTTCTTGGGTCGGAACGGGGCATTCCTCATTCATCGAAGGCTCCGTGAATTGAGTCGGGCCCCGTCAACACGACGGCCCCCCGCGGCGAAGCCGCCACCGGCCGTCGTCCCGCAAGGGATCCCCGCAGCTCCAGCAAGGGATCCCCGCAGCTCCAGCAAGGCATCCCCGCAGCACCGAGGCCCACCCTCAGCCGTGCTCCGCACTGAGCAGGTACGACGCCAGCAGTCGCTTGAGCTCGATGATCGACTCGCTGTGCTCCTGGCTGTCGCGGATCGAGAAGTTGAGCATCGAGTAGACGACGTGCACGAGCACCTCGGCCATGATGGTGCGGCGCTCGCGGGGCGTGCCGGGGGTCAGGGGGGCCAGCGCCCGGGCGACCTCGGCGGCGAGCTCGCGCTCGGTCACGGCGGCCGTGGCCCGGGTCGCGGGCGTCGACTGCACCGCGAGCCACACGGCGCGCCGCGACGGATCGCCGGCCCAGAGGGCAGCCATGTGGTCGACGAGGCGGTCGAGGAACTTGAGCCAGTCGAGCGTCGGGATGGCGTCGGCGAACGACCGCAGCTCGAGGCGGACGGCGACGGCGTCGACGCGATCGAGCTCGCACACGATGACGTACTTGTTCTGGAAGAACTGGTAGAGCGTCCCGATCGGCAGCCCGGCACGGCTGGCGACCTCTTCGCACGTGAACGACTCGAAGCCGACGTCGAGCAGCAGCTGGCGGGACACCAGCAGCAGGTGGTCGAACTTCTTGTGGCTCCGCTCCTGCGTCGGGCGGCGCCGGGGTTCGAGGATCTCGGCCGTCACGCGCGCCACCCTAGCGTGAAGCGGCGAGACCTGCCTCGATCAGCGGACCGATCGCGTCGCCGATGCCGTCGAAGCCGGCTCCGACGGTCTGGCCCTGCGAGTGCCTGAAATGGATGCCCTCGAGGATCACCGCGAGCTTGAAGAACGCGAGCGACACGTGCCAGCCGATGTCGCTGACGTCGCGGCCCGAGCCGGCGGCGTATCGATCGAGGACGGCCTGGCGGTCGAGGTATCCCGGCGCGTTCGAGGCATCCGTGACGAGGGCGCCCGACGAGGGCGTGATGTCGGCGAGCGCCTGGTAGGCGAGCATCAGCGCGACATCGGTCAGGGGGTCGCCGAGCGTGCTCATCTCCCAGTCGAGGACCGCCGTGATGCGGTCGTCCTGCACCAACGCGTTGTCGAGGCGGTAGTCGCCGTGGACGATCGTCCCCTCGCCGCCCTCGGGGATCGCGGAGTCGAGCCGGCGGACCAGCTCGTCCATGCCCGGCAGGTCGCGGCTGGTGGACGCGACGAGCTGCTTCTTCCACCGCGAGACCTGGCGTGCCAGGTAGCCGTCGGGGCGACCGAACTCGCCCAGCCCGACGGCGCGGTAGTCGACGGCATGGAGGTCGACGAGGGCGTCGACGAGGCGCTCGCTGATGAGTCGCGTCCGCCCGGCCCCGAGCGGGGCGAGCTGGGACGCCCGGCTGTAAGCCGTCCCCTCGACCTTGTCCATGACGTAGAACGGGGCGCCGATGACGTCGACGTCCTCGCACAGGGCGACCATGCGAGGCACGGGCACGGTCGTGGAGGTCAGCGCCGCCATGACGCGGTGCTCGCGCGCCATGTCGTGCGCCGTCGCGAGCACGTGACCCAGGGGAGGACGTCGCACGACGTACTCGTGCACCCCGTCGGTGACGAGGTACGTGAGGTTCGACTTGCCGCCCGTGATGAGCGAGGCCTCGAACGGACCGGCGACGCTGCCCGGAACCTGCTCGGCGAGCCAGCCGGCGACGGCGGCGGTGTCCAGCCCCTGGGGGTCAGTGCTCATGACAGGTCAGTCCTTCGGTCCGCCGGCGACGTAGATGACCTGGCCGGAGACGAAGCCTGCGCCCTCGCTCACGAGGAACGACGCCGTGTGGGCGATGTCCTCGGGCTGGCCGACGCGCTGCACGGGGATCTGCTCGGCGCTGTACTTGATGAAGTCGTCGAAGGGCACCTTCATGCGCTCGGCGGTCGCTGCCGTCATGTCGGTCTGGATGAAGCCCGGCGCGATCGCGTTGGCGGTGACGCCGAACTTGCCGAGCTCGATCGCGAGGGTCTTGGTGAAGCCCTGCAGGCCGGCCTTGGCGGCGGAGTAGTTGGCCTGCCCGCGGTTGCCCAGGGCGGACGTGCTGGAGAGGTTGACGATGCGTCCGTAGCCGGCCTCGGTCATGTGCTTCTGGCTGTACTTCGTCATGAGGAACGAGCCGCGCAGGTGCACGTTCATGACGATGTCCCAGTCGTCGGAGGTCATCTTGAACAGCAGGTTGTCGCGCAGGACGCCGGCGTTGTTGACCAGCACGGTGGGTGCGCCGAGCTCGGCGGCGATGCGGTCGATCGCGGCCTTGACCTGCTCCTCGTTGCTGACGTCGGCGCCGACCGCGAGGGCCTTGCCGCCGGCAGTGGTGATGGCGTCGACGGTCGTGGCGCAGGCGGACTCGTCGAGGTCGACGACGGCGACCTGGAAGCCGTCGGCGGCGAGGCGCTGGGCGACGGCCGAGCCGATGCCACGGGCTGCTCCGGTGACGATCGCGGTGCGGATTTCGGTCACGGTGTTCTCCTCAGGGGCCAGGGTGCTAAGCGCTTGCTTAGTCACGACTCCAGCACGGTAGCGCACGTGGTGCCGGCTGCGCGAGAGGGCGATGTCGACACGGATCGAAAGATGAGGGGTTCCTCATCTTTGTGTATAGTTGAGGGAAACCTCATGTTTAGGAGTCGATGTGTCAGAGCTCGATCGTTCGGTGGTCGCAGATGCCACGTCGGCCGACCAGGCGGGACCGCCCGACCAGCGCGTCGTGCTGGCCGAGCGCCGCACCAGCCGATTCGCCCGTGTCGAGCCCAAGGGCAAGCGCGTCTACACCGCTCGTGAACGTGCCGAGATGCTGGTCGACGAGGGCTCGTTCGTCGAGATGACGCCGATGCGCTCGGCGTCGCCCGGCGCGGGCAGCGGCGTCGTCTCCGGCTGGGGGACGACCGACGGTCACTCGGTCGTGGTCGTGTCGCACGACGCGGCCGTCGCCTCCGGTGCCATCGGTGCCGTGATGGCCGAGGCCATCCAGAAGGCCCAGCGCTTCGCGATCGACAAGGGCTACCCGATCGTCTACATCAACGACTCGGGCGGTGCCCGCATCCACGACGGCATCTTCGCGCTGCACGGCTGCGGCGGCATCTTCGCGCTCAACATCGAGGCGCAGAGCCGTATCCCGCAGATCTCGCTGATCCTCGGCCCCTGCGCCGGTGCCGCCGCGTACTCGCCGGCGCTCACCGACTGGACGATCATGGTCAAGGAGCAGGGACAGATGTTCCTGACCGGCCCCGACATCGTCAAGGCCGCGACCGGCGAGGACGCCTCCGCCGAGGACATCGGTGGCTCGGCGCTGCACACCAAGGTCAGCGGCGTCGCGCACCTCGAGGTCGACAGCGAGGAGGAGGCGTTCCACGCGACCCGCTTGCTGCTGTCGTTCCTGCCGACGCACAAGGGTGGCACGCAGAAGCGCCACGACGCGGTGCCGGCCAACCCGCACTCGGTCGCGGCGCTGCCGGGCCTCGTCCCCGAGAAGTCGAGCATCGTGTTCGACATGAACAAGCTGCTGGACGGCGTGCTCGACAACGGCGCACGTCTCGAGCTGATGCCCGAGCACGCCCCCAGCATCCTGACCCTCTTCGCCCGCATCGACGGCCACGCCGTCGGCGTCCTGGCCAACCAGCCCAACGCACGCGGCGGCATCCTCGACTCGAAGGCATCGGTCAAGGCCGCCCGCTTCGTCGAGTTCTGCGGGCGGTTCGACCTGCCCGTCCTCACGTTCGTCGACGTGCCCGGCTTCCTGCCCGGGACCGTCGAGGAGGGGCGAGGCGTCATCACGCATGGCGCCAAGCTCCTCAAGGCGTACGTCGACACCAAGAGCCCCAAGCTCACGGTCGTCGTCCGCAAGTCGTACGGCGGTGCCTACATCGCGATGGGCTCGGCCTCGCTCGGTGCGCACGCCAACTGGGCGTGGGCCAACTCCGAGATCGCCGTGATGGGTCCCGGCGGCGCCGTCGCGCTGCTGCACCGTCGCGCGCTCAAGGAGGCCGAGGAGCCGACGGTCCTGCGCGACGAGCTCGCGGCTGTCTACCGCGAGGAGGTCGCCCGGCCGTACCTCGCCGCCGAGGCTGGCATCGTCGACGACGTGATCCTGCCCGAGGAGACCCGCGACCGCATGATCGCCGCGCTCCGCATGCTGACCCACGGACAGGGGTCCTGATGCACCTCGCGCGCGCAGAGATCGTCTCGAACGTCTGGAAGATCGTCGTCCGCGAGGGCGACCAGGTGGGGGTCGGCGACGTCCTCGCCGTCCTGGAGTCGATGAAGATGGAGATCCCGCTGGTCGCGCAGGTGGGCGGACACGTCAGCAAGGTGCTCGTCTCCCTCGGCCAGATCGTCCAGGAGGGCGACCCCGTCATCGAGATCGACGAGACCGCCAGCGCCTGACACCGCCGGCAGCCGGGTGTTGCCGAGCCTCTGGCATCATCGGCGGGATGCACGAACATGCGTTCCCGATGCGCTGGGCCGACCTCGACTCGCTCAACCACGTCAACAACGTCGTCTACCTCGACTACGCCGCCGAGGCGCGGGCGATCCTGGTGGACGACGGGGTGATCGCCGCTGACGACACGATCTCGACCGTCTCGATCCGGTTCGTCAGGCCCCTGCTGCTGGGCAGCAGGGACGTCGTCGTGCGCTCGGAGCTGACCGATGGTGTCCTGACGCAGCAGATCACCGCCGACGGCGTGGCGCCCGTCTTCGCCGTCGTGACGGTCGAGTACGTCGACGCCGATCTGCCGAGCCGCGTCGTGCCGGGCGGCGAGCTGCCGGTGCTCCCCGTCCGCGTCCGCCGCAGCGACCTCGATGCGGCTGGTGCCGTGCGGCCCGCCAAGCTGTTCGAGCTGTTGCAGGAGGTGCGGGTGCTCAACATCTCGAGACGGCTCGACACCATCGCAGCCGGGAGCGTCGTCGTCGGCACGGCCAGCGTCACCCACGTGCGTCCGATCACCTGGCGTGCCGAGCCGTACGAGGCGACTGTCTGGGTGAGCCGGGTCGGTCGCGGATCGTTCGACCTGCACTGCCAGATCTCGGACGGTGCCACGCTGCTCGCCGACTCCTCGACGGCGATGGTCGGCTTCGATCCGCACACCCAGTCGTCCAGGCCTCTCGGCGAGGCCGAGCGCGCCCAGCTCGAGGCGCTCGTCCCGAGCTGACCGCTCAGGACGCCGTGTTCACCATGCTGGCCTGTTGCTTCATGGCCGAACACGGCTTCGCTCCGCTCAGGACGCCGTGTTCACCATGCTGGCCTGTTGCTTCATGGCCGAACACGGCTTCGCTCCGCTCAGGACGCCGTGTTCACCATGAAGGTGGCGGCGTGCTGGGCGTAGGCCCAGAACTGGGCGTCGTGCTCGGGGGTGAGGGCGGCGCGGTCGAGGCCGTCGCGGAAGTGCGCGAGCCAGCGGTCGCGGGCCTCCGCCGTGACCTCGAACGGGGCGTGCCGCATGCGCAGCCGGGGATGACCGCGCTGCTCTGAGTACGTCGTCGGACCGCCCCAGTACTGCTCGAGGAACATCCGGAACCGCTCGTTGGCCGGGCCGAGGTCCTCCTCGGGATACATCGGCCGGAGCAGCTCGTCGGTCGCGACGCCGTCGTAGAACGTGTCGACGATCAACTTGATCGTGTCGTGCCCGCCGATCGCCTCGTAGAAGGTCTGCTCGGCCGCCGGCTGCTCGGTCATCCCTGCTCCTGGTGGATCGTGGCGACGGGGAAGGTCGTCGGCATCTTGATGCCGGCCCGGTCGAACTCGGCCTTGATGCGTTGACGCATCGCCCGGGCGACGAGCCACTGCTGGGCCGGCGCGGTCTTGAGGACGACCCGAACGACGACACCATCCTTGTCGAAGCGCTCGACGCCCCACACCTCGGGGGCCTCGATGATGACGTCGTGGAACTGCTCGTTCTCGTACGTCGTGGTGGCGACGTCCTGCAGGATGCGCTGCACCTGGTCGAGGTCGGCGTCGTACGAGACCGTCACGTCGAGCACCGTCCGTGCCCAGTTCTGGCTCTGGTTGCCGACGCGCAGGATCTCGCCGTTGCGGACGTACCAGACCGTGCCGTTGACGTCGCGCAGCCGGGTGACCCGCAGGCTCACGGCCTCGACCGTGCCGGTGGCCTCGCCGAGGTCGACGGTGTCGCCGACGCCGTACTGGTCCTCCAGGATCATGAAGATGCCCGACAGGAAGTCCTTGACCAGGTTTTGCGCGCCGAAGCCCAGCGCCACGCCGACGATGCCGGCGCTCGCGATGATCGGGGCGATGTCGATGCTGAGCTTCGACAGCACCATGACGATGACGACCGCGAGGATCAGGCCGGTCGAGACGCTCTTGAGCAGCGATCCCATGGTCTCGGTGCGCTGCTGACGCCGGGCGTGGTTGGCCGGCTTCAGTGTGTCGAGGAACTCCCCGGCGCGGCTGTCGGCGATGAATCCAGGCATGTTGCCCGTCGCCGCGCGGCCGACCAGACGGTCGACGGCACGGTTGATGAACCAGCGGAGCGCCAGGCCCAGGACGATGATGAGGGCGATGCCGCCGGGCGTGGCGACGAACCAGTCGTAGGCCTTGCCCTCCGGCAGCTTCCAGTTGATGTCGAGGTGAGGCATCTCCCCAGCCTACGGGTGGATACGATGGAGTCATGAAGACTCCTGCTCGCGTGCTCGGACTCGTGCTCGCCACCGTCGTGACGTTCATCGCCGGCTCGGGCGCGGCCTTCGCAGACGCCCCCGTGGGCGGGGCCTGGCCGGAGGGCCAGGGACGCAGCGTCCTCGACACGATCATCCTGTTCGGTGGCGGCACGGCCGGACTGTTCGTCCTCGTGGCCCTGTTCGGCCTGCTGACCGCCCGTAACAACTACGTGCCGCCGTCGCCCAGCACCGAGCTCGAGACCACCTCGCACGACAACAGCCCCGCGCACCACTGATCGTCCAGCCCGGACGATCTCGCTGGGCCTGACGTTCGCGCAGACACGCCGGCGGCGTGTCTGCTGATTCGTCAGGCCCAGCGGGGAATGGTCTAGCGGGGAGCCATCCGCAGCGCGCCGTCCATGCGGATCGTCTCGCCGTTGAGGTAGTCGTGGTCGACGATCATGGCCACGAGCTTGGCGTACTCGGCCGGCTCGCAGAGCCGCTGCGGGAACGGGACGCCCGCGGCCAGTCCTGCCCGGAACTCCTCGCTGACGGTCGCCAGCATCGGCGTGTTGACGATGCCCGGCGCGATCGTGCACACGCGGATACCGTGCTGGGCGAGGTCGCGCGCCGCGGGCAGGGTCATGCCGACGATGCCGCCCTTCGACGAGGCGTAGGCGACCTGACCGATCTGGCCGTCGTAGGCGGCGATCGAGGCGGTGTTGACGATGACCCCGCGCTGGCCGTTCTCGTCGGCCTCGGTCCGCGCGATCGCCTCGGCGGCGAGCGCCAGCACCGTGAAGCTGCCGACCAGGTTGATGTGGACGATCTTGGCGTAGAGGGCGAGATCGTGGACGCCCTTGCGGCCGAGGATGCGGGCGGACGGCCCGATGCCGGCGCAGTTGACCACGGTGCGCAGCGGAAGCGTCTCGGACGCCGTCGCGACCGCGGCACGCACCTGCTGCTCGTCGGTCACGTCGGCGGCGAGGTAGGTGACGCCGTCGACGGCTGGGGCCTGGTCGATCGAGCCCTGCAGGTCGATCGCGTAGACGCTGGCACCCAGCGAGGCGAGGTGGGCGGCGGTCGCGGCACCGAGGCCGGATGCGCCTCCCGTGACGATCGCGGCGGTGTCGTTGAGCTGCATGGTTCTCCTTGTGTGGGTGTCAGATGGGTGCTGGGTGGGTGTCAGCGCGCGAGGTTGCGGCTGATGACGAGTCGCTGGATCTGGTTGGTGCCCTCGAAGATCTGCATGACCTTGGCCTCGCGCATGAAGCGCTCGACCGGGAAGTCCTTGGTGTAGCCGGCCCCGCCGAGCACCTGCACGGCGTCGGTCGTGACCTTCATGGCGTTGTCGGTGCAGACGAGCTTGGCGATCGAGGCCTGGCGCGCGTAGGGCCGGCCGGCGTCCTTGAGCCTCGCTGCGGCGAGGTAGGTCGCTCGGGCCGACTCGACGGCAGCCGACATGTCGGCCAGGACGAAGGCGAGGCCCTGGTGGTCGATGACGGGCTTGCCGAACGCCTCGCGCTCCTTGGCGTAGGCGAGGGCGACGTCGAGGGCCTCCTGGGCCAGACCGGTCGCGACGGCGGCGATGCCGAGCCGTCCCGCGTCGAGGCCTGCCAGCGCGATCGACAGTCCCTGGCCCTCGGCCCCGAGACGCCGGGACGCCGGGACGCGGACGCCGTCGAACAGCATCGTGGCCGTCGTCGAGCTCATCAGGCCCATCTTCTGCTCGGGGTTGTCGGCCGTCAGGCCCGGTGTGTCCGCCGGGACGAGGAAGCACGAGATGCCGCGCCCGCCGTCGTCGCTGGTCCGCGCCATGACCTTGTAGAAGTCGGCCTTGCCGCCGTGCGTCGTCCAGGCCTTGGCGCCGTCGATGACGTACTCGTCGCCGTCGCGGACGGCACGGGTGCGCATCGCGGCCGGATCGGAGCCGGCGTGCGCCTCCGAGAGGCAGTACGCGCCGAGCTGGCTGCCCGACAGCATCTCGGGCAGCCAGGCGGCGCGCTGCTCGTCGCTGCCTGCCGTGAACAGGCCGAAGCACGACAGCGCGTGCACGCTGACCCCCACGCCGACGCTGGCCGACGCCGAGGCGATCTCCTCGAGGGCCTGCAGGTAGACCTCGTACGACTGCCCGCCGCCGCCCACCTCCTCGGGGTAGGGCAGGCTCAGCAGCCCCGCGCGGCCCAGCGTGCGGAACACGTCCCGCGGGAACTCGGCGCGTGCATCGAGGTCGGCGATGACGGGTCGCAGCTCCTTGGCGACGATGTCGCGCGTGAGCTCGATGAGGTCGTGTGACTCCTCGGTGGGCATGAGTCGTTGGGCCGGCATGGGTCCTCCTGGTCGCGTGTACTTGTCACTGTACTGCAGGCTCCGTTCTGGTACAGTCGCCGCATGGTGCAGCGCGTCGAGATGAGCGGACGGACCGCTGCCCTGCGCGACGGCATCATCGACATCGTGCTGGCCGAGGGATTCCTCGACCTCCAGCTGTCCGACCTCGCCGCCCGGCTCAACTGCTCCAAGTCGACGCTCTACGGCATCGCACCCAGCAAGGAGCAGCTGCTGACGTCAATCGTCCGCACGTTCTTCCGCCGCGCGACCGAGCGGGTCGAGGCGGCGGTCGACCCGAGCGCTCCGGCCGTCGACCGCATCGGGGCCTACCTCAACGCCGTCGCGGTCGAGCTCGCTCCCGCCTCGCCGCAATTCTTCGCCGACCTGGAGCGCTTCGCCCCGGCCGGCGACATCTACCGGCAGAACACGCAGATCGCGGCCACCCGTGTGCAGGAGCTGGTGCTCGAGGCCGCTCCGGGCATCGACCCGCAGTTCCTCGGCACCGTGGCGCGGCTCATGATGGAGTCGATCCACCGCGGCGACGTGTCGCGCGCGACGGGCCTCGACGACTCGGCGGCATACCGTGCGCTCGCTGACCTGATACTCGCCGGTGTCTCCGGCGGTCACACCGGCGACTGACCACCGCACGATGAAGGGAACATCCAGATGATCAGCACGACGTTCACCGAGCAGTTCGGCGTCGACCACCCCATCCTGTGCGGCGGCATGACGGGCCTCGGCACCGCCGACCTGATCGCGCCGGTCGCCAACGCCGGTGCCCTGGGCTTCCTCACTGCGCTGACCCAGCCGACCCCCGAGGCGCTGTCGAAGGAGATCGCCCGCACCCGCGACCTGACCGACAAGCCGTTCGGGGTCAACCTCACGATCCTGCCCACGATCGACCCCGTCCCCTACGACGAGTACCGCGCCGCGATCATCGAGGCCGGCATCACGGTCGTCGAGACCGCCGGCTCGAGCCCCGAGCCGCACCTGCCCGACTTCCACGGCGCCGGCGTCAAGGTCATCCACAAGGCCACCAGCGTCCGCCACGCCCTGTCGGCCGAGCGCAAGGGCGTCGACGCGATCAGCATCGACGGCTTCGAGTGCGCCGGCCACCCCGGCGAGGACGACGTCCCCGGCCTGATCCTGATCCCCGCCGCCGTGCGCCAGCTGTCGATCCCCGTCATCGCCTCGGGCGGCATCGCGTCGGGCCAGGGGCTCGCCGCGGCACTCGCCCTCGGCGCGGTCGCGGTCAACATGGGCACCCGGTTCATGGCCACGACCGAGGCCCCCATCCACGACAACGTCAAGCAGCAGATCGTCGCCAACGACGAGCGCTCCACCGTCCTCGTGTTCCGCCAGTTCCACAACACCGCCCGCGTCGTCCGCAACACGATCTCCGAGCGGATCGTCGAGATCTCCCAGCGCGACGGTGCCACGTTCGACGACATCGCCGAGCTGGCGTCGGGCATGCGGGGCCGCAAGAACGTCCTCGCCGAGGGAGCGATGGAGGACGGCATGTGGTGGGCCGGCCAGACGCAGGGCCTCATCCACGACATCGGCACGGTCCAGCAGGTCATCGACCAGGTCATCGCCGACGCCGAGGAGATCATCGGACGGCTGCCGACGCTGGTGCGCTGAGCCGGTTTCTCGGTTCGGTGGTTCCCAGGTTCGCCCCGGAAGTTTTCCGGGTGGACCCTGATTACTGGCACCTCGCCCCGGATGTATCAGGGGTCCGGCGTCGGCTTTCCAGGTGCACCCCGGAACCGGCGGACGGGCCGCGCAGATTCCGGGGTGCGCCTGGGAATCAGCGACGGTGGGACAGCACCTGGTCCATCGGGGGACGCTGCACCGTCGTCGTGGTGCGCTCGACCAGCTGCATCGTCTCGCCCTCGCGGCGGAACAGCGTGGCGGTGCTCTCGACCTCGTCGGGGCCGCCGGGATCGGCGCGCAGGTCGAACGCGGCGCGCACGTGCTGCGTCATGGCGCTGAGCGCCGCGAGGTCCTGGTGGCGGTGCAGGCGCAGGCCCAGATCGACCTGCGCCATCGCCGACAGGCCGTGGTCGCGCAGCACGTCGATCATGAGACCGATGTCGACGCCGTAGTCGGACACGAACGGGACGGCCCGCAGCGCCTCGGCGCGGAAGGCGCACTCACCGGCGAGGGGCTGGACGAAGCCCGACAGGGCCGGTGACCGCTCGAGGATGAGCGGTCGGGCGACGAGCTCGGTGACCCGGCCGCCACCCGACGAGCGCGCCGCGCCGGTCGACCACGGACGGTCGTAGAACGCCTTGACGAACACGAGGCCGTCGTCGGTCAGCAGCGGTCCGAGCAGGCCCACGACGAAGTCGGCCGTGAACTCCTGCACGTCGGCGTCGAGGTAGATGCCGATGTCGCCCGTCATGACGGCGAGCGCCTTCCACATCGCCTCGCCCTTGCCCGTGCGGCTGCCGACCTCGGGCACGATCTCGTCGACGTGGAAGACCTTGGCCCCTGCGGCCCGGGCGACGTCGGACGTCGCGTCGGTGGAGTGCGAGTCGATCACGATGATCTCGTCGACGAGCGGCACGCGCTCGACCAGCTGGGTGCGCAGCGTCGTGACGATGGCCCCCACCGTCGCCTCCTCGTCGCGGGCGGGGATCAGGACGCTGATCCGCCGGTCGCCCTTCAGTGGGACGAGGGCGGCTGCGTCGAACTGCTGCGCGCGGTGCGTGTGCGTGTCGAACCAGCCCCGCACGTCGGAGGTCTCAGGCAAGGCCGCGCACCACCCTCGCGGGAGCGCGGTCGCCGCGGATGCTGGCGGTCATCTCGAGCACCCGGCGGGTCGCCTCGACGTCGTGGGACCGGAACACCGCGGCACCCGCTGCTGCCGCGACGGTCGTGGCCGCGAGCGTCCCCTCGTGCCGCTGGTCGACGGGCAGGCCCAGGGTCTCGCCGATGAAGTCCTTGTTGGACAGGGCCATCAGGACGGGCCACCCCGTGTCGACCAGCTCGTCGACGCGGCGCAGCAGCTCGAGGCCGTGCCACGTGTTCTTGCCGAAGTCGTGCGTGGGGTCGATCAGGATGCCGGCGCGGGGGACGCCGCGCGCCACGAGGTCGTCCGCCGCCCTGGTCGTCTGGTCGATGACGTCTCGCACGACGTCGGCGTAGTGCACGCGGTGGGGGCGGGTGCGGGGGACGGCGCCGCCGGTGTGCGAGCACACGTAGCCGCAGCCGAACTCCGCCGCGACGTCGCCGAGCGCACGGTCGCTGCCGGCCCACGTGTCGTTGATGATGTCGGCGCCGGCCTCGGCGCAGTGCCGTCCGACCTCGGCCCGCCACGTGTCGATGCTGAGCACGGCATCGGGGAACTCGGCGCGGATCGCGGCCACGAACGGCACGGTCCGCCGGATCTCCTCGGCGACGTCGACGTCGTCGCCGGGCCCCGCCTTGACGCCTCCCACGTCGATGATGTCGGCACCGGCTGCGATGGCCGCCCGCACGGCCTCGTGCGCGGCGCTGTCGGTGAACGTGGCACCCCGGTCGTAGAACGAGTCGGGCGTGCGGTTGACGATCGCCATGACGAGTGCCCGGTCGCGCTGCACGCGTCGCCCACGGAACGTCAGGTCGATCGTCATCGAGCACCTTCCAGAGGGATGGGCGCGAAGCGCGCCGTGTCGATTCTCCTACGGCCGTGGTCAGTCCGCCGGGCAGGGCGGGGTGCTGGCGCCGGCACGCCGGATGTCGGGCCCGGCCGGGTCTTGCCGCGCGGTCGTGGAAGTGACTAGGATCATGTTACCGATAGGTAACAACTGATCGCCATCATCGATCGGTCGTCACCGGGTGCCGAGGAGGGTCGGCACCCACCGCCCAGCACCGCGTGCCCCATCTCCGCGCCGCGCCTGCCGGTCGGATCCCCGACTGCGCGCATCGAGTGCGCAGCCGGCCACGTCGACGAGGGAGCACCAGTGAACATCAGCTCGATCCAGCAGGACGCGGCGTCCGGGCCTGCCAGGGGCAGCCGCCCGATCAGGCGGCTCGGTGCCGTGGCCGCGTGCATCGCCGTCGCGGTGACCGCGTCCATCTCGTCCGCGGGCACCGCCGTGGCCGATGACGGCACCGCGACCGTCTCGCGGGGCGTCGCAGTGCCGGCGTTCTACGACCCGCCGCAGAGCCTGCCGGCGACCAACGGAGCCCTGGTGCGTACCGAGCCGATGCGACTGGGGATCAGCCTCCCGGGCCTGGCCGGACCACTGCCGGGCACGGCCACCCGTGTCATGTTCAGGTCGACCGACGCCAACGGCGCACCCGTTGCCGTGACGGGTGCCTACATCGAACCGGCCGCCCGCTGGAGCGGCCCCGGTCCGCGCCCCCTCGTCGTCCAGGCGTCCGGCACGATGGGTCAGGGCGACCAGTGCGCCCCGTCGCTGGCGCTGGAGAACCCGCTGTCGCTCAACCTGCGAGACAGCACGATCTCGGCGTCCGTGGGCTACGAGAACATCGCGACCTACCGCCTGCTGTCGCAGGGCATCGCGGTCATGGCGACCGACTACGTGGGCCTCGGCACGACCGACCGGCTGCACACGTACGTGAGCCGCCTCGACCAGGGACACGCCGTCCTCGACGCCGTGCGTGCCGCTCGCGCGGTGCCGGGCGCCTCGGTGTCGCCGACCTCGAAGGTCGGCCTGTACGGCTACAGCCAGGGCGGCGGGGCCGCTGCCTCGGCGGCCGAGCTGGCCCCGACGTACGCCCCCGAGCTGACCATCGCGGGGGCCTACGTCGGTGCCCCGCCGGCCGACCTCCTGAAGGTCATCGACGGCATCGACGGGAGCGCCCTGGCAGTCGCCCTGGGGTGGACGATCAACGGGATGGCCGAGACCCGGCCGAGCATCAAGCCCGCCCTCGACAAGTACCTCAACGCCAAGGGGCAGGCGATGCTGAAGGGTGCCGCGACGCAGTGCGTGGGCGACGGCATCCTCGCGTACGCCTTCACCCGCACGACGTCGTTGACCAAGCTCGGCATCTCGCTGTCGCAGGTGCTCGATCGC
The DNA here is from genome assembly GCF_017876595.1 of Aeromicrobium fastidiosum. NCBI lineage: Bacteria > Bacillati > Actinomycetota > Actinomycetes > Propionibacteriales > Nocardioidaceae > Aeromicrobium > Aeromicrobium fastidiosum. Next base: position 3,875,977 of record NZ_JAGIOG010000001.1, on the reverse strand, counting down.
GAGCCCGCGCTGAAGCAGATCGTGCAGGAACAGCGCATCGGCCTGTCGAAGCCGACCACCCCGGTGCGCATCGCGACCGGCATCTCCGACGACACGGTGCCGCACGGGCAGGTGCGGCAGCTGGCCGTCGACTGGTGCCGGGCAGGTGCCGCCGTGACCTACGAGCCGATCCTGATCCCGGACCTCGGCCAGAAGGTCGTGCTGACCAACCACTTCATCCCGTTGATCACCGACCAGACCGCGGCGATCTCGTGGATCCGGGCGCGGCTCGACGGTCGACCGGCGACGTCCAACTGCGCCGCTCTGCCGATCCTGCCCTGAACGACCGAAGGCCACCTCCGCGATCGCGGAGGTGGCCTTCGGCGTCGTGCTGGGTCAGGAGGCGGCCTGGGCGCGCAGTGCGCGCGCGAGATCGTCGCGACCCTCCGAGACGTAGCGCTGGGCGGCCGCATTGGCCGTCGTCGAGGCGAGCCACGCGTCGACCTTGTCGAGCGTGGCCTGCGACGGGTTGGCCAGCGGGAACAGGTAGACCAGCGCGACCTGCCCGATCCAGACGCCCATGTCGTCGACGACCGTGCTGGCCAGCTCGAGGTAGCGGTCGACGTAGGGCTCGAGGATGTCGCCCTGGCCCGAGACCTGGAACGCCCCCGCCGTCGAGCGCCGCGTCTCGTTGGGCGTCGACGGGTCGACGGCAGCGATCTGCCACGCCGCCTCCTTGGCCTCGGTCGAGGGACGGATGGCGCGGGCGGCCGACGCGTTCTCCTGGCCGGAGATCGTGTTGTCGCGCTCGAGCTCTGCCGCGATCTCGGCCTCGTCGGCGTCGCCGATGCGGGCCAGCGCCGTGACGAGCGTCCAGCGCAGATCGGTGTCGAGCGTGAGCCCGTCGAGCTCGCCGGCCAGGATCGACCGCAGCCGGTCGGGGGTAGACGTCGCCGAGGCGAGCGCGCGCACCAGCGCGAGCTGGTGGTCGCTGCCGGGCTCGGCCGCGTCGACCAGGTCGTTCAGTCCGGCCTCCCAGCGCGCCTTGAGCGCCTGACGGGCGTCGGGGGCGGTGTAGAGGTTGACGGCGCTGTTGCCCTGGCGCAGCAGCGAGCTGACTGCCGTGAGGTCGGTCTCGGACCCCACGCCGGCCAGCACGAGGGTCACGAAGTCGGACCCCGACAGCTCGGCGTCGCGCGTCATGTCCCAGGCCGATCCCCAGCTGAGCGCGCGGGGGAGGGACTGCTCGAACGTCGCGATGCTCTCGGTCAGCGTCGTGAACGAGCGCTCGTCGAGGCGGATCTTGGCGTAGGTCAGGTCGTCGTCGTTGAGCAGGATCAGATCGGGCTGGACCTTGCCGACCAGCTCGTCGATCGACGTCGACGCGCCCCGGATGTCGGTCTCGACGCGCTCGGTGCGGACGAGCTTGCCATCGACGCGGTTGTACAGGCCGATCGCGATGCGGTGGCGGCGCAGCGTCGGGTAGGCCTCGATCGCGGTCTGCTCGACCGAGAACGACGTGAAGGCACCTGACGCATCTGTCTCGAAGTCGGCGCGCAGCGTGTTGACGCCGGACGTCTGCAGCCACTCGGCCGCCCAGTCGCCCAACTCACGGCCCGAGGCGGCCTCGAGCTCGACGAGCAGGTCGGACAGCTGCGTGTTGCCGTAGGCGTGCTTGCCGAAGTAGGCCCGCAGACCGGCGAAGAAGTCCTCCTCGCCGACCCAGGCGACGAGCTGCTTGAGCGCCGACGCGCCCTTGGCGTAGGTGATGCCGTCGAAGTTGGCCTCGACCGCGTGCAGGTCGTAGTTGTCGGCGGCGATGGGGTGCGTCGACGGCAGCTGGTCCTGGCGGTAGGCCCAGTTCTTGCGGGCGTTGGTGAAGCTCGTCCAGGCGTCGGTGAAGCGAGTCGCGTTGGTCGAGGCGTGCGACGCCGCGAACTCGGCGAACGACTCGTTGAGCCACAGGTCGTCCCACCACTTCATCGTGACGAGGTCGCCGAACCACATGTGGGCCATCTCGTGCAGGATCGTGTTGGCGCGGCTCTCGTAGGCCGCGACGGTCTGCCGGCTGCGGAAGATCATCTCGTCGCGGAACGTCACCGCGCCGGCGTTCTCCATGGCACCCATGTTGTACTCGGGCACGAACAGCTGGTCGTACTTGCCGAACGGGTAGGCCATCTCGAAGGCGTTCTCGAAGAACTCGAAGCCCTGCTTGGTGATCAGGAAGATGTCGTCGGCGTCGAGGTGCTCACGCACCGACTGGCGGCAGAAGACGCCCAGCGGGATCTCGTCGTACGCGCCGCGGTAGGAGTCGGTGACCGACACGTACTCGCCCGCGACCAGGGCCGTGATGTAGGTCGACATCGTCTTGGTCTCGGCGAAGTGCCAGGTGCTGGTGCCCTCCGCGGCGGCCACGGGCTCGGGGGTGGGGGAGTTCGAGACGACGGCCCAGTGCGACGGCGCGGTCACGTGGAAGACGAACGTCGCCTTGAGGTCGGGCTGCTCGAACGTCGCGAAGACGCGGCGGGCGTCGGGCACCTCGAACTGCGTGTAGAGGTAGACCTTGCCGTCGACGGGGTCGACGAACCGGTGGAGGCCCTCGCCGGAGTGCGAGTAGGGCAGTGTCGCGGCGACGACGAGCTCGTTGCGCTCGGCGAGGCCCGCCAACGCGATGCGGCTGTCGGCGTAGGCAACGGTGTCGACGGCAGACCCGTTGAGCGTGATGGACGAGATGTCACCGTCGACGAGGTCGACGAACGTCGACGACCCCGGGGTGGCCCCGAAGACGATCGTGGTGACCGATCCGAAATGTGTCTCGGAGTCGAGCGTGAGGTCGAGCTGGACGTCGTACGTCTGGGTGGAGACGATCGAGGCGCGCTCGCTGGCTTCTTCGCGGGTGAGATTGGTACCAGGCATGCTCGCCATGCTGTCATGTGCCCACGACACGGGCGAGGCGGGTGACTCCGTCGATCTCGGGCAGGATGGACGCATGACCGCCATCCCGTTCGCGACGTCTGAGCGCTCGACCGTCGGCATCGAGTGGGAGCTGGCCCTGGTCGACTCCGACTCCGGCGACCTGCGTCAGGTGGCCCAGACCGTCCTCGACGCGGTGCAGCCCGAGGGGCTCGAGCAGCACCCTCACATCCGCCAGGAGCTGCTGCTCAACACCGTCGAGGTCGTCTCCGGCGTCTGCAAGACCGTGGGTCAGGCCGGTGCCGACCTGCAGCGGGCGATCGACGAGATCCGCGAGGTCACCGATCCGCTGCGCGTCGAGCTGATGTGCGCGGGCACCCACCCGTTCGCCAACTGGACGCACCAGAAGGTCACCGACAAGGAGCGCTACGCGACGCTGATCGACCGCACCCAGTGGTGGGGGCGGCAGATGCTCATCTACGGCGTCCACGTGCACGTCGGCATCGAGGACCGCGACAAGGTGCTGCCGATCAGCCGCGCGATGCTGGCCTACTACGGCCACCTGCAGGCGCTCAGCGCCTCGTCGCCGTTCTGGGGCGGCAAGGAGACGGGTTATGCGTCCAATCGGGCCCTGATGTTCCAGCAGCTGCCGACAGCGGGACTGCCGTTCCAGTTCGAGCAGTGGAGCCAGCTCGAGGGGTACGTCGACGACATGCTCCACACCGGGGTCATCGACGTCTTCGACGAGATCCGGTGGGACCTGAGGCCGTCGCCCAAGTTCGGCACGCTCGAGGTGCGGGTGTGCGACGGCATCCCGACGATGGCCGAGCTCATGAGCGTCTCGGCGCTGACGCACTGCCTCGTCGAGCACTTCTCGTCCGAGCTCGACGCGGGCCGCGAGCTGCCGACCATCCCGCCGTGGTTCGCGCAGGAGAACAAGTGGCGCTCCGCCCGGTACGGCATGGACGCGATCCTGATCCTCGACAAGGACGGCCACGAGGACCTCATCACGACCGACCTCCACCGCCTGCTCGAGACGCTGGCACCCGTCGCCGAGCGGCTCGGCTGCACCGACGAGCTCGGCGGCATCCACGACATCGTGGCCGGGGGAGCGTCCTACCAGCGGCAGCGCCGGGTCGCGGCGCTCAACGCCGGAGAGCTCGACGCCGTCGTCGGATCGCTCGTGGAGGAAATGCGCGCGGGTCGTCCGGTGTTGCACCCGTCATGACTTCTTCCACCGAGACCGTCGACTTCTGGTTCGACCCCCTGTGCCCGTTCGCCTGGATCACCTCCCGCTGGATGCTCGAGGTCGAGAAGGTGCGCGACGTCAAGACCGAGTTCCACGTCATGAGCCTGTCGGTGCTTAACGACGGGCGCGACCTGCCCGACGAGTACCAGGACATGATGAAGCGCGGTTGGGGACCCGTCCGGCTCGCGATCGCGATCGAGCAGCAGCACGGCCAGCAGGCGCTGCGCGACTACTACACCGCGATCGGCACCAAGCGGCACAACGAGGGGCAGGAGTTCAGCCCCGAGCTCTTCGGCGCGGTGCTCGAGGAGATCGGCCTGCCGGCCGAGCTCGCAGCAGCAGCCGACGACACGTCGCTCGACGACGCCGTGCGCGCCTCGCACCAGGTCGGCATCGACAAGGTCGGCGAGGACGTTGGCACGCCCGTCATCGAGATCGGCGGCATCGCCTTCTTCGGCCCCGTGCTGCAGAGCATCCCCAAGGGCGAGGCGGCCGGGTCGGTCTTCGACGGCGCGCGCCTGCTCGCCGGCTACCCCGACTTCTTCGAGCTCAAGCGCACCCGCAAGGGCGACCTCGACTTCAGCTGAGGACGTCGTGCCCGGCTTAGGCTGGATCGCATGACGCTGCACCCCCAGTCGCGCGCCCTGCTCGAGGCGATGGGCGACGACACCGCGCCGATGACGCCCGAACGAGTCGCGAGCATCCGGTCCGCTGCCAGGGAAGCCGCCCTGGCAGCGGACCGCATCGGCCTCGACCACGTGATCGACGTCGACGCGGACGGCGTGCCCTGCCGGCTCTACCGGCCGCGCGCGGGTGCCCCGGTCGCGCTGTACGTGCACGGCGGCGGCTGGGTGCTGCACGACCTCGAGACGCACGACCCGTTCTGCCGATATCTCGCGCACGCAACCGGGTGGGCGCTGCTGGCCGTCGACTACCGGCGCGCGCCGGAGCACCCGTTCCCTGCACCGCTCGACGACGTGCAGACGGCGGCCTCCTGGCTGCGGCAGCACGACCGCGAGCATCGGGTCGACGCTTCGTTCCTGCCTGCGATCGGCGACTCGGCAGGGGCCAACCTGATCGCCGGCCTGTGCGTGCGCGACCCGCGGGCGGTCGACTTCCAGGCACTGCTCTACCCGCCGGTCGACCGTCGTGCCGCGCTGCCCCGCGCGCTGTCGAACGCGGCGCTCGGCGATGCGGGCATGCACTGGTTCTGGGAGGCATACGCTCCCGGAGATCTCGGCGACCATCCCGAGGTGTCACCCGCGCTGGCGACCAACCTCGCGTCGCACCCTGCCGCGTACGTCGTCACCAACGAGCACGACGTGCTCCGCGATCAGGCCGAGGCGTACGCGGCGCAGCTCGCCGAGGCGGGCGTCGACGTCCTCGCGCACCGGGCGCTCGGCATGGTGCACTCGTTCTGGCGACAGCCCGAGGGGTTCGACGCGTCCCGCTCGACCGTGACGATCGTCGGCGCGCTGCTCGACGCGCACCGGTCGCGGCGGCGCTGACTGGCATACTGTCGGCGTGCCAGACGACTCCTACTTCGAGCGCCAACGGCAGGACTTCATCCACCGGCACCGCATCAGCCTGCGGTTCCGGCGAGGAGCCGACGTCCTCGTGTGGGGCGTCGCCACGGCGCTGCTGCTGGTCGCGATCGCGGTCCACGCGATCGTCGACGGCCTGCCGTCGTGGTTCGACGTCGTCGCGGTGCTCGTCGCGACGGTGCTGACGGTCGTCGCGCTGAGGCGTCCCGCACCGGCCCCGCACGCGCACGGCCTCCCGGGCGTGCCCGGCGACGCCCACGGCCCCTGCCCGGCGGACCACCCCGACCTGGGCCCCTGGGTCATCGGCAGCCGGGTCGCCGGCCCCCTCACGCTGGTCGCCGTCGCGGCGGCGGCTCCCTCCGGGGTCGTGGCCGTCCCGCTCGTGGCCGTCGTGCTGCTGGCCGGACGCGTCGCGGTCTACCTGGTCGCGGTGCGCCGACGCACCAGGGCGATCGCCCGCGCGCTGGCCGCTCATCAACCTCGGTTCGCGATCGCGTACGCGGGCTACGGCGGTGGTCCGACGCACCTGACGATGTGGGAGGACCCACTGCTGAGCGCCGGCTTCCCGGGCGTCGTGTTCAACTACCGCGAGCAGTACTGCGAGTACCTGCGCGAGAACACCGACCTGACCTCGCCGTTCGTGCAGCTCAGCACCGACGCCATCCGCGACCTGAAGACCCTGATCGTCCCGACGCTCAAGTGGTTCTTCTACCTGCACAACGCCAAGTCGAACTACCGGTACATGGCGATGAAGCAGGTCACGCACGTGTGGCTGGGGCACGGCGACTCCGACAAGCCGGCCAGCGTCTTCGGGCGGCACGCCGACTACGACCTCCTCGTGGTCTCCGGCACGGCGGCGATCGACCGCTACGAGACGAGCGGCGTGCACATCCCGCGCGAGAAGTTCGTCGTGCTCGGGCGTCCGCAGGTGCAGGGCATCGAGGCGGCCACGCGGAGCATCGCCGACGTCGAGCGTCCCGTCGTGCTCTACGCGCCGACGTGGCAGGGCAAGCGCATGCGGGTCAACTTCTCGTCGCTGCGGGTCGGGGCCGAGATCGTCGAGGCGCTGATCGAGGCCGGTGCCGACGTCATCTTCCGGCCGCACCCGCTGTCGAAGCGGCACCCGCGTCTGGAGCACTTCGTGCGGCGCACCGAGTTCGTGCTGGCCCATGACACAGCCAGGACCGACACGCCGGGCCACCACCACATCGGCGACCTGCCCAATCAGACCTGGTCGCTCAACGAGTGCATGAACCGGGCCGATGCGCTGGTCTCCGACGTCTCGAGCGTGGTCTCCGACTGGCTGCAGTCGGGCAAGCCCTACGCGATGGTCAGCACCAAGTGGTCCGCCGACGAGTTCCGCGAGCGCTTCCCGGTGGCCCGCGGAGCGTACGTCCTGACGCGCGACCTGGCGGATGCCGACGAGGTCATCGCCGACATGCTCGGGCCCGACTCGATGAAGCAGCGCCGCGACGAGCTGCGCGTCCGCGTGCTCGGCGGCTTCGTCGGGCACGAGTCGGCCGAGGCGTTCGCGGCCTACTTCCACGAGCGGTTCGCCGGGGTGACGAGCTGACGGTGGGGGCTGGGACACTGGTCCCATGCGCATCCACATCGCCGCCGACCACGCCGGCTTCGAGCTCAAGACCCACCTGATCGCCTGGCTGTCCGAGAACGGCCACGAGCCCGTCGACCACGGCGCCCACGCCTACGACGCCGAGGACGACTACCCGCCCTTCTGCGTCGACGCCGCGGCTGCTGCCGTCGCCGACCCCGAGTCGCTGGCCGTCGTGATCGGCGGGTCCGGCAACGGCGAGCAGATCGCCGCCAACAAGGTCAAGGGGGCCCGGGCGGCGCTCGCGTGGAGCACCGAGACCGCCTCCCTGGCGCGTCAGCACAACAACGCCCAGATCGTGTCGATCGGGGCGCGCATGCACACCGCCGACGAGGCCGTCGCGATCCTCGAGGCCTTCATCACGACGCCCTGGAGCGAGGCGGCACGGCACCAGCGCCGCATCGACATGCTGCTGTCCTACGAGGAGACCGGCCGGTTTGCCTGAGGGCCACACGCTCCACCGCCTCGCCCGCACGCTCAACCGCACCTTCCGTGGGCAGGTCGTGGGCTCGTCGAGCCCGCAGGGACGTTTCACGGCCGGCGCGGCCCTCGTCGACGGCACGACGTTCGGCCGCGCCGAGGCGTGGGGCAAGCACCTGCTCGTCCCCGTCGAGTCGTCCGAGGCGACCGTGCACGTCCACCTCGGGCTCTACGGATCGTTCGCGGTCACGCGGGCCGACGACGTCCCGGTGACGGGTCAGGTGCGTTGGCGGCTGACCCGTCACGGTGCCACGGCCGACCTGCGCGGACCCACGGCGTGCGAGGTGCTCGCCCCGCCCGCCGTCGACGCCCTGCTCGCGCGGCTCGGCCCCGACCCGCTGCGCAAGGACGCCGACCCCGGCCGTGCCTGGCGACGCATCCACGCCTCGCGGGCGCCGGTCGCGACGCTGCTGATGGACCAGGCGGTCATCGCCGGCATCGGCAACGTCTACCGCGCCGAGCTGCTGTTCCGGCACGGCGTCGACCCCGCCACGCCGGGGCGCGAGCTCGACGAGGCTGTCTGGAACGCGATGTGGGACGACATCGTCGAGCTCATGAAGATCGGGGTCAGCAAGGGCCGCATCCTGACCGTCCGTCCCGATGACTCGCAGGGGCCCGCAGGACGTCGAGGACGTCGCCGCACCGAGTCGTACGTCTATCGCCGCACCGACCTGCCGTGCCTCGTCTGCGGCACCCCGGTCGCCGCGACGGTGCTGGGCGGCAGAAACCTCTTTTGGTGTCCCACGTGCCAGCAACGCCGATAGGCTCGGACAGGTGACGTCCCCCCTGCGCCGAGCCCTGCCGACCGTGGCGGGATACCTCGACCAGCGCATCGTCCGGTGGCGTACCGGCACGAGCGAGGGGCAGGTCGCGGTGCTCGTGGCGCTGCTGGCGATGTCGACGTTGATCCTCGTCGGATCGCTCCTGACCTACTCGACGTTCCCGGCGCCCACGTTCGTCATCCCGCTGCTGCTGGGCACGATGCTGCTGCGCTACCGCCCGCTGCTGACGCTCGTGCTGTTCATCGTGGTGTGCGTCGCCGTGACCGTCACGAAGGAGTACGTGCGGGCGGTCGACGCGGGACTCGCCGGGTTCACCCCCGGAAGGGTCAGCACCCTCGTGACGATGGCGGTCGCCGCGACGCTCGTGCTGTTCGAGTCGAGCCGGCACCGCAGCGGCCTGCCCGGTCCGCTGGGCGAGGCGATGTTGGTCGACCTCCGCGACCGGCTGCAGGCGCAGGGTGTCGTCCCGACGCTGCCCGAGGGATGGGCGTCGCAGTCGGCGATGGTCTCGTCAGGGGGCACCAAGTTCGCCGGCGACTTCTTGGTGGCGCGGTTGTCCGACGACGAGACGAAGCTCGAGATGGTGCTGGTCGACGTGTGCGGCAAGGGCGTCGCCGCCGGCACCCAGTCGCTGCACTTCGCGGGCGCGCTGGGCGGCCTGATCGGCGCGCTCCCTCCGCTGGGCCTGTTCGCCGCCGGCAACGACTTCCTGCTGCGCCAGAACTGGGACGACGGGTTCGCCACGGCCGTGCACGTCCTGATCGACCTGCCGACCGGCGACTACTCGATCATCAACGCGGGGCACCCGCCGGCGCTGCGCTGGGACGACGCGCAGCGGGAGTGGGTCATCGACGGCGCGCGCGGCACGGCGCTGGGCATCACCCAGCGTCCCGACTTCCACCAGACCGTCGGGCGGCTCGGCGTCGGCGACGCCCTGATGTTCTACACCGACGGCGTCGTCGAGACCCGCACGCAGGACTTCACGAGCGGCATCGAGTGGCTGCGCACGACGGCCGGCGCGATCGTGTCGAGCGGCTTCGACCAGGCGTCCCGCAAGATCATCAAGCAGGTCGCGTCGGGCGACGACGACCGGGCGGTGCTGATCCTCAACCGCACGGCGGTGCCGAGCGAGGTCGCGTCGACCGACGAGGTCTCACCGGCCCGCGACCGGGCCGACCGCCTGTGACCTGAGGCCGAGCAGCCGGGCGACCTCACCAGCTGCCTCGTGCGGCCACGAGCCCGCTCTGCTCGGCGATCTGGCGGATGTCGCGCAGCACGCGGCGTCGTCCGGTCAGCGAGTTCTCGGCCAGCAGGTCGTCGAAGCGCAGGGGGATCGTGGTCATCGCGGTGCGACGCCATCGGGCGACCAACGGCACCGCCATGACCGGGACGATCTGCTCGAACCGGCTGATCAGGGCGGGATCGGGCCCGTCCGCCCGGGCGAGGTCGGTCAGGCCCAGCCCCGTCCGCACCTCGGCCACGGCCGTCTCGGCGACGCTGGGCAGGACGTGCTCACGGCGCGACTCGACCACGACGAAGCCGAGGTCGCGGCCCATCGCGACGAGCTGCGGGTGCGCGCGGCGGCAGACGATCATCGGCACCATCGGCACCGCTCGTTCGGTGACCTGGATGCGCGTCGACGTCAGCAGCAGCCGGTAGAGCCCGCGGGAGTGCGGCATCAGCCACTCGCGGGTGTTGCGCACCGCGATCGGCATGAGGATCGGCTGGTCCGGTGCTGCAGGCGGCACGTAGACGACGACGTCACTCGGTGGGGTCGCCCCCACGCGGTAGCCCGACCGGGCGGCGACCTGCAGCGAGGCGTGGACGACGTGGTCGGCGGCGACCGTCGCCGGGGCGCCGGGCCCGTCGGTCCACGTCAGGTAGCGGGCGAACAGGTCGCGCTTGTGCTCGGCGACGGCCTGCGCCCTCTCGCGGTCGGCCGGCTCGGCCAGGATCAGCACCGGCACCTCGCGGCCCGGCAGCGACGACCTCGACCGCAGTCGGCGCAGCTGACCTGACGCCTCGAGGTCGTCGATCGCGAGGCGGACGTCGGCCGGGTCGAGGCGCGCGGCCACCCCGGGGGTCGCGTGCTCGCACAGCCGGGCCTCGACCTCCGGTGCCACGGCCGCGTGCTCGGCGGCCACGACCGTCAGGACGGCGTGGCGGGCCCGCACGACCGGATCCATCCTGGCCGGGTCCACCGCTGACATGGGCACAGTCTGGCGGAGGCGAGGCTCACGGTGCCGCCGCGAATGTTCTCGAATGACGAAAGGCCCCTCGGTGAGGGGCCTTTCAGGGGAGCGGACGACGATCCCTGTCGGGGCGCCTGCGGCGCGGGGCAGGGGCCCATGAGCCTCGTCGTCCGCTCGTCGCTGCGGTGGACGTTCGTTTGGGTGGACGTTCGTTTGAATGACGAAAGGCCCCTCGGTGAGGGGCCTTTCAGGGGAGCGGACGACGAGACTCGAACTCGCAACATTCTGCTTGGAAGGCAGAGACTCTAGCCAATTGAGTTACGTCCGCAGGTGCCGCCGAAGCAGCGCGTCCATGATGCCACATCGCCGTCGCGGGCCGTGCCACCGGTCGTGCCGGCTCCGGACCGCCGACCACCGATCTCTCGACGTTCGGGCTGCTGGGACGACCGAAACGTCGAGAGTTCCGGACGACCAACCACCGATCTCTCGACGTTCGGGTTGTTGGGGCGACCGCAATGTCGAAAGATCGGTCTCCCGTCAGGTCGTCACCTGCAGGTCGGCGTGGTGACGGGTGCCCTCGGCGGCGAAGTGCACGGCCTCCTGGGCGGCCCAGACGTCCCAGAACGGCGCGTAGGTGCCGCCGTCACGCGCCAGCGCCCGGGCCTTGCGGACGGCAGGATCGGCATCCACCCAGACCAGCAGGCTCACGAAGGGGCGGACGACCGTCGCGCCGCTGCCGACGCCGTCGAGGAGCAGCAGGCCGCCGGGCCGCACACTCAGCAGGGGTCCGGGTCGGTCGTTCACCCAGTCCCAGCGTGGGGCGGTGCCGATCGCGTCGACCGCGACCGACGCGAGGACCCCGGCGACGATCGGCGGCGTGGCGGCAAGACCGTGCCACCCGGGGTAGAGGTCCTCGAGGTGGAGCACCTGCCCGCCGGTGGCCTCCGCAAGCCCTGCCACGAAGCTCGTCTTGCCGGCACCGCTCGGGCCGTCGACCGCCACGACCGTCGTCGATCCGCACGCGGGCTGCCGGGCGGCGATCTGCTCGACGACGGGTTCGTACCGGTGGAAGGACACGGCCCCAGTGTCCACTAGACTGACGCGGCTACGGGATGTAGCGCAGCTTGGTAGCGCGCGCCGTTTGGGGCGGTGAGGTCGCAGGTTCGAATCCTGTCATCCCGACACATGTGACGTCCGAGATCTCTGCACCGTCCCGGCCCACCGAGGTCATGGGCACGGACGACCAGTATCGTTTCAGGATGCATTGTCTCGTCTGTCCCGGTGACATGGAGCATTTCGCCCGCGGCGAGGTGCTGGGTGACCAACCTGTCGAATATCAGCGATGCACACGGTGCGGTCTCGTGGCAGCAGAGAACCCGACCTGGCTGGACCGCAGCTACTCGGACGCCATCGCGGCCACCGACGTCGGCCTGCTCGGCCGGTGCCTCGACCTCGGGAACGTGGCCTCGTCGGTCATCCGGTCCGAGCGCCTGCGAGACGGAGCCTTCCTCGACTGGGCTGGCGGCTACGGGACCCTGACGCGGCTCATGCGGGACCGGGGGCTCGACTTCCGGCACCACGACCCGATGGCGACCAACATCTTCGCCCGGGGATTCGAGGGCAGCCTCGAAGGCACGCACTACGATCTCGTCACCGCGATCGAGGTGCTCGAGCACCTGACCGATCCGCGCACGGAGCTGCAGCCCGTCGCCGACAGCACCGATCTGCTGCTCGCCACGACGCAACTGATGCCCGAGCCGACGCCCCGCCCCGGCGAGTGGGAGTACTACGCCACGGAGACCGGCCAGCACATCACGTTCTACACGGAGAAGTCGATCCAGGAGCTGGCCACGTCGCTCGGGTTCACGTCCGTGGTCTCCGGATCTCTGGTGCACCTGTTCCACCGCGGTCAGGTGAGCTCCCGCACCGCCGCCCTGGTCAGGACGCCCAAGCTGGCGTACATGGCAGGACTCGGCACCGGTCTGGTCGATCGTCGCCGCTCCTTGACGCTGAGCGACGCCAAGAACAGCAGCTGACACCGGGGCGTCACCGACCTCCAGGAACGGCCCGCACGTACGCAACGTACGTCGAGTCGACGCTCGACGTTCACCCCGTACCGCCGGTACGGACGCGCTGAACTGCGTCACTGAGGTACGTGAGCAGAGCATCGGCTGACGACCTCGGTCGCCGGAAGTTCCTGATGAGTGGTGTCGGCGTCGCCGCGGGGCTGGGCGTCCTCGGTCCGGCAGCGTTCTCGACGTCCGCGTCGTCCGCCCCGCCGCCGGTGTTCGCGCACGGCGTCGCCTCTGGAGACCCGCTGCCCGACGCCGTCGTGCTGTGGACCCGCGTGACGCCGACGCCCGAGTGCCTGCCCGGAGCGGGCCGCGGACCCGAGGTCGACGTGACGTGGGAGGTCGCGACCGACGACGACTTCTCCGACGTCGTCCGTCGCGGAGTCGTCCGCACCGGACCCGCCGCCGACCACACGGTCAAGGTCGACGCGACGGGGCTGGAGCCCGGCACCGACTACCGCTACCGCTTCGTGCTGGGGGAGCACACGTCGCGCAGCGGGCGCACCCGCACAGCGCCGTCGCCCGGCAGCTCGCCGTCGCAGCTGCGGTTCGGCGTCGTGTCGTGCGCCAACTGGCAGGCCGGCTGGTTCACGTCCTACCGGCTGCTGGCCGAGCGCGGTGACCTCGACGCCGTGATCCACCTCGGCGACTACCTGTACGAGTACCAGCCCGGCAAGTACTCCTACGGGCACGAGCAGATCGACATCCGGCTGCACGACCCGCAGCGCGAGATCGTCAGTCTGCGCGACTACCGACGCCGGCACGCGCAGTACAAGACCGATCCCGACCTGCAGGAGCTGCACGCCGCCGTTCCGTTCATCGTCACGTGGGACGACCACGAGGTCGCCGACGGCAACTGGAAGGGCGGCGCGTTCGAGCACCAGCCCGACACCGAAGGCCCGTGGAAGAAGAGGGTGCGGGCCGCGCACCGGGCGTACGACGAATGGATGCCGGTGCGGATCTCGGGCACCGCGGTGGCCGGCGACGGCGAGAAGATCTACCGCCGCCTGCAGTTCGGACAGCTCGCCGACCTCTCGATGCTCGACCTGCGCAGCTATCGCAGCGAGCGCGTGCAGCCGGGTGACCCCGCGGTCGACGACGTGCAGCGCACGATCGCCGGCGGATCCCAGCTGGCCTGGCTCTGCGACAACCTCAGCACCTCGCCGTGCCGGTGGAAGCTCGTCGGCAACCCCGTGATGGTCGCGCCGGTTCTGATGCCGCCGCGTCCGCAGCGTGAGCAGGACGCCCTCAGCCAGCACGTCGCGACCACGAGCCGGCGCACGTCCGAGCCCAACACCGACACGTGGAACGGCTACACGTCCGACCGCGACCGGCTGCTGCGACGCCTCGAGGACGACGGCATCGCCGGCGCGGTGTTCCTCACCGGCGACGTGCACACGGCGTGGGCCACGGAGGTCCCGTCGCCGTCGACGGGCCGCCCGATCGCCGTCGAGCTGGTGTGCAACTCGCTGACCAGCAACAACGTCGACGACTTCATGGGCACCCGTCCGCGCACGACGTCGCTGACGCTGGAGGCCGCGATCCAGCAGGAGAACCCGCACGTCAAGTGGGTCAACCTCGACGACCACGGCTACGCGGTGCTGAGCGTGACGCCGGAGCGGCTGCAGATGGACTGGCACGCGATCAGCGACCGTCGCGATCCCGACGCGACGTCGCGTGTGCTGTCGTCGTGGACCGTGGCCGCGGGCGTCGCCCGCGTCGTGCCGGTGCGCGACCCGGTGCCGGCCTGACCGACGGGGTCGTGGGAGGCCACGACCCCGTCCGCGGCTACTTCGCCGGCGCGGGAGCGGGCGTCGTGACGGGCGCGGGACGGACACCGTGCTTGCCCGCCTTGCCAGCCTCGGGCGGTGCGGGACGGGTGGCACCGTCCTCGGGAGCCGCCGGCACGGGCCGGGGACCGTCTCCCTCAGGTGCCGCCGGAAGCGCGGGACGGGTCGCGCCGTCCTTCGCCTCGGGCGGCGCGGGCAGCGCAGGCGGCTGCTCGCCATCCTTCGGCGGGGCCGGCATCGGCGCAGCACCCTCGGTGCGGGGGCCGTCCGCGTCATCGCAGCCGGTCGAGCTCTTGCCGCTGCCGCTGCCGCTGTCGCTGTCGCCGCTCGCAGGCTCCGGCGTCGCGCTGCCGGCAGCCGAGCCGCCCTCGGCCGAGGAGCGAGTCGACGCCGGGGCGGGTGCGTCGGACGAGGCCACGGCCGCGCCGATCCCGAGGGCCGTGACGCCCAGCACTGCTGCGGCACCGACCAGCGCGAGGTTGCGGCGGCGGGTGGGCTGCTTCGGGGCGGGCGATGCGGCAGGGGTGGGCTCGAGGGGTGCTGTGTCGTCGAACTCGTTCATGGTGTCCTCTCGTCGGCACCGCGGTGGTGCCTCGGACTCCACGATGTGGAGCCAGGCTGAAGCCCACCTGAAGCACGACCCGTGACAGGTCATCTTCAGCGACGCTTCAGCCCGACCTGCGCACAATGGATGACATGACCAACCCCGCACGCGTCCTCGTGGTCGAGGACGACGACACGATCCGCACCGCCCTCGTCGCGGCGGTGGAGTCGCGCGGTTGGGTGGCGCTTGGTGCCGTCGACGGCGGAGAGCTCGAGCAGCAGCTCGACACCTTCCGTCCCGACCTCGTGATCCTCGACTGGATGCTGCCGGGTCGCTCGGGCATCGAGCTCGCGCGGGTGGTCTCCGCCGCCGGCGACGCCGGCATGATCCTGCTGACGGCCCGCGACGGCGTCGACGACAAGCTGCGCGGCTTCGACGTCGGGGTGGACGACTACCTGGCCAAGCCGTTCGTGATGGCCGAGCTGGTCGCCCGCATGACGGCGATCCTGCGCCGCCGTGGTCGCGCGCCCGGGGTTCTCGAGATCGGCGACCTGCTGGTCGACCTCGACGCCGGGGCGGTCGTGCGGGCGCGGGAGAGCATCGTGCTGACCGGCACCGAGCTGCGCCTCCTGGCGTTCCTGGCGGGGGAGCGCGGACGGACGCTGTCGAAGACGCAGATCCTCACCCAGGTGTGGGGCTACGACAGCTACGACCCCAACCTGGTCGAAGTGCACGTCAGCTCCCTGCGTCGCAAGCTCGAGGAGCGCGGCGGGACGCGGCTCATCCAGACCGTGCGCGGCATCGGCTACGTGCTGAGGGCCGCATGAGGTGGCGTCGCAGGCCCGAGGGCGTGCGCACGCGATCGCTGCTGGTCCGCACGGTCGTGTCGGTGCTGGTCGTGCTCACGGGCCTGCTGCTCGTGCTGGGCGTCAGCGTCGACACGGCCCTCGGCTCGCGGCTGCGGGGCGAGATCGAGCAGCGTCTGCAGGACCGGGTCGAGACGGCGCAGGCCCTCAGCGGATCGGTGAGCGACGACGTCCTGGTCAAACGGCTGTCGGGGCAGGGCGTCTCGGCGTACCTGCGGTCGGCCGACGGCACGGTGAGTGTGTCCGGGCCCTCGCCGGAGGAGCTCTCGGCGTCGGCGGCCGCGCCGTCCGACGGGGCCGTGACCGAGGCGCGCCCCGATCCGGGAGGGAGGCGACCCGCGCCGCGACCGCCCGTACCGACCGCCGCCAGCGGCAGGATCACCGAGCTCGGGTCGGTGCTGACGCTCGACGCCGAGCTGACCGACGGCTCGATCGTGCGGGTCTCCGCCGACTCCAGCCAGGTCGAGGCGACGCTGGCGCAGCTCCGCACGGTGCTCGTCGTGGCCTCGCTCGTCACGTTGCTGCTGGCCGCCGCGGTGCTGATGGTCGTGGTGCGACGCTCGCTGTCGCCGCTGGCCGACATGACGCAGGTCGCCCGCTCGATCACGTCCGGTGACCGGGGACGACGGCTGCGCCCCGACCGGCCCCGCACCGACATCGGTCGAACGGCCACGGCCTTCGACGCGATGCTCGACGAGGTCGAGGGTGCCGAGCGGTCGGCGATGCAGTCCGAGCAGCGGCTGCGCGACTTCCTGTCCGACGCCGCCCACGAGCTCCGCACCCCGGTCGCCGGCATGCAGGCCGCTGCCGAGAGCCTGCTGCGCAACCAGACCACCCGGGCCAGCCGGGAGGAGCTCGCGGTGCAGGTCATCCGGGAGGCGCGGCATGCGGCCCGGCTCGTCGACGACATGCTGCTGATGTCGCGGGTCGACCAGGGGCTCGACCTCGTCCGCCGGCCCCTCGACCTCGCCGAGGCCGCGCGCACGGCCGCCGACCGGCCGCTGACCCGCGAGGGTGCCACGGTGCACGTCACGGCCCCCGAGACGTGGGTGCTGGCCGACGCCGATCGCATCGCCCAGGTGCTGGGCAACCTGCTGGCCAACGCGTGCCGGGTCGCCGACACGGTGCACATCGACGTCCGGGCAGATGGCGACCGCGTCGTCCTCGAGGTCACCGACGACGGGCCAGGAGTCCCCGCCGCGGACCGTGAGCGCATCTTCGAGCGGATGGTGCGGCTCGACGAGGGACGCGACCGCCACGCCGGCGGGGTCGGGCTGGGACTGCCGGTCGCCCGCGGCATCGCCGAGGCCCACGGCGGGACGCTCACGTGCGAGCCCGCGGCCGTCGGTGCGTGCTTCCGGCTCGTCCTCCCGGCGCTGCCTCCGACTCACGTCGCACCAGCAGGTGCATTCGGCGTCAATTCGCTCGCATGAGAGACTGGAGGGACGCTTTGACGGCCGACCACGGCCGCAGCGGGTCAAGCCGACCCCCCACCGAGATCATGCAGGAGTCACCCACGTGAAAAGCACCACCGAGACACTGAGCCCGACACGGGTCAAGCTCACCATCGAGGTGCCGTTCGAGGAGTTCAAGCCCAGTCTTGACGCCGCCTACAAGACCATCGGCTCGCAGATCACGATCCCCGGCTTCCGCAAGGGCAAGGTCCCCGCGGCGATCGTCGACCAGCGCGTCGGCCGCGGCCCGGTCCTCGACGAGGCCATCAACGCCGCCCTCCCCGGCTGGTACAGCCAGGCCCTGCAGGACACCAACCTGCAGCCGCTGAGCCAGCCCGAGATCGACCTGTCGAAGTTCGAGGACGGCGAGCCGATCGAGATCACCGCCGAGCTCGACGTCCGCCCCGAGCTGACGCTGCCCGACATCTCCACGATCGAGGTCACGGTCGAGGACGCCGAGGTGTCCGACGACGACGTCACCGAGCAGCTGACGGCCCTGCAGGAGCGCTTCGCGACGTTCGCCGAGGTCGACCGCGCCGTCGCCGAGGGCGACTTCCTGACGATCGACCTGTCCGCCGCGCAGAACGGTGAGGAGATCCCCGAGGCCCAGGCCAAGGGCATGCCCTACACGGTCGGCAAGGCCACGATGCTCGAGGGCCTCGACGAGGCCGTCATCGGCCTGTCGGCCGGCGAGACCAAGACCTTCACGACCCAGCTGGTCGGCGGCGAGCTCGCAGGCCAGGACGTCGACGTGACCGTCACGGTCGGCGACGTCAAGGAGCAGCAGCTGCCCGAGCTCGACGAGGAGTTCGCCCAGACCGCGTCGGAGTTCGACACGATCGACGAGCTCAAGGCCGACCTGACCGAGCGGGTCACCCGCGGCAAGCGCATGGAGCAGGCCAACGAGGCCCGCGACCTCGTCCTCGACGAGATCGTCAGCAAGATCGACGCGCCGCTGCCCGAGACCCTCGTCGCCGAGGAGATCACGAGCCGCCGTCAGCAGATCGAGCAGCAGCTCGCGATGGCCGGCGTGCCGTTCCAGCAGTACCTCGACGACGAGGAGCAGACCGTCGACGAGTTCGAGGCCGAGCTCGAGAAGCGCGTCCGCGACTCGCTGGTCGCCCAGTTCGTCCTCGACCAGATCGTGGCCGACCAGGAGTTCGGCATCGACGACAACGAGCTGTCGCAGCACATCATGCGCCGCGCGCAGCAGTCGGGCGAGGACCCGAACTCGTACATCCAGCACATCATGGAGCACAACCACGTGCCCGAGATGGTGAGCGAGGTGCTGCGCGGCAAGGCGCTCGCATCGCTGGTCGAGGGTGCCAAGGTCACCGACAAGTCCGGCAACGTCATCGAGCTGTCCAAGCTGCGGGCCGACGGCACCTTCGGGTCCGACGACGACGCTGACGACGCCGAGGGCGACGACACCGACAGCTGACCGTCGTCCGGCCGGGGTGACAGACGCCTCCCCTCGGGGAGGTTCACATCCCGGCCGGATACCGGCAGTATGTAGAACATGTCCGCCGAGCCCGCCCGCACCACCGACGTCGCGGCGCTGGCGCTCGACTACGGCGACCGGCTCATCGTCGGCACGGCCCGTGAGATGCACCAGGCCGTGGCGAACCGGGTCTTCCGCGCCACGCGCATGGTCGGCGGCCGGGTGCCGGAGTCGCTGCACGACGCCGTCGTCACCTCGGTCTACGGCGCGATCTCCGGCGTCCTGAGGGTCTCGAGCGGCTCCGTGCGCGCGATGGCCACGCGGGGTGTCGGACGTCCGATCGAGTCGGGCCCCCGCGGACGTCTCGTCGTCGCCGCGATCAACGGCCTGATCGGCGACGAGCTGCGGATGCTCGACGACCCCCAGGCCATCACGATGGCGGTGCGCCACGAGGGTGCCGACGTCCCCGCGACGGGCTGGCCCCTGGCCGAGGTCTTCCGCGACGCGACCAGCCACCCCGTGATCTTCCTGCACGGCCTGTGCGAGAACGACGAGTCGTGGGCCAACGGTGCCAGGACGGTCGGCACGACCTATGCCGAGCGCATCGCCGCCGAGACCGACGGCACGCCCGTCATGGTCCGCTACAACACGGGCCTGCACATCTCCGAGAACGGCAAGCACCTCGACGCCCTGATCCAGCAGGTCGTCGAGCACTGGCCCGTCGCGGTCAGCCGCATCACGCTGGTCGGTCACTCCATGGGCGGCCTCGTGGCGAGGGCCGCGACCAACCACGCGACGGCCGCCGGCGAGACGTGGCAGCACCTCGTGCGCGACGTCATCTGCCTCGGCACGCCGCACGCGGGCGCCAACCTCGAGAAGGTCGCGCACCTCGGCTCCCGGCTGCTGCGGTTCTGGCCGGAGTCGACGCCGTTCGGCACGATCCTCGACTCCCGGTCGGCCGGCATCGTCGACCTGCGGCACGGCTACATCACGCGCGACGAGTGGGAGGGGCAGGACCTCACGGGGCAGTGGGGCCTCGACCGCATCGCCGCCGCGCCGCTCCCGCACGCGGAGTACCACTTCGTCGCGGCGACCCTCGGGGCGTCGCAGAAGCATCCGCTGAGCTCGGTGCTCGGCGACCTGCTGGTGCACTTCTCGTCGGCGACCGGTGTCGGTCGCAACGGACCCATCGTCGACGGGGCCCGGTTCGAGTACCTCCCGAGCGCCCACCACTTCGCGCTGCTCAACCACCCGCAGGTCGGCGACTGGATCGTCGAGTGGATCAACGCGCGCACCCGCGACCCGCTCGCCATCCCCGCTCCTCGCCGCGCCTGACACCACCTCGTCCCGTCGGTAGGCTCAGGCCACCCGAGAGCCAGGAGCACCATGTCGAACCAGCCCCTCATCCAGGACAGCATCGAGATCGACGCGCCGCCGGCCCGGGTGTGGGACCTCGTGTCCGACCTGCGTCGCATGGGGGAGTGGAGCCCGCAGTGCGTCCGCATGGCCGTGCTGGGCCGTGAGGTCGGCGTGGGCACCCGCACGGTCAACCTCAACCGATCGGGCTGGAAGCGCTGGCCCACGACGGCCCGGGTCGTGGTGTTCGAGCCCGAGCAGACGTTGGCGTTCCGCGTCCCGCTCAACCGGTCGGTCTGGACGTACGAGCTCGAGCCGACGGCCACCGGAACCCTGCTGACCGAGAGCCGCCGCACGCCGAACGGCACCTCGAAGGTCTCGGACCTCGCCGTCGCGGTGGGGCTCGGCGGTGTCGACCCCTTCGAGGCCTCGCTGGCCGAGGGCATCCGCCAGACGCTGCAGCGCGTCAAGGCGGCGGCGGAGCGCGCCTGATGGCCGGTCAGCCGCCGCTCGAGGCCTCGATCGAGATCGCCGTGCCGCCTGCGGGTGTGTGGGCCGTGCTGTCCGACCTGCGGTCGATGAGCCGCCGCAGCCCTGAGCTCGTGGGCACGTGGATGTTCGGGGCGCCGCGGGTGGGCCGGTGGGCGCTGCACCTCAACCGGCGCAGGGCCGTCGTGTGGCCCACGTTGAGCCGGCTGACCCGCTGGAAGGACCCTGCGCACGACGGTGGCCGCGGGGCGCTGGCGTTCTACGTCTGGCCGACCGACGTGGAGTGGTCGTACGAGCTCGAGCCGTCCGGCACTGGGACGCTGGTGACCGAGCGCCGCACGGCCCTGCCACGTCCTTCCCTGCTGATCCGAGTCGTGGCGAAGTACGCCATGGGCGGTGCCGACAGCCACGACGTCGAGCTGCTCGACGGCATGCACCGCACCCTCGCGGCCCTCGCCGCCGACACCCAACGCTGACGCGTGGGTTGCGCCCTGCTGAGGTGTGGGTTGCGGAACCCGCGCGTCAGCGGTCGACGAGGGTGAGCTCGAAGGCGTAGAGATCGGGGCGGTAGGCGTGGCGGCCGTACTCGACGGCGCGGCCGGCGTTGTCGTAGGCCGTGCGCTGCATCGTCAGCAGGGGAGCGCCCTTGCGCTCGCCCAGCAGCCGAGCCTCGTCGACGGCCGCCCCACGGGCCCCGATGCGCTGGCGGGCGACCCGCATCACGATGCCGGACGAGCGCAGGTGCGCGTACAGCCCCGTCTCGGACAGGTCGATCGCCTCGAGGTCGACGACGTCGATCGGGATGTAGTTGTGCATGTGGGCCAACGGCTGTCGGTCGACGAAGCGCAGCCGCTCGAGCGACCACACATCGGCACCCTTGCTGAGCTGCAGCTCGCGGGCGACGTCCTCGTCGGCGGCGACCTTGCCCACCGCGATGACCTCGGTGCGCGGCTTCTGGCCCGCGGCGCTGAGGTCGTCGAACAGGCTCGTCAGCTCGACCGAGCGCCGGATCTTGCCGTGCACGACCTGCGTGCCGACCCCCCGCTTGCGCACCAGCATGCCCTTGTCGACCAGCACCTGGATGGCCTGACGCATCGTGGGCCGTGACAGCCCGAGCTTCTGCGCCAGTGCGACCTCGTTGTCGATGCGCTCGCCCGGCGCGATGGACCCGTCCAGGATGGCCCGCTCGAACTGCTCGGCCACCTGGAAGTACAGGGGCACGGGACTCGAGCGGTCGAGGGTGAAGGCGGGGCCTGGCATGGCGACAATGTAGCCGGTTCGGGCGCTATGTCCATATGTCATGACAAAGGCTTGACACCCGGCTGTGTCGTGAGACACACTCGGCTGACCGACTTTGTCACGACAAACACTCCAGCTCACACAGAAACATGAGGACCCCGTGTCGACGACCCTTGAGCCCCAGGGCCAGACCCCCCTCCGCATCGCCGGCGCCCCCATCTCGTGGGGCGTGTGCGAGGTCCCCGGCTGGGGCTACCAGATGCCGGCCGACCGCGTCCTGACCGAGATGCAGTCGCTCGGCCTCGGCGCCACGGAGTTCGGCCCGGACGGATTCCTGCCCACCGACCCGGCCGAGAAGGCCGCCTTCCTCGAGGGCTACGGCCTCCAGGCCGTCGGCGGCTTCCTGCCCGTCGTGCTGCACGACCCCGCGCACGACCCGATGGTCGACGTCGACCCGTTCATCGACGCGTGCCTCGCGTCCGGCGCCGGTGTCGTCGTGCTCGCCGCGTCCACGGGCCTCGACGGCTACGACGCCCGCCCCGTGCTCGACGAGCTGCAGTGGAAGACGCTGCTCGCCAACCTCGACCGCATCGCCGATCACGCCGCGTCGCGTGGCGTCGTCGCCGCGATCCACCCGCACATCGGGACGCTCGTCGAGAACGCCGACGACACCCAGCGCGTCCTCGACGGCTCGCACGTCGGCCTGTGCATCGACACGGGTCACCTCGCCGCCGCGGGTGCCGACCCGGTCGCGATCACGCTCGCCAACCTCGACCGCGTCAAGCACGTGCACCTCAAGGACGTCGACGCCGCCGCTGCTGCCCGGGTCGTCTCCGGCGAGGTCGCCTTCGCCGACGCCGTGGCCGCCGGGATGTGGCAGGTGCTGGGCCAGGGCGACGTCGACATCCGCGCCATGATCGACGCTCTGCGCAGCCACGGCTACGACGGCTGGTACGTCCTGGAGCAGGACGTCATGTTCAAGCACGGCGCGCCCGAGGGCATCGGACCCGTCGCCGACGTACGCTCGTGCCTCGACTTCGTGAAGGATGCCCTGGAGGCCACGGCGTGACTCACCACGAGCTCATCACGATGGGACGTGTCGGCGTCGACATCTACCCCGAGCAGATCGGTGTCGGTCTCGAGGACGTCTCGTCGTTCGGCAAGTTCCTCGGCGGCAGCGCGACCAACGTCGCCGTCGCGGCCGCCCGCCTGGGCCGCCGTTCGGCGGTCATCACCCGGACGGGCGACGACCCGTTCGGACGCTTCATCCACGCCGAGCTGACGGGCTTCGGCGTCGACGACCAGTACGTCACGTCGGTGCCCGGTGTGCCGACCCCCGTCGTGTTCTGCGAGATCTACCCTCCCGACGACTTCCCGCTGTACTTCTACCGCGGCCCGAAGGCCCCCGATCTGCACATCAGCCCCGACGAGCTCGACTACGACGCGATCCGTGCGGCCGACGTCTTCTGGGTCACCGTGACGGGCCTGTCGCAGGAGCCCAGCCGCGAGGCGCACCTCGCGGCGCTCGAGGCCCGTCGTGGCCATGGCACGACCGTCATCGACCTCGACTACCGCCCGATGTTCTGGGAGTCGCCCGAGGCCGCGACCGCCGAGATCGCGAAGGCGCTGCCGTTCGCGACCGTTGCGGTCGGCAACCGCGAGGAGTGCCAGGTCGCGATCGGCGAGACCGATCCGCAGGCCGCCGCCAAGGCGCTGCAGGCCGCCGGCATCGAGCTCGCGATCGTCAAGCAGGGCCCGGCCGGCGTGCTGGGCGTGCGCGGCGACGAGTCCGTCGTCGTCCCGCCCGTGCCGGTCGACGTCGTCAACGGCCTCGGGGCGGGGGACGCCTTCGGCGGCTCGCTCGTGCACGGCCTGCTGAGCGGCTGGGACCTCACCCGCATGCTCTCGTTCTCCAACGCTGCCGGTGCCTTCGTGGCCGGTCAGCTGTCGTGCGCCGACGCGATGCCCACCGTCGACCAGCTCGACACCGTTCTCGCAGAAGGCAGGGTCTGATGACCACCGTCACGTCCAGCGACATCGCCTCGATCGTCGCGACCCGCGTCGAGCACCCCGAGCGCATCGCCGAGCTCGCCGCGTCGCGCACGCAGCCGACGGGCCTGGTCGGTCAGACCGGACGCCTGATGCTGATCGCGTGCGACCACCCCGCCCGCGGCGCGCTCCGCGCCGGCGACGACGCCCTCGCGATGGGCGATCGCCGGCAGGTGCTCGACCGCATGGTGCGGGCGCTGGCACGTCCCGGCGTCGACGGCGTGCTTGGCACGGCCGACATCATCGAGGACCTCCTGATCCTCGGTGCCCTCGAGGGCAAGGTTGTCATCGGCTCGATGAACCGCGGCGGCCTCGCCGGCACGGCCTTCGAGATGGACGACCGGTTCACGGGCTACGACGCCGAGTCGATCGCCGACGCCGGCTACCAGGGCGGCAAGATGCTGTTCCGCATCGACCCGCAGGACCGCTCGACGGTCGACACGATGCAGGCCTGCGCCGACGCCACGGCCGATCTCGCCGATCACGGCCTGATGTCGATGGTCGAGCCGTTCATCTCCTACCGCGACGAGTCGGGGCGCATCCGCAACGATCTGTCGACCGAGGCCGTCGTGCGCTCGGCGACCGTCGCCGCGGGCCTGGCGCCCACCTCGGCGCACACGTGGCTCAAGCTGCCGGTCATCGACGACATGGAGCCGGTCCTGGCCGCCACGGCGCTGCCGGTGCTCCTGCTGGGTGGCGAGGTCGCCGCCGACCAGGACGCGCAGTTCGCCGCGTGGTCGAAGGCTCTGGCCGGCCCGTCGGTGCGCGGCATGGTCGTCGGACGCTCGCTGCTGTTCCCGCCCGGCGGCGACGTCGAGGCGGCCGTCGACGCGACCGTGGAGATGATGACCGCGTGAGCTCGAAGTACGTCATCCGGTCGGGCGAGGGGGCCTCAGGGCCGTTCGCGCTCGAGATCACCCCGGACAGCGCCGGCTGGGGCTACAGCGGCCTGCGCGTCCTGGTGCTCGCACCGGGTCGGTCCGAGCAGATCCACACCGGCGACACCGAGGTCGTGGTGCTGTCGTTGAGCGGGTCCGCCGAGGTGGCCGTCGACGGCCACACCTTCACGCTCGGCGGACGCGCCAACGTCTTCGCCGGCCCCAGCGACGTCGTCTACGCGCCGCGCGACGCGACACTGACGGTCACGAGCGCTGACGGTGGACGGTTCGCGCTGGCGTCGGCGAAGTGCGCCAACCGCCTCGAGCCCGCCTACCTCCCGCACGCCGACGTGCCGGTCGAGATGCGGGGCGCGGGCCAGTCGAGCCGGCAGGTCAACAACTTCGGCATCCCGGGGGTGCTCGAGGCCGACCGCATCATCGCGTGCGAGGTGCTGACGCCCGGCGGCAACTGGTCGTCGTACCCGCCGCACAAGCACGACGAGGAGCGCGAGGGGGAGACCCGCCTCGAGGAGATCTACTACTTCGAGGTGGCCGACGGGCCCGCGGGCTCGGGGATCGGCTTCCAGCGGGTGTACGGTCACGACGACGCCGACATCGACGTCGCGGCGGAGGTGCGCACCGGCGACGCCGTGCTCATCCCGCACGGCTGGCACGGACCGTCGATCGCGGCACCGGGCTACGACCTCTACTACCTCAACGTCATGGCCGGTCCGGGCGACGAGCGCGCCTGGCTGATCTGCGACGACCCCACCCACACCTGGATCCGCGAGACATGGGCCGACCAAGCCGTGGATCCACGACTCCCGTTCGGAGGGCACGCATGACCGTCCTCACCGTCGCCCAGGCGACCGTCCGCTTCCTCGAGGCCCAGTACACCGAGCGGGACGGCGTCGCGCGTCCGTTCTTCGCCGGCTGCTGGGGCATCTTCGGCCACGGCAACGTCGCCGGCGTCGGCCAGGCGCTGCTCGAGCGCGAGCTCTCCGATGATCCGTCGCACCTGCGCTTCTTCCACGGCCGCAACGAGCAGTCGATGGTGCACGCCGCCGTCGCCTACGCCCGTCAGCGTGACCGCCTCGCCGCGATGGCCGTCACGGCGTCGGTCGGCCCCGGTGCCACCAACATGGTCACGGGTGCCGCGCTGGCCACGATCAACCGCCTGCCGGTGCTGCTGCTGCCCGGCGACACCTTCGCCACCCGGGTCGCGAGCCCCGTGCTGCAGGAGCTCGAGAACACCCAGCAGGGCGACATCTCGGTCAACGACATCTTCCGGCCCGTCTCGGTCCACTTCGACCGCGTCAACCGGCCCGAGCAGCTGGCCTCGGCGCTGCTGCACGCGACCCGCATCCTGACCGATCCGGCCGAGACCGGTGCCGTCACCCTGGCGCTGCCGCAGGACGTCCAGGCCGAGTCGTACGACTTCCCCGACGGGCTGTTCGCCCGCCGCGTCTGGCACGTCGCACGTCCCGTCCCCGAGCCGGCGGCGCTGGCCCGTGCGGTCGCAGCGATCCGCTCCGCCCGCAAGCCGCTCATCGTGGCCGGCGGCGGTGTCACCTACTCCGGGGCCAACGACGCGCTGCTGGCCTTCGTCGAGGCGACCGGCATCCCCGTGGGGGAGTCGCAGGCCGGCAAGGGCGCGCTGCCCTACGACCACCCGCAGTCGGTCGGCGCGATCGGTGCCACCGGCACGACCGCCGCCAACGCGCTGGCCGCCGAGGCGGACGTCGTGATCGGCATCGGCACGCGCTACAGCGACTTCACGACGGCGTCGCGCACGGTGTTTGCGGACGCTGACGTCCGGTTCGTCAACCTCAACGTCTCGGCGTTCGACACCCACAAGCACTCCGCGACGGGCCTCGTCGCCGACGCCCGCGAGGGGCTGACGGCGCTCACCGCCGCGCTCGACGGCTGGACCGCCGACCCCGCGCACACCGAGCGAGCGACGGCCCTGGCCGCCGAATGGGACGCGATCGTCCAGCGGGCCTACGACGGCGAGGGCGCTCCCGTCGTCGCCGAGGGGCTCGCGATCCAGTCGCAGGTCATCGGGGCCGTCAACGAGCTCTCCGACCCCCGCGACGTCGTGCTGTGCGCGGCGGGCTCGATGCCCGGAGACCTGCACAAGCTGTGGCGCACCCGCGACCGCAAGGGCTACCACGTCGAGTACGGCTTCAGCTGCATGGGATACGAGATCGCCGGCGGTCTCGGCGTCAAGATGGCGGCGCTCGACCAGGCCGAGGCCGGTGACGACGCCGACCGCGACGTCTTCGTGATGGTCGGCGACGGCTCCTACCTGATGATGAACACCGAGCTCGTCACGGCCGTGGCCGAGGGCGTCAAGGTCATCGTCGTGCTGGTGCAGAACCACGGCTACGCCTCGATCGGCGCGCTGTCGCAGTCGCTCGGCTCGCAGCGGTTCGGCACCGCATACCGCTACCGCTCCGCCGACGGCCGGCTCGACGGCGACAAGCTGCCGGTCGACCTGGCGGCCAACGCCGCGAGCCTCGGGGCCGACGTGCTGGCCGTCGCTGGCATCGAGGAGTTCCGGGCCGCGGTGCTCAAGGCCAAGGCGTCGACGCGCACGACCGTCATCCACGTCGAGACCGATCCGCTGGTGCCGGCGCCCGACAGCCCCGCCTGGTGGGACGTGCCGGTCTCCGAGGTGTCCGTCCTCGAGTCCACACAACAGGCCCGCCTCGCCTACGACGACCACAAGACCCGCCAGCGTCCGTACCTGACGCCGGCCTCCCACACGACTGCACTGCCAAAGGACCACTCATGACCCAGTACGACCACTACGTCGACGGCTCGCCGTTCACCGGCGAGAGCGACCGCTTCGGCGACGTCTACGACCCGGCCCGCGGCATCGCGAAGTCGCAGGTGCGTCTCGCGACGGCCGCCGACGTCGACGCCGTCGTGGCCTCGTCGGCCAAGGCCTTCGAGACCTGGAGCGAGACGTCGGTGACGGCGCGCTCGCGCATCATGTTCGACTTCCGCCAGCTGCTCGTCGAGCACGAGGACGAGCTCGCCGCGATCATCAGCTCCGAGCACGGCAAGACGATCGACGACGCCAAGGGAGAGGTCGTCCGGGGCCGCGAGGTCGTCGAGTTCGCCGCGGGCATCCCGCAGCTGCTCAAGGGCGAGTACTCCGACAGCGTCTCGGGCAGCGTCGACTCGCACACGTTCCGCCAGCCCATCGGCGTGGTCGCCGGCATCACGCCCTTCAACTTCCCGATCATGGTGCCGCTGTGGATGCACCCCGTCGCGATCGCGTGCGGCAACACCTTCGTGCTCAAGCCGTCCGAGCGCGTCCCCGGTGCGTCCGACCTGGTCGCCCGCCTCTACACCAAGGCCGGGTTGCCCGACGGCGTCTTCAACGTCGTGCACGGCGACAAGGTCGCGGTCGACGCGATCCTCGAGCACCCCGACGTCGCCGGCGTCTCGTTCGTCGGCTCGACCCCGATCGCCAAGTACGTGCACGAGAACGCGAGCCGCACCGGCAAGCGCGTGCAGGCCCTCGGCGGTGCCAAGAACCACGCCGTCGTGATGCCCGACGCCGACCTCGACTTCGCCGCCGACCACATCGTGGCCGCTGGCTACGGCTCTGCTGGCCAGCGCTGCATGGCCATCTCGGCCGTCGTCGCCGTCGGCCCGACCGCCGACACCCTCGTCGAGAAGATCCGCGAGCGGTCGACCGACCTCACGGTCAGCGTCGGCACCGATCCGGACGCCGAGATGGGCCCGGTCGTGACCCAGGCGTCGCGTGACCGGATCGTCGACTACATCGGCCAGGGCGAGGCGGCCGGTGCCACGGTCGTCGTCGACGGCCGCGACCTGGTGGTCGACGACTACGAGGAGGGCTTCTTCGTGGGCCCCTCGTTGCTCGACCAGGTCACCCCTGACATGTCGGTCTACACCGACGAGATCTTCGGACCCGTGCTCACCGTGCTGCGGGTTCCGACGCTGGATGCCGCGATCGAGCTCATCAACTCGAACCCGTACGGCAACGGCACAGCAGTGTTCACTTCCTCGGGTGAGGTGGCACGGACTTTCCAGCGGAAGGTCCATGTGGGCATGATCGGCATCAACGTGCCGGTCCCCGTCCCCATGGCGTTCCACTCCTTCGGGGGCTGGAAGGACTCACTGTTCGGCGACCACCACATCCATGGTCCCGAAGGCGTGAGGTTCTACACGCAGGCGAAGGTCGTCACCACCCGGTGGCCCCACGTCAGCGAGGAATCGCTCGCTCAGCTCAACTTCCCGACGGCTCACTAGCCCTACCGTTTCGTCGAGAACAAACCCACGAGAACAGGAACACTCCACATGAAGAAGATCAAGATCGTCGGTGCGATCCTCGCCGCCGGCACCCTGCTCGCCGCATGCAGCGGCACGGGCAGCGACAGCGGCACGGCCGACACGGCCAAGAAGGACTACACCTACGCCGTCATCACGCACGGCGCGCCCGGCGACGCGTTCTGGGACCGGGTCAAGTCCGGTGCCGAGCAGGCTGGCGACGACTACGGCGTCAAGGTCGAGTACAGCTCGGACGCCGACCCGGCCAAGCAGTCCCAGCTCATCGACGGCGCGGTCGCCGACAAGGTCGACGGCATCGTCGTCTCGATGGCCAACCCCGACGGCATCGAGGCCAGCGTCAAGAAGGCCGTCGCGGCCGGCGTCCCGGTCATCACGATCAACTCCGGTGTCGACAAGTTCAAGGACTTCGGCGCCATCACGCACATCGGTCAGACCGAGACGATCGCCGGACAGGCCGTGGGCGAGAAGCTCAAGGCCGCCGGCTCCAAGAACGCCATCTGCGTCATCCAGGAGGCTGGCAACGTGGGTCTCGAGGAGCGCTGCAAGGCCGTCGCCGAGACGATGGGCGGCAAGGTCGAGAACCTGCAGGTCGACGGCACGGACGACAACGCCGTCTCGGCCACGATCACCTCGAAGCTGCAGGCTGACACCAGCATCGACACCGTCGTGACGCTGGGCGGCCAGTACGCGATCGACGCCGTCTCGGCGGTCAAGGACTCCGGCAGCAAGGCCAAGGTCGCCACGTTCGACCTGTCCGAGGACGTCATCAAGGACATCCAGGCCGGCACGATCCTGTTCGCCGTCGACCAGCAGCCCTACGTCCAGGGATTCCTCGGCGTGACGGGTCTGTACCTCAAGTCGATCAACGGCAACGACATCGGTGGAGGGCAGCCCATCAACTCCGGCCCCGCCTTCATCACCAAGGAGAACGCCGACGCCGTCCTGAAGTACGCCGCGAACGGCACCCGCTGACCTGATCCGCGGGGGCCCGGAGCGATCCGGGCCCCCGGGGCTCACCGTCCGCAGCTCGATCCACACAGCACCTCTTCTGCACAGCACCTCATCCCACAGCTCTTCAGCCCACCCAGGGAGCACCCACCATGACCACAGCAACCGTGACGGACGAGCGCATCGCGCGCACGTCGACCGTCACCAAGCTCTTGAAACGACCGGAGATCGGCGCGCTCGTCGCAGCCATCGTGATCTTCGTGTTCTTTGCCGCCACCACGAGCGTGTTCGCGACCGCTCCCGGAGCCAGCACGTGGCTCCGCGGTGCCTCGACGATCGGCATCATGGCCGTCGCCGTCGCGCTGCTCATGATCGGTGGAGAGTTCGATCTCTCGGCCGGTGCCATGACGGGCTTCACGGGCCTCGTCGTCGGCGTGCTGACGACCGAGTACGGCCTCAACATCTGGGCCGCGATCCTCGTGTCACTCGCACTGGCGCTGCTGGTCGGGTTCATCAACGGGGTGCTCGTCATGAAGACGGGGCTACCGAGCTTCATCGTCACCCTGGGCACGTTCTTCGTCCTGCAGGGCATCGACCTCGCGGGCACCAAGGCGCTGATCGGCCAGGTCGCGATCCAGGGCATGTCGAGCGTCCCCTACTACGACTCGGCCAAGAAGGTCTTCGGCTCCGCGGCCGACATCGGTGGCGGGCTCGTGTACGCCTCGGTCTTCTGGTGGCTCGCCGTCACGGTCCTCGCCACCTGGATCCTGCTGCGCACGCGCACCGGCAACTGGATCTTCTCGGTCGGCGGCCAGCAGACCGCTGCCCGGCAGATCGGCGTCCCGGTCTTCAAGACCAAGGTCGGCCTGTTCATGACGACCGCAGGAGCCGGCTGGCTCGTCGGCATGCTGCTGCTGTTCACGACGTCGACAGTCCAGAGCAACACGGGCGTCGGCCAGGAGTTCATCTACATCATCTGCGCCGTCGTCGGAGGCTGCCTCATGACCGGCGGCTACGGCTCGGCGATCGGTGCCGCCCTCGGCGCGCTGATCTACGGCATGGTCAACCAGGGCATCGTCTACTCGGGCTGGGAC
The DNA here is from genome assembly GCF_017876595.1 of Aeromicrobium fastidiosum. NCBI lineage: Bacteria > Bacillati > Actinomycetota > Actinomycetes > Propionibacteriales > Nocardioidaceae > Aeromicrobium > Aeromicrobium fastidiosum. The sequence continues at coordinate 3,844,677 of NZ_JAGIOG010000001.1, read as the reverse complement.
AACAACTGGCTCAAGGCCTTCCTGGGAGTCATGCTCCTGGGCGCGGTGCTCCTCAACGAGTGGGTTCGCAAGCGAGCGGAGACGGCACGATGAGCGACAAGACGACAGACTCGGCGACCAACGTCGCGGCCCCCGCCGCGGCCGGCACGGCCGTGATCGAGGTCAGGGACATCGGCAAGCGCTACGGCAACATCATCGCCCTGAGCGACGTGTCGACGTCGGTGCGCGCGGGTGAGGTCACCTGCGTGCTGGGCGACAACGGTGCCGGCAAGTCGACGTTCATCAAGATCCTCGCGGGTGCCCACGAGCACAGCGACGGTCAGCTGCTGATCGACGGCGAGGCCACGACCCTCTCGAGCCCGCGTGCGGCGCTCGAGCTGGGCATCGCGACGGTCTACCAGGACCTCGCGGTCGTCCCGCTCATGCCGGTGTGGCGCAACTTCTTCCTCGGCAGTGAGATCACGAAGGGCTTCGGCCCGTTCAAGAAGCTCGACGTCGACGAGATGAAGCGCATCACCAAGGACGAGCTCGCGGCGATGGGCATCGACCTGCGCGACGTCGAGCAGCCCATCGGGACGCTCTCGGGCGGTGAGCGGCAGTGCGTCGCGATCGCGCGGGCGGTCTACTTCGGTGCCCGCGTGCTGATCCTCGACGAGCCCACCGCGGCCCTCGGCGTCAAGCAGTCCGGCGTCGTGCTCAAGTACATCGCCAAGGCCCGCGACCGCGGTCTCGGCGTCGTGTTCATCACCCACAACCCGCACCACGCGTATCCCGTGGGAGACCGGTTCATGCTGCTGCGTCGCGGCAAGAGCATGGGTGACTTCCCGAAGGCCGAGATGACCCTCGAGGAGCTGACGTCGATGATGGCCGGCGGCGCCGAGCTGGAGTCGCTCGCGCACGAGCTGGAGAAGACCATGGGTGCCGACTCCGAGATCGCGCAGACGTTGAAGGCCGACGTCACGTGAGCTCCCGCACTGGGACTGGCGCTCCCGCGCTCCGCGTCGGGATCGTCGGCTTCGGCTGGATGGGACAGGTGCACGCCCGTGCCCTGTCCCGTCTGGTGCAGCACTACCCCGACGCGCCGCTCGCGCCGCGGCTGGTCGCGGTGGCCGACAACGCCCCGGACGACCGCACGCAGCGGGCGGCTGCCGCGTACGGGTTCGAGCACGTCGTGAGCGACTGGCGCGAGCTCGTCACGCACGACGAGGTCGACCTGGTGTGCGTGACCGGCCCCAACTTCATCCACCGCGACGTCGCCGTCGCGGCGGCCGAGGCGGGCAAGCACCTGTGGGTCGAGAAGCCCGCCGGACGCAACGCCGCTGAGACCGCCGAGATCGTCGCAGCCGTCGAGGCGGCGGGCGTGCAGGCGGCGACGGGCTTCAACTACCGCAACGTGCCCGCCGTGGAGCGTGCCCGCGAGATCGTCGCCTCGGGACGCATCGGCATGGTCGAGCACACCGTCGTCCGCTTCTTGGCCGACTACTCGGCCGATCCGGACGCCGCCCTGTCGTGGCGCTTCCGGAACGAGTTCTCGGGCTCGGGCGTGCTCGGCGACCTGGTCAGCCACGCGGCCGACCTCGTCCAGCACGTCGTCGCCCCGATCACCGAGCTGGTCGTCGACCGCGCGACGTTCATCCCGCAGCGGCGTGCTGCCCTGCCCGGCGCGATGCACTACGAGAAGGGGGCCGGCGAGCTCGGCGACGTCGAGAACGAGGACTACGTCAACGCGCTGCTCCGCCTGGCCGACGGCTCGCGGGGCATCCTCGAGTCGAGCCGGACGGCCGTGGGCGAGCAGAACACGTACGGCTTCGAGGTGCACGGCACGGCCGGCGCCGTGCAGTGGGACTTCAGGCGCATGAACGAGCTGCGCGTCTCGAGCGTCGACGCCTCGGCGGGCCAGCCCTACCTGAACAGCTTCTACACGACCGAGTACGCCGGTCCGGGAGACGGCGAGCTCGCTGCCTTCCAGCCCGGCACCAACAACCCGATCGGCTTCGACGACCTCAAGGTCGTCGAGGCGCTCCGCCTCGTCGAGTCGATCACGGGCGGCAAGCCCGTCGGTGCGACGATCCACGACGCGCTGGCGGCAGCCACGGTGCTGGACGCCATGATCGAGTCCTCCAACGAACGAAAGTGGGTCACGCTGTGAGCCTTCGCGTAGGTGTCATCGGTGCGGGTGCCATGGGTGCCGATCACATCCGGACCATCTCGAGGAGCGTGCCGTCGGCCCGCGTCTCGGCGGTGTACGACTTCAACACCGACACGGCCCGGGCGGCAGCCTCGCCGGTGGGTGCCGACGTCGTCAGCTCGGCCGAGCAGCTCATCGACTCGACGTCGGTCGACGCGGTCATCATCGCCTCGCCCGACCGCACGCACGCCGACCTGGTGCGCGCGTGCCTCGCGGCGGGCAAGCAGGTCCTGTGCGAGAAGCCCTTGGCCGTCACGGCCGACGAGGCCTACGGGGTCGTCGAGGCCGAGGTGGTCGGCGGACGCCGGCTGCTGCAGGTCGGCTTCATGCGCCGGTACGACCCGGGCTTCGTGGCGCTCAAGCGCACGATCACGGACGGAACGGTCGGCGACGTGCGGCTCGTCCACGCGATCCACCGCAATGCGTCCAGCAGCACCAGCACCGACGACGCCGGGCTCATCACGGGATCGATGATCCACGAGCTCGACACGATCCCGTGGCTGCTCGACGACGAGATCACCGGCATCCGGGTCGAGTCGCCGGTCGTCGACGGATTCCGCGACCCGCAGCTCGCGACGATCTGGACGAAGGGCGGTGTCATGGTCATGGCGGAGGTCTTCGTCAACGCCGGCTACGGCTACGACGTCCGCTGCGAGGTCGTCGGCTCGCGGGGCACCGCCTCGCTGGCACCGGCCGAGGCCGTCAGCACCCGGGTGGCCGGGGTCGACGGCGTCCCTGTGCGCGACGACTTCGTGGCCCACTTCGCCGACGCCTATCGCATCGAGCTGTCGACGTGGGCCGACGAGGCCCTCGCGGGTGCCACGACGGGTCCGTCGGCGTGGGACGGCTACGTCGCCAACGCCGTCGCCGAGGCGGGAGTGGCCTCGCTGGCCTCCGGCGCGCGCGAGCCCGTCACGCTGCGCGAGCGGCCGTCGCTCTACGCCTGAGCCATGCCCCGGTCCCGTCCCCCTGGATGATCAGCGGGCGGGGCCGGTCGTGCTGCGGGCCACGAGGTGCGGTGCCAGCACGACCTCGCGTGCGTCGCCGCCGGCCAGCAGGTCGAGCGCGCCGTCGACGGCCGTCTCGGCCATCTCGGTGGCGTTCTGCGAGATCGTCGACATCTGCGCGTGTGGTCCGATCGCGAGCCGCGAGTCGTCGTAGCCGATGACCGAGACGTCGTCGGGGACGTCGAGGCGTCGCCGCACCAGCAGGTCGATCGCCCCGGCCGCGCTGCGGTCGTTGAACGCGACGACCCCCGTGGGCGGCCCGGGGGAGTCGAGCAGCGCGGCCATGCAGCGGGCACCGTCGTGCTCGGTGGGTCCGCCGGCGACGACGCGCCCCTCGACCCCGTGGCGCTCGACCGCGACGGTGAAGCCGTGCCGGCGGTCGTCGGCTCCGGGTGCCGTCCCACCGTCGACGTGCGCGAGGCTGCGGTGGCCCAGCGACACCAGGTGGTCGACGGCGAGTCCGACGCCGGCGGCGTCGTCGCTGTGCACCGACGAGACCCCGTCGGCGCTGCTGCGGCGCGCGACCAGCAGCAGGGGGACGCGGTGGGCCGTCGCGGCGAGAGTGTCGTCGGCGAGCGTCGAGCCGAGCAGGACGGCGACCTCACACCGCTCCCGCAGCAGCGCCTGCAGGGCGACGTCCTCGCCCCGGCTGGGTGCCACGGCGCTGATCGCCAGGTCGTACCCGCGCGCGGCGGCCGCGGTGTACAGGTGCTCGACGAGGTCGCCGTGGAAGGCCTGCTGGAGGTCGAAGGTGACACCGATGAGCCTCGAGCTCGACTGGCGCAGCTTGCGCGCACGCTCGTCCCGGACGTAGCCCATGTCGTCGGCGATCGCTCGCACGCGCTCGCGGGTCGCGTCGCTGGCACCGGGCACCCCGCGCATGACGATCGAGACGAGCGCGGTCGAGACCCCGGCCTCGCGGGCGACGTCGGCGAGCGTGGGGCGCGACGCCGGGGGCCGTCGGATGCGCTCGGTCACGCAGGGCCCCCTTCGCGGTCGGTGTCGGGCCGGCGTGTTGACGGCGCTCGTGCGGCACTCTATCGTCTTCTTTCTAGAACGTTCTAGTCCCGAAGGATCTCCATGCCCGTCCCACCTGTCCGCATCGGCCTGATCGGTGCCGGCCGCATCGGTGCCTCGCACGCCACCGTCATCGCCCGCAGGGTGCCCGAGGCCACGCTCACGGTCGTCGCCGACCCCCGTCCGGGCGCGGCGTCCGAGCTCGCGGAGCCGCTCGGTGCGCGGGGTGAGACGTCCGTCGAGGCGCTGCTCGCGTCCGACGACGTCGACGCCGTCGTGATCGCCGCGTCGTCGGTCGCCCACGCCGAGCTGATCACCGCTGCCGCCGAGGCCGGCAAGCACGTCTTCAGCGAGAAGCCGGCTGGCATGAGCCTGGCCGAGATCTCCGCTGCCCGGTCAGCGGCGGCCGCGGCGGGCGTGGCATTGCAGGTCGGGTTCAACCGCCGCTTCGCCCGCGAGTTCGTCGAGGCGCACGAGGCGATCGTCGCGGGCCGGCTCGGCGCGGTCCGCCAGCTGCGCTCGCTGACGCGCGACCCGGGCCGCGGGCCGTCCGACCCCGACGTCGTGCCGCCGTGGACGATCTTCACGCAGACCCTGATCCACGACTTCGACACGCTCAACTGGCTCAACCCCGGAGCGCAGGCCATCGACGTCGTCGCGACGGCCGACTCGCTGACGTCGCCGGGCCACCCGACGCTGCTCGACCACGCCACCGTCGTCATCCGCTACGACAACGGGGCCATCGCGACGGCCGAGGCGAGCTTCGCGGCGACGTACGGCTACGACGTGCGTGGCGAGGTGCTGGGATCCGAGGGCATGGTCACGATGGGCGAGGGCGCCCGGTCGTCCCTGCGCGTGCACGACGCCGCGGGTCGCGTGGCCGCGACGTCGCACAGCGACACCGAGCTGCTGATCGACGCCTACACGGGCGAGCTCGCCGAGTTCGCGCTCGCGGTGCAGCAGGGGCGCGCGCCGTCGGTCACGGGCGACGACGCCTTCGCGGCGTTCGCGATCGCCCAGGCCTGCATCGACTCGATGACGTCAGGCGCTCGGGCGGGGGTCGCACGATGACCGTCGACCTCGGGCCCCTTCCCGGCAGCTTCTATCTGGCCGTCTGCTCCGAGATGGTCTACACCGACCTGCCGCATCTCGAGCGGGTCGAACGCATCCACGCGGCGGGATTCGCAGCCGAGATCTGGGACTGGACGGGCAAGGACGCCGCCGCGCTCGTCGCGACCGGTGCCCGGTTCACGTCGATGACGGGTTACGTCAGCGGTGACCTCATCACGGACGACGGTGCCGATGAGCTGCTGCGGACGGCCGAGCAGTCGATCCCGTTCGCGCAGGCGATCGGGTGCCCGTCGCTCAACCTGCACGGCACGGGACTGGGGGAGGGCGGCATCCCCGTCCGTCCGGTCGAGGTCGTGACGGGCGAGATGTGGCTCGCCGCGGCGCGCACCCTGTCGCGCATCGCCGAGCTGGGTGCCCGGCACGGCGTGACGTTCGTGCTCGAGAACCTCAACACCGAGGTCGACCATCCCGGCACGCCGTTCGCGCGGGCCGCCGACACGCTCGCGCTGGTCGCGGCGGTCGACAGCCCGCACCTGAAGATGAACCTCGACCTCTACCACGCGCAGATCGGCGAGGGGAATCTCGTCGACCTGATCTGGCGGGCCGCTCCGCACATCGGCGAGGTGCAGGTCGCGGACGTCCCGGGACGCTGCGAGCCCGGCACGGGCGAGGTCAGGTGGCCGTTCGTGGCCCAGGCGCTGGCCGATGCGGGCTACGACGGGGTCGTGGCGATGGAGGCCTTCGCGATCGACCCGTCGGTCGAGGGCAGCGACCGGGCCCTCGAGGCCTTCCGCGCCGCCTTCACCCTCTGACCCCCGCTCGCGAGTCACTCCGTCACCGGTCGCGAGTCACTCCGTCGCATGACGCAGTGACTCGCGAGGGGGCATTCAGTGACTCGCGAGGGGGAGGAAGGCGCCGGGCTCGTTGTAGGGCGTGACGACCTGGATGTGCGACGGCAGGGAGACAACGGGCCCCGGCAGCGCCCCGTGGGCCTGCATCACGACCCGGCAGGCGCGCCGCATGTCGTCGCGCAGGTCGTGGTGCAGCACGGCCGACAGGCGGCGCGAGCGCAGCAGGCCAGCGTTGTCGGCGTCGAGGTCGTGCGCGACGAACGCCCGGCAGGTCCGTCCGGCCTGCCGGAACGCCTCGAGCGTCGCGACGTTGCCGCCACCGATCGAGTAGACCGTGTCGATCGCGGGGTCGGCCTCGAGCGCCGCCGTCACCGCGTCGAGCATCGTGGCGTCCAGCCCGTCGGTCTCGGCGACCTCGTGCACGCGACGTCCGGGCGCGAGATCCGCCCAGGCGGCACGGAAGCCGGCACCGCGGGCGTCCTCGCCGCGGAACGCCGCACTGCTCAACGTCGTCAGCGCCGCGCCCTCGCCGCCCGGTGTCCACTGCGACAGCAGGTACGCGGCGGTCGCCCCGGCGGCACGGTTGTCGATGCCGACGTACGCGATCCGGCGACTGTCCGGCACGTCGGTCACGAGAGTGACGACAGGGATGCCGGCCGCGACGAGCTCGTCGACCGCTTCCACGACCAGGGGATCGTCGGGAGCCTTGAGGATGACGCCCTGCGACCCCCGTCGGGCGATCACGTGCAGGGTGCGGACGACCTCGGCGGGCGAGCTGTTCTCCTGCAGGTGGAACCGCGCGCGGATCACGGCGGGCCGCAGGTGCGGCAGCTCACCCTCGAGCGCGGCCCTCACGGCGGCCGAGAACCGAGCGGGTGCCTGCATCACGAGGTCGACCAGGAAGGTGTGTCCGGCCACCCGCACCTGGGACGCCTGTCGGTCGAGCTCGGCGATCGCCTGCTCGACCTCGGCGACGGTGCTGGCACGCACCCCGGCGCGCCGGTTGAGCACGCGATCGATCGTGGCGAGGCTCAGGCCGGACTGCTGGGCGATCTCGCGCATCCGGAACGGGTGGCCCATCAGTGCTCCACGTCTCTCTGAGGTGTTCTTGAGGTGTTTCGGCGTCCCGCCGAGCATAGGCGGCCACTAGCGTCGGGTCGTACCCAGTCACGAGGAGAACGCATGACAGCCACGATCCACGGCACGACCGGACGCTCGCCGCGCCTGCACGAGTCGGACTGCAGCGTCGACGACTTCGACGCCGTCGTCCGCGCCACGACCGACGTCGCCGACTACCCGCACGCCGACCGCGTCGAGCAGGGCGTGCTGGTCTACGAGTCGGCCGTCCTGCGCGCCGCGACGAGCACAGAAGCCGGCTCTGCAGAGGTCGAGGGCGAGCTGGTGCGCGCCCTGAGCGACGGGCCCGGCGTCGTGGCCCTCAAGGGCGCCTTCACCGACCCCTCGGTGATCGATCGCGTGACGGCCGTCTTCGACGAGATCATCGTCGACGAGCGTGCTGCGGGCACCGCCCCCGGTGACCACTTCGCGAAGCCCGGTGCCAACAGCCGCGTCTGGAACGCGCTGGAGAAGCTCGCGGTGCGCGATCCCGGGGCCTTCGTCGACTACTACGCCAACGACGTCCTCGCGTTGATCTCCCGAGCCTGGCTCGGCCCGGCGTACCAGGTGACGTCCCAGGTCAACGTCGTGCGGCCCGGCGGCGTCGCCCAGGACCCGCACCGCGACTACCACCTCGGCTTCCTGTCGAACGAGGTCGTCGAGCGCTACCCGGCGCACGTCCACGTCCTGTCGCCGGTGCTCACCCTTCAGGGAGCGGTGGCGCACTCCGACATGCCGGTCGAGAGCGGGCCGACGATGTACCTGCCGCACTCGCACCAGTACGCCCCCGGGTACCTCGCCTGGCGGCTGCCGGAGTTCCGCGAGTACTTCGCCGAGCACCACGTGCAGCTCCCGCTCGCCAAGGGCGACGCGGCCTTCTTCAACCCCGCGGTGTTCCACGGTGCGGGCACCAACGTGTCGACCGACGTCCAGCGCATGGCCAACCTGCTGCAGGTGTCGTCGGCCTTCGGACGCGCGATGGAGTCGGTCGACCGTGCGCGGGTCTCGAAGGCGGTCTACCCGGCCCTGCTCGAGCGCCTCGCCGCCGGAGCCGGGAGCGGTCTCGTCGCGAACGCCGTGGCGGCGTCCGCCGAGGGCTACCCGTTCCCGACGAACCTCGACCTCGACGCCAACGTCAACGGCCTGACGCCGCTCTCGCAGGCCGAGATCGTCCAGCGGGCGCTGGCCGAGGGCTGGACGCCCGCCGAGCTCGACGACGCGATCGACGCCGGCACGGATCGGCGTCGTACCGATGGCTGAGCCGTTGCTGACCGACAAGGTCGTGCTCGTCAGCGGCGGAACCCAGGGCGTCGGGGCAGGCATCGCCCGGGCGGCCGTCGCCGAGGGTGGCACCGTCGTCGTGACGGGACGACGCGCCGACGTGGGGGAGTCGTTCGCGAGCAGCCTCGGCACCGCGGCGAGCTTCGTGCCGTGCGACGTCGCCGACGTCGAGCAGGCCCGTGCGTCCGTCGCCACGACGATCGACCGCCACGGACGCATCGACTGCCTCGTCAACGCGGCCGGGCTGACGAGCCGCGGCACGCTGCTCGACACGACGCCCGAGCTGTTCGACGCCCACGTCGCGGTCAACCTCAAGGGCCCGTTCTTCCTGATGCAGGCGGCTGTCGCCGACATGGTGCGGCGGGGCGAGGGCGGCACGATCGTCAACGTCCTGACGATGTCGTCGCACGGCGGACAGCCGTACCTCGCGCCCTACGTCGCCAGCAAGGCCGGGCTGGCGGGCCTGACCCGCAATGCGGCGCACGCCCACCGGTGGGACCGCATCCGCGTCAACGGCATCAACATCGGCTGGACCCAGACCGAGGGCGAGGACGCCGTGCAGCGCGAGTTCCACGACGCCGACGACACGTGGCTCGAGAAGGCCTCGGCGTCGCAGCCCATGGGACGGCTCGGGCAGGTCGACGACATGGCCGCGCTGGCCGTCCTCCTGCTGTCCGACCGCAGCGGCGTCGTGACGGGATCGGTCATCGACTGGGACCAGCACGTCGTCGGCGCCTCCGACTGACCAGTCGGCGACCGACACGTATGCCATCAGCGAACAGCCGTGTTTTCGCGTGTGTTCGTCCCCGGTGCCGTCTAGGTTTGTGGACGTGAACACATCTGACAGCTCCAGCCCACTGTCGCCGAGGATGGCCGGCGAGGCCGGCCCCTCGGATCTCGACGGCCACATCTACCAGCGCCTGCTCAAGGAGCGCATCGTGTTCCTCGGGTCCGAGGTCCGCGACTCCAACTCCAACGCGATCGCCGCGCAGATGCTCCTGCTCAACGCAGAGGATCCGCAGGCCGACATCTTCTTGTACATCAACTCGCCGGGTGGCTCGGTCGACGCCGGCATGGCCATCTACGACACGATGCAGTTCATCTCCAACGATGTCGCGACGTTCGGCATGGGCCTCGCGGCCTCGATGGGGCAGTTCCTGCTCGCTGCCGGCACCGCCGGCAAGCGGTACGCCCTGCCGCACGCGCGCATCATGATGCACCAGCCGTCCGGCGGCATCGGCGGCTCTGCCTCCGACATCAAGATCCAGGCCGAGCAGAGCATCCTGCTCAAGAAGCAGCTCAACCAGCTGCAGTCGTTCCACAGCGGCCAGACCGTCGAGCAGATCGAGCTCGACTCCGACCGCGACCGCTGGTTCACGCCCGACCAGGCCAAGGAGTACGGCCTGATCGACCACGTCGTCCGCAGCGCAGGAGAGGTTGTCCGATGAACGAGCGCCAGCGGGTGAATCATGTGGCAGCAGTCGTGCTGACGCATTCGTACATTGGTCTTTCGACGGAGGCGTCAGCATGAGCTATTACATCCCGCAGTGGGAAGAGCGCACGAGCTACGGCTTCCGTCGCATCGACCCCTACACCAAGCTCTTCGAGGACCGCATCATCATGCTGGGCACCCCGATCAGCGACGACGTCGCCAACGCGGTCATGGCCCAGCTCATGAGCCTGCAGGCGATGGACCCCGATCGTGACATCAGCATCTACATCAACAGCCCCGGTGGCTCGTTCACCGCGTTGACGGCGATCTACGACACGATCCGCTACATCAAGCCCGACGTGCAGACCCTGTGCCTGGGCCAGGCCGCCTCGGCCGCAGCGATCCTGCTGGCCGCCGGCACGCCGGGCAAGCGCCTGGCGCTGCCCAACAGCCGCATCCTGATCCACCAGCCCTACACCGAGGGCACCGGCGGACAGATCTCCGACCTCGAGATCCAGGCCAACGAGATCTTCCGCATGCGCGAGCTGATGGAGAAGATGATCGCCGACGCCACCGGCAAGTCGATCGAGGAGGTCAGCAAGGACGTCGACCGCGACAAGATCCTGACGGCGCAGCAGGCCGTCGAGTACGGCCTGGTCGACGAGGTCCTCGACACGCTGAAGACCCCCGCCATCTGACGGTCCGGTCCACGAAGTTGCACCCCGACATCCGGCCTGTGACCGAGACGACGAGGCGATTCGCCGCTACGGTGGAAACCACGTCGTCTCGGTCACTCCGGGCCCGTCACCACAGCACTCCGGTCACAGCCACCGGCACGAAAGGGACCCCCCATGGCACGCATTGGTGAAACGGCCGATCTGCTCAAGTGCTCCTTCTGCGGCAAGAGCCAGAAGCAGGTCAAGAAGCTCATCGCCGGTCCCGGGGTCTACATCTGCGACGAGTGCATCGACCTCTGCAACGAGATCATCGAAGAAGAGCTCGCCGAGGGTGCCGAGCTGAGCCTGGGCGAGCTGCCCAAGCCGCAGGAGATCTACGACTTCCTCAACGGCTACGTCATCGGCCAGGACGGTGCCAAGAAGTCGCTGGCCGTCGCGGTCTACAACCACTACAAGCGTGTCCAGGCGCAGGCGTCCAGCGGACGCGGCAAGGACGACCAGGTCGAGCTGGCCAAGTCCAACATCCTGATGGTCGGGCCCACGGGCTGCGGCAAGACCTATCTGGCGCAGACGCTGGCGCGCATGCTCAACGTCCCGTTCGCGATCGCCGATGCGACGGCGCTGACGGAAGCCGGCTACGTCGGCGAGGACGTCGAGAACATCCTGCTCAAGCTGATCCAGGCCGCCGACTACGACGTCAAGAAGGCCGAGACGGGCATCATCTACATCGACGAGGTCGACAAGATCTCCCGCAAGAGCGAGAACCCCTCGATCACGCGTGACGTGTCGGGCGAGGGCGTCCAGCAGGCGCTGCTGAAGATCCTCGAGGGCACCACGGCCTCGGTGCCGCCGCAGGGCGGGCGCAAGCACCCGCACCAGGAGTTCATTCAGATCGACACGACCAACGTGCTGTTCATCGTCGGCGGTGCGTTCGCGGGTCTCGACCAGATCATCGAGCAGCGCAGCGGCAAGATGGCGCTGGGCTTCAGCGCGGCGCAGCAGGACATCGGCACCAAGGCCGAGCCGCACAAGCTCTACTCCAAGGTGCTGCCCGAAGACCTGCTCAAGTTCGGTCTGATCCCCGAGTTCATCGGTCGCCTGCCGGTCATCGCCGCGGTCGACAACCTCGACAAGGACGCCCTCGTGGCGATCCTGACGCAGCCCCGCAACGCGCTCACCAAGCAGTACGTCCGCCTGTTCGAGATCGACGGTGTCGAGCTGGAGTTCAGCGCCGAGGCCAGCGAGGCGATGGCCGACCTGGCCCTGGCCCGCGGCACGGGTGCGCGTGGTCTCCGCTCGATCATCGAGGCCGTGCTCGAGCCCGTGATGTACGAGATCCCGAGCCGTGACGACGTCGCCAAGGTCATCGTCAACGCGGCCACCGTCGCCGGCGACGAGGGTCCGCAGATCCTGACGCACGACGAGGCAGCCAAGAAGGCTTCGTAGCCCTCCCGTCGGGTGCAGCCCACCCGACGGGTCGCTACGTTGGGCGCATGACCTCTGTCGACATCGCCCTGCTCGGAGCCACCGGATTCACCGGCGGCCTGACCGCCGACTACCTCAGCACGCACCTGCCGTCCGGTGCGTCATGGGCCATCGCAGGACGCAACCAGGCCAAGCTCGAAGCGGTCGCCGATCGCATCGAGACCCTCGGTGGGGTGCGCCCCGAGATCATCTCGGCCTCCACCGACAACGCCGACTCGATGGCGGCCCTCGCCGGCAGCACCCGCGTGCTGATCACCACGGTCGGCCCGTACGTGCAGCTGGGGGAGCCCGCGGTGAAGGCCGCCGCAGAGGCCGGCATCGCCTACGTCGACCTGACCGGTGAGCCGGAGTTCGTCGACGCGATGTGGCTGAAGTACCACGAGACCGCGCGCCGCACGGGTGCTCGCCTGATCCACGCCTGCGGCTTCGACTCCATCCCCTACGACCTGGGCGTGCTGTTCACGGTCGAGCAGATGCCCGAGGGCGTCCCGCTCGACGTCAAGGGCTACATCCGGGCCGGGGGGACGGCGTCGGGTGGCACCTACCACTCAGCGGTGGGAGCCTTCGCTCGTCTGCGCCAGTCGGCCCGCACCGCAGCGGAGCGCAAGAAGCTCGAGGGCCGCCCCGACGACCGTCGCGTGCGCGGCGGCGGATCGATCGGGCGCGGTGCAGCGGGCCGGGGATGGGCGCTGCCACTGCCCACCATCGACCCGCAGATCGTCCTGCGGTCGGCGCGCTCGCTCGACCGCTACGGTCCCGACTTCACGTACTCGCACTTCGCGCAGTTCAAGAAGCTGCCGATGCTCGCCGGCACGATCGCCGGCGGGGCTGTGCTGATGGCCGGTGCTCAGCTGCGTCCGACCCGTTCGCTCCTGCTCAAGCTCAAGGCCCAGGGCGACGGCCCGGACGAGCAGAAGCGGGCGAAGTCGTGGTTCTCGCTGCGGATCATCGCGACGGGCGGCGGCACGGCCGTCACGACCGAGGTGGCGGGTGGAGACCCCGGCTACACCGAGACCGCCAAGATGCTCAGCGAGTCGGCGCTCTGCCTGGCCTTCGACGACGCCCTGCCCGAGGTGTCGGGCCAGACCACGACGGCCGTGGCGATGGGCGACGCCCTGATCACGCGGCTGCAGGCGGCAGGCATCACCTTCCGCACCCTGTAGTGCGCCGGCGCACATCCGCCCGACTCGCGAGTGGCGCAATCTGGTCCGCGAGTGGCGCAATCTCGCGGGACACGCCGTCCGTTTTCGCAGAACTGCGCCACTCGCGGACCTGGGCTACTCCGTGGGGGCGGGGGTCGCCTCGACGGTGAAGCCTGTCGCGGAGTCGTCGACGGTGAGGGTCGGGTCGGCGGTGACCCGACCCGCCGCGCGGACGTCGTCGAACGCCAGCGCCAGCAGCTCGAGGGCTGCCGCCGTGCCCGTGACCGACAACGTGCCGATCTCGGTCTTCTGGCTGACCTTGGCGACCGACTTGGCACCACGGATGTCGGCGAGCACCGTCGCGGCAGCCGACAGCACACCAGGGTCCTGCTCGGCCGTCGTGAGGTCGCGCGACGCGACGGGCCACTCGGCGCGGTGGATCGATCCCTCCTGCCACCACGACCAGACCTCCTCGGTCACGTAGGGCAGGAACGGCGCGAGCAGCCGCAGCTGCACCGAGAGCGCGAGCACGAACGTGGCCTTCGCCGAGGTGCCGCCTGCGTCGTCGCGGCGGGCGCGCTCCTTGACCAGCTCGAGGTAGTCGTCGCAGAAGTCCCAGAAGAACTTCTCGGTGACCTCGAGGGCCGTCGCATAGTCGTAGGCCTCGAACGCCGTCGTGGCCTCGTCGACCACGCCACGCAGGCGGGTCAGCAGCGCGAGGTCGATCGCCTCGGTGACGCGGGCCGGGTCGAGGTGAGATGCATCGGCTCCCAGCCCGTACTGCGCCTCAGGAGCCAGGACGAACTTGCTGGCGTTGAGCACCTTCATGGCCAGACGCCGGCCGACCTTCATCTGCGCCTCGTCGAACGGCGAGTCGGCACCCGGACGGGCGCCGGCCGCGCGCCACCGCACGGCGTCCGCGCCGTACGTCGCGAGGATCGCGTCGGGCACGACGACGTTGCCGACCGACTTGCTCATCTTCTTGCGGTCGGGGTCGACCACGAAGCCGGAGATCGACGCGTGGCTCCACGGTGCGGTGCCGAACTCCTGGTGAGACCGCACGACCGACGAGAACAGCCAGGTGCGGATGATGTCGTGGGCCTGGGGCCGCAGGTCCATCGGGAACGTCTTGGCGAACAGCTCGGGGTCGCGCTCCCACCCGCAGGCGAGCTGAGGGGTCAGCGAGGACGTCGCCCAGGTGTCGAGCACGTCGGGATCGGCCACGAAGCCCCCGGCCTGCCCGCGCTGCGACTCGTCGAAGCCCGGAGGCGTCTGCGAGGCCGGGTCGACGGGCAGGGTCTCCTCGGCGGCGAAGATCGGGTCGTCGTAGTCGGGCTGGCCGTCGGCGTCGAGTCGGTACCAGACCGGGAACGGGATGCCGAAGAATCGCTGACGGCTCACGAGCCAGTCGCCGTTGAGGCCCTCGATCCAGTTGGTGAGACGCGACTGCATGTATGCCGGGACCCACTCGATCTCGTCGCCGCGCGCCACGAGGGCTGCGCGCAGGTCGGCGTCGCGTCCACCGTTGCGGATGTACCACTGCCGGGTCGAGACGATCTCGAGCGGCTTGTCGCCCTTCTCGTAGAAGTTGGCGACGCGCTGCGTCGACGTGGGCTCTCCGTCGAGGTCGCCGCTCGCGAGCAGCGCCGCGGCGACGAGCTCGCGGGCCGAGAACGTGGTCTTGCCCGCCAGCTCGGCGAACAGCTCACGCCCGGCGTCGGTCGCGATCCACTCCGGCACCTCGCGCAGGATGCGTCCGTCACGTCCGATCACGGTGCGGTTGGGCAGCTGGAACTCGCGCCACCACTGCACGTCGGTCAGGTCGCCGAACGTGCAGCAGTGCACGATGCCCGAGCCCTTCTCGGGATCGGCCAGCGTGCTGGCCACCACCGGCACCTCGACGCCGAAGATCGGCGACGTGGCGGTGGTGCCGAACAGGTGCTTGTAGCGCTCGTCGTCGGGGTGGGCGATGATCGCGACGGCGGCCGGCGTGAGCTCGGGGCGCGTCGTCTCGACGTGGTGGGTCGAGCCGTCGGAGAAGTGGTAGGCGACGCGGTAGTAGGCGCCGGGGTAGTCGCGCGCCTCGAGCTCGGCCTGGGCCACCGCGGTCTGGAACGTCACGTCCCACAGCGTCGGCGCGTCCTGGGTGTACGCCTCGCCGCGTGCGACGTTGCGCAGGAACGCGCGCTGCGACACGACCTGGGCGTTGTCGCCGATCGTCGTGTAGGTCTGGTCCCAGTCGACGCTCAGGCCGAGGGTGCGCCACAGCTCCTCGAAGACCTTCTCGTCCTGCAGGACGAGCTCGTTGCACAGCTCGATGAAATTGCGGCGGCTGATCGGCACCTGCTTCTTGGGGTCCGGCTTCTCCGGCCGGACGAAGTCAGGCTCGTACGGCAGGGTCGGGTCGCAGCGGACGCCGAAGAAGTTCTGCACCCGGCGCTCCGTGGGCAGGCCGTTGTCGTCCCAGCCCATCGGGTAGAACACCTCTTTGCCGCTCATCCGCTGGTAGCGCGCGATGAGGTCGGTGTGGGTGTACGAGAAGACGTGCCCGACGTGCAGGGAGCCCGAGACCGTCGGCGGGGGAGTGTCGATTGAGTAGATCTGCTCCCGGGTCTTGGAACGGTCGAAGGCATACGTGCCCTGCTCGGCCCAGCGGGCCGACCAGGTCGCTTCGAGACCTTCGAGGACGGGCTTCTCGGGGACGCCGTGCAGTTCGTTGCTCACGACAGTTGAGTCTATGGGGGCGACGCGCGGTCGCCCCCATAGCCCTCGACGCCCGTCAGGCCTTGTGCACGGGCTCGCTGCCCGGTGCCACGGGATCGGCCGGGTGGGCCTCGTCGGCGAGGTGGCCGGGTCCGTCGGTCTTCCACAGCGCGCTGGGCCACCAGATGTGCCGGCCGATGTCGAGGTTGAGCGCCGTCACGAGCACCGACCGCACGATGATCGTGTCGAGCAGCACGCCGACCGCCACGACGAAGCCGAGCTCGGCCAAGAACACGATCGGCAGGGTGGCCAGCGCCGTGAACGTGCCCGCGAGCACGAAGCCGGCCGAGGTGATGACGCCACCTGTGGCAGCAAGTCCGATCAGCGCACCCTTGCGCGTGCCGTGCTTGAGCGACTCCTCGCGCACCCTGGTCATCAGGAAGATGTTGTAGTCGATGCCCAACGCCACCAGGAACACGAAGGCGAACAGCGGGAACGACGAGTCGGCCCCCTCGAAGCCGAACACGTGCCGGAACACCAGGGCGCTGATGCCGACCGCCGCGGCGAACGACACCACGACCGTGACGAGCAGGATCAGCGGTGCTGCGATCGACCGCAGCAGCAGGCCGAGGATCAGCAGCACGACGACCAGGATCACCGGGATGATCAGCCGGTTGTCGGCCCCCGACGCCTCCTGGACGTCCTTGTTGACCGCGGTGTTGCCGCCCAGCAGCGCGTCCGCACCGTCGACGGCGTGCACGGCGTCGCGGGCACGGTCGATCGTGCTGAAGGCGGCCGCGGAGTCGGGAGCGGACGTCAGCGTGCCCTCGACGTACGCGACGGGGCTGCCTGCAGGGCTCTTGACCGCGACGCTCGCCGGATCGATGCCCTTGACGCCGCTCAGCGCCTCGGCGACGGCCTCGGCATGATCGCCCTTGGCGATGACCGCGACGGGCGAGCCCGCCCCGCCCGGGAAGTGCTCGGCGAGCTTCTTCTCGGCCGCGACCGATGGCTGCTGCTTGGTGAAGCTCTGCTCGTTGGTCAGGCCGTTGGCGTCGAGCTGCACGATGCCGAACGACAGGCCCACCAGCACCAGCGTGGTGACGACCCACACCGTGCGGGGGGCGCGCTTGATGCGCTGCCCGACCTTGGCCCAGATGCCCGTGTCGCTCTTGAGAGGCGCTCCGAAGCGGGGCACGAACGGCCAGAAGATCCACCGGCCGACCACGACCAGCAGCGCGGGCAGCATCACGAGCATGACCAGCAGGGCGCAGGCGATGCCGGCGGCACCGACCGGGCCGAGGCTCGCCGTCGAGTTCATCTGCGCGAGCGTCAGGCACAGCAGGCCGATGATGACCGTGGCACCGCTGGCCAGGATCGCGGGAGCGGCACGGTGCAGTGCGTGGGCCATGGCCTCGTGGCGGTCCTCGTAGTTGTGCAGCTCCTCGCGGTAGCGGGCCACCAGCAGCAGCGCGTAGTCGACGCCGGCACCCAGCACCAGGACGCTCAGGATGCCTTGGCTCTGACCGTTGACCGTCAGGTCGAGGTTCTTGGCCAGCAGGTAGACGACGCCCTGCGCGATGCCGACGGCCCCGACGCCGCAGAACAGGAACACGAACGCGAGCTGCAGGCTGCGGTAGGTGATCAGGAGGATGACGAAGACGATGCCGACCGCCGAGAACAGCAGGATGCCGTCGATGCCGGAGAAGGCCTCCGCCTGGTCGGCACCGAGCGCCGCCGGCCCGGCGAGTCGCACGTCGAGGCCGTCGCTGCCACCGCGCTCGGTGATCTTGGCGATGTCGTCGACGCGGTCGGGCAGCATCTCCCAGCCGTCGTCGCTGAGCGTGATCGTGGCGATGACCTGCAGCGCCTTGCCGTCCTGCGAGGGGATCGGTCCGACGACGCCCGAGACGTCGTCGACGCCCTTGAGCGCCGCGACGTCGGCGGTGGCTTTGGCGAGATCGTCGGGCGTGGTGCCGCCGTCGCGCACGTAGAGCACGATCGCCGGGATGTCGTCGGGGTTCGAGAAGGCCGCGGCCTTCTGGATGACCTTGGTCGACTCCGCGTCGCCCGGCAACCACGACGCGATGTCGTTGTCGACGACCGAGGTCAGCTTGCTGCCGAAGCTGCCCATGCCGGCCAGGAACACCAGCGACAGGGCCAGCACGACCCACTTGGCCCAACGATGAGTGATCCATCCGGTGATGCTGCGGTTCACGAGGTCTCCTGAGGGGTGTTCTAGTTAGGAACACTATGGCGGAACCCGCTGACATTTGGGAACTGGGTGGCCACCCTGAGATGTCCCTGACCTGCTGCGATACTGGAGGGGATGACACCCACCTACGCGGAGGTCGAGCGCGCACTTCTCGGCCGCTGGCCCGAGTCCCGTCTCGAGCCCTCCCTCGACCGCATCGCCGCGATCTGCCGGCTCATGGGCGATCCCCAGGACGCCTACGCCGTGATCCACTTGACGGGCACCAACGGCAAGACGTCGACGAGCCGCATGATCGACGTCCTGCTCCGCGCCCTCGACCTGCGCACGGGACGGTTCACGAGTCCGCACCTGCAGTCGATGACCGAGCGCATCTCGCTCGACGGCGTCCCGCTGACGCAGGACCAGTTCGTCGATGCCTTCGCCGACGTCGCGGCCTACGCCCAGATCGTCGACGACTCCTCGCAGCACCCGCTCTCGTTCTTCGAGACGGTCGTCGCGATGGCGTTCGCGGCCTTCGCCGACGCGCCGGTCGACGTCGCGGTCGTCGAGGTCGGCATGGGCGGTTCGTGGGACGCGACGAACGTCGCCACCGGGCAGGTCGCCGTCGTGACGCCCATCGGCGTCGACCACGCGGCGTACCTCGGCGATCGTCCCGAGCTCATCGCGGTCGAGAAGTCCGGCATCATCAAGCCGGGTTCGCACGCCGTGCTGGCCGAGCAGTCGCCCGAGGTCATGGACGTGCTGATGCGTCGCGTGCTCGACGTCGGCGCGGTGGCGCTGCGCGAGGGCGTCGACTTCGGCGTCAACGACCGGGTCACGGCCCTCGGCGGGCAGCAGATCAGCCTGCAGGGCCTGTCGGGCGGCTACGACGAGATCTTCCTGCCCCTGCACGGCGCGCACCAGGCGCACAACGCCGCCTACGCGCTCGCGGCGGTCGAGGCGTTCACGGGCAGCAAGCAGCTCGACCCCGACCTGGTGCGCGGTGCCTTCGCCCAGGTCACGTCGCCGGGACGGCTCGAGGTCGTGCGCCGCAGCCCCACGGTGCTGCTCGACGCCGCCCACAACCCGCACGGCGTGCAGGCGACGATCGACGCGGTGCAGGACGCGTTCAGCTTCAGCCCGCTGATCGGCGTCGTCGGGGTCATGGCCGACAAGGACGTCGAGGAGATGCTGCGCCTGCTGGAGCCCGTGCTGGCCGAGATCGTCGTCACCGAGAACAGCACCGACCGGGCCATGCCCGCCGGCGAGCTGGCCGAGATCGCCGGCGACATCTTCGGCGACGAGCGGGTCGTGGTGGCCCCTCGCCTCGACGAGGCCCTCGAGCGGGCCGTCGCGATGGCCGACGGCGGCGAGGGCGGCGACGACGCGATCGGCAGCGGCGGCGTCCTGGTCACCGGCTCGGTCGTGACGGTCGGCGAAGCACGTGTGCTGCTCGGCGGCTCGATCGCATGAGGGGCATGTGCGCGGCGATGCTGACGCTGCAGGCCATCATCCTGGGCCTGTCGGTGCCGGTCATGATCTCGGTCGAGGACGTCAGCAAGACCCCGGCTCTGGTGCTCGGGCTCGGGCTCGCGGTGCTGTGTGTCCTGGTCGCCGGGTCGCTGCGCCGTCCTCAGGCCTACTGGGTGGGCCACGCGATCCAGGCGGCCACGATCGGTCTCGGTTTCCTCGTGCCGATCATGTTCTTCGTCGGCCTGATGTTCGCGGCGCTGTGGTTCGGAGCCTTCTTCCTCGGTCGCCGGATCGAGGACGACAAGGCGCGCTGGGCGCGCGAGGCCGCCGAGGCCGAGCAGCGCGGCGACGACGCCACGGGCACCGCCCCGGCCTGATCCCCGAGGGGGTGGCACCGGCCGCGCGCGGCGGTAGTGTCGAAGGCATGGTCCGGGTGCTGGCTGTCGCCGACGAGGAGGTCGCTGCGATGCCCGCCCGCGCCAGAGGCCTCGAGGTCGACCTGGTGCTCGCCGCCGGCGACCTCCCGTGGGACTACCTCGAGCGGCTCGGCTCACTGATCGACGCGCCGGCCGCCTTCGTGCCCGGCAACCACGATCCGCGCATCTCGCGGACGTCCACCGGCCCACGAGGGTTCGTCGCGGCCGACGAGCACGCCGTCACCGTCGGCGGCCTGCGGGTCGCCGGCCTCGGCGGCTGCGTCCGCTACAACGGCGGCGACCACCAGTACACGCAGAAGCAGTACGACCGGCGGGCGCGGACGCTGCTCAGGCGGGCCGGCGGCGAGCCCGTCGACATCCTGCTGACCCACGCCCCGCCGCTCGGTCTGGGCGACGACGACGACCCGAGCCACCTAGGCATCGACGCCCTGCACGGGGTGCTCGAGACCCTGCGCCCCACCTGGCACCTGCACGGCCACATCCACCCGTTCGGGATGCACAAGGACGACCGGCACGTCGGTCGGACGACGATCCGCAACGTCATCCCGTGGCACGTCGTCGACATCGAGCCCCGCGCCGCCCGGTCGGCGTCCGATGCCACCCGGAGAGGAGCCTGACATGGTCGGCAGCTCAGGATCACCGCGCGTCGACGCCGAGAGCGACTTCATGCGCGCCCGGCGGCACCAGGTGCTGTCCGCCCTGGCGGCACGGCTGCGCAACGACACCGAGGACGTCGTGCAGTCGATGTCGTTCGACGAGGTCGTCGACGCCCTCGGCCGCAGGGCGGAGCACTATGTCGGTACCAAGGTCATCCCGCTCGATGCGATCGTCGGCTCGGTCGACAAGGTGCGCGACTTCGACCGGCGGTTCAGGCCCACGTCGACCGTCAGCCGGCAGCGCTGGGAGCGGCTGGCCCGCGCCAGCCGCGTCGGCGAGGAGATCCCGCCGATCGACGTCTACCAGATCGGCGACTACTACTTCGTGCGCGACGGACACCACCGGGTGTCGGTGGCGCGCAGCCTCGGGGTCACCCTGATCGAGGCCCGCATCACGGCGATCGAGACCTTCCTGGCCCCTGTCGGCATCGAGGCGCGGGTCGACCTCGAGCTCAAGTTCTGGCGGCGACTGATGCTGCAGCGCGTCCCGTTCACCGGCGAGGCGCGGGCCGCGGTCGCGGTCGACGTGCCAGCGATGTACGGCGAGATCGCTGAGGCGGCCGAGGCCTGGGCGGCACGCACGATGCACGCCGAGGATGCCTACATGGACCCCGAGACGATGGCGGCACGCTGGTACGCCGAGGAGTTCCGACCCGTGGTCGACATGATCGAGGAGGCCGGCGTCCGCGGCGACGACGAGCGTCCTGCCGAGGCCTACGTGCGGGTCGCCTGCGAGCGGTACCGCCTGATCCGCGAGCACGAGTGGAACGAAGAGGTGCTCGAAGCCGTCAAGAAGGGCAAGAAGAAGCGCTGAACCCGCTGGGCCTGACGTTCTGACGAACACGCCGTCGGCGTGTCTGCAGAAACGTCAGGCCCAGCGGACGCGCCTACAGGCCGACCGTCAGGTTGTCGCCCGTGGCCGGGTCGAACAGGTGCATCTTGTCGGTGTCGATGAACAGCGTCGTGTCGCTGTCCTCGGCCGCCGAGCTCGCGGCGTCGAGGGAGACGACCAGCTGTGTGCGCAGCGAGTCGCTGTCGGACTCGCGGGCAAGCTCCTTGAGCTGGTCCTGCACCTTCGCCTCGGCCTCGTACGGGACGTAGGCGTACTGCTGGTCGCCGAGCCACTCGCGGACGTCGATGTGTGCCGCGAACGTGCGGGCCGAGTCGACCTTGCCCTCCTCGATGACCGAGACGTCCTCGAAGTGCTCGGGACGGATGCCGGCCATCAGCAGTCCCTTGCCCTCGGTCTTGGCGGCCTTGTCGGCGGGCAGCGGGAACGTGCCGAACGGCAGCGTGACCTCGCCGTTCTCGACCGTCGCGGGCAGGAAGTTCATGGGCGGCGAGCCGATGAACCCCGCGACGAACAGGTTGACCGGCTGCTCGTACAGCTCGCGCGGGGTGGCGAGCTGCTGCAGGATGCCGCGCTTCATGACGGCCACGCGGTCGCCCAGCGTCATGGCCTCGGTCTGGTCGTGCGTGACGTAGACCGTCGTGATGCCGAGCTTCTTCTGCAGGCGGGCGATCTCGGTGCGCATCTGGCCGCGCAGCTTGGCGTCGAGGTTGGACAGCGGCTCGTCGAACAAGAAGGCCTGGGCGTCGCGGACGATCGCGCGTCCCATCGCGACGCGCTGGCGCTGGCCGCCCGAGAGGTTGGCGGGCTTGCGCTCGAGGTGCTCGTCGAGGTCGAGCGTCTTGCTCGCCTCGCGCACCTTGGCGTCGATGTCGGCGTCCTTCCACTTGGCCAGGCGCAGCGGGAACGCGATGTTCTCGTAGACCGTCAGGTGGGGGTAGAGCGCGTAGTTCTGGAAGACCATCGACAGGTTGCGGTCGCGGGGGGCCAGGTCGTTGACCCGGTCGCCGCCGATCAGCATGTCGCCCGACGTGATGTCCTCAAGACCGACGATCATGCGCAGGAGCGTGGACTTGCCGCAGCCGGAGGGGCCGACGAGGATCAGGAACTCCCCGTCGGCGACGTCGATGCTGACGTCGTTGACGGCCGGGAACCCGTCGCCGTACTTCTTGACGATGTTCTTCATCTCGATGGTGGCCATGTGATCAACCCTTCACTGCACCGGCGGTCAGGCCGGCGACGATCTTGCGCTGGAAGAACAGGACGAGGACGACGATGGGGATCGTCGCGACGACGGCTCCCGCCGCCAGGAGGGACGCCGGACGGTTGAACGGGTCGGCGCCGACGAAGAACGACAGCGCCGCCGGGATGGGACGAGCGTTCTCGGTGGACGTCAGGGAGATGCCGAAGACGAAGTCGTTCCATGCGAAGAAGAACGTCAGGATCGCCGCGGTGAAGACGCCGGGAGCCGCCAGCGGGACGATGACCTTGCGGAAGGCCTGCCACGACGTCGCACCGTCGACCTGGGCCGCTTGCTCCATCTCCCACGGGATCTCGCGGAAGAACGCCGAGAGGGTCCAGATCGCGAGCGGGAGCGTGAACGACATGTAGGGGATGATCAGGCCGGGCCACGTGTCGTAGATGCCCAGCGTGCGCCACATGTCGAACAGCGGTCCCACCAGCGAGACGACCGGGAACATCGCGATCACCAGCGCTGTCGTCAGGACGAACTTCTTGCCCTTGAACTCGAGCCGCGCGATGGCGTAGGCCGTGAGCGTCGCGAGGATGACCGAGAGCACCGTCGCGATGAGCGAGATGCCGATCGAGTTGATGATCGCGCGCCGGAACTGCGGGTCCTGCAGGACGTCGGCGTAGTTGGACCATCCGGCACCGCCGCCGCTGGACGGGAAGAAGCCGGGGGAGCCGTTGGTGACCGCGTCCTGCGACTTGAACGACAGCGAGATGATCCAGGCGACAGGCAGCAGGCACCAGGCGAGGATCACCGCGATGCCGATGCCGGTGCCGATCTTGCTCTTCAGGTCGGTCTTCATGTCAGCCCTCCTGCCGTGCATCGGCCAGATTGACCTTGAACAGCTTGACGATGATGAACGCCACCACGAGCACTGACAGGAACAGGAGCACCGACAGCGCCGAGCCGATGCCCAGCTGGAACTGCTCGATGACCTGTCTGTACGTCAGGAACGAGATCGACTCGGTGCTGTTGGCTCCGGCGGTCATGACGAAGATGTTGTCGAAGATGCGGTAGGCATCGAGCGCGCGGAACAGCACCGCGACCATGATCGCCGCACGCATGTTGGGCAGGATGACCTTGTAGAGCCGCTGCCACCACGTCGCACCGTCGACCTTGGCCGCCTCGAGCATGTCCTCGGACACCTGTGCCAGACCGGCCAGCAGCAGCAATGACATGAACGGCGTGGTCTTCCAGATCTCCGAGGCCATGATCGCGATCAGCGATGAGTTGCGCTCGGCGAACCAGTTGAAGTCGTCGCCGATGAACGGCAGCCAGCTGTTGACGAAGCCGTTCTGGTACGAGAACGCGAACTGCCACGCGAAGCCCGACACGACCGTGATGACGCCGTAGGGGATCAGGATCGAGGTGCGGATGACGCCCCGGGCGAAGATGACCTTGTGCATGACCATCGCGAACGCGAAGCCGATGACCAGCTCGAACGCGACGGTGATGATCATGATCGCGACGGTCGTGACGGTGTCACGCCAGAAGAGACCGTCGCTCAGCGCCGTCCAGTAGTTGGTGAGCCCGATGAACGTGCGGTCGTCGGGGGCGGTGAGCGAGTAGTCGAACAGCGAGAGGTACAGGGCCCGGAGCATCGGGAAGGCGGTGACGACCAGCATCAGCGCCAAGGCCGGGGCGACGAGCTTGAGTGCCAGCCGGTTCTCGGCGCGGGACCGGTCGGACGTGGGGGCCTTGGGCGTCTTGCCGGCCTTGGCCTCGTTGGCGATCACGGAGGTCATAGCAGCGCCTTTCCGCTCAGGATGGCCTTGAGGAAGGCGGCCGACTTGCCGGGCGTCGAGGGACCGACGGCGGTGGGCGAGTGCCACCGGGCCTGCACGGCGCTGGAGATCTGGCTGTAGTAGGCGCTCTTGGGGCGCGGTCCGCCGGAGTCGACGCTCTCGCTCCACAGGGCCAGCAGATCGGCCGGGTACGCCTCCTTGAGCTCATCGGACTGGTAGACCGACTGCCTGGACGGCATGAGTCCCTCGTTGACGGCCAGCTCGGTCTGAGCCTTCGCGCTGGTCACACAGACTGCGGCCTGCTGGGCGAACTCGGGGTGCTTGGAGTACGCGCCGACGCCGATGTCGATGCCGCCGATGGGGGGCTTGGACTCCTCGCCCTGCACGGTCTGGGGGTAGCGCGCCCAACCGAGGTCGTCGAGGCCCGCCTTGTCGGCGGGACCGCCGGGCTTGCCGATCAGCCCGTCGTAGTTCTTGTAGACGAAGGTCCAGTTGGTCATGAACTCGCCGGCACCGCTCTTGGGGAACATCTGCCCGAGGCTCGTGCCCTCGTTGGACGTCGAGAAGTCGGGTTGAGCGGCCTTCGACCTCGCCAGCTTCTCGATGACCGCGGCAGCGTCCTCACCGGCCTTGGAGTCGATCGTGACCTTGGCGTCACGGCCGGCCTCGACGGTCTTGGGGTCGAGGATGTTGCCGCCGGCACCCTGGATCAGCGCGTTGATCCACACGACGTAGGCCTCGTACTTGTTGGCCTGCACGCCGACCGTGCCGTCGTT
Organism: Aeromicrobium fastidiosum; assembly: GCF_017876595.1. Classification (NCBI taxonomy): domain Bacteria; kingdom Bacillati; phylum Actinomycetota; class Actinomycetes; order Propionibacteriales; family Nocardioidaceae; genus Aeromicrobium; species Aeromicrobium fastidiosum. Next base: position 3,819,327 of record NZ_JAGIOG010000001.1, on the reverse strand, counting down.
GTCGGCCGCGGCGTCGATGACCTGGTCCCACGTGACGGGCTGGGTCATGTCGAGCCCGGCAGCCTCGGCGAGCGACTTGCGGTACCAGAGCACCTGCGTGTTGGCCCATTGCGGCGCGGCGACGACCTGGTCGTCCCACGTGACGGTCTCGCCGGCTCCCTTCAGCACGTCGTCGTCGAGCACCGTGTCCTTGAGCTCGCCCTCGAACGGCAGCAGCCACTCGGCGTTGGCGAACTCCGGGACGAAGACCGGGTCGAGGCTCATCAGGTCGGTCGAGCTGTCCTTCGCGGCCAGGCGTCGCGCGAGCTGTGTGCGCTGGTCGGTGGCACTGGACGGGAGCAGCTGGATCTTGATCGTGTAGTCGTCGGTGCTGCAGCTCTTGGCCAGGGCGTTGAGCGTGTCCTGCCCGTCCGGGTTGATGTACCAGTTGAGCGTGGGCTTGCCACCGCCCCCGCCACATGCGGCCAGGACGCTCATCGACAGCGCGGCTGCGGCCAGCCCGGCGGCGACCCTGCGGGTACGTCGTGCAGTCATCTCTCCCCCTACCAACCTTGGCGCATCCCGCGCGAGTGACGCGGGTCACAAGGTCAGATCGAACCTATCTGCGGCCGTCGGGCGTCGCAACCGCGGGGGTCAGCCCTCGAGCCACACGGCCTCGTCGGCCCCCAGCAGGCGCACCGGCTCGATGTCGCTGCTGGACGCGACGATCGTGCATCCGGCGGGCAGCTCGACCGCCGTGGTGCCGAGGTTGGCCAGCACCGTGACCGCGCCCTCGGGCGACGTGACCGTGAACGCCAGGACGTCGACGGGATAGCCGTCGAGCCAGGTGAGATCGCCGCGGCCGAGGCGACGCTCGCGGCGCTGTCGCAGCAGCGTCCGGTACAGCTCGAGCGTCGAGCCGGCCACGCCGCGCTGACGGTCGGGAGCCAGGTCGCCGTACTCAGCAGGCTGGGGGAGCCACGACCGGTCGGACGGGCCGAACCCGAACGACGGCTCGCCGGCCTCCCACGGGACGGGCACGCGGCAGCCGTCGCGTCCGATCGACGCGCCGCCGGTGCGGGCGAAGGTCGGGTCCTGCCGGGCGTCGTCGGGCAGGTGCGTCGCCTCGGGCAGGCCCAGCTCCTCGCCCTGGAAGACGTACGCCGATCCGGGCAGCGCGAGCATGACGGTGGTGGCGGCGCGAGCGCGTCTGAGGCCGATGACCGCGTCGGGCTGCGGGCTGTCGGGGCCGATGCCGGCGATCTTCTGCAGGCCCGGCAGCTGCGGGTATCCGAGCCGCGACGCGTGCCGGACGACGTCGTGGTTCGACAGCACCCACGTCTGCGGTGCTCCCACCGCCGCGGCCTGCGCCAGCGAGTGCGAGATGGTCTCGCGGAGGTCGGCGGCCAGCCACGGCGTCATGAGGTACTCGAAGTTGAACGACTGGTGCAGCTCGTCCGGCCGGACGTACCGTGCGAGCGCCTCGCCAGGGAGCACCCAGGCCTCGGCGCACAGGATGCGGTCGGCGTCCTCGCCCTCCTTGGCGTACGAGTCGGCGATGCGCCGCCACTCGCGGTAGATGTCGTGGACACCCGGCTGGTCCCACATGGGCAGGCGGGACGTCGGGCTGACGGAGTCGTCGCCCTCGACGTCGGTGTCGGGCAGGCCCTCGGCCTTGACCATCCCGTGCGCGACGTCGATGCGGAAGCCGTCGACGCCGCGGTCGAGCCAGAACCGGAGGACGTCCTGCATCTCGTCGCGGATCTCCTGGTTGGTCCAGTCGAGATCGGGCTGGCTGGTGTCGAACATGTGCAGGTACCACTGGCCCGGACGTCCGTCGGGCTCGGTGAGCCGGGTCCAGGCGCGTCCGCCGAACTTGCTCTGCCAGTTGTTGGGCGGCAGCTCCCCGGAGTCGCCCGTGCCGTCGCGGAACAGGTAGCGGGCGCGCTCGGGGCGGCCGGGTGCTGCGGCCAGTGCCGCGCGGAACCACGGGTGCTCGCTGGAGGTGTGGTTGGGGACGATGTCGACGATGACCCGCAGACCCAGCTCGTGGGCTGCCACGGTGAGTCGGTCGAAGTCGTCGAGCGTGCCGAACACGGGATCGACGTCGCGATAGTCGGCGACGTCGTAGCCCGCGTCGTTCTGGGGCGAGGTGTAGAACGGCGACAGCCACACGGCGTCGACGCCCAGCTCGGCGAGGTGGGGGAGACGCTCAGTGATGCCCGGCAGGTCGCCGATGCCGTCGCCGTCCGAGTCGGCCCACGAACGCGGGTAGATCTGGTAGATCACGGCGTCTCGCCACCAGGGCGTGATGGTCATGGTCGGTCACGCTACGTTACTGAGCATGTCGCAACGCACCCTCGTCCTGATCAAGCCCGATGCCGTGCGTCGTGGCCTGGTCGGGCAGATCCTCTCCCGGTTCGAGTCCAAGGGCCTGACCCTGGTGGCGCTCGAGCAGCGCACCATCGACGCGGCACAGGCCGACGCCCACTACGCCGAGCACGTCGAGCAGCCCTGGTACCCGCCGCTGCGCGAGTTCGCGATCTCCGGACCGCTCGTCGCGCTGGTGCTGGAGGGTGACGAGGCCATCTCGGTCGTCCGCCTGCTCAACGGCTCGACCGACGGACGGGCCGCAGCGCCCGGCACGATCCGGGGAGACCTGTCGCTGTCGAACCGCGAGAACCTCGTTCACGCTTCGGACTCCGAGGAGTCGTCGGCCCGCGAGATCGCCCTCTGGTTCCCCCACCTCTGACCAGTTCGACCGATCTTTCGGCGATTCGGTAGCTCAGGCAGCCGGTACGCCGAGAGTTCACGCAGTCCGTCGACTGATCTTTCGACGTTTGCGCCACTCTGACGGCGTCAACGTCGAGAGATCGGGCCCGTGGCCGGTCCACCCCAGCGCCCTGGCCATCCGCACCAGCTGATCGGCGACCGCGCGCTGCTCGCGCCTGACGGTGTAGGACGAGAAGATCAGCAGCCGTTCGCCGCTGATGACGACCTCGTTGGCTCGCACCAGGTCGGCGCTCCATCGCCCGACGCCGTGATGGGGGAGACCGTGCACCTCGGCCGCCATGCCGAGGTCGTCCCATGACGCGTCGAGGTGGTAGCGGCCGTCTGGCCCCCGCACGGCTCGTTGACGGTTCGGGCGCGGCAGCCCGGCGAAACGGCACACCTCGTCGAAGTCGCGCTCCGGCAGCGACTGGATGCCGCCGGCGGCGTCGAGGATCGACTCGATCACGAGACCTCGGTGGCGGCACGGCCCGCGCCGGGTCAACGCGTCGCGGAGGTGCCTCGTGCTGGTGAGGCCCTGCTGCACCCCGGCAATGACGATGGCCCGGGCCAGCCTCTCGTTGTCGGTCCAGCTCGCCGCGTCGACGAGGCTCCGTGCCGGTCGGGTGCGGCGTGGCTCGGCGAGCGGGTGGACGTCGCGCCCGTCGAGCTGCGTGCTCCAGTGCACCTCCAGACCGTCCTTGGAGGGGGAGCGCGCGCCCGATGGCAGGACGATCTGGGGTGCCACGGGGGTGAAGCCCTCGAATCCGTCGACCGCCAGGGACGTGAGGCCGCCGAGCGCAGCACCCGGAGACGCCGAGGCGAGAGCGACCTCGAGCTGTTGCCGCGGCGGGAGCGGACCGTTGTGCAGGACGACGACGCCCCGGCACGGCTTCTGCCATCGGCCCCGGTCGACGTGGTTGCGCACACGTCCCAGTCCGAATCGTTCGATCGCTTCTGACATCCGCAGCACGTCGTCCATCGCCCCACGGTGCGTGCCGGGATCCCGACGGGTCTGCCTGCACCGGGCGGCTGTGGACGCCGCGACGCACGGACCGGGCCTGTGGAGGGACTGATCTTTCGGCACACAGGTAGTCGGAGCTACCTGAACGCAGAAAGATCGGTCGCCCCCGGGGCAGACCTGTCGACGTTCACGACGTCAGGACTGCCGAAACGTCGAAAGATCGGTCCGACCGGTGTCCGCAGGACTCAGGTGTAGGTCGTCGGCACGAGGCAGTGCACGACCTCGTGGAACTGGCCCCGCACCTCGTCAGGCAGCCAGATGACGTGGTTCGACACCGATGCCATGTCGACGTCCTCCTGAAGGGTCACGACGTCGACGACCTGGCGGGGGTTGTCGCGGTCGCGTTCCTCCAGCTGCACCAGCGAGATGCGCATCGTGACCCCGAACGGATTGGGGTTGACGACGCCGATGCCCCAGAAGTCGACGGGGTCGTCGGTCGCCTTCTGCTCGAGGTCGATCATGACGGTCTTGAGGGGCTGCTCGAGCGCCGGATGGTCGATCTCCTCGACCCCGGACACCTCGATGTCGACGCCCCGCACCTGCCGCGACCCCTGACCGTCGAACCGCAGCACGTCGGTCAACGTCCCCCCGGCGGGCAGGACGGCCCGGCCGAGGTGCGATCCGTTGACCGCGGTGGTCGTGACGTGCGGGAGCTCCAGCCCGTACATGCTGCGCGGGGTGAACCTCAGCGTCGGCTGAACGGACACCTCGGTGTGGTTGGTGATCGTGAGCAGCTGGTCGAGCGATCCGTCGGTCGAGACCGGCGTGTAGCGGACCGTGAACGGCTGTTGCTTGCGCTGGCGTCGTCTCACGTCGACCACCCTAGCGATGCCGGGGTGCCACGGTTTTCGTCGAGGTGCGGCGACCGCCTACCCTTGAGGACATGACTGTCGAGTCGCTGTTCCCCCGCCTGGAGCCCCTCCTGCCGTCCGTCGGCAAGCCCATCCAGTACGTGGGTGGAGAGCTCAACGCCACGAGCAAGGACTGGGAGTCGGCCGAGGTGCGGTGGGCGCTGATGTACCCCGACGCCTACGAGGTCGGCCTGCCCAACCAGGGCGTCCAGATCCTGTACGAGGTGCTCAACGAGCGCGACTGGATCCTCGCCGAACGCACGTACGCGGTCTTCTCCGACATGGAGAAGGTCATGCGCGACAACGACATCCCGCAGTTCACGGTCGACGCGCACCGTCCCGTCCGGGCCTTCGACCTCATGGGCATCTCGTTCTCGACCGAGCTCGGCTACACCAACTTTCTCACCGCGATCGACCTGGCCGGCATGCCGCTGCACGCCGTCGACCGCGGCGACGACGACCCCATCGTGATCGCAGGCGGGCACTCGGCGTTCAACCCCGAGCCCATCGCCGACTTCATCGACGCCGCGGTGCTGGGCGACGGCGAGGAGATCGTCCTGGCGATCAGTGCCGTCGTGCGGGAGTGGAAGGCCGAGGGACGTCCCGGCGGCCGCGACGAGGTGCTGCTGCGCCTCGCGATGTCGGGCGGCGTCTACGTGCCCAAGTTCTACGACGTCACCTACCTGCCCGACGGACGCATCCAGCGCGTCGTGCCCAACCGTCCCGGCGTCCCGTGGCGCATCGCGAAGCACACGCTGATGGACCTCGACGCGTGGCCGTACCCCAAGAACCCCCTCGTGCCGCTGGCCGAGACGGTTCACGAGCGGTTCAGCGTCGAGATCTTCCGCGGATGCACGCGCGGCTGCCGCTTCTGCCAGGCCGGGATGATCACGCGTCCGGTACGCGAGCGCTCGATCGAGGGCATCGGTCAGATGGTGCAGAACGGCCTCGACAAGACCGGCTTCGAGGAGGTCGGCCTGCTGTCGCTGAGCAGCGCCGACCACACCGAGATCGGAGAGGTCGCCAAGCAGCTCGGCGACCGCTACGAGGGCACCAACACGTCGCTGTCGCTGCCGTCGACCCGCGTCGACGCCTTCAACATCACGCTCGCCAACGAGTTCAGCCGCAACGGACGCCGCTCGGGCCTGACGTTCGCGCCCGAGGGCGGCAGCGACCGGCTGCGCAAGGTCATCAACAAGATGGTGTCGGAGGACGACCTCATCTCGACCGTCGCCGCGGCGTACTCGCACGGCTGGCGGCAGGTCAAGCTCTACTTCATGTGCGGTCTGCCGACCGAGACCGACGAGGACGTCATGCAGATCGGCGAGCTCGCCAAGCGGGTCATCCAGACCGGTCGTGAGGTCTCGGGGCGGCACGACATCCGCTGCACCGTGTCGATCGGCGGCTTCGTGCCCAAGCCGCACACCCCGTTCCAGTGGGCGTCGCAGCTCGACCACGAGACGACCGACGCCCGCCTGCAGAAGCTGCGCGACTTCGTCCGCGCCGACAAGAAGTACGGCAAGGCCATCGGCTTCCGCTATCACGACGGCAAGCCCGGCATCGTCGAAGGACTCCTGTCGCGCGGCGATCGCCGCGTCGGCCGCATCATCGAGGCGGTGTGGCGTGACGGTGGACGCTTCGACGGCTGGAGCGAGCACTTCTCGTACGACCGCTGGGCCGGCATGGCCGAGGAGGTGCTGGCCGACGAGCCCGTCGACCTCGACTGGTACACGGTCCGCGAGCGCGAGTACGCCGAGGTGCTGCCCTGGGACCACCTCGACGCTGGACTCGACCGCGACTGGCTCTGGGAGGACTGGCAGGACGCGATCGACCCGTCGGGTGCCCTCGAGGTCGAGGACTGCCGCTGGACGCCGTGCTTCGACTGCGGCGTGTGCCCGCAGATGGATCTCGAGATCCAGATCGGCCCCACGGGCAAGAACCTGCTGCCGCTGACGGTCGTCTGAAGCCATCGCGCTGGGATCCCACGTTCTCGTGGTGTCCTGGCACCTACCGAGGGTTGCAACCCTGGCTAGGTGCCGGATTCCCACGTTCTCGTGGTGTTCCGGCACACCGTCTGAGGTAGGGGTGGGGCGTCTGAGGTAGCGCCGACGCGTGCAGGTCCCGGAGTTCGTCCGATGTGGGCGAGGTGCCTCAGCGACGAGTGTGGGTGATGTCGAGAAGGAGACATCATGTTCACCGATTTCACCGCCCAGTCCATCGCCCAGCACGAGGAGCACGAGCTCGTCCGGACGCTCGAGCGTCGTCGTCTCGCCGCCGAGCGCGCCGTCAACCAGCACGGGGGAGAGCGTCTCGCCCTGATCGCCCACCTGGCGCGCGAGAGCCGCAAGGCCGGGGCGACGGTGGCGGGGCACCTGCACCTGGCGGGCTGAACAGGTCGAGCGTCAGTACCGGTGGTCGAGCCCCACCGTGTCCTCGAGCATCACCGGACGCGCGACGATCGTGCCGCACACCGCGATGACCCCGCCGAGCGCCATGAGGCAGATCAGCGGTGCCGTCCACGAGCCCGTCAGGTCGTGGAGTGCTCCGACGCCGAACGGACCCGCCCCGGCGATCAGGTAGCCGGCGCCCTGCGTGACGACCGAGAGGGCACCGGTGCCGGCCGTCGTGCGGGTGCGGCGCGCGATCATCGTGAGGGTCCACGTGAACGCGCCGCCGCCGAGCCCGAGCAGGACGGCCCACACCCATGGCGTGGTCGCCGGAGCGATCAGCACGCCGAGCCAGCCGGCGACCGTCAGGACCGCGAACGCCCACGGCAGGTACGGCGTGTCGCCCGTCAGCCGCATCAGCGAGGGCAGGCTCAACGTCAGCGGGATGCCGACGGCGCTGATGACCGCGAGCAGGGCACCCGCCGACCCGTCGGAGACGCCGGCGTCGGTCAGGATCTCGGCGAACCAGCCGAACTGCGCGTACGCCCCGGCAGACTGCGCGGCGAACAGGAGCACCATGGCCCACACGAGCCGCGACCGGACGAGCGCACGCAGCGGCAACCGTTCGGTGGCGACGGGGGAGTGGTGCACGTCTCGCCGCAGCATCAGCACCCACGGGACGAGGGCGACGCACGCCAGCACCGCCCAGGCCGCCAGTCCTTCGCGCCAGCCGCCCAGGGCGTCCGACAGCGGGACCGTCGTGACCGATGCCGTGGCCGCTCCGGCCATCAACGCCGCACCGTAGAGCGAGCTGACGAGGGCGATGCGGTCGGGGAAGTGGGCCTTGACCAGCGGCGGCAGGATCACGTTGCCGACGGCTGCACCGGCCAGGGCGACGACGCTGCACAGCAGGAACACGATCCGGTCGTCGACGAGCGACCGCGTCACGATGCCGGTCGCCGCGAGCACCAACACGGTCGCGGCTGCCCTGTGCAGTCCGGCGCGGCGCACCAGACCGGCCGTCCCGACGCCGAACACCGCGAAGCACACGACGGGCAGGGTGGTCAGGACGCCCGCGACCGTCGCGCTCATGGACAGGTCGTCGCGGACGCTGCCCAGCACGACACCGATGCTGCCGACGGCGACGCGCAGGTTGACGGCGAGCAGGATGATCGCCACCCCGACGAGCCATCGGCCGCCGGAGGTCGGGACGGGGGTGGGGGAAGGGGCTGGTGACGTCACCGCTCCATCGTCCACGGGACCCGCGCGGGTAGCCTCGACGGGTGACGACCCTCGAGGGGACCCCCAATCCCGAAGCGCCGAACCCGCAGCTGCCGATCGTGCAGAAGCTGCGCATCCGCTACGCCAAGCGCGGACGTCTGCGGTTCACGAGCCACCGCGACTTCGCCCGGGCGTTCGAGCGCGCGGTGCGCCGGGCCGGCATCCCGATCGCCTTCTCGTCGGGCTTCACGCCCCATCCCAAGATCTCGTACGCGAACGCCTCGCCGACGGGTGCGGCGAGCGAGGCCGAGTACCTCGAGATCGGCATGACCCGGGCGTGCGACGCCGCGCAGGTGCGCGAGGCGCTCGACGCGGCGCTGCCCGCCGGGCTCGACATCGTCGACGTCGTGGTGGCGAGGCCGGGTGCGTTGGCCGACAGGCTGCAGGGCAGCGAGTGGCAGATCGCGCTGCCCGGCGTGACGGTCGAACACGCCAGCTCGGCGGTCGCCGGATTCCTCGCAGCCGACGAGGTTCTCGTCGAGCGAATGATGAAACGCGGCCTGCGCACGCTCGACTGTCGGTCGGCCGTGCAGCGCCTCGCGGTGCGTTTGGACGACACCTCGGCGGCACCGTGTGCGATACTGGACGTGGTCGTGCGACACGACACACCGTCGATACGACCAGACGACGTTCTTGCCGGACTCCGTTCCAGCGGGGGCCTCGAGCTCGAGCAGACGCCCATCGCGACTCGCTTGGCCCAAGGTCCCCTCGACACGGACGAAGGCACGGTAGGCGATCCACTTGCCTTCGACCGCGACGCGCCCTGACCGGGTGCCGACCGCGGCGGCAGGTGCGGGAGTCGATGTGACAGACCGGGGCGCGCCGTCGCACCCAGGCGCGTGGCGCAGGGGTTGACCGAACTTCAGGTCCGCAGGCCGGACCGCAGACGAGCCCGGGGCCGATCCCAGATCGGCGCAGGGCGAAGGAGAGCGCATGCTCGACGAGAACGACACCCCTACCGACACCACTCCCGCTCCGCAGACCCGGCGCCGATCGGCCGGACGCCCCGCCGGTCCGCCGGCGGCCGTGAGTTTCTCGGCACCTGCCGCGCCCGCAGCACAGGCCGCGCCCGCCAAGCCGGCCAAGAAGGCCGCCGCTCCCGAGACGCCTGCCGAGCCGGCCAAGGACGCAGCTCCCGTCGCGAGCGGTGCCGACGACGCGCCGCCCCCGGCCAAGAAGGCCGCCCGCCGTCGCCCGGCCAAGAAGGCCGCCGCGCCGCAGCCCGAGGTCGCCACCGACACGGCGGACGACGTCGACGAGGCAGCGTCCAGCGACGCGGCGGCCGCCACGGACAAGACCGCCTCCACCGACGAGGTCGAGCCCGACGTCACCCCGAAGGTGCGCCGCGCCGCCACCGCGGCGATGTTCCAGGCACCCGAGCCCGGCCTCGCCCCGGCACGTCCCGCGCGCGTCGAGCCGGATGCTGACGACCCTGCCGACGCCACCGACTCCGACACCGACGAGTCGACCGACTCCGACGACGACGACCCGGACGCGCCGCGCAGACGTCGTCGCAGCCGTGGCGGACGTCGTCGTCGCAAGGGCGACAGCGACACCGACGACCAGGCCGACTCAGACGACGACGAGGAGACCGAGGACGACGGGAACGGCGGCACGCGCCGCCGCCGTCGCCGGGCCCGCGCCGGCGAGGGTGCCGACGTCCAGCCCGACGATCCCGAGAACACCGTGGTGCGCGTCCGCAGCGGCCGCAGCGCCGAGGACGAGATCACGGGAGTCCAGGGCTCGACCCGCCTCGAGGCCAAGAAGCAGCGCCGCCGCGAGGGCCGCGAGGCCGGACGCCGTCGGGCCCCGATCGTGTCGGAGGCCGAGTTCCTGGCCCGCCGCGAGTCGGTCAAGCGCGAGATGGTCGTGCGCCAGCGCGATGACTACACGCAGATCGCCGTCATCGAGGACAACGTCCTGGTCGAGCACTACGTGGCCCGCGAGTCGCAGGTCTCGATCATCGGCAACGTCTACCTCGGCAAGGTGCAGAACGTCCTGCCGAGCATGGAGGCGGCCTTCGTCGACATCGGTGCCGGCCGCAACGCCGTGCTGTACGCCGGCGAGGTCGACTGGACGACGCTGGGCAACGGCAAGGCCCGCAAGATCGAGGACGCCCTGACGCCCGGCCAGACGATCCTGGTGCAGGTCTCGAAGGACCCCATCGGCCAGAAGGGCGCCCGCCTGACGAGCCAGGTCAGCCTGCCCGGACGCTTCCTGGTGCTGGTCCCCGGTGGCCAGACCAGCGGCATCTCGCGCAAGCTGCCCGAGAACGAGCGGGCCCGTCTCAAGACGCTGCTCAAGGAGGTCCTGCCCGAGAACACGGGTGTCATCGTGCGCACGGCCGCCGAGGGCGCGACCGAGGACCAGCTGACCCGCGACGTGACGGCACTGTCGGCACGGTGGGAGGTCATCGAGGGCAAGGTGGCGGCCGGCAAGGCACCCGAGCTGCTCTACTCCGAGCCCGACCTCATGATCAAGGTCGTCCGCGACCTGTTCAACGAGGACTTCCACGGACTCGTCGTCGAGGGCGACGACGCCTGGGACATGATCAAGGGCTACATCGACCACGTCGCTCCTGACCTCACCGATCGCGTCAAGCGCTGGGACAACACCGAGGTCGACGCGTTCACGTCGTACCGGCTCGACGAGCAGATCCACAAGGCGCTCGACCGCAAGGTCTTCCTGCCGTCGGGCGGCTCGCTGGTCATCGACCGCACCGAGGCGATGACGGTCGTCGACGTCAACACCGGCAAGTACACCGGCTCGGGGGGCAACCTCGAGGAGACCGTCACCAAGAACAACCTGGAGGCGGCCGAGGAGGTCGTGCGCCAGCTGCGCCTGCGCGACATCGGCGGCATCATCGTCGTCGACTTCATCGACATGGTGCTCGAGAGCAACCGCGACCTGGTGCTGCGACGACTCGTCGAGTGCCTCGGCCGTGACCGCACGCGCCACCAGGTCGCCGAGGTCACGTCGCTGGGTCTCGTGCAGATGACGCGCAAGCGCATCGGCACGGGCCTGCTGGAGTCGTTCAGCCACGAGTGCGACCACTGCCACGGTCGTGGCGTCCTGATCCAGGACGCGCCCGTCGAGCCCAAGCGCGACGAGCCGCGACGCGGTCAGCGTGGCGGTCGTGGCAACGGCGGCGGTGGCAATGGCAATGGTGGCGGCAACAGTGGCACCAGCAACCAGGGCGGCCGCAACGGCAACGGCAACAACAACGCCGGTGGCGGCAACCGTGGCGGAGCACCCAAGCCGGCGGAGCCCAAGCCCGCGGAGCCCAGGCCGGCGGAGCCCAAGCCCGCCCAGCCCACGGCGGCTCCCGAACCGGCCGCGGCGGCACCCGCCCCCGTCGTCGAGGCCGCGGCATCCGAGTCGTCCGTGCCCGAGACCTCCGTCACGGAGTCGTCCGCGCCGAAGACGCCGGCAGCTGCCGTGCCTGCGGCTGAGACGCCTCAGGTCGACGCTGCCGCGCCCCCCGCTCCCGACGTGGCCGAGAAGCCCGCCGTGACCCGCCGAGCCCCGCGCAAGCGGGGGTCTGCGACCAAGCCTGCCGGTCCGCCGGCACCTGCCGAGCCGCTCCCTTTCGGTGGTGGCCGCGACGGGGGAGATGACCCCGTTTTGACCCGCGAGGGTCCGGCTACGTAAACTAGTCCTTCGGTGCGCTCAGCGCCCCGTCTTTCGCGCGTCCTGCTTCCATGTGGGCGCGCCCCAGCGTTGAAATGAGTGAGGATTCCGTGGTGTACGCAATCGTGCGCAGTGGCGGCAACCAGCAGAAGGTTGCTGTCGGCGACGTCATCGAGATCGACAAGGTCGTCCAGGCCGAGGGCGAGACGGTGTCGCTTCCCGCCGTTCTCTTCGTCGACGGCGAGACAGTGACGGCTGATGCCGACTCGCTGGCCAAGATCACCGTCACGGCCGAGGTCCTCGGCCTGACGAAGGGCCCCAAGATCGTGATCCAGAAGTACAAGAACAAGACGGGTTACAAGAAGCGCCAGGGTCACCGTCAGAAGTACACCCAGGTCAAGATCACCGAGATCAAGAAGTAGAGGACTGAGCACATGGCACACAAGAAGGGCGCAGCTTCTACCAAGAACGGCCGCGACTCCAACTCACAGCGCCTCGGCGTGAAGCGCTTCGGCGGCCAGCAGGTCAACGCCGGCGAGATCATCGTCCGCCAGCGTGGCACCCACTTCCACCCCGGCACCAACGTGGGCCGCGGCGGCGACGACACGCTCTTCGCGCTGTCGGCGGGTGCGGTCGAGTTCGGCCGTCGTCGGGGACGCAAGGTCGTCAACATCGTCCCGGCCGCTCCGGCTGCCTGACGCCAGATCATCAGCACCACCTGCATCACGTAGCACCAGTTCGTTGGGGCGGTCCGCAGCTGCGGACCGCCCCAACGCGTTTGTGACGTGACTGCTGTCCCTGCACGACCCTCACGCCCTCACCGGATCCTCTGGTCGGGCCCGTACGGAAGGAGCGGCCGATGGCTGTCCCCAGCTTCGTCGACAAGGTGACGCTCCACGTCGCGGGCGGGTCCGGTGGCGACGGTGTGGCCTCGGTCCACCGCGAGAAGTTCAAGCCCCTCGGTGGTCCCGACGGCGGCAACGGTGGCAACGGCGGCAGCGTGATCCTCGTGGTCGGCGCCGACGTCACGACCCTGATCGACTTCCACCACGAGCCGCACCGCCGCGGCACCAACGGTGCTCCCGGCGCCGGCAACAACCGCAGCGGCAGCAACGGCGACGACCTGGTGCTGCGGGTCCCCGAGGGCACCGTCGTCAAGGACCAGACCGGCGAGGTGCTGGCCGACATGACCGGCCCCGGCACCGAGCTGGTCATCGCGCAGGGCGGCCGCGGCGGCCTCGGCAACTCCGCGCTGGCCTCGTCCAAGCGCAAGGCCCCCGGCTTCGCGCTCAAGGGCGAGCCGGGCGACGAGCTGACCATCACCCTCGAGCTCAAGGTCGTCGCCGACATCGGGCTGATCGGCTTCCCGAGCGCCGGCAAGTCGAGCCTCATCGCCGCGGTGTCGCGTGCCAGGCCCAAGATCGCCGACTACCCGTTCACGACGCTGGCGCCCAACCTCGGTGTCGTCACAGCCGGCTCGACGACGTTCACGGTCGCCGACGTCCCCGGCCTCATCGAGGGTGCCAGCGAGGGCCGTGGCCTGGGCCACGACTTCCTGCGCCACGTCGAACGCTGCGCCGCCCTCGTGCACGTCATCGACTGCGCGACCGTCGACCCCGGTCGTGACCCGCTGACCGACCTCGACGTCATCGAGGCCGAGCTCAAGGCCTACTCCGACGCCACGGGCAGCGATCTGCTCGACCGTCCGCGCCTCGTCGCGCTCAACAAGACCGACGTGCCCGACGCCAAGGAGATCGCCGGCTTCGTGCGCGACGAACTCGAGGCGCGCGGCCTCGACGTGTTCGACGTTTCGGCCGCCAGCCACGCGGGTCTGCGCGAGCTGTCGTTCGCGATGGCCGAGATCGTGGCGTCGCGTCGTGCCGCGGCCCCCGTCGTCGAGGTCACCCGCATCGTCCTGCGCCCCAAGGCCGAGGCTGGTGTCGGTCGCGAGTTCACGATCACCCAGATCAACGACCAGTGGGTCGTGCGCGGCGAGAAGCCCAAGCGCTGGGTGCGCCAGACCGACTTCGCCAACGACGAGGCGGTGGGCTTCCTGGCCGACCGGCTCAACCGGCTGGGCGTCGAGGACGAGCTGCTCAAGCTGGGTGCCTCGCCCGGCGACGACGTCGTCATCGGCGACGAGGACAACGCGGTCGTGTTCGACTTCGATCCGCAGATCCCGGCGGGCGCCGAGGTTCTGGGTCGCCGCGGCGAAGACCTCCGCATCGACCAGTCCGACCGCCGCACCAACGTGCAGCGCCGCGAGGAGCTGGCGGCACGACGTGCGTGGGAGGCCGAGAAGCGCGAGGCCCGCACCGACAGCCGCGAGCCCGACTGGAGCTTCCCTGAGGACGAGGACGACCTCGAGAGCGGCGACGTCCCCGGCATGCTGGACGGCGGCGAGGGCGAGGACGTCCGCTAGTGGCGCGCATCGTCGTCAAGGTCGGCTCGTCGTCGCTGAGCTCGGCCGGCGGTGGGCTCGACGGTGAGCGGGTCGACGCCCTGGTCGACGCCCTGGCGGCGGCACGGGCGCGCGGCGACGAGATCGTCCTGGTCAGCTCGGGTGCCATCGCGGCCGGGCTCGCGCCCCTCGGGCTCGCGCGCCGTCCCCGCGACCTCGCGACGCAGCAGGCGGCAGCCAGCATCGGGCAGGGCGCGCTGATCGCCCGCTACGCGGAGCGCTTCTCCAGCCACGGCCTCGTGGTCGGCCAGGTGCTCCTGACCGCCGACGACGTCACCCGTCGCAGCCACTACCGCAATGCCTTCCAGACCTTCGCGCGCCTGATCGACCTCGGCGTCGTGCCGATCGTCAACGAGAACGACACCGTCGCGACGAGCGAAATCCGGTTCGGCGACAACGACCGTCTCGCGGCACTCGTGTCCCACCTGGTGCACGCCGACCGTCTGGTGCTGCTGTCGGACGTCGACGGCCTCTACGACGGCGACCCGGCCGTCGCGGGGTCGCAGCTCGTCACCGACGTGCGGGACGAGGCCGATCTCGAGGCGCTCGACATCGTGCGGCCCAGCGCGTCGGCGATCGGCACGGGCGGCATGGTCACGAAGGTCGAGGCCGCCCGCATTGCCACGGGAGCCGGCATCCCGGTGCTCCTGACGTCGGCGGCGCACGCCGACGTGGCGCTGTCGGGCGGGCAGATCGGCACGACGTTCCACGCGACGGGCCGGCGACGCCCCACGCGGCTGCTGTGGCTGGCCCACGCCAGCACGACCAAGGGACGCGTGCACCTCGACGCCGGTGCCGTCCGAGCCCTCACGCAGCGCAAGGCCTCCCTTCTGCCCGCCGGCATCACGGCGGTCGGCGGCGACTTCTCCGCGGGCGACCCGATCGACCTCATCGGCCCCGACGACGTGGTCATCGCCCGCGGCATCGTCAACTACGACAGTGCCGAGCTGCCCGAGCTGCTGGGCCGGTCGACGCACGAGCTGGCGGCCGCACTGGGCGCGGAGTACGAGCGCGAGGTCGTGCACCGCGACGACCTGATCCTGCTCTGACCGATCCTCCGGATCTGCCCACGCGGCGACGGCGGACGAGTAGCGTGCGGCTCATGGACGGCGACGAGCTCGCGGCAGTCGTGGCGCGGGCGATGACCCATGACGCTGCCGAGGCGCTGTGTCGTCTCGCGCCTGCCGTCGCCGACGGCGACCGAGCCGCCCGGGCGGCGGCCGTGTTCGTCGAGATCCTGTCGTGCCGGTTCGACGAGGCGCTCGACGCCGCGCACCTGCTCCTGGCCGACGGCCCCTCGTCGAGGATCGTCACGGCGGCCTGCGACCTCGCCGTCGCGGTGTGCGCGGCATCCGTGGCACCCGGTCCCGCGGATGCGCCCGACGACAGCGCCCTCGGGGAGATCACCGTGATGCTCGAGGTGGAGGCCGCGATGTCGTCCGGATCGATCGGCGCAGCAGCACGTATCGCCGAGGGCGTGGTCGGCAGAGGGGTGCAGACCCCGGCCGGGGCGTGGAGTGCACTCGCACTGGCCAGGGCGCGCTGCTTCGAGGGCCGGTTCGTCGAGGCCGACGCGCTCGTCGGACGGGTGCTGGACTCTCCCGAGATCGCCGGGTGGCCGCAGATGAGCCTCTTGGGCCTCGGCGTCCGCATCTTCGTCGACGCCCACCTCGACCGTCCTGACGCCGTCCGCCGCGGTCTGGCCGCGCTGCGTGAGGCGCGACCCGGGACGTCGCGCGCCGACTACGTGTTCGCCGGGGCCCATGCGCTCGCCGCCTTCGGTGCCTGCGCGGTCGGGATGCTCGACGATGCCGCCCAGCTGATCCTGCGCGCCGGTGGCGGCGACCACCTGCCGCGCCTCCAGGTCGTGGACCGCCTGTACGGCTACGAGATCCTCGTCGAGGAGGCCCTCGCGAGGAACGATCTCGGCGCGGCGCACGTGTGGTGCGAACGCGCCGACGGGCTGCCGATCGGGGAGCACCCCATGGCCGGTGCCGCGCTCGGACGCATCCGCGCCCGCCTCGCCGTCGCCACGTCCGACGTCGCCACCGGCATGCAGGCCTCGGCCTACTCCGGCGCGCTCGCAGCGCTGGCCGGCGGCGAGCTCGAGGTCATCCGGGCGCGCGTCATCGAGGCGTCCGCGCGCACGGCGTCGGGCGACCGGGTGCGTGGCATCGAGGAGCTGGAGGACGTCGCCCGGCGCGCCGGCGCGACCGGGGCGGCAGCGCTGCGTCGATGGGCAGAGCGTGAGCTCGGCGTGCACGGGCGTCGTCTGCGCAACGTCCCCGGTCACGGCTGGGAGACGCTCACCGAGACCCAGCAGTCGGTCGCCCGGCTCGCTGCGGCGGGCCTGCGCAACCGGGAGATCGCGGCCACGCTGTGGATCGCCGAGAAGACCGTCGAGCACCACGTCGCCGCGGTGCTCGAGGCACTCGGGACCACGAACCGCGTGGGCATCGGCCGGGAGCTGGGTGGGGCCGCCGTCGCGCCGTCGTTCGGTGCGGGCCTGACGACCCGGCAGCGCGAGGTCGCCGTGCTGGTCGCCCGCGGCTGCTCGAACCGGCAGATCTCGACCCTCCTCGGGGTCAGCGAGAAGACCGTCGAGAAGCACGTCGCCGCGCTGTTCGAGCGTCTCGGCGTGCGCACCCGGGCCGCGATCGGGGCTACCGTGCGGGGGCCGGAGCCGGGGTGACGGCCGATAGGCTCGACCCATGAAGGACCAGGTCCACGCCGCCGCCCGCCGAGCCCGCACCGCCGCCGCCACGCTGGCCGTGACGCACCGTGCCGACAAGGACGCCGCGCTCCACGCCATGGCCGACGCGCTCGTGGCGGGCACTGCGGCGATCGTGTCCGCCAACGACCGTGACGTCGAGGCGGCACGGGCCGCGGGCACGGGCGAGAACGTCGTCGACCGGCTGCGGCTCGACGCCGGCCGGGTGGCCGCCTTCGCCCAGGGGCTGCGCGACGTCGCGGCGCTGCCCGACCCCGTCGGCGAGGTCGTCCGCGGGTCGACGCTGCCCAACGGCCTGCGCATGCAGCAGGTGCGGGTGCCGATGGGCGTCATCGGCATGATCTACGAGGGGCGTCCCAACGTCACGGCCGACGCCGCCGCGATCTGCCTCAAGGCCGGCAGCGCGGTGCTGCTGCGCGGTTCGTCGTCGGCGGCGCGCTCGAACGCCGCGATCATCGACATCATGCGCGAGGCGCTGGTCGGGGCGGGCCTGCCGGCCGACGCGGTGCAGCAGATCCCCGCCGACGACCGCTCGTCGGCCACGCACCTCATGCAGGCCCGCGGACTCGTCGACCTGGTCATCCCGCGGGGCGGCGCCGGTCTGATCCAGGCCGTCGTCGAGCAGTCGACCGTCCCCGTCATCGAGACCGGCGTGGGCAACTGCCACGTCTACGTCGATGCCGACGCCGACCTCGACATGGCGCTCGACATCGTCCTCAACGCCAAGACGCACCGGACGAGCGTCTGCAACGCCGCCGAGTCGCTGCTGGTGCACCGGGCGGTCGCCGACGTCTTCGTGCCCCGCGTCGTGGCGGCGCTGCACGAGGCCGGCGTGACGGTGCACGGCGACCCCGCGTTCTGCGCGACCGACGCGGCCGTCGTCGAGGCCACCGACGACGACCACGCCGCCGAGTACCTCTCGCTAGACATCTCGGCGCGCGTGGTGGAGTCGATCGACGAGGCGATCGCGCACATCCGGACGTTCTCGTCGGGTCACACCGAGGCGATCGTGACGTCGTCGCTGGCCGCGTCGGCCCGCTTCACGACCGGCGTCGACTCCGCAGCGGTCATGGTCAACGCCTCGACCCGGTTCACCGACGGGGGAGAGCTGGGCTTCGGTGCCGAGATCGGCATCTCGACCCAGAAGCTGCACGCCCGTGGGCCCATGGGCCTGACGGAGATGACCACGACGACCTTCGTCGTCACGGGCGACGGCCACGTGCGCTGAGACCGAGGGCGCGCAGCGCCCGCGCGTCGAGGCGCGCCAGCGAAGCGTGAGCGCCTCGCGGCGCAGCCGCCGGCTGCGAGGCGTGGTGAGGTGAAGGACTCGCGGCGCATCGGCTAGATTGTGCACATGCATTCGTTCCTCGTCGCCGCCGAAGAGTCCGAGCACCAGCTGCGTGACATCGGGATCAACCCGTACGGAGTCGGCGCCATCGCTCTGACGATCCTCGTGGTCCTGGTCCTGGCACTGCTGGCGTTCGGCAAGGGCCGCGAGCACTCCTGATCCGCGTGGACACCGCCCGGCGGCGCGTCGGCGTCATGGGCGGCACGTTCGATCCCATCCACCACGGCCACCTCGTGGCCGCGAGCGAGGTCCAGTCGTGGTTCGACCTCGATGAGGTCGTGTTCGTCCCCACGGGACAGCCGTGGCAGAAGGCCGACCGCGACGTCTCGCCCGCCGAGGACCGCTATCTCATGACGGTCATCGCGACGGCCGCCAACCCGCGGTTCAACGTCAGCCGCGTCGACATCGACCGGCGCGGGCCGACCTACACGATCGACACCCTGCGGGATCTCGCAGCGCTGCACCCCGACGCCGACCTGTACTTCATCACGGGCGCCGACGCGATGGCCGCGCTGCTCACGTGGCGCGACCACGACGAGCTGTTCGAGCTGGCCCAGTTCGTCGGCGTCACCCGCCCGGGGCACGAGATGGACGAGTCGACGCTGGAGGGCCTGCCGGCCGATCGCATCACGATCGTCGAGATCCCCGCCCTGGCGATCTCGTCGACCGACTGCCGCCACCGCGTTGAGCGGGGCGAACCCGTCTGGTATCTCGTGCCCGACGGCGTCGTCCAGTACATCGGCAAGCACGAGCTCTACCGTGCGGACACCGACACAGCCATCACACCGACAGAAGGCACCACCACATGACAGCCACCGACCGCGCCGTCGAGCTGACCCGCGCCGCAGCCGATGCGGCCGACGACAAGCTCGCGACCGACATCATCGCCTTCGACGTCTCCGACCAGCTCGCGCTGACCGATGTCTTCCTGCTCTGCTCGGCTTCCAGCCAGCGCCAGGTCAAGGCCGTCCAGGACGCGATCGAGGAGCGCATGATCGCCCTGGGCGTCAAGGCCGTGCGCCGAGAGGGAGAGCGCGAGGGACGTTGGGTCCTGCTCGACTTCCAGGACATCGTCGTCCACGTGCAGCACCAGGAGGAGCGGGTGTTCTACGCGCTCGAGCGGCTCTGGAGCGACTGCCCCGTCGTCCCGGTGTCATGACGCTGGAGTCCCACCAGCGGCGGGTCGTGCTGTGGCGCCACGGCCGCACCGAGTGGAACGTGGCCGGACGCGTGCAGGGCCAGACCGACACCCAGCTCGACGAGGTCGGCCGAGAGCAGGCGCGCAGCGCGGCGGTGAGACTCGCCGCCCTGGCGCCCGATCGCATCGTGAGCTCCGACCTCGTGCGCGCCCGCGACACGGCCCAACAGCTCGCCGAGGCGACCGGCCTCGACGTCGGGCTCGACGAGCGCCTGCGCGAGATGAACTTCGGCGGCCGTGAGGGCATGACGTGGCGCGAGGCGTGGGCGGCCTTTCCCGACGGCATGCGGGCGTGGGTCGACGGTGACGAGACCCAGATCCCCGGCAGCGAGACGCATCGCGGAGCCGGAGACCGCTTCGCCGCCGCACTCCACGACCACGTCTCGCGGCTGCGCGCCGGCGGGACGCTCGTCGTCGTGGCACATGGTGCCGTGCTGCGCACCGGCGCGTGCTCATTCCTGCAGATCCCCGAGTCGCACTGGTCGTCGCTGGGTGCCCTCAGCAACTGCTCGTGGTCCGTCCTGGAGGAGAATCGCAGGGGCGACTGGTCCAAGTGGCGGCTCACGGAGTGGAACGCCGGAACCCTCCCGGAGCCCGTCCTGTCGGATGAGCAGTGACCCGGTTTGGGCAAGCCAGAAGCGGCACGCTAAGATTGGCGAGGCCCTGCTGAGGGGCTCACCGCGGGGCATTGGCGCAGTTGGTAGCGCGCTTCCATGGCATGGAAGAGGTCAGGAGTTCGAATCTCCTATGCTCCACTCTCAGCACCACGATGACGAAGGCCCCGCCTCACGGCGGGGCCTTCGTCGTTCTCCCTGCGGTGCGGCGCTCAGACCACCAGGGCGATCGCGATCACGATCGGCAGCGACACGATCGACGCGATGCTGGTCACGACCGTCATGGTCTTGAGCGCGCCCTGGGTCGTCAGGTTGAGCAGCGACTTGAACATCCAGAAGAAGTTGCTGTTGACCTGCAGCGCGAACATCGAGCCCGAGGCAATCGCCAGGCCGATGGCGATGGGTGCCACGCCGGTGGAGGCGACGACCGGCGCGATGATGCCTGCCGCGGTGATGGCGGCGACCGAGACCGAGCCGATGGCCAGGTGGAGCAGCGCGGCGATGAACCAGGCCAGCAGGACGCTGACGATGATGGGCGCGCCGGCATCGGCCGAGAACAGGTCGGCCAGCGTCTTGTCGAGCCCGGTCGAGGTGATGACCTCGCCCAGCGAGCCGCCGATGCCGGTGATGAGCAGGATCTCACCGGTCGTGCTGAAGCCGGACGAAAGTGCGCCGTCGGTCGACTCGCGGCCCGCCGTCCAGCGCGACAGCAGGTAGGCCCCGACGAGGCCGACGAACAGCGCGATGTTGGCGTCGCCCATGAACGCGATCGCCGGGGTCGAGAAGTCGAGCAGGTCGGCGAAGGCCCCGAACGCGATCAGCACCAGCGGCACGAGGATCGGCAGCAGCAGCACGACCAGGGGCAGGCCCCGCTCGTCGGATGCCGAGGCGCGCGAGCGCTCGTCGGCGGCCTCGGAAGATGCGGTCTCGCGCTCGGCCGCGGCACCGTCCTCTTCATCCTGCTCGGGCTTCCAGTAGCGGGTACGCAGCAGCAGCGAGAACAGGAACGTCGTGACCAGTGCTGTCAGCGGGCCGAGCACGATGCCGTAGACGAGCCAGGTGCCCAGCGGGATCTTGAGCAGGCCGGCGATCGACACGGCCGCGAGCCCGGGGATGACGAAGACGTAACCCGCGAAGATGCCGGTCCCGATGGCGCCGGCGAGCAGGGGCAGGCCTCGCCGGCCGATGTGCGGCGCGGACGAGCGGGCCAGCGGGGCGGCGAGCACGACCTGCACGTCGACATAGATAGACGGGAAGATCGTGGAGAGGGCACCGGCCAGTGCGTACGGCAGACGTCCTGGTCCGACCAGTCGCAGCAGCGCGTGCACCAGCCTGGTGAAGGTGCCCATCGAGTGCAGCAGCGCCCCGATCAGCACGCCGAAGCCGATCAGCAGCCCGACCTCGGCCATGATCGATCCGAAGCCCGTGGTGATCGCGGTGATGGTGTCCTCGAAGCCCACGCCGGCCGCCAGGCCGAGGTAGAGCGAGGCGACGATCAACGAGATCACCGGATCGACCTTGACGGCGATGATGAGCCCGACGGCGATGCCGATCGCGATCACGGTGTGCAGGACTTCCACGGACGTACCCCCTGAGACGACGACATGCCGAGACGAGTGCCGGCCGGTCGTCCTGCACTCTACTGCGACGTGCGTCACGTCGAGCCGCGGTCGACCGGCCCGCTCGTTGGTAGCGTGTGCCCGTGCCCCGACCGTCCCTGCGATCCAGCTTCATCGCTGTCGTCGTGACGATCGTGGGGCTCCACCTCGTGGCCGTGACCCTCGCGGCGCTGCCGCCCAACCGTTACTCGGACGCCGCACAGTCGCAGACCAGCTATCTCGAGCCGTACTTCGCGCAGAACTGGCGGCTGTTCGCTCCCAATCCGATCGCCGAGGACCGCAACCTGCTGTTCCAGGGCGCCTACGTCGACGACGACGGCAAGCCGGCGGTGACGGCCTGGATCGACTGGACGGCCGTCGAGCTCGACCTCGTCCGTCACAGGCTCGTCGGAGGGCGCGCCGGCTACGTGACCAACAAGCTCGTGACGCCGCTGAAGAGCCGTATCTCAGGGCTGGACGAGGCCCAACGCGAGATCGTGACCGGCACCAGCCAGGCCGATCCGCCGACGTGGGCAGCCCTGTCGGACGACCTCGAGGCAGCGGACGTCTCCCTCGGCGCGAGGCTCGGGTTCCTGCGCTACGAGCGTGCAGCCACCCAGCTCGCGACCGACGTGCTCGAGTCCCGCCACCCGGGTCTCGAGCTGACCGCCGTGCGCTATGCGATCCGCCAGCACGCGGTCGTCCCCTACGCGGCCCGCGGCGGCACGGCCTCCGAGCGAGCCGCCAACCGTCCGGCACCCGTGCGCGACGTCGGTGGATGGCGGCGGCCGACTCCCGGATCACCTGCCGAGCAAGCCTCCGTCCGTGACTTCGATCGGGCACACCGATGATCGCCCGCGCCACGGCCTGGCTCGCGGCCGACAAGCACTCCACGTACGGCCTGTCGGTCACCCGCATGATCCTGGGCTTCATCGTCGCCAGCCAGCTGATCGTCAACTGGCCCGATCGGCACTACACGTGGGGCGACGGCTCCCGCTGGACCGAGCAGGTGCTGGCCGGACGCGGCTGGCCGTCGTTCCTCGGTCTGTTCTCCCAGGTGGGGGGCCACTGGTTCGACGTGGCCTATCTCGCGACGATCGCCTTCGGCGTGCTGATGATGCTGGGCGTCTACACACGGGCGTCGTCGTTCATGGTGTTGCTCCTGTGGGTGTCGCTGTACGTCAGCAATCCGTTCGTGGGCTCTGGCGGCGACGCGATCCTGCGCGTGGTGCTGCTCTACATGTGCTTCACCGACGCGGGGCGGCACTGGTCCGTCGACGCGCGCCGTGCCAGTCGACGCGGCGAGGTGCGCAGCATCGTGCCGGCTTGGATGAGCAACATCCTGCACAACCTCGCGATCATCCTGATCGTCCACCAGGTCGTCATGGTCTATCTCGCGTCGTCGTTCTTCAAGGTGCAGAGCACGGTGTGGAAGGACGGCACGGCCGTCTACTACCCGCTGCAGACCGACGCGTACTCGCCGTGGAACGACCTGCTGCATCCGCTGTATGCCAATTCGGCCTTCGTCGCCGGAGCCACGTACACCGCGATCGTGGTGCAGATGTTCTTCCCGGTGTTCCTGCTCTACCGACCGACGCGGTTCCTGGCCCTCATCGCCGTCACGGGGATGCACCTGGGCATCGGTCTGCTGATGGGAATCATGTACTTCTCGCTGGTCATGATCGCTGTCGACATGATCCTCGTGAGCGACACGTCGTGGGTCCGGGCGCTCGCCTGGGTGCGCGCCAGACGGGGCGCTCGGCCCAGGGACCTAGAGCCCGAGCATTTGCAGGACGAAGAGCATGTTTCCACGCGGGATGGAGAACATGTGGTCGTCCGGGACGAAAAGCAGGGGGCTCAGGACGTCAATCCTGTGACATGAATCTCCTCAGAACTCTGGGAGAGGGTAAAAGGTCCCTATGAATGTGGATAGACTGCGCTGAAAGTCCCGAGGCTCGGCGTGATCCCGCGCGGCCCGGACTCCCATGCATGACACCGGATAACCGCTGATCAAGGAGCACCCGCCAGATGAACAAGCTCGCCAGGAATACCTTGGCTCTAGGAACGGCGACGATGATCGTCACCGCCGGCATCTCGTTCTCCGCCAACGGCGCCGCCACGACGACCTCGTACTCGACGGGACGCTTCCTGAGCGGCTCCATCGGCGGCACGAACCTCGACGCCCTCGCGCAGGCGCGCGGCGTCACGGCCACCAACCCGGGCAACGCAGGCCCCAACAAGAACAACCTCGACCTGACGCTGCTGTCGGCTATCCCGATCAACGTCCCCGGCGGGATCAACCTCGACGTCGCCAAGCTGCTGGGCCCCAGTGGCGCAGCCGGCCTCGTCAGCCAGTACGCCTCGGCCGAGTCGACCAAGAAGGCCATCGGTGCCTCGGGTGCGATCAGCGACTCCGGCGCTGTGCTCACGACCAGCGGCGGCGTCCCGACCGACGCCAAGATCTCGCTCAAGGGCGGCCCGCTGGCCGGCATCAGCGACAACCTGGCCAGCGTCGACCTCGGCCTGGGTGCGCTCTCGTCGAACACGACGGTCGACGGCGGAACGCCGTCGCGCAGCTACAACATCGCCGGACTCAACCTGCAGCTCGGTGTCCCGCTGCTGGGTGACCTGGTGAGCGACCTCAACGGTGCGCTGTCGCCGTTGGCCGCCGGATCGTCCGACATCGCCGACATCAACAACATCCAGCTGTCGGCCTCGCGCATCTGCCCCCTGGTCAGCGACACGCTCAACGTCACGGTCAACACGCTCAACGCGCAGCTGACCACGCTCGGCCTGGGTGGTCTGGTCACTGCCCTCGAGCCCATCCTCACCACGCTGCAGCTCGGCCCGACCGACCTGGTCAACCTGTGTGACACCGGCCTGCTCGGTCAGCTGACCGGTCTGACGGCTGCACTCGACGACCTGATCAAGATCCAGGTCACGGGTCTGGGCGACTTGTTCACGGGCATCTCGAACTTCTCCGACGGCGGGGTCGATGTCGACCTCAACACGGGAACGATCACGCTCGACCTGGCCAAGATCCTCAAGGCTGCTGGCGCCGACCTCAACAACCTGCCGCCGAACACCGACATCGTGAAGTACCTGACCTCCGATCTCATCTCCGGCAAGATCACGTCGGTCCTGAACTCGGCGATCGCCAACATCACGACCAATATCGGCAAGGTCAAGGTCGACGTCACGCTGGCCGGCACGGCCATCCCGACGCTCAGCCTGACCGAGGTCACCACGCCGCTCAACACGCTGCTCACGCAGGTCACCGCCGCCATCGCTGCCATCGGCAAGCCGATCGACGACCTGCTGGGACAGCTCGCGCCGAGCCTCAAGCAGATCGTGTCGCTGACCGGCAACAACCAGTCGACGTCGAAGACGCCGACGCTGGGAACCGGAACGGTCAAGGCCGGCAGCTTCGGCGCGGCCGCCGTGGGCGACTACTACCGCACCTCGGCCCTGAAGATCGACGTCCTCACCAACGTCCTCAACCTCGACATCGCTGCCTCCGAGGCTGCGACGCTGGCCGGCCCCAACACGCCGGACGACGCCGGACCGGGTCAGGCCGCCGCTGTCGCCAACGACGACGCTCCGTCCGACAACGCCAACGCGGGTGACTCCGACGCGAACGCCGACGCCGACAATGGCGACTCCGACGCCGTGGCCGACGCCGACGCGCAGGCCGACGCCGACGTGACGACGACGCTGCCCTCCACGGGTGCGCCGAACCTGCTCCCGTTCTGGCTGCTGGGCATCGCCCTGCTGCTGTTCGGTGGCGCGGTGCTCCTCAACGAGAAGCGTCGCCTGAACCAGGTCTAGTCACGACCACGCGACTGCCGGTGACCCGACGGGTCACCGGCAGTCGTGCGTCCGGGCACTGCCCTTCCCACCACCTAGGATGATCACCATGCCGCCAACGCCAGGGGACGACGCCGCCGCGCGCCCCCGGCACCGGTGGGTCGTCGAGGTGCTGCTGGCGGTCGTCCTGGCCCACTCGGTCGCCCTCACGTTGTGGCTGGCACCGTCCAGCCCCCTGCGAGAGGCCGTTGGTGACCAGCGACTCGCGAGCTATGTCGATCCGTACTTCCAGCAGGGGCGCGACACCGCCGGCATCGGTACCCAGCGGGTCGACGAGTCGTTCAGCGTCCGGGCGTTCGTGCTGCCCGAGAGCGGCGGCAAGGGTGCAGCCACGCCGTGGGTCGACCTGACCCGCGGCGACGTGCGCGCCGACCGCCGCGACATCGCTCCCGAACGGGTGCACCTCATCGCGCGGCGCCTGGCGACCAACCTCAACCTCGCGATGTTCAGCCTCAACGAGCCGCAGCGCAAGATCGTCCGAGACCTCGCGGCCGAGGACCTGCCGAGTGTCGTCAAGGCCCGGCTGGAGGCGGCCGGTCCTGACAGTGAAGCCGTGCGGTTCTTCCAGGCGTACGACCAGATGGCCACGCAGTTCGCCTCGCTGTACGCACAGTCGCGCTGGAGCGAGGGCCAAGTGGTGCAGGTGCAGTTCAAGGTCGGTCGTCGCACGGTTCCGCCCTACGCCGGCCGTGCCACGACGACGCTCGGCGACGTCCCGTTCCTCGAGTTCTCCTTCGGTTGGCGCGCGACCTATCGCGGCTCGCTCGACGCCCGCGAGACCTTCGACTCCTACGTGAAGAAGTGATGATGAAGACCTTGTGGCGGAGCATCGCTGGGCCCGTGGGCGACCTGCGCGGACGGGTCGACGACTGGCTGGTGCTCGACAAGCACGCCGTGCGCGCGGCCGCGGTGTGCCGCATCGGCACCGGGCTGGCCGTGCTCGGGCTGCTGCTCTCGAACTTCTCGACCCGCGACATGTGGGTCGGTCAGGCATCGGTGTGGGCAGAGCCTGCGCGCGCCATCAGCCAGTTCCCCGAGCTGACGCTGCTCGACGGGGTCAGCTCCGACATCCTCTTCGTGATCTACGCCGTCACGATGCTCGCGGCGCTGGCGTTCACGCTGGGCTGGCACGCCAAGGGTGCCAACGTCGTGACCTTCATCGGCTTCATCGCGATCGTGGGTCAGAACCCCGTGGTCGGGTCGCCGGGCGACAACTTCATCCGGTTGACGCTGCTGTGGCTGCTGCTGATGCGCTCGTCGGAGCACTGGTCGCTCGACGCGGCCCGCCGCGAACGGCGTCAGGCCGCGGGCAAGCAGGCCTCGCGCGAAGAGGACGCCCTTCCCGCCTGGCTGTCGACGGGCCTGCACAACGTCGGGCTGGTGGCCCTGTGCGCGCAGACCGTGCTGACCGCGATGGCCGGTGGCCTCGACAAGGTCGCAGAGCGGTCGTGGCAGCACGGCACGGCGCTCTACTCCACGATGCAGCTGCCGGAGTCGCGTCCGTTCCCGGCGCTGTCCGACCTGCTGAGCCAGAGCACCGTGCTGCTGGCGCTCGTGACGTACGGCGTGCTGCTGTCGCAGCTGTTCTTCGGGCCGTTGCTGCTCAACACGGCCACCCGCCGTTTCGTCATCGTGCTGGCCGTCGTGGTCAACCTCGTGGTGGCCGTTGTCTTCGCCCAGCCGTGGAGCGCGCTCGCCACGATCGCGGCGACGGCGCTGTTCGTCTCCGACGACACCTGGGAGCTCGTCGAGGACGTCGTCCTGATCCGCGTCCAGCCGGTCACCGACTGGATGTTCGAACGCGGCTACGACGTGCTGGACCTGCTCGACGCCGCGCGCTACCGCTTGGTGTTCCCGGTCGTCGACTGGGTCAGGTTCACGATCCTGCGCCGCTAGACCGGTGTGGACGTGGTGGCGGCCTCGGCGGCGACGCGTCGACCCGACAGCACGAGGAACGCGACCGGCACCGTCAGCACCGCCGCGGCGGCGTTGAGCGTCCCGAAGCCGCTGAGCGCGACGACGAGACCGGCGAGCAGCCCGCCGAGCGCTCCTGCCAGGTTCATCACGAGGTCGGAAAGTCCTTGCACGACGGGACGGTTCTCGGGCGCGATCGAGGTCGTGAGGGCTGCAGCGCCGGCGATGACGGACGCCGACCAGCCGAGGCCCAGCAGGAAGAGCCCTACGGTGATCTGCACCTGCGAGCTGCCCGCCGTGCCGGCGACGGCCGTCGCGACCAGCAGGATCGACTGCCCGAGCAGGATCGTGCGGTCGTGGCCCCACCCGTCCGCGAGCCAGCCCATGACGGGCGACAGGGCGTACATGCCGGCGATGTGCAGGCTGATCGTCAGTCCGATGATCTCCAGCGAGGCACCGTGGTCCTCCATGTGCACGGGTGTCAGCGCCATGACCGACACCATGACGGCGTGCGACGAGGCAATCGACCACATCGCTGTGAACGTGCGTCCGCGGACGTGGGGGAGCGCGGCGCGCACCCCGCGCGGTGCGGGGGCAGCGCCGGGGCGGTGGACCAGCGGATCGGGTCTCAGCAGGGCGACGGTCAGCAGTCCCGCGACGGCGAATCCCGCGGCCGAGAACAGTACGGGTCCGGCGAGGTCTGGCAGGCCCAGTGCTGCGGCGACCGACGCGCCGGGGCCGGTGAGGTTGGGCCCGATGACCGCGCCGACGGTGGTCGACCACACGACGATCGACAATGACCGACCGACCTGCGAGAGGGCGGCCCGGTCGACCGCGGCGAACCGAGACTGGAGGTTGGCGGCCGTGCTGCCGCCGAACAGCAGGAGCCCCAGCAGGGCGACGGGCAGCAGGCGGGTCTGTGCCCCGACGACGGTGACGACGGCACCCAGTGACCCGAAGAGCCAACCCGCCGTCAGCGCCGGACGCCGCCCGTGCCGGGCGGCGAGGGACGAGAGCGGGATCGTGAAGGCCGCGGCCCCGAGCGTCATCATCACGACGGCCATGCCCGCCCACCCGGACGAGCCCGTGATGTCCTTGAGCAGCAGCGCCCCGACGGCGAGCCCTGCCCCGTTGCCGATCCCGCCGACCACTTGCACGACGACCAGAACAGAAACGATCCGCCTCTGGGGCGCACGGCTCGTTCCTCGCCGTTCCAGCGGTTCGTCCCTCACCGCTGCCGGGCTCCGCCCGGGCGCCTGCCTCGCTGCGCTCGGCCCATGGTCACGACGGGGCGCACCCAGTCACGACCAGATCGTGATGCGTGCGGCGGGGTCGAGCCAGAGTCCGTCGTCGGGGGTGACGTCGAAGGCGGCGTAGAACGCGTCGATGTTGCGCACGACCTGGTTGCAGCGGAACTCCGGCGGGGAGTGCGGGTCGAGCGTCAGTCGGCGCAGCGTCTCGGCGGGACGGACCTTGGACTGCCAGGCCTGGGCCCAGGAGATGAAGAACCGCTGGTCGGGCGTGAGGCCGTCGATCGGCTCGGCGGAGGGCTCGGTGAGTCGGAACGCCTGGTGGGCGATGCCGAGTCCGCCGAGGTCGCCGATGTTCTCGCCGATCGTCAGCGAGCCGTTGACGGTCTTGCCGTCGGCTCCAGCGGGGCTCAGCTCGTCGTACTGCGCCACGAGGGCGGAGGTGAGCTTCTCGAAGGCTGCCCGGTCGTCGTCGGTCCACCAGTTGCTGAGCGCGCCGGTGCCGTCGTATTGCGATCCCTGGTCGTCGAAGCCGTGGCCGATCTCGTGGCCGATGACGGCACCGATCGCGCCGTAGTTGACGGCGTCGTCGGCGTCGGCGTGGAAGAACGGCGGCTGCAGGATCGCTGCCGGGAACACGATCTCGTTCATCGTGGGGTTGTAGTAGGCGTTGACGGTCTGCGGCGTCATGTACCACTCGTCGCGGTCGATCGGGGAGCCGATCTTGGCGAGCTCGCGGTCGGTGGCCACGGCGATCGCGCGTCGCACGTTGCCGAGGAGGTCGTCGGGTGCGGTCTCGAGCGCCGAGTAGTCGCGGAACTCGTCAGGGTGGCCGATCTTGGGGTTGAACGAGTCGAGCTTGTCGTGGGCGCGCTTCTTGGTGTCCTCGCTCATCCACGTGAGTGCCGTGATGCTCTGGCGGTAGGCCTCGAGCAGGTTGTCGATGAGCTCGGTCATGCGCGCCTTCGAGGCGGGCGGGAACTCGGTGCGGACGTAGATCTTGCCCACGGCCTCGCCCATCGCGCCCTCGACGAAGCCCACGCCCCGCTTCCAGCGGGGACGCAGCTCGTCGGTGCCGCTGAGCGTGCGTCCGTAGAACTCGAAGTTGGCGGCGACGAAGTCCGATGACAGATAGGGGGACGCGCTGTGGACGACCTGCCAGCGCAGCCAGTCCTTCCAGGCCTCGAGCTCGTCGGCGACCAGCAGGGTCTCGAGACCCTCGAGGAACGACGGCTGCGAGACGACGACCTCGGCGATGACCGCGGCGGGCACCTCGGCACCGGTCGACCAGGCGGACCAATCGAACGAGGGCGAGAGGGCCTGCAGGCCCTCGACGTCGAGCAGGTTGTAGGTCTTCTGCGCGTCGCGGCAGGCAACCCTGTCCCAGTGGTGCGCGGCGAGCCGGGTCTCGAGATCCATGATGCGAGCGGCACGGCCTGCGGCGTCGTCGAGGCCGGCCAGGCCCAGCAGCGTCGTCAGGTGCGTGACGTACGCCGAGCGGATGTCGGCGGACTCGTCGTCGCGGTAGTACGACTCGTCGGGCAGGCCGATGCCGCCCTGGCCGAGGTGGGTCACGTAGCGGTCGGGGTTGCCGCGGTCGGGGCCGATGTACATGCCGAACACGCTGCCGACGCCCTGCCGGTCGAGCTCGCCCAGCACCGTCACGAACGTGGCGATGTCGGTGATCGCGTCGACCTGGGCGAGCTCGGCTGCCAGGGGCTCGGCACCGAGCCGCTCGATGCGCTCCTCGTCCATGAAGCTGGCGTAGAGATCGCCGATCTTGCGCTGCTCGTCGTCGGCGGGGGCTTCGCTCGCGGTCTCGATGATCTGCCGGACCGTGGCCTCGGCCTCGTCGACGAGTGTCACGAACGAGCCGGCCGTCGCACGGTCGGGCTTGATCTCGGTGTGCTCGAGCCACGGGCCGTTGACGTGCCGGAAGAGGTCGTCCTGAACGCGGACGGAGGGGTCGAACTGGGTCATGTCGATGCCGTGGTTCACGCCAGTAGGCTACACAGGTGAGGCCAGCCAGATGAGCGCAAATCGTCCTGTTCGACTGACCGTCGTCCGCACCGAGCAGCTCGCGCCGTCGATGCGCCGGATCGTCCTCGGGGGTGACGACTTCGATGTCTTCGCCGCCCGGGTCGAGGCGCTCCCGCAGCGCTACACCGATCTCTACGTCAAGCTCGTGTTCCTGGCCGACGGCTTCGACTACCCCGAGCCGCTCGACCTCGATGTCGTCAAGCAGACGATGCCGCAGGAGGCGTGGCCCACGCTGCGCACCTACACGATCAGCGGGGTCGACGAGCAGCAGCGCCTCGTGACGATCGACTTCGTCGTCCATGGTGACGAGGGGGTCGCCGGCCCGTGGGCAGCCGGCGCTCAGCCCGGCGACACGATCCACCTGCGCGGTCCCAACGGCGGCTACGCGCCCGATCCCGCTGCCGACTGGCACCTGTTCGTCGGTGACGAGGCAGGTCTCCCGGCCATCGCGGCGTCGATCGGTGCGCTCGATGACGATGCGACCGCCGTCGCGTTCATCGAGGTCGACGGCCCCGCCGACGAGCTCG
Organism: Aeromicrobium fastidiosum; assembly: GCF_017876595.1. Classification (NCBI taxonomy): domain Bacteria; kingdom Bacillati; phylum Actinomycetota; class Actinomycetes; order Propionibacteriales; family Nocardioidaceae; genus Aeromicrobium; species Aeromicrobium fastidiosum. The sequence continues at coordinate 3,787,858 of NZ_JAGIOG010000001.1, read as the reverse complement.
ACCTGGACGGCCCCGCGGGCCTCGAGCTGCACTGGCTGCACCGGGGCGACGCCGCGGCCGGCACCACGACGCTGCTCGACGACGCCGTCCGGGCGATGCCGTGGCGCGAGGGTCGGGTGCAGGCGTTCGTCCACGGGGAGTCGGCGTTGCTCAAGAGCGTGCGGCCGTACGTGCTGCGAGATCGAGGCGTCGATCGGCGTGACGTCTCGGTGTCGGCCTACTGGCGTCGCGGCACGACCGAGGAGGGCTTCCGGGCCTGGAAGTCGCAGCAGACCGACGCCGTCATCCGACCGTCGACCTGATCCGACCCGCGCCACGTCCTCGCGAGTGGCGCAATCCGGTGCGCGAGTGGCGCAGATCGGCGGGAATCGCCGTCTCAGAAGCGCGAAACTGCGCCACTCGCGGTGCTGGGGTGCGGGCTGGGGGAGCGGGGACCGGTAGCCTCGTCGGGTGACTGAACTGCGCAACGTGGCCGTCATCCTCGCGGGTGGCACCGGTACGAGGGTCGGCCTCTCGATCCCCAAACAGCTCATCAAGATCGCCGGCAAGACGATCATCGAGCACACGATCGCCGCCTTCGAGGCGTCGCCGCTGATCGACGAGATCGTGATCCTGATGACGCCGGGTCACCTCGATCCCGTCCGGGCGATCGTGCAGAACGGCGGCTACGGCAAGGTCACCCAGATCGTCGAGGGCGGCCAGACGCGCAACGAGTCGACCAGCCGCGCGCTCGAGGCGCTGGGCAGCGACGAGTGTAACGTCCTGTTCCACGACGCCGTCCGGCCGCTGGTGTCGCAGACCATCATCGGCGACGTCGTGGCCGCGCTGGCGACGCACCAAGCCGTCGACACCGCGATCCCGTCGGCCGACACGATCGTGCAGGTGCACGACACCCCGGCCGGCGAGACCGAGACGATCGAGGACGTCCTGCAGCGCTCGCTGCTGCGCCGCGGCCAGACCCCGCAGGCCTTCCGGCTGTCGGTCATCCGCCGCGCCTACGAGCTGGCCTGGCAGGACCCCGACTTCACCGCGACCGACGACTGCACCGTGGTGCTGCGCTACCTGCCGGAGGTGCCGATCGCCGTCGTCACGGGTCACGACCGCAACATGAAGGTCACCGAGCCGATCGACGTCTACATCGCCGACAAGCTCTTCCAGCTGCACTCGGCCGACGTGCCCGACCAGCTGACCGACGAGCAGTACCGTGCGGCTCTCGCCGGCAAGACCATGGTCGTCTTCGGCGGCTCGTACGGCATCGGCGGCGACATCGCCGAGCTCGCGCGCGGTTTCGGCGCCACGGTCCACACGTTCTCGCGGTCGTCCACCAACACGCACGTCGACCGGCGCGAGGACCTCGCCGCCGCGGCCAAGACCGTGCTCGAGACCGCCGACACGATCGACTTCGTCGTCAACACCGCAGGCGTGCTGGTCATCGAGGACCTCGCCGACACGTCGGAGGAGACGATCTTCGCCGCGACCGAGATCAACTACCTCGCGCCCATCTTCATCGCCCAGGAGTTCTACCCCCACCTGGCCGCAGCAGGAGGCTCTCTGCTGTTGTTCACGTCGTCGTCGTACACGCGCGGTCGCGGCGGCTACTCGCTCTACTCCTCGGCCAAGGCCGCCGTCGTCAACCTGACGCAGGCGCTCGCCGACGAGTGGGCCGGCGAGGTGCGGGTCAACTGCGTCAACCCCGAGCGCACCGGCACCCCCATGCGCACCAAGGCCTTCGGCGAGGAGCCCGAGGGCACCCTGCTGAGCTCGAAGGTCGTGGCGCTGCAGTCGCTGGACGTGCTGCTGTCGCAGCAGACCGGCCACATCATCGACATCCGCCGCGAGGACGGTCCTGCCGCGATCGGCGGCGGCAGCTGAGAGGTCAGCTGCCTGCGTCCTGGTGCTTCGCGTTCTTGCGGAGCGCCCGGCGCAGCTGACCGATGCGGACGATGCCGGGCACCGCCACGACGAGGGCGCCGATGACGGCCGACAGCAGCAGCGCGATCGCGAGCGAGAGCTGACCCTCGAACCCGAGGAACTTGATCGACACCTTCTCGGAGTTCTGCGCGATGAACACCAGGAAGCCGACGGCCAGCACGGCGGCGCTGATGAGTCCGATCCACAGACCGCTGGCGCGGGTGCGCTTGACGCGGCCCTTGCGGTCGAGACCGGCGGACGGGGTGGCGGGACGGTCAGCGGTCGGGACGGCGGCGGGACCGGAGTCGGGGCGAGCGGTCGCGGCGGGGGCGTCGATCGTGGGATCGGCGGGAGTGCGGTCGGGTCCGTCGGCAAGGGGGCTCGTCATGCGCCCATCGTGCCAGCATGCCGGCTGCCTCGCCCGTCGTGATCAGGTGCGCGGCACTCACGGGGCGCGGATAGGATGCGGACGGTGAAGACGTTCATCAACATCATGCTCGGCGTCGTGGCCATCGCCCTGGTCGCCGCGGTCTACCTCATGATCAAGACCTCCGCCGGCGGTGGTGACGACGAGCCCGAGGCCGTGGCCACGCCCGATGCGATCGTCTACATGTCGACCAACGGGGTCGTCGAGAACATCGAGCGCCGGCTCGAGCGCCGCGCGGGCACCGATCTGCGCATCAAGTGCCCCAAGAAGGTCGACTCCAAGGTCGGCACCCGGTTCCGGTGCAGCGTGCGCCGCGCGACGGGCGAGGAGAAGATCGCCCTCGCGACCGTCACGATCGACGGTCCCGACGGCGACTTCACGTGGACGTCGACGTCCGACGAGCTGCGCACGCCCACGCCCAGCCCGACCCCCGCGCCCTAGCCCCGACAGGGGCGGCGGACGCGGGGCCCGGCTCAGCTGATGCCGGTCAGAGGCAGTTCTGCGCGTAGTACGTGCCGATGCGCTGTGCCGCACCGATGTACTCGTCCATGCCGGTCGGAGCCCCGCCGGACGGGTTCATCATCGAGTTCAGGAACTTCGACATGACCTCGATGTCGCTCTTGATCTCGGGGGGAGCGATGTCGCCGAGGTCGTCGTAGGCCTCGACGAGCTCGCGGGCGGTGTCCTGGATCTTGCTCAGGTCGGGCGTGCTGCCGCCGCTGAACGCCTCGAGGCTCTTGGTCTGGATGTTGCCCAGCTCGGTGCAGAACTCGCTCGACGATCCCGTGCCGCCCGGAGCGTCGGTCGTGGCGCTCGGCGTGGGCGTCGGGTCGGACGGCTCGTCCGTCTCGTCGTCGGCGTCGGGGGCGTCGGTGGTCTTGTTGTCGCCTGCCGAGACCGGGGGATCGTCGTCGTCGCCGCCGAAGATCTTGGTGGCACCGAAGGCGGCACCGCCGATCAGGAGCACGACCAACACGGTCAGGGCGATCACCGCCGCGACGGGGAGGCTCTTCTTGGCTCCGCCACCGGGGGTGCCGGCGGGAGGCTGTCCGTCGCCACCGGGCGGGACGGCACCGAATGCCGCAGTCTGCGCGGGCTGTGCCTCGGCGTACAAGGGCTGCGCAGCCGGGTAGGCGGGCTGCGCAGCGGGGTAGGCAGGCTGGGCGGGCTGGGCCGAGAAGACCGACGTCGGCTCGGACGCGGCGGCCTGAGCCGGTGCCGGCTCCTCGGCCGGGATGACGACGGTCGGCTCGGCGACCGGGGACGTGGGCTCAGCCGCCTGTCCGTCGGTCTGTCCGGCGACGGGGACCACGGGCTCAGCGACGGGCGAGGCGGGGGCGACGGGCTCGGGCTCGACCGGCGTCGCGGCGACGGGTGCCGCGGGCGTGGGCTCGACCGGGGCAGCAGCTGCCGGCGCGGCGGACTGCAACGTGGCCGCGTGGGACGTGCGAGCCGCCAGGGCCGCACTGATCGTGGGGTCGCCGCGCTCGCCGAGCCACTGCAGCAGGCCGTCGTAGGCGTTGGGGTGGAACACGATGGCCGGCCACGTGGCGCGATCGGCCTGCGCGAGCTCGGCGAGGCGGGCAGCCGGCGTGGCCGGGTCCTGCGCCTCGCGGACGAGATCTTCAGATGACATGTGAGTTCCTTCCCGAGGCCCGCCACCGCTGGCGGGGACGCTGGCAGACTATCTGTCTCCGGAGGGTCGGCGCGCGTCAACCCCGCCGTGACGCGGCGAGCCGGCGCACGGGGATGACCACGGCGGGTGGCAGGAGCACCGTGGCACCGTAGGCGACCGTCCCCCACAGCGCGCCGTGCGCCTCGATGCGACGTGCCCACGCCCGCGTCATCCAGCGCGGCCCGTGCTCGACGGGCGGGTCGTGCAGGTCGACCGCGCTGCGGAAGTAGGCGCTGCGCCACACGTCGCGGGCTGGTCGGTGCCCCGACGCGAGCAGCGCCTCCACGCGATCGGCGATCACGACGGGTGCGGGGCTGTGGCGACGGCCGAACCAGCTCTCGACGAACCGGGGCGACGGCTCGCCGAGGTCGCCGGTGTCGATCTGGTCGAACGTCCGCAGCAGACCGCTGTCGACGAAGACATGGTTGCCGTGACGCTCGTGCACACCCAGGTCGAGCACCAGCGCCACCCGCGTGCCGTGGTCGAGGGCCTCCAGGCACGCCGTCGACGACATCGTGACCAGCAGGTCGACGCGGGGGAGCAGCTCGGTGATGGGGGTGTGGACGATGCGGAAGTTGGCGGGCAGCTCACCGGCTGGGAGCAGGTCGACGGGGTGGTGCGACATGCGGTGGAAGGTGTCCTCGCCGGGGCGATGGCGGGGCTTGAGCAGCACCTCGCGGTCGGGGTGCAGCCGGGCGTGCTCGACCAGCCGCCGGTAGACGTACGAGCGCTCCGCCGCCGAGGCGGGAACCGTGGGCTGGTCGGCGTACAGGACGGTCGTGACGGGACCGCCTCGAGCCGGCAGCGGATCGGCCGACAGGAAGGGCAGTCCCGAGAGCACCAGGTTGTCGGTGGGGATGCCGAGGGTGCTGCCGGTGCTGACGAAGTGCTCCAGGTCGCCCGTCGAGTTGACCGCGACGACATCGGTGCCCGAGCGGTCGAGGTAGCCGGCCGTGATCTTCTCGATGATGATCCCGACCCAGCCCGACACGAGCACGGGCCCCGGCCCCGGTCCGGTGCCACGGGCGTCGAGCGCGGTCGCGACGGCCCGCGACAGGCGGTGCGTCGACGGCCCTGCCAGCGAGCTGACGACGACGTCGCTCGACAGGCAGGCACCCACGAGCTCGTCCCACGGCAGCCGGTCGACCCGGGCGAAGCCGGCGTCGCGGACCTGCTGCGGCGAGAGCGCCGAGCGGGTGTCGGGCACGACGACCCGAGATGAGAAGCCACGCCGCTGCAGCTCGTCGCGGATGCCGGCGCACCACTTGAGCTGGGAGTCGAAGGCGGCGACGAGCAGCGCCGTGCGGGCGGCGGGATCGGTCGGTCGGCCGGGATGCGCGGGGAGTGCCACTCCCGCACGGTAACCGGGCGGAACACCCTCGGAGGGCACGTCCGGAACGGTTCACCGACTGTTGGGCGGCGGTTGTCCGTGTCGTCGGCGCGGGGACCCCGGACGGCGATGCACGTGCGCACGACCGCTGACGTTCGCGGCACGGAGTGGTCGCGTTCACCCGCCGGTCGCCGGTCCTTCCTAGCGTCACGACGAGACACAGCAGCAGCCGACCAGACCGAGCAGCCAGACCGAGCAGCCCCGACCGAACGGCAGGAGACCGCATGAGCCACGAGCTGGCCACCACGCGCACCACGCAGTCCGTCGCGTCGTCGGGCGGCGTCTGCGCCGTCATCCCGGCACGCGGCGGCTCCAAGGGCGTCCCGCGCAAGAACCTGCGGATGCTCGGAGGTGAGCCGCTCGTGGCCCGGGCGGTGCGCACGCTGCAGGCGTGCACGTCGGTGGGCTCGGTGTTCGTCTCGACCGACGACGCCGAGATCGCGGCTGTCGCGAGCCGGGCCGGCGCGCGGGTCGTCGAGCGTCCGGCCGGGCTGTCGGGCGACGAGGCGTCGTCGGAGTCGGCACTCGAGCACGCCCTCGACCACCTGGCATCGCACGGCGTGGTGCCCGACGTGACGGTGTTCGTGCAGGCGACGAGCCCGTTCATCCGGGCGTCGGACGTCGATCGCGCCGTTGCGCTGGTGCGCTCGGGCGAGTGCGACGTGGCCTTCAGCGTCGTGCGCGCCGACCTGCACCTCTGGCGGCACGGCCCCGACGGGCCCGAGGGCGTCAACCACCGGTCGTCGGTGCGCCAGCGTCGGCAGGACCGCGAGCCCGAGCACGCCGAGACCGGTGCTTTCTACGTCATGCGTACCAGCGGCTTCCGCGAGCACGGCCACCGATTCTTCGGACGGCTGCGCCTCGTCGAGGTGGACCCCGGCGACGCGATCGAGATCGACACCGAGCACGACCTCGCGCTGGCCGAGCTGGTTCACGCACGGCGCGAAAGCGTGCTCAACCCCCGTCCGTCCGCGATCCCGGCCCGCGGTGTCGTCACCGACTTCGACGGCGTGCACACCGCCGACCGCGTCGTCGTCGACCAGTTCGGCACCGAGTCGGTCGAGGTCAACCGGTCCGACGGGATGGGCGTCGCACGCCTGCGCCGGGCCGGCATCCCGTTCCTGATCCTGTCGTCCGAGACCAATCCGGTCGTCACGGCACGGGCCGCCAAGCTGGGCGTCGACGCCGTCACGGGCTGCGACGACAAGCTGCGGGTGCTGACCGAGTGGGCCGATCAGCACGGGCTCGACCTCGCCGACATCGCGTTCCTCGGCAACGACGTCAACGACACCGCGTGCCTGCGATCCGTGGGCTGGCCCGTCGTCGTCGCCGACGCCCACCCCGACGCCCGCGCGGCGTCCCACATCGTGCTCCGCCGCCACGGTGGCGACGGAGCGGTCCGGGAGCTCGCCGATCGCGTGCTCGCCGGTCACGAGGCGGGGTCGCGACGCGGCCCGGCCACCTCCACAGAAGGGCATCACGATGACTGAATGGGTTCAGATCGGCGACCAGATCGTCGGGCACGGCCGTCCCACGTACGTGATCGGCGAGATCGGCATCAACCACAACGGTGATGTCGCCGTCGCCAAGAAGCTCATCGACGTCGCGGCGCTCGCCGGGGCGCAGGCGGTCAAGTTCCAGAAGCGGACGCCGGACATCTCGACGCCCGCCGACATGAAGGCCGTCCGCCGCGAGACGCCGTGGGGCGAGATGAGCTATCTCGACTACCGCTACCGGGTCGAGCTCGAGCGCGAGCAGTACGCCGAGATCGCGGCGCACGCCCTCGCGCAGGGCGTCGACTGGTTCGCCTCGCCGTGGGACGTGCCGTCGGTCGAGTTCCTCGAGCAGATGGGCGTGTCGACGCACAAGGTGGCCTCCGCGTCGGTGACCGACCTGCCCCTCCTGAGGGCGCTCGCCGAGACCGGCAAGCCGATCATCCTGTCGACCGGCATGAGCACGATCGAGCAGATCGACACCGCCGTCGAGATCCTCGGCACCGAGCGTCTCGTGATGCTGCACGCGACGTCGACGTACCCGCTGCCGCCCGAGGAGGCCAACCTGCACATGATCCCCGTGCTGTCGGCCCGCTACCGGGTGCCGATCGGCTACTCGGGACACGAGCGCGGCCAGCAGATCTCGGTCGCCGCGGTGGCCCTCGGTGCCACGGCCGTCGAGCGGCACATCACGCTGGACCGCGCGATGTGGGGATCGGACCAGGCGTCGAGCCTCGAGCCGCACGCCTTCATGGACCTCGTGCGCGACATCCGCATCGTCGAGAAGGCACTGGGCGACGGCGTCAAGCGGGTCATGCCCGGGGAGCACTCCCAGCTCAAGCGCCTGCGCCGCGTCGACGTCGCCGCGGCAGCGGTGTGACGCGGGCGCCCGGGCCGGTGTCGTCGGCCATGCCCCGGCCCTCGTCGCACCCGGTCCGGGCGCTGTTCGTCACCGACTCCGACTCGTACGTCAAGTGGGGGGCGGCGCTGGCCGGACAGGTGCCGGCGTCGTGGTCGGTGCGGCTGGTGATCCTGCGGGGCAATGCCGAGCCCAGTTCGCGCCAGGTCGTGGAGGCGCTCGACGGCACGCGGTTCGCCGCGGACGACGTCGAGCACGTCGGCCGGTCAGAGCTCGCTGCCGTGCTGGACGCCTGGTGTCCTGAGGTCGTCGTCGCGGCGGCCCGGGGGATGGCGGTCGAGGCGCTGGGGATGCTGCTGGCCGGGGCCCGGCGACGTCCTGTCGTCGTGAGCGGGCTGGCGGGCATCTCGATCCCCGTGCTGACGCCGGGGCTGCGCTACAGGCAGTGCGCCGACGTCTTCGTGCTGCAGAGCCGCCGCGAGCTGCGCGAGTTCGCGGCGGTGGACGACCATCACCGCTTCGAGCTGACGACGATCCCGTACCTGCGCGTCGCCGACCAGGACGAGCCGGTGCCGGGTGGTACCGAACCGGTCCGTGACCGGATCGTGTTCGCGGCCCAGGCGATGGTCCCGGCGTCGCGCCGCGACCGGGTGCACCTGCTCGAGCGGCTCATCGAGACCGCCACGGCCCACCCCGACCTGCTGGTCGTGGTCAAGGTGCGATCGCGCGACGGGGAGCCGCAGACCCACGTCGAGCAGTTCCCGTACGAGGACCTGATGGTCGAGCTCGACGGGGCGGGGACACGCCTGCCGGACAACCTCGTGGTCGAAAGCGGTCCGATGGACTGGCACCTGCGCCGGGCCGTCGGCCTCGTGACCGTCAGCTCGACGGCGCTGCTCGAGGCGGCGGCGGCCGGCGTGCCGTGCCTCGCGATCGACGACTTCGGCGTGGGCGAGCGACAGATCAACACGGTGCTGGTGGGCAGCGGACTCCTGGGCTCGAGCGCCCGCCTCGTGGCCGCCGACTTCCGCCACCCGGCACCCGAGTGGCTCGACGACAACTACCTGCACGACCCGCGCGACAACACCTGGGTCGCAGCGGTCGAGGAGCTGCTCGAGCAGGCCCGTGCGGGACGCCTGCCGCCCCTGCCGGGGCGTCCGCGGTCACCGCTGCGTCGCACCCGCGCCGCGGTGCTCGAACGGCTCTCGTTCGTCCCGCCCCGCGAGCGGGCGTCCGGCCTGCACCGGGCCTTCCTGGTCGTGGGGTTCTGGGAGCACCGCCGCCGGTGGGCGGTCAGGGACGAGGGGCTGCCGGTGCCGCAGGGTGTCGGGCCGCGCGACGTGTCTCCCACCAGCGGCAGCCGATCATGACCGCTGCTGCCAGCAACCAGCCCGCCAGGATGTCGACGACGTAGTGCTCGGCGTAGTAGACCAGCGCCGTGGCCATGAGCATCGGATAGACGAGCAGCAGCCAGCGCCAGGCGCCGCGCAGACGGGCCATGCCGTACAGGGCGATCAGCATCGCCATCCCGGCGTGCAGGGAGGGCATCGCGGCGACGGGGTTGCCGACCTTCGCGAGCACGACGTGGAACCCGCCGAGCCCCAGGTCGTCCCAGCCCCGGCCGGTGAGCCTCGGCAGGGTCTCGCCGACGTAGCCCTCCTTCGAGGCGAGCCAGGGCGGTGCCATGGGGTAGAGCACGTAGACGACCAGGGCCGCGAAGTTGATCACGACGTAGCGACGCATCCACGGCAGCCACGTCGCGCGGTCGCGCAGCCACAGCACGACTGCGATCGTCAGCCCCGCGACGAAGTGCGTGAAGTAGACCGTCGTGAACAGCTCGTCGTACCACCGGGGTGGGCTGTCGGCGCTGCACGGCGAGGCGCACAAGGCATCCTGTAGGCGGGCTGTGGGCAGTCGGCCGCCGCCGATCCACTCGTCGACGTGGATGGGCATCGTCCAGTGAACCGGCATCGAGACGATCTCGTCGGAGAGCCCGCGGCTGTACAGGTAGAGCACGAGCAGCGCGAAGGCCGGCCACCAGTCGCGGGGGAACGCCAGGTGGGCCCGCCACGGTGCTCTGACGTTGAAGGCGATCGTGGCCATCCACAGCCAGAAGAACAGCTGGAACGGGTCGGTCGGCACGCCGACGAGCGCGACACCGGTGCCGAGGGCGATGGCGAACACGGCCAGGGCCGGGGCGCGCCACGCCCACGGGGTGGGGCGCTCGCCGGGCCCCGGGGTCTCGGCGGTCACGGGCACGCTCCGGGTGTCGCGAGCGAGCGCGGCCGGGTGCGCTCGAGCCAGATCTTGCGGCCGCAGACGTCCGACACCTGCCGGTAGCGGCGCTCGAGCACGGGACGCAGCGCAGCGGGGTCGATGGCCCACGAGTCAAGACCTGACCAGTCGACGACCCAGGTGGGACGGGTATCGCCGTCGAGCACGGACGACATGACGGACAGGTCGGGATCGAGCGTGCGCACCGGCAGGCTCCACAGGTACGGGTAGGGGCTGTCCATGCCGGCCTGGGCCACGACGTTGGGCTGTCCGTACGCGACGACCACGGTGTCGCCGGGCACGGCCGATGCCTTGAGCCAGCGACCGACGACCCTCGCCTGCTCGCCGTGCTCCGGCGGCGCGACGAACGACCAGAAGACGTTGCTCGTCGTCGCGACGAGCACGACACCGACCAGGGCGAACCGCAGGCGGGGTGCCATGCGTTCGGCGACCAGGCCCACGGCCAGCGCGGACGCCGGCACGAGCTGCAGCAGGTAGTGCGCCCAGTAGCTTCCCCCGAGCATCGCCGCCGCCGACACGAAGCCGATCGTCGTGGCGGTCGCGAGCAGCACGGGCTCCCGTCGCCGCAGCGCGTGCCAGATCGCGGCCACGGCCACGAAGGCGAGGCCGCCGGCGACCCAGGTCGCGAGCAGCACCACGAGCCGGTCGGTCGTCGCGTCGGACGCCGACGTGCGGATGACCTCGCCCGCGTCGGCCCGGAAGGTCACCAGGGCGTCGAACAGGTCGGCGGGGGAGGTGCCGCGGGTGGCTGCGGCGGCGACGCCGAGGCCGACGGTGAGCAGTGTCCCCGCGACACCGGCGGCCAGGACCCTCACGGCGATCGGCCTGTGTCGTGGCTTCCACCCGACGGCGATCGCCATGACCAGTGCGAACACGAGGCCGTCGGCCACGGTCTGCTTGACCAGGAGCGCGCACCCGGCCAGCACGCCGGCTCCCGCGCCCCACGCCCAGGACAGCCTGCCGGGACGCAGCAGCGCCTGCACCGTGAACGCGAGGCCCCAGGCCACGAACGCACCCGCGAGCATCTCACCGTTCGTGCGGGGCACGCCGAACCAGTGGGCCGCGCTGAACAGCGCGGCGGCGGAGGTCGCCCACCGCGCGGCACGGTCGCCCGAGGCGACGTACGCGGCGCGCCCCACGCCCAGCACCATCAGCACCGAGGCACCCAGGCCCCACAGGCGCAGCGACGACACCGACCCGGCCAGCTGCATGATCCAGATCAGCAACGGCGGACGATCGACCCAGTAGGCCCCGTAGAGGGAGTCGCCGTGGTGCCAGCCGGCACCGACCAGCAGGAAGCCGGCCTCGTCGCTGCCCGCGGCCTCGCCGAGGTACAGCAGGCGGATCACGACCATGGCCGCGAGCACTCCCGCCAGGTGCACCGGCAGGGGGACGAGGTGCCGGCGGTTGCGCGATGCCGCCATCAGGGCCCGGTGGCCCCGGCGGCACGGCGGGCGGCCCACTCGCGGTCGCGCAGGTCGATCGCGTCGCCGCACGCGGCGACGAACCGTGCGGTCGCGACGCCGGGCGTGGGGTCGCCGAGGTAGTGCTCGACGAGCGCCGCTCGGGCCGGGCCGGCAGGGTCGGACGCGAGGTGGGCGGAGACGACCTCGGCGAAGGCTGCGTCGGGTGCCAGCTGCGGCACGACGTCCATCAGGGCACTGGGCGGGTACGGCACCGTGGGCGTCGTCACCAGCAGCGGCCGGCCCGTGGGTAGCCAGCTCAAGGTCACCGCGGACACGTCGGTCACGAGCAGGTCGGCATCGGCGAACGACTGCTCGATCGGCACGTCGGTGTCGACGCGGTCGACGAGCTCGCGGACGACTGCGTCGGCCGCGGCGTACGACGCCCGGATCACGCCGTTGAGCGGGTGAGGCCGGTAGACGACGCGATAGCGGCCCGACAGCGCGCGGACCAGGGCGACACCGTGGGTCTCGAGGGAGCCGTACGACACCGACGGCTGCGAGGCCTCCCACGTCGGCGCGTACAGCACCGTCGGACGGGACGGGTCGGGCTGCGGGACGACCGAGGGCGCGGCGTCGAGCTGCGGCTGCCCGATCAGCACGCTGCGGGCCGCCGCGTCGTAGAGCATGACGGCCGACGCCGTGCGGTCGAGGGCGGCCTGCCCGGCCAGGAAGCACAGGTCGTACGCCTTGACCTGGTTGGACACCGAGACGCCCTTGTCGCTGTCACCGTGCCCGAGGTAGACGTGGACCATCGACGTGAAGCGCAGGCTCTCGAAGTTGATCGGGTCGTGGTTGACGTAGAGGGCGAGCTTGACGTCCGACAGCGACAGGATCTCGTCGAGCTGGCCGTAGCGGGCCAGCGTGACGCAGTCGAGGCCTGTCTCGTCGCGCACGACGCGTGCCGTGCGCGAGTCCTTGAACACGCACACGAGACCGTGGGCGGCGTCGACGGCGTTCAACGCGTGGAACCACGGCCGCAGCTGGTAGAGGCTGTCGAGCGTCGTCGGGAAGTAGAGCATGACCTGCTGGGCGAACGGACGTCCGAGGCGCGGCTCGTCGGTCAGCTTGTCGGGCATGCCGGACGGCAGGAACCGTGAACGGCGCAGCCGGCCGATCGCCCAGATGCGCAGTCGGTGGACGAGCCCGACCCGCGCCTCAGATGCCATGGTCGTCGAGGGCGGGCCCGGTGAGGGGTACGCCGTCGGTGAAGTGGGGCGCGATGAGGTTGTCGAACATGCTGAGCGCCGAGCCGATCGCCATGTGCATGTCGAGGTACTGGTACGTGCCGAGGCGTCCGCCGAACAGCACGTCGGTCTCGCCCTTGGCGAGCTCGCGGTAGGCCAGCAGCCGTTCGCGGTCCTGCGGGGTGTTGACGGGGTAGTACGGCTCGTCGTCGGCCTCGGCGGCGCGGCTGAACTCGCGCATGATGACGGTCTGGTCGGCGGGGTGGTCGCGCTCGGGGTGGAAGTGCCGGAACTCGTGCACCCGGGTGTGGGTGACGTCGGTGTCGGCGTAGTTCATGACCGGCGTGCCCTGGAAGTCGCCCGTCGGCAGCACCTCGGTCTCGAAGTCGAGCGTGCGCCACGAGAGGTCGCCGTGGACGCCGTCGAAGTAACGGTCGACCGGGCCCGTGTACACGACGGGAGTGGTGCCCACGCATGCCAGCTTGTTGAAGGGCTGGGTCTCGTCGAAGAAGTCGGTGTCGAGGGTCACCGTGATGTTCGGGTGGTCGGCCATCCGCTCGATCCACGCGGTGTAGCCGTCGACCGGCAGGCCCTCGTAGGTGTCGGAGAAGTAGCGGTTGTCGTACGTGTAGCGCACGGGGAGCCGGCTGATGATGTCGGCGCCCAGCTCACGCGGGTCGGTCTGCCACTGCTTGGCGGTGTAGCCCTGGATGAACGCCTCGTACAGGGGGCGGCCGATCAGCGAGATTGCCTTCTCCTCGAGGTTGGTCGGGGCGTGCGTGATCTGGGCGGCCTGCTCGGTGACCCAGGCGCGTGCCTCGTCGGGGGAGTAGGCGGCGCGCTGGAACTGGTTGATCGTGCCGAGGTTGATCGGCATCGGGAAGACCTCGCCACGGAACGTCGTGTAGACGCGGTGCTGGTAGGGCGTGAAGTCGGTGAACCGGTTGACGTACTCCCACACCCGGCGGTTGGAGGTGTGGAACAGGTGGGCGCCGTAGCGGTGCACCTCGATGCCCGTCTCGGGATCGGCCTCGCTGTAGGCGTTGCCCCCGATGTGCGGTCGACGGTCGATGACCTGCACCGTGAGCCCCAGCTCGGTCGCGCAGCGCTCGGCGATCGTCAGGCCGAAGAAGCCGGACCCGACGACCAGCAGGTCGGGTGCTCCGGTCGCTGCGGTCACGACGGGCCGCCGGTGCCGGTGCCGGTGCCGGGTGTCAGCGGTGCGGGGACGTCGGCGGGGTCCATGGGACGCCACGTGTCGTCGCGCCACAGCGCCCGGTTGGCGCGGAATCCGCGGACGAGGTCGCCAAGGCCCTTCAGGGTGTGCTGGACGACGAGGAGCCGGAAGACCTCCTTGGCCAGCGTCAGCGCCGTGCCGAGACCGAAGCCGAACCGGTTGAGCTTGCCGTGCTCGGCGAAGTACTTGCCGACGTAGGCGCGGTTGCGGATGACGTGGAAGCGGAACAGCGGGCTGCCGTCGTTGAGGTGCCGGATGCCGAGGTTGACCTGCTTCTGCTCGCGCTTGCGCTTGAGCACGAAGGCGTCGACGTAGACCACGTCGGTGTGCTGCGCGGCGAGCCACGCGTACGCGGCGTCGTCCCACGAGATGAAGAAGCGCGGATCGGGCAGGCCGATCACGCGGACGACGTCGGCGTGGATCAGCATGCCCTCGAACGTGCCGGAGTTGGTGATCGCGTAGCCCTCACGGCCGAACTGCTTGCCGCTGTAGGGCAGAGGCACGCCGAGGAACTCGTTGAACTTGGCCTGCCAGTAGAACGGTGTGCCGTCGAAGTCGTAGCGGCGACCGTGGATGACCTGGAACCGCTGCATCCACGGGGCGAACTGCTCGATCGCGTCGGGGAGGATCTCGACGTCGTCGTCCATCAGCCAGACCCAGTCGGCACCCAGCTCGAGGGCGACGCGGGTGCCCTCGCTGAAGCCGCCCGATCCGCCGGTGTTGGTCGCGAGCCGGTGGTTGACGAGCACGCCGTCGGCGAAGTCGGTCGTCGCTGCGGCGATGACGTCCTGCGTGTCGTCGGTGCTGGCGTTGTCGACCACGACGATGCGGAACGGCGGGGTGTCCATCGCCGCGGCGCTGGCCAGCAGCTCCTTGAGGAAGGTCGACCGGTTGTACGTCACGATCGCGATGGCGATGTTGCCGGCAGCCGAAGTCACCGGATCACCTTATCTGGTCGTGCACTCCGGCCCAGCCATGCGCGCCGCACCCGACTCAGAGCAGACCGGGCTCGTCGGTCACGGGGATCTCGCTGGTGGGCGTGCCGTCGCGGTACGCGGCGCGATCGGCCTCCGAGCGGGCGATCATGGCGTCGATCGCCGCCTGGAACGACTCCAGCGACCGGTGCTCCTGCGGCCCGAGCAGGTATGTGGCCAGCTCGGCGCGGCGCTCCGCGTGCTGGTCGGGGGCAACCTGCGTGACGACGTCGATGAACTCCGCGATGCCCCGCCCGTCGCGGCCGATCGTCGTGCCGGCCCCCGTCGACGGGAACTCCGCCCGGAACGCCTCGTCGTCGAGATCGGTGTGGTTGAACACCGCATACGGCTTCTCGCTGGCGAGGAAGTCGCTGACGACGCTCGAGATGTCGGTCACGAGCGCCGTGGCCCGGTTGAACCACTCGTTGATCGAGCCGCCCTTGACGACCCGGTGGTCGATGCCGGTGCGCGCCGCGGCGTCATCGATGAGTCCGGCGATCCGGGCCAGGACGAAGCGGTACTTGGCGTCGCGCTGTCCCGTGAACGGGTGCGATTTGAACACGACGCGCACGGGCGGCTCCGCGGCGAGCAGCGCCTCGACGACCCGCACGCCGACTGCCGACACCGAGGAGTACTCCTGGTCGAGGTTGACCCCCTCCCACGTCGGCGCGTACAGCACGGTCGGCACCTCGTCGGCACCGAGCGCCGGCTCGCGCGAGATGGCGTGCACCTGCGGACGTCCGACGTAGCGGTACTGGCCCTCGTGGATGCCGAGCCCTGAGCGACGGTAGCGGTCGGCACCGGCCTCGCCCGCGACCCACAGCTCGTCGTACGCGCGGGAGAACGGGTTGTTCGACGCGCTCTTGTCGCTGTCGCCGTGGCCGATGAACGCGCTCATCAGCGTCGGCAGGCGCAGCAGGTGGATGTTGTTGCCGGTGTTGGACGGGTAGAGCGCGATGCGGGCTGCGCTGAAGTCGAGCATCAGGAGCTCGCCGGGATCGCGCAGCTCGAGCGTCGGGATCGCCGTGGCGGCCATGCGCCCGAACAGCGGCGGATCGCGCAGGACGATGAAGACCCGGCGGTCGAGCGACTCGAGCGCCTCGAGCCACGTGTTGATCTGGTACGCCGCCGTGTCGGGCCCGCTGAGGTGAACGACGACCTCGGGGCGGTAGTCGTCGAGGAAGTCCTGGATCTGGCGCAGGGGACCGGTGAACCCCGTCGCGCGCTTCTGCTGGCGCATCGTCCACGACGCCCGCATGTCGGGGACCGACACGCGCACGACCACGGCGACGCCCACCGCGGCGAGCACCACGACGAGCCACCACGGGGCACCCAGCAGGGCCGGGGCGAGCACGAGCAGCTGGCTCGCCACGACCTCGGCGATGCGACGCGGCGGCGTCTCGTGGATGCGGGTGGCGCCGGGGATGTTGCGGGTCTGCATGGGCTTGAGCGGGCCGACCTCGCGGTAGGTGTCGTGCAGCGCGCGGGCGCACAGCACCACGACCTCCACGACGCCCATCACGGCGACGGCGCGCCATGCCTCGACCGAGTCGATGTGCTCGCTCACGACGAGCGCCACGACGAGGCGCAGCACGAACCGCATCGGGATGCCGAAGGACGCCTGTCCCAGCAGGATCGCCGGCGGCGTCGAGCGCCGCTCGAAGAACAGCTCGCCGACGACCGAGACGAGCAGCAGCACGAGGGCGGCGATCTCCAGGCCCGCGGCGGCACACAGCGTCGCGAGCACGAGACCGCCGACGGTCGCTGCGAAGGCGGGAAGCTCGTCAGACCTGCCCAGCCGGGAGAGTGCCGCTTGGACGGTGCGGACGGGCGAGACCATATCGACGAAATTATCACGGGGGGAGCGGCCCGATCCTGCGGTAACGTCGTGCCGTGCTGCGACCCCGGAGGCTGTCTCTGCCTGCTGCGATCGCCCACCCCGTGCGGCTGCTGCCCCTGACGTTCTTCGCCCTGATCCTGGTCGGCACCCTGCTGCTCCTGCTGCCCGTGGCCCGGTCGGGTGGGCAGGCCCCCGGCTTCATGCCGGCGTTCTTCACGTCGACGTCGGCCGTCACGGTGACGGGCCTCGCGACGGTCGACACCTCGACCTACTGGTCTCCCGCCGGGCAGGGCATCATCCTCGCGCTGGTCGAGATCGGCGGGCTCGGCATCGTGGCCCTCGCGACGGTGCTGGGGCTGTTCATCGGCGGACGCCTCGGGCTCCGCACCCGACTGGTCGCCCAGGCCGACATGCACGTCGTCAACATCGGCGAGGTGCGCCCCCTGTTCAAGCGGGTGGCGATCACGATGGTCTTCTTCCAGTTCGTGACGGCGCTCGTGCTGACGATCCGCTACCGCGCGGCGTACTTCGACGACCTGCCGACGGCGCTGTGGCACGGCGTGTTCGACGCCGTCATGGCGTTCAACAACGCCGGGTTCTCGCTCAACAGCGACAGTCTCGTCGGGTATGCGGGCGACGGGCTGATCATCATCCCGATCTCGATGGCGGTGTTCATCGGGGCGATCGGGTTCCCGGTGCTGGCCGAGCTGTTCAGCGGCTGGCGCACCCCGTCGCGATGGACGATCCACACCAGGCTCACGGTCTGGGGATCGATCGGCCTGCTGATCTTCGCGGCGCTGACGTTCCTGCTGCTGGAGTGGAACAACCCCGACACCCTCGGCGGTGCGGGCTTCTGGCACAAGGTCGTGACCGGCGTCGAGGGCGGCATCATGCCGCGATCGGGCGGCCTCAACAGCTTCGACTGGGGATCGGTCCGGCCCGAGACGCTCAACATCGGCATCATCATGATGTTCATCGGCGGTGGTAGCGCCAGCACGGCCGGCGGCATCAAGATCACGACCTTCCTGCTGCTCGCGTACGTCATCTGGGCCGAGCTGCGCGGTGACCCCGATGTCGCCGTGGGGGCGCGACGCATCAGCGCCCGCGTCGTCCGCACGGCTCTCACGATCGCGCTGCTCGCGGTGATGCTCGTGACCACGACGACGTTCCTCGTGATGCTCATGACCGACTACGACTTCGACCAGGTGCTGTTCGAGTGCACCTCGGCCTTCGCGACGGTCGGGCTCAGCACCGGCATCACGCCTGATCTGCCGGTGGACGCCCAGTGCGTCATCATCGTGCTGATGTTCCTCGGACGCGTCGGCACGATCGCCGCGGCGGGGGCCCTGGTGCTGCGGCGTAGGATGCCGCGGTACCAACTTCCCGAGGAGCAACCGATCATTGGCTAAGGACCGCAACACCTCTCCGACCGCCCCGGTCATCGTGCTCGGGCTCGGTCGCTTCGGCACGGCCGTGGCGCGTTCGTTGGTGCAGCTGGGCCACGACGTGCTCGCGGTCGACGAGCGGGCCGACATCGTGCAGAAGTACGCCAGCGACTTCACGCACGTCGTCGCCGCCGACACGACCGACACCGAGGCGCTGCGCCAGATCGGCGCCGAGCAGTTCCAGGTCGCGGTCGTCGGCATCGGCACCGACATCGAGGCGAGCGTCCTGACGGTGCTGGGCCTGCTCGACCTCGGCGTCAAGGAGGTCTGGGCCAAGGCCATCAGCGGCAAGCACGCGGCGATCCTCGAGCGCGTGGGCGCCACCCACGTCATCCGCCCCGAGTCGCAGATGGGCAAGCGGGTCGCCCACATGGTCACGGGCACCATGACCGACTTCATCGAGTTCGACGAGGGCTTCGCGATCGCCCGCACCCGCGCACCCTCCCGCGCCTGCGGCAAGACGCTGCAGGACGCCAAGCTGCGCGCCGACTACGGTGTCACGATCGTCGCGATCAAGTCGCGGGGCAGCGACTTCACGTACGCGCAGGCCACGACGCAGGTCTTCGAGGGAGACGAGCTCATCGTGTCGGGTCCCACGACCAAGGTCGAGGCGTTCTGCGCGCTGTCCTGAGGGGCGTCCGGAGTAGGCCAGCCTCGCCTCTCAACCCTTAGGTCAGCCTGCTCTTCGTTGAAATGGCAAGCAGATCTGGGCAGGGTGGAGGCATGACTTCACTTGACACGCAGATCCCGTCCGACCTCGCCACGACGTCCGAGATCGCCGCGGGTGTCGCCCAGTTCCTCAGCCCCGTCGTCCGTGACCTCGAGGCCCTCGTCGTCAACGGCAAGCAGGCGCACTGGCACGTCCGCGGCGGCAGCTTCGTCGGCGTCCACGAGACCCTCGACCAGGTCGTCGCGCACGCGCAGGACTACGCCGACACCGCCGCCGAGCGCGTCGTCGCCCTGGGCCTGCCCGTCGACGCCCGCCTGCACACCGTCGCCGCCCAGTCGACGCTGCCCCAGCTGGCCGACGGCTTCCAGTCGTGGCAGGACACCGCAGCCGCCGTCGTGCGCCAGATCGACGCCGCCCTCGTCACGGTGCGCGCGGCCGTCACGGGTCTCGACGACATCGACCTGAGCAGCCAGGACGTCGCGATCGAGATCGAGCGGGGCCTGACCAAGGACCGCTGGTTCCTCCAGGCGCACCTCGCCGCCTGACCCCTCCCCGCCACGCGGGGGACCCACGATGAGGGTTATCGGTTGCCACGGCTGCCGGTAACCCTCATCGTGGGTTGCAGCGCCGATCGGCGATGAGGGTTGGTGGTTGCTGGAATTGCCGGTAACCCTCATCGCCGGTCCCCTCGGGCTCGCGTGTGATGGGTCACCCCTCTTGAAGTGAGGTGAGGCTTACCTCTACTCTCGGGGAGTGAGATCCCATCGACGCCGCCTGCCGACCGAGCACGTGCTGCTGGCCGGCGACCTCGGCGATGTGGTCGCGATCGAGGCCGCGCTCGCGTGGCTGCCGGCCGATGCGTACGGCCAGGTGCTGGTCGAGGCCGGAGCGGACGACGCGCTGCCGCTGTTCCGTGCGCCGCTGCGCGTCACGGTGCACCGCATCCGCCGCTCCGCCGAGGGGCACGGTGTCGCCGCCGGTCGCGCGGTGGCCGCGTGGGTCGAGGAATGGATGCCCGACGAGCCCGACGAGCGTCGCCTCGTCAGCATCTGGGTCGGCCAGCGGGTCGAGCCCGGCTGCCCGCACATCAGCGCGCTGGTCGAGCGGCTCTGACGTCAGCGCGGGCGATCACGCCTCGGCGGATCGTCTGACCTCGTCGACCAGCTGGCGCCACGGCCCGTCGAGCTCGCGCTCCGGGACGACGGCCGCGTGGTCGGCCACGCTCACGGCGTAGACGAACCCGTCGGCCGTGACATCGCGGTCGCCGTCGAGGTCATCCCACGGGCAGGCCTCGACGATGGGACGCCAGCGATCGGCGTCCTGCGGCACCGCGACCTCGATCGACCACTCGCGACGCAGTCCGGCGAAGCCTCCCGTCCGCGCGACCGTGATGACGAAGGGCAGCTCGTCCATCGAGGTCTCCTGAGCGTCGTGGTCAGCGGGCGGGGCCCGCGGGGTCGGTGTCAGTGTCGCCGATCGACAGGCCCACCGTCGACCACGCCTCGCGGACAGCTCGGTGCTCGCGCGAGCCGTCGCCGAACCGCGCTGTTGCGGCGGCTGCCGTCGCGGCACCGAACTGCTCGAACGTCGCGGTCGCCGGCAGGTCGCCGCTGATCGTGTCGTACCAGATCGGTCCGGCCGCGTCCCAGGCGTGGCCGCCGAGCGCCGTCGCGACGAGGTAGAACGCGTGGTTGGGGATGCCCGAGTTGAGGTGCACGCCGCCGTTGTCGTCGGTGGTGTCGACGTAGTCGGCCATCGTGGCCGGCTGCGGGTCCTTGCCGAGGACGTCGTCGTCGTACGCCGTGCCGGGTGCCTTCATCGAGCGCAGCGCGCTGCCCTCGACCTGGTCGGTGAACAGCCCCTCGCCGATCAGCCACGAGGCCTCCGCGGCACTCTGACCGCGGGAGTGCTGCTCGACCAGTGCACCGAACACGTCCGAGATCGACTCGTTCAGCGCGCCCGACTGCCCCTCGTAGACGAGCGCGGCGGTGTGCTGGGTGACACCGTGCGCCAGCTCGTGCCCGATGACCGACAACGACGCCGTGAACCGGCCGAACACCTGGCCGTCGCCGTCGCCGAACACCATCTGCTCGCCGTCCCAGAAGGCGTTGTCGTACTGCTGCCCGTAGTGCACCGTCGCGAGCAGGGGCAGGCCGGCACCGTCGATCGACGCTCGGCCGAAGACCTCGGCGAGCAGCGCGTACGTCGCGCCCAGGCCGTCGTAGGCCTCGTCGGCCGCGAGGTCGCCCGTGGGCTCGTCGCCCTCGCGCCGGACGACGTCGCCGGGCAGCGTCTCGGCACCGGCCGCGTCGCTGATCGTGCGGTCGGGCGACGTCGGGGCGACCGTCCGGGGCGACTCTGGCAGGGCGGTGCGAGGGGCCGGACGCGGCGGCGACGGCGCCAGCAGCGTGCGGTGCGCCGCCTCGGTGGCCGCCCGCAGGTCGTCGCGGTCGAGCTCGGATAGGTGCCTCAGCAGGTAGGGCGGGACGATGCCGTGAGCCATGCCTCCACGGTAGGCGCGGGCACCGACACGCGCGAGGCATCCGCTGGCGTGCGCAGCCGAACCGGCGGGAGTAACGTCCCCCGATGGGGCCGGCCGGGGGGTCGTGACCCGCAGAGACGGGGGTCCCGATGCTCCGGGCAGCAGACGACACGTTCAGACTCAACGCCGACTTCTTCGACTACACGATCATCGCGCTGTACTTCGCGGTCGTGCTCGGGATCGGGGTGCTGGCGAGGCGGCAGGTGTCGTCGAGCCTCGACTTCTTCTTGTCGGGACGCTCGCTGCCCGCCTGGGTCACGGGGCTCGCGTTCATCTCGGCCAATCTCGGCGCGGTCGAGATCATGGGCATGTCGGCCAACGGCGCCGAGTTCGGCGTCGCGACGTTCCACTACTTCTGGATCGGCGCGGTGCCGGCGATGCTGTTCCTCGGCATCGTGATGATGCCGTTCTACTACGGCTCCGGGGTGCGGAGCGTCCCGGAGTTCATGCGTCGGCGCTTCGGCACCGGTGCCCACCTGGTCAATGCGCTGAGCTTCTCGGTCGCCCAGCTGCTGATCGCGGGCATCAATCTCTACCTGCTCGCGACGATCGTCAACCGCCTGCTGGGGTGGCCGCTGTGGGTGTCGCTGATCGTCGCCGCGATCGTGGTGCTCAGCTACATCACGCTCGGAGGACTCTCAGCGGCGATCTACAACGAGGTGCTGCAGTTCTTCGTGATCGTCGCCGCGCTGACGCCGCTGACGATCATCGCGCTGCACAAGGTCGGCGGTTGGCAGGGCATCAAGGACAAGGTGCAGCCCGGCCCCGAGCAGCTGTCGTCGTGGCCCGGCACCGACCTGACCGGCATCGACAACCCCGTGCTGTCGACGATCGGCATCGTGTTCGGCCTCGGCTTCGTGCTGTCGTTCGGCTACTGGACGACCAACTTCGTCGAGGTGCAGCGGGCCATGGCGTCCGACTCGCTGTCGTCGGCGCGACGGGCCCCGATCATCGGCGCGTTCCCGAAGATGTTCATCCCGTTCATCGTGATCATCCCCGGCATGGCGGCGGCGATCATCATCCCCGAGATCGCCAACCTCAAGTCGGGGGAGGGCAGCTCGGGTGGCGCGACCTACAACGACGCGATCCTGCTGCTGATGCGCGACCTGCTGCCCAACGGCATGCTCGGCGTCGCGATCGCCGGCCTGCTCGCCTCGTTCATGGCCGGCATGGCCGCCAACATCTCGGCGTTCAACACGGTCTTCTCGTACGACCTGTGGCAGCAGTACGTGCAGAAGGACAAGCCCGACGGCTACTACACGGGCGTGGGGCGCATCGCGACCGTCGCGGCGACCGTCATCGCGATCGGCACGGCGTACTTCGCGTCCAACTACGACAACCTCATGAACTACCTGCAAACGCTGTTCGGCTTCTTCAACGCCCCGCTGTTCGCGACGTTCATCCTCGGCATGTTCTGGAAGCGCATGTCGGCGACGGCCGGCTGGACGGGCCTCGTCGCGGGCACGGGCGCCGCGATCGCCGTCGCCTTCCTGAGCGAGGACGCCTTCGGTGGCGCGTCGACCGGCGTGCTGGCGCTGTCGGGCCAGGGCGCGAGCTTCGCGGCGGCGGGCGCGGCGTTCGTCGTCGACATCGTGGTGAGCGTCGTCGTCACCTTCATGACGAGGCCACGTGACCCCAAGGAGCTCGAGGGCCTCGTGTACTCGCTGACGCCCAAGGAGTCGCTCGTCGACCCCGACGCCGGCTCGCTGCCGTGGTACCAGTCCCCGACGAGGCTGGCCGGCCTCGGCCTGGTCATCGTCATCGTCCTCAACCTGCTGTTCCGCTAGGAGACCGTCATGAGTGAGCAGACGACCAAGAAGAAGGCCGGCGTCTTCGACATCCGGTTCGTGATCGGCGGGCTCCTGGGCGTCTACGGCGTCATCCTGATCCTGCTGGGGCTGTTCAACGCCACCGACGAGGAGCTGGCCCGGGGCGACGGGCTCAACATCAACCTGTGGGGTGGTGTCGGGATGCTCGTGGTCGCGATCGGCTTCGGGGTGTGGGCCAGGCTCCGTCCGGTGGTCGTGCCCGACGACGTGGAGTAGGACGCGCAGCCGGTAACATCCGGTCAGTGAGCACGCCTGACGAGACCACCGCGACCCACCGCTACACCAGTGACCTGGCCGGTGAGATCGAGCGCCGCTGGCAGGACCGGTGGGACGCCGAGGGGACGTTCGAGGCACCCAACCCCGTCGGCGATCTCGCGGGCGGCGACGCGTCCGAGCTCGGCGACAAGTTCTTCATCATGGACATGTTCCCGTACCCGTCGGGCGCGGGGCTGCACGTCGGCCACCCCTTGGGCTACATCGCGACCGACGTGGTCGGCCGCTACCGCCGCATGCAGGGCGACAACGTCCTGCACGCCCTGGGTTACGACGCCTTCGGCCTGCCCGCCGAGATCCACGCTGTGCAGACGGGCGAGCACCCTCGCACGAACACCCTGGCCAACATCACGAACATGCGCCGCCAGCTGCGCCGCCTGGGCCTGGCGCACGACCCGCGTCGCAGCTTCGCGACGATCGACCCCGACTTCGTCCGCTGGACGCAGTGGATCTTCATCCAGATCTTCGAGTCGTGGTACGACGAGGAGCAGCAGCGCGCCCGCCCCATCAGCGAGCTGCGGGCCGAGTACGAGTCGGGCGAGCGCACGGCCCCCGACGGCGCCGGCTGGGCCGATCTCGAGCCGCTCGAGCGTCGCCTGCTGATCGACTCGCGCCGCCTGGCGTACGTCGACGAGTCGCCGGTCAACTGGTGCCCCGGCCTGGGCACGGTGCTGGCCAACGAGGAGGTGACCGCCGACGGTCGCAGCGAGCGCGGCAACTTCCCGGTGTTCACCCGCAACCTGCGCCAGTGGAAGATGCGCATCACGGCCTACTCCGACCGCCTCATCGACGACCTCGAGCGCGTCGACTGGCCCGAGTCGGTCAAGAACATGCAGCGCAACTGGATCGGACGCTCGCACGGTGCGCGCGTGCGGTTCCAGGTCGAGACCGCCGCGACGTCCTTCGACGTGTTCACGACCCGGCCCGACACGCTGTTCGGCGCGACGTACGCCGTGCTGGCCCCCGAGCACGAGCTCGTCGAGACGCTGGTCGCGGACGAGTGGCCCGCCGGCACGCCCCGTAGCTGGACCAACGGGGTGGAGACGCCCGCCGAGGCCGTCGCCGCGTACCGCGCCATGGCTGCGGCGAAGACCGACGTCGAGCGCCAGGAGAACAAGGAGAAGACCGGCGTCTTCACGGGCTCCTACGCGACCAACCCCGTCAACGGCGAGCAGATCCCCGTCTTCATCGCCGACTACGTCCTCACGGGCTACGGCACCGGCGCGATCATGGCCGTCCCAGGCGGCGACCAGCGCGACTTCGAGTTCGCCGAGGCGTACGGGCTGCCGATCATCCACACGGTCCAGCCGCCCGAGGGGCACGAGGGTGCCTACCCGGGCGAGGGCCCGGCGATCAACTCCGCGCAGACCGGTGACGACGCGGGCCTCGACGTCAACGGGCTCGACATCAACGGTCTGGGCGTCGCGGAGGCCAAGACCGCCGTGGTCGAGTGGCTGCAGGCCCACGGGGCCGGCGAGGGCACGACGACGTACCGCTTGCGCGACTGGCTGTTCAGCCGCCAGCGCTACTGGGGCGAGCCGTTCCCGATCGTCTACGACGAGTCCGACCAGCCCATCGCGGTGCCCGACCACCTGCTGCCGGTCGAGCTGCCCGAGGTGCCCGACTACTCGCCCAAGACATACGAGCCGGGCGACGCCGACAGCACGCCCGAGCCGCCGTTGGCACGCGCCGACGACTGGGTGCACGTGACGCTCGACCTCGGCGACGGTCCGCGTCCCTACCGTCGCGAGACCAACACGATGCCCAACTGGGCCGGATCGTCCTGGTACGAGCTGCGCTACACCGACCCCCACAACCCCGATGCGGTCACAGACCCCGCCAACGAGCGCTACTGGCTGGGCCCGAAGACGCCGGGTGGCACGGGCGGCGTCGACCTGTACGTCGGCGGCGTCGAGCACGCCGTGCTGCACCTGTTGTACGCGCGCTTCTGGCACAAGGTGATGTTCGACCTCGGCCACGTGTCGAGCGAGGAGCCGTTCCACCGGCTGTTCAACCAGGGCTACATCCAGGCGTATGCGTACGTCGACGAGCGCGGCGTCTACGTCGACGCCACGCAGGTCGAGGAGCACGACGGCGGCCACTTCTTCGAGGGGCGGCCGGTCACCCGCGAGTACGGCAAGATGGGCAAGAGCCTCAAGAACGTCGTGACGCCCGACGAGATGTACGAGGCCTACGGTGCCGACACGTTCCGGGTCTACGAGATGTCCATGGGTCCGCTCGACGTGTCCCGGCCCTGGGAGACCCGCGCCGTCGTCGGCTCGCAGCGCTTCCTGCAGCGGGTGTGGCGACTGCTGGTCGACGAGGAGACCGGCGGGTCGCGCGTCGACGAGGCCGAGCTCGACACCGAGACGCTGCACGTCCTGCACACCACGATCGACGGCGTGCGCGGCGACATGGAGCACATGCGGTTCAACACCGCGGTGGCCAAGCTCATCGAGCTGACCAACCACCTGACGAAGGCCGGCGTCACGAGTCGGGCCGCGGTCGAGCCGCTCGTGCTGATGCTCGCGCCGCTGGCCCCCCACCTCGCCGAGGAGCTCTGGTCGCGTCTCGGCCACGAGGAGTCGCTGACCCACGCGGCGTTCCCCGTCGCCGACCCGGCGCACCTCGCCTCGTCGTCGGTGACGTGCGTCGTGCAGGTGCTCGGCAAGGTGCGCGGCAAGATCGAGGTCAGCCCCGACATCTCCGACGACGAGCTGACCGCCCTGGCGCTGGCCGAGCCCAACGTCATCACGTCGATCGACGGCCGAGAGATCCGCAAGGTCATCGTCAAGGCTCCCAAGCTGGTCAGCATCGTCGTGTGAGCCTCAGGGCCGCTTGGCCCATGGTTGACGACGTGACCTGGCGCACATCCCGCTAGGCTTCGGGCATGATCGGCATCGTCACGGACTCGACGTCCTCGCTCGACCCCGACGATGCGGAGCGCGAGCACATCGTGGTCGTGCCGCTGCAGGTCATCATCGGGGCCGACGTCTACACCGAGGGCGACGACGTCACGGCCGACATGATCGCCGAGGCGCTGGCCGCGTTCGTGCCCGTCAGCACCTCGCGTCCCACCCCCGACGACTTCCTGGCGGTGTACGAGCGGCTGGCCGCCGAGGGTGCCGAGTCGATCGTCTCGGTGCACCTCAGCGCCCGCATGTCGGGCACGCTCGAGTCGGCTCAGCTGGCGTCCAAGCAGGCCAGCGTGCCCGTCGTCTGCATCGACTCGACCCAGGTGGGTGTCGCGACAGGCTTCGCCGCCGGCCGTGCCGCGCAGGCCCGCGATGCCGGAGCCGATGCGGCCGGCGTTGCGGATGCGGCCCGCGGGGCCGGCGAGAGCTCGGTCGTGCTGATGTACGTCGACACCCTGGAGTACCTCAGGCGGGGTGGACGTGTCGGGGCCGCTGCGGCGCTGATCGGCTCGGCGCTCGCGGTCAAGCCGATCCTGACGATCACCGACGGCGTCGTCGTGCCGCTCGAGCGCGTCCGCACCCAGGCCAAGGCACTGGCCAGGCTCGAGGCGCTGGCCGTCGAGAAGGCGGCGGCCTGTGACGACGGGTTCGACATCGGCGTTCAGCACTTGGCCAGCCTGACCACGGCGACGGCGGTGGCCGAGCGGCTGGCCACGGCGCTCGAGCGCGAGTCGATCCCGGTCGACGAGGTCGGTGCCGCGATCGGCGCACACGTGGGGCCCGGCATGATCTCGGTAACCATCACCCCCCGCTGACTCGTCCGGGGGGCGGCGGTGCACTGGCGTCCACCTGGCGGCCGAGCCTGGACGCCAGCGCACCGCTCGCCCGTCTCGCGGCCGTCCCACCGGCCCGTCGACGCGCGGGGTTGTCCACAGCGGACGGCTGACGGCTCCCGCGGACGTCGCCTGGTGCATACCGTCGAGGTGTGAAGCCGCTGCACCGAGACGACCCGCTCGACGAGACCCGTGCCGACATCGCCCGGCG
The DNA here is from genome assembly GCF_017876595.1 of Aeromicrobium fastidiosum. Classification (NCBI taxonomy): domain Bacteria; kingdom Bacillati; phylum Actinomycetota; class Actinomycetes; order Propionibacteriales; family Nocardioidaceae; genus Aeromicrobium; species Aeromicrobium fastidiosum. Next base: position 3,760,389 of record NZ_JAGIOG010000001.1, on the reverse strand, counting down.
ACGGCTCGCGCAGCTGGCTGCCTCGTTCGACGCCGAGCTGCCGCCCGCCGAGGAGCCCGAGGCACCCCAGCGCCGCCGGGTCGAGATCCCGCACGCGCGTGCCCTGGCGACGATCGCGGTCGCGGCATCGGTGCTGCTGGTGTGGTGGCTGCTCGCTGGCCGTCCCGACAGCAGCCCGCCCGTCGCCCCGCTGTCGCTCTCGTCGGCAGGCACTGGCTCGCCAGCGGTCCAGGGGCAGGCAGCGGCGCAGGCGCAGCCCCTGATCATCGACGTCGTGGGCGACGTCAAGAAGCCGGGCATCGTGACGCTGCCGAAGGGATCGCGGGTCTACGAGGCGATCGAGGCGGCCGGCGGGCTCGACGGCCGGGTCGACACCACGGCGCTCAACATGGCCCGCGAGCTGACCGACGGCGAGCAGGTGCTGGTCGGGATCGATCCCGTCGACCCGGGTGTGGCCGGTGCACCCGGTTCACCCGGGACGACGGGAGCCGCCCCGGCCGGCACCAAGGTCAACCTCAACACCGCCACGGCCGAACAGCTCGACGCGTTGCCCGGCGTCGGCCCCGTCACGGCGCAGGCGATCCTCGCGTGGCGCGACACCAACGGACGGTTCGGGTCGGTCGACGACCTGCTCGACGTCAAGGGCATCGGCGACGCGACCCTGGCCGAGCTCCGCGATCTCGTCGTGGTGTGACCCACGACGGGCGGATGGCCCCGGGCGCTGTCCTGTCGTGGTGCCTCGCGGCCTGGCTCGTCACCACGGGATCGGCCGTTGCCGCCGGCATCTCGGCCGGCGCGGTGGTCGTGGCGGCGGTGCTGTGGCATCGACGCCGCGCCGTCCCCCTGCTGCTGGCCGCGGTGTGCGTCGCGGCGGTCGCAGCCTCGTGCGGGTGGCGGCTCGCGACGATCGAGCAGTCGCCGTTGGTCGACCTGGCGCAGAGCGGACGCCTCGTGACCCTCGAGGTGCAGGTCAACCGCGATGCGCGGGTGTTCACCCAGCGCGGCCGCGAGTCGACCGTGGTCGGGGTCGTCGTCCGGCGGGTCGCTGCGAACGGTCTCGACCTGCGGCTGCGCGACAGCGCGACGGCCTTCGTCGACGGCCGGGCCACCGACCTGGTCGTCGGGCAACGGCTCGTCGTGCAGGGGCGACTCGCACCGTCCGACCGCTCCGACGAGAGCGTCACGATCGACGTCGTGCGCCGGGGGACGTCGAGCGGTGTCGCCTGGTGGTGGGCGGCGTCCGAGCACGTCCGTGAGGGCGTGCGGCAGGCCGTGGCCCCGTTGTCCGACGAGCCGCGCGGCCTCGTCCCCGCTCTCGTCGACGGCGACGAGGGAGGTGTCACCGACGGCATCGAGGAGGACTTCCGCCGCAGCGGCCTGACGCACCTCATGGCCGTCTCCGGCACCAACCTGACGATCGTGCTGGCGGTCACGATGGCCGTAGCCCGCGCCGCCGGAGCCCGTCGTCGCGGGCTGGTCGTCGTCGGGGCGCTGTCGATCGCGGCATTCGTGCTGCTGGCCAGGCCCGAGCCCAGCGTCGTCCGTGCGGCAGCGATGGGCGCGGTCGGCGTCGCCGCACTGGGCTTCGGGTCACGCGGGGGCCTGCGGGCGCTCTGCTGGGCCGTCGTCGTGCTGCTGTTCGTCGACCCGTGGCTGTCGCGGTCGCCCGGGTTCGTCCTCTCGGTCAGCGCGACCGCCGGCATCCTGGTGCTGGCACCCGTGTTCGCGCGCCGGCTCGAGACCTGGATGCCGCGGTGGTGCGCGCTGGCGATCGGGGTGCCGGTGGCGGCCCAGCTGGTGTGCACGCCGACGATCGCGGCCTTGTCGGGCGAGGTGTCGCTGGTGGCCGTGTTCGCCAACCTGGTCGCCGCACCGGCGGTCGCGCCGGCGACCGTGGCAGGGCTGGTGGGCGGACTCCTGTCCCTCGTGTGGGTGCCTGCGGGACATGCGTGCGGCTTGGTCGCGGGGGCGTGCGCGAGCTGGATCCTCACGGTGGGGCACACCGCGGCGGGCCTCGACGCTGCGTCGTTCGAGTGGCACGCGCCGTGGCAGGTGCTGATCGTGCTGGTGCCGGTCGTGACGTGGCTGGCCGTGCGGCTGTCGTCGCGCCCGGTGCTGTTCGTGGGCGTCGTGCTGGGCTTTGCGGTCGGGGTGTGGCGGCCGCCCGAGACGGGTTGGCCCCCACCCGGATGGGTCATGGTCAGCTGCGACGTCGGGCAGGGCGACGCCACGGTGCTGCCCGTCGCGCCGGGGGAGGCCGTCGTCATCGACGTCGGGGAGGACGACGCGCCCGTCGACCGGTGCCTCGACGGGTTGGGGGTCCACACCCTTCGCCTGCTCGTGCTGACCCACGGCGACGCCGACCACGTCGACGGCTGGCGCGGTGCCGTGCACGGTCGCCGGGTCGACCAGGTCGTCGTCGGCACGTCGGGTGGGCCCGACGTGCCCGGGGTGCCGACGCACACGGCAGCGGCGGGGGAGGCCTTCGCCGTCGGCGAGACGTCCGCCGACGTGCTCTGGCCGCCGGCCGACGAGCCGCCTGCAGGCGACCGCAACGGCGTCAGCGTCGTGCTGCGGGCGACGGTCCGTGGCGTCCACCTGATGCTGACCGGCGACGTCGGCGAGGAGGCCCAGCAGCGCATCCTTCGGTCGGGCGTCGACGTCACGGCCGACGTGCTCAAGGTGCCGCACCACGGCAGCGCCGACCAGGAACCGCGGTTCATCGACGCGGTCGGTGCCCGCATCGCCACGATCAGCGCCGGGGAGGACAACGACTACGGGCATCCCACGGCGGCCCTGCTCGCGCTGCTGCGGGCGCGCGGCACGCAGTGGTGGCGCACCGACCTCGACGGCGACATCGCGGTCGTGCTCCGCGAGGGTCGGCTCCACGTGGTCAGTCGGGGCTAGCGTCAGTCGGGGCTAGCGTGAGTCGGGACTAGCGTCCGTCGGGGCTGACGTGGGTCGCGGATAGGCTGCTGCCGTGGCCTCGGCATTCGGCAAGATCCTGCTCATCACCGGCAACGCCGAGTTCCTCGCCGATCGCACCCGGGCCAAGGCGATCGCCTTCGTCACCGCCGAGCAGCCCGAGTGCGAGGTGGCCACCACGACGGCATCGGGCCTGCAGCCCGGCGAGCTCGCCGGCCTCACCAGCCCGTCGCTGTTCAGCGATGCCACGGCCCTCGTGCTGACCGAGCTGCAGGACCTGCCCGACGTCGCGCAGTCCGAGCTGCTGGCCTATGTCGCCGAGCCGTCGCCCGACATCGCGGTCGTGCTCGTCCACAGCGGTGGGCAGAAGGGCAAGGGTCTGCTCGACAAGCTGCGCAAGGCCGCCGTCGTCAGCGAGGTCAAGCTCGAGCAGCCCAAGTACGAGCGCGACTACGCCCGCTGGGTCGTCACCGAGGTGCGCGACCTCGGGGCCCGCATCGACGAGCAGGCCGCGGCCTACCTCGTGGCCGCCGTCGGACAGGATCTGCGGGCGCTCGCGGGCGCGGCCGACCAGCTCGTGGCCAACCTCGAGAAGGGCACCGACATCAGCACCTCGCTGGTGCAGCAGTACTTCGGTGGACGCGCCGACGTCCGTGGCTACGAGATCGCCGACGCCACGATCGACGGCCGCATCGACATCGCGCTCGAGCAGGCCCGGTGGGCGGAGTCGGCCAAGGTCGCGCCCGTCCTCATCACGAGCGCCCTCGCGACGGGCCTGCGGTCGCTGGCCAAGCTCTCGGGTGCCCCCGAGGGGCTGCGCGACAACGAGCTGGCCGCCCACATCGGGGCACCGCCGTTCAAGATCCGGTCGATGCGGCAGCAGCTGCGCAGCTGGGACGCGCCGGGCCTGGCGGCAGCGATCTCCGCGGTCGCCCAGGCCGATCTCGACGTCAAGGGCGGCGCGGCCGATCCAGCGTTCGCGGTCGAGCGGATGGTCCTGGCCGTCGCAGCCCAGCGACGGCGCTAGATGCTCGGCACCCGGCCCCGGCCCCGGCGCAGCCGCGTCGACGCGGTCGACCTCGCGCGGGGCGTCGCGCTGCTCGGCATGATGTTCGTGCACCTCGGTCCGATGTGGACGGGTGCCAGCCCGCCCGTGGGGCAGATCATCGCGAGCGGACGGGCCGCACCGCTGTTCGCGATGCTGGCCGGGGTCGCGCTGTCGCTGGTGCACCGACGCGATCCGCAGGGCGCGGGATCGGTGCGGGCCACCTGCATCCGGGCCGTGATCCTGATCGCGATGGGGCTGTCGCTCGGCTCGCTCGACCAGATGCCGGTCTACGTCATCCTCGCGTTCTACGGCCTGATGATCGTCGTGGCGCTGCCGTTCCGTGGCCTGCCTGCTCGCGCCCTGATCGCCCTGGGCCTGGCCTGGGCCGTCGTGGCACCCGTGCTGCTGCTGTGGCTGCAGATCGAGCACGGCGCGGTGATGTCCGACCAGGCCGAGCTGAGCGACGCCCTGCCACCGTGGTCGCTGCTCACCGAGCTGATCGTCTGGGGTGCGTATCCCGCGGGGGTGTGGTTCGCGTACGTGCTGGTGGGCCTCGGTGTCGGTCGCCTCGATCTGGGTCGGGCGAAGATCGCGGTCGCCGTCCTGCTCGGCGGCGTCGTGCTGCTGGGGGTCTCGCTCGGGACCGGGGCCGTCGCGATCGCCCGGGGCGTGTTCGACGACTGGTACGTCCAGGGGTGGCAGCAGCTGTTCGTGCGCGCCTCGTATCCGTTCGAGCCGGCGCAGTGGCGCGAGCTGTGGTTCGTGGGGGAGCACACCTCACGACCGCTCAACGTCATCGGCGCGATCGGCTCGGCGCTGGTCGTGATCGGCCTGTGCGCCCTGGTGGTCCGGCTGCCATGGTCGCGATGGGTCCTGCTGCCGGTGAGGGCCGCCGGTGCGATGACCCTGTCGCTCTACACGGTGCACGTCCTCTGGACATGGCGGATCGTGGTGCACCGCCGGGCGAGCGACGACCCGTTCGGGTCGACCGGCAGCTACGGCGACTGGGCAATCCAGGCCATCGTCCTGTGCGCGGTCGCCACGGTGTGGCTGGCGTTCTGTCCTCGCGGGCCGCTGGAGTCTGTCGTCAGGCTCGTCTCGACGTGGCGACCGGGACGGCCGGGCCGAGTGCGTCAGCAACGAAACAACGCCCCGGCCTGAGGCCGGGGCGTTGTTTCATGCTGTGAGGCACAGCGGGCCGTGCGTCAGAGCGCGGCGGCCTTCTTGGCGATGGCCGACTTGCGGTTGGCAGCCTGGTTCTTGTGGATGACCTTCTTGGAGGCGGCCTTGTCGAGCTTCTGCGTGGCGACGCTGGCGAGCTTCTTGGCGTCGTCGGCGTTGCCGGAGGCGATGGCCTCCTCGAAGCGACGGACGGCCGTCTTGAGCGCGGAGCGCACGGACTTGTTGCGCTCGCGAGCCAGCTCGTTCTGGCGGTTGCGCTTGATCTGCGACTTGATGTTCGCCACGGGGTAGACCTACTTCTCTTGGTGTGATGTTCCGACGATCGGGCGGCACGCAGACCGTGCCCAGAGGTGTGAGGACGTGCCGGAGCACGCGACCGCCAACTCTAGCAGTCGGCGGCCCGCAGCCTCAAATCGATGGCGTGGCGGGTGCTCGGGCCCGGTGATGGGAGAATGGCTCATCATGAGCACCCGCCCCGTACCCCAGCCCGGGGCCACCGACCCGCAGGTCCTGCGCAACTTCTGCATCATCGCGCACATCGACCACGGCAAGTCGACGTTGGCCGATCGCATGCTGCAGCACACCGGAGTCGTCGACGGTCGTGACATGAAGGCGCAGTACCTCGACCGCATGGACATCGAGCGCGAGCGCGGCATCACGATCAAGAGCCAGGCCGTCCGCATGCCGTTCGTGAAGTCGAGCGGCGACGACGCCGGCACGGTCTACGTGCTCAACATGATCGACACCCCCGGCCACGTCGACTTCACGTACGAGGTCAGCCGCAGCCTCGAGGCGTGCGAGGGCGCCGTCCTGCTGGTCGACGCCGCGCAGGGCATCGAGGCGCAGACGCTGGCCAACCTGTATCTCGCGATCGACGCCGATCTCGACATCATCCCGGTGCTCAACAAGATCGACCTGCCCGGCGCGCAGCCCGAGAAGTACGCCGAGGAGATCGCCGGCATCATCGGCGGCAACCCCGACGACGTCCTGCGGGTCTCGGCCAAGACCGGCCAGGGCGTCGAGGAGCTGCTCAACCTCATCGTCGACGAGATCCCGCCGCCGAAGGGTGATCCCGACGCCCCGCCGCGCGCGCTGATCTTCGACTCGGTCTACGACACGTACCGCGGCGTCGTCACGTACGTCCGCGTCGTCGACGGCAAGCTCAGCCACCGCGACAAGATCAAGATGATGTCGACCGGAGCCGTGCACGAGATGCTCGAGGTCGGCGTCATCTCGCCCGAGCCGGTCAAGGCACCGGATCTCGGCGTCGGCGAGGTCGGCTATCTCATCACGGGGGTGAAGGAGGTGCGGCAGTCGCGCGTCGGCGACACCGTGACGTCCAACATCCGCGGTGCCACCGAGCCGCTCGGCGGCTACAAGACCCCCAACCCGATGGTCTACTCAGGTCTCTACCCGCTCGACGGCGACGACTACCCGACGCTGCGCGACGCGCTCGAGAAGCTGCAGCTCAACGACGCTGCCCTGGTCTACGAGCCCGAGTCGTCCGGCGCGCTGGGCTTCGGCTTCCGCATCGGCTTCCTGGGCCTGCTGCACCTGGAGATCGTCCGCGAGCGCCTCGAGCGCGAGTTCAACCTCGAGCTCATCTCGACCGCCCCCAACGTCGTGTACCGCGTCGAAATGGAGGACGGCAAGGAGATCGTCGTTACCAACCCGTCCGAGTACCCGTCGGACGGCAAGATCGACAAGGTCTTCGAGCCGGTCGTGCGTGCCACGGTGCTCAGCCCCAGCGACTACATCGGCGTCATCATGGAGCTGTGCCAGGCTCGGCGCGGTGTGCTCATCGGCATGGACTACCTGTCCGAGGATCGCGTCGAGATCAAGTACACGCTGCCCATGGGCGAGATCATGTTCGACTTCTTCGACGCCCTCAAGAGTCGCACCAAGGGCTACGCCTCGCTCGACTACGAGCCCACCGGCGAGCAGGCGGCCGACCTGGTCAAGGTCGACGTGCTGCTGCAGGGCGAGGTCGTCGACGCCTTCAGCGCGATCGTGCACCGCGACAACGCCTACGGCTACGGCGTCTCGCTGGCGGGCAAGCTCAAGGAGCTCATCCCGCGCCAGCAGTTCGAGGTGCCGATCCAGGCCGCGATCGGCGCGCGCGTCATCGCCCGCGAGAACATCCGCGCGATCCGCAAGGACGTGCTCGCCAAGTGCTACGGCGGCGACATCAGCCGCAAGCGCAAGCTGCTCGAGAAGCAGAAGGAGGGCAAGAAGCGCATGAAGATGGTCGGCCGCGTCGAGGTCCCCCAGGAGGCGTTCATCGCCGCGCTCTCGACCGGCGACGTCGACAAGAAGTAGCGCTCACACCGCGATCTGTGACGCTGACGGCGTTGTCGCGCCTCGATGATGCCGTCAGCGTCACACAGCGCGGACGAGGGTGGACGTCAGCGCGCGCCGAGGGCCGTGGCCACGTCGCCGGCCGTGCGCTGCCCTGACGCCAGCGCACCCTGGATCGACGGGGTGTCGCGGTGGTCGCCGCAGACGAAGACGCCACCACCGAGGTCGGAGGGCCGCCGCAGGTCGAGAGGCGGAACGGCCCTCGGCAGCGCCCTGACGACGTCGTGTCGCACCAGGAGGTCCCAGCCGGCGACGTCGGTGCGCCACAGCCGGGCCGCCTCGGCCAGTGCTCCCGCGTCGGTCAGCCCTGCACCTGCCAGCGTCGTGACCTGCACGAGATCGCGTCCGGGCGGGGCGTAGCTGGGAGCCGCGGCCGAGACGACCGCCGAGTTGACGACCGGCCCACGGTCGCCGTCCAGGACGAGCAGCCGGTCCTGCGACATCCCGGCCGGCGTGCTGAACCACCACGTCACCAGACCGCCGACCGGCGGGGCACCGGGCTCCACGCCCAGTCCGGTGGCGTCGTCGACGTCGGTGGCGACGACGACGGCCCGGGCGTCGATCGACCCCGTCGTGGTGCGCACCGTGACGCCTGACGAGGTCCGGTCGATGCCCACGACCCGCACGCCGGTCTCGGCCGGCCGCGTCAGCGACGTGGCGAGCTGGGCGGGCAGGGCCCGCATGCCGTCGCGGGGCAGGGCCGGCGTGCCGAGCAGGAACCACCGGATCAGCAGGCGGGCGTAGCGGGCCGACGTGGCACCGGTGCCCTCGGCCAGGACGCCGGCCAAGAACGGCTCCAGCACCTGCACGCGCAAGGGCCCGTGCACGCCGGCGGCGTCGAGCGACTCCGCCAGGGTGGCGTCGTCGCCCCGCATGATGCGCCGCTCGCCGCCCAGCACCGGTGCCGCCCAGCGCGCCAGGCCGGCGAGCTCCCTGGGTCGCAGCAGCCCGCTGCGCAGGGTCGACGCCAGCAGTCGCGGCTCGCGCCGGGGGTCGCCGAGCGTCAGGGCGGTGTCGCCGCTGCGCACGCGCACCCCGGCCGCGAACGGTTGGAGCTGCAGGGCCTCTACGTCGACGAGCTCCTTGACGGCGGGGTAGGCCGGGTTGAGCAGCTGGAAGCCGACGTCGCACAGATGCCCGTCGACGACCTCGGTGCGCACGCGGCCGCCCACCTTGTCGGCCGCCTCGAGGACCCGTGCGTCGATGCCGCCGCCCTGCAGTCGTCCCGCGCAGGCCAGTCCCGCTAGTCCCGCGCCCACCACGACCACGTCCACCTGATCCGTCATGGGGTCACCATCGCACCGACCGGGCACCACGGCATCCCGCACGGACTGGAGGGAGCGTCTGGGGTTGACGCGATCACGCATACTCAGTATGTTCATCGTTACATACTGAGTATGCAGGGAGGTGGGTCGTGTCGGTCCGACAGGGAATTCTGGCGTTGCTGTCGCAGCGACCGATGTACGGCGCCCAGCTGCGCTCGGAGTTCGAGGACCGCACAGGTGGCACCTGGCCGCTCAACATCGGACAGGTCTACACGACGATCGCCCGCCTCCAGCGCGACGGACTCGTCGAGGACGACGTCGAGCCCGACGACGAGGGGCGCAAGGAGTACGCGCTGACCGACGCCGGCCGCGCCGAGGTCGCCGCCTGGTGGTCGAGCGCGGCCCCGCCCACGTCCGATCCGCGCGACGAGCTGACGATCAAGCTGGCCCTCGGCGTCACGATGCCGGGCGTCGACGTCGCCGACGTCGTGCAGCGCCAGCGCGCCGCCGGCATGCAGCGCCTGCAGGAGCTGACTGCCGAGAAGCGACGCGGGCCTCGCGACCTCGCCTCCGAGCTCGTCCTCGAACGCCGCATCTTCGACGCCGAGGCGCTCGTGCGCTGGCTCGACCACGTCGAGGGACGCCTGTCCCAGTCCGCGCCCTCGGACCACCCCCTCATACCCCAGGAGAACGCATGACACCCGACCCGATCCTGTCGATGCGTCAGGTGACGCGTACGCACGGCAGCGGCGAGACGGCAGTGCATGCCCTGGCCGGTGTCGATCTCGACGTGTCCGCAGGGGAGCTCGTCGCGGTCATGGGGCCGTCGGGCTCGGGCAAGTCGACGCTGCTGCACCTCGCCGGGGGCCTCGACACCCCCACGTCGGGTGAGGTGATGATCGAAGGGCGTCAGCTCGGCGGGATGAACCAGCGTGCTCTGGCGGCGCTGCGCCGCGGATCGGTGGGCTACGTCTTCCAGGAGCTCAACCTCATCCCGACCCTGACCGCCGCCGAGAACGTCTCCCTGCCTCTCGAGCTCGCCGGGACCGGCCAGACCGAGTCTCGGGAGGCGGCACTCGTCGCCTTGGCCGGAGTCGGCCTCGAGGCGGCAGCCGGACGCTTTCCCGACTCTCTCTCCGGTGGCCAGCGTCAGCGCATCGCGATCGCAAGAGCTCTCGTCGGACCGCGCCGGCTCCTCCTGGCCGACGAGCCGACCGGGGCGCTCGACTCGCGGACGGGCGAGGGGGTCCTGCGGGTCCTGCGTGAGCGGATCGATGCGGGTGCCGCCGGGGTGCTGGTGACCCACGACTCCCGACACGCGGCATGGGCCGACCGGATCGTCTTCGTGCGCGACGGCCGGGTCGTCGACAGCGCGGGAGCGGTCACCGCATGACGATCGTGAACCGGTGGCGCCCGGCCCTGCGCATGGCGATGCGCGAGCTCCTGCGGCACCCGGCCCGCAGCGCCCTGGCCATGGCGCTCGTCGGTATCCCGGTGCTGTTGTCGGCGCTCGCTGCCACGATGATCGCCACGCACGACGTGTCTCCGGCCGAGTCCCTGCCTGCCCGCCTCGGCGCTGCCGAGGCGATCGTCCTGCCGGTCGACGGGGCGGCGACACAGAGTCCTGACGCCGATTCGCAGAGTTATGAGGGCACCGGCGAGCCCCGTGCGTTCGACGACGTCGCGCCGAGCCTCGCCGCCCTCAGCGGTGGGCGGCTCACGCCCGTCCACCGGGGCTACGGACGACTCGTCATCGGTTCGCGCGGATGGGACGTCGACGTGCTCAAGACCGACTTCGACGCGCCGGCCACCCGCGGGCTGACGGTGCTCGAGTCAGGGCGTCAGCCGCGCACGGCCGATGACGTGGTCGTCACACCTGCGCTCGCCCAGGACGGTGCCCGCATCGGCCGGACCGTGATCGTCGGTGGCCTGCGCCTGAAGGTCGTCGGCATCGGCTCGGTCGGCACGGTCGGGGAGCATCCCCGCGACCGAGCGGTCGCGGTGTCGCCGTCGTCGGCAGTGCAGACCGAGACGCTGGAGATCCTGCTGGATCGCGATCGGCCGGTCACCTGGTCCGACACCATGCGCTGGAACGCCGAGGGGTTCATCGTGATCTCGCGGCAGGTGGTGCTCGATCCGCCGCCTGCCGCCCAGCAGTACGCCGACATGTCATCGACGCAGGACGAGCTCGTCAGGCAGCTCATCGCCATCGTGGTGATCGCGCTCGTGATCGAGGTCGTCCTGCTGGCGGGGCCGGCGTTCGCCGTCGGGGTCCGGCGGCAGAGGCAGGAGCTCGCCACGCTGGCCGCCGCCGGCGGAAGTCCCGGCGACCTGCGCCGCATCGTGCTCGCGCAGGCGCTCGTGCTGGGCGTCGTGACCAGCGCCATCGCCGCCCTGGCCTCCGTCCCGATCGCCTGGGGGGCCGTGCGGTTCGCCGTCACGGTCTTCGACACCGGTTTCGGGCCCTTCCAGGTGATCTGGCCGGCCATCGCCGCCGCGGCCGCACTGGGCGTCTTCGCCTCGGTCGTGGCAGCTCTCGCGCCGGCGCGACAGGCCGCGCGGAGCGACGTGATCGCGGCCCTGTCGGGACGGTCCGCAGAGCCCAAGGTGTCACGCGGCTGGCCGCTGTTCGGCCTGGCCCTGCTGCTGTTCGGCCTGGTCGGCGCGGCGAAGGCGCGCAACGCGGCCTTCAACGGCGAGTTCACGATTGCCATCCGCACTATCGTGGCGGTCGTCGGTGCGACGTTCATGACGCCGTGGATCATCAGCGTCATCGCCCGTATCGCGCGGCACATGCCCCTGCCTGTGCGCATCGCCCTGCGCGACACCGACCGGCACCGGTCGCGCAGCGCCCCGGCGATCGCTGCCATCATGGCCTCCGTGTCGGCGGTGACGGCGCTGGCGGTCGCCTCGTCGAGCGACGCCGCGGAGCGCTCGCGCGACTACGAGTACGCCGCCCCGCTCGGCACGGTCACGCTTACGGCGACGACGTCGAGCATGCAGGCCGCGGTTACCGCCGCCGAGAAGGCCGGCGGTGCCACGTTCACACCGCTCACAACGCTCGGCGCGGGACTCTACGATCCGTCGGCCGCCGGCGACGACGCGGTGAGCGGCGACGATGTGCAGGCGCACGTGCTGGTGCCGAATCCGGCCTACCCTGGCGCGTCCAACAGCCGTGATGTCGCCGTGGCCGACGCTGCGACCCTGCGGGCATGGAACGTGCCGATCACCGCCGCGCAACAGGCGGTGCTCGACCGGGGCGGGGCGCTCGTGGCCGATCGGCAGATGATCAGTGGTCACACCACCGAGATCGTCACGAGCACCGTGTCGCGGCCGGAAAAGATTGTCCGGGTGTCGGCCGTCGCCGCCGACCTCGGCAGCGGGTCCGTCCCGCAGGGACCGGAGCCGGTCGTCGCCGGCGCGGTGGTCTCGCAGGCGACGGCCGACAGGCTCGGACTGCCCACGTCGACGAACTCGGCCCGGTCCAGCAGACCCGTCGACGACCTGCCGGTCTCGGCGGTCCGCGCAGCGGTCATCGCGGCAGATCCTGTCGCCGGTGCCGTCGACGTCGTGGGGCCGCCCAGCTCGGAGTTCCGCACGGTGTTCATCCTCCTGGCCGTCATGGGCGCCATCGCGATCTGCATCGGCACCTTCAGCGCCACGGGGTTGGCGCTCAGCGACGCGCGGCCAGATCTCGCCACGCTGAGTGCCGTCGGTGCGTCGCCGAGCATCCGTCGGCTGGTGGCGGCCTCGCAGGCCGGTGTGCTCTCCTTCGTCGGGGCGGCGCTGGGGGTCGTTGTCGGGTTCGTCCCCGGCATCGCGGCCGCACGGTCCCTGACCGGCCACACCTCGCGTGGCCTCGTCGTCGACGTGCCGTGGTCGTTGCTGGTCATCCTGGTCGTCGTGGTGCCCGTCGTCGTCGCGGCGGTGACGGCGGCCGTGACCCGCAGCCGCCCCCACGTCGATCGGCGGACCGCATGAGCACCCATCGGGATCAGCGCCTGCGCCGGGCTGCCGTCCGCCGCCGCATCGCCCGGCTCGTCGCGATCCGGCAGGCGCAACGGGCGGTGTCGGCACCCACGACCAGGGCATGAGCCCCGACGTGTGACGCAGACGGCACCAACGGGTCGCGCAAGGGCCGTGAGCGTCACACGTCGCGGGTCGGGGCGTCGCTAGGCTCGAGCCATGTCAGCCCAGGTCGAGTCGGTCAACGTCGGCAGGACGGTCGACGTGCCGTGGGGCAAGCTCGGGCGCAGCGCGATCGACAAACGTCCGGTCGCCGGCCCGGTGCACATCGGTCCGGCGGGCCTCGCGGGCGACGAGATCGCCGACCAGGTCTTCCACGGCGGTCCCGACCAGGCGGTCTACGCGTACTCCGCAGAAGACCTGCAGACCTGGTCGCACGAGCTGGGCCGGACCCTCGTCCCCGGCCAGTTCGGCGAGAACCTCACGACGAGCGGCATCGACCTGACGCAGGCGCGCGCCGGTGACCGGTGGCGCGTCGGCGGCGCGCTGCTCGAGATCGCCGGCGTCCGCATCCCGTGCTCGGTGTTCCAGGGCTTCCTCGACGAGCCGCAGTGGGTCAGGCGCTTCACGCTCGGGCACATGCCCGGCCCGTACCTGCGGGTGCTGGAGCCGGGCGAGGTCATGACGGGCGACGCGATCGAGGTTGTCGAGCGCCGTGACCACGACATCACGGTCGAGCTGCTGTTCCGGGCCCTCACGACGGAGCGGGCCCTCATCGCGTCACTCGCCGCCGAGCCGCGCATCGACTCGTTCGTGGCCCGGCGGTTGGGTGAACGACGCAACGACCGCCCGAAGTGACCGGCCGGTAGGTTATCGTGATCGGCACCACATTCCCGCAGTACGTCAGTGTGAAGGATCACCAGATGCCAGCAGCAGTCGTCACTCCCGAACAGCTGAAAATCATCGAAGACCGGCCCACCAGCGTCTCGTCGATGTTCTTCGACCGCGTCAAGAAGAGCGGGCCCCGGGAGGCGTACCGCTACCCCGACGAGAACGAGAACTGGCAGTCGCTGACCTGGGCCCAGACGGGCGAGCGCGTGACCCGACTGGCTGCAGGTCTGGTGTCGCTCGGCATCCAGCCCGAGGAGCGTGTCGCGATCGCGTCCGGCACTCGCCTGGAGTGGATCCTGTCGGACCTGGCCACCAACGCCGCCGGCGCCGCGACGACGACCGTCTACCCGACCACGATGGCCGCCGACGTCGCCTACATCCTGGCCGACTCCGACAGCAAGGTCGTGTTCGCCGAGGACGACGAGCAGGTCGCCAAGCTGCGCGAGAAGCACTCCGAGCTGCCCTCGGTCTCCAAGGTCGTCGTGTTCGACGGCACCGCGGATGGCGACTGGGTCATCAGCTTCGACGATCTCGAGGCCTTGGGCGAGAAGCACCTGGCCGATCACCCGACCGTCGTCGAGGACCGCGTCGCGGCCACGACCGGCGACTCGCTCGCGACGCTGATCTACACGTCAGGCACGACCGGCCGTCCCAAGGGCGTGCGCCTGGCCCACGACGGATGGGTCTACGAGGGCTACGTCATGGTCGCCGCGGACATCCTCTCCGAGGACGATCTGCAGTTCCTGTGGCTGCCGATGGCCCACTCGTTCGGCAAGGTCCTGCTGTCGACGCAGCTCGCGATCGGCTTCGCGACGGCGATCGACGGTCGCGTCCCACGGATCGTCGACAACCTGGCCGTGGTCCGGCCGACGTTCATGGGCGCCGCCCCCCGCATCTTCGAGAAGGCCTACGGCCGCATCGTCGGCATGACCGAGGCCGAGGGTGGCGCGAAGCTCAAGATCTTCAAGTGGGCCGAGAAGGTCGGTATCGCGCACTCACGAGCGGTCCGTTCTGGCAAGCCGGTCTCGCCGGTGCTCAAGGCGCAGTTCGCGGTCGCCGACAAGCTCGTCTTCTCCAAGGTCCGGGCCCGCTTCGGCGGACGCGTCCGGTTCTTCATCTCCGGTGCGGCGGCCCTGTCGCCCGACATTGCCGAGTGGTTCCACGCCGCCGGGGTCCTGATCCTGGAGGGCTACGGACTCACCGAGAACTCCGCCGGTGCCTTCGTCAACCAGCCCGACAACTTCAAGATCGGGTCGGTCGGCATGGCGTTCCCGGGCAGCGAGGCCAAGATCGCCGAGGATGGCGAAGTCCTCATCAAGGGTCCGCACGTCATGCGCGGATACCACAACCTCGACACCGAGAGCGCGTCCACGCTGACCGACGAGGGGTGGCTCCACACCGGCGACGAGGGGCGCATCGACGAGGACGGCTTCTTGTTCATCACCGGACGCAAGAAGGAGCTGTTCAAGACCTCCGGCGGCAAGTACGTGGCGCCGCCGCACATCGAGGGCATGTTCAAGGGCATCAGCGCCCTCACGAGCCAGATCCTGGTGCACGGCAACGAGCGCAACTTCTGCTCCGCGCTCATCACCCTCGACCCCGACGCGGTCGCCGAGTGGGCCACCCACCACGGCATGGAGGGCAAGTCCTACACCGAGGTCGTCAGCTCGCCGCAGATGCGTGAGGTCGTGCAGGCCCAGATCGACGAGCTCAACAGCAAGGTCAACCGCTGGGAGACGATCAAGAAGTTCGCGATCCTCGACCACGACCTGTCGATCGAGTCCGGTGAGATCACGCCCAGCATGAAGGTCAAGCGCAACGTCGTCGAAGCCAACAACCAGGCCATCCTCGACGGCTTCTACGCTTAGCGGGTGCCATACGCCGAGAGCCCGACCCCGTCCACGCGGGATCGGGCTCTCGGCGTCTACGTGCACGTGCCGTTCTGCTCGGTGCGGTGCGGCTACTGCGACTTCAACACCTACACCGCCGACGAGCTCGGAGAGGGTGCGACGAGGGCGTCGTACGCCGACACCGCGATCGCCGAGATCGTCCGGTCGGCACCGGGTGCCGGCGGCCGCAGCGCCGAGACGGTGTTCTTCGGGGGCGGCACGCCGACGCAGCTGCCGGCCGACGACCTGGTGCGGATGCTCGCCGCGATCGACGACACGATAGGTCTGGCCGACGGCGTCGAGGTGACGACCGAGGCCAATCCCGACTCCGTGACCCCCGAGTCGCTGGCGACGCTGCGCCGCGGCGGGTTCAACCGCATCTCGTTCGGCGTCCAGTCGGCCGTCCCGCACGTGCTGGCGACGCTCGAGCGCACGCACGACCCCGCCAACGTCCCCCAGGCGGTGCGATGGGCGCGGGAGGCCGGCTTCGAGCAGGTCAGCGTCGACCTGATCTACGGCACGCCGGGGGAGTCGATGGACGACTGGCGCACCAGCCTCGAGCAGGCCGTTGCCCTGGGGCCCGACCACGTCAGCGCCTACGCGCTGATCGTCGAGCAGGGGACGGCCTTCGCACGCAAGGTGCGGCGCGGCGAGGTCGTCATGCCCGACGACGACGAGACCGCCGACAAGTACCTGCTGGCCGACGAGCTGCTCACAGGTGCCGGCCTCGGCTGGTACGAGCTGTCCAACTGGGCGCGCGACGCGGCGGCGCAGTGCCGTCACAACGTCCTCTACTGGCACAGCGACGACTGGTTCGGCATCGGCCCGGGGGCGCACTCGCACCTGGCCGGCGAGCGGTGGTGGAACGTCAAGCACCCCGCCGCCTACGCACAGCGACTCGCCGCGGGGGAGAGCCCGCGCCACGACGGCGAGACGATCGATGCGCCGACGGCCCGCACGGAGCGCATCATGCTCGAGACCCGGCTGCGGTCGGGACTGGCGCTCTCGGCACTCGGTCCGGGCGCCCGCAGCGAGGTCGCGGAGCTGGTGGACAGCGCTCTCGTGACGATCGTCGACGAGCATCTGGTCCTGACACTTACGGGCCGTCTGCTCGCGGACGCGGTCGTCCGAAAATTTATTGAGTAAATCAAGTCTCGTAACCGTGATTTACGTCATACCGTCGTCCCCAGGGAGCGGGTCTATGGGAGTGGACCCGATGTAACAGGGGAGCGGGTGAGGGAGATGTCGTACACGTGTCGGCTCGTCCGGGTGCTGGGAGCACTCGCCACGGCCACAGCACTGGTGATGGTGGGTGTCGTCTCGGCGGCACCGGCAGAGGCGGCGTCGGCCAGCTCGACGACGCTGTGCAAGGGATTCACGGCGTGTGCCAAGCAGGGGCGCAGCCACGCCGGCTACGCCCCGGTGTATCGCGGCTCGTTCTGGAACATGCGGGCGGGGCACAACTGCACCAACTACGTCGGCTACCGCCTGACGAACGGCCGGACGGTCGCGCGTCCACCCGGTGCCAACGGATCAGGCACGTGGGGCGCTGCCGCCCGGAGTGCGGGCATCCCCGTCTCCGGCAAGCCCAGGGTCGGGTCGGTGGCGTGGTGGAAGCCGGGCTACCACGGCGCGTCGCCGGGAGGCCACGTCGCCTACGTCGAGGCGGTGCGTCCCGACGGATCGATCGTCATCTCGGAGGATCACCTGGGCGGCACCTTCATGTGGCGGGTGCTCCGCCGCAACGGCGCAGCCTGGCCGTCCGGCTTCATCCACTTCAGAGAAGGCGACGGGTCGCCACAGGGCAAGATGCTGTGGGCGCGCTCGGAGGGAGCGGGAAAGATCAGGCTCTCGGCCACGGCCAGCGAGCCGGACACGAAGGCCGGTGCCCGCGAGTACCTCGTGACGGTGGGCGGGCCGCGGGAGACCCCCGGGGTCGAGACCGTCCGCTTCAGCACGGAGTTCTTCCGGTTCGAGCGCCTGGCGACGCTGCGCTCACGCGGTGCGACGTCGGTGTTCGTCTACGCGCTCAACACGCCGGGCACGGCAGGCGGGGACGTCCTGCTCGGCAGTGCACCGGTGACGATCGGCTAGGTCGGCCCGTGAGAGCGCTGAGCGGTCAGGTCGAGGGCACCGTCACGAAGTCGATGAGCTCCTCGACCCGGCCGAGGAACTCCGGCTCGAGATCGGCGTAGGAGTCGACGCGACTGAGGATGTGCTTCCAGGCGCGGGCGATGTCGGCCTGGTCGGTGTGCGGCCAGCCGAGCTCACGGCAGATGCCGTGCTTCCAGTCCTGGCCGCGCGGGATGACGGGCCACTGCTCGATGCCGAGCCGGGCGGGCTTGATCGACTGCCAGACGTCGACGTACGGGTGCCCGACCACGAGGACGTGCGGGCGTCCCGACACCTGCTCGGCGATGCGGGTCTCCTTGGAGCCCGGCACGAGATGGTCGACCAGCACACCGAGACGTCGCTCGTGCGTCGGCGCGAACTCGTCGACGATCGCCGACAGGTCGTCGATGCCGCCGAGGTACTCCACCGCGACGCCCTCGATGCGCAGGTCGTCGCCCCACACGCGCTCGACCAGCTCGGCATCGTGCCGGCCCTCCACGAAGATGCGGCTGGGCAGGGCGACACGTGCCTTCGCGCCCTTGACGGCGCGCGAGCCCGAGGCGGTGCGAGTGGCCAGGTGCTGCGTGCCGGCCGACGGGGGGCGCAGCACGACGGGCTTGCCCTCCACGAGGTAGCCCGGGCCGAGGGGGAACGAGCGGCGCTTGAGCCTGCGGTCCTCGAGGATCATCATGCCGAGGTCCTTCTCGACGGCCATGACCTCGCCGCAGAAGCCGCTCGTGGCGTCCTCCACGATCATGCCGCGCTCGACGACCATCTCCTCGGAGCGTCCTCTCGGCGGTTTCTTCCAGTCGCCGGACAGCACGTCGCTGCCGTAACGGTCGATGCTGCCACGATCAGCCATGCAGGGCCCCCAGGAGTCGTTGGTGCAGGTCCTCTAGATCGTCCTTGGTGAGCGGGACCCCGTCGCGCGACGTGCCGAGCACCTGCACGTCACCGTCGAGCAGGCCCAGCGCGAGGTCGACCGCGACGGGCCACGACGGTGGCACCACCGCTGGCAGGTCCGCCGCCCAGAGCTCGCCGAACGCGACGTGGCGTCGTGCCCCGCCGTCGCCGCCCAGCCGGGTGACGGTCATGACCAGCTCGCCGCCCACGGGTCCGTCGCCCAGGTGGGCGACCTCGACGAACACGCCGCCACCCAGGTCGGCCGCCCACACGGACGACATCTCGCCGCCCTGCGACTCGTGCGCGACGGCGGTGCCGTCATCGAGGACGACGCGGCGTGGCTCGAATGTGAGGGATCGCTCATCGCCGACCACGCGCACGTGGCCGTCAGGGGTCTCGCTGATTCCCTCCACGTCGTTAGACTGGCACTTGGCCGGTGCGAGTGCCAGGACGACGCGCTGAACATCCGGTGACGATCACGACGAGGCCACGAAGGAGAAGACACATGTCAGACGACCGCAGGCTCGACGTGCTGCGCGCCATCGTCGAGGACTACGTCGCCACCCAGGAGCCGGTCGGCTCCCGGTCGCTGCTCGACCGCCACCAGCTGGGCGTCTCGCCCGCCACGATCCGCAACGACATGGCGGCGCTCGAGGACGAGGGCTACATCACGCAGCCCCACACCAGTGCCGGCCGCATCCCCACCGACAAGGGCTACCGGCTGTTCGTCGACCGGCTCTCGACCGTCAAGGCGCTGTCGCCGGCCGAGCGGCGGGCCATCGAGACCTTCCTCACCGGGGCGGTCGACGTCGACGACGTCGTGCAGCGCAGCGTCAAGGTGCTGGCGCAGCTGACCAACCAGGTCGCGATCGTGCAGTACCCGTCGCTGACCCGGTCCACGGTCCGCCACATCGAGCTCGTGGCGCTCGAGGGCTCGCGTGTGCTGCTGGTCGTCATCACGAGCAGCGGACGCGTCGAGCAGCGCATCATCGAGCTGGTCGAGACCCCCGACACCGAGCTCGTCGCCGAGATGCGCACCCGCATCGCGCGGGCGACGGTGGGCGAGCGGCTTCCCGAGGCGTCCCTGCGGCTGGCCGACATGATCGAGACCTTCGCGGCCAACGACCGTCCGGTCGTCACGTCGATCGTGACGACCCTGACCCACACGTTCAGCAACGAGCGGTCCGACGAGCGCATCGCCGTCGGCGGCACCGCCAACCTCGCCCGCTTCGGCAGCGACTTCGACACCGCGATCAAGCCGGTGCTCGAGGCGATGGAGGAGCAGGTCGTGCTGCTCAAGCTGCTGGGCGAGGCCACGAGCGGCCTGTCCGTCCGCATCGGCACCGAGACGGGGCACGAGGGACTGTCGAGCACGGCCGTCGTGTCGTCCGCCTACGGGGCGGACGACCTGGCGCTCGCGACGCTCGGCACCGTCGGACCCACCCGCATGGACTATCCCGCGACGATGGCCGCCGTCGGCGCCGTCGCCCGCTACGTCGGCCGCACGCTGGCCGACAACTGACATCTGACCGCCTCACGTAAGGGCTATCGAGCACCCATGGCACAGGACTACTACGCAACGCTGGGCGTCGCCCGCGAGGCGACCCCCGAAGAGGTCAAGAAGGCCTATCGCAAGCTCGCACGTCAGTACCACCCCGACGTCAACGACGCGCCCGACGCCTCCGACAAGTTCAAGGAGCTGACGATCGCGTACGAGGTGCTGTCCGATCCGCAGAAGCGGTCGGTCTTCGACCGCGGCGGCGATCCCATGAGGGGCGGCGGAGGGGGAGCTGGCTTCGGCGGCGGCGGTCAGGGCTTCAACTTCGACGACATCATGGATGCCTTCTTCGGCCAGAACGGCCAGCGGGGTCCGCGTCCACGCCAGCAGCGGGGCCAGGACGCCCTGCTGCGTCTCGACGTCGACCTGGCCGAGGCGGCCTTCGGCGTCACGCACGACATCAAGGTCGACACCGCGGTGACCTGCACGACGTGCGAGGGCAGCGGCGCGGCCAATGGGTCGCAGCCCGAGACGTGCCGCACGTGCCACGGCCACGGCGACGTCCAGCACGTCCAGCGCTCGCTGCTCGGCGACATCCGCACGTCCCGCCCGTGCCCCACGTGCCACGGCTTCGGCACCGTCATCCCCGATCCGTGCCCCGAGTGCGCCGGCGAGGGCCGTGTGCGGTCGCGTCGCTCGATCTCGGTCACGATCCCGGCCGGCGTCGACCAGGGAACCCGCATCCAGCTCGGCGGCGAGGGCGAGGTCGGCCCCGGTGGGGGACCTGCCGGAGACCTCTACCTCGAGATCAACGTGGCCCGTCACCCCGTCTTCCAGCGCAAGGGCGACCAGCTGTTCTGCCAGGTCGCCGTGCCGATGACCGCCGCGGCGCTCGGCACGCACCTCGACATCCCGACGCTCGAGGCCGATGTGGCCGGCACGGCCGAGGCCGACCGCACCGTCGGGCTCGACGTCCCCGCCGGCACCCAGTCGGGCGAGACGATGACGATCAAGGGCGTGGGCGTGCCCCGGCTGCGTGGCTCGGGTCGCGGAGACCTCAAGGTGCAGGTCGTCGTCGAGACGCCCTCGCGCATCGACGACGAGCAGCGCGTCCTGCTCGAGCAGCTCGCGAAGCTGCGCGACGAGGAGCGTCCCGAGGCGCTCATGGGCACCCACCACAAGGGTGTCTTCCACAAGATCAAGGACGCTTTCAAGTGAGCTTGCGAACTGAACGAAGGAGATGCAAGTGAGCGACGGCGAGGGCCTCGACGCCGTGCCCGACTGCCTGTTCTGCAAGATCGTGGCCGGCGACATCCCGGCCGAGATCGTGTCGACCACCGAGTACACCGTGGCGTTCCGCGACATCAACCCGCAGGCACCCACGCACGTCCTGGTCATCCCCCGCCTGCACGCGCCCGACGTAGCGAGCCTCGCGCTCGCCTCGCCCGAGGCCGCCGCGGCCCTGCTGGTCGAGACCCGCCGCATCGCGATGGGGGAGGGCCACGACTCCTACCGCCTGGTGTTCAACACGGGTGCCGATGCGGGTCAGACGGTCTTCCACGCGCACGGCCACGTCCTCGCCGGCCGCGGCCTCGACTGGCCCCCGGGCTGAGCCACCGCTCTCGACGTCTCGCTGATTCGCACGCTGTCGCGGGGATTGCGTACGATTGACAGCACATGACTGACGACATCCAACCTGCGCACACGTTCACCATCCCGTCGAGCGTCCCGGCCGTCGCCCTGCTGGGGCCGGCCGACGAGTTCCTCCGCCTGATCGAGGGCTCCTTCTCGTCGCGCATCCACGCGCGCGGCAACACCATCACGGTCACCGGGCCGCCCTCAGAGGCCGCCCTCGTGGAGCGTCTGCTCGACGAGCTCGTGACGATCCTGCGCACGGGGCAGAACCTGAGCCGCGAGACCGTCGAGCGCAGTGTGTCGATGCTGCGCACCGAGACCCGCGAGAAGCCGGCCGAGGTGCTGAGCCTCAACATCCTGTCCAACCGCGGTCGCACGATCCGGCCCAAGACGGTCAACCAGAAGCGCTACGTCGACGCGATCGACAAGCACACGATCGTCTTCGGCATCGGGCCCGCCGGCACCGGCAAGACTTACCTCGCCGTGGCCAAGGCCGTCCAGGCGCTGCAGGCCAAGCAGGTCAACCGCATCATCTTGACGCGGCCCGCGGTCGAGGCCGGTGAGCGGCTCGGCTTCCTGCCCGGCTCGCTCAGCGAGAAGATCGACCCGTACCTGCGGCCGCTGTACGACGCGCTGCACGACATGGTCGACCCCGAGACGATCCCCAAGCTGCTGACCGGTGGCGTCATCGAGGTGGCCCCGCTGGCCTACATGCGCGGACGCTCGCTCAACGACGCGTTCATCATCCTCGACGAGGCGCAGAACACGACGCCCGAGCAGATGAAGATGTTCCTGACCCGTCTGGGCTTCGGCTCCAAGATGGTCGTCACGGGCGACGTGACCCAGGTCGACCTGCCGAGCGGCAACAAGAGCGGTCTGCGGGTCGTCCAGGACATCCTCGACGACGTCGGCGACATCCACTTCGCCCACCTGTCGGCCACCGACGTCGTCCGCCACAAGCTGGTCGGCCAGATCGTCGCCGCCTACGGCGAGTTCGAGGCAGAGGCGCACGAGGCAGGTGCTGGCTCCCATGAACGTCGACGTACTCAATGAGTCTGGGGTCGACGTCGACGTCGTCGGCCTCACCCGGCTGTGCCGTTTCGCGATGCGTCGCATGCGGCTGCACCCCGCCACCGAGTTGACCCTGCGACTGGTCGACCCCGAGACCATCGCGGTGCTCAACGAGCAGTGGATGGGCAAGAAGGGCCCGACCGACGTGCTGTCGTTCCCGATGGACGAGCTGACGCCCGGCACCGACACCGAGGTGAGCCCCGAAGGCTACCTCGGCGACATCGCGCTGTGCCCGCAGGTCGCCGACCAGCAGGCCCCGGCCGCCGGCCACACGATGCAGGACGAGGTCGACCTGCTGACGGTCCACGGCATCCTGCACCTGCTCGGCTACGACCACGCCGAGCCGGAGGAGCACCAGGAGATGTTCGGCATCCAGGGTCGACTGCTGCTCGAGTGGCAGCGCGCCGCCGCCGGCGTCGACCCCGAAGACGCGTGAGGGCGATCCGATGACGTGGTTGCCGATCGTGCTGTCGGTCGTGCTCGCGGTCGTGGCAGGCATGCTCGCGAGCGTCGACGCGGCCATCTCGGCGTTCTCCAAGGCCCGCGCCGAGGAGCTCGACGACGAGGGACGCTCGGGCGCCGGCCGGCTCGTGCGCATCCTCGACGACCCCGCGCCCTACCTCAACTCGGTGCTGCTGATGCGGGTGCTCACCGAGACCGCCAGCATCGTGCTGGTCGCACTGGTCGTGGCCGACGAGCTCGACGGTCTCTGGCCGCGGTTCGGCGTCGCGGTCGCGATCATGGTCGTGGTCAGCTTCGTCCTGATCGGGGTCGGACCCCGCACGCTGGGACGTCAGCACGCCGAGTCGATCGCCTTGGCGTCCACGGCCCCGGTGCTCGCCATCACCCGGTTGCTCGGCCCCGTCCCGCAGCTGCTGATCCTGCTGGGCAACGCCGTCACCCCCGGCAAGGGCTTCCGCGAGGGACCGTTCGCGTCCGAGGTCGAGGTGCGTGAGCTGGTCGACCTGGCCGCCGCCAGCTCGATCATCGAGACCGACGAGGGCCGCATGCTGCAGTCGGTCTTCGAGCTGGGCGACACGATCGTCCGCGAGGTCATGGTGCCGCGCACCGACCTGGTGTTCGTCGAGCGGCAGAAGACCCTGCGCCAGGCGATGTCGCTGGCCCTGCGCAGCGGCTACTCGCGCATGCCGGTGGTCGGTGAGAACCTCGACGACGTCGTCGGCATGGCGTACCTCAAGGACGTCACCAAGCGGGTCTTCGACAATCACACGGCCGAGACGACCGAACGCATCGAGTCGATCGCGCGTCCGTGCCTGTTCGTGCCCGACACCAAGCCGGCCGACGACCTCCTCAAGGAGATGCAGGCGCAGCGCACGCACGTCGCGATCGTCGTCGACGAGTTCGGCGGGACCGCCGGCATGATCACGATCGAGGACATCCTCGAGGAGATCGTCGGCGAGATCACCGATGAGTACGACACCGAGCCCGATGCGAGCCAAGAGCTGTCGGACGGCTCGTGGCGGGTCAGCTCGCGCTTCGAGGTCGACGACCTCGAGGACCTCTTCGACATCCCGATCGAGGACGAGGACGTCGACTCGGTCGGCGGCCTGATGGCGAAGCACCTGGGCAAGGTGCCGATCCGGGGGAGTGTCGTCGAGGTCGAGGGACTACGTTTCGAGGCCGAGGGTCCGTCCGGTCGCCGCAACCGGATCGGCCACGTCGTGGTCAGCCGACTGGCACCGCCCGACGACGAGCACCAGCCCGAGCGACGTTCGCTCTCCCCATCGCCAAAGAAGGGTTCCGACCATGGATCTCAGTCCTGAGGACGCCAAGCTCGTGACGCTGGCCCGTGCCTCGCGCGCCCGCACCCAGGCCGAGCACGGAGCCGCGGTGCGCGACCAGGACGGTCGCACGTACGTCGCGTCGACCGTCGCCCTGCCGTCGATCCGCGTCGACGCTCTCGACCTCGCGGTCGCGATGGCGGTGTCGTCGGGTGCGACCGGCATCGAGGCCGCCGCCCTCGTGGGCGAGATGGTGCCCGAGCCCGTCGTGAACGGCACGGCCGTGCGCGACGTGTCGGGTCACGGCATCAGCGTGTTCCTCGCCGATCCGCAGGGCGCGGTCGTGAAGGTCAAGACCACATGAGCGGCGAGGGCACGACAGCGCACCGCTCGGGCTTCGCCTGCTTCGTGGGCCGGCCCAATGCCGGCAAGTCGACTCTCACCAACGCCCTGGTGGGCGGCAAGATCGCGATCACGTCGTCGAAGCCGCAGACCACGCGGCACGCGATCCGCGGCCTGGTCAACCGACCCGACGCCCAGCTCGTGCTGGTCGACACGCCCGGCCTGCACAAGCCGCACACGCTGCTCGGAGAGCGGCTCAACGCGCTCGTCCGGTCGACGTGGTCGGAGGTCGACACGATCGGCATGTGCCTGCCGGCCAACGAGAGCGTCGGCGAGGGCGACAAGTTCCTGATGCGTGAGCTGGCCCAGCTGCAGAAGTCGGGCCAGGGGCGCAAGAAGCCGATCTTCGCGATCTCGACCAAGATCGACCTCGTCAAGCCCGATCGCCTGCGCGACCACCTGCTGTCGATCCAGCAGGCCAGCGCCGATCTGGGCCTGCAGTTCCAGGAGATCATCCCGGTGTCAGCCGTCTCCGACGACCAGGTCGACCTGCTGGCCGATCTGCTGGTCGGCACGCTGCCCGACGGTCCCGCGCTCTACCCCGAAGGTCAGCTCACCGACGAGCCCGAGGAGACGCTGATCGCCGAGATCATCCGGGAGGCGGCGCTCGAGGGCGTGCGCGACGAGATGCCGCACTCGATCGCCGTCGTCGTCGACGAGATGGTGCCGCGCCCCGACCGGCCGGCCGACAAGCCACTGGTCGACGTCCGCGTCAACGTCTACGTCGAGCGCGACAGCCAGAAGGGCATCATCATCGGCAAGCAGGGTGCCCGGCTGCGCCAGATCGGCAGCGACTCCCGCGCCCAGATCGAGAACATCCTCGGCACGCCAGTCTTCCTCGACCTGCACGTCAAGGTCGCCAAGGAGTGGCAGCGCGACCCCAAGCAGCTGCGCAAGCTCGGTTTCTGACGGGATCCTCGCGTGCAGCCGGTGATCGAGCTGGACGAGTTGGTGCTGCGCGACTTCACGCGAGGTGACGTCGCTCTGGTGCAGTCAGCCTCGACGACCTCGATCCCCGACACGACCACGGTGCCGAGCACGGCCGGCGTCGCTGAAGCCCTCGAGTACATCGAACGGCAGCAGGGACGGTTGTCGTCGGGCCGCAGCTACGCCTACTGCGTCGCCCGTGCCGGCGACGACGTGGCTGTCGGCTACGTCGGCCTGAACCTGCGGAATGTCGATCGTGGACGTGCCTCGCTCGGGTACTGGGTGGGCCAAGACCACCGTGGACACGGATACGCGGCCCAGGCGCTGACGGGTCTCGCTCAGTGGGCGAGCTGTGTGCTGGAGATCCCACGGCTCGAGCTGTACGTCGAGCCGCGGAACGTCGCGTCGATCCGCACGGCAGAGCGAGCTGGCTTCGAGCGTGAGGGGCTGCTCAGGTCGTGGGAGACCGTGGCGGGTGTACGCCGCGACATGTGGATGTACTCGCTGATCGCCTGAAGGCCCACACTGCGCGTGGGCAGCGCGATCAGGCCCGGTTTCTCATCCGGCGCGGGGTTGCTGTGATGCGAAGCGTGAGTGGCGTTGTGGTCGTTGCTCGGGGTCGATGTTGGCCGGTGGGATGAGTTCGACGATGCCGTCGTCTCCCATGTGTGCGGACCATTGGCCTTCATGCACGAGGTGGTGATGAAAGTGGCAGAGCAGGGCGGCGTTGTCGAGGTCGGTGGGTCCGTTCTCGGACCAGAAGTTCAGGTGGTGTGCTTCGCACCAGGACGGTGGGCGGTCGCACTTGGGGAAGACGCAGCCGCCGTCGCGGGTGGCCAGGACGAGTCGTTGGTGGCGGTCGTAGAGGCGGCGGGTGGTGCCCAGATCGATGACGCGTTTGTCGCTGTCGAGGTACATCGCGACGAGGTTGGCGTTGCAGGCCAGCCTCTGGGCTTTGGTCGCGGACATCGTGGTGCCCGAGGTGGTGGTCGCGGTGCCTTGACCTGTGCGGAGGTCGTCGACGTCGACCATCACCGCGACGGTCGCCGCGAGACCCCCGGCCAGAGGTAGCGCGTCGGTGGGTAGGTGGTTGATGAGCTCGGTGAAGGCGTGGCCCATCTTCTGATCGCGGGGCAGGCCGGCCCAGTCGTCGGCTCCCATGCCGAACGATTCGGCAGCCAACTGGTTGCGGCGTGGGGCGATGATTCCTTCGATCGCTGCTCTGAGGGTGTCGGCGTCGGTGTCGGGCACGACGAAGGACCCGTGGGTGGTGCCGTCACCACGCCGGCCCATCTGGAACCTGGTGCGGGCACGGGCCCGTTCTTCCTGCGCGCGGAGTTGTTCGCCGAGGTGTTCGTCGAATCCGTCGGGGTCGATGACTTCGAGCACCCGGTTCGCCAGACGCTGCAACCCATCGAGGTCATGCTCGGCGGCCAACGCGATGAGGTGGGCTTCGGCGTCACCACGCTCGACGTCGCCGCACCAGTCCGGCAACGCGGCGATGGCTTTCATGATGATCGAGGCCTGCTCAGTGCTGAGCTGACCGGACGCCCACGCGGCACGGGTCGACTCAGTACGCTCGCCGGTGACCTTCGCCATCCCGACCAGCTTGGACGCAGCACCCTTCGTGATGTTCGCCGAATTCGCCAACCACGCTGTGGTCGACGACGCACCGTCGTCCTTCGGCAACCCCATGTCATCGGCACACCCGGCCAGGCGTGACATGACAGCGTCCAACGCGGTGCGAGTCGTCTGCACCGCAGCGATCACCTCACGCACCTCCGCGCCGGTCAACGTCCACGGTTCGAGCGCAGCGACCTCATCGGTCAGGCTGGACAGCTGCTCGATCAACATGCGCGGACCCCGGATAGACGACTAGAACGTATGTTCGACTCTACCCAAGAGTAGCGGCGCATCCAAGGGACGAAGGTCCCGAATTGCCTGCAAGGGCGGCGGAAAGTGCTTCTCGCCGTCGGCAGGTGTGATCAGCGCACCTCGAAGCCGGAGTCGCCTCGAGGCTCCTCGTCGACCACCTCGACGTCGTCGACAGCGGCTCGGGGAGGACCCGAGCGGCACCACGACACCATGCGGTTGACCGCCTCGTCCGCGCCCTCGAACACTGCCTCGACGGATCCGTCCGGACGGTTCGCGACCCAGCCGGCGACGCCGATGCGAGCCGCCTCCTGCTGGCAGGATGCGCGGAAGAAGACGCCCTGCACGGTCCCGCGGACGAAGACGTGACGACGAGTCATGGGACCACCGTATTAGGCTCGCCCGGTGGATCGACTCGAGCTCGTCGCCGACTGCGGCAGCTGCTTCGGGCTGTGCTGCGTCGCCCTCGCGTTCGAGCGGTCGGCCGACTTCCCGGTCGACAAGGACGCCGGTGAGCCCTGCGTCAACCTCGACGACGGCTTCGGCTGCTCGATCCACGCGACGCTGCGCGACGTCGGCTACCGCGGGTGCACCGTGTACGACTGCTTCGGTGCCGGTCAACAGGTCTCGCAGGTGACCTTCGGCGGCATGAGCTGGCGCGAGGCCCCCGAAACCTCGGCGGCGATGTTCGCTGCGCTGCCGATCATGCGGCAGCTGCACGAGATGCTCTGGTACCTCGCCGAGGCCGCCGCGCGGCCGGAGGCGGCGACGCTGCGCGACAAGATCGCACGCCTCCGCGAGAGCACCGTCGAGCTGACACAGGCCGATGCCGACGTCCTCGACGGGATCGACCTGCCGGCGCACCGCGATCGGGTGTCCCCGGTGCTGCAGCAAGCCAGTGCCCTGGTTCGAGAACCGCACGACGGCCCCGACCACCGTGGTGCGGCCATGCTCGGTGCGAAGCGGCGGGGTGCCCGGCTGCGCGGCGCGGACTTCCGTGGCGCGTTGCTGATCGCCGCCGATCTGCGCGACGCCGACCTCAGGTCGTCCGACCTGCTGGGTGCCGACCTGCGTGACGCCCGGCTCGATGGTGCTGACCTGACGGACTGCCTCTTCCTCACCCAGACGCAGGTGTCGTCGGCGCAGGGCGATGCGGCGACGCGCATACCGCCGGCACTGCGGCGTCCGGCGCACTGGGTCGCGTCGCCGTAGGGTCGAAGCATGGAGGACCTCGGCGCCGTCGACGCTCTGAAGGAGATCGCGTTCTGGCTCGAGCGGTCACGCTCGTCGTCCTACCGGGTCGAGGCCTTCCGCAACGCGGCCGCCGCGATCGAGCACCTGTCCGACGACGAGATCGCCACTCGGACGCGCAACGGTGCGCTCAAGCGACTCAAGGGCGTCGGCGACCGGACGTTCGGGGTGATCCGCCAGGTCGTCGACGGCGTCGTCCCCGACTACCTCGCCGAGCTGAGGGACGAGGGAGCGTCCCCGCTGGCCTCCGGCGGGGCCGACCTCCGCGCCCGGCTGAGGGGCGACCTGCACAGCCACTCCGACTGGTCCGACGGCGGATCGTCGATCGCCGAGATGGCGCGCGTGGCCCGGTGGCGAGGACGCGAGTACCAGGTGCTGACCGACCACTCGCCGCGTCTGACGATCGCGCACGGGCTGACCGCCGAGCGATTGGCCGAGCAGCTCGACGTCGTCGCCGAGGTCGACGCGGAGCACGACGACTTCCGGCTGCTGAGCGGCATCGAGGTCGACATCCACGACGACGGCAGCCTCGACCAGACCGACGAGATGCTCGACCGTCTCGACGTCGTCGTGGCCAGCGTGCACTCCAAGCTGAGGATGGATCGCACGGCCATGACCCGCCGGATGATGACGGCCGTCGCCGACCCGCACACCAACGTCCTCGGTCACTGCACGGGTCGTCTCGTGGAGGGCGGACGCGGCAAGCGTCCGCAGTCGGAGTTCAACGCCAAGGCCGTGTTCGCGGCGTGCGCCGAGTTCGACGTCGCCGTCGAGATCAACTCGCGGCCCGAGCGGCAGGACCCGCCCGACCCGCTGATCCAGCTCGCGCTCGACGCGGGCTGCCTGTTCGCGATCGACACCGACGCGCACGCCCCGGGTCAGCTCGACTTCCTCGACCTCGGGGCCGAGCGCGCCGACGCCGCGGGCGTGCCGGCCGACCGCATCGTCACGACGTGGCCCGTCGACCGTCTGCTGGAGTGGTCACACGCCAAGCGGTGAGGCGCCGCGTCAGGCGATGCTCTCGGCGAGCTCGCGCACCTCGTCGGCGGTGACCTCGCGCACCTGTCGCCGAGTGACGGCGTCGTAGACGTCGATGAGGCCCTCCAGGTCCTTGACCATGCGGCGTGCCCGGGCCGGGCCGTTGCCGCAGTCGGCCCGGCACTCGCCTGCGGCCACGCGGTGCGCCGTGACGAGCGCGGTCAGTGCGTAGGCCTCGGCTGCCTCGAGCTCGGGGGAGAGCGCGAACGGGAACATCCGTGCCATGCCGACATGGAGCTCGACGTGGTCGTGATCGAGGTCGCCCGTGGCGGTCGGGACGCTCATCGCGGCGGCGAACGCCTCGCGGACGTCGTCGTCGGTGCCGTCGCGGCCGATCCATGACTCGGCCCGTTCGATCGCCGCGAGGACGCTCCCGCGTGCGGTGGGCTCGATCAGCGCGACGAGCTGGCGTGCTTGGGCGATGCGCAGCCGCGCCCGCAGCTCGGGGGAGTCGTCGGTCGTGCCGAACAGCCGTCCGATCAGGGGCACGAGCCGCGAGCGGTCGCTGTCGCGGAGCAGGTCGTTGGTGGTGCGTGCCTCGTGGGCCAGCAACGGGTGGGTGCACTCGGGACGGTCGCTCCACTCCTCGCCGGCCAGCAGCGAGACGTACTCCATGACGCAAGCCTCGCCGTGCTCGGCGTCGTGCGAGCCGGCGGACAGGGTGGGGAGGAAGTCGGGCGCGGTCATGACTCCATTGTCGCGTGCGGGGTCAACCGTTGCTCGCCACGAACACCTTCGCCGTCCGGCAGCCGTCGGGGACTTTGTCGTAGAAGTGGCTGGACGGCTCCAGTGGGCCGATCCCGCCGCCGCCGATCTCGATGGTGTCGCCGATGCCGTAGGTCGTGCCGGCGACCGTGATCCGCAACGGGTCGGGTGTCTTGACCGTTGTGCCGTGCGGCCAGATCACGACCATCCCGCCTCGGCCCTTCCCGTCGGCGCTGATGCCGAGGCATCCGCCGACATCGGTCAGCTGGCCGTCGAGCCCGACCTCGTCAGTGGCCGAGTCCTTGCCCACCAGCACCAGCGTCTCGCCGTTCTCGTTGAGCACCTTCTCGCCGTTGCTGCGCACCACGACGATCGCGATGAGCACGACGGCGAATGCGGCGACGAGCGCTCCGCCGACGAGGCGACGACGGCGCGCTGACCCGGCGAGATCGTGATCAGTCATGGCGCCGGAACAGTCGCGAGAGAAGGCCGGGACGTTCGGCCGGAGTCGGGTCGGCCAGTCCCTCGAGGTGGATTCCCTCGGCGTCGGCACGGTCGAGCAGCGCCGACATCCGCTCCGTGTCCATCACGTACGGCTCGAGCGACAGCTGGGCCTGACTCAGCAAGGGCCGGTCGCCGTAGGCACAGAACACGCCTGCCTCGGAGTCGAGCTCGAGACTGTTCGCGAGCTTTGGGTCGATGAAGGTCAACACCCCTTCCCAGAAGTAGCCGTTGGGCTCGGTGTCGCGGATCAACACGAGGTCATCGACCGGTGTGGAGCCGCAGTCGAGCGTCAGGGACGGCTCGTCACCCGTGCTCAGGCGAAAGAGGTCACGATCAGTCATGGCGCCAGTGTCTCAGCACCGTCACGACATCAGCGTGGCGGCGACCGTCGCACCCAGCTCGGATGCGGCAGCGAGGTGAGCGTCGTCCGGCGGGCCGAGGAAGCACAACGGGTCGACGACCTTGTGCCACCCGAGGCCCGTCGTGATCGACTCCATGGCCCGCTCAGCACCGCTCGTGTCGCTGCGGCCGTGCACCCAGTAGGAGAACGGACGTCCGCGGGTCGCCTCGCTGGCCGTGTCGAACGTGACGTCGAAGAAGTGCTTGACCGCGCCACTGAGATATCCGATGTTCGCCGACGTGCCGATGACGTAGCCGTCGGCCGCCAGCACGTCGTCCAGAGTGGTCGACAGCGCCTCCGTGACGACCACATCAACGTCCTCGATGTCCTCGTGACGGGCTCCGGCGACGACGGCGTCGAGGATCGCCCGCAGGTTCGGGGTGGGGGAGTGGTGGACGACCAGCAGACGTGCCATGACCACACCGTAGCGATCGCCGTCCCGGCGAACCCGCCGCACACCGCACGAGTTCTCCCGAACGACCCTGCGCGTTTGCCGCGATGTGCCTAACATCTCGTATGGAGTTCGAGACCGTAGCGCGGGCCATCCTCGACAACATCGAGAAGGTCATCGACGGCAAGCCCGAGGCCGCCGAGGCAGCGCTGGTCGTCCTCCTCGCCGAGGGGCACCTGCTGATCGAGGACGTCCCCGGCGTCGGCAAGACCGTGCTGGCCAAGGCGCTCGCCCGGTCGGTCAGCTGCTCCGTGCGCCGCATCCAGTTCACCCCCGACCTCCTGCCGTCCGACATCACGGGCGTGTCGGTCTACGACCAGGTCGCCCGCGAGTTCGAGTTCAAGCCGGGGGCCGTCTTCGCCAACATCGTGATCGGCGACGAGATCAACCGCGCCTCGCCCAAGACCCAGTCCGCGCTGCTCGAGGCGATGGAGGAGCGGCAGGTCACGGTCGACGGCACCACCTACCCGCTCGCGATGCCGTTCTCGGTCGTCGCGACGCAGAATCCCTTCGAGATGGAGGGCACGTACGCCCTCCCCGAGGCGCAGCGCGACCGCTTCATGGCCCGCATCTCGATGGGCTACCCCGATGCCGCCGCCGAGCTGGCCATGGTGCAGCAGCGCGAGGCGCACAACCCGTTCGACGGGCTGTCGGCGGTCGCCACGATCGACGACATCTCCGCGATGATCGCGATGGCGCGCGCCATCCACGTGTCGTCGGCGGTCGAGCAGTACGTCGTCGACATCGTGCAGGCCACGCGCACCGACTCCGAGCTGAGGCTCGGCGCGAGTCCCCGAGCGACACTGCAGCTCATCCGTGCCGCCAAGGCACGTGCCGCGGTGCACGGGCGCGACTTCGTGCTGCCCGACGACGTCGACGCGCTGGTGCAGGTCGTGCTGCCGCACCGGCTCATCCCGATGCGTGGCGTCTCGTCGGTCGACGACGTCGTGGCCCGCATCGTGGCCGAGACCCCGGTGCCTGCCGGGGCCGTCCAGCACCGCTGACATGGCTGACCAGCGCAGGGGGGCCGTCCGACGTGTCGTGCGGTCGGTCGTCATCACCCGACGCGGCATCGGGTTCGTCGCCGCGGCAGTAGTGACGTTCGCCGGAGCGCCGCTGCTCTCGCTCCCGGTGCTGCTCTATGTCACGGGCCTCCTGCTGGCGATGGTCGTGCTGTCGACGGTGTTCGTGCTGGTCGGGCACTCGCAGGTGCGCATCGAGCGATCGTTCACGCCGCAGGTCGTCGCTCCAGGGACCACGTCACGTGCGACGGTGCGCGTCACCAACCTGTCGGTGCTGCCGTGCCTCGAGGCGCGCTGGGACGATCACCTGCCGCCCGGGGTCTCGGGCGTGCACACGGGCATCCTGCCGGCGCTGGGCGGCGGGCGCGGACCCGAGTCGAGGGCGACGTTCTCGTACGAGCTGCAGGGTGTGCGCCGTGGACGCCACGACGTCGGCCCGCTGCAGGTCGACGTGCACGACCCCTTCGGGCTGGTCTACCGGCGGCACACCTTCGGCACGGCCGAGCCGCTGACCGTCCTGCCTCGCCGCGTCGAGCTGCCGCCGATCACCCCCCGTGGGGCCAGCGACGACGGCGCCACCCGTCCGTCGCCGCAGAACGCCGGGCTCGGCGACGACGACGTCATCGCCCGCTCCTACCTGCCGGGCGACGCGCTCAAGCGCATCCACTGGAAGGCCACGGCGCGCAGGGCCGAGCTGATGGTGAGGCAGGAGGAGCAGCAGGTGACGCCCCGCGCGGCCGTGGTGCTCGACACCGAGCCGGCCAGCCAGGGGACGGCCCGCGACCGCAAGGACGCATGGGAGTACTCGCCGGCGTTCGAGTGGGCCGTGGTCGCCGCAGCGTCCATCACGGCTCACCTGGTGCGCGCCGGCTACGTCGTCGCCCTGCAGTCGAACGGCACGTCCCTCGACCGCGTCGTCGCGGAGGATCAGGACACGCTCGAGGACGCGATGGTCGACCTCGCCACGACCGACCCCGACCCGCTCGACCGCATCGGCCGCCACGACGCCGAGGGAGCGACGTTCGTGGTGCTCGGACGCCTCACCGTCGAGCGCGCCGAGCACTGGGTCGCGACGCTGTCGACGTCGCGGGCGATCCTCGCGCTGGTCTCGCGCGGCACGTCGGCGGCTGCGCTCGACGTGCTCGACGGTGCTCGCTGGAACGTCGTCGCGTGGTCGCCGGGTGACGACCACGCCGACGCATGGACGCTGTTCGACGGGGAGACGGCCCATGTCGCGCGCTGAGCCCGGCCCGGACGGCGGCACCGTGCCGACGCGCAGCACCCGGCAGACCTGGTTCGACCACGGGATCATCGCCGCGGCCCTGCTGCTCCTGCTGTCGGGCTACTCGACGATCGTCGAGGGCCGCGACTGGTGGATCACGACGATCCTCGTCGCCACCATGACGGGCCTGACCTGCGCGATCGCGCGCGTCCTGGGCGTGCGGTTCGTGGCACCCGTCGCGATCCTCGTCGAGCTGGTCGCGATCGCCTGGATCTTCGTCCCCGACACGTTGCTGTCGATCGTCCCGACCCCCGGCACCGTGCGGGGGCTCGTCGACCTGGTCTCCGCGGCCCAGGAGATCATCGTCGAGGAGAAGGCACCCGTCGCTGCGGCACGGCCCATCGTGCTGGTCGTCGCGGCGTCGTTCGGCCTGATCGTCGTCGTCGCCGACCTGCTGCTGCAGCGCCGACGCGCGGCACCGCTGGTCGGCGCCCTGCTCCTGGCGGTGTTCGCGACCCCCGCCCTCATCTCGGGCGAGACCCCGCCGGTGTGGCTGTTCGTCGCGGTCGCCGGTCTGTGGCTGGTGCTGCTGCGGTCGCGCACCACGACCCCCGGCGCGACCCGCACCGGGTCCGGACCGGCCCTGGTCCTCGGCGGTGCCGCGCTGGCCGCCGCGGTCGCCTTCCCGCTGGTGGCACCCGACGTCAGTGCGGTGGCGGCGTCGTGGGGCAAGCCGCCGCCCACGGTGTTCGGCCGGGGCATCAACCCCATGATCGAGCTGGGCCAGAACCTGCGCCGCAACAGCACGGCCACGGCCCTGACCTACACGACGACGTTCGACGAGGCCCAGTACCTCAAGGTCGCGACGCTGCGCGACTTCTCCGGACGCAGCTGGCGGCCGACGGGGCAGCGACCCGGCGACCCGACCGAGGGTCGGGACACCGTGGCCAGCGCCATCAAGGTCGAGGGTGGCACCACGAGGATCTCGATCGACCAGCTGCGCAGCTCGATGCTGCCGGTGCCGTACCCGTCGCTGAACACGGTGTCGGGCCTCGACGGCGACTGGCGGTTCAGCCGTGTCGGCATGACGCTGACGTCGCGCGACGGCGACTCACGCGGACAGACCTACTCGGTACCCAGCATCGACGTGCAGCCGACGGCCGAGCAGATGCGCGCCGCCCCCACGTACTCCGACCCGTCGCTCGACTCCTACCTCGAGCTGCCGAGATCGATGCCGTCGATCATCGCCAACACCGCGAGGCAGGTCACGGCCGACGCGGACAACGACTACGACCGCGTCCTGGCCCTCCAGACGTTCTTCCGCGACGGCGACTTCCGCTACTCCGAGACGGCCCCCGTGGCCGACGACTACGACGGCAACGGGGTCGACGTCATCGCGGAGTTCCTGCAGAAGAAGGCCGGCTACTGCGTGCACTTCTCGTCGGCGATGGCGGTCATGGCCCGCACGCTGGGCATCCCGTCGCGCATCGCGGTCGGCTACGCGCCCGGGTCGGCCGGCGCCGTCGACGACGAGGGACGCACGGTCTACACCAACACGTCCGACGACCTGCACGCCTGGACCGAGATCCACTTCGCGGGCGTGGGCTGGGTCAGGTTCGACCCGACGACGACGATCGGCGACGCGACGTCGTTCGTCGAGCCCGTGCGGGACACCCCCGAGCCGGAGCCCTCGGACGCCCCGACGACCCAGGCGCCGGCGCCCCAGCGCGGGGCCGACCGGCTCGACGACACGACAGCCGCGCCGGTGACCGACGACAGCGCGACGGCTCCTCGTTCCGCGATCGTGACGCTGGCGGCGCTCCTCGTGGTCGGCGCGTTGCCGTGGCTCGTCAGGTCGCTGCGTCGACGCTGGAGGCTCAGCCGCGGTCGTGACGACGTCGAGCCGCTGTGGCGCGAGCTGGAGGACGTTGCGCGCGACTTCAAGGTGCCCGCCTCGGCTGCCGACACGCCCCGGGGCTTCGCCGCACGGCTGGCCAGGCAGCCGGGCGTCGACCAGGCCTCGCTGGAGGCGCTCCTGCGCCGGGTCGAGCAGGTGCGGTTCTCGCGGGGAGAGCAGCCCGCCGGCGACGGCGTCTCCGATCTCGTCGCGGTCGAGAGGTCGCTCCGAGACGGGGCGACGACACGTCGCCGCGTGCTGGCGACGCTGCTGCCCCAGTCGCTCACCGGGCGGACGCCCGTGACCGGGGTCGCCGACTCCGGCAGACTGGCGACGTGAGCCCCCACGACCCCGTCCCGGACCCCCTCGCCGACGTCCTGATCGGCGGCCGTGAGAAGCGCGACATCGTCATCGTCGACCACGACCCGGCGTGGGCCGAGCGGTACGAGCACGAGCGCTCGCGCATCGTCGCCGCGCTGGGGGAGCGGGTGCTGGCGCTCGAGCACATCGGCTCGACCAGTGTCCCCGGCCTGGCTGCCAAGCCCATCGTCGACATCGACCTGAGCGTGGCCGACGTCGAGGACGAGGAGGCGTTCGTGCCCGACCTGGTCGCGGCCGGCTACGTGCTGCGCGTGCGCGAGCCGGGGCACCGCATGCTGCGGACGCCGGAGAAAGACGTCCACCTGCACGTCTGCGAGGTCGGCAGCGACTGGGAGCAGCGGCACCTCGTCTTCCGCGACTGGCTGCGCACGCACCCCGACGACCGGCAGCGCTACGAGGACGTCAAGCGCGAGCTGTCGCGGCGCGAGTGGGACGACACGAACGACTACGCCGACGCCAAGAGCGAGACCGTCGCCGACATCATGTCCCGCGCCACCAACGCCCCTTGAGCCCCGCCTGCCCCTTGAGCTTGTCGAAAGGGCCTTTCGACAAGCTCAAGGGGCGTCCTTTCGACGAGCTCGAGGGGCGGGTGACTCACACCTCGGGGTCGGGCGGGGTGCCGTCGCCGAACGGACGCCCGCCGAGCGACTCGCGGCCGTGCGGGGTCAGCCAGACGGACGGATCGGGTCCGACCGGCACGATCTGCGTCGGGTTGATGTCGGTCTGGACGATGTAGTAGTGCTTCTTGATCTGCTCGAAGTCGGTCGTCTCGCCGAAACCGGCCGTCTGGAACAGGTCGCGGGCGTAGGCCCACAGCACCGGCATCTCGGTGAGCTTCTGGCGGCTCGTCTTGAAGTGCGAGTGGTAGACCGCGTCGAAGCGCGTCAGCGTCGTGAACAGCCGGACGTCTGCCTCGGTGATCGTGTCGCCCATCAGGAAGCGCCGGTCGGCGAGACGCTCCTCGAGCCAGTCGAGTGCCGTCCACAGCCGGTCGTAGGCGGCCTCGTAGGTCTCCTGCGAGCCGGCGAAGCCGCAGCGGTAGACGCCGTTGTTGACCTCGGTGAAGATCCGCTTCATGACGGTCTCCATCTCGTCGCGGACGTCCGCCGGCCACAGGTCGGGTGCACCCTCGCGGTGGTGCTCGACCCACTCGGTCGCGAAGTCGTGCGTGATCCACGGGAAGTCGTTCGTGACCACCTCGCCCGAGGCGATCTCGACCATCGCGGGCACCGTGATGCCGCGGGGGTAGTCGGGGTAGCGCTTGAGGTAGGCCTCCTGGATGCGCTCGATGCCGAGCACAGGATCGACGCCGCCCGGGTCGAGGTCGAACGTCCAGCTGCGCTTGTCGTGCGTGGGGCCGCAGTAGCCGATCGAGATGGCGTCCTCGAGTCCCAGCAGACGGCGCACGATGATCGCCCGGTTGGCCCACGGGCACGCGCGGGCGACGATCAGTCGGTAGCGACCGGCCTCGACGGGCCACGCCGGACGGTCGCCGGTGTCGGTGCCCGAACGCACGATGCGATCGGGGATGTAGTTCATGTCGCGGTCGAACTCCTGGCCGGCGTGGACGTACGCGCCGGTGGTCGACTGATCGGAGTCCGCGGTGTCGTGGGAAGGCATGCTGCTAGCCTATTCGGGTGCTGCAGATCCGCTCGCTTCTTCTCTGCCGCGTCGAGGTCCTCTAGGTCGGACCCCTCGGCGCGGAGTTTGTCACGTCCCGGCCACCAGCAGCCCCGACAAACACCCCGGAGAGTTCGATGACCAGCTACGCCAACAGCCCCCAGCGTCCGAGCGGCATGCCGTTCCAGCGCTACCAGCCCTTCGCGCCGATCGACCTGCCCGATCGCACCTGGCCAGCGAAGACCATCACCCAGGCACCGCGCTGGTGCGCCGTCGACCTGCGTGACGGCAACCAGGCCCTGATCGACCCCATGACCGCGCCGCGCAAGCTGGCGATGTTCCAGCTGCTCGTGCGCATGGGCTACAAGGAGATCGAGGTCGGCTTCCCGAGCGCGAGCCAGACCGACTTCGACTTCGTCCGCCAGCTCATCGAGGGCGGTCACATCCCCGACGACGTCGTGATCCAGGTGCTGACGCAGTGCCGCGAGCCGCTGATCGACCGCACCTTCGAGTCGCTGGTCGGTGCCAAGCAGGCGATCGTCCACTTCTACAACTCGACCTCGACGCTGCAGCGGCGCGTGGTGTTCGGCCTCGACA
This sequence comes from Aeromicrobium fastidiosum, assembly GCF_017876595.1. NCBI lineage: Bacteria > Bacillati > Actinomycetota > Actinomycetes > Propionibacteriales > Nocardioidaceae > Aeromicrobium > Aeromicrobium fastidiosum. The sequence continues at coordinate 3,721,615 of NZ_JAGIOG010000001.1, read as the reverse complement.
AGGACGGCATCACCGACATCGCGACGCAGGGTGCCCGGCTGTGCATGAAGTACGCCGAGATCCACACGCCGGACACCAAGATCTTCTACGAGTACTCGCCCGAGTCGTACACGGGCACCGAGCTCGACTACGCGCTGGAGGTCTGCAGCCGGGTCATCGACGTGATCGACCCGACGCCCGACTGGCCGCTGATCATCAACCTGCCGGCCACGGTCGAGATGGCCGTGCCCAACGTCTACGCCGACTCGATCGAGTGGATGCACCGCAACCTGCCGCGTCGCGACAGCATCGTGCTGTCGCTGCACCCGCACAACGACCGTGGCACGGGCGTCGCCGCCGCAGAGCTGGGCTACATGGCCGGTGCCGACCGCATCGAGGGATGCCTGTTCGGCAACGGCGAGCGCACCGGCAACGTGTGCCTGGTGACGCTGGGCCTCAACATGTTCAGCCAGGGCATCGACCCGCAGATCGACTTCCACGACATCGACGAGATCCGCCGCACGGTCGAGTACTGCAACGAGCTGCCCGTGCCCGAGCGCCACCCCTACGGCGGCGACCTGGTCTACACCGCGTTCAGCGGCTCGCACCAGGACGCCATCAAGAAGGGCTTCGAGCACATGGCCGTCGACGCGGCCGCCGCCGGAGTCGAGGTCGACGACGCACCGTGGGCCGTCCCGTACCTGCCGATCGACCCCAAGGACGTCGGACGCTCCTACGAGGCCGTCATCCGGGTCAACAGCCAGTCGGGCAAGGGGGGTGTCGCGTACATCCTCAAGAACGACCACCAGCTCGACCTGCCGCGTCGCCTGCAGATCGAGTTCAGCCAGATCGTGCAGCAGCTGACCGAGGGGGAGGCCGGCGAGATCGAGCCGGCATCGATCTGGGCGGCGTTCCAGCGCGAGTACCTCGAGCGCGAGGAGCCCTACCGCCTCGAGAGCTTCAGCTCGATCACCGCGACCGACGGCAGCGACCAGCAGGTCGTCGAGCTGCGGGTGCGCGGCGACGTGCAGGAGTTCAAGGGCGAGGGCAACGGCCCGGTGGCGGCGTTCATCGACGGCATGCGCCAGGCCGGTGCCGACATCCGCCTGCTCGACTACTCCGAGCACGCGCTGTCGTCCGGCGGCGACGCGTTCGCCGCGTCGTACATCGAGTGCGAGGTCGCGGGCGAGACGGTGTGGGGCGTCGGCATCCACGAGAACATCGTGACGGCGTCGCTGCGCGCGGTGGTGTCGGCGGCCAACCGCGCCGTCGCCCAGACGATCCCCGCCTGAACCAGACCCGCCCCTTGAGCTGTCCCGCCCCTTGAGCTGGTCGAGAGGCTCTTTCGACCAGCTCAAGGGGCGAGGTGTCTCGACCAGCTCAAGGGGCGCAGGTCGTGCGGCGCTGTTCGCTCACCGGAGCCGTGCCACGATCCACTGAGATGCCGACGGCACGGAGTGGGCATCGGAGTTGGTTGCCGAGTGCCCTGCGACCCATCGGCGATGGGTGACTGTGATGCCCTGCGATCGGTAGGTGCGGACGAGCTGTTCGGTGAAGACCAGGGGTGCGACTGCGTCGACGAGACCCTCATCGATCCTGACGGGTACGTGCCGCAGCGACAGACGGCGCACGTCGTCCGCGACGAGCTTGTCGACGACGGCACCCATCAGCTGTTCTCCTCGTGATCCCAACAGCTGCGAGGGTGCGAGCCCGCCCCAGGAGTCCGACTTGCCGAGTTCTTCGAGGCAGCGCGTTTCCAGGTGGTCCCACAGCGCCGCGGCCCGCGGTGCCAACCCGCCGCCGAGCGCTAGCTCCTCGATCGCGGGATCTTCGACAGCCTGACCCTTGATGATGAGTGCGGCGAGCGCGACCAGCGGTCCGGTGAGCGGCTGCGCGGCGACGGGGAGAGGCCGCAGCAGTCGGATCAGCGCGTCCATCTGCGTGACCGGCGTGATGGCGTGCACACCTCTCAGATGCATGCCGGGGATGAGCTTCTGTCGTCTGTCGGCGACGTTGAGTGCTGCCACCGCGCCTTCGGAGTGGCCGGACGCCACCCAGTCGCCGTTCAGGGGGATCAGCTGGCGGGTGGCGGCAACCATGTCGATCATCGACCTGCCCAGTGACTCGCCGCGCAGGTACGGATGGCCACCGGCAGACCCCAGACCTTCGTAGTCGGGCCGCGCCACAGCGACTCCGGCGGAAAGCAGGCGGCGTGCGAGATCGTCGCCCTGCTGCATTCGGCGGAGCTCCGGGTGTCCCGGTGTCCCGCGCGTCGGGGCGCATCGGTCGGCTGCGCCGGTCGTCATGTGCCCGTAGACGACCAGGGGCCAACCGCCGTCCGGGGTGGGGCCCGAGGGCACCAGCACCAGCCCGGTCGCCTCGACCACCGAGCCCGCATGGTTGGTGGTCGTGTACCTGACGTTGAGGGATCGTCCTGCCCCGGCGAGCTGGCTGGTCTGTCCAGCTCCGCTGGTGCCGAGGAGCTGGCGCGGGGTGGAACGCGGGTCGACGGTGCTCGCACTGGCGACCGACATGTTCGGGGAGACGGACTGGGCCAGGAGGACCGACAGGACGAGGACGGCCCAGATCCGACGAGCGCGTCTCATCTGGTGCCCAGGCGCGACAGGAGCGAGCTCTGCCCGATGCGATCGGCGGGCGTCTTCTCGAGGGCGTCGAGCATGTCCGCGAAGAACGTGGCGACGGGACGCAGCTGAGACTGGTCGATCTTGTCGATCGTGTCGGCGTCGTCGTACATGTAGAGAGGACCGGCGATCAGGCTGATCGTGGGCACACCCGCCTGCAGGACGAAGGACGCGTCGGTAGGGATGCCACCGAGGAGCGCCGACGGCAGGGTGGAGTTGAGCACGGCGGTGGTGTGCAGGTTGTTGCGGACGATCGCGGAGTCGAGCTTGATCTTCAGGGCAAGACTCAGGTTCTCGAAGATCCCGCGAGGCTCGTGCTCGTCGCGCACCTTCAAGCTGCCGTCCTGGGAGACGGTCGCGTGCTTGCCGACGTGCTCGATCGTGGCATTTGCGACGATGCGGTAAGGCGTCTCCTGGTCGGTGATGTATTTCTTCACGAACGCCTGGTGCTGCTGATAGCCCGTGAAGTGGGTGTCGAACGTCGTGAACATCATGGTCTTCTGACGCTTCTTGTACCCGGGCTTCTTCGCCTCGGCCCCGTAGTAGTCGGCCAGGGCGATGACCTCGGAGGTGCCGGTCGCGTCCTCGACGGCACCTGGCCCCTGCGAGTCGTGATGCGACTGGACCATCACGGTGTCCTTGGTGGTGCCGGGCAGGAAGCCGACGACCGTGCGTGCTGTGACGGCCTTGCGTTCGGTCGTCAGCTTCATCGTGGCCTTCGGCGCGCTCGGCAGCAGGGAACGGAGTCGAGCGCCCTCCTTCTTGGTGATCCAGACGCCGGGGGCCGTCATGGGGGAGCGTCGGTGGTATTCGTTGTGATAGCGGTTGGAGTCGAAGTAGTCGCTGAGCACACCGATCACACCGAGGGCACCTGCCTGCTGCGCCTCGTCGACGATCTTCGTCTGAGACGTGACGTAGGGGTTGGCGCCGAAGAGCTTGGACGGGTTGATCAGGCGAAGATACGGATCCCAGAGGAAGTTCGTGAAGGGCAGCATCGCGATGAGAGGGAGCTCGAACTTGAGGTCGAACAGCACCCACTTGCCCTTCACGTCCGACGTGCCGATGGTGCCGGACCCGATGTCGACGATCTCCCCGGTCTGTCCTTGCGGTCCGAGCGTCCGGGCGCTGGGTGTGGTCGCGTCATTGATGAGCGAGTGCGAGATGGGGAACGAGTCGATGGCTTCGCCGCCGACGACCAGCGAGGAGTCGCGCGCCGTCCACTTGTAGGAGGTCGCGGTCTCGAAGTGCACGTCTTCCAGCCCGGCTCGGCGGAACCGATCAGCCACGTAGTTGGCTGTCCTGCGGCCGCCGACGGACCCGGTGGTCCGCGGCGCGAAGCCGACGATGTCGCGAATCGTGTTCATGAACTCGTCGGTCGATGCCAGACCGGGACGTTTGGGCGACTCGGGGCCGGTGGAGGTCGCTTCACTCGGCATCGCGAGCGCGGGGAGTGCCACCGCGACCGAGAGGGCGGCGACGGCCGCCGTCCGGGTGGATCGTGCACGAGACAGAATGCTGCGGTTCATGAGTGGGTCCTGACGCTGGATCAATTAAGTAACAAAGCGTACTTTAAGTGAGGCCGACGCGCCAGACCCCGCATCGCTGGGCATAATGGCGTCATGACCGCCACAGAGATCGCCACGATCTGCGACGGTGTCTTCTTCACCCGGCCACGGTCCTTGCCGCGGGGAAAGCACGACCTGGCCCGCGACGAGGTCGGCCGCATCCAACGCGACCGCATCGTGATCGCCATTGTCGAGCTGCTGGCGGACGGGGGACATCGAGCCATCGGCGCCCGCGAGGTCTGCCTGCGCGCCGGGGTCTCCCTCACTGCCTTCTACGACAACTTCGCGGATCGGGACGAGGCCGTGTCCGCCGCCTATCAAGGCTTCATCGACGTCCTGCTCGGTCGGCTCATCTCCGTCAGCAGCGAAGGCCGCACTTGGCGCGAGTACGTCGAGGCGGTCCTGGCCGCCTACTTCGGAACACTGTCCGATGATCTGGTGGTTGCCAAGGCCTTCCAGGTCGAGATGGATGCGATGGGCAAGGCGGCTCGAGCGAGGCGGCGCGAGGCCTTGGTCGGAATGGCGCAGCTGCTCCGTGACAAGCATCGCGAGTGGGATGCGTCCGCGGGCGATCGTGTTCCCGAGACTGCCTACCTCGTCGGGGTCTACGCGGCCAGGCAGCTGGCCTCCGACGCCCTGGACTCCGAGCACGGCACCGACGACGCCATCAGGTCTGATCTCGAACAGATCCGTGTCGGAGCCGTCGACTGGGTCCTCAGGCTGGTCGGAGACGTCGTCTGAGCGAACGCAGCTCTGGGGTGAGCAACAGGAGATCTGTGGGTTCGGCCGTTGCCCCCTGATCGGTCCATGGCAAGGCTGTCGGCATGACTGCAGACGCGCTGGCCGCGATGGATGACTGGGGACCCGAGAAGATCGTCTGCGTGGCGGATCGGCGCACCGGAATGCGGGGTGTCCTCGTCATCGACAACACCTCCCGCGGCATGGGAAAGGGTGGCACCCGCATGGGTCCGCACGTGTCGGTCGGCGAGATCTCGCGACTGGCTCGATCGATGACCTGGAAGTGGGCCGCGGTCGATCTGTTCTTCGGCGGTGCCAAGGCGGGCATCGTCGGTGATCCGCGCGGACACGACAAGGAAGCGATGCTGCGGTCGTTCGCGCGGGCATTGAGCAACGAAGTGCCTGCTGAGTACGTCTTCGGGCTCGACATGGGGTTGACCGAGGCGGATGCGGCAATCCTGGCCGATGAGATCGGGGGCCGCGATGCTGCGGTCGGACTACCGAGTGCGCTGGGAGGTCTGCCCTACGACGAGCTCGGGATCACGGGGTTCGGTGTCGCTGAAGTCGTGGATGCGGCCACCGATCACCTCGGTATCGAGCTGAAGGGCGGGCGGGTCGCGATCGAGGGCTTCGGTGCGGTGGGCCAGGCAGCTGCTCAGCGGCTGGTCGAACTGGGTGCAGTGATCGTCGCCGTCTCGACCGTGCACGGTGCGGTGCACGATCCGAACGGTCTGGCCGTCGATGAGCTGGTGCACGCCAGCGCCGAGGCAGGCGATGACTTCGTCAAGCACGTGGGACGTCCGTTGCTGGCGACTGGGGCACTGGCGCAGGTCGAGGCCGACGTGCTCGTGCCGGCAGCTCGCGAGGACACGATCGATGAGGCGATGGCGCACCGGATCACGGCGAGACTGGTGGTCGAGGGTGCCAACATGCCGACCACGTCCGGGGCCAGGGCCGTCCTGCGTCGGCGCGGCATCACGGTGATCCCGGACTTCATCGCCAATGCAGGAGGTGCCGTGGCCGCTGCCCACGCGATGGACATGCGGCACTCGGCCTTCGTGGTCGATCCGACGAGTGTGCTCGAGACGGTCTCGGCCAAGCTCAGGACGAATGCCGCGCACGTCTTGCGCCATGCCCACGATCACGATGGCGACCCACGCGAGGTCGCTCTTGCCCTGGCCCGGTCGCGGGTACGCGAAGCGATGCTTCAGCGTGGCCACGTTCCTCGACCGGATTGGGGCGTCGGCACGCGGTGAGCTGGGCCGTCAGCGCGGCCGATGCACGCGACGATGACGACGCGTCAGGGCACGAGCCGCGGAGTGCAACGAGTCGATGACGGTCGCGGCGAGCGGATGGCACGCGGCGCGTCGCCGCACGATCCACACGCGGCGGTGTCCCCGCACATCCTCAGGCTGGTCCAGATCGGCGGCGTCGTTCCATCCGATCGTGGCCAGGGCTGGTACCAGGGCTGTCCCGAGGCCAGCGGCGACCAGGCCCCGCACCACGTCGTAGTCATTGCTCCGCCAAGGCACCTGTGGCTCGAACCCCGCCAGCGCGCACTGGCGGTGAAGAAAAAGGTCTCCAGCCGACCCGTCGAGCGTGCTGATCCACCGGGCATCGGACATCCCGCTGAGTGCGTGAGTCACCTGGCCCGGCGACCGCGCCATCACCATGTCCTCGACCAGCACAGGGATGCAGTCCATCCCTGGAGGCCAGCGCTGCGGGACGAGGTCGTACTCGTAGATCAGGGCGAGGTCGAGCTGCGACGTCATCAGACGCGAGACCAGAGCGACCGGTTCGTCCTCGTCCAGCTCGACCCTGGCGTCGGGATGCGATGCGGCCAGGTGGGCAAGCGCAAGAGGCATCACCGCGGCGCTGGCGGTGGGGAAGGTGCCGAGTCGCAGGGTCGATGTGTGCCCGGTGCGTAGCCGCGGCAGCTGGGCCTCCAAGGTGTCGAGGGCCAGAAGCGCCTCGGCGCTGTGCCGGACCAGCGAGACCGCGGCCTCGGTCGGACGGGCGCGGCGAGAGTCGCGCTCGAACAGGGTCAGGCCGGTGATGCGCTCCAGGTGCGCCACCTGTTGGGACACCGCAGAGCTGGTGTATCCCAGATCGCGGCCAGCCGCTGCGAAGGATCCCCGTTCGACGACCGTGGTGAGAGTGCGCAGGTGGATCGGATTGATCATGGCGGTCAGCGATCTGTCAGTGCGGCAGCGTCATCAGTGCGTGATAGAACGACGCGCCTCGTGCCAACGACTCGACGGTGACGTGCTCGTCGTGAGAGTGGATGGCTGCTCGCTGGGAGCTGTCCATCGTCAACGGCGAGAAACGGTGGACCGCATCGCTGATGCTGGTGAAGTGCCTGCTGTCAGTGGCTCCCGACTGCAGGTACGGCACCACGCGTACGTCCGGGTCGAGGTGTGTGATGGCCGCGGTGAGCAGGTCCCACTGCGCGCCCGTGCCGGCGGCGGTGGGCGACGGATCGTCCCCGCGGACGTCGTCGATGCTGATGTCCAGCCCATCGAGCAAGGTGGACAGCCGCGACTCCAGCTGGACCTTGTCGTCCCCGGGAGCCAGCCGTGCGTTGACGTTGGCCGATGCGCGGGTGGCCAGCACGTTGTCAGCGGGGCTGCCTGTCATGCGGGTCACGACCATGGTGGATCGGATCAGCGCCGCCAGTTCCGGGCCGCCGTCGGACAAGGCTGATGAGATGGTGGCCTCGGGCGCCGTGGCCAGCCCCGCGAAGGTGGGAGGAAAGTGCTCGGCAACAGCAGCCAGCATGGCTCGGACGGGGGCTGACACCCGCGTCTGTGGCTCGTGACGACTGATCCGGAGCACGGCCTCGGCGAGTCTCTCGGTCGCCCCACCCCGCAGGGGCACGGACGAGTGACCGCCTTCGGACCGGGCGACGACATCGACATCGACGGTTCCCTTCTCCGCGAGCGCAACCATGGCGATCGGGGCGTCCTGTCCGGGGATGAGACCCGGCGGGACGACTGCTCCGCCCTCGTCGCTGACGAGCCACGGGCGCACTCCGCAGTCGTGCAGCACCTTCGCAGCGAGTCTCGCCCCGTTGCCGTCCGTCTCCTCGTCAGCTCCTGAGAACACGTAGATGTCGTGATCGGGCACGAAGTCCTGGACGGCCAGGGCCTCGACCGCCTCGAGGAGGCAGACCAGCGCCCCCTTGTCGTCGAGGGCTCCACGCCCGTGCACGGATGACTCGCTGATGTCGCCGCCAAAGGGATCGTGGGCCCATCGGGAAGCCTCGGCCGGCACCACGTCGTGATGTGCCATCAGGAGCAGGGGGCGTTCAGCTCGCCTGCCACGCCAGATGTGCAACAGGGAACCGCCGGGCAGCTCGATCCGCTCGGTGGCGCGATGCGTGGCCGGATACATGTCGCGCAGCAGTCCGCGAAGCCGGGCGAACTCCTGCGGGTCGTGGTGGTCCGGTTCTGAGATCGTGCGACACGTGATCAGCGCGGACAGGTGCTGGGCGACTCCAGAAGTGTCGCCCAGCGCAGTCATGGAGCTCACGTGACGCGCGCCAGGAAGCTGCGGGTCCGCTCGTGCTGAGGGGTCTCGATCAGGGCTCTGGCCGACCCGTGCTCCACGATGTGGCCGTCGTCCATGAATGCCACGGTGTCTGCCACCTCGCGGGCGAAGGCGATCTCATGGGTGACCACGATCATGGTCATCCCGTTGGCGGCGAGGTCGCGCATGACCTCGAGCACCTCGCCGACCAGCTCAGGATCCAGCGCACTGGTCGGCTCGTCGAACAGCATCACCTGCGGCCGCATGGCCAGTGCCCGCGCGATGGCCACCCGCTGCTGCTGACCGCCAGACAGGTGCCGAGGATAGGCGGCGGCCTTGTGCGCCAGCCCGACCCGATCGAGCAGCGACCGGGCGTTCTCCTCGGCCTCCTTGCGCGGCTCGCCGGCCACCCCGATCGGTGCGGCGGTGATGTTCTGCAGAGCAGTCATGTGCGGGAACAGGTTGAAGCGTTGGAATACCATCCCGATCCTTGCCCGGCGCCTCTGCACCTCACGGTCGTGCAGCTCCTGCAGGTAGGTTCCGTGATCGGCGTATCCCACCATCTCGCCATTGACCCAGATGCGTCCTGCGTCGACCTTCTCCAGGTGGTTGATGCACCGGAGCATGGTCGACTTGCCCGAACCGGACGGTCCGATCAGGCAGCTGACCTCTCCGGAAGCCACGTCGAGGCTCACACCGTGCAGCACTTTAGTGCGGCCGAAGCTCTTGTGGACCCCCTCGATGCGGACGACGGGGTTCGACGGGTCCGGGGTGTCGCGACGCTGTTCGGTCGTCATGAGGTTCTCCTGTCGGAGGCGTGGAACCGGGATGCAGCAGCACGGAACCGCTGGGCGAAGGACTCGTGCTGCGTCGAGGTCGAGCCGCGCGAGAAGTGCCGCTCGAGCTGGACCTGGCCCACGGACAGCACCGAGGTCATCACGATGTACCAGAGGCTTGCGGCGATCAGCAGCGGAACGGTCTGGAAGGTCGTCGAGTACACGACCTGGGCGGCATACAGAAGGTCTGCGACGGCCACCACGGAGACGAGCGCGGTCACCTTGAGCATGCCGATCGTCTCGTTGCCGGTCGGCGGGATGATGACACGCATGGCCTGAGGGAGGACGATCTTGCGCATCGCACGAGAACGTGACATGCCCAGCGACGTGGCCGCCTCCATCTGTCCGTCATCGACCGACACCAGCCCGGCGCGGACGATCTCCGACATGTAGGCAGCCTCATTCAGGCCCAAGGCGAGCAGTGCGGCAGCGATGGGGGTGATGGCCTGGTTGGAGTCCATGCTGATCCACGGATCGAGTCCTGGCAGACCGAGCTGGATGGTCGGATAGACAGCGGCCAGGTTGAACCAGAAGATGATCTGCACCAGGACCGGTGTGCCACGAAAGAACCAGATGTAGACGCTGGCGACGGTACGGATGATCCAGACGTCCGACTGGCGCATGACGGCCAGGATGACCCCGAGCGTCACGCCGATCGCCATCGACAGCACGGTCAGCTTCAGTGTCGTGAGCATCCCGTCGATCAGCTGCCGAGAGGTGAAGTACTCCCAGACGACGTCCCATTCGAACCGGTGGTTCGTTGCAACCGAGTGCGCGACGGAGACAGCCAGCACGATCACGACCGCCACCGCGATCCAACGCCCCGGGCGCCGCAGGGGGCGCACCGGGACGGGATCGGCGTGACGGGTCCGCTCAGGAAGCGGTGCCGGCATTGGTGGTCGCCTTGTCGAGCGCGAGCTTCTCGAGACCGTACTTGGTCAGCGTCTTGGTGTACGTGCCGTCGTCGATCAGCTTCTGCAGGGCCGCCTCGAAGGCCGCGGCCAGCTTGTCGGAGCCCTTCGGCACGGCGATGCCCAGGATCCCGAACGGGAGCGTGAACGTCAGCTCGAACTCGTTCTTGGTGGTCTTGACGATGTAGCCGGCCGAGGGGGAGGGGATGACTGCCACGTCGACACGTCCGCTGCGCAGTGCCTGCACCAGATCGTCCTGGCCCGTGAACTGCGACAGCTTGAGCTGCGCATCCTTCGCGCACTCGGGAGCGATGACGCCCTCGAGGTAGTCCACGATGATGGTCGCGGACTGAGCGCCGACGGTGAGGCCGCACAGCTCTTCCAGCGATCCGGGCCGGGTCGTGGAGCCGTCCTTGATCATCAGCGAGCCGCCGGTCTGCAGGTAGTCCACGAAGGTGACCTCCTTCTGGCGCTCGGGGGTGTCGCTCATACCCGTGAACAGGACGTCGTACTTGCCCGACTTCAGGCTCGGGATCATCGACTCGAACGACACGGCGTTGAACGTCAGGGTGAGGCCGAGCACGTCGCCGATGGCCTTGCCCAGATCGGGATCCATGCCGATCACCGTCTTGCCGTCGGTGTCGTAGAACTCGAACGGCGGGTAGGGGACGTCCGAGGCGACGTTGAGCACGCCCTTGTCCCGGACATCAGCAGGGAGCATGGCGCGGATCTTGGCGTCTGCCTTGCTGGTCTCGGGCTTCGCGGTCTCGGTGGACGAGCCGCAGGCGGCCGTGACGGCGACCATGCTCACGGCAGCGACTGCTGCGGCGAACCGGGTGGGAATCTTCATGGTGAACCTTCCTTCGGGGGATCGGGGGATCGGGGGTGTCAGGGAGAGCGAGTGAGCCGGCGGCCGAGACGTCGCCCGAGCCACGCCCCGTGATGGACGGTGAGCTGGCCGGCCTGCATGACCCAGCGGATGCCGGTGGGTTCGCGGTGGGGGTGCTCGTAGGTGGCATGGTCGGCAATGGCGAGAGGATCGAAGCAGACGAGGTCCGCGATCGAACCCGTCCGCACGACGCCACGGTCGGCGATGCCGAAGACCTCGGCGGGCAGCCCGGTCATCTTGTGCACAGCCGTCGGCAGGTCGAGCAGGCCGCGGTCGCGACTCAGGTGGCCGAGCGCTCGAGGAAATGTTCCGTGGCCGCGCGGGTGGCTGGAGCCCCCGGATCCCGGCGGCAACCCGTCGGAGGCGATGATCGCGTGACGGTCCGTCACGGCGAGATCGACGTCGGCCTGATCCATGGAGTGCTCGACCATGGTGACCTGACCCAGCTCGCGAACCAGCAGGTCGACCATCGCACCGAACGGGTCGCAGTCCCACTCGTCGGCCAGGGCAGCCAACGACACGCCCTCGTGACTGCCTGAGCCCGTCCCGGCGATCACGAGGCCTTCCCAGCCGGCCGCGGCCACAGGGTTGTCCCAGTCGTGTGGCGAGGGTGAGAGCACGTCGTGCCGTATGCGGTCCCGCACGGAGGCGCTCGTGAGTCGGCTCAGCATCTCGGCGGTGCCGCCCACGAGCGACCACGGGGGCAGGCAGGCCGTGAGTCCGGTGGACGCGGCCGTGTAGGGATAGACGTCGTGGTGGACGTCCAGGCCCCGGCGGCGAGCTCGGTCGAGCCTCTCGAGGGCGATGCCCATGGTTCCGTGGTTCCGTCGACCGGTCGCCTTCAGGTGGGAGACCTGCAAGCGGCAGCTGGCGTCGCGGAGGGACCCGATGGCCTCGTCGAGGGCGGCGATCAGATGGTCGGATTCATTGCGCATGTGCGTCGCGTAGACGTGGTGGGCGGACAGAGAGCTGACCAGCGTCGCCACCTCGTTCGCTTCGGCGAAGGCACCTGGCGGGTAGATCAGACCCGTCGACAGGCCGAAGGCACCAGCCTCGAGGGCGTCGTGAAGCAACCGCACCATCGTCGACAGCTCGTCCGGATCGGGCGCACGATCATCGTGTCCGAGAACGGCCTCACGCAGACTGCTGTGTCCGACCAGGTGGCAGGAGTTCGTCACCTGGGTTCCACCGTCGACGGCGTCCAGGTAGTCCCCGAAGCCCGTCCACGAGAGGTCGGCGTCCGGCCCGGCGATCCGGGTGGCGACCTCTCGGTGCGCGACGCCCAAGGGTGCCAGCGAGGTGCCGCAGTTGCCCACCACCTCGGTGGTCACGCCCTGGAGGATCTTCGAGACGTCGTCACCGGCCAGGGCGAAGGCGATGTCGGCGTGCGAGTGGACGTCGATGATCCCTGGGGTGATCGTCAGACCGCCGACATCGATCGTCCGGGCATCGGTCGATGCGAGATCGCCCGGCTGGGTGACGGCGCTGATGCGGTCGTCCTCGATGAGCAGGTCGGCGCGACGTGCCGGCGAGCCGGTGCCGTCGATCAGCCAGCCACCCGTCACGGTGGTGCGTTCGCTCATCGTCTCGATCCGATCAGCTCGCGCGTCTCGACTGACCAGTGTGCGACGACCGAGGGGTCGACCTCGACGCCCAAGCCTGGGCCGGAGGGCACGTCCAGTCCGCCATCGCGCAGGACGAACGGCTCGGTGATGTCCTCGGCGTAGTACCGCTGGCTCGCGGAGACGTCACCGGGCAGGGTGAAACCGGCCAGTGCGGCGAGCGCGACGTTGCCGGCCCGGCCGATGCCGGTCTCGAGCATGCCGCCGCACCAGACCGGGACGCCCTGAGCCACAGCCAGATCGTGCACGGCTACGGCGTGGAGATAGCCGCCCACGCGGGCCGGCTTGATGTTGATGATGCTGCAGGCACCCAGGTGCAGTGCTGTGCGAGCTGTCGTGACGTCGCGGATCGACTCGTCGAGGCACACCGGGGTGGCCCAGCGGCGTGTGGCTGCCGCGTGGGTCAGCAGATCGTTCTCGGCGAAAGGCTGCTCGATCAGCACCAGATCGAAGGCATCGAGACGGGCCAGGTGCTCGATGTCGCGGCCGTCGTAGGCAGCGTTGGCATCCACCTGGAGGTCGATGTCGCCGAAGGCTTCGCGAACGGCTCTCACCGGTTCGACGTCCCAGCCCGGTTCGATCTTCAGCTTGATGCGTGGATAGCCCTGTTCGACTGCAGCGCCGACTTCGTCGAGCAGCACCGGGATCGACTCGGCGATCCCGACCGAGACGCCGGCCCGCACGTGGGGTCGGACGGCACCCAGACGGTGAGCGAAGCTGACTCCGGCCGCCCTCAGCTCGGCATCGAGCACCGCCGTCTCGAGCACGTGCTTGGCCATCGGGTGTCCGCTCACCGGGGCGAGCGTGCGGGCGACGTCGGCTGCCGTCAGCGTGTCGCCGGCAGCCAGCAGTCGTGGGAGGAGGTGGTCCGTGATCACGATCGACGCGCTGTCCAGAAACTCCTCGCTGTACAGCGGCTCGGGATCGGCGGCGCACTCGGCCCACCCGATCGCGTCGTCCGTCTCGATCCTCAGCACGAGTGCCTCGCGCGCGGTGGAGGTGCCGAACGAGGTCCGGAACGGCCGAACCAGCGGAAGGCGGAGGCGATACATCCGCACGGAACGAATCCTCATGCGCGCTGCTCCAGGACGTACCATCCCGCGGTCGTCAGACCGGCGACCGTCACGTGCCGCGAGCGCATCGGGGCGGACATGTGGGTCCGATAGATCTGCGTCCATGCATCGCTCGCCTCCGCGTCAGTGGCTCGCAGGAACACGATGTCGTCGGGGATCCGCAGCCACGTGAGAGGCCCGTCGCGGATGACAGCGGGCAGGCGGTCGGGGCCCTGCTCGATCGTGACGGCTCCGGCGGACCAGCCCGGCGACGGGCGGCGCGGATCGGCATCCAACGGCCAGTCGACCACCAGTCGGTCGCTGGGGCCGCCGTCGTTGAAGGCGTCGTGTACAGCACCGAAGAAGTCCTCTTCGTACCCGCTCGTGTGGGCCCCGAGCCGCAGCAGGTTGAAGTGGGCGTTGAGTCGCAGCAGCGGATCCACGGTCCAGCGGATGTTGCTGAACCCAGCCGACAGCGCCCAGGCGCGCTGGTGCTGCTTCATCATCTGGCCGAGGCCGCGACCCGTCTGCCCGGACGTCACGCCCACCACGATCGAGTACAGGGTGACCTGGTCGGCTGGTGTCGCGACTGAGGCCGCCACCAGGGTCTCGTCCTCCCAGCAGCCCGCCACATGGCCGCCGGCATGGGTCACGGCGCGCAGGATGTCGAGGGGAACAGGCGACGATTCGCTTCCCCAGATGCTGCTCAGCACCTGCTCGACCTCGCGAAGTCGGCTGATGTCCGTCACGTCATTGATGGGCATGCGCACATCCTTCCGTTCCGGCACCGTGCTGTCTTTGGTGAGATGCACAGTGTCTTGGGGTAGAACTTAGTGGTTCTGCACTGGAGGGCCGGTAGGGTCGTCGCATGTCTAGTCGCGATGACCTGTCGGTGGACGAGCTGATCGGCCGATGTGGGCTGGCTGATCTGACCGTGGCGTGCGGTGACGTCACTCGAGTCGTGCGATCCGCGATGTGCACGATCCACGACCCGCTCGTGCCCATGGACGCGGGAGGCGCAGGAGTTCTTCTGGCAGTCGGTGTCGCTGCCGCCGATCTGCCGGAGCTGGTCAGGTCGGCGGAAGCGGCAGGCTTCGACGCCGTCGTGGCCCGCGGTGCCGCTGAGACGGCCGAGCAGCTGCCCGAGACGGGGCTGGGCGTCCTCGACCTGGGTGCCACCCTCACCTGGTCGCAGGTCGAACGTCTGGTGTCGGGCATCTTGACGATGGAGTCGAACCGGCACGGCGGCGACCTGTTCGACACCGCCAACACCACGGCCTCACTGCTCGGTGGTGCCGTCACGATCGAGAACCTCGACCAGACCGTCTTGGCCTACTCGACCGTCGACGGCCAGGTGATCGACGAGGACCGCCGTCGGTCTATCCTCGGACGCCACGTTCCCACCCTTCCGGAGAACGACGAGCAGTACGCCGCGGTGTTCGCATCGTCCGGGGTCGTGCGGATCACCGGCGTGGGACATGCACTGGACCGTCTGGCCATCGCGGTTCGCCTGGGCACCGATGTGCTGGGTTCGATGTGGGTCGTCGACGAGGGAGGCCTGCTACCTCGCGACGCGGACTACCTGCTGGAGCGCGCAGCCGACCTGGTCGCGGTGCAGATCGTTCAGAACCGCAGCGTGTCGACCTTCGAGCGGGAGCAACGCGCGAGCCTGGTGCAGGCTGTTCTGGAGGGGCGGCGGACCGCGCGACCTGCCGTGTCCCGCCTGGGCATGCCAGCTCGAGGCCCGTTCGTCGTGGCGGCGCTCGCGGTCGACTTCGTGGCATCTGCCGGAGGTGGCGCTGACGTCGAGACCCATCCGCGGTGGAACCGTCTGGTGACGATGGTCAACGTCTTCGTCTCGGCCTGGCAACCGACCGCGGGGGTGTGCGTGCTCGGCGGCACGATCTACATCCTCGTTCCTGGTGTCGTGGCCACGGATGTCGAGCGTGTGGCAGCCAATGCCGCGATCCTGGTGGAGAGGGCGGCAGCGACGGGCATCGTCGTGCGGGCCGGCGTCGGATCGGTCGTGATGTCGGTCGACGAGATCAGCTCCTCGCGCCGAGAGGCCGAACTACTGGCCACTATCCTCGGTACCGAGGACGATCCGTCCGTCCTGACAGCGCTGTCATGCCAGAGCCGTGTCGCCCTGTGGTCGCTCGCCCAGGTGCTGGCGGAGCAGCCTGTCGTCGCCTCTGAGCCGATCAGCAGGCTCGAGGCGCACGACGAGCAGCGGGGCACTGATTTCGTGCACACCGTCGCGACCTGGTTCCGCCACCGCATGGACACCAAGCGCACCGCCGAGGCGTTGTCGGTGCATCCCAACACACTGCGCTATCGGCTGGGCCGAGCCCGCGACATCAGCGGGCTGCGCGACGAGGCAGACGATCTGCTGCTGGCGTGGTTGACGCTGCGGTCGCGCTACGACCCGGCCGGATCGCCGCGGACATGACCGTCTCGTGCAGACGGGGTCCAGCGATCAGGCGGTCCGGCGTTGGTCGACCAGCAGGGTGACCAGCGCCAGCACCGCGAGCACTGCGGCACCGATCGAGAACGCGATGCCGGTCGGGTCGAGGCCCCACCGGTCGGACGCGATGCCGCTGCCGATGACGGGCACCGAGATCGCCACGTAGGCGACCACGAAGAACGCCGACGTCGTCCCGGCGCGCTCGTGCGGCTGCACGCGCACCAGCACGGCGGCGAGTCCCTTGCTGAACGAGATGCCCTGCCCGGCACCCGCGACGACGGCCGCGACGAGCATCAGCCACAGGCTCTGGGTGGCCAGGGACACCGTGAACAACAGCATGCCGACCGCCAGCAGCGCGCAGCCGAGGGTCGCGCCGATGTCGCTCGAGATCCGGTGCAGCACGACCTGGGCGATGACGGACGCGGCGAACAGGGCGAAGACCACCGACACCGACACCACCGCGTGCGGTTGGTCGACGGCCTCGCCGACGAACCGCGGCGACACGGCCGTGAACAGACCACACACCGCGAATCCGGCGAACCCCGCGATACCGGCACCGATGAACGTCGTCCTAGCCGCTGCCGGCACCCGCGGGCGTTGCAGGCTGGGGCGCGCGCCGGGCACGACGTCGACCGTCTCGGCCACCTGCGTCAGGAGCAGCAGCACGAGGGCCGCGGCCACGGCGTGCACGACGAACGTCAGGTGCACGGGCCACGGGAACGCCTCGACCAGAACGGCCGCGATGACCGGGCCGAGCCCGAGCCCGCCGATGTTGGCGGCGGTCGCGACGAGCGGGGCCCGCGATCGCCACCGCTCTGGTGCCGACTCGATGACCGCTGCGGTCGCGGTGCCCACGTAGATGCCGGCCGAGACGCCGGACACGGCTCGGGCGACCAACAGCACCCACGTGGCATCGGCGACGAGGAAGACCAGATCGCTCGCGAGCGACGTCGTGAGACCTGCGACGAGCAGCGGCCTGCGCCCGAGGGCGTCCGACCAGCGACCGAACAGCAGCAAGGCTGCGAGGACGCCGAACGCATAGGTCGCGAACACGATCGTGATCGTGGTGAGCGAGAAGCCCAGTCGCTGCTGGTAGAGGCCGTACATCGGGGTGGGGAGCGTCGTGCCGATCATCGTCACGAGGAAGGCGAGCACGATCACCGTGAACGCGCGGCCTCCGGTCAGGCGGGACATGTCGCTCCTTGTGGTGGGTCGGACGTCGGGGACAACGCGGCCGGCCCGCGGATCCATCCCGGGGGCCTGCCGGTGGCGGGAAGGTGTCACTTTGGTGTACCGGCCAGCCGGTACACCAAAGAGGTGATTTCGCGGTACGCTCCCCGTGACGTCGGCCACAGGTCGGCGCGTTGGAGCGGCCGTGACGCGATTCGCCACGGCCCGACGAAGGAGGAGTCACATGTCGCGCATCATCAACCAGGTCGCGGTGTTCGGGCTCGGCAAGGTCGGCGAGCTCGTCGCCGACCTGCTGGGGGAGTCGGGCTTCAAGGTCGTCGGCTACGACGCCGCCGCACGTCCCGATCTCGTCTTCGAGACCAAGCTGCTCGACGTGCAGGACGCCGACGGCCTGCGGGAGTCGCTGCGCGGCGTCGACGCCGTCGTGTCGTGCCTGCCGTTCAACCTCAACATCGCGGTCGCCGAGGCGGCGTACGACGCACGGGTGCACTACTTCGACCTCACCGAGGACGTCCCCACGACCAACCGCGTCATCGAGCTGGCCTCCGACAGTCCCGCGGCCGCGTTCGTGCCGCAGTGCGGCCTGGCGCCCGGCCTGATCGGCATCATCGGTGCCTCGATCGCCAAGACCTTCGACGAGATCCGCTCGATCGAGCTCAAGGTCGGTGCCCTCCCGCAGAACCCCACGGGACTTCTGGGCTACGCGATCAACTGGTCGCCCGAGGGTGTCGTCAACGAGTACCTCAACGACTGCGAGGTGCTGCGTCAGGGGCACCGGCAGATGGTGCCGGCCATGACCGAGAAGGAGCGCGTGTTCATCGGCGGCATCGAGCTCGAGGCGGCGCTGACGTCCGGCGGGCTCGGCACGATGTGCGAGACGTACGAGGGGTCGGTGCACCGCCTCGACTACAAGACGCTGCGCTACCCCGGGCACTTCGACCAGATGCACTTCCTGTTCGACGAGCTCAACCTGCGCGAGCAGCGCGATCTCGTGGGGCAGATGCTGGTCGACTCCAAGCCGCCGGTGAACGACGACGTGGTCTACATCCACGCCGCGGTCGAGGGACGCAAGAACGGTCAGCCCTTCCGCGAGAACCACGTGCGCGCGTACAAGCCGCTCGACATCTCCGGACGCACGTGGCGCGCGATCTCGTGGACCACGGCGGCCTCGGCCGTCAGCGTCGTCGAGCTCGTCGCCGACGGCGTGCTGCCCGCGACCGGGTTCGTCAAGCAGGAGGACATCACCCTCGAGGCCCTCTTCTCGACCCAGGCCGGTCGCCACTTCGCCGAGCAGGGCACCGTCTGACCCAGCGCCGTGACCGCGAGTGCTGGGTTCTGGACAGTCTGGGACGGCGTGTCTGTCCAGGACGCGGCACTCGAGGCCCGGAACCCAGCACTCGGCGGCCTCGTGGGTCAGACCCAGATCGCGGGATGCAGCTCGCCGCGCGGCTCCGGGGGGAGGCGCTCTGCCAGGCCGTCGGCGAACCGGCGGGCGGTCCAGGCCGTCGCCGCGGCGTCGAGGACGTCGTCGACGGCGACCCCGCGTTGCCGCTCGGTCATGACGCGGAGCCCGTGCGCCGCGAGCAGCGCCCGCCGTAGCGACTCGCCGGCCGACGTCTTCTTGCCGTCGACCAGCACCCCGCCGTTCATCGCCGCGAAGCAGACCTCGGGGTGCGCCTCGACGACCGGGACATCCGGGGTCGTCGTGAGCCAGTCGTGCACGTCACGGATCTTGGGCACCAGGTACCAGGCCTGCTTGCTGAGCCCCAGCCCGAGAGCCGCCCGGTTGGCGGCATTGGCCGCGGGATAGTCGGACACCTCGAGCACCGCCGCAGCGGGAGCGTTGAACACCGTCGAGGCGCGCCCCGGCAGGCGTCCGCGCGCCAGGCGCTCGGCTTCGCGCGGCACGTCGGCCGGCAGGTCGATGGGGGTGTCTATCGCGATCGCGTCGACGGCGCCGGCAGCGGCGACCAGCTCGGCGATCGTCGGGCGCACCAGGACCTCGGTGTCGTCGCCATCACCCCAGACGACGCCGACCCAGCCGTCCTTGCACCCGTCGACCCCCAGTACGGCTCCCATGACCCGCATCCTGCCACCGGTCCGATCCCGCGGCCGGGAAGTGTCGGTGGCCTGCGGGAGGGTGAAGCCATGAGCAGAGAGTTCCAGGTGACGTTCGACTGTGCAGACCCCGCAGCGCTCGCGGCCTTCTGGGCCGAGGCGCTGGGCTACGAGGTGCAACCGCCGCCCGAGGGGTTCGAGTCGTGGGACGACGCCCTGCGCGCCTTCGGCGTGCCGGAGAGCCAGTGGAACTCACGGTCGGCGATCGTGGCCGATGGTGCTCCGCGCGTGTTCTTCCAGCGGGTGCCCGAGGGCAAGACCGCCAAGAACCGGGTGCACCTCGACCTCCGCGTCGCACCCGGTCTGGTCGGCGACGAGCGCATGCAGGCGCTGGAGGCAGAGGCGTCCCGGCTGGAGGCGCTGGGCGCTGGGCGTGCCTACCGGGTCGAGCCTGATGGCGGCATGGAGCACGGCTTCATCACGATGCACGATCCCGAGGGCAACGAGTTCTGTCTCGACTGATCGGCGTCTCCTACGCTGTCGAGCATGATGACAGCTGCGAGCCGATTGACCATGGTGTTGGCCGCGATCGTCCTGCTCGCCGGGTGCGCCGGCGGCGACGGCGGGGGAGCCGCGGATGCCGGCCTGGGCGGACGCCCCAGCGCCGACGCCATCGCGTCCGCGATCGAGGACGGCGTGTCAGGGCTCGGGGCCTCGCCCACCCAGGCCGACTGCGCGGCGAAGCTCGTCGTCGACTCCGACATGTCCGACGAAGCCATCGGCCGCTACGTCGGCGAGGGCAACCCCGGCTACGTCGATCCCGACGACTACGCGTTCACCCAGAGCGACCGCGAAGCCTTCGACGAGCTCGGTCGCGCGCTGGGGTCCGAGTGCGGCGTGCAGCAGGGTGCGGGCTGACCCCTCAGCGCGCCGCGCACCGCGAACGTCGGTGCCGCACGGCACAATGGACGGGTGAGTCTCTACCGCGACACCGGCATCGTGCTGCGGGTCCACAAGCTGGGTGAAGCCGATCGCATCATCACGCTGCTGACCCGGCAGCGCGGCATCGTGCGGGCCGTGGGCAAGGGCGTCCGCAAGACCACGTCGCGGTTCGGTGGACGGCTCGAGCCGTTCATGCACGTCGACGTGCAGCTCGCCGAGGGCCGGTCGCTCGACGTCATCACGCAGGTCGAGACCGTCAACGCCTTCGCGAAGGACCTCGGCCTCGACTACGAGGCCTACACCGCTGGCACCGCGATGCTCGAGACCGCCGAACGGCTCGTGCAGGAGGACGGCGAGCCGGCCGTCGCCCAGTTCCAGCTGCTCGTGGGCGCCCTGCGTGCTCTGCGGGAGCGACACATGACTCCTGGCCTGATCCTCGACTCCTACCAGCTGCGGGCCCTGTCGATCGCGGGCTACGCGCCGACGTTCGACGGATGCGCGCGCTGCGGCGAGGAGGGCCCGCACCGCAGCTTCCACGCGGCCTCGGGCGGCATGCTGTGCAACGACTGCCGCGTCGCCGGGTCGGCCGCACCCTCGCCGTTCACGGTGACGCTCCTGGCCGGGCTGCTCAGCGGCGACTGGCCCACGGTCGGGGCGTCCGACGACAGGTCGCGTCGCGAGGCCAGCAGCATCGTCAGCGCCTACCTGTCGTGGCACCTCGAGCGGGGGCTGCGCTCGCTCAGCCACGTCGACAGGTGAGAGATCGATGAACGAGACGAGTGACCGATGAAGCGCCAGGTCCGCCGGCCCGTGCCGCACCCCTCAGGGGCGACAGTGCCCAGCATCCCGCTCGCGCAGGTGCCCCGGCACGTCGCGATCGTCATGGACGGCAACGGCCGCTGGGCCAAGCAGCGGGGCCTGCCGCGCACCGCGGGGCACGAGATGGGCGAGGCGGCGCTGTTCGACGTCGTCGAGGGGGCCATCGAGATCGGCGTCAAGGCCGTCTCGGCCTATGCCTTCTCCACCGAGAACTGGAAGCGGTCGCCCGACGAGGTGCGGTTCCTGATGGGCTTCAACCGAGATGTCATCCGTCGCCGCCGCGACGAGATGCACGAGCTGGGCGTGCGAGTGCGCTGGGCCGGCCGGCGTCCGCGGCTGTGGCGCAGCGTCATCAAGGAGCTCGAGACCGCCGAGGAGCTCACCCGCGACAACGACGTCCTCACCCTGACGATGTGCGTCAACTACGGCGGCCGGGCCGAGATCGCCGACGCCGCCGCAGCGCTGGCTCGCGACGTCGCTGCCGGGCGGGTCAACCCCGACAAGGTCACCGAGAAGACCTTCGCCCGCTACCTCGACGAGCCCGACATGGAGGACGTCGACCTGTTCTGGCGCACCTCGGGTGAGCAGCGCACCAGCAACTTCCTGTTGTGGCAGTCGGCCTACGCCGAGATGGTGTTCAGCGACATCGCCTGGCCCGACGTCGACCGCCGTGCGCTGTGGGCGGCCATCGAGGAGTACGCGGCGCGCAACCGTCGCTACGGCAGCGCCTGAGCCCTGCCGGTCCGCAGTTTCCCAGGTCCACCCCGGATTCGACGGTCTCCGCCTGTCGATGTCGGGGTGACCCCGAAAGCGGTCACCGCACCCCGGTTGCATCCGGTGTGAGGTGTCGGTCTTCGGGGTGCACCTCCAAAACTTCCGGGGTGCACCTGGGAAACCACCGTCACGTGCCGGACGGCCAACGGCCGACCGTGGCCGACGAGGTCAGGAAGGTGCCACAGGCCACGGAGCCCCCGCCAGCACGTCCTGGATCGTCGACCTGAAGCCCGGGCACCGGGTCATGTCGTGCGCCTCGCACTCGAAGGCGTGCACGGCCATCGCCCGCGAGAGCTCCATCTCGCGCATCCGCCGGTCGAGGTCGGCGATGTGCTCCTGCAGCACGGCGTGCCGCTTCGGCCCGTGATCGTCGTCGAGCAGCACCGCGACCTGGTCGAGCGTCATGCCAGCGGCCTTCGCCCGCAGGATGACCGCGATCCGCACGACGTCGTCGTCGCCGTAGAGCCGCCGGTCGGCACCGTCGCGAGCCGGCGACAGCAGTCCCTTGTCCTCCCAGTGGCGCAGCACATGGGTGTCGAGGCCGAAGCGGGCGGCGGTGTCGCCGATCGACCGGAGTGATGCGGACTCGGGACTTGACTTCATGTCGACATGAACTCACATGCTGGAGCTTCACGCAAGCATCGAAAGGTCTCACCATGGATCACCTCACCTCTTCAACCGCCCACGCCACCCACGACGTCATCGTCATCGGCGGCGGACCCGCGGGTCTGCAGGCCGCCCTCACCCTCGGACGCATGCACCGCTCGGTGCTGATGCTCGACTCCGGCGAGTACCGCAACGCCACGGTCGAGCACGCCCACAACTACGCGACCCACGACGGCATCGCCCCGGCAGAGTTCCGTCGTCTGGCTCGCATCGACCTTGCGGCCTACGACACCGTGGAGGTGCGCCCGGAGCCGGCGAGCCGTGTCGAGCAGGATCGCGACGACTTCGTCATCCACCTGGAGGGAGGGACGACTGAGCGTGCGGCCGCCCTGGTGCTCGCCACCGGCGTCCGCGACGCCCTGCCCGACGTGCCGGGCCTCGCCGAGGCGTGGGGCAAGGAGATCGCTGCCTGCCCGTTCTGCCACGGGCACGAGCTCGCCGGGCGGACCATCGCGCTGGACGTCGATGGGGCGCACTTCGATCGGCTCTCGGCCATGCTGGGCCGTCTGGGCTCCGAGCTGGTCGACGTCCACGGACGCGTCCGGACGATCGCCCGTGCCGGCGGCGGCCTCGACCTCGCGATGGACGACGGATCGATCGTGCACGTCGACGGGATGTTCATCGCGCCGACCTTCAGCCAGTCGGCCGCCTTCGCAGAGCAGCTGGGCCTCGAGCTGAACGAGTCGGGATGCGTCCGGGTCAACGCCCTCCAGGCGACCTCGGTGCCAGGCGTGTTCGCGGCAGGTGACGCGGCGCACCACCCCGAGCTGCCGATGCCGATGTCGTCGATCGTCACCTCCCAGGCCGCGGGCATGGTCGCGGGCGCGGCGGCCGTCCACCACCTGCTGGCCCGCGAGGCGACCCAGGTCGGCTAGGCGTCGAGGGGTCCCGGCCACGACCGATAGGCTGGGGCCCTATGCGTATCGCCAGGTTTGCCGGGGACGACGATCCTCGTTTCGGAGTCATCGGGGACGACAACGGTGTCCCCACCATCGCCGTGCTGAACGGAGACCCGCTCTATGCGGGGCTCAACCTCAGCGGCCAGAAGATCCCGCTCGCGGACGTGCGTCTGCTGGCGCCGGTCATCCCGCGCAGCAAGGTCGTGTGCGTCGGCAAGAACTACGCCAAGCACGCCGCCGAGATGGGCGGCGAGGTGCCCGAGGAGCCGCTGATCTTCCTCAAGCCCAACACCAGCGTCATCGGGCCCGGGGAGCCGATCTTCTACCCCGAGCAGAGCAGCAACGTGCACTTCGAGGGCGAGCTCGCGGTCGTCATCGGACGCATCTGCCGCGACGTGCCCGTCGACGACGCCAAGAAGGTCATCTTCGGCTACACCGTCGCCAACGACGTCACGGCGCGCGATCTGCAGGCCAAGGACGGTCAGTGGGCCCGCGCCAAGGGCTTCGACACGTTCTGCCCCCTTGGGCCGTGGATCGAGACCGACTTCGACCCGTCCGACGTGCAGGTCACGACCCGCCTCGGCGACGAGCTGAAGCAGGACGGTCGCACGTCCGACATGGTCTTCACGGTCCCCGACGTCATCGCGTACGTCTCGTCCTTCATGACGCTGCTGCCCGGCGACGTCATCCTGACCGGAACGCCCGACGGCGTCGGTCCCATGCAGGTCGGTGACTCGGTCAGCGTGACGGTCGAGGGCATCGGCACCCTCACGAACCAGGTGGTCTCCCGCAATGACTGACGCTCCCACGACGGCCGCTTCGACAGGCTCAACGGGCGCTCGCCCCGTCGTCGCGCGGTTCTGCCCGTCGCCGACCGGCAACCCGCACGTCGGCATGGCGCGCACGGCCCTGTTCAGCTGGGCCTTCGCCCGCCACCACGGCGGGACGTTCGTCTTCCGCATCGAGGACACCGACACGTCGCGCGACAACGAGGAGTCGTACACGCTCCTCGTCGAGGTGATGCGCTGGCTCGGCCTCGACTGGGACGAGGGTCCCGAGGTCGGCGGCCCCCACGGCCCCTACCGCCAGTCCGAGCGCATGGACATCTACGCCGACGTTGCCCAGCAGCTGCTCGACGCGGGCTTCGCCTACAAGGCGTACGACACCGCCGAAGAGCTCGAGGCCCGGCGCAACGCGGCCCGTGCCGCGGGCAAGCCGAGCGGCTACGACGGCCTGCACCGCGACCTCACCGACGGGCAGCGGGCCGCCTATGAGGCGGAGGGCCGCGAGCCCGTCATCCGATTCAAGATGCCGCACAAGGACTGGACGTTCACCGACCTCGTCCGCGGCGAGATCACGTTCGGCTCGGAGAACGTGCAGGACTTCGTCATCGTCCGCGCCAACGGCCAGTCGCTCTACACGCTGACCAACCCCACCGACGACGCCATGATGGGCGTGACCCACGTGCTGCGCGGCGAGGACCTGCTCAGCTCGACGCCCCGTCAGATCGCCCTCTACGAGGCGTTCGCCGAGATCGGCATCGGGGGAGGGTTCACGCCTGAGTTCGGGCACCTGCCGTTCGTGATGGGCGAGGGCAACCGCAAGCTGTCGAAGCGCGACCCGGAGTCCAACCTGCTCGACTACAAGCCCAAGGGCTTCCTGCCCGAGGGCCTGCTCAACTACATGGCGCTGCTGGGCTGGTCCATCGCCGACGACCGCGACGTGTTCAGCATCCCCGAGATGGTCGAGGCGTTCGAGATCGGCAGCGTCAACGCCAGTCCGGCCCGGTTCGACATCAAGAAGGCCGAGGCCATCAACGGCTCGCACGTGCGCCTGCTGAGCGAGGCCGAGCTGAGCGACCGGCTCGTGCCCTACTTCCAGGACGCGGGTCTGATCGACCCCACGCCCACCGGCACGCAGCTCGGCATCCTGGCCGCCGCGACGCCGCTGGTGCACGAGCGCATGACGCTGCTCACCGAGGCCGTCGACATGCTGCGCTTCCTGTTCGTCTCCGACGAGGAGTTCACGGTCGACGAGGCCGACGCGGCCAAGAATCTCGACGAGAAGGGGCTCGAGGTCGTCCGGGCCGCGCGGGAGGCCCTCGATGCGATCCCCGGCACGGCGGAGTGGACGACCAGCACGATCGAGGGTGCGCTGCGCGTGGCCCTGATCGACGGCATGGGGCTCAAGCCGCGCCTGGCGTTCGGACCCGTCCGCGTGGCGGTGACGGGCAGCCGCATCTCGCCGCCGCTGTTCGAGTCGCTCGAGCTGCTGGGGCACCGCAAGACGATCCTGCGCCTCGACGCAGCTCTCGGGCAGATCGCTCAGGGGTAACCCGGTTTGGGCTGCGGGTGCACCGTCGGGTAAAGTTTGACCTCGGTTCGGACAGCGTCCGCAGCCATTGGGATATGGTGTAATTGGCAACACAGCGGTTTCTGGTACCGCCATTCTAGGTTCGAGTCCTAGTATCCCAGCGAAACCCTCTGAGCGGCCTGCGAAGGCCTTTTGGTAGGGTTCTGGAGGTCGCAAGACCACCCCATGGCCCCGTTGTGTAGCGGCCTAGCACGTCGCCCTCTCAAGGCGGTAGCGCGGGTTCGAATCCCGTCGGGGCTACCATGGACACAGACCCCCTGACCTGCGGAAACGCAAGGTCAGGGGGTCTTGTGGTTGCCGGACCCACGCAGCACCGCGGCCGGCTCCCCGAGGGGCCGGCCGCGGTGGTGGCGAAGGCGCAGCGGATCAGCGGATCCTGATCGTCACCTGCTTGGTCGTGCCGGAAGCCGCCACGCCGCTGCCTGCGAAGGTCGCCCGCAGGCGGTGCGTGCCCTTCGACAGCTTGAGCGTGAGTGTCCGGGACGATCCGGTCTTGACCCAGACCGTCTTGACCTTCTTGCCCTTGTCGGTCACCACGACCGAGCCCGCGGTCGGGACGCCCGGCACGGTCAGGGTGACCGTCGCCCTGGCCTTCTTGGCACCGCGCACCTTCTTGGCCGTGAGCGTCAGCCTCGAGACTGCCTTGGCCACCGTGATCGCGGCCGGAACGCTGGTCGACGCCGTGTAGCGCGTCGACGAGGGCGCGAACGTCGCGACGACCGAGGTGGTTCCTGGTGCGAGACCCGGCACCGCCAGGGTGGCCTTGCCGCCGATCGTGGTGCCGGAGGCGACGACCTTGCCGCCTGCCGTGAGCTCGACGGTTCCGTCGAGTGCTGCACCCGACGCGTCGGAGGCGGCGACCGTCACCGACGCGGACGCCGGATAGGTGACCGGTGCGACCGACGTGATCGACACGCCCGAACCTCCGGGTGCCACGACCGCGTCACCCGTCGGTCCGGCCCAGAACAGACCGCGAGCAGCCTGACTCATCCCGCCCTTGGGGAGGGTGCGGAAGAACACCGACGTGCCGAACACCATTGACTTGGCACCTGTCGTGGGCTTCTCGTACGACACGACCGAGGCCTTGCCTGCCGCGGCGTCCGGACCGTTCGTCTCGGTCGTGCCCCGCCAGTGGCCCGCCAGGAACGGCTTGGCCGCATAGGTCTGCTCGACCTTCACGCCCTCACCGAGCCCCGTGAACGAGTACGCCGGGTAGATGAACGCGCTGTCCTGCGCGAACGGAGCGAGCACCGAGTCCGCCGGTGTGTCGACGTCGACGATGCCGTTGCCTGAGCCGTTGCCGTTGACGACGGTTCCCTTCATGAGACCGAATGACGCTGCGGCGTTGAAGCCCGCGCTCGACCGGCCCACGATCGAGCCACCCGCGTCGACGAACTGCTGCGCCGCGGTGCGCGCTGCCGTCTGGTCCGACGTCGGGTTGAACGTCGATCCGACCCACAGCACGTCGACGCCCTTGAGCAGCGTCGGGTCGGCGGTGAGTGTCGCGGCCGTCAGCGGCACGAGATCGTCGAAGCCGAGCTCCTGGAGCGAGAGCTTGTCGTCCTGCGTGCCGACGTACCCGACCGTCAGGTCGGTCAGCGCCTTGGTGCCGGCGTCGTCGAGGGCGTCCAGATCGGCCTTCGTCGCGACGTCGAGGTCGATGTCGAACGTCGACGCGACCTGCTTCGCGGCGTCGTACGACTCGGGGCCGATGACGGCCGAGCCGTCCGCGAGCATCGAGACCGACTGCTCGTCCTCCAACAGCGCGTTGAGCGCCCGGTAGTCGGCGACGCCCGCGACGTCGAACGTCAGGTAGTCGGCCTTGGCCGGCGTCGAGACGTTCGAGGCGGGTGCCGAGACCGGGGTGGCGGTGCCGAACGGTGCGTCGGTGGTCAGGCCGACCTTGGCGACCGTCGCGCCCCACGTGTACGAGTAGCTCCAGGCGGAGATGTCGTACATCGACGGGACCTTGGCCGAGATGTCCTCGCCCAGGTCGAGCAGGGCGTTGGCCAGGCCGCGCAGGGGCTGGTGCATGTCGACGACGTACGAACCCTTGGGGTAGGTCGTGCCGTCCACCGTTGCGTCGGCCGACAGCGTGCCCACCTCGACGTCGTGGGTCAGCAGCTGCTGGACCAGACGGCTCGCGTCGCTTGCCGAGCGCTGGCCGTCGCCCACGGGGATGACGTACGCGCGGGGAAGCTCGATCTTCTCCTGGTCGTCCACGACGTCCCAGAGGGCGCGCCACTGGGTCGGTCCGGGGACGCTGGTGACCTTGCTGACCGTCAGGTTGTCCTTGGGCTCGCCTGCGACACCGCGGCGGAAGGCCTCGATCTGGTTCGTGATCATGTCCTTCGCGGTGGCGGCCGTGTTCATGTAGTCGACGATGCTGGTCATCGTCTTGTAGGCGACGGCCGAGTTGATGACGGCGTTGGCCGGCGACTGGCGTCCCGACGGGCTGCCGTTGCGGGTCTTGGGCAGCTCGACCGTGGCCGCGGCGGCACCGAAGAACGACGCATACTGCGCTGTGAAGATCGGTGGGAAGTCGTCCCAGCCGTCAGGAGTGTCGCGGTAGGGGATCTTGATGTGCGCCGTGTCGGCCGACGTGTTCTCCGAGACGATGGCGCCGGTCTGGATGTTGCGGTACGTGTTGCCCGGGATGGCAGCGTCGACGACGTCCTTCTCGACCTTGAGGGCCAGAGCGTAGTTGTGCGGCATCACGAGGTCGTACTCGTAGTTCGAGCCGTGCGGCGGTCCGGTGGGCTCCATCTGCAGCACGTTGGTGTAGCCATGGAAGTCGGCAGCGTAGATCGGCTGGATCGCCTGCGCCTGACGGATGAACGACTTCGTCTCAGGCGTCGTGTTGGTGATCATGTCGCGGTTGGGGTCGAGCCCG
Organism: Aeromicrobium fastidiosum; assembly: GCF_017876595.1. NCBI lineage: Bacteria > Bacillati > Actinomycetota > Actinomycetes > Propionibacteriales > Nocardioidaceae > Aeromicrobium > Aeromicrobium fastidiosum. The sequence continues at coordinate 3,692,774 of NZ_JAGIOG010000001.1, read as the reverse complement.
AGCGCCGTGGCGCGGGTCGCGTTGCTGCGGCCGTCAGGGTTCAACGACGGCGAGAAGTAGAGCCGGTTGTTGTCGAGGATGCTGCGCACCTCGGCGATCGGCGCGGTCGCGAGGTACTCGATGTACTTCATCGCCGCATCGGTGCCCTCCCACTCGTTGCCGTGGATGTTGTTGCTGATCCACACGGGCGTCTTGTAGTCGCGCAGCAGGGCGGTGTCCTTCGCGGCGGCGTCGGGATCGGACTTGATCTCGGTCTTCCAAGCGGTCTGCTGCTCCGTCTCGGCCTCGGACTCCGGTGCCGTCACCGTGACCAGGTACAGGTCGCGCCCTTCGGTCGACTGGCCGACGACCTGCGCCGAGACCCGGTCGCTCTCCTCCATGAGGTCGAGCAGCTTCGGGGCGATCTCGGGGTGCCCGATGAGCTCGGCGGAGTGCGCCGCGTCGTCGGCGTTGGGACGGTAGATCTTGAGCTGCGGCTGGTAGGGGTATGACGTCGGCATGGTGATCGGGTCGCCGGCGACGGACGACTCGGCAGCGCGCTTGACGACCTGCGCCTTGCTGAGCGGCTCGACCGTCGACGCGGTCGAGGGACCACGGCCGGGTGCTGGGGCCGGGGTGGATGTGCTGGACGACGGCTCGACAGCGGACGCCGCGATGCTGGTGCTCGAGAGCACGCAGGTCGCGGCGAGCGCCATCCCGGTCACGCCGATGAGAGCGCGAGAGTTCCTCACGATGGGCTCGTTCCTGTGGGTGCGGATAAGTGCCGCCCGGTGGGACGGCACGATGGTGAGGACAGCCTGCCCTGACGAATCAGGCCTTCAGCCTCGGTTAACCGAGCATTAATGTGTCGTTTGGACGAAGACCCGCGATGCCAGAGCAGAACCGACAACGCCCACGGTCAGCCGACACGTGGTCGAAACACGGCACGATCCCGCCTCGGCACTCCCGGCCCGCACGTGGGCTCCGGCGGCAACGTCGGCGTAACGTCCGGTGTCGTCGCGAGCACTACGTTCGGTGCATCCGTTCGTCCTCGGGCCAGTCCTGGGGCGGCACGACCTCCAGGAGGGGCGCATGGCGCACGCAGCACGACACCTCGCACGACTCGTATCGCTGGCACTGGTCAGCGGGACACTCGTCGCCACGGCCGGTGCCGGGACGGCCCAGGCCGTCGAGGCCGTCGCGGGTGGTCTCAGCGCCGGCGACACCCTCTTCCCGAACCAGGGCAACAGCGGCTACGACGCGGTGCACTACGACATCGACGTGACGGCCGACGTCGCGGTGTCGAGCACGGCCGGTGCCGTGGCGACCACGACGTTCACCGCCGCGAGGACTGCCGTGACCGCCAGGACGACCGGGGCACCGCTGTCGTCGTACGCCTTCGACTTCCAGGGCTCGACCGGGACGCTGGAGGAGAGCGCGCTGGTCGTCGACGGGGTCACGGTCGACGGCGTCGCGGCAACCTTCGAGCGCATCGAGGAGACCACGACGTCCGACGCCACGACCGACGTCCACAAGATCGTCGTGACGCCGGTGGCCCCCGTCGACGGCGAGTTCACCACGGTCGTGACCTATCACGGCACGCCCGTCGCACACACCGATACGGACGGCTCGTCGGAGGGATGGAACAACACGCAGGACGGCGGGACGTTCCTCAACCAGCCGGTCGGATCGATGACCGTGTTCCCCAACAACAACACGCCGCGCGACAAGGCCACCTACTCGATCAGCGTCGACGCGCCGACCCAGCTCACGACGTCGTCGTCGGTCAACCCCGGCCTGCGCGACGCCGCGGTGGTCAGCAACGGTGAGCTGACGTCGAGGACGCCGAGCGAGGACGGCACGCGCACCACGTGGGTGTGGGACCAGAACAGGCAGATGGCCAGTGAGCTGACGCTCATCTCGATCGGTCGCTATGACGTCTACGAGTCCGACATCGCCCTCGCGAGCGGCCGGACGATCCCCGAGTGGTCGTTCATCGATCCGTCGATCTCGACCAACAGCCAGGCGACGACGCAGGCCACCCGTGCCCGGCTGAAGGACGTCGTCGACTTCCTGGAGGAGCGCTACGGACCGTACCCGGGCAACAGCATCGGCCTGGTCACCGACGTCGTGCCGAGCTCGATCAGCTACGCCCTCGAGACGCAGGACCGCTCGTTCTTCCCGACCAGGGCCAGCCTGGGCACCACGATCCACGAGGTCATGCACCAGTGGTTCGGCGACAACGTCTCGCCCGTCGACTGGAACGACATCTGGCTCAACGAGGGCCCCGCCACCTATGCGGAGTACCAGGTGCCGTTCGAGGGACTCGGCACGACGGACACCAGCACCGAGCAGGCGATCTTCGACACGTGGGACGAGACCCCGGCCGACGACGAGCTGTGGACCGTGCCGACCGCGGACATGTCCGAGGCGTCCCAACTCTTCGGTGCACAGGTCTACGACCGTGGGGCGATGGCGCTGGAGGCGCTGCGCACCTCGATCGGCGCGGTGCCCTTCGCCGAGCTGATGCGCCAGTGGCAGTCACGTCACGGCGGCACGAGCAGGCGCACGATTGACTTCATCGCCCTGGCCGAGGAGGTCTCGGGCCGCGACCTCGACGCGTTCTTCGAGACGTGGATCTACACGACCGGCAAGCCCGCCTGGCCGGCGAAGTTCGACCTGACGCTCGACGGTCCCGGCGGGGCGCTGGTGCCTGGTGAGACATCTGCGTTCTCGCTGTCGACCACCAACACCGGCAGGGTCGAGCAGACCGGAAGCGTCGTCATGCTCGACCTGTCGACGATCCTGTCCACCGTGGCGCTGGGAGACCTGCCGGACGGGGTCGGGGTCGACGGCACGACCCTGACGTGGACCGTCCCGTCGACGGCGGTCGGCGGGACGTCGAAGGTGGCGATCCCGTTCACAGTTCGCGCCGGCACCGTGGGTGCAGCGGGGCGGGTCGTCGCCAGGGCCGACACGCTGGGATCGACCTGCTCCGGCTGCACCGCGGACCTCGTCGTGAAGGGTCGTCCGCTCGCCACGACGCCTGTCCCGACGATCAGCGGCACGACGCGTGTCGGAGCGTCGGTGACGGTCGTGCCGGGCACGTGGGACGAGGGCGCGACGCTGTCGTACCAGTGGCTGCGCAACGGTGTGCCGATCCCCGGCGCGACCGGGCCGGTTCGCGTCCTGACACCGACTGACTGGCGCCAGCGCATCTCGGTCGTGGTCACGGGCGCGAAGCCCGATCACGAATCGGTCAGTCGCACCACTGCGCCGACGAGCGTCCGTGTCGGGCTGCTCACGCTCCGCCCGAAGCCCGCGATCTCGGGGACGCCGAAGGTCGGCCGCCGGCTGACCGTGCAGCGGGCGACCTACGATCCCGGTGTGTCGCTGAGGTACCGGTGGTACGCCGACGGACACCGTGTCGGTGGCACGAGGGCGACGCTCAGGATCGCGAAGGCCTACCGGGGCAAGCGCATCACGGTGCGGGTGTCGGTGCGCAAGACCGGCTACGAGACGTGGACCAGAAGGAGCGGCAGGACGGCCAGGGTGCACTAGCCGTGAACGCGACGGCATCAGTCGTAGATGACGTCCGCCCCATTGCGACGCAGCTCAGCCAGCCCGTCGCGCATCTGCTGGATCTGCTCGGGGGAGTGGCCGACCCAGTCGTCCAGCTCACCGACGATCCGGATCGGCTCGCGCGACCGGAACGACCGGGTCGGGTTGCCGGGCAGCTTCTTGTCGGTGACGTTGGGATCGTCCTCGATCTCGCCCAGCGGCTCGACCACGTAGATGCGCGGACGGTCGTCGCCGGGGGCCAGCTCGGCACCCCACGCGGCGGCATCGAGGGTCTCGGTCATGTAGACGTGGTTCATGATGCGGCCTGCCTCGTAATTGGAGGGGCGGCCGGGCACCAGGAGGTCGCCGACCTCGAGCTGGGCCCGGGTGCCGTGGAGCATGGCTCCGGACTCGTGGACCTCGAACGGGACGGGCGTGCGGGCGGCGGTCATGCAGGCGCTCCTTCGTCGGTGGATGCCGGCGGCGCGCGGCTCCGGCGGACGATTCTGGGGCTTGCCAGGGGGCTTGTGGCAAGCCCCCCACTGGGCTATACCTTGGAAAGGGACGAGGATCTGACCGTCCCGGCGCGCCGTCTCCGTTCACCCGACGTTCACGCTCATGCGCCATGCTGACCGGGTGCAGGCACCGGACGCGAGCTCTTCTGTTCATGTCGACCCCTCACCGCTGCTGCGGTCGGACGCTGCACCGGCCGTCCGCACCCTCGTCGACATCGTGCGCCAGACCGCCCTCGAGGTGCCCGACGCGCCGGCGCTCGACAACGGCTCGGCGGTGCTGACGTACGTCGAGTTCTGCGAGGCGGCCGAGACGTTCGCCGCCGAGCTGCACGAGCGCGGTGTCGGCCGCGGCGACAAGGTCGGCGTGCGCGTCGACTCCGGCACGCTCGACCTCTACGTCGCGATCGTGGGCATCCTCGTTGCGGGTGCCGCCTACGTGCCGGTCGACGTCGACGACCCCGACTCGAGGGCGCGCACGGTGTTCGAGGAGGCCGATGTCGCGGCCGTCGTCGGCAACGAGCTGGTGATCTCGGTCCGGCGTTCGGGCGGACAGGTGACCGACGACCAGGCACCCTCGCCGGCCGACGACGCCTGGGTCATCTTCACGTCGGGCTCGACCGGCAAGCCCAAGGGCGTCGCGGTGACGCACCGCTCGGCCGCCGCGTTCGTCGACGCCGAGGCGGCGCTGTTCCTGCAGGACGCCCCGCTGGGCCCCCGCGACCGGGTCATGGCGGGACTGTCGGTCGCGTTCGACGCCTCGTGCGAGGAGATGTGGCTGGCGTGGCGTCACGGGGCCTGTCTCGTGCCGGCACCGCGGTCGCTGGTCAAGAGCGGCAGCGACCTGGGGCCGTGGATGATCGCCAACGGCATCACGGTCGTGTCGACGGTCCCGACCCTGGTGTCGCTGTGGCCGGCGGGCGTGCTCGACGACGTCCGGCTGCTGATCGTCGGCGGCGAGGCGTGCCCGCCCGAGATCGGCGACCGACTGGCCGGACCCGACCGCGAGGTCTGGAACACGTACGGTCCGACCGAGGCGACGGTCGTCGCGTGCGCCGCCCGGCTGGCCCCGGGGGAGCCGGTGCGCATCGGCCTGCCGCTGGCCGGCTGGGACCTCGCGGTCGTCGACGCTTCGGGGATGCACGTCGCCGCGGGCGAGACCGGCGAGCTGATCATCGGCGGGGTGGGCCTGGCCCGCTACCTCGACCCCGTGAAGGACGCCGAGAAGTACGCTCCGATGCCGACGATCGGCTGGGATCGGGCCTATCGCAGCGGCGACCTGGTCGTGAACCACCCCGAGGGGCTCGTGTTCGGGGGGCGCGCCGACGAGCAGATCAAGATCGGCGGACGGCGCATCGAGCTCGGCGAGATCGACAACGCCCTCCTGGGGCTGCCCGGCGTCGTCGCCGCGGCCGCCGCGATCCGCACGACCGACGCCGGCAACAAGATCCTCGTCGGATACGTCGCGACCGACGAGACCTTCGACCAGTCGGCCTCGCTCGACATCCTGCGCCGGCAGATGCCCGAGGCGCTCGTGCCCCGGCTCGGCCGGCTCGACTCGATGCCCACGCGGACGTCGGGCAAGATCGACCGCGACGCCCTCCCGTGGCCGCTGCCGAGCATCGGGTCGACCGGAGCCGCCGCCGAGCTGACCGGCACCAGCGCCTGGCTCCGCGATCTGTGGCTCGGCCTGCTGGGCGCCGTCGTCACGAGTCCCGCCGACGACTTCTTCGTGCTCGGCGGAGGGAGCCTCAGTGCGGCCCAGCTGGTCGGGCGGCTGCGCGAGCAGTTCCCGGACGTCACGGTCGCCGACGTCTATGCAAACCCGTCCGTCGCCGGGCTGTCGGCGACGCTCGACGCGATGTCGACGGCGCAGGCACCGCGCAACGCGTCGGTGCGGCCGGTGCGTCTCGCGACACAGGTCGCCCAGGTGCTGCTGACGCTGCCGCTGCGCACCATCACGGGACTGCGCTGGCTCACCTGGACCGCAGCCGGCAGCCGTCTCGCCGCCGCGGCGCTCGACTGGACGTGGCTGCCGCAGGTGTCGTGGGCCTGGATCGTCGCCGGGCTGCTGCTGCTCGTCACCCCGCCCGGCCGCATGCTGCTCGCCGCGACGTCCGCGCGCGTCCTGCTGCGCGGTCTCGTGCCGGGCACCTACCCGCGCGGTGGGGGCGTGCACCTGCGCCTGTGGCTCGCCGAGCACATCGCCGACGAGCTGCGGGCCGGATCGCTCTCGGGGGCGTCCATGCTGGGTGCCTACGCGCGTGCCCTGGGCGCCGACGTCGCCCGCGACGTCGACCTGCACTCGCTGCCGCCGGTCACTGGCATGCTGACGGTCGCGTCGGGTGCCTCGGTCGAGCCCGAGGTCGACCTGACGGGCCACTGGCTCGACGGCGACACGCTCCACGTCGGTGCCGTGCGCATCGGGGCGGACGCCCGGATCGGCGTCCGCAGCCTGCTGGGTCCGGGCGCGCGCATCGGAGCCGGGGCCGAGATCGGGGCAGGATCGGCTGTCTTCGGCGAGGTGCCCGACGGCGAGTACTGGTCGGGCGCACCCGCGCGGCGCAACGGCCCGGCGCGGGGGCCGCAGACCAGCACGCGCGCCGACCGGCACGTGCGGTGGACGATCGCGTACGGCGTCGTCGCCCTCGTGCTGGCCAGCCTGCCCGCGCTGGCGGTCGTCGCCGGCGCGCTCGCCGTCGTCCCGCTGCTGGGTGGTATCGACGGCCCGGGCGACGCCGCCGTCCGTCTGACGGTGGTGGCACCCGCCGGTGTGGTCGTCGGCTACCTGGTGCTCGCGCTGCTGGTCGTCGCGGTGGTGCGCGTGCAGTCGGTGGGGCTCACGAGCGGAACCCACCCCGTGCACAGCCGCCCCGCCTGGCAGGCGTGGTCGGTCTTCAGGGTCATGGACGACGCCCGCACGTGGCTGTTCCCGCTCTACTCCAGCACGCTGACCCCGGCCTGGCTGAGGCTCCTGGGAGCGAGGATCGGCGACGGGGTCGAAGCCTCGACGGTGCTGATGCTGCCGTCGCTCACGTCCGTCAACGACGGTGCCTTCCTGGCCGACGACACGATGCTCGGCATGTACGAGCTGGGCGGCGGATGGCTGCGCGTCGAGCAGGTCAAGATCGGCCGGCACGCCTTCGTCGGCAACTCCGGCATGACGGCACCCGGCCGCAAGGTGCCGAAGGGAGGGCTCGTCGCCGTCCTGTCGGCAGCACCCCAGCGCGCCAAGGCCAAGGCCGGCACCTCGTGGCTCGGCAGCCCACCGCAGAAGCTGCGCCGCACGGCCGGCGACGCCGACGTGTCGCGCACCCACGAGCCGGCACGGCGGCTGCGCGTCGCCCGCGCCGTCATCGAGCTGGCGCGGGTCGTCCCGATGATCGTCGGCGGGCTCCTGGCGCTCGCCGCCGTGACGGGGCTCCTGCTGGTCGCCGACCGGCTCGGGTGGTGGCAGGCGGCGCTCCTGTCAGGTGCGGTCATGATCGCGGTGGGTGCCGTCGCGGCGGTCGTCACGGTGGCGGCCAAGTGGGCGCTGGTCGGACGCATCCGGGCCGGCGACCATCCGCTGTGGAGCTCGTTCGTGTGGCGCAACGAGCTGGCCGACGCCTTCGTCGAGCTGCTCGGTGCGCCGTGGGTGGCCCGCAGCGCGTCCGGCACGCCTGTGCTGACCCTGTGGCTCCGGATGCTCGGTGCCTCGATCGGCCGCGGGGTGTGGTGCGAGACGTACTGGCTGCCCGAGGCCGACCTCATCGAGCTGGGCGACGGCAGCACCGTCAACAGGGGCTGCGTGGTGCAGACGCACCTGTTCCATGATCGGATACTCAGCATGGACACCGTCACGCTGGAGAAGGGGTCGACCCTCGGGCCGCACGGGGTCATCCTCCCGGCCGCCACACTCGGCTCGCACGCGACGATCGGACCGGTGTCGCTGGTCATGCGGGGGGAGTCGGTGCCGCGCAAGACGCGATGGATCGGCAACCCCATCGGCCCGTGGGCCGAGGACGACTTCGCCTCGTGAAGTCGAGTGCTGCGACGGACCCCACGACCGACCCGTACGTCCCGGGTCACGGCGACCATTCGTTCGAGGTCGACCACTACGCGCTCGAGCTGAGCTACAGCGTCGAGTCCAACAGCCTCACGGGGCGCGCCGTCATCACCGCGACGGCGCTGACCGATCTCGACCGTTTCGAGCTCGATCTCTACCACCTGCGGGTCTCGAAGGTCACGGTCGACGGCGCGGCACCGACCAAGTACTCGCACCGCAAGAGCCGACTCGTCGTCCGTCCGCGAGCCGCGATCGGCGAGGGGCAGAGCTTCACGGTCGTCGTGGCGTACGCCGGTTCGCCGCGTCCCATGCCGGGGCTCGACGGCGACGCCGGCTGGGAGGAGCTCGCCGACGGGGTCATCGTGGCGTCGCAGCCGCACGGAGCGCCATCGTGGTTCCCGTGCAACGACCGTCCGTCCAACAAGGCGACGTACGAGATCGAGACCACGGTGCCCGCCGGCTACGTCGTCGTGGCCAACGGCGAGCTCGAGAGCCAGCGACGTCGGGCCGGGGGGACGGTGTGGAAGCACGTCGAGAGCGCCCCCATGGCGACCTACCTCGCGACGGTGCAGATCGGCCGCTACGAGTCGGTCGAGGCGGGCGGGGCGGTGCCGATCCGCACGGTCTTCCCGGCGGGCACCCGCGATCGCAGCGTCGAGTCCTTCGCCCGTCAGCCCGACATGATGGAGCTGTTCGTGCGGTCGTTCGGCGACTACCCGTTCGCGTCGTACACCGCGGTCATCACCGAGGACGAGCTCGAGATCCCCTTGGAGGCACAGGGTCTCTCGGTGTTCGGGTCGAACTTCACGACGGACGAGTGGGAGCACCAGCGACTCATCGCCCACGAGCTGGCCCACCAGTGGTTCGGCAACAGCCTCACGCTCACGCACTGGCGCGACATCTGGCTGCACGAGGGATTCGCCTGCTACGCCGAGTGGCTGTGGTCGGAGGAGTCGGGCGGGCCGAGCGCCGACGATCGGGCCGAGGAGCAGTGGCAGCGGCTCGAGCAGCTGCCGCAGGATCTCGTCCTGGGCGATCCCGGCCCCGATCTGATGTTCGACGACCGGGTCTACAAGCGCGGGGCGCTGCTGCTCCACGCGCTGCGTCTGACCGTGGGCGACGACGCGTTTTTCGCGCTGCTGCGCACGTGGACGACCCGTTACGCGACGGGATCGGTCGTGACCGAGGAGTTCGTGGCGGTCGCGGCCGAGCTGTGCGGTGCCGCAGTGGGCCAGCTGTTCGACGCGTGGCTGCGAGACACCGCCCTGCCGGAGCTGCCTAGCCTTCCGTGACGCTGAGCACCGGCGACGGCCCGTTCGTCAGGATCGTGACGGCTGCGACGAAGCCGTCGGGGGCGTCGAGGTCGATCGTGTGGCGGGACTCGTCGATCTCTGCCGGGTCGATCGTCAGCCCGTGGCCGGTCGCCTTGACCAGCGACTCCGTCCGCACCCACTCGACCAGCTCGCTGGAGGTGGTGCCGGCACGCGGGCACGCCTCCACGTCGACGCCGATCGGCCCGCTGCGGGTGATGGCGACGACGGTGCGTCCGCCCGACCGGCTCAGGCTGACGAACACCGGCGACCTTCCGGCCGGTACGACCACCTCCGGCTTGCCGTGCCGATCGCTGCCGCACGACCGGCACATCCGCGCCAGGCGTGCGTCGTCCACGCCCGATGCGGCCCTCACGAGCTGCAGGACGACCGAGGCCTCCGCGTCGTCGTCGGGCAGCCACGTGACGTGCACGCGGAGGCGCTCGTCGTCGGTCACGAGGACGGTCTATCACAGCGGCCGGCGCGAGACCCCGGCGTCCATGTCCGATACCCGCCAGTGGCTGTCGGTGCGCCGGGTCATGATGGAGGCATGTTCTCCGACCACGAGCGGTGCTTCCGGGCCGTGCAGGCCCGCGATGCGCGCTTCGACGGGGTGTTCTACACGGCGGTCAGGACGACCGGCATCTACTGTCGTCCCTCGTGCCCGGCCGTCACGCCCAAGCCGGGCAATGTCACCTTCCACGCCACGGCGGCTTCCGCGCAGGAGGCCGGGTACAGGGCCTGCCGCCGGTGCCGGCCCGACACGACGCCCGGCTCGCCGGAGTGGAACGTGCGTGCCGACGCCGTGGGCCGCGCGATGCGACTCATCGGCGACGGCGTCGTCGAGCGCGAGGGCGTCGACGGCCTCGCCGGTCGGCTGGGCTACAGCGCCCGGCACGTGACACGCATGCTCACCGACGAGCTGGGTGCCGGCCCCCTGGCGCTGGCGCGCAGCAATCGCGCGCACGCCGCACGCGTACTGATCGAGACCACCGACATGCCGATGTCCGACATCACCTTCGCCGCGGGGTTCGCCTCGATTCGGCAGTTCAACGACTCGGTGCGGCAGACCTACGCGCTGACACCGACGCAGATGCGCGGACGTCGACGCGGCACGCCGACCGGGCGCGTCACGGTGCGCCTGGCGGTGAGGCAGCCGTTCCACGCCACCGCACTGCTCGACTTCCTCGCCGCGCACATCCTGCCGGGAGTCGAGACGGTCGACGTCACGACGTACGCCCGCGTGCTGCGGCTGCCGCACGGTCTCGGTGTCATGGCGCTGACGCTGCACGACGACCACGTCGACTGCGAGCTCGAGCTGGCCGATCTGCGTGACACCGCCGTCGCGATCGGCCGGGCCAGGCGCATGCTCGACCTCGACGCCGATCCCGTCGCGATCGACACCGTTCTCGCTGCCGATCCGGTGCTGCACGACCTCGTCGCCGCCGCCCCGGGCCTGCGGGTCCCGTCCCACGTCGACGGCTTCGAGGTCGCGGTGCGCACGATCGTCGGGCAGCAGGTCTCGGTCGCCGGGGCCAACACCGTCCTCGGCCGACACGTCCCGACCCGGGGCACCCCCGTCGACTTCGCGCTCGCGGCGTCGTTCGGGCTCACGCACGCCTTCCCGACACCCGAGGCCTTCGCCGGTGCCGACCACACCGACATGGGCATGCCCCACGCGCGGGCCCGCACGATCGTCGACCTCGCCCGTGCCGTCGCCACGGGTGAGCTCGAGCTCGACGCCGGTGGCGACCGCGACGCCGTCCGGCAGCAGCTGCTCGCGATGCGGGGCATCGGCCCGTGGACCGCCGACTATGTCGTGATGCGCGCGCTCGCCCATCCCGACGTCCTTCTCACGACCGATCTCGTGCTCCGGCGCGAGCTCGACCGACGCGGCATCAGGGCCGCCGACACCGAACGGTGGCGGCCGTGGCGCTCGTACGCCGGCATGCACCTGTGGCGTGCCACCTCCGCCTTCGAAAGGACCCCGTCATGACCACTCGATGGATCGACTCACCCATCGGCGGACTGCGCATCCACAGCTCTGCGGGCCTCGTCACCGCGATCGGCTTCGACGCCTCGGAGCCCCGCGGCACCCGGACGTCCGATCCGGTGCTCGACCGGGCCGAGCAGCAGCTCACGGAGTACTTCGCCGGCGAGCGCACTGACTTCGACCTGCCGCTGGCCAGCGACGGCACGGAGTTCCAGAGCAAGGTGTGGGCCGAGCTGCAGCGCATCCCGTACGGCGAGACGGCCAGCTACGGCGACATCGCTCGGCGGCTCGGCTACGAGCCCGGCATCTCGCGGGCCGTCGGCGCGGCCAACGGTGCCAACCCCATCCCGGTCGTCGTGCCGTGCCACCGCGTCATCGGGGCCGACGGATCGCTGACGGGCTACGCGGGCGGGCTCGAGCGCAAGAAGATCCTGCTCGACCTGGAGCGTCCCGGACTGTTCTGATCCGCCGTTGCCTTCGATGTTCGGGTGGCGTTCACGGCGATCCGCCATGATGCTGTCACCGGCACACCACACGGAGGACACGATGGCCGACATCCAGTCGCACCCCGGCTCGTCCAGCAAGGTCGACAGGCGGCTCGCCGCCGCGACCCAGACGATCGACGAGCTGACCGCCCAGGTCACGGCGCTGCGCGCCCGGGTCGAGATGCTGGAGGGGCAGGTCGACACGTGGAAGAAGCGTGCGGCCAAGCACAAGTCGCGGGTCAAAAAGCTCAAGGAGGGCACCGGACGCGCCATCGCCGACGCCACCGAGGCCGCCAAGAAGCGTGCCCAGGTCAAGGCCGAGAAGAAGGTCCGTCAGGCCATCGCCGACCACGCCGTCGACGACCACCCGCGAGCCGAGCCGATGGCTCTCAAGGACGCGCCCGCACTGCCCGAGGCCTCGTGGAACGTCACCCGCCTGCGTGCCGCGGCCCGTGAGCAGGGTGTGCCGCGCTACTCGCGCATGAGCAAGGAACAGCTGCTCGACGCGCTGATCTGACCGTTCTGTTCATCTTGGAGTGGCACCATCTGCTCCTACCGTCCCCACCTGAGGAGCCCCATGGCCACCAAGACCACGACCACGGCGAAGATCAAGCCGCCCAAGAAGCCGAAGGCGGCCAAGCCCGCGAAGGCTCCCAAGGCCAAGGCCGCCAAGGCCGCCAAGCCCGCGAAGGCCAAGAAGTCGGCCGACGCCGTCGAGCTGGCCGTCGCCCGCGACACGATCGCGACGCTGAAGGCCACGGTCGCCAAGCTCGAGAAGAACGTCGACAAGCTCGAGAAGAAGGCCGCCGAGCTCAAGGCCGAGGCCAAGGAGCTGCGCGCCACGGCCGCCTCCTCGGTCAAGAAGGCCAAGAAGGCCCGCACCGACGGCACCGCCAAGGTCAAGAAGGCCGTCGCCTCGGTCGTCCACCCCGACGCCGCGCCGACCGCCTCGGAGACCCCGGCTGCGCCGATCGAGGTCACGCCCGAGCCCGAGGTCGTCGTGGAGTCCGCGCCGGCGCACTCGACGTCCGCCGAGGTCGTCGCCGTCGACGGCCCGGCCGGCATGACGGTCGCCCAGCTGCGCGCCGCCGCCCGTCAGCAGGGCGTGCCCGGCTACTCGCGCATGCGCAAGGAGCAGCTCGTCGCTGCCCTGTCCTGATGTGGCCTGCCTGATCCGGCACGCCTGATCAGACACGCCTGACGTGGGTCGAGCCGTCGCCTGTGGACGACGGTTCGACCCACGAGTCCGATGCGGGCAGGGTCGGACCATGACCGACGAGACCCCGCCTCCGCTGTTGCCACCCCACCTGATGCCGCCCGTGCGGTCGGTGTCCGACCTCGACCGCTTCTGGCGATCGCTCAAGGGGCCGTGGGGCTTCTCGCAGCCGCAGCTGTGGTGCGTCGTCCTCGGACCTCTGGGGGAGTGGACGTCGATCTTCCTGAAGATCGAGCAGTGTCCCGACGAGCCCGACGTCACCGTCGTCGAGCGGCTGTTCGCGGTCATCACCGATGTCGTCGACGACCACGTCCCGGGCGGATCGATGGCGCTGATGTTCGCCCGACCCGGTGACGACGAGCTCAGCGAGGTCGACCGCAGGTGGGCACGTCAGCTCACGAGCGCGGGCCACGCCTCGCGCATCGACACGTGGCCCGTGTTCCTGGCCAACGACCAGCGCGCCCGCATCGCCGCGCCCGACGACCTCGCGGCCTGACGGCGGACACGTGCCGTCAGGACGAGCGGCGCAGGCTCTGCGACAGGCGCTCGGCGGCGGCGACCACGGCGGGGGCGTGCATGCGTCCGGGCTGACGGGTCAGGCGCTCGAGGGGGCCCGACACCGACACCGCCGCCACGACCTTGCCTGAGGGGGAGCGCACCGGGGCGGACACCGAGCCCACGCCGTTCTCACGCTCGCCGACGCTCTGGGCCCAGCCGCGACGGCGCACGGCCGACAGCTCGGCGGCCGAGAAGGTGGCCTTGAGCAGCCCCTTGTTCATCCGCTCGGGGTCTTCCCACGACAGCAGGATCTGGGCGGCGGAGCCGGCGGCCATGGTCAGCTGCCCGCCGACGGGGATCGAGTCGCGCAGGCCGGTCGGACGATCGGCAGCCGCGACGCACACCCTGAAGTCGCCCTGTCGGCGGAACAGCTGTGCGGACTCGCCGGTGATGTCGCGCAGACGTGCCAGCACGGGGCCGGCGGCGGCCAGCAGGCGGTCCTCGCCGGCAGCCGCGGCGAGCTCGCCGAGGCGCGGTCCGAGGATGAAGCGTCCTTGCATGTCGCGGGCGACGAGCCGATGATGCTCGAGTGCGACCGCGAGGCGGTGAGCCGTCGGACGGGCCAGGCCCGTGCTGGCGACCAGACCGGCCAGTGTCGCCGGTCCGGGTTCGAGCGCTGCCAGCACCATTGCGGCTTTGTCGAGAACCCCGACTCCGCTAGAGTTGTCCATGACTTGATACTGCCGTATCGCATTGTGAGACGCAAGTGCCTGCAACCACGGGGCCACGCAGGAGAACGAGGAGAGCATCATGGGCAAGACGCTTGCCGAGAAGGTCTGGGACGAGCACATCGTCCGGAGCCACGAGGGTGAACCGGATCTTCTCTACATCGACCTCCACCTCATCCACGAGGTCACGAGCCCCCAGGCGTTCGACGGCCTCCGGCTCGCTGGCCGACCGGTCAGGCGTCCCGACCTCACGATCGCGACCGAGGACCACAACATCCCGACGACCGATCTCGACAAGCCGATCGCCGATCTCGTGTCTCGCACGCAGGTCGAGACGCTGCGCCGCAACTGCGAGGAGTTCGGCGTCCGCCTGCACCCCATGGGCGACATCGACCAAGGCATCGTGCACGTCGTCGGCCCGCAGCTCGGCCTGACACAGCCCGGCATGACGATCGTGTGCGGCGACTCGCACACCGCCACGCACGGTGCCTTCGGCTCGATCGCCTTCGGCATCGGCACGTCCGAGGTCGAGCACGTGCTCGCGACGCAGTCGCTGTCGCAGGCGCGGCCCAAGATGATGGCCGTCGAGGTCGTCGGAGACCTGCCCGCCGGCTCGACCGCCAAGGACCTCATCCTCGCCCTCATCACGCAGGAGACCACGGGCGGCGGCCAGGGCTACATCGTGGAGTACCGCGGCGACGCGATCCGGGCGCTCTCGATGGAGGCCCGCATGACGATCTGCAACATGTCGATCGAGTGGGGCGCCAAGGCCGGTCTCATCGCGCCCGACCAGGTCACCTACGACTACCTCAAGGGTCGCCCGTCCGCGCCGACCGGTGCCGACTGGGATGCCGCGGTGGCCCACTGGGACAGCCTCGTCACCGACGACGACGCCGAGTTCGACAAGGTCATCACGATCGACGCGTCGACCATCACGCCGTTCGTCACGTGGGGCACCAACCCCGGACAGGGCGTGCCGCTGTCGGGCAACGTCCCCGACCCGGCCTCGTTCGAGGACGACAACGAGCGCATCGCCGCCGAGAACGCCCTGACCTACATGGGCCTGACCGCCGGCACCCCGATGAAGGACATCAAGGTCGACACGGTCTTCATCGGCTCGTGCACCAACGGACGCATCGAGGACCTGCGCGTCGCCGCCTCGCTGATGAAGGGCCACAAGGTCGCCGACGACACCCGCATCCTGGTCGTCCCCGGCTCGGTGCGCGTGCGCCTGCAGGCCGAGCAGGAGGGTCTCGACGTCATCTTCAAGGACGCCGGCGCCGAGTGGCGCGGGGCCGGCTGCTCGATGTGCCTCGGCATGAACCCAGACCAGCTGATGGTCGGCGAGCGGGCCGCGTCGACGTCCAACCGCAACTTTGAGGGACGCCAGGGCAAGGGCGGTCGCACGCACCTCGTGTCGCCCGACGTCGCGGTCGCGACCGGCATCCTCGGTCACCTGGCCGGCCCAGCCGACCTCGCCCAGCTCGAGAGGGCAGGAGCCTGATCATGGCGCAAAGGCTGCGGCGAGCTCGCCTGCACGTAGATGGCTCAACAATCGCGACGACTTCCGTCGCCCTGATGGAGAGGCGCTGAGCATGGAGAAGTTCTCAGTACACAGAGGCGTCGCCGTGCCGCTGCGTCGCAGCAACGTCGACACCGACCAGATCATCCCCGCGCACTGGCTCAAGAAGGTCACGCGCGACGGCTTCGAGGACGGCCTGTTCGAGGCGTGGCGCAAGGATCCCGAGTTCGTCCTCAACCGTCCGGTCTACGCCGACGCGACGGTGCTGGTGGCCGGTCCCGACTTCGGCACCGGTTCGTCGCGCGAGCACGCCGTGTGGGCGCTGCAGAACTTCGGCTTCAAGGTCGTCATCTCGCCGCGCTTCGCCGACATCTTCCGCGGCAACTCGGGCAAGTCCGGGCTGCTCGCGGCGCAGGTCGACGACAAGGTCGTCCAGCGCCTGTGGGATCACCTCGATGCCAACCCGGGTGCCACGGTCTCGCTCGACCTCGTCAACCGCACGGTGCGTGCCGGCGATGGCGTCGACGCGATCGAGGACTCGTTCACGATCGACGACTACACGCGCTGGCGGCTGCTCGAGGGCCTCGACGACGTCGGCATCACCCTCAGCCACGAAGCGGACATCGCGACCTACGAGGCCGCCCGCCCGTCCTACAAGCCCGTCACCCTCTGACCCCACCTCGCGAGTCACTGGGTCACCGGTCGCGAGTCACTGCGTCACCGGTCGCGAGTCACTGGGTCACCGGTCGCGAGTCGCTGCGTGCCGTGACGTGGTCATCGAGTGACTCGCCGACGGTAAACGGATGACTCGCCGGCGGTACGGCAGTGACTCGCGAGCGTCAGCGCCAGAGGGCGATCGAGGTGACGGTGGGGGGCTCGGCGTCGCGGACGAGGTCGACGAAGACGCGTTGGCCCACACGCAGGTGGCGGACGTGGTCGGCCAGCGACGAGGCGGCGAAGTCGAGCCGCACGCCGTCGTCGGTCAGCACGTGACCTGACCGCGTGCCCAGGTCGAAGCTCGCGACGGTGCCCTGCATGGGCATCACCCTAGTCGCGCCCCGCACGGATTAGGCTCGCTGCCATGGAGCGACGCCACTTCCCGCGGACCCTGCGCCTGATCGTGCTCTTCCTGCGCCCCCTGCTGATGCTGGTCACCAAGCGCGACTGGCAGGGCCAGGAGCGTCTGCCGTCCGGCGGATACGTCCTAGCGCCCAACCACATCTCGCACCTCGACCCCTTCCTGATCTCGCACTTCATGGTCGACCAGGGCATCCCGCCGCGCTTCCTGGCCAAGGACACGCTGATGAGCCTGCCGGTCGCGGGCCGCATCCTGCGCGGTGCCGAACAGATCCCGGTCTACCGCAGCACGAGCGGGGCAGCCGAGTCGCTGCGGGCAGCGATCGCCGCGGTCGAGGAGGGCAGCGTCGTCACGATCTACCCCGAGGGCACCATCACCCGCGATCCCGCCGCCTGGCCCATGACGGGACGCACCGGAGCCGTGCGGGTCGCCCTCGCGACGGGTCGCCCGCTCGTGCCGGTGATGCAGTGGGGCCCGCAGGACGTCCTGTGGCCGTACAGCAAGAAGCTGAGGCTGTTCCCGCGCAAGACCATCCACGTGAGGGTCGGTGAGCCGATCGACCTGTCCGACCTGGACGGTCGCGAGCTCACCGAGGAGCTGCTCGACACGGCGACCAACCGGCTGATGGACGCGCTGACTGCGATGATGTCCCAGGTGCGGGGCGAGCTGCCGACGACACCGCGCATCGACGTCCACACCCTCGGCAGGCCGAGGACCAACTACCGGCCCTGAGGCCACCAGCACGGCACACACAGCACGTACACGAGCAGGGCTGACAGAGGGGAAGTCGCACATGGCGCAGATCACCGTGATGGGTGCGGGGTCGTGGGGGACGGCGTTCGCGCTGGTGCTGGCCGACGCCGGCAACGAGGTGCGTCTGTGGGGACGTCGACCCGAGCTGTGCGACACGATCAACCGGACGCACGAGAACGCCGAGTACCTCCCCGGCATCGAGCTGCCGCCGGCGATCTCGGCGACGTCCGACCCCGCCGATGCCCTCGCGGGTGCCGAGGTCGTGGTGCTCGCGGTGCCCTCGCAGCAGCTGCGAACCAACCTCGAGTCGTGGGGCGCGCACATCCCGTCCGACGCCGTCATGGTGAGCCTCATGAAGGGCATCGAGCTCGGCACCCACCTGCGCATGAGCGAGGTCATCGCCGAGATGACCGGTGCAGCACCCGATCGCATCGCGGTGGTCTCGGGGCCCAACCTGGCCCGCGAGATCGCGAACCGCGAGCCCGCGGCCAGTGTCGTGGCCTGTGAAGACCAGGCCGTCGCCGAGCGTCTGCAGAAGCTGTGCCACTCGCCGGCGTTCCGTCCCTACTCGATGACGGACGTCATCGGCTGCGAGCTGGCGGGCACGGCCAAGAACATCATCGGCCTCGCGGTCGGTGTCTGCGTCGGGCTGGGCTTCGGCGACAACACCAAGGCGTCGGTGATCACGCGTGGCCTGGCCGAGACCGCCCGTCTGGGTGCCGCGATCGGTGCCGACCCGGTGACGTTCATGGGCTTGGCCGGCATGGGCGATCTCGTCGCGACGTGCTCGTCGCCGCTGTCGCGCAACCGGACGTTCGGCGAGAAGCTCGGCGAGGGCATGACGGTCGAGGAGGTCACGGCGCAGACGCGTCAGGTCGCCGAGGGGGTCAAGTCGTGCCGCTCGGTCAGCGAGCTGGCCAAGCTCAACGGTGTCGAGATGCCGATCGTCGAGCACGTCGCGGCGCTGATCGCCGGCGAGATGAGTCCCGACGAGCTCGTGCAGCGGCTCATCTCACGGACGGCCAAGCCCGAGACCGTCTGACGTCCCGCCGCAGCTCGGTTGTCGAGTGGCGCAAACCGGGTCGCGAGTGGCGCAGATCTGCGGAACACGCCGTCCCGAATTCGCGAAACTGCGCCACTCGCGGAACCGCGGGGGGCGGGGGGTCAGCTGACGGCGGCGAGGACGTTCTGGATGTCGATCCAGAGATCCTCGACGTCCTCGATGCCGACCGACAGCCGGATCAGGCCCTCGGGGACGGACTCGGGCTCACCGGGGTGACGGCGGCGACGCTCCCACGTCGACTCGACGCCGCCGAGGCTCGTCGCGTACGTGATGACGTCGCTCTGCTCGGTCATCTTCTGCGCGGCTGCGGGTCCGGCAGCCACCTCGAACGCGATGATCGTCCCGAAGCCGGGGTAGCGGCTGTACGTGACGTGGCGGGACGCCGACAGCCGGCGGTGCAGCTCGACGGCATTGGCCTCGGCGCGGTCGAGACGCACGTGCAGGGTGCGCATGCCGCGGACGGCGAGCCACGTCTCCATCGCGCCGGGGATGGCACCGAGGACGGTGCGCCGCTTCTCGAGCGCGGCGAACGCCCGGTCGTCGTCGGTCACGATCGCGCCGAGGATGACGTCGCTGTGCCCCGACAGCAGCTTGGACGCCGAGTGCACGACGAAGTCGGCCCCGAGCTCGAGCGGCTTCTGGCGCAGGGGAGTGGCGAAGGTGTTGTCGACCGCGACGGCGGCGCCCGCCTGCGTCGCGGCGCGCGCGATCGCGGCGATGTCGGCGATCTCGAGCGCCGGGTTGGTCGGCGACTCGATCCAGACCAGCGCGGCACCCTGGCAGGCTGTGATGACCTGCTCGGTGTCGTCGATGTCGACGAGCCTCAGCTCGACCTGCCCGCGGCGGTCGCGCTCGACGAGCTGGGCGATCGTGCCGTAGTAGGCGTGCCGTGGCGCGACGACGGCCGCGCCGATCGGCACGAGGTCGAACAGGGCTGCGGACGCGGCGACGCCCGACGAGAAGGCCAGCGCCCGACCGCCCTCGAGGGCGCCCAGGACGGCCTCGAAGGAGTCCCAGGTGGGATTGCCCTGGCGCCCGTACTCCGAGCCGCCGCCCGGCACGAGTGCGCTGGCGAGCGTGATCGGTGCGTTGAGCGGCCCCCCCGGGACGCGGTCCGGACGCCCGGCACCGACCGCGATGGTCGAGGGCGACAGTTCGTGTCCATGCATCCGACCATTGTGCCTTGACCGATAAGGTTCTCGGCAATGAGCCTCGTCACCCAGCCCTCCGACAAGCCCCGTCTCGCCGTCGTCTTCGGCGGGCGCTCCAGCGAGCACGGCGTGTCGTGCCTGACCGCCCGCGAGGTCCTCGCCGCGATCGACACCGACCGCTACGACGTCCACCCCGTGGGCATCACGCGCGGCGGTGACTGGGTGCAGGAGACCGCCCAGTGGGGTGAGCTCGAGCCGGGAACCCTCCCGTCGGTGCGCGACGACCTGCCGCCGTTCGTGTGGGAGTCGCTGCGCGACTTCGACGCCGTCTTCCCGCTCCTGCACGGCCCGTGGGGCGAGGACGGCACCGTCCAGGGGCTGCTCGAGATGGCCGACATCCGTTACGTCGGTGCCGGTGTGCTCGCCAGCGCGGTCAGCATGGACAAGCCGTTCACCAAGACGGTGTTCTCGGCCGCGGGGCTGCCGCAGATCCCGTACGTCACGATCCGGCCCTGGGAGTGGAAGAACGACCGCTCGCGCGTCGAGGACCGCATCCGGGCCCTGGGCCTGCCGGTGTTCGTCAAGCCTGCCCGTGCCGGCTCCAGCTCAGGCGTCCAGATGGTCGAGGCCTGGGACGATCTCGACCCGGCGATCCAGAAGGCCCGCGACTTCGATCCCAAGGTCATGGTCGAGTCGGCCGCCCGGGGCAAGCGCGAGCTCGAGTGCGCCGTCATCCAGCAGCCGAACGGCAAGCCGATCGCGAGCGTCGTCGGCGAGATCACGGTCGCCGAGGAGTCCGACCACGAGTTCTACGACTTCGAGGCCAAGTACCTCGACGGCACGAGCCTCAACGTCGTGCCGGCCGACATCCCCGTCACGCTGAGCGAGCGCATCCGCACCTACGCCGTGCAGGCCTTCGAGGCTGTCGGCTGCGAGGGCCTGGCGCGGGTCGACTTCTTCGCGACCGACGACGGCCTGGTCATCAACGAGATCAACACGATGCCGGGCTTCACGCCGTACTCGATGTTCCCGGTGCTGTGGGAGGCCAGCGGCGTCCCCTATGCCGAGCTCGTCGACCGGCTCATCCAGCTGGCGCTGCAGCGCGACACGGGCCTGCGCTGAACCGGCGCGAGGGCGCTACTCGCAGGGCGTGACCGACGGGTCGTGCTTCTTGACCGCGACCGCGACGTCGGCGAGCGCGTCGGACGCGGGGTCGTACTCCTTCGGCACCTCGAGGCTGACGTAGAACGAGCGGCCGATCGTCGTGAACACGAAGCCGTCGGCGGTCGTCTCGGAGTACCAGTCGACGCCGTCGACGAAGTTGCACTGCACTGTGGTCGGGTCGAGGCCAGCGGGCTTCTCGACCCCGCAGCGCAGGATGATCGGGGGCGCGCCCCACGCGATCGCGGTGTCGTCCTTGACCAGGATGCTGTCCTCGCCGGCGACCTTCGGCGGGGCGTCGGCGTACAGCGCCTTGCAGTCGACCTCGCTGCCGGCGGTCGTCGGGTATGCGTCGACCCCGAGGCCGGGACTGCAGCCCGCGACGAGGACGACCGCGAGCAGCGCAAGCCGCTTCACGTCAGCATCACCGTCAGATGCGGACGACGGGGCAGGTCAGCGTGCGGGTGATGCCGGCGACCGCCTGGATGCGGGACACGACCAGGGTTCCGAGCTCGTCCATGCTGGGGCCCTCTGCCCGCACGATGACGTCATAGGGTCCGGTGACGTCCTCGGCGAGGGTCACGCCGTCGATGGCAGCGATCGCCCGGGCGACGTCGGCGGCCTTGCCGACCTCGGTCTGGACGAGGATGTAAGCCTGAACGGCCATCTGCTGAGCTCCTTCGAGTACTGACGGGACTGTGTGAGGTTACCGGATCCCGGCGCCCGGCCCGCCCCGGGCTGCGACAGGATGGGTCCATGACTTCCCAGGCCTCGGACGGACCCACGATCGGCGAGCTCGGCGAGTTCGGGCTGATAGCGCAGGTGCAGGCCCAGATCGGCGGCAACCGGCACGTGCTGCTGGGTCCGGGCGACGACGCCGCCCACGTCTCGACCAATGACGGAACGTTCGTGGTCTCGACCGATCTGCTGGTCGAGGGACGGCACTTCCGCCGCGACTGGTCGTCGGCCCACGAGGTCGGGCGCAAGGCGGCGGCCTCCAACCTGTCGGACATCAACGCGATGGGCGGGGTCGCGACGGCGCTGACGCTCGGGTTCGGCGCGCCGGCCGATCTGCCGGCGGAGTGGGCGCTCGAGATGGTGCGGGGCTTCGAGCTGGAGTGCTCCCATGTGGGGGCGCACATCGTCGGTGGCGACGTGACGGCGTCAGACGCGATCATCATCGCGGTGACGGCGATGGGCGACGCCCCGCGTCCGGTGCGCCGCTCGGGAGCCCTGCCCGGCGACGTCGTGGCCTATGCGGGCGACCTCGGGCTGGCTGCTGCGGGGTTCGCGACCCTGAGCCGGGGATTCCGTTCGCCGAAGGCGGCCGTCGAGGCGCACAAGGTTCCGCACCCGCCGTACGCGGCGGGGCCCCAGGCCGCCGGTGCCGGGGCGACCGCCATGACCGACATCAGCGACGGTCTGCTCGCCGATCTCGGACACATCGCCGAGGCGAGCGGCGTGGCGATCGACCTCGACTCGACCGCGTTCGTCATCCCCGAGGCGGTGGCGACGGTCGGCGAGGCGCTGGGCCGCAAGGCACTCGACTTCGTCCTGACGGGAGGCGACTCCTACGCCCTGGTGGCGACGTTCAGCTCGGAGACGAACCTGCCGTCCGGGTGGACGGCCGTCGGCAGGGTCTCCGACGGCGAGGGCGTCACGGTCGACGGCCAGCCCTACGACGGCCCGGAGGGACACCAGCACTTCCGCTGACCCCGCCGCACCGAGACATCTTGCGGGTCAGCCGATCCAGTACCGCCGCTTGGGAACGTCCGCGACGCCCGGCACGACCGATTCCAGCACGCCGCCGTTCTTCTCGATGACGGCGGCCGAGGCGAGGTTGTCGTCATCACAGGTGACGAGCACGGAGCCATCGACGCCTTCGTCGCGCAGGAACACCAGCGACTGCCGCAGGATCTCGGTGGCGTGGCCGCGCCCGCGGTGCTCGGGCACGACGAGGTAGCCGATCTGGCCGCCCAGGGTGCGGAAGAAGTCGTCGAGCTCGAGCCGGATCGTGCTGCGTCCCACGATCGTCCCGCCGACGTCGGCGATCAGCTCGGCGTGGGCGACATCGTCGGGCTCGGCGTGTGTCTCGCGCCGCCTCACCAGCTCGACGTAGTCGGCCCACGGCAGGTCGGGTCGCCAGCGGTACGACCAGCGCTCGCCCGCAGCGGCAGTGGCGTCCGCCGCGGCGCGGAGCGCGTGCTCGTCGTCCGGACCGATGCGACGCAGGACCAGGGGCACTGACGCGCCTCAGTCCTGGATGCGGGCGAACGGCCGGTCGGCCTCGAGCTCGTACGCGATCTCGAGCAGGGTCTGCTCGTCGCCGTGGACGGCCGAGAAGTGCACGCCGATGGGACGTCCGTCGGCGGTCTGCTCCAGCGGCAGCGAGATCGCGGGGCTACCGGACGCGTTGTTGAGCGGGGTGAACGCCGCGTACTCGACGAGCCGCTGGAACAGGACCGGGAAGTCGACGGACGGGTTGAGGTGGCCCAGCAGCGGCGTGACGTAGCCCAGCGTGGGCGACAGGATGACGTCGACGTCCGTGAACGCGTCACGGTAGACCTGCTCCGAGCGCTTGAGGGTGCGCACGGCACCGGGCGTGCGCCACGCGTTGCGCACGAAGCTGCGGGCCAGGCCGCGGGTCAGCGGATCGGTGAGGCTCTTGTCGAAGTCGGGGCTGTGCATGGCCTGCTTGCCGAAGTGGTGGCTGCTGAACGCCAGCAGCGACCAGTAGTGCTTGAAGGCCCCCATGAACCGCACGGCGTCGCCGGGGATCGGGACGGTCACGACGTCGTGACCCAGCGCCGTGAGGCGGTCGACCGTGGCGAGCACCGCGGCGCGGGTGTCGTCGTCGGTGGGTGCCCCGGTGACCGAGTCGAGCACGACGCCCACGCGCAGCCGACGGTCGGACGGTCCCTCGACCAGACCGAGCGGCTTCATGCCCGCGGCAGGCCGGAACTGCTGGGTGCCGGCGATGAAGTGCGCCGTGTCGCGCACCGAGCGCGTGACGACACCGTTGGACACGACGTCGACCGGCATCGACGAGGCCTCGGCGGCCGGCACGACCCGGTCGCGGGTCGGCTTGAGCCCCACGAGCCCGCACGCCGCCGCGGGGATGCGGATCGAGCCGCCGCCGTCGTTGGCGTGGGCGATCGGGACGACGCCCGACGCGACGAGCGCGGCCGCTCCGCCCGACGACCCGCCGGGGGAGTAGTCGGTGTGCCAGGGGTTGCGGGTCGGCGGCAGCGTCGCCCACTCGGCCGAGGCGTTCCACCCGAACTCGGGCATCGTGGTCTTGCCCAGCACCCCGAGCCCCGTCGAGCGGAACTGCTCGGTGAACGGGGCGTCGGCCGCAGCCGGGCGTGACCTCACGGCCAGCGATCCCTGGTCGGTCGGCAGGCCCGCGACGGCGGTGTTGTCCTTCACGAACGAGGGGACGCCGCTGAGGATGCCGGCCGCAGGGGTGTCGGACGCAGCCAGGCCGCGCTCGAAGTCGGGCGTCTGGATCGCGTTGAGTGCCGGATTGAGCTGGCGTGCACGGGCCACGGCGGCCTCGGCCGCCTCCCGCGCGCTGATGTGTCCTGCGGCAACAGCAGCGGCGACCCCGACAGAGTCGAGGTCGCCGAGGGCGTCGTCGCAGAAGGCGTGGACGCGGGTGGTCATCTCGTGGTTCACGAGAATGACTCTAGGGTCACATCATGCGACGTGACCAGAGGCTGCTAGCGCGAGACCTTGCCGGCCTTGAGGCACGACGTGCACACGTTGACGCGCTGCGGGGTGCCGTTGACGACGGCGCGCACGCGCTGGATGTTGGGATCGAAACGACGCTTCGTGCGTCGGTGCGAGTGGGAGACGTTGTGGCCGAAACCAGGTCCCTTGGCACACACATCACAGACCGCAGCCATGGCGAACTCCTGAAACTTGAAGACTTCTCGGGGCGAGCCCGAACGATGGGGGTGCCTGCTGACCGACCGGCCTGCTGACAACCGCTCAAGAATAGCCGACGACCCGACGCCGACGCGAATCAGCCCGCCCACGTCCGTCATGGTGACGGACCCGGGCGATAGCCTCGCCCCATGGGCCTCACCCTCAACGCCGCGGCATTTCGAGCGTGGACGCAGCTGTGCGCGGGTGCCCTGTCGGCCGCGCGGTCCGAGATCGACGCCCTCAACGTCTTCCCGGTGCCCGACAGCGACACCGGCACCAACGCCTACCTGACGTTCATGTCGGGGGCCGACGCCGTGGAGTCGCAGCCCGGCACGGCTGGCTTCGACGAGCTCGTCAAGACCTACGTCGACGGCCTGCTGACGGGGGCGAAGGGCAACACCGGCGTTATCTTGTCCCAGCTCGTGCGGGCCTGCTTCCGCGATCTGTCGATCGACCGCGAGGTCAGCGCCGCCGATGTCGCGCAGGCGTTCGTCGCGGCGTCCGACGCGGCATGGGCCGCGGTCGGCGCGCCGGTCGAGGGCACGATCCTGTCGGTCGCGAAGGCCGCCGCGGCCGGTGCCACCGAGGCCGCCGAGGCGGGCGTCGACGGCCGCACGGTCTTCGGTCGGGCCGCCGCGGCCGCACGCGAGGCGCTGGCCCGCACCCCCGAGCAGATGGAGCTGCTGATGCGCGCCGGCGTCGTCGACGCCGGGGGCCGGGCGCTCGTCGTCGTCCTCGACGCGACCGAGCAGGCACTGACCGGCCGCATCCCCGAGCAGGTCGCCGCCCACGTGCCGCAGCCGGTGCAGGTCGCGGCCGACGACCTCAGCGCCGACGGTCCCTCCTATGAGGTCATGTACCTCCTCGAGGCCGATGACGACCAGGTCCCGGCGCTCCGCAGTCGGCTCATGGGCCTCGGCGACTCGCTCGTCGTGGTGGGCGGCGAGCGGCTCTGGAACGTCCACGTGCACGTCGACGACGTCGGGGCGGCGATCGAGGCGGGCATCGCGGCGGGCCGGCCCTATCGCATCGCCGTGACGCACTTCGCCGACCAGATGGCCCGCGGTCCCCGCCAGGGGCGCGTCATCATCGCCGCCACGACGGGCGAGGGCCTCACGGCGCTGTGCCGCGAGGCCGGCGCGCAGACGCTCGAGTTCACCCGCGACCGTCCGCTGACCGTCGCCGAGATGAGCGCCTCGCTGCAGGACGTGGGCGCCGGCGAGATCATCGTGCTGCCCAACAACAACCGCTACATCCGCCAGTTCGTCGCCGCCGCCCAGGCCGCGCGGCAGGACGGGGTGCGCGTCGCGGTCATCCCCACGCACGCTCAGGTGCAGGGCCTGGCCGCGCTCGCCGTGCACGACCCGGGTCTTGGCTTCGACGAGGTCGTCGTCGCGATGTCGAGCGCCGCGGCACACACGCAGCACGGTGCCGTCACGTTCGCGACCGAGCCCGGCATGACGATGGCCGGGGCAGTCGGTCCGGGTGACGTCCTCGGCGTCGTCGCGGGCGACTTCGCGGTCATCGGCGACGACGTGCTGACGGTCGCGCTCGAGATCATCGACCGGGTGCTGTCACCGGCCGGCGAGATGGTGACGGTCGTGCTCGGCGAGGGGTCGGAGCCCGGTTACGAGGCGGCCATCGCCTCGCACCTGCGCGCCGTGCGGCCCGACGTCGACCTGGTCGTCTACGACGGCGGTCAGGAGAACTACCCGCTGTTCATCGCGGTCGAGTGATGGCCGACCTCACGACCAAGATCGTCAACGTCCTCGGCGACAAGACGGCCAAGCCCCTGGCCAAGCACTTCGACATGCACGTCGTCGGCGACCTGCTGCGCCACTACCCCCGCCGCTACGCCGAGCTCGGCAAGGCCAGCAACCTCGCCGACCTGCGGGTGGGGCAGCACGTCACGGTGCTCGCGAAGGTCGTCGAGGCCAAGAACTACTCGTTCGGGCCCGGCGGCAAGCGCACGCGCACCGAGGTCGTCGTCACCGACGACACCGGCGCGCGGCTGTCGCTCACGTTCTTCCAGCAGCGGTGGCTCGCCGACAAGATGCTGCCGGGCAAGATGTGCCTGTTCTCGGGCGAGGTCGGCGCGTTCAACGGCAGGCTGCAGCTGACGCACCCCGACTACGACCTGTTCGACGCCGAGGGCGACTCGGCGTCGTCGCGGCTGTCGCGCGGCGTCGTGCCGATCTACCGGGCGACGGGCGCGGTGCCCACCTGGAAGATCGAGAGCTTCGTCGGCATGTGCCTCGACGCGCTCGACGATCTCGACGACCCGCTGCCGGGAGACGTCCGCGCGGCTCGCGGCTTCAGCGATCTGCGCGCGGCGCTCGAGAGCATCCACCGGCCGCACGGCATGGGCGAGGCCGTCAACGCCCAGAAGCGACTCAGGTTCGAGGAGGCATTCGTCGTCCAGACGGTGTTCGCCCAGCGCCGCCACGCTCTCGAGCAGGAGCGGGCCTCGGCCCGCCCACCCGTCGCCCACGGCCTGCGCGACCGCTTCGAGCAGCAGCTGCCCTTCACCCTGACCGACGGGCAGCGCAGCGTCGTCGACGAGATCTCGACCGATCTGGCCCGCACGCGCCCGATGCACCGGCTGCTGCAGGGCGAGGTCGGATCGGGCAAGACGATCGTCGCCCTGATGTCGATGCTTCAGGTTGTCGACGCCGGGGCGCAGACGGCGCTGCTGGCCCCCACCGAGGTGCTGGCCTCCCAGCACTTCCGCGGCATCACGGCGATGCTCGGCGACCTCGCCAAGGGGGGCATGCTGGGCGCGGCCGACGCCGCCACCCGCGTGCGGCTGCTGACCGGCTCGATGGGTGCCAAGGCCCGCAACGCGTCCCTGCTCGATGCCGCATCGGGCGAGGCCGGCATCGTGATCGGCACGCACGCGCTGATCCAGGACCACGTCCAGTTCGCCGAGCTGGGACTGCTGGTCGTCGACGAGCAGCACCGCTTCGGGGTCGAGCAGCGAGCCGCGCTGGTCGACCGCGCCGAGGTCAAGCCGCACGTGCTGGTCATGACCGCGACCCCCATCCCGCGCACGATCGCCATGACGGTCTTCGGCGACCTCGAGGTCTCGACGCTGCGCGAGCTGCCCGCGGGTCGCCAGCCCATCCAGACGACGGTCGTGCCGGCCGCCGAGCGTCCGGCGTGGCTCGAGCGGGGCTGGCAGCGCGTGCGCGAGGAGGTCGCCAAGGGGCGGCAGGCCTACGTCGTCGTGTCGCGCATCGGTGGCCCTGACGACGACGGCACCAACGAGACCCACTCGCTGGTCGAGCTGCACGAGGAGCTCGTCGGCGGTCAGCTGCACGGCCTGCGGGTCGGGGCGCTGCACGGCCGCATGACGCCCGACGAGAAGGACGCCACGATGAACGCCTTCGCCGCAGGCCAGATCGACGTGCTCGTGGCCACGACGGTCGTCGAGGTGGGCGTCGACGTCCCCAACGCGACCGCCATGGTGATCATGGACGCCGACCGGTTCGGCATGTCGCAGCTGCACCAGCTGCGGGGCCGCGTGGGTCGAGGATCCGAGGCCGGGCTGTGCCTGCTCGTCACCGGCAGCGAGGCCGACTCGCCGGCGCGCGAGCGGCTCGACGCCGTCGCCTCGACCACCGACGGCTTCGAGCTGTCGCGCCTCGACGTCGAGCTGCGACGTGAGGGCGACGTGCTGGGTGCCGCGCAGTCGGGCGTCCGGTCGAGCCTGCGGCTGCTGTCGGTGGTCAAGGACGGCGACGTCATCGACGACGCACGCTCGGCCGCCGACGAGCTCGTCGCCGCCGATCCGGCGCTGAGCGCCCATCCGGCTCTCGCGGCCGCGGTGCACGACCTCGAGCACTCCGAGCACGCCGACTACCTGGAGCGCACATGACCCGCATCATCGCCGGAGCGTTCGGCGGCCGTCGCATCCAGACGCCCAAGGGCGACGGCACCCGTCCGACGTCCGACCGGGTGCGCGAGGCGCTGTTCTCGTCGCTGGAGTCCGAGCTGGTCGGCTTCGACGGCGTGCGGGTGCTCGACCTGTTCGCGGGCTCCGGTGCCCTGGGGCTCGAGGCGCTGTCACGCGGTGCCGAGCACGCCGTCTTCGTCGAGGCCAACGCCGCGGCAGCGGGAGTCGTCAAGCGCAACCTCGCCGATCTGGGCGCGTCCGGCAACGTCGTGCGCACCAAGGTCGAGCGCTGGGTGCAGGACGGCGACAGCGACCTGTTCGGCCTGGTGTTCGTCGACCCGCCGTACGCCATGTCGACCGCGTCGGTCACCGATCTGGTGGGGGCGGTCGCGGAGTCGCTCGCGGAGACCGACGCGCTGTTCGTCGTCGAGCGCGCGACCCGTGACCCCTTCGTCTGGCCGGACGACGTCGAGCCGATGCGCAGCAAGAAGTACGGCGAGACGACGCTGTGGTTCGGACGCCCTGCGGTACGGTCGCTGCCATGACGAAGGTCGTGTGCCCCGGCTCCTTTGACCCCGTGACCAACGGTCACCTCGACATCATCGAACGATCGGCACGGCTGTTCGACGAGGTCGTCGTCGCGGTGCTGGTCAACCAGAACAAGCAGGGCCTGTTCACGATCGACGAGCGGCTCGAGCTGCTCGACCGGGCCACGGCGCACCTGCCGAACGTCACGACCGCCTCGTTCGTGGGGCTCCTGGTCGACTTCTGCACCGTCCACCACGTCGACGCGATCGTCAAGGGCCTGCGGGCCGTCACCGACTTCGACTACGAGCTGCAGATGGCGCAGATGAACGGCAGCCTCACGGAGGTCGACACCGTCTTCATCCCGACCTCGCCGGAGTACTCGTTCCTGGCGTCGAGCCTGGTCAAGGAGGTCGCCAAGCACGGCGGCGACGTCTCGGCGCTCATCCCCGGCTTCGTCAACGACGAGCTGAAGAAGAAGTACGCCTGACCCGCTGATCCACCGCTTCAGTCGGGCAGGTGGGGCGCGGCCAGGTGGTCGGTCGACCCCAGCTGCACCGCGCGACGCACGGCCTTGCCGCCGAACTTGTTGCGTACGGCGTCGATGACGTCGTCGAGCTCGGCACCGCTGGTCACGTCGAGCGGCAGGGCGAGCTGCGCCGGTTGGTCGTCGAGCGAGCCGAGCGACACCCCGAGCAGGGTGATGCCCTTCTGCTCGACGACGCCGGCGCGCGAGGCGAGCAGGCGGCGGGCCACGTCGAGGACCGTGACGGTGTGGGCCGTCGGCCGCGACAGCGTGTGGGACGACGTCGAGCGGGTGAAGTCGCCGAACCGCAGGCTGATCGTGACGGTGCTGCCGGTGCGTCCTGCGGCCCGCATGCGCCGCGTGACGCGGTCGACCAGCGACAGCAGCGTGAGGTCGAGCTCGGCGGGGGAGTGCGCGCCGCGGCCCATCGCGTGCTGGGCACCCATCGACCCGCGACGCTTCTCGGTCTGGACGGGACGGGGGTCGCGGTTGTGCGCCAACGCGTACAGGTGGCGGCCGGCACCCGACCCGAGCAGCTGCACGAGCTCGCTCTCGAACATCTCGGCGACGTCGCCGACCGTGCGGATGCGGGCGTCGCGCAGCTTGCCCGACGTGACCTTGCCGACGCCCCAGAGTCGTTCGACCGGAAGGGCGTGGAGGAACTCCAGCTCGCCCTCGACCGGCACGACGAGCATCCCCTCGGGCTTGGAGACGGCCGAGGCGACCTTGGCGAGGTACTTGGTGCGGGCGACCCCGACCGAGATCGGCAGCCCGACCCGCTCCCGCACGTCGACGCGCAGCTGCGTCGCGATCGTCGAGGGGAGACCGCGGATGCGTCGGAGCCCGCCGACCTCGAGAAAGGCCTCGTCGATCGAGAGCCCCTCGACCAGGGGAGTCGTGTCGTGGAAGACCTCGAACACCGCCCGGCTGGCCTCGGTGTAGGCCTCGAACCGGGCGGGGACGACGATCGCGTCGGGGCACGCCCGCAGCGCCTGCGCGCCGCCCATCGCGGTGCGCACGCCACGGGCCTTGGCCTCGTAGCTGGCGGCCAGCACGACGCCTCCGCCGACGATCACGGGGCGTCCGCGCAGTGAGGGGTCGTCGCGCTGCTCGACCGACGCGTAGAACGCATCGAGGTCGGCGTGCAGCACGGTGCCCTCGGTCATGGGCCCACTGTCGCACCCGCCACCGACACCGGCGACTCGCACGCGTCGCCCGGGACGGGGTCCGATTGGCCTCGGCACCGTGCGGCGGGTTACGATTCTCTTCGGCCTGTTCGCAGGTCGATCTCTTGTCGTGCTCTTGAATTGGATGCGTGAGCGTGCTTACCGGACCCCTGGTCTTCGACACCCACGAGATGGGTCGCAAGCCGGGTGCCGAACGCACCTTCACGCGGACGGTCGAGGCGCCGGCAGAGATGGGTTACGACGTCAACGCCGTGCCCGAGGGCTCCACGATCGAGCTCGAGTTCCGGCTCGAGGCGATCATGGAGGGGATCTTGGCAACAGGGACCTTCTCGGCGCGGGCCGTGGGCGAGTGCGTGCGGTGCCTGGACCCGATCGACGAGGCTGTCGTGGTGGGATTCCAGGAGCTCTACCTCTACGACGCACCCTCCAACCCGGAGGAGGCGGACGAAGAGGATCATGTCCTCGAGGACGAGCTGCTCGACCTCGAGCCCGTCCTGCGGGACGCGGTGGTGCTCGCACTGCCGCACAACCCGTTGTGCGCTCCGGACTGTCCGGGACTGTGCCCCGAGTGTGGGGCACGACTCGCGGATGATCCAGAGCACACACACGGTGAGGCGATCGACCCGAGGTGGGCGTCGTTGAGCCAGCTGGCGGAGCAACCGGTCCCGTCAGCCGACCAGTCAGAGTCGGACATCTCGTCCGACGACAGCAAGGAGTAGATCGTGGCCGTTCCGAAGAGGAAGATGTCGCGCAGCAACACGCGGCACCGTCGTTCGCAGTGGAAGACCACCGCGACGGCGATCGTCGAGTGCGCCAACCCCGCGTGCGACTCCAAGGTGCAGCCGCACCACGCGTGCACCAAGTGCGGTCAGTACGGAGCTCGCGGCGAGCGCCGCCAGGTCCTCTGATCTCTGCGGCAGCAGACGCTGAGGGGCTGCGGGAGGTCCTGGGAGTCCAGGACCTCGATCCGCAGCTCCTTCAGCATGCCCTGACACATCGCTCGTTCGCGTACGAGAACGGCGGCGTGCCCAACAACGAGCGCCTCGAGTTCCTCGGCGACTCCGTGCTGGGGCTCGTCGTCACCGACACGCTCTTCACGGGTCACCCCGACCTGCCCGAGGGCCAGCTGGCCAAGCTGCGTGCGGCTGTCGTCAGCGCCAAGGCGCTGGCCGAGGTCGCTCGCACGCTCGGCATCGGCGAGCACGTGCGTCTCGGACGGGGCGAGGAGTCGACCGGTGGTCGCGACAAGGCCTCGATCCTGTCCGACACCGTCGAGGCGATCTTGGGCGCGATCTACGTGCAGTTCGGCATCGAGCGTGCCGCCGAGGTCATCCATCGCGTGTTCGACCCGGTGATCGCCGTGGCGGCCGAGCTCGGCGCGGGCCTCGACTGGAAGACGTCGTTGCAGGAGATCTCGGCCAACAATGGCCTGGGCGTGCCGCACTACGTCCTGGTGGGCACCGGGCCCGACCACGACAAGAGCTTCACGGCCGAGGTCGTCGTCGGCGAGCACACCTACGGCGGTGGCACCGGTCGCTCCAAGAAGGAGGCCGAGCAGATGGTCGCCGAGATCGCCTGGCGGCAGATCAGCGCCGGCCTCGAGACCCCCACCGCCTGACGGTGCCCGAGCTCCCCGAGGTCGAGGTCGTCCGGCTCGGCATCGTCGACCACGTCGTCGGCCGGCAGATCACCGCCGTGACGGTCCACGACGTCCGTTCGCTGCGACGCCACCTCGCCGGACCCGCCGACTTCGTCCACCGCCTCGAGGGCCAGACGGTCGCGGGAGCCGCGCGCCGCGGCAAGTACCTGTGGATGCAGCTGGCCGACGGAGATGCCGTCCTGTGTCACCTCGGCATGAGCGGGCAGTTCCTGGTCTCGGCCCCCGACGCCCCCACGCCGCGACATCTGCGCATCACGCTGACGCTCGACGACGGCAACGAGCTGCGCTTCGTCGACCAGCGGATCTTCGGCGGGATGTCGTTCAGCGAGGACGGTGCCGAGCTGCCGCCCGAGATCGCGCACATCGCCCGCGACCCGCTCGACCCTTTGTTCGACCCGTCCGAGTTCGCGACACGCATCCGCAAGCGGCAGACCGGCGTCAAGCGGGCGATCCTCGACCAGACCCTGATCTCGGGCGTCGGCAACATCTACGCCGACGAGTCGCTGTGGCGCACGCCCCTGCACTACGCCCGCAACACGCGGCACCTCCGCACCCGCGAGATCGAGTCGCTGCTCTGCCACATCGGCGAGGTCATGGTCGAGGCGCTGGCCCAGGGCGGCACGTCCTTCGACGCGCTCTACGTCAACGTCAACGGCAACAGCGGCTACTTCGACCGCTCGCTGCACGCGTACGGCCAGGAGGGGCGGCCGTGCGAGCGGTGCGGCACGCCCATCCGCCGCGACGCGTTCATGAACCGGTCGTCGTTCTGGTGCCCCGTCTGCCAGCCCCGTCCCCGCAACGGCAGATTCTGAGCCCGGTAGCGTTCCGCGCATGAGCCTGACGCTGGAGCCGATGAGCGCCGACCGGTTCATCGGTTGGAACGAGCACCTGGTCGCGAGCTTCGCCCAGGACAAGATCGACGCCGGAAGCTGGCCCGCCGACGGCGCGCTCGAACGTTCGGCGCGCGAGAACGCCGTGCTGCTGCCGCACGGCGTGGCCACGCCCGGGCACGACCTCTTCGTCGCGCTGGTGGACGGCGAGGAGATCGGCTTCCTGTGGCTGTTCACCGATCCCGAGGCGGTGACGCCGGACTCGTTCGTCTACGACATCGAGATCGTCGAGGGACGCCGGGGCGAGGGCCTCGGGCGCGCGCTGCTGGAGGCGGCCGAGGGTTGGTGCGCCGATCACAGCATCGCGACCCTGCGGCTGCACGTGTTCGGTCACAACGAGACCGCGATCAGCCTGTACGAGTCGTCCGGTTTCGAGACCACCGACATCACGATGGCGAAGCAGATCCGATGACCGATCCCTACGGCGACGAGGCCCGTGAGCGGTTCGTCGACGAGCCGCCGAAGCGGTCGGGGCGGACGCCCTTCGAGCGCGACCGCGGACGCATCGTCCACTCGGCAGCGCTGCGCAGGCTCTCGGCCAAGACGCAGGTCATGGGACCGGGCTTCGACGACTTCGTCCGCAACCGGCTGACCCATTCGCTCGAGGTCGCCCAGGTGGCGCGCGAGCTGGGCAAGGCGCTGGGCTGCGATCCCGACATCGTCGACTCGGCGGCGCTCGCGCACGATCTCGGGCACCCGCCGTTCGGGCACAACGGAGAGGTCGCGCTCGACCAGGCGGCGCAGGCGTGCGGAGGCTTCGAGGGCAACGCCCAGACGCTGCGCATCCTCAGCCGGCTCGAGTCGAAGACCTTCGCCCCGGACGGCCGCAGCGTCGGCCTCAATCTCACGCGGGCCACCCTGTCGGCGTGCGTCAAGTACCCCTGGGCGCGCGGCGACGCCCCCGACGGATCGGGCAAGTTCGGCGTCTACGCCGACGACCTGCCCGTCTTCGACTGGCTGCGCGACGAGGCCCCTGCACTGCGGCGGCCCATCGAGGCGCAGGTCATGGATCTGGCCGACGACATCGCCTACTCCGTGCACGACGTCGAGGACGGTGTCGTGGGGGGATGGTTCGGGCTGCGCGACGGCGAGCTCGACATCGCCTCGATCCACGGCGTCGCCCGTGACTGGTACGACGAGACCGCCGCCGACGACCGCCTCGACGCAGCCCTCGACCGCCTGCAGCAGATGCCCGAGTGGCCCGTGACGCCCTTCGACGGCAGCCGGGCCGAGAGGGCCGTCCTCAAGAGCCTCACGAGCGCCCTGATCGGCCGGTTCGCGCGGGCTGCCGAGCGCGCGACGACGCAGGCGTGGGGGAGCGGTCCGCTGACCCGGTTCGGGGCTGATCTCGAGGTTCCCGTCGACACCCGCGACGAGATCACGGTGCTCAAGTCGATCGCCGCGCACTACGTCATGCGCGCCGACGATCGAGCCGTCCTGCTCGACCGCCAGCGCGAGCTGCTGCTGAACCTGGTCGACGCGATCGACCGGTCAGAGGGACGTGAGCTCGAGACGGAGTTCGCGGCCGACTTCGCCGCGGCCGGCGACGACGCCGGTCGACGCCGCGTCGTGATCGACCAGGTCGCGAGCCTCACCGACGTCTCGGCGCGTGCCTGGGGCGCCCGCCTGCTCACCTGAGCCTGGCGCCGGACCAGCTCGCCGGGGCGGTGCGCCAGCGTCCAGGCCGTCGATGTTCTTGGACGCCAGCGCACCGCTCTTGATCGTCGGAGCGTGGAGGTGGACGCCAGCGCACCGCGGCACCCGTCGTGGACTGAGCCGTGGGCGGGGCGGACTACGATTCACCTCATGGCCGGGCGCATCAAGGACGAGGACATCCAGCTCGTCCGTGAGCGCACCCGCATCGACGAGGTCATCGAGCAGTACGTCACGCTCAAGAACGCCGGCGGCGGATCCCGCAAGGGCCTGTGCCCCTTCCATGACGAGAAGTCCCCGTCGTTCAACGTCCGTCCGTCGGTCGGCTCCTACCACTGCTTCGGCTGCGGGGCCGGCGGCGACGTCTTCAAGTTCGTGATGGAGATCGAGGGCCTCAGCTTCGTCGAGACCGTCGAGCGCCTGGCTGCCAAGGGCGGCATCACGCTGCGCTACGAGGACGGTGGCACGCCGGGTCCACGCCGCGACCCCAACCAGCGGCCCCGGTTGCTCGCCGCCCATCGCGAAGCCGGCGAGTTCTATGCCGCGACGCTGCAGTCGTCGCCCGATGCGCAGGCCGGCCGGCAGTTCGTCAAGGACCGCGGCTTCGACCAGGCCGCTGCCGAGACGTTCGGCATGGGCTTCGCGCCGCGTGGGGGAGAGCAGCTCGTCGCCCACCTCAAGGGCAAGGGGTACACCGACGACGAGCTCGTCGTCGGCGGCCTCGCCTCCCGGGGCAGCCGAGGCCTGTACGACCGGTTCCGCGGACGGCTGCTGTGGCCCATCCGCGAGATGACCGGCGAGATCATCGGCTTCGGCGCGCGCCGCATGTTCGACGACGACCGGGTCGAGGCCAAGTACCTCAACACGTCCGAGACGCCTATCTACAAGAAGAGCCAGGTGCTCTACGGCCTCGACCTCGCGCGGCGGTCGATCTCGTCGTCGGGGCAGGCCGTCATCGTGGAGGGCTACACCGATGTCATGGCGTGCCACGAGGCCGGCGTCAAGACCGCCGTGGCCACGTGCGGCACGGCCTTCGGCGAGGATCACGCCAGGGTCATGCGCCGCCTGATGCTCGACGACCAGGCCTTCCATGGCGAGGTCATCTTCACGTTCGACGGCGACGAGGCCGGCCAGCGGGCGGCGATCAAGACCTTCAACGGCGACCAGCAGTTCGTCGCCCAGACCTATGTCGCGGTCGAGCCCCGCGGCATGGACCCGTGCGACCTGCGCCTGGCCGACGGCGACGCGGCGGTGCGCGACCTCGTGGCGTCTCGGGTGCCGCTCTACCGCTTCGTGCTCGAGAACATGCTGCGCAAGTACGACCTCGACCGTGGCGACCAGCGGGTCGACGCGGTCCGCGAGGCCGTGGGGCTGGCCTCGGCCATCCGCGACCGTTCCAAGGTCGACGAGCTGCTGCGCGAGATCGCCGGACGCGTCGGCACCGACGTCGACCAGGTGCGCGGCGAGCACCGGCGACGCCTGGCGTTCGACGCCAAGGACGCCAAGGCGGCCGCCTCCGGCGCGGCGTCGGCCGGTGCCGCATCGGTGTCCGCCGCGCCTGCGGCCATGCCGTCACCGGCGGTCAACTTCGGGCTGCCGCAGTTCGCCGACGAGCGCGAGGCGCTCAAGGCCATCGTGCAGCACCCCCACCTGGCCGCGGCCCGCGCCGACGACCTCGGCGACAACGACTTCACGCACCCCATCTCGAAGGTGCTCTGGAAGCACATCGACGCCATGCCGTGGCCGACCGCACCCGACAGCAACTGGCTGCCCCAGCTGGCCGACTCGGTGCCCGACGACGACGCCAAGCGCATCCTGTCGATCGCCGCGGTCGAGCCGCTGCGCGCCCGCGAGGGCAACACCGCCGCCGTCGTCACCTCGGTCATCCTGCGCCTGCAGATGCTGACGCTCGGGCGCCGCATCGCCGAGGTCAAGTCGAAGCTGCAGCGCACCAACCCCATCGACGAGGCCGAGACCTACAACCGGATGTTCGGCGAGCTGATCGCGCTCGAGCAGCAGCTGCGCGAGCTGCGCGACCGCGCGCTGAGCGGCGACGACGGGCGCTGAGCCCACAGGTGTCCGTGGTGGCTCCCGTGGTCCACAGGCCGTCCGGCGGCGGCTGCGCCCGGGTGCCGTCGTGCCGAGGCTTGGCACATGGATTCCTTCGTCCGGACGCTGATGTCCGCACCCCCGCTCGCTGCCGCCGACGAGCTCGCCCTCGCCCGACTCGCCCGTGCCGGTGACGCTGCCGCCCGAGCGGAGCTCATCACGTCCGGCCTGCGCTCGGTCGCTCTGAGGGCGCGGATGCTCGGCATCCGCGGCGACGACCTGAGCGATGCTGTGCAGTCGGGTGCCATCGGGCTCATCCGTGCCGTCGACCGGTTCGACCCCGATCGTGGCGTGCGACTGGCGACCTATGCGTGGTGGTGGATCGGCGCGGAGATGGGTCGCCGGCACTGCGGGGACGTCCCGCTCGACGACGTCGACTGCGGGGCCGAGGTGGCGGCCGACGCGGACCTGCCGGACGACTGCCTGCTCGATGGGCTGTCCGACACCGAGGCCGAGGTGCTGCGCATGCGGTTCGGACTGGCCCCACACGGTGCCGAATCCATGCCTCGACATGTCGTTGCGGAGCGGCTCGGCCTCACGATCTCGCAGGTCCGGACGATCGAGGGCAAGGCGATGCGACAACTCCGGGGGAGGCTTGCTAAAGTTGTCGACCGTGCTCCTCTTCATTGAGGAGCCGATCCCCAATAGCTCAATTGGCAGAGCATTCGACTGTTAATCGGAGGGTTCTTGGTTCGAGTCCAAGTTGGGGAGCAGGACCGCGTCTGACCCACGCACACAGCGAACGCCCGGTGGACATCCACCGGGCGTTCGCTGTTTTCTGACCGCTTGATCGGTTCGGGATGGCGGGACGAGTGAGGCCCGCGTCATGGAGGTGCGGGCCTGGCGTACCCACTGCGGGCACTCGACGACACGCCCCAAGGGCAGGCAAGGCGAGCCGAGCGGGCCAGGAAATACTGATGCGAGGCGGACCGCTCCGCACGACGTCGCACGAAGGCGGCGGTGGTTGGAGTCACATCAAGAATGGTTCGGCTCGGTGGCGCGCGACTCAGTTGATCGGGAGCGTGAGGGCCCATCACATGGTCTCGTCGTCGCGGACTTCGAGGCCGGCCCTCGCGAAGAGGTGGATGAGCCGAATCTGCCCTATTGTCCCGGCATGGTCTACTACTGGCTGCGTATCTACGTGCGGGTGATTCCTGTTGTTGCCGTCCTGTGCCTGCTTGTAGCGATCATTCTCGCGGTGGCGGGCGATTCCCCATCGGCTGGCAGATGGCTGCGTGGAGCAGGCGGAAGCGCCGTCGGCCTTGCAGTTGGGTGGCTGGCGGTGCGAGCGATCGAACGGAAGCGTATGAACGAGGCTGGGCAACAGCCGAACTAGGTGAATGCGGGCCAGACGCATGGAGGGCTCTTGGTTCGAGTCCAAGTTGGGGAGCAGCACCGCGTCTGACCCACGCACACAGCAGACGCCCGCCGGAATCCCGGCGGGCGTCTGCTGTCTCAGCTCACGGCTTGCTGATCTTCTCCCGGACCTCCTGCTCGTAGGCCACGCGGGCGGACCGATCGGCGCTGCTGAGCACCGTGTCGGCGCTGATCAGGCGCTGCAGGCCGAGGCGCACGGCGCGGGGGAGCAGTGCCGAGGCAGCCACCGCGCGTCCGCCGGATCGGGGCACCCACGTCTCGTCGCGCGGACGACGGATGACGCCGACGATGGCCTCCGCCACGTCCTCCGGGGCGAGGTGCTTGACGCCCTTGGCGTGGGAGATTCCCGCCGCCAGGGCCGTCTCGACCGCGGTCGGGAGGATGACGCTGATGTCGATGCCGTCGTGCTGGAGCTCGTCACGGATGGCCTCGCTCATCGCGATGACGGCGGCCTTGGAGCCCGAGTAGCTGGCCCCCTCGGCGAGCGGGAGGCGTCCGACGGCGGAGGCGACGTTGACGACCTGACCTCCGCCGCGAGCGATCATCCCCGGGACGACGAGCTTCATGCCGAGGCCGTACCCCAGGACGTTGACGTCCATGACGGCGCGCGAGATGGCGTCGTCCTCGTCGAGGAAGCGGCCGATCGGCATGATCCCGGCGTTGTTGACCAGCACGTCGATGGGTCCGGCCGAGGCCGTCTCCTCGAGGAACTCGGTCCACGACTCGCGGCTCGTGACGTCGAGGCGTGCCCCGACCGCGCCGTGGCCGACGGCGGCCGCCGCAGCGGTGACCTGGTCGAGGTCGAGGTCTCCCAGCACCACCGTGGCACCGGCCGCGGCCAGCTGGGTGGCCGTCGTGAACCCGATGCCGCGGGCCCCTCCGGTGATGACGACGACGCGTCCGGTCAGGTCCTTGGTCATGATGCTCCTTCTTCGGCGGGGGTGAGGGTCCCGAGGCGTGCGCCCGGCGTGAACGTCGCGGGCAGCTGGTCGATGCCGTTGATCGACGACTTGATGGGGTACTCGACGACCTGGTCCTCCAGCACGTGGAAGTCGGGGAGTCGTTCCAGCACGCGCTCGAGCATGATCCGCAGCTCGAGGCGCGCCAGCGGTGCGCCGAGGCAGCGGTGGGGTCCCGCGCCGAAGGCGACGTGCTCGGTCGCGTTGGCACGTTCGAGGTCGACCCGGTCGGGATCCTCGAACACGCGCTCGTCGCGGTTGGCCGCCGCGTACGTCAGCATGACGCGGTCGCCCTCGGCCAGCGCCTGCCCTCCGAGCTCGGTGTCAGCCGCCACGGTGCGGGCGACGCCGAAGAACGGGCTGTAGTAGCGCAGGAACTCCTCGATCGCGGCGGGGATCCGGTCGGGCTCGCGCTGCAGGAGCGCCCGCTCCTCGGGGTGGGCCGAGAGCCAGCGCAGCGAGTGCAGGAGCGCCGAGGTCGTCGTGTCGGTGGCGGCGAACGTCAGCCCGTTGAGGATCGTCGCCGCCTCCTCGTCGGTCACGGGGGAGTCGAGCACGGAGCCCTTGGTCAGGGCGGAGGCGACGTCGTCGCGGGGATCTTCGCGCCGCTGCTTGACGAGCTCGAGCACCTTGGCCTGCGTGGCGAACAACGCATCGAACGGGAACTCGGGCGAGAAGATGCCGTGCAGGTTCATGGCGTGCACGACGGCGGCGAAGTCGGCCCACTCGTCGGGGTCGAAGCCGATCACCGAGATCGTGACCTTGGTGGGGATGACGCGACCGAAGTCGGCGGCGAAGTCGATGCGCCCGCTCTCGATCACACTGTCGAGCGCTTCGTCGACGTAGGCGCGGATCTGCGCCTCGTGCGACCGCACGGCCTTCGGTGTGAAGAACGGGACCTCGAGGCGGCGGATGTCGGTGTGCATCGGTCCGTCGGCCTCGCTCGGCACCATCCGGGCCAGCGAGGCGTCCGGGATGGTCGACCCGCCGCGCGGGGTGCGGGGCTCCGGGTACGCGGTCTTGTCGCGCTCGGCGAAGGCGTCGCCGTCGATGCCGTCGTGGAGCGAGGAGAAGTGCTCCCAGTCGGTCGCTGCCGCCTTGAGCTCCTCGTGCCCCGTGATCATCCAGAAGCCCTCGTGGTGGGACGAGTGGGCCACGGGGCAGCGCGAGAGCTGGTTGAGCCGGGGGCTCCAGTTGTCGGAGTAGTCGGGGTCGAGGTGATCGAAGTCGATCTCGACCCTGCCGTCGGGGCTGGTGGTGGGCTCCAGGTGCGGCGCGATGGTGGTGTCATCGGTCATGGCGTCGTGTCCTCACGGGTCGTCGTGTCAGGAGTGGGGATGCTGGGGTCGGCGACGGTCAACGCCTCGATCAGGAACGAGAGCTCCATGAGGTGCTCGGCGGTCTTCCAGAGCCGGTCGACCGGGGGTGGGACCTCGGTCGACCCGAAGCTCGAGGGCGACCAGGAGCCGTCGTCGTTCTGGCGATCGAGGAACCACGCGGTCATCCGCTCGGCATCGGCGGCGAAGGGCGATGCGGGGTCGAGCTTGACGTCGCAGGCGACGCCCCAGGCGTACTTGCAGATCTGCACCGAGTTCGGGTCCGTGAACTGGACGTCGCTGCCGTCGGCGTTGAGCTGCAGGAACGCGCGAGCCAGGTCGCGGTCGTCCGAGCCGGTCAGCGCGCGGTAGTCGTGCAGGAAGGCCGCGGCGATGCCGGGGCTGTAGTAGGCCTGCAGCGGCTCCCGGAAGTCGACGCGCAGGAGGAAGCGTCCGAAGAAGTCGTCCTCGGCGGGGATGAACAGGCTGTCGTCATCGTCGCTGCGTCCGGCGTACAGGACGTGGGGCAGCTCGGGCTGGAGGGTCCACAGCTCGCGCAGCCACGTCGCGATCGGATCGGCGATGTCGCGACGGCCCGCGACGATCGCCGCGATGCCGAGCTGGCACGTCTTGAGCAGGTCCTGGATGGTCGCGGACCCCTCGGGACGCTCGCGCTGGTCGTACACGCCGCCGGTGCGAGGGCTCTGGAAGCGCTGGCAGCGGTCGAGCAGCGCGTTCGCGAGGTCGTACCGGCCGAGCCGCCACGCCGCGATCGCGAGGGCGCTGAGCTCGTACACCGGGCTCGCGCCCTGCATGAACTCCGCGGGGCCGGAGCGCAGGTCGGCGTCGTCGTCGAGCGCCTCCTGCTCGGCCCACCGCAGCACCGCGGCAGCGGTGTCGCCGGCTCCTGCGACCGAGAGCGCCCACGGGACGCGCCACCACGTGTTCTTCTGCGCTGCGTCGCGGGGCCGGCCGGCGTCGAGCTGCTGCTCGATCCAGGCGATGGCCTCCTGCTGTGCGCGCTTGGCCGCGGCCAGCAGCTCGGTTCTGTTCTGGTCTGTCGTCATCGTGTTCCTGTCGCCGGTCGATCGAACTCAGGTGATTTATGATCTTGCACACACTGACTATCTGTCATAGTGTGACACTTCGTCAATATGTGACGTCAATGTTTCTCACCCGTGTCAGGAAGGACACCCATGACTCTCGATGGAGCACAGCTGCGCAAGACCCTGGAGGCAGACCGCGAGCTGGCCGTGCGGCTCAAGGCGTTCCGAGGAATCGTGCGCGTCACGCTGGGTCCGACGGTCTTCGACCTGGTGGTCGACGACGGTGCCGTGAGCTCGTCGGATGCAGCCGAGGCCGAGCCCACCGTCGGCGTCACGATCCCCACGGAGCTGTGGGACCTCATGGCCGTCGAGAAGCCCCAGGTCGGGCTCGAGTGCATGACGTCGGCGCAGGTCTTCGGCGCGACGATCGACGCCGACTGGCCCACGCTCGTGGCCCCCTACCTCGGTGCCTGGAATCGCATCGTCCGGCTCGGCGTGGACGCCGCCACGGGTCGCCACGAGATCGTCGTCGACGCCGATCCGTTCGCCGACTCCGACGACCCCGTCGGTCGCTACGTCCGCTTCGACGTCGACGGCCTGGAGCACCGCGTCTACTACGAGACGGCCGGGCGCGGCCCCGTCCCGGTGCTGTTCATGCACACCGCGGGCGCGGACGGCCGGCAGTACCGCCACGTGCTCGCCGACCCCGCGCTGCAGGAGAAGTACACGCTCATCGCGATCGACCTGCCGTACCACGGCAAGTCGCTGCCCCCGCTCGGCTCGCGCTGGTGGGAGAAGGACCTGAAGTTCGACAAGGCCCAGCTCATGGCGTGGATCACGGGCTTCATCGCGGCGACCGAGCTGGACCGCCCGATCTTCGTCGGCTGCTCGGTGGGCGGTCAGCTCGCCTCCGACCTGTGCGCCCACCACCCCGAGGCCATCCGCGGAGCCGTCGGCGTCAACGGGCTCTATCACATGGAGTCGTGGCAGGGCTTCGACAACGACCGCTTCCGCGACCCGCGGGTGGCGGCCGGAGCCGTCGGCTCGACGATGTTCGACGTCACCGGCATGGACGCGCCCGAGGACTTCCGTCGCGAGGTGGAGTGGATCTACACCACGAACCACCGCGACGTGTATCCCGCCGACAACGACTACTTCATGTTCGGCCACGACCTGCGCGTGGACGGGCACCTCATCGACACCGCGAAGACGCCGCTGATCATCCTCACCGGTGAGTACGACATCAGCATGCTGACCCCCGACGACAACGGATCGGCGCTCGCCGCCAACATCCCGGGTGCCGAGTTCATCGTCATGCCTGGGCTGTCGCACTTCACCCCGTCGGACGACCCGGAAGGGTTCCGACCCCACCTGACCGCGGCCCTCGACCGCATCGCGGCCTCATGACCACGGTCGAGTTCGAGCAGCCCGACGGGTCCGTGACGACGGTCGAAGCCGCCGACGGGGAGTCGATCATGCGCACCGCCTTGAGCAACCTGGTGCCGGGGATCGTCGCCGACTGCGGCGGCGAGCTGTCGTGCGCGACGTGTCACGTCATCGTGTCCGACGCGTGGGTCGGCATCGCCGGGCCGCCGAGCGGGTTCGAGGACGAGATGCTCGACGCGACGTCGGAGGAGCGCGAGCCCGGCAGCAGGCTGTCGTGCCAGGTCGTCGTGAGCCCGGTGCTCGACGGCGTCAGGGTGCGGGTCCCGGCCAGCCAGTGGTGAGTCGGCGCGTCGTCGTCCTCGGGGCGGGGCACGGGGGAGGGGAGGTCGTCGCGGCACTGCGGGCCGGTGGGTTCGACGGCCCCCTGACCCTCGTCGGCGACGAGGCGACACCGCCCTACCAGCGTCCGCCGCTGTCGAAGTCGTTCCTGCTGGGAGCGTCGCCCGCCGACGAGCTGCTGGCCCGGCCCCGGTCGTTCTACGAGCAGCAGCAGGTCGACCTGGTGCTGGGGCGACG
Source organism: Aeromicrobium fastidiosum (assembly GCF_017876595.1). Classification (NCBI taxonomy): domain Bacteria; kingdom Bacillati; phylum Actinomycetota; class Actinomycetes; order Propionibacteriales; family Nocardioidaceae; genus Aeromicrobium; species Aeromicrobium fastidiosum. The sequence goes on along the minus strand of NZ_JAGIOG010000001.1, from coordinate 3,648,681 downwards.
GGTCGACCACGTCGACACGACGGCCAGGACCGTGCAGGTCGGCGACGAGTCGGTGCCCTACGACGTCCTGGTGCTGGCTCTCGGTGGCCGCCCCAGGATGCTGGCCGACCCTGCCGCCGCGAAGGCCGACAACCTGCACCAGGTCAAGACGCACGCCGATGTCGAGCGGCTGCGGGACCGGCTGGCACCGGGCACACGGGTCGGCGTCGTCGGGGGAGGCTTCGTCGGGCTCGAGGTCGCGGCGAGCGCCCGCAAGCGAGGCGCGGAGGTCACGGTGCTCGAGCTCGCACCCCGCCTCCTGGGCCGGGTGTGCAGCGAGGTCGTCGCCGAGCACGTCGCGTCCTTGCACGGGGCGCGCGGGGTGGACGTCCGCACCGGCGTGACCGGTCTGCACCTGGTGACCGGCGACGACGGACGCATTGCCCGCGTCGCCACCGACCAGGGGATCGTCGAGGTCGACGAGGTCGTGGTCGGCATCGGCATGACGCCCGAGACGGGGCCGGCGGAGCAGGCGGGGCTGGCGGTGGACGACGGCATCCTCGTCGACGCCGACTACCGGACGTCCGCACCCGACGTGTTCGCGATCGGCGACTGTGCCCGGGTGCTTCGCCCTGACGGGTCGACGCTGCGCCTGGAGTCGGCACCGCACGCCGCGTCCAGCGCCCGCCGTGTGGCCGCGGTGATCCTCGGCCGCGAGACCCCGCCGGATGCCGCCCCGTGGTTCTGGTCGCACCAGTTCGAGGTCAAGATCCAGATGGCCGGCGACCCCTCCGCGCGTGTCTCCCGGTGGGTGACGCGCGGCGACATGGCAGGGGGCTCGTTCCTGACCTTTGGTATCGTCGAGGATCGGATCGTGAGGATCGAGGCAGTCGATCGTCCGGCCGAGTTCGCGCAGACGAAGTCCTGGCTCGACCGGCCCATCCCGTCGGTCATCGATCGCTTGGCGGACGAGTCGTACTCCATCCGCCAGCTATTCGCCCGCCCGTGAGGCGCTGATCCACCCCCGTCTGACAGGAGCCGCCCCGATGCCGGACCCCGCCGATCGCCCCGTGGGTGGCCGAGCGATCGCCCGCGAGGCCGTGCGTGCCAGCCTGTCGGACGCGGCGCGCGAGCTGTTCGAGCAGCACGGTATCGAGGCCACGAGCGTCGACATGATCGCGTCAGCCGCGGGCGTGGCGAGTCGCACGTTCTACCGGCACTTCGAGTCCAAGGAGGGCTTGGCGATGGCCTGGCTCGACGACCCCGGCCCGGCGTTCCGTTCCGCGCTGCAGGATCGACCGGCCGACGAGCCCATCTGGACGGCTCTGCGCCGGGCCTTCGACCCCGTGCACGAGCCCGGCAGCCGCTTCGCCGAGCAGATGTGGATCAGCGCCGAGATGGCCGAGTCGTCCCCGGCTCTGATGAAGCGGGTGAGGGATCGGGTGTTCGACTGGGAGGTGCTGATGTCAGAGGTGATCCTCGAACGGTTGCCCGAGCCCCGATCTCCTCGAGACGCCGAGCTGTTGGCTGCTTGGGCGCTGAGCGCCCTGCGGGTCGCCTTCGAGCGCTGGCGCGACGCGGGTGACCACGCGCTCGACCAGCTGGCGAGCCGCCTCGACGAAGCCTTCGACGCCGCGACGACGCTGCTGGGGCCGGGTCCGAGCTGAGCGAGTGGCCGGTCGTCTTCCTCGGCCGTCCCGCGTCCGGCGTCACCCGTCGAGATGGCCGTCCTCGTCTGTCCCGGCAGGGACGACGACAAGATCGGACGGGACCCTGCTCACACGGTCATCCGGTGTCGCCGCCATTCCTGAACCCAGGCGTGCACGCACGAGACCCCCAGGCAGGTCAATGCGAACGCCAGCCAGAACTGCCACGGTCGGTCGGCCCGGAACACCCCTGTGCCGAACCACAGCGTCATGAGGACGTAGTAGAGCAGCTGTCTCGGTCGCGGCGCGGGCGTGGCTGACGACGCTGGCTGGATCACGCGGCGAGCGTACGACGTCGACGGTCCACGGGTTCAGTAACCGAGTCTGTCCGGTGCGATGATGGGCCGCGTGACTAGCCAGACCCCGCCGCCCATCGAGCTGAGCCCGCGCCTGCAGCTGGTCCGCCGGTGGGCGGCGGCGGGGGTGCTCATCACTCTGGCTGCTCACGTCGTCGGTTCTTCCTGGTTCGACGGCGGCGCAGGTCTGGACCTGCGTGTCGGGCTCGGCCTCGTCACGAACCACTGGCCGAAGGCCGCGCTCCTGTTGCTCGCCTACGTGCTCCTCGGGTCGGGAGCTGTCGCCCGGGCATGGTGGAAGCACCGGGCGACGACGTGACGGCCCGCATGACGCAGCGCGCCCGGCACGTCGTCCTGTGCCGCGGGATCCTCTGCGCCGCCGTCGTCGCCTGGGCCGTCGGGTGGGGTCTGGCGGGCCGCTACGGCGGCGACGTGTTCGATGTCGTCGTCGGAGGCAGCGGTGTGGTGGCCGCGGTCTGTGCGGTGCTCGCCCTACCTCGATCCCGAGGGGCCGCCGTCCCCTTGATCATCACGATCGCCGTCGCCGCACTGATGACGTTCGCGCGGTTGCCCGACCCGGACTTCGACGGCATGGACTTCACACCGGTCATGCTGCCGCCAGTGCTCTTCGTCCTCGCGGGCATCGCGCTGATGATGATCAATGGGACGCCGGAGCGAAGGGCGCGCCATGACTGATCCCGACGGCGCGATCGAGCCGATCCGCGTGGACGAGGTCGCGGTCGCCGCCTACCGGTGGGACGCCTGGCGGTCCGCGGCCGAGGCCACGTCGCGCAGGGCCCGGCGGACCGCAGGCGTCCTGGGGCTGGTCGTGGGCCTCGTCGCCGGTGTCACCGGACTCGTGCTCCTGCCGCCCGAGGCGAGGATCTCGGTCGCCGAGCTGCGGAGCGTCGTCGTGCCGGCCCTGGTCGACGTCGCGAGCGACGACTCCCTCGAGAGCCTGCTGCTCAACGGCGGCACGCTGGTCGTCGAGCGGTCGACCGTCGTCGTGGCCGAGGCACGCGACGCCCTGGTTGCACTTGTCGCGTCGGAGTACGACGGCGACGACCTGCCGCCGGCGGTGAACCCCACCAACGGGAGAGGGCCGTGACCGGTAGGTTGGCACCCACCGCGGGGAGGTAGCTCAGCCGGTTAGAGCAGGGGACTCATAATCCCTGGGTCGTGGGTTCGAGCCCCACCCTCCCTACCGACGACACTCCGCCGACCGATGGAGCCCGCATGCGCGACGCCGTGATCTTCGACCTCGACGGGACGCTGTGCGACACCAGCGAGATCGTCCACCTCATCGAGGGCGACGACAAGGACTTCGCCGCCTTCCACGCTGCCTCGGCGACGTGCCCCGCGCACGAGGACGTCGTCGAGGCTGCGCGGGAGCAGCACGAGAAGGGGCGCGCCGTCATCGTCGTGACGTCGCGTGAGTTCGTGTGGCGCGACCTGTCGCTCGACTGGCTCGTGGCCCACGACGTCCCGTACGACGCGCTCTACATGCGCATCGTCGGCGACTACCGCAAGGATGTCGTGATCAAGAAGGAGATCCTGCAGCAGATCGCCGACGACGGCTTCACGCCGCTGGAGGCGTGGGACGACAAGGAGTCGGTGCTCGAGCTCTGGCGCGACAACGGCATCGTCGCCCACGCGGTCGGCTGACTCAGTCGAGGCCGAACGTCGCCCGTTGCCCCTCGGGCACGAGGTCGAGGTACTCGGGGTTGTCGAGGATGACCTTGGGCACGAACGGGCAGTACGGCAGCACCGTCCCGCCCCGCGCCGCGATCTCCTGCAGGGTGCCGACGATCAGCTGGCTGCCGACCCCGCGGCCCCCGAACTCGGGGTAGACGCGGGTGTGCGGCAGCGCGTACTCGTCACCATCCCTGCGGTAGTCGACGAAGCCGGCGAGACGGCCGTCGATCGTGATCTCGAATCGTGACTCCGGGGCGTTGTCGTGCACGGTGGTCGTCATCTGACACTCCTTGACGGGTGGGTGTTGTCCGCACGGGCCAACGTACGTCACAATAGGTCGCAGGTGCTCCCGTGACGCTGGGGAAGGCGAACTAGGGAGGCACCATGGCTGTATCGAACAACGGCATGTCCATGCCGACGACCCCGACGCGGGGAGTGCTCTTCGTGCACTCCTCCGTGTCTGCGCTGTGCCCCCACGTGGAGTGGGCAGTGGCCGGCGTTCTCGGTGGCACGCCCGATCTCGCCTGGGTGCCCCAGTCGGCCGAGCCCGGCACCTACCGCGCCGAGTTGTCGTGGCAGGCCGCTGCAGGCACCGCGGCAGCGATCGCATCGGCGCTCCGCGGATGGGAGCAGCTGCGCTTCGAGGTCACGGAGGAGCCGACGGCGTCCACCGAGGGTGCGCGCTACTCCTACACGCCGGCGCTCGGCATCTTCCACGCCATGACGGGCCTGCACGGCGACATTCTCATCCCCGAGGACCGCATCAAGGCGTTCCGGGTCAAGGCCGCGCTCGGCGAGGTCGATCTCGACACGGCGCTCGACGGCCTGCTGGGACTCGCGTGGGACGCCGAGCTCGAGCCGTTCCGGCACGCCGGCGACGGTGCCCCGGTGCGCTGGCTGCACCAGGTGATCTGACCGTCAGCCGATCGTGACCTTGACGGTCGGGGTCGACTCGCCCGTCGTGGTGTTGGTGACGCGGAACTGGCGCTCACCCGTGCGCGACGTGTAGAGCTCGGTGCGGAAGATGCCTCCGTCGCGCACCGTGGTCTGGATCGGGAAGTCGTCCCAGCCCGCCCCCGGACCGTCCTTGACCTCGACCTGCAGCGGCTGACCGTCGGGGCTGCCCGGGAACGCGCCGCTCAGCAGGAACCGCTCACCCGGCGACACCCGTTCGCTGGACGTGTTGATGGTCGGCTTGGGGTCCTCGGTCGGGCTCGTCGGCGCGGGGGTCGTCTCCTCGGTGGGCTCCGCGGTCGGCGTCGCCGTCGTCGGGGAGGCCCCGATCGCGGGCAGGTCGACGTCGCCGATGCCAGTGGCGCTGACGAGCGCAGCACCGCCGAGGCCCAGCACACCGCCGATGACCAGGCCGAAGAACACGAAGATGGCGGCGAAGCTGCTCTTGCGGCGGCGACGAACCGGCGCGGCCGGTCGCGCAGCGGCAGGGGCAGCGGGGCGGGACGCCGCGACGGCGGCTGCGGCCGGAGCGGACTCCTCGGCGCGACGGCGCGTCTCGGCCAGCACCGCGTCGACCGCGTCCTGCACCGTCACCATGGAGTCGATCGCGGCGTCGGACAGGCGGACGCCGAACCGGCGGCCGAGCTCTTCGCCGACCTCGACGATCGTGAGCGAGTCGGTGCCCAGCTCAGCCAGGACCGCAGTGGGGACGACCGCATCGGCCGGGCAGCTGACGACCCGGACGAGGATGTCGGTCAGCTGCTCCTGGACCGAGGAAGAGGAAGGCACCTTCGCAGTCTACCGACGTGGCGACACGTCCCGCCCCTACACTGAGGCGATGGAAAGCATCGAGGACGTCCAGTACGTCGTCGTTCACGGCTATCGCAGGGCTTTTCGCATCGCAGGCTCCGGTCCGGCGCTGCTCCTGCTGCACGGCCTCGCGTGCGACTCCTCGACGTGGGTCGACGTCATGCCGTCGCTGGCCGAGCACTACACGGTCATCGCGCCCGACCTGCTGGGTCATGGCGAGTCCGACAAGCCCGATGCCGACTACTCGCTCGGCGGCTACGCCAACGGCATGCGCGACCTCCTGACGGTGCTCGGCATCGACAAGGTCACGGTGATCGGCCACAGCTTCGGGGGAGGGGTGGCGATGCAGTTCGCCTACCAGTTCCCCGACCGCACGGAGCGCGTCGTGCTGGTCTCGACCGGTGGGCTGGGCAGGGAGGTCACGCCGCTCATCCGGTTCCTGACCGTGCCCGGTAGCGGACTGATGATCGCCGCTGCGACCCTCCGTCCGTGGCGTCCGCTCGTGAGTGGCGCGCTGACGTCCCTGTCGAGGCTTCCCCTCAGCGCCACGCGCGACCTGGGTGAGGTCGCCCGCATCTACGAGTCGCTCGCCGACCCGGCCCAGCGCACCGCGGTGCAGCGCGTCACGAGCCACGTCCTCAACTGGCGCGGCCAGTACGTCACGATGACCGATCGCAGCTATCTCGCGCGGCTCATGCCGGTGATGGTCGTCTGGGGACGCAACGACATGGTCATCCCGGCTTCGCACGCCGACTCGGCACCCACGCAGGTGCAGGACGTCCACGTGTTCGAGAACTCGGGGCACTTCCCGCACCGCGACCATGCCGAGGACTTCTCGCGCATCGTCGTGGAGTTCATCGAGGCCAATGCCCCGGCGTCGTACCACCGGGGACGGTGGAGGGCGCTGCTGCGCCGCGGCGACCAGTACCAGCTCGAGAGCGTCGACCCGTCCGCCGCCGCGCCGGTGGCGGCCAGCGAGCCCGCGATCAGCTGACGGGCTCGACCTGGTCGGCGGCCTCGAGCCGTCGACGCTTCTGCCATCGGGTGTTGCCCGTGGCCCAGGCACCCACCGCGACGGCGACCCATCCGATCAGCAGGCCACCGAGGTCGTCGGCGACGTAGTGCCAGCCGAGGTACAGCGTCGCCGTGATCGTGAACGCGAGGTAGATCCACGCGACGTAGCGGATCGCGCGGGCGATGCCGGCGTAGTGCAGGAACAGCGCGAGGGTGAAGACGACCGACACGTGCAGCGACGCGAAGCCGGCGATGCCGAAGATCTTGTCGCCCTGCGGATCCTCCTTGTAGCCGAACGCACCGCGCAGCAGTGACATCTGCAGCTGGGTCGCACCGTTGTCGGGCAGATCGGCGAACCGCTGCGGCTCGTAGAAGGCCGGGCCGAGGGTCGGCAGGCTGTAGTAGCTGACGACGCCGAGCACCCAGTTGAGGCTCACCGCCGTGGCGTACCAGGCACCCACCGTGACGTCGCGGTGCAGCACCAGGACGGCGGCGACCGTGATCGGCACGACCGGCAGGTAGAGCACGTAGAGGACGGCCAGCACCTGGGCGGCGATCGTCGTGCCGAGCACCGAGTGCAGCACCTCGGCGGGGTTGTTGCCGAAGAACAGGACGTGGTCGAGCTGCAGCAACGCACGGTCGTGCAGCGTGTTGGTGAGCTCGGGCAGGTAGCTCTTGAGGTTGCGGTAGCTCACGTAGCAGACGTAGAACGACACCATGCCGGTCGCGGCGTAGCCGACGCGCTTGAGCGTCCACTCGTCGCGCACGATGTTGCGCATGCCTGAGAAGACGTGCTTGATGCCGTAGCGCTGGATGGCCTGGGGCGCGAGGCCCGCGGCGAACAGCAGCACGCCCAGCATCGGCAGACGGATGTAGGCCGGGCCGAGGAACCCCTCGGGATCCTTCAGGCCGACGTCGAGGTGCTGCGAGAAGTAGATTGCGGTGGCTCCGACGCCCACCGACAGGCAGAACGCGAACGCGTACGGCCAGGAGAGGAAGGCGCGGAACCAACGGGGCATGGACGCCATCTTAGGCGTCCATGCCCAACCCCTGCGACGAGGCGTCTGTCAAGCGTCGCCGCCCACCTGCTCGACGCCTGCAACGGCAGTCGGGTCGTCGATGCGGAAGCGGGTGAACGCCTCACGGGCCTTCTCAGGCGGCACCGAGCCGCGCTGGGCCAGCGTCTGCAGCACCGACACCACGATCGACTCGGCGTCGATCTGGAACACCCGGCGAGCTGCCGCGCGCGTGTCGGCGAAGCCGAATCCGTCGGCACCGAGCGACTGCCACGGTCCGGGCACCCAGCGGGCGATCTGGTCGGGCACGGCGCGCATGTAGTCGCTGACGGCGACCGTGACGGCACTGCTGTCCATGAGCCGCGACGTGATGTACGGCATCTTGCTGTACTCACCGGGGTTGTTGAGGTTCCACTTCTCGGCGGCGATCGCGTCGCGCGCCAGCTCGTTCCACGACGTGACCGACCAGACGTCGGCGGCTACGCCGTAATCGTCCGCCAGGATCTGTTGGGCACGCAGCGCCCACGGCACGGCCACGCCGGACGCCATGATGCGCGCCGGCACGCCGTCGCCGGACGCCTTGCGGTAGATGTACGCGCCCTTGAGCAGTCCCTCGACGTCGACGTCCTCGGGCTCGGCCGGCTGGTTGAAGGCCTCGTTGTAGACCGTCAGGTAGTAGATGACGTCCTCGCCGTGCGGGTGGGTGTCGGTCGTGCCGTACATCCGCTCGAGGCCCTGCTTGACGATGTGGCTGATCTCGAAGCTGAACGCGGGGTCGTAGTGCACGACCGCGGGGTTGGTCTGCGCGATGAGCGGCGAGTGGCCGTCGGCGTGCTGCAGGCCCTCGCCCGTCAGCGTCGTGCGTCCGGCGGTCGCGCCGATCAGGAAGCCGCGGGCGAGCTGGTCGGCCATGGCCCAGATTGAGTCGGCCGTCCGCTGGAAGCCGAACATCGAGTAGAACATGTAGACCGGGATCATCGGCTCGCCGTGCGTCGCGTACGAGCTGCCGGCCGCGATCGCCGACGCCATGGCACCGGCCTCGCTGATGCCCTCGTGCAGGAGCTGGCCCTGCGCCGACTCCTTGTAGGCCAGCAGCAGCTTGCGGTCGACCGACTCGTACGTCTGGCCGGCCGGGTTGTAGATCTTGGCCGACGGGAACATCGAGTCCATGCCGAACGTGCGGTACTCGTCGGGCGCGATCGGGACGATGCGACGTCCGATCTCGGGATCCTTCATGAGGTCGCGGAGCAGACGGACGAACGCCATGGTCGTGGCGATCTGCTGCTTGCCCGAGCCCTTCTTGAGCTCTTCGTAGACCTTCGGGTCGGGCAGCTTGACCGGCGTCGGGTCGACGACGCGCTTGGGCAGCGACCCACCGAGCGCCTCGCGGCGCGCCTTCATGTACTGGATCTCTTCGCTGTCGGGGCCCGGGTGGTAGAACGGCGCGATGTCGCTGCCGTCGATCTGCTCGTCGGTGACCGGGATGTTGAGGCGGTCGCGGAAGCCCTTGAGGTCGTCCTTGGTGAGCTTCTTCATCTGGTGCGTCGCGTTGCGACCGGCGAACGACTCCAGCAGCCAGCCCTTGACGGTGTGCGCCAGGATGACGGTCGGCTGGCCCGTGTGCTTCTGGGCGGCCTCGAACGCGGCGTAGACCTTGCGGTAGTCGTGACCGCCGCGGGGGAGACGCTCGATGTCGCCGTCGGTGAGGTGCTCGACCATCTTCTGCAGACGCGGGTCGGGACCGAAGAACTTCTCGCGGTTGTAGGCACCCGTCTCGACCGAGAGGGTCTGGAACTCGCCGTCGGGCGTCCGGTTCATCTGGTTGACCAGCGTGCCGTCGGTGTCGCGGGCGAGCAGATCGTCCCACTCACGTCCCCACACGACCTTGATGACGTTCCAGCCCGCGCCACGGAACGTGGACTCGAGCTCCTGGATGATCTTGCCGTTGCCGCGCACGGGACCGTCGAGCTGCTGCAGGTTGCAGTTGACGACCCAGGTCAGGTTGTCGAGCTCTTCGCGTGCAGCGACGCCGATCGCGCCGAGCGACTCGACCTCGCCCATCTCGCCGTCGCCGAGGAACGTCCAGACGTGCTGCTGGCTGGTGTCCTTGATGCCACGGTTGTGCAGGTAGCGGTTGAAGCGCGCCTGGTAGATCGAGTTGATGCCGCCGAGGCCCATCGAGACCGTCGGGAACTCCCAGTAGTCCTGCATGAGGCGCGGGTGCGGGTACGACGAGAGGCCGTTGCCGGCACCGTGCGAGTGCTCCTGACGGAAGCGGTCCATCTGCTGCTCGTCGAATCCGCCCTCGAGGAACGAGCGGGCGTAGATGCCGGGTGCCGCGTGGCCCTGGAAGTAGATGTGGTCGCCACCGCCGGGGTGGTCCTTGCCGCGGAAGAAATGATTGAAGCCGACCTCGTAGAGGCTCGCCGCCGACTGGTACGACGCGATGTGGCCGCCGACGCCCAGCCCGGGACGGTTGGCGCGCGACACCATGACGGCGGCGTTCCAGCGGATGTAGGAGCGGATGCGGCGCTCGATCGCCTCGTTGCCGGGGAACCACGGCTCGCGCTCCGGCGGGATGGTGTTGATGAAGTCGGTGCTGCGCAGAGCCGGCACGCCGACGTTCTGCTCGCGGGCCCGCTCGAGGAGCTTGAGCATGACGTAACGAGCACGACTGCGTCCGCGGCTGTCGACCATCTCGTCGAGGGAGCTGAGCCACTCAGCTGTCTCGTCGGGGTCGATGTCAGGCAGTTGGGTCGGGAGACCCTCGTGGATGACGGGCGGACGTTCCTGGCCGGATTGCGGCATGTTCACTCCCAGTTGTCTTGTGGACGTGTCCATCATTCCACCTCCGGTTCGCTACTGTGATACCGGCAACCCATGCCGATGAACCTACTTTTGAGTAGGTTTTTGACCAACGCGAGGAGACATACCGGTGGACGCGGGCAAGCTGGGCTTCGGTCCTGACACCGTCATCCAGGAGCTGGGCTGGGATGAGGACGTCGACGAGGAGCTGCGTGTCGACGTCGAGCGTCACACCGGCAACAATCTGGTCGACGGCGACATCGGCGACGACGTCGATGGCGTCATCCTCTGGTGGCGCGACGGCGACGGAGACCTGACCGATGCACTGGTCGACTCCCTGACCGATCTCGTCGACGGCGGTTCCGTGTGGCTCCTCACGCCGAAGGTGGGCCGCGACAACTACGTCCCGGGTGCCGATGTCGTCGAGGCCGCGGAGGTCGCCGGACTGTCGGTCACCACGACGTCCTCGGCCACCGCCGACTGGGCCGCCACTCGCCTCACCGCCCAGAAGCGCTGAGACCGAGGGCGCTCCGCGCCCGAGCGTCGTCCCGCCCGGGACGTCATCACATCAGTACCTGAGTTGGCACGTCGGTGATGACGTCCGCAGCCCAACGACGGAGACGGCACTACGCTCGTCGCATGACTCTCTCCATCGGCGATGCCGCACCCGACTTCACCCTCAAGAACCAGCACGGTGAGGACGTGACCCTGTCATCGTTCCGCGGCGACAAGAACGTCGTGCTGGTGTTCTTCCCGTTCGCGTTCAGCGGCATCTGCACGGGCGAGCTGTGCGAGATCCGCGACAACCTCGGCGACTTCGAGACCGAGCACGCCGAGGTGCTCGCCATCTCGTGCGACCACTTCTTCTCCAACCGGGCGTTCGCCGATCGCGACGGCTACACGTTCTCGATCCTCAGCGACTTCTGGCCGCACGGCGACGTGTCCCGCGCGTACGGCACGTTCAACGACGGTGCCGGTGCCCCCAACCGCGGAGCGTTCGTCATCGACCGCGAGGGAACGCTGCGCTGGCAGGTCGTCAACGGCATCGGAGACGCCCGCAATCTCGCGGATTATCGGGCTGCTCTGGCCGATCTGGCCTGACACCCGAACTGCTTTCCCTAAATCTTCCTGAAATGGCTGCGGCTGAGCCCGGCCATGCGCTTTGATGAGGGTGCTGCGGCTGCCAGGGACCCGAGACCTTGGCAGCCGCGGCGTTTTTCGTGGGTTCGTGGATGCGGTCGGCACCCGGCCGTTGCGGTAGTGTGCCGCTGATCCTGAGGGCGAATAGCTCAGCTGGTCAGAGCATCCGGTTTACACCCGGAAGGTCGGGGGTTCGAGCCCCTCTTCGCCCACCGCTACAAATCGCTGGCATGCCGGCGAGTCCCGCCGATGTGGTTCGGCGTGCAGGCCCAGTCTCGGAGCCGCGACCAGACAAAACGACCAAACTCGGTCGATTTACTGCCTGGAATGGCAGCCAAATGTTGTCACCGGTATGCCGCCCATCGCTGCGGTATTCGGGGTTACACTGGTCCCACAACATCTGCTTGCGGGCTGTGCACCACACCAGGGCCGGACATCCGGACGAACCAGACTAGAGACAAAGCATCGTGCCACCGCTACCCCTGCTGCACCGACGACGTCAGAAGAGGTCGGTCCAGGAAGACTCGTAGACGCTGACGTGGCGTTGAGCGGAACCCATCACGGGTTCTCGGCTCGACGCCTTTGTCGTTTCGGGAACCCTCCGCCCGGGAGGACACCGCAATGTCACGTACACCAAGCATTTCGAAGGACGAGATTTTTTACTCCGTCCGTAGCGCCGCTGAGCGCTCCAACTTCAGCGAAAGCACGATTCGTCGCGCTATCCGAGACGGCGAGCTTCAGGCACTCAAAGTGCGAGGCTCCATCCGCATTCGTAAGTCCGCGATGGACGCTTGGCTGCTGTCCGGTGAGTAACGCGACCACCGCGTCCAGGGTTGGTGGTCGTCGTGGCTAGGAAACTCAGCAAGCGTCACAGTCGAGAACTGGTCGAGGGCAGCGGCATCAGCACTGACGTCATTGACGCTCGTGGCTACGAGACAGTCAGGGAAAAGGCACGGTTCCTCGAGTTCGAGTACGAGTCATTTCAATGGACTGGCCCCGGCCTACTTATCCCGATCAAGGACGCAGACGGGCGGGTTGTCGGAAGTCAGTGGAAGGCCGACGAGCCGCGAGTTCATGACGTCACTGACGGCGACGGAAAGGTCACGAAGACCAAGTCGTTGAAGTACGACAACCCCATGGGCTCTCGCGTCCGTTTGGACGTCCCTGTCGGTGCCGCTGCGGGGTTGGGCGATGCATCGGTGCCACTCTTTATCACCGAGGGTGCGAAGAAGGCTGACGCAGGGGTGACGGCAGGTCTCTGCTGCATCTCGGTCTTGGGCGTGTGGAACTGGAGAAGCAACGGGGAACCGCTCCGGGATTGGGACCACATCAAGCTCAATGCCCGCGAAGTGTTCATCGCCTACGACAGCGACGTCATGAAGAAGGCAGAGGTTCAGAGCGCCCTGGACGCCCTGACGGCTTTCCTCACCGAGAAAGGCGCGCGGGTTGCGTGGGTGGTGCTGCCCGATCGGCCGAGTCTGGCTGGCGAGAACGCGAAGGTCGGCCTCGACGACTGGCTGGTCGACAACGACATGGACCCTGCTGGGCTCGGTCAGTTCGTCCGCCGCCCTGAGAGCAACATCAGAGTGAATGATGTGCCGCTGCCTGTCATCACGCGCCAGGCAATAGCGGCACTTCACGTGAACAACGAGCCGAAGCGACTGTTCTCCCGTGATGACCTGCTGGTCGAGGCTCGTGCTACCGGCTTGCAGGAGGTCGTCAAGGATCGTCTGACGTTTCTTTTGGGTGAGTCGGCCAACTGGCATCGCGCTACCGAGAAGGGCCGAAAGCCGGTTCCTCCGCCTCCGTACGTCACGGCGAACGTCCTTGCCGCTGGGCAGGAGTACTGGGCATTCGATCTCCTGGACCGAATTGTCACGACTCCCGTGTTCGCGGCGGATGGCACTCTTCGGACGGAGCCGGGCTACCACGCGCCGAGTCGGTCGTACTACCTGCCGCCAGAGGGTCTAGAGATTCCTCGCGTCAGCACCGCGCCGAAGAAGAGAGAGGTGCGCGAAGCGAAAGCCCTGATCCACGAACTGTTTCAGGACTTTGCCTTCGTTGACGACGCCGATCGCGTCCACGCATGGGCCTTGCTCTTGCAGCCATTTGCCCGAGAGTTGATCCGTGGGGTCACGCCGCTGTACAGCGTGCAGGCTCCAAAGCAAGGCACTGGCAAGACGCTTCTCGTTCAGTCGGCCCTAGCGCCGTCCGCGGGCGTGGTGGATTCGTATGCCGAGCCACACGGCGACGAGGAGATGGAGAAGCGGCTCACTTCGGTAATTCGTGAGGCGGCACCCGTCGTCTTCTTCGACAACATTGACCGGAAGATCCACTATCCGTCGCTTGCGTCGGCGTTGACTAAAGCCACCTGGTCGGGCCGGGTGCTGGGGAAGTCGGCCACGGTGACGATGCCCATCCAATGCACGTTCGTCCTGACCGCCAACAATCCGCAGTTCTCGGAGGACATCAAGCGTCGGGCGGTGCCCATCCGCCTAGATGCGCGCGTCGAGGATCCGAGCCGTCGGGAGAACTTCACTCTGAGCCTGCCTGCCTGGGCATTGGAGCGTCGCGGGGAACTCGTGTGGTCGGCCTGCACGCTGATCGCGTCCTGGGTGGCTGCTGGCAAACCAAAGCCTGACGCCGACACGGCGGTCATCGGCTCGTTTGGAGCGTGGCGGCGCGTGATGGGCGGCATCGTTGAGCACGTCGGGCTGCCGGGCTTCCTCGGCAACCTTGACTCCAAGACAGCGGACAAGCCGCTTGATGCCGAAGCGTTTGAACTGATCTGCGCACATGCGGTCAACAAGTACGGCGACGGGCAGCCGTGGTTCGCCGGCGACTTGGCGGAGCACATGTTTCTGGCCGATGTGGAGCTCGACTTCGGTCGTAGGTACCGAGATTCGTCAGAACTGGCCTCGGTACTTGGGAGCTTCCTGCGGACACGTCGCGGCCAGATCGTCTCCGGGTATCGACTTGAGAAAGGCGAAGTCCGCCGAAGCCGAGGGTTCATGTGGCGCTTCTCAAGAGCGGACGTCAACCGATGACCCCACTCATGTACAGACCTGCACTTAGGTGCACGCCGTGTGCGGCCTGCTATTGGAGGGATTCTGTAGCCGATGTACGTCATGTACCGCGTTTAGCCTGCTGCCAGATTCGCCCTCCCGCTGCGGGGAGTGACTGCTTCTTACGCGTTAAAGCACGGCAACTACTACATCAAGTACAGAAGTACAGAAATGACCGGAATTGCAGTGAGCATCAGGTCTGTAGGTGCCAAAACCATGTACAGACACGTACAGAAGTGAGGGTTTGAGATGGGTAAGCGTCAACGCCGTGCTCTTGACGGCGAAGTTGAGAAGCGAAGGTGCACGGCGAAGAAGAAGGACGGCACCCCATGCAAGCGTCCACCTATCAAGGGCGGGAACGTCTGCATGAGCCATGGCGGCGCTGCCCCACAGGTCCGGCGCAAGGCCAACGAGCGACTGCTACAGGGTGTGCCAAAGATGCTGACGGAGTTGAAGCGTCTCGCGACCGACGAGACCATTCCTGCCAACGTCCGACTGGCTGCTGTTCGGGATTGGTTGGACCGTGCGGGCATCGGCGAGGCCGACAAGCACGAGCTGCTACTCACGACGCCGAAGTGGCAGGAGGCTCTTGATGACATCTTCGCGGAGTACAACCCCGACATCATTGACGGCGAAGTGGTGGATGAATACGAGAACGCGAACTACCCAACCTCCAAGGCCAAGCCTCTAATTGGTGAGCGGCCAACGCCTTTCCCCACGGCCAAGCACAGCCCGCCGCTCTACACCCCGCCAGTGCCATGACCCGTCCACCGGCCCGGCTCGCAGAATCGGGCCGTAGAACGCGGAATAGGTGTCGGGCAACCCGTTGCGCCAGCGGCACGGTCTTCGCCCCTGCACGGCCTTGCCGGGTGCCGGAGGAAGGCGAGTTTGGTCGCGCCTTTGGTCAAACACGAGAAGGCGCGGCGTTTGTGCAGGTAGGCGGCCTGCGACCTTCCGTGCGCACGAGCGATGTCGAGATGGAGCGCCTCGGATCTAACGCTCCAGACGTTGGGCTCTGTAGGTGTTGCTCGCTCGACCAAACGAACCAGAAGCGAGGCATCTCATGACCAAGAGCGAGCGCGGGGCGCACGTCCCGAAGAACGTCAAGAACATCCGCGTCCGCACACGTGCCGATGGATCAATCCGTGGCTATGAGGTGCGCTACCGAGATCCACTGAAACGAGACTCGCGCGGTTACCCGGCTGTGCGCGGCAAGGTGCTGCCCACATTGGCCGAAGCCCGAGAATGGCAACTCAGGAACTCCGTTGAAATCCTCGACGGTGACTACGTCGACGCTGACCGACTCAAGACCAAGTGGCGCGAGGTTGCGGACGAATGGCTCGACGTTCGCCGGGTCAAACTGCGGGCACGCACGATCAGCGGCTACGAGAACGTCCTCAAGAACTGGCTGTCGGAGTGGGACGACAAGACCATCGGCAGCATCACCACGCGTGACGTACGCGCGATCATCCGGAAGGTGCGCGCTGCTGGCCGCGCCGTCGGGACCGAGCATCACGTCTACGACACGTTGAACGGTGTCCTGAAGTTCGCGGTGCGCGACGGGTACATCAAGAAGAACCCTGCGGCCACGGTGCGCGAGGACCTGCGCGGGACAGCAGAGAAGGACTACGTAGGACAGGCGCTCACGATCGAGCAGGCCGAAGCGATCGTGGCGGCTCTGCCTGAGGGACGTTTTCGAATGTACGGACTCGTCGGTCTCTGGACGGGTATGCGAGCGGGGGAGTTGGCAGGCCTACGGGTGCGCAACATCAACTTCGACAAGCTCACGATTCAGGTAGACGAGACCGTCGAGGACGTGAAGGGGCACTTGCGTCCTGGCACGACGAAGACGCGGAAGTCCAAGGGTCGCCGCATCCCCGTGCCCAGCGCGATCATCGTCGAGATTGCCGAGTTCATCGAAGGTGCTGGACTCGCCGGCGACGACTACGTGTTTGCGGTCCCTGGGAAGTTGTTCAGCCACGCGAACTTTTACGACCGCCAGTGGCAGCCTGCCTGCGCTGAGGCCGGTCTAGCCGGCACGCGCTTCCACACGCTGCGCCACACGTTCATCACCCTGCGGGCTCGTGAGGGTGTGCCGGTCCACTTGCTCATGGCGTGGGCAGGGCACAGCAACATCTCAACGACGATGATCTACACGCACGTCTTCGAGGACGACCCGAACGATCACGGTGTTGCCGAGCGCATCTTCAGCGCCGAGCGGCGCGAGGTGATCAAGCCGGAACTGCGACTAGTTGAGGTGCAGGCAGGCTAAATCTGCTGGTCGTCGAAAGGCTTGCTCATATCCCAGTAGGAAGCGAACACACCCTCGAGTTCGGCGAGGTTGCTACTAAGGCTCATCTCTGAGTGTTGACCCGTGTAGATCGCATTGACGTTGGGGACATTACGAGCGGAGTTCTCGGCCAGGATCCAACGATCATGCGTGCCCTTCATGAGTGAGCTGTCGATCGTATGCCAGCGCAGATCGACCCCTCGGCCAGAGAGTTCTCGGACGAGGTCGCGATAGTTGCGTATGGGACGGCGGCCCTCGTGATCTGCGAGGCGAAGCGACAGAACGTGCACTTCCTTGACCAGCGTGCCGTCCACCGCCTCCCAGATCGCATCGAAAGCGACCGGCATAAAGTGCTTGTCGAGCCAGTGAACGTGTCCGGTGGCTTCCCCAAGAAGCCGTCTCAACCACGCCTTGTTGCCGTACGGCGTCTCGGGGGCGATGAAGATGCTCCGCGGCGGAAGCGCTGCACCCACCGCGGAATCCAGCACCTTGATCGCACCAGACTTGGGCGTGTATTCGATCACGTCGGCGGTGTGCATCAGTGTGAGCATCGCGCCAAGGGTTCTGTCAGTCAGTCCCTCACCCAGACCATGGTGACGCAGAATCGAATCTGCCTTGTCGCGATCCGCGCGGTCGAGCCCGAACAGCAGTTGGGCAACTGCAGCCGCAGGCGGATAGTCAAGGAGCGCAGCGTGGAGCACCGCTGTGGCCGTCGCGAAGTCTTCCTTGATGAACCGAGCGTGAAAATACTGCTGCCCGGCGTCCGTGACATCTGAGAGATCGCTGGTAACTAACTGCAGATCTCGCAAGAAGCGCAATTGCTTGGCATCGCCCGGCTTCGCACGCCGTTCAGCGAGTCGTAGAAGCGCGTCTTCGTAAGCGGGCCAGCCGCGATCAGGCAGAGCCAAGATCGTCACCGGCCTCCGGCTCCCCGAGGTCGGCGGCGAGCAGCCCTGCCTCGGTAACGATCTTTGCGACAGCGCCGAACGCTCCAGCGGTGAGAGGCTCACGCGAACGAATCTCAAACGTGACCTCGCCATGTGTGGTCAACCAGGTCTGTCGGACGACGACGGGTGCCTGTCCGGGCGCGGATGGGGGTACTGCGCCCTGCCCACTTCCTGCTCCTCGCCCTCGGGTTTGCAAGGAATCGTCCTCTGAATCCTCAACCTCCGGCTCGACCTCGGCTCCCTCGACCTCACCTGGCACCTTGAACGTGACGCTTCCCGCGTCATCGGATGCAGTGGCCAGGCCTGCGGCGACAGCGCTAGAGGCGATCGACTTGGCGAACATTCCTGAACTCTCAGACGAAACCTCGAACTCGACCACAGCGTGCTTCCTGAGGTCGGCAGGGGAGTAGACGACGCCCTTCGCCATCTCCTGATAGAACCGCTCCATGATGTCGCAGCTCGTGAACGCGGAACGCGTGGCCGCAGCGATGCTGGCAGCGTCCTTCTCAAGGATCAACGGTCGGCTCGAATCGGTGATCGTCACGCGGTCACCATTCACGGAGACCAGTTTCCAGTCCTTGAACGATGACAACTTCTGCTTGAAAGGTCCGCTGTTTGCGGAAGTGTGGCCGCAGTACTTCGCAAACGCTCCAAGGCTGTGCTCCATGCCATGCTCACCCGCCGACTTGATGATCGTGATGGCGTCGGGAAGCGGCAGCGTGGGAAAGCTCTTGCTTCGCTTCTTCTTGTCGCCAGAGACTTTTGCGGCGGTCTCTTCTGCGGTCGCCTCGGCAACCTTGCCCTTCGGCCCAACCGGCATTCTGATCTCCTTGGTTCGAAATGAACTCTCAAGGTTAGATCGTACTCCCAAGTTCAGACAGAACGCGAGGACACACCAGAGCTTCGCTCTGAGTAAGCGAAGGTCGGTCGGTCGCTGACCTGCACGGATGCAGATTGCTGGCCCATTCGACCAGTGTCGCGACCAAACTGCGCCTGTGGGCAGGCTGCTGGTGCGCGCCACCACATGCCACGCCGCCGCTACCTCGGTGTAGAACGCTGAGCAGCATGGCGGTCGGGCCAGCGCGCCTGCCACAACTCTTCAGCCGTTAGCGGGCCGATCTAGTCGTCGTCATCGTCGTCGTCCTCATCGAGCTCGCCTTCCCAGGCCTCGCGGCCCTCGTTGATGGCGAAGAGGGCGATGACGAATCCGGCGACCGGGTCGAGCCAGGCCGCACCTGTGAGCGCAAACAGCCCCAGGCCGATGAGCGTTGACACACTCAGAAGGACGCAGATGCGCGTCTCGGCCGCGTCAGCGAGGATGAGCGAATCGTTAAGGCGGCGGCCCACCCGCATCTTCGCGGCAGCAAGCACGGGCATGACAATGACTGAGGCGACGAGCAAGATGATTCCGACAACCGAGTTCTCAGGTGTCTCGCCAGACACAAGGTTCCTGATTCCTTCGATCGTGACGTAGGCGGCCAGGATGAAGAAGGTCACCGCAACGAACTTGAGAGTGCGACGCTCTTTGGCTTCGTCGGTCTGACCCGACCTCAGACGAGCCGCGAGACGTAGGCCCACCAGAACTGAAGCGGCAGACTCGATGCCCGAGTCCAGTCCGAATCCGACGAGCGACACGAGGCCCGCCAGAAGGCCGACAGTGATTGCCACTGCTCCCTCGATGACGTTGTATGCCACCGTGAACTGAGCCAGTCGGAGCCCGCGAACGGTGAGCGCCCGGCGCTCCTCGTTGGAGAGTTCGGGCGCTCCCGGCAGGTTGTCTTTGTTTTCGCTCATGGGTTCGTGCTCCTAGTTCCAAAGTTGACGCAACTTGATACGGCTTCGCCGGTTGCTTGAAGTAGTCCGTCCGCAGCAGCGAGTACCGCGCGCGTCAGGTTCGGTTCGGTCAGCGAGTAGACGGTGGCGCGCCCCTCAGAGCGCGACGACACCAGTCCGCAGTCGCGCAGGCAGGCCAGATGTGTTGACACCGTGGACTGCGCTAGGCCTAGGTGCTTCGTGACGTCGACAACGCGACGTTCCTGAGAGGCAAGAAGTTCAAGGATGGCGAGCCGTGAAGGGTCCGCGAGTCCTCGGAATAGGCAGGATGCAGCCGACTTTGCTGTGGCTTCCTCAGCCGTGTCTAACATCGTCACTTCTCGATGTTATCGAGATTCTCGATGCGTCGTCAATCGACCGGGCAGCCAACTGGCTCACCCGGTCGTTGATGTGGCGCGTCAGGGCAGTTTGCCCTCGACCACGCTGATGATGACCTGCTTCTCGCCCACGGTCCACTTGTCCCTGTGCTCGCCGGCTTCGATCTCCTGAGCCAGTTTTAGGTTCGTTTCCATGCGGCGCACGGTGGCGATGGACGTATTGAGGTCTTCGGCAATGGCGTTGATCGTCTCGCCCTTGACGCGGCGAGCGACTACGGCCTCCGCATCCTTGCGCTGAGGGGTGCCGGGGGCGAGATACGGCAGGCTCCGCAGGGTGCCGTTCTTGCGCTTGCGCACGAGCTTCACGACTCCGAGCGACGCGGCCTCCGTAAGAGTCTTCGGCTGTGGCGCGACGGGTGCAGCCTTCTCGGTCTTGGTGCTGGTGGCCTCGGTGGGCTTGGTCTTCGTGGTCGCGGTCATGGTGTGCCTCCCGGCGTCTGAGAGTCGGGCTCCCTGCTCGACGTGAGCCACCCTGCAGAGGATCCCTGCGAATGTTCAGAAGAAATCTGTCTCGCCATTCGGAAACCTGCCTCGAAGTCGCGCTGCGTGAGCACATCTCTGACGACGCCTGACAGGTCGGCGGGGATCAATTGGGCCGTGATCTGAGGGAGTTTGCGGCGGAGTTGATGGGACTTGGGCGGTGGTCGAGTGTGAAGGAACGGAGACCCAATCGGGTCGGATCTAGGAGGACTCATGGCAGCCAAACAAGTTGACCTCAGTGAACGATTGACCGATGAGGCAATCAGGATGCTCGAAGGCATTAAGGAGGGCGGATGGTCCAAGAATGATCTACGGGAGGTGAAGCGACTGCTCACGAGCGCCTGCCGCGCTGCACGGTTGCAGTACGAGTTGACCACTCATCTACCCATCGTGTGGGACCACCTTCTCGCGTCCCCGTCTGTTGAAGCCCACGCGCGCGCGAGGTAAGCGCTGGCGCGAAGCGTAGAGGCAAAGTTGGGGCGGGCTGCGCACGTGAGCCCGCCCCGCTTTGGTCGATACCGTGGTCGAACCGACGAGGCGGCGCGCGTCCGAGCGGTGAAGTTGTGGCTAGACCCTCGGCGTACGAAAGCGATGGCATCTAACTCGACCCCGACTGGCGGTGCTGGTCGGGGTCGAGGTGGTCAGGGGAGCAGGTTCGCGTGCTCGCGCCTAAACCGCGTGACCTCGGCGTTGGAGATGGTGCCGTTGTCGTTGGTGACGAGCACGCCGTCTTCGATCCATTGCTTGATCGATGAGGCGGGCCAGCCGGTCTGCATCTCCAACTGGCCGATGCCGACGCCGTTCGTGTATTGGTGCGACGGGAACCCTGTGCGCTTTGCCATGGGCCGTTCCTTTCCTCGGTGGCTGACCAGTACACAGAACCGGCGAGGCGCTCAGGGCGATGTGCGTGGCTGCCCTCGTCTCGTGCTTGCCGGACGCCGCGAGTCGCCAAGCTCTCAGCCTAGAAAGTTCAGGCCGATCTGCCAGACCCGGCGCTGTCTTCCCCAGGCTTAGTCGTAGGCCCGAAACGCAAACAGGGCCACAAGCGAAAGGCGGTGCACGGCATGGGGCGACCAAAGGCATTCGACGTGACATTGAAGGTTCGGATCACAAGAACTCAGGAGGCCTCGCTAGAGGTTCTGAGCGAGTGGACCGGGCTCAGCAAGTCGGACATCATCCGCGAAATGTTGAACTCCGATGTAGTCCATGGGTTCTTCCGGGAGCGGCTGGCCGGGACCGTGGATCAGGGGTTGGCCGAGCTCGATGCCGAACGGTAGCCGCCCCATTCGCGAGGTCCTGAGTGCCGAGGAAATCAGGGATCTGTTCATGCGCTCCTACGCGGTCCACGAGAAGCACCGTCAGCGCGAGCACGACATCGAGCAGCAACGACAGCAGGAAGCTCTTCACACCGAAGCAAGGAGACGACGACCGATGACCAACACCATCAGCGGGCTGGGTGACCAGATCCAGGCAGCGCTGGCAGCCACCCGCCACGCCCAAGACAAGGCTCTGGCCGAGCGCCGCCGCGAGCGCGAACTCGCAGCCGCCAAGGACGAGATGCGCGCCGCCCGCCTCAGCAACAACCGGATCGGAGGCTGACATGTACGCCGACGACCAGGTCGCAGAACTCATGACCTTCGCCAACATCCCCGCAAACGTGATCGAAGCCGCGAAGCAGTTCCCCGAGCACGTCAAACAGATCGAGAAGTCCAAGGCGCAGGAGCGCATCGCTAACCGCCGTGCCGTTGACCGCGAGAGGCTGACCAAGGCGTCGCAGGCAGTCGACCAGGACCACCGCCGACTGGAAGAACTGTCCGCGCTGGTCGAGTCGGGCAAGAAGACTTCGGCATCGGTCATCGACGAGGTGCAGAAGATCGAGTCGCGGCTTCGCGCGGCACAACGCCAGCACGCCGCACTGGAGAACTCCGAGGCCCAGTACCAGGCCATCGAGGCGGACCCGGTCGCGTACTTCGACCAGTTCTACAGCACCTACCCGGGTCTTCGAGACCGCCGTTTGAACCTGCGCGTGTACCTCGCTGAGCGAGGACTGTCCCGCTAACCGCAGAGACCCCCGGCGTGGGGGAGTTGGGCTCCGTCACGCCGAGGGTCGCCACCAGGAAGGGCCTATCAGCCATGAAGAACACTACGGAGCCCAACACCCGCATCACCGCGATCCCGGCTCCCTATCTACACACCGACATCCAGGCACTGCTCGACACCCACGCAGTCCGCATCGATGAGACAGCCAAGGGTCACGGCTCGTGGAACCACCCTGACGTCGTCATCCTCCGCCGAGCAATCCGGGCGTGGCTCCGTCACTTCGACCTGCTGACCCACCACGGCCACGCGATCCCGCTGTACTGGCTCCACGACTGGCTGACCCACGGGCGCTACGTCGGCCCTAGAACGCCGAACCCGGACGCGGCTTGGGCTGCGCACCAAACCCTTGTCTCGGCGCTCAACCAGCCGAACAGCGGACTTGGCATCGTCCCTAAGCGATCGACGCAGCTCGCCTCATGATCCGCCGACAGGCACTCGGTGAAACGAGCGCCGTGTGCCTGTCGGCTCTCCACCCCAACGGCTCGACCCCACGCGCTTGACGACGTGGGGCCGAGTTGTCCCGACCGGGAAGAAGGAAACACGTGCAGCATACGGAGCGCCCACCCTGCCCAGAGGGCAGTACAGACCAAACTTCGACCACAGGTCAGGTGTGGTCGACCGTATTCACGGGCTGTCAGCCTGTGCACTCGACCTCGCAGACGTCGCGTCGCAAGCCGTCGAAAATTACTGCAAACAGAGCGAGTTTCGGGGTTCTGTGTAGCAAACTTGCTGCGGTAGAGCCGGGTTTTTACACCCGGAAGGTCGGGGGTTCGAGCCCCTCTTCGCCCACCGTTCGATGGTGCTGACGTGCTGTGGGAGCCGCCGCTAGCCATTCGGTGTTTGAGGGCGATCGCGTGTCGCAATCTCGAGGCACCTACGGCCCCGTCGCCTCGGCGCGGTGGATGTGCGTGGACATCGGGCAGTGTGAGTAGGTGATGAGGAAGTAGTCACTCACTGCGCGATCGACGAGGAGTGCGAGCATCCGTCGGGCTTCAAATGGGCCAGGACTAATCCTTCCATCGCGACCTGCTCTGGCGTCAGCCCGCGTGCCTTGGCGCATGAAAGACGTGCTCGTGCAGGAGTGGGTCATTCTCGACGAGCCAGTCGGAGACGTGCCACAGATCAGGCAGTCGCCAATGCTGCAGCGCCCGCTCTCGGTCGAGTGGATGGGCACCGGTTGCTGTGTCCACGACGGTGGGAGCGATCAATGAAGCGGCCATCTGTGTCTGTTGCGCGACGTAGCCGTACCGGATCCCGAAGATGACGTTGTCGGTGTAGTCCGCGTCGTCCCCGAAGTCGCCCACGACGATGTTGAGGATCATCTCGCGTCCGTGCGGAAACCAGTCCGCCCAGTAGATCGCGTGGGCATCACCGTGGTCGAGCACAAAACCGGTCGTGCCCTCGTGCACTTCGGCGCAGCTGGCGCACGTCGTCTCACGGTGGGTGGGCGCTCCGTCGAACGAGAAGTGATGCTCGTCATGCGTCGCTGCTGCGCGTCTTTGGAACCACCCCATGTGACGACCGTAGCCCGCGACACGGATGCCTTCGACCGGTCGGTCGTTGAGTCACTCCTGTCCCACGCGTAACTTTTGCGGTGGCACCCGACCGGGGGTGCCCCGCCTCGAGGGATCCCCCATGAACAGCTTCATCCGCGTGCGCGCACTCCCTGCCCTGTCGATGGCGACCCTCGCCCTGGTCGCGTCCGGGCTCGCCCTGCCCGCCGAGGCGGCGACCAGCACGGGCAAGGTGCAGGGCGTCGTCTCCCTCAATGGCACGCCGGTCGACAGCGCACGGGTGCAGCTCTACGAGCGTGTCGATCCCGACCCGGGCGGCGACATCGAGGGAACGTTCACGCGCATCCGCACGGTCAACACCGACAGCGACGGCCGCTACTCGTTCGCGGGCCTGAAGTCGAAGAAGGACCCGAAGTACGGCGAGGAGATCTACGACTACTCGATCGCGGTCAGCGACCGGTCCGGGACGATCGTCCGCACGGGGCGCGCCATCGATCAGAAAAAGGGACGCACGGTCACCAAGAACTTGCACGTCAAGGCCGCGGCGATCCTCACCGGAGTGGTCACGACCGCCGATGGGCGTTCGCCCGCAGGTCTGACGATGGGCGTGCCCCTCGACCTCAACCAGGACGGGTCGGACTTCAGCATGTTCTACCCGGAGAGCACGACGACTGTCCGCAGCGACGGCCGATTCGTCCTGGCGGGACTGCCGGCGTCGTCCTTCTACGACGGCGTCTACGTGGCGGACGGACGGTACGCCAAGCAGTGCTACGACTTCGTGACCACGAAGCTGGCCGATTGCGCTCCCGCAGACCCGACCCTCCGCCAGCAGCAGCGCCTGGCGATCGGCGCGGGCGAGGTCCGCGCGCTCCCGAGCGTGCAGATGACGGTGTTCGCGCCGCCGACGACGAGGCTGACCGGCAAGGTCACCGACACGTCGGGCCGTCCCCTGAAGGGCATCGCTGTCGATGTCAACTCGGGGCCGGCCGACGACCAAGGGGTGTCTCGGTCGAGCGGTCGCTTCACGATCGCCTCGGGCCTCCCGGCGGGGCCCTACGGCGTCCGCTTCTACGACCCCAAGAACGTCTGGGCCGCGGCCACCGGACGACCGGTCGTCGTCGTTCCCGGGCAGCCGATCGGCGGCCTGGACGTCGCGCTCAAGTCGGTCGCGACGGTCAAGACCGGCAAGAAGGGCGGCCGGGGCACGGCCAAGATCGCGGTCATGATCACCCGCAAGGCATCGGGCAGCGCACCCGGCGGCACCCTGACGGTCTCGTTCGGGGAGAAGTCCCGCACCGTCACGGTCACGAAGGGCCGGGCGACCGTCACGCTGACCGGTCTGCCGGCAGGTACCGCGTCGCTGGACGTCGTCTACTCCGGCACCGCGAGCACGGCAGGGTTCGCCAAGAAGGCCCGAGTCGCAGTCGAGTAGACGCCGTGGAACTCGTTCCGTGACACGTTGTCGGCACCTTCACCCCGGGCGTACCGTTCGATCACGGCGCTCGCAGGTGGGTGCCCTGATAGAGGGGGAACCATGAACCGATCTGTCCACGTGCGCGCTGTGCCCTTGATGGTCGCCGTCGTGGCGCTCGTCGTCGCGGGCCTGATGGCACCGGCGACCGCCGCGACCAGCGCCGCGAAGCTCAAGGGCGTCGTGACGCTGTCGGGTGAGCCGATCGGCTTCGCCAGGGTGCAGCTGTTCCGCGCCCCTCAGGACGAGGACGGCGCAGACGACGCGGTCCCGCAACGGATCAAGACCGACAACACCGACAGCCAGGGCCGCTACTCGTTCTCCGGTCTGAAGGCGAAGGGCTACAACTACACGATCCTGGTCACCGACCGCACGGGACGGACCGTCAAGACGTCCAGGACGGTCTACCTCAAGGCCGGCCGCACGACCACCAAGAACGTCCACATGGCGATCGGGGCGACGCTGCGAGGCAAGGTCACGACGGCCGACGGACGCTCACCGGCGGGCCTCACGTTCGGGGTCTACGACGCCTCGTCCGAGGTGCTCCCCGACTACGCATTCCTCCACCCGGCCACGACGACGACGATCGCGGCCGACGGCACGTTCGAGCTGGCGAACCTTCCGGTCAACCCCGACTACAACGAAGCGTTCGTGGCCGACGGACCCCGCGTCAAGCAGTGCTACGACTTCGTCGCCAGCACGCTGGTCGACTGCCGGCAGCGCAACGCCGACGACGTGCAACGTCAGCAGGTCTCGCTCGTCGCCGGCGAGGTCCGCACGCTGCCGACCGTCACGGTCACGAAGTTCGCCCCGCCCGTGACCACCGTCAAGGGCAAGGTCACCGACACCTCCGGCACCGCGCTCAAGGGCATCGCGGTCCGGATCTTCGCTGACGACCCCGACGCCTACGTCGACGACAAGGCGACGACGCGTTCGAGCGGACGCTTCACGCTCGCCGACGAGCTGCCGGCCGGCACCTACAAGGTGCGGTTCGACGACCCGGAGAACCTGTGGGCGTCGCAGTACCTCGGCGGCGGCCCCGACAAGTCGGTGCGCCAGACCATCACGGTCACGCCGGGCCAGCCGATCGCCGGCCTCGACACCCGTCTGAAGTCGCTCGCGACCGCGAAGGTCGCCTCCAAGGGCGGTGACGGGACGGCCAAGGTCGCGTTCCAGATCAAGCGCAAGGTCAGCGGATCGGCACCCAGCGGCACGGTCAAGCTGTCGTTCGGCGGCGTCTCGAAGACCGTCACGGTGGTCAAGGGACGCGCGACGGTGACGCTGAGCGGCATCCCCGCCGGCACGCGGTCGTTCGTGGCCGACTACTCCGGCACCTCGAGCACCGCCGGTTTCTCCAAGGTCGTCAAGGTCACGGTGAAGTAGCTCCGCCCATGACGAATAGCCGCACGCAGCTCGTCGCGCGGCTGCGTGCTGCGGGCAGCGTGTTCGCCGAGGACGAGGCAGACGTGCTGCTGGGCTCCACGACCTCGCCGGACCATCTCGAGGAGATGGTCCGGCGGCGGGTCACGGGAGAGCCGCTCGAGGTGGTCGTCGGGTGGGCGGAGTTCTGCGGGCTCCGCATCGAGGTCGACCCGGGCGTCTTCGTCCCGAGGGCGAGGACGGCCGTCCTGGTCGAGCACGGTGCAGGTCTGGTACGCCCCGGGCACGTCGTCGTCGACCTGTGCTGCGGGACGGGAGCGGTCGGCGTCGCCCTGCTGCACCGGGTGCCCGGGCTCGTCCTGCACGCCGCCGACATCGAGCCTGCCGCGGTCGCGTGCGCCCGCCGCAACGTCGAGCCTGTCGGCGGACGCGTGCACGAGGGTGACCTGTTCGACGCGCTCCCGGCCGAGCTGCGGGGACACGTCGACCTGCTCGTCGTCAACGCCCCGTACGTGCCGACGGACGCCATCGCGTCGATGCCACCGGAGGCACGTGACCACGAGCCCCGGGTCGCGCTCGACGGGGGAGCGGACGGCGTGGACGTCCACCGCCGTGTCGCGGACGGTTCACGTGACTGGCTGCGGACCGGCGGGCACCTCGTCGTCGAGACGAGTCGACGGCAGTCGTCGACGACCGTGGCGGCCTTCGAGCGCGCCGGGCTGGTCGCGCGCACCGTGACGTCGGACGACGTGGACGGCACCGCTGTCGTGGGCTCCTGACACGATGCACGTATGCCTTCGACGACCGACACCGCGTCCGACGCCACCGCCGCGCTGCGCCGCCTGACGAGCCGCGACGACGCGGTCTTCCACGACGGACAGCTCGAGGCGATCGAGGCGCTCGTCGACGGCCACCGCCGGGCCCTGGTCGTGCAGCGCACGGGGTGGGGCAAGTCGGCGGTCTACTTCATCTCGACCCTGCTGCTGCGCCAGCGCGGTGCCGGTCCGACGCTGCTGGTCTCGCCGCTGCTCGCCCTGATGCGCGACCAGGTCGCCGCCGCAGCCCGTGCTGGCGTGCGGGCCGTCGCGATCAACTCGGCCAATCCGCACGAGTGGGACGAGACGCGCGCCAAGCTGGCGGCCGACGAGATCGACATCCTGCTGGTCTCGCCCGAGCGCCTCAACAACCCGCGCTTCCGCGACGAGCAGCTGCCCGCGCTGATCGAGCGCATGGGCATGCTCGTGGTCGACGAGGCGCACTGCATCTCCGACTGGGGCCACGACTTCCGGCCCGACTACCGGCGGCTGGCCGAGCTCATCGCCCAGCTGCCGGCCGATCTGCCGGTGCTCGCCACGACCGCGACGGCCAACGCGCGGGTAGTCACCGACGTCGCCGAGCAGCTCGGTGCCGCAGGCGACGTGCTGACGATCCGCGGCTCGCTGGCCCGCACCTCGCTGCGCCTCGGCGTCCTCGAGCTGCCCGGTGCCCGCGACCGCCTCGGCTGGCTGCTGAGCCACCTGGCCGAGCTGCCGGGCAGCGGCATCATCTACGCGCTGACGGTGTCGGCGGCCGAGGACACCGCCCGCCTGTTGCGCGAGGGTGGCCATGCCGTGCGCGCCTACACGGGGCGCACCGATCCCGAGGAGCGCGAGCAGCTCGAGGGCCAGCTCAAGGCCAACGAGCTCAAGGCGCTGGTCGCCACGAGCGCGCTCGGGATGGGCTTCGACAAGCCCGACCTCGGCTTCGTCATCCACCTCGGTGCGCCGTCGTCTCCGGTGGCCTACTACCAGCAGGTGGGACGCGCCGGCCGTGCCACCGACAACGCCGACGTCCTGCT
This sequence comes from Aeromicrobium fastidiosum, assembly GCF_017876595.1. NCBI lineage: Bacteria > Bacillati > Actinomycetota > Actinomycetes > Propionibacteriales > Nocardioidaceae > Aeromicrobium > Aeromicrobium fastidiosum. Next base: position 3,619,972 of record NZ_JAGIOG010000001.1, on the reverse strand, counting down.
GCTGCCGGGCCGCGAGGACAAGGACATCTGGACGTACTTCGCGACCTCGTCGATGCCCAGCGAGGAGCGCGCCGCGGCGGTCATCGGCGAGCTGAGCGACGTGGCGCTGTCGACCCCGGCACTCGAGGCGCGGGTCAACCTGCGGCGCACCCCGCTCGAGCTGCTGCTCAAGGTGCTCGACGTCGACGGTGCGGTGCGCCGCGTGCAGGGTGGATGGATCGCGACCGGTCAGCCGTGGGTCTACGACCGCGAGCGCTACGAGCGCATCGCAGCCGCCCGCGACGCGGAGCAGCGCTCGATGCTGACCTACCAGCACGATTCCACGTGCCGCATGGAGATGCTGCAGCGCGATCTCGACGACACCACGGCAGCGCCCTGCGGCCGGTGCGACAACTGCGCCGGGCCGTGGTTTCCGACCGGGGTCGACTCCGCCGCCACGCAGGTCGCCTCCGGCACGCTCGACAAGGTCGGGGTAGAGATCGAGCCTCGCGCCCAGTGGCCCACGGGTGCCGAGCGCCTCGGGGTCGAGGCCAAGGGCAAGATCCCGGCCGACGACCGGGCCGAGGCGGGCCGCGCGGTCGCACGTCTCACCGATCTCGGCTGGGGAGGCGTGCTGCGCGAGCTGTTCGCGGCCGGTGCCCCCGACGGGCCGATCAGCGACGAGCTGCTGGGTGCCTGCGTGCGGGTGCTGAAGGACTGGGGCTGGGCCGAGCGTCCGGTCGCGGTCGTCAGCGTGCCGTCACGGTCGCGGCCGCAGCTCGTCGACTCCATGGCGAGGGGCATCGCCCGCATCGGCCGGCTGACCGACCTGGGGTCGCTCGACCTCGTCGGCGAGGGCGCTCGCGGCGGTCCCGGCGGCAACAGCGCCTACCGGCTCGCAGACGTCTGGGGACAGCTGGCCGTGGGTCCTGCTCTGGCCGAGCGGCTCCCGTCCCTGGGCGGCAAGCCCGTCCTGCTGATCGACGACCGGGTCGACAGCCGCTGGACGCTCACGGTGGCCGCGCGTGAGCTGCGCCGCAGCGGAGCCGGGGCGGTGCTGCCCCTCGTGCTCGCCCAGGTCGGGTGACGTCGGTACGTTGAAGGCATGGAGCACAGATACCTCGGCAACAGCGGTCTCAAGATCTCGGAGATCGCGTACGGCAACTGGCTGACCCACGGTTCGCAGGTCGAGGAGGACGCCGCGACGGCCTGCGTGCGGCAGGCGCTCGACGAGGGCATCACGACGTTCGACACCGCCGACGTCTACGCCAACACGCGAGCCGAGTCGGTGCTGGGACGGGCGCTCGCCGGTGAGCGTCGGGAGTCGCTCGAGATCTTCACCAAGGTCTATTGGCCGACCGGACCCGGCGGTCCCAACGACTCCGGCCTGTCTCGCAAGCACATCATGGAGTCGATCAACGGTTCCTTGACCCGCCTGCAGACCGACTACGTCGACCTCTACCAGGCGCACCGCTTCGACGTCGAGACGCCGCTCGAGGAGACGATGCAGGCCTTCGCCGACGTCGTCCGGTCGGGCAAGGCGCTCTACATCGGCGTCTCGGAGTGGACCGCCGACCAGATCCGCCAGGGCCAGCAGCTCGCCCACCAGCTGGGCTTCTCGCTCATCTCCAGCCAGCCGCAGTACTCGATGCTGTGGCGTGTCATCGAGGACGAGGTCGTCCCCGCGAGCCAGGAGCTGGGCCTCGGCCAGATTGTCTGGTCGCCCATCGCCCAGGGCGTCCTCACCGGCAAGTACAAGCCGGGCCAGGCCGCCCCCGAGGGGTCGCGTGCGACCGACGAGTCGGGTGGCTCGCAGAACATCAGCCGCTGGCTGCGCGACGACGTGCTCGAGGCCGTCGCCCGGCTCGAGCCGGTCGCGGCCGACGCGGGTCTCTCGATGGCCCAGCTCGCGGTCGCCTGGGTGCTCAACCGGCCCAACATCTCGGCCGCGATCATCGGTGCCTCGCGCCCCGAGCAGGTCACCGACAACGTCAAGGCGTCCGGCGTCACGCTCGACGCCGACGTCATGGCGGCGATCGACGATGCGCTCGGCGACGTGGTGGTGCGCGATGCGTCGCGGACCGCCCAGCAGACGCCCGAGACCCGGCCGACGTGACCGTCCTGAGCGACGTCGTCGCCGTTCTCGACGGTCTCTACGACCCCCGCTGGGCCGACGACTGGGACTCCGTCGGCACCGTCGCGGGCGACCCCGACCAGCCCGTGACCAAGGTGCTGCTCGCGGTCGACCCCGTGGCGGCTGTCGTCGACGAGGCGGTCGCGTGGGGTGCCGACCTCGTCGTCGTGCACCACCCACTCTGGCTGAAGGGCGTCACCTCCGTCGCGGCCGACACGCCCAAGGGCCGGGTCGTGCACACGCTCATCAGCCACGGCATCGCCCTGCACACGTGTCACACCAACGCCGACTGTCCACCGCTCGGCGTCTCGGAGTCGATGGCGTTCGCGCTGGGCGTCGAGGACGTCCGTCCGCTCGAGCCCGACGACGCGCCCGACCGCGGCAGCGGACGCATCGGCACGCTGTCGTCGCCCGTCACGCTCGACGCGTTCGCGCGGCGGGTCGCCAGTAGCCTGCCCTCGCACCACAGCGCCGTCCGCATCGCCGGCGACCCCGACCGGATGATCCAGACCGTCGCCCTGTGCGGAGGCTCGGGCGACTTCCTGCTGGCAACCGCGCAGGCTGCCGGAGCGGACGTCTACGTGACGTCCGACCTACGTCACCACCCCGTCAGCGAGCACCTCGAGCAGCCCGATCCGTGCGCCGTGATCGACGTGCCGCACTGGTCGGCGGAGTGGACGTGGCTGCCCGTCGCGGCGGCTGCCCTGACGTCGGCCCTGCCCGGCATCGAGACGAAGGTGTCGACGATCGTGACCGATCCGTGGACCGCGCACCTGCCCGGTACGGTGTCAGTGTGAAAGCCGACCCCACCGCCCAGGCCACGCTGCTCGAGCTGCAGGCCCAGGACGCCCTCCTCGCCCAGCTGCAGCACCGCAGGAACACGCTCCCCGAGCTCGCCGAGATCGCGACGCTCGAGGCCCGGGCCAAGGAGCTCGACGGCCAGCGCATCGAGCACGACACCGCGGCGTCCGACCTGTCCCGCGCGCAGAAGAAGGCCGATGCCGAGGTCGAGCTGGTCAAGACCCGTCGCGCGCGCGACGAGGAGCGGCTCAACTCCGGTGCCGTCAGCAACCCGAAGGACCTCGCGAGCCTGCAGCACGAGCTGGTGGCGCTCGAGCGCCGCATCGGCACGCTCGAGGACGACGAGCTCGAGATCATGGAGGCCCTCGAGGAGGCGCAGGCACGGCTCGCCAACGTGCAGGGCGACCTCACCGCGGTGAGGTCCGAGCTCGACCAGAAGATCGACGCGCGTGATGCCGCGATCGCGGTGCTCGACCAGCAGGCCGCCGAGGCACAGGCCGAGCGCGGCACCGTCGTCGTCGGCGTCCCCGCCGACCTGATCGCTCTGTACGACAAGCTCCGCAGCCAGTACGGCACCGGCGCAGCAGCACTGCGCGCCCGCCGTTGCGAGGGGTGCCGGCTCGAGATCAACGGCGCCGACCTGCGCGAGCTCGCGGCCCTGCCCGAGGACGAGGTGCTGCGGTGCCCCGAGTGCAGCCGCATCCTGGTGCGCACGCCCGAGTCGGGGCTGTGACCTCTCGGGTCATCCTCGAGGCGGACGGTGGGTCACGGGGCAACCCCGGGCCCGCGTCGTACGGTGCCCTGATCCGTGACGCCGACACCGGCGAGGTCATCGCGGAGCGCGGCGAGACGATCGGCGTCGCGACCAACAACGTCGCCGAGTACGGCGGCCTGATCGCGGGCCTCAAGCTGTACGCCGAGCACACGCCGGGTGCGCAGCTCGAGGTGCGGATGGACTCCAAGCTCGTCGTCGAGCAGATGGCCGGACGCTGGAAGATCAAGCACCCGAGCATGATCCCTCTCGCGCAGCAGGCCCGTGAGCTGGCACCGGCCGGGACGACGTGGACGTGGGTGCCGCGTGAGCGCAACCGTGACGCCGACGCTCTCGCCAACGCCGCCCTCGACAGCCAGCGCGACGGAGGGTCGGGACTCGTGACGGGCGGGAGGGCTGTGGCGACGCCTGCTGCTCCGAAGCCTGCTGCGTCTGGCTGGGGCGGTGCCCAGGCCGGTGCCGCCACGACGTTCGTCCTGCTGCGCCACGGCGTCACGACAGCGACCGAGCGCAAGGCGTTCAGCGGCAGCGGGTCGGCCAACGATCCCGAGCTCACCGAGGCGGGGCAGGAGCAGGCTCGACGTGCCGCAGCCTGGCTGGTCGAGCACGGCGACATCGACGCTGTCGTCGCCTCGCCGATGCGGCGCACGCGCGAGACTGCGGCGGTCGTCGCCGACGCCCTCGACCTGCCGGTCGAGATCGAGCATGGCGTCATCGAGACGGCGTTCGGTGACTGGGACGGCTACACCTTCGCCGAGATCCAGGAGCGCTGGGGCGACGAGCTGACGGCCTGGCTGGCGTCGAGTGACGTCGCACCGCCGGGCGGAGAGGCGATGGACACGGTCTACGAGCGGGTCTCCGAGGCGCGCGACCGGTTGCTGGAGACGTACGCCGGTCAGACGGTGCTGGTGGTCAGCCACGTGACGCCGATCAAGATGCTCGTACGCCTGGCGCTCGAAGCGCCCATGAACGTCATCTACAAGATGGAGCTGTCGCCCGCCTCGATCACCACGATCACCTGGTGGCCCGACGGACCTGCGTCGCTGCGCAACTTCAACGTCGTCCCCTGAACCCCGACCCTCAGGTGTGGGCGACCTCGTCGACGATGACGTCGAGGCGGGTACCGGCACGCTCAACCGTCCACCCGAGATGGGCCAGCGCCTGCTGCAGCTCGTCGACGGTGCGCAGATCGGCACCGGCCTCGAGCAGCCCGCGCACGATGCGTCCCTTCGTGGCCTTGTTGAAGTGGCTGACGACCTTGCGCTGGCCGTTGTGCTCGTGCAGCACCCGCATCGTGGCCGTGCGATCGGCGAGCTGGACGGGCGGCTTGCCGAGCGCTGCGTAGGTGCCTGAGCGCAGGTCGACCAGCAGGCCGTCGCCGGTGGCCTCGGCGAGCGCGCGGGGCAGAGGAGTGCGCCAGCGTCCGGCGACGGTGCCAAGGCGGGGGAGCGTCACGGTTCCCGAGAGCCGGTAGGCGGGGATCAGGTCACTGGGACGCAGCAACCCGAACAGTGCGCTGGCGATCGCCAGGGACTCGTCGGCGCGCTGCCGCGATTCCGGGTCGAGGCTGCCGAGGTCGAGCGCGCCGAACAGCACGCCGGTGTAGACCTCGTCGGCGCGGGCCGTCGGCTCGTCCATCAGCACCGCATTGGTCGCGACGGCGTCCGCCTGGGTGGGGCCGAGGCCCAGCACGTCGGCCGCGCGGCCCGGGTTGCCGTTGCAGAGCTTGACGAGCGTGCGGACGAGCTGCTCGCGCACCGGGGTGAGCCGGTCGAACGAGAGCGCGTCGAGGTCGAGCGGGGCTCCGTCGACCGGCCGGGTCTTGCCTTCGGACGGGGGGAGCAGGATCAGCACCCGACGACCCTATCCGGGGTGTCCGTCACCAGATGACGGACGTCCATGCCCACAGCACGAGTGTGCACACCACGACCAGTGCGGGTGTCGTGGCGATGCCGAGGAGGTGGAACTCGCGCAGCGTCGAGACGGTCCGTCCGCCCGACTTGCGCCACAGGATGTTGGCGAGCGAGCCGATGAGGGTGAGGTTGGCGCCGACGTTGACGCCGACCAGCAGGGCCAGCACGGCGGCGGGACCGGCGGCCTCGGCAGCAGGCAGCAGCAGCAGCGTCGCGGGCAGGTTGTTGACCAGGTTGGCCACGACCATGGCGATCAGGGCCACGGCGAGCAGCGACCACACCCCGACCCCGGAGGGGAGCGCGTCGGTGAGCCGGTCGCCGAGGGGAGTGGTGCCGATGAACGACACCGCGAACGCCCACGCGAGGATCACGGCGGCCAGGGGCAGGTTGGCGGCCTCCAGGAGCTCGCGCCACGTCGACTGCCGACGTGCGAGCGCCCGGCTGGCGAGGACGATCGCACCGACCGTCGCGGGCATCCACGGCGTCAGCCCGCTGCCCAGGCCGATGAGCACCGCCACGACCACCACGACGGGGACGAGCGGCACGGGCTCGACGGCGTCCGGGACGGGCGATGGATCGCGCAGCTCGGACCTGAACCACAGGCGCAGTACGACCAGCTCGGCGACGACCGCCACGACCCACACCGGCAGCATCGCCCAGGTGAACCCCACGAACGTGAGCCCGGTCGCGCTGAAGGCCAGCAGGTTGGTGAGGTTGGAGACCGGCAGCAGCGTGGAGCCGGAGTTGGCGAGGCGGACGGACGCGAAGGCGTACGAGCGGCGTGCTGACGCGGCGATCAGCACCGGCGTGAGCAGCACCACGGTGGCGTCGAGGCTCAGCGCCGCGGTGACGAGGGCTGCCACGCCGACGGCGTAGACCAGCAGCCGCCGGCTCGATCCGCGGGCACCGCGGGCGACCCGGCCGCCCAACGAGGTGAACAGTCCTTCGTCCGCACAGGCCTGCGCCAGGACGGTCATCGCCACGAGGAATCCGATGATCTCCGCGAGGGAGCCGAGGTCGTGCGTCACGGGCAGAACCTACCGGACGGGTGGGAGGTAGGATCGGCGACGCGAATGAGTCGGCCGGGCGGCCGCGGCATCCTGCAAGGGGTGTCGAGGAAAGTCCGGACTCCACAGAGCAACGGTGGTGGCTAACGGCCACCCACGGCGACGTGCGGGACAGTGCCACAGAAATCAGACCGCCAGCGGCCGCCGCTCCTCGGAGCAGCGGTGCGGGTAAGGGTGAAACGGTGAGGTAAGAGCTCACCAGCGCTCCGGGTGACCGGGGCGGCTAGGTAAACCCCACCGGGAGCAAGACCAAGAGAGTCGCGTGGCGCTTCGGCGGTGCACGGCTTGCGCTGACGGGCTGCTCGTCCGATGTCAGCGGGTAGGTTGCACGAGGCGTCCAGCAATGGGCGTCCCAGATGGATGGTCGCCCACGACAGGATCCGGCTTACAGGCCGGCTCATTCGCCCTTCTTGAGCTCCTCGGCCAGCATGACGATGATGCCGCTGGGGCCGCGCACGTAGGTGAGCTTGTAGATGTCCTGGTAGGTCGCCACCCCGCGCAGCGGATGGCAGCCGTGTCGGGCAGCGATCGCCAGTGCCTCGTCGATGTCGTCGACCGAGAAGGCCACGCGGTGCATGCCGATCTGGTTCGGCTGGGTGGGCTCGGTCTCGATCGCGACGGGGTGGATGTACTCGAAGAGCTCGATGACGCCGTTGCCGTCGGGTGTCTGCAGCATCGCGATGTTCGCGTGGTTGCCGTCGAGACCGACGGCGGTGTCGGTCCACTCGCCACCGACCGTGTCGCGGCCGAGGACGGACAGGCCGAGGTCGGTGAAGAAGGCGATCGTTGCCTCGAGGTCGCGCACGGCGATCCCGACGTTCTCCAGCTTGATGGGCATGGAGGCACGGTAGCGCGACCGCGGCCATCGTCAGGCGGCTTTGGGTCTGGTGGTCCAGTGCAGGAGGCCGTGGCCCTTGTAGGTGTGGTGTCTTCGACACAGTGGCCCGAGGTTGTCACCCCGGGTGGGTCCTTCAGGCCAGGGTTCTCGATGATCCATGTCGCATCGTTCGGCCGGGACCATGCAGCCGGGCCCTTGGCAGGTTCCGTAGAGGAATCTGAGGGCGATGTTGAGGACGTCGGGCGCGAACCGGCCCACGTATTCGTGAGCGAGGACGTCGTCGCCGACCGGGTCGACGATGATGCGGTGCCAGAACGTGGACCCGGACGCGATCACCGCTGCGATCCACGCAGCCGGCACCCCCCAGGTGCCGTCGGTGGATTCCGCGAACCCGGGATTCGCGCCGGCCAGGACGTCGGCGTCGATGGTCACGCCGATGTTCGCGTCGATGACACCTTCGGCGGCGTCTGATCCCAGGAGCCACGCGACCACGAGGTCTGCTTCGCGCTGCGCCACGGTCCGCTCATCGTCCGGGTCGGCGGGTCGGCGTGCTTCTTTGCGGAGCCGGTCGGCGATGGCGGCGAGCTCGTGCGAGGCCAGGTAAGCACCGAGCCATCCCATCGAGTCGTCCCCGTGCTGGACCGACACGTGCCGCTTGGCCCGCTCATCCTCGGCACGTTCGACAGCCAGGTCGGCCTCAACGCGTCGGACGAACCGCTTCAACCAGGCCCGCAGCTCAGCGACGGTGTGAGTCTCGGCGTACTCGACAACCCGGGCGTCGAGGCGGTGGACGGACTCGGCCCGCTTGAGCTGACTGATCGTGTGCCCGATCTCCCGCACCCTGGCCAGGTCGATACGCCCGTCGGTGAAGGCGTTCCAGGTGGTGGGTGAGTGGTCGCGGACGGTGTCGGAGAACGACAGCCGGTGCTGCACCTGCCCCTCGGATAGTCCCGTCGCCTCACCAATGGCCAGGGCGATCGCACCACGCTCGACCAGCCGCCGCATCGGCGACTCCACCAGCGCGATCCGCTCCATCTCCGCGTCACGGAACTCCAGCATCGCCACCACCGAACGCGCCTCGGCACGTGCCTGCTCACGCACGACGTCGGTCAAGACGTCGATCGGAACAGCTGCGTTGGTGGCCATACATCCAACCTAGACGCCACCACCGACACGTCCTTTTGGCTGCGATAGCAGCCGGGACTGCCCAGCCTTTGGTTGACACCAATGGTTGACAGTTTTCAGGCCGCGTCAGCGGCCATATGAGTGGTCTCAAACTCGATCGGCGTGAGCTTCCCGAGGCCTCGCTGGCGACGCTTTCGGTGGTACTTCGTCTCGATCCAGGTCACCATCGCCAGACGCAGCTCCTCGCGGGTCTGCCACCGCTGAGTGTTCAGCACGTTCTTCTGCAGCAGCGAGAAAAAGCTCTCCATCGCGGCGTTGTCCCCGCACGCTCCGACCCGGCCCATCGACCCGACCAGGCCGTGAGACTTGAGGACACGGACGAACTTCTCGGAACGAAATTGACTGCCGCGGTCAGAGTGAACGATCGTGCCGGCCGGGTCTCGCAGAGCGATCGCGTTACGCAGCGCCGAGACCGCCAGCGACGCCATCATCCGCGAGTCGATCGAGTACCCGACGATCCGCCCCGAGTAGCAGTCCTTGATCGCGCACAAGTAGAGCTTGCCCTCGCCCGTGTGGTGCTCGGTGATGTCGGTGAGCCACTTCTCGTTCGGCCTGCTCGCGGTGAAGTCGCGCCTCGGGCGGCCGTGGTGGTCGACGGTTGCGAGCAGGTCGTCGTGAACGGGCGGCCCGGCTTTGCGGTTCAGGCCACGCTTCTTGGAGTGGATCGAGAAGATCCCCTGCATCGAGCACAGCCGCCACACACGGTTCTCAGACGCGGTAAAACCCTGGTCTGCGAGCTAGTCGGCGATGAAGCGATACCCGAACCCCGGGTCCTCGGCATGAGCATCGAACACGGCGTTGATCAGGTGCGCGTCGTCCCAGTCACGCTGACAGAACGGCTCAGCCAGCCACTGGTAATAGCCTTGCCGGCTCAACTTGAGAACCCCACACGCCACCGCGACCGGCACCCTGATCGGGGCGCCGGTCGCGGCCATCTCGCGAACGAGTGGGAAGACTATTTTCCCGGCAGATTGGCCTGGGACAGATACGCCGCCGCCCGGCGCAGGACCTCGTTCTCCTGCTCAAGCAGCCGGATCCGCTTGCGCGCCTCCCGCAGCTCGACGCCCTCAGCGGCAGGGACACCAGGACGCTTGCCGTCCTCGATATCGGCCAGCTTCAGCCACCGTTGAAGACACGACTCGGAGACACCGAAGTCCTTCGCGACCTGAGCGATTGACGCCTCGCCCTTGCGGGCGACCGCGACCACGTCATTGCGGAACTCGATGGGAAATGCTTTCGGCACGTGAACATCCTTCCAGCAAGGATCGAAATCCTCACAAGTCAGATGTCAACCGAACTCTGGGCAGTCCCGACCTTGCGATTGTAGTCGTCCACGACCCGCTTGTTCTGGGCCGTGACCTTCCGATTGTAGTCGTCGACCGCCTTCTTGTTCGCGCGGTTGACACGGTCGACTTCCTGCTTGAACTTCTGCTCGGCGCGCCGCTGCGCCGCCCTGATCTGCGCGTTGATCTGGCTCGCGCTCGGGTTCGCCACGGGCCCTCAGCCCCTCGGCGGGTAGGGGTCGTTGCCGTACGAGTCGCGGTCGCGGATCTGCCCGTCACGGCCGTGGACGTACAGCTCAGTGCTCTCCCGGCGAGCGGTCTCGCGGCCGGCCGTGGTGGCGTCGGCCTGGGTGTCGTGGACCGAGGACGCCCGTTCGGCGTTGTCCCGGATCACGTTCCAGCGGCCGTCGTCTCGTCGCGTGATGTGCACGCCCTTGTTCTTCGCCATACTGTTCTTCTCCTTTTGATCAACCCATCTGGGTTCGAACGCCTTCTGGCGCTCGGCGACCGGTGGTCGCAAAGCGAGGTGGTGAGGTTCCTGGCTTCAGGGTGCCCGCAAGCACCGACACATCTCGTGAGCGGTCACGAGACCTGTCGGTGCTTGCGTTTCCGCGCCCGGCGCCTCAGGCGGCGAGGCGCTTGTGCTTGTGGCGCTTGACGCGGAACCCGATGCGTCGCCACGGGTACGGCAAGAGCATCTGCTCGAACAGAGCCGGTTCGACGTTGTAGTAGTCGTACAGGCCGCCGCTCTGGAACGCGACGCGCATCGTGCGGGTTGCGGGGTCGTACCCGACCGCGGCGACGTTGGTTGAGATGACCGTTTCCATGTCCATCTTTCCTCCTTCCTTATGCATTGCTGTTGTGGGTGGGGCGGCTGGTCACTGCGTGATGTGACCAGCCGCCCCGAGCGTCACTTCTCGTTGCGGACGCCCTTGTGCTGGTTGTTGCTGACGTTCATGATTCGACCCGTCGCGGTGTCGCGCTTGACCCACGTCGTGCCGGACTTGAACTCGCTGCGGCCCTTGACCGCCCCGACGCGGTGGCCGCGTCCCGTGTTCTTCGCCATCCCGATTCACCTCCATTCTGAGAGCCACCGCCGAGGTTCGCGGTGCCCTCTCAGTAGGTAGTCGAGGCAGGTCTGGCGATGTTTAGCGACATTCGTCGCACTTGCCGTCCTCGAGGAGGTGCGGTAGGTATTGGAGGCCGCAGGGGCCTGCGCAGCGGTTCTCATTCTTCGCGCGGCGTTGACACGGGCAGAGACCGCATTCGGGGCAGTACGGGCCGTCGCAGGTCTGGCAGGGGTAGCCGCGGACGTTCTGGGTGCGTCCACAGCAGTTGAGTTCGCGTTCAGGACGTTGGTCAAAATCACGCGTAGTAGCCGGGTGGAACACCTCGGCGTCCCAGAGGTCGGTGTCGGCGAGGATCGCGATCGTGCGGCGGGCATCGGCGCGCGCATCGAGGTAGAAGTCGGCACGCGTGCCCCACGGTGTTGCCCAGAACGACTTCCGGGTTGTCGTTGCGTCCGGGCCAAGGTTCTGAAGCGGGTGGCCGGCCGGAACACGTTGGTTGGGCCACGGATGTACGACGGGCCAACCCTGTACTGGGTGTGGTTGAACGCTTGCGTACGTGACCGTCTCTGAAACTCGGTCGGTGACGACGATAGCGCCAACTCCAGGGAGTCGGGTGGCGAGCGCGATGACACAGACGGGGAGACTTGCATTCGTTGCAGTTACGAGGTCGGTCACGTGGTGTGCTCGGAGGGGGCCAGAGCCGATGACGTTGTCGATGACGTCACCGGGCACCAACAGTCGTGCGGCAATCCGGTCGCAGAGGGTCTCGAGGACGGCTGCGGTTTCGTCCTGGTCGGCGAGCCAATCAAGGACGTTGTCGTTGTCGACGACGAGCCGGTGACCAAGCTCGTGCGCGAGGGTGAAGTTCTCTCGCCGGTTTCCGGTCGCCGCGTACAAGATGACGTCATCCTGAAGGAACGAAACGCCGTCGCATGTGCCGCCGTCGTCACGTCGTTGCAGGTGGTCCACAGCCTTGACCTTGATGCCGAGCCGTTGGGTCAGAGTATGGAGCGGAGCGGAAGCGAACTCGGTGCGCATCGAAGCATCCAGGCCTGCGAGGGCCTCCTCGACGCATGTGTCCAAGTTCGTCACGCCCGGCTCCTCAATCGGACTCGAGAGCTTCGACCAGCGCCTCAACCGAGGCAAGCATCTGCTCGGCATTCGGCTGGTCACCACGGTGAACTGTGACGAGCATCCGGGACTCAAGCGCAGACGCAGCCATCCTGACCGTCATCCCTTGAGCTCGGGCAAAGCGTTCAACCAAACCCTGGAAAGCCGAGGAGCTAGCAACCGTGGCGGCGGTCGATACGGCAATGTCGCCGACGCCACGGCCTTCGTCACGCCCGTGCGACGCCCCGGCAAGTAGGTCAGGGTCAGTACGCAGAATCTCGGCAACTGCCCTGACGAGTGCTGGCGGCACATTCGCCGCGGTCCGTGTTTCCCACCCAAAGACATCGCCTGCGGTGACGTTCCAACCTTCGCGAACCAAGGCTGCAGCGAGCGTTGTCGGCTTTTGACCTGCCTTCGCTCGCGCGCGCTTGAGTGCCGTTGAGTCCATTTGGTAACCGGCGTCGGGAACCAGGCCTAGTGCCGCAGCAATCGGGTCATCACGAAGTGCCGGGGCACCGTGGGCGTCTTCCCACAACAGGTCCGCTACGGCGAGCGCCCTCACCGCATCTGCTCGGTCAATCTCCGGCAATGCGTTGAGCGCTCGTTCGCGCTCCTCTCCTGGCGGCAACTGAAGGAGCCGCTCGAGAGGTTCGTACTCGTTGTTTTGGGTCATGGATTCACCCCCTTCTGTGTTCAAGTTTGGCTGCTAGTTGGGCAAAGGCAGCCTTTTTGATTTGGCTGATTCGGCCCGGCGTCAGGCCGAGCGCGTCAGCAATCTGGGCCTGAGTCTGTTCCAGGTAGAACATCCGGTTCAGAACTTCACGGTGGTCGGCGGGAAGATCGCCAACCGCGTCCCGCACTTCCGTGATGATTTCGGACCGTTCGGTCGCAGCGACGAACTCACTCTCGACATCGACTTGCGACGCCGCCTCGAAGCGACCGACCACGTCGTCGAGGTCAAACCCGGTGTGCTTCACCTCGGCCGACTTGATGACGTCGATCGCACGACGCTTCACCGTCGTGACCAACAGAGCCGCCCAGCTCTTCACCCCGTTCGGCGGTGTGCGCCACAACGCAAAAACCGAGCTCTGCACCACATCTTGCGCCTGGCTCTCAAGCCCAGCACTACGGAGCGTGGTCGCTGCTATCCGGTGCAACATGTCCCGGTTTTCCAGATACGCGGCGCGAAGACCAGGGGCCTTCGCCCACCGAGCGTCGTCGTCCGGACCGTCGTCCGGATCGTCACCACTGCTGGTACTCGAAGCCACTTCTCACCCCGGCTGTCGTCCCGCCTCGCCGCGCACGCCACAACGAGGTACCTCTGTGCCGTTGTCGAGGCAGGGTCAGAAGTGTTTAGTTACATCATTCTTGCCTACGAAGATCTCCCTGCGAGTGCGACGGACCGATCGCACCAGCAGGGGCTTTCGGCCTGAACGCCGTCGCCCTCGCTGCATGCCGTACCGCGGCCGAGGCCAAGCATCATTCTGGGCGGAATGACCAATGGATTCATCCTGCAGGCCCACGGCGACCGATCGACGACCACCGGGTCTGTGCATCGCCCAAACTCATCCCGAGCGGCGCGACCCCGCATCAGAGTTTGCCGTGCTCGTCCCATGGGTAATGTCACTAGAGGCCCCTCGTGCAGAGGTGAGGCCACCCCACTGATCGTCAAGCCAGGAGGCTTCATGAGCGTGCCCACCATCGCCCTCAACAACGGTGTCGAGATCCCGCAGCTCGGATTCGGCGTCTTCCAGATCGACCCCGACGAGACCAAGGACGCGACGCTGCAGGCGTTCGAGGTCGGCTACCGCCACATTGACACCGCGCAGATGTACGGCAACGAGAAGGGCGTCGGCGAGGCCATCGCCGAGTCGGGCATCGCGCGTGACGAGATCTTCGTGACGAGCAAGCTCAACAACGGCTTCCACGCGCACGACGACGCCCTCAAGGCGTTCGACGGGACGCTCGAGAAGCTCGGCCTCGACCAGATCGACCTGTTCCTGATCCACTGGCCGCTGCCCGGCATCGACGTCGACTTCGTCGAGACCTGGAAGGCCTTCGAGGAGATCTACGCCTCGGGTCGCGCCCGTTCGATCGGCGTCTCGAACTTCCAGCCCAAGCACATCCGTCGCCTGGTGCAGGAGACGAACGTCGTCCCCGCCGTCAACCAGATCGAGGTGCACCCGTTCCTGGTGCAGGACGAGCTGCGCGCGGTCAACACCGAGCACAACATCGCCACCGAGGCCTGGTCGCCCATCGCCCAGGGCCTCGTGCTCGACAACCCCGTCATCGGCGGCATCGCCACCGAGCACGGCAAGACGCCGGCTCAGGTCGTGCTGCGCTGGCACGTGCAGCGCGGCGACATCGTGTTCCCGAAGTCGGTGACGCGCGGCCGCATCGAGGAGAACTTCGAGATCTTCGACTTCGAGCTGTCCGACTCCGAGGTCGGCTTCATCACGGCGCTCAACAAGGACGAGCGCACGGGTCCCAACCCCGACGAGTTCAACTACATCCCCGACTGATCCAGCCGGTGAGCGTCAACCGGCGAGGGTCAGGATCTCCGCGCCCTCGCCGGTGACGAGCAGGGTGTGCTCGAACTGGGCCGTCCGCGACCCGTCACGGGTCGTGGCGGTCCAGCCGTCGTCCCAGAGGTCGTAGTCGATGCCGCCGAGCGTCAGCATCGGCTCGATCGTGAACGTCATCCCCGGCTGGATGACCGTGTCGTACGACGGGTCGTCGTAGTGCGGGATGACGAGCCCGTCGTGGAACGCCGGTCCGACGCCATGGCCCGTGAAGTCACGCACGACGCCGTAGCCGAAGCGCTTGGCGTAGGTCTCGATGACGCGCCCGATGACGTTGATCTCGCGGCCCGGCTTGACCGCCCGGATGGCCCGCATCGTCGCCTCGTGCGTGCGCTCGACCAGCAGTCGCGACTCCTGGTCGACGTCGCCGACGAGATAGGTCTTGTTGGTGTCGCCGTGCACGTCGTCGATGTAGGCCGTGATGTCGATGTTGACGATGTCGCCGTCCTCGAGCGGACGGTCGTCGGGGATGCCGTGACAGATGACCTCGTTGACGCTGCTGCACAGGGACTTGGGGTAGCCGCGGTAGCCCAGCGTCGACGGGTACGCGCCGTGGTCGAGCAGGAACTCATGGCCGACGCGGTCGAGCTCGTCGGTCGTGACACCGGGTGCGATCGCGGCCTCGACGGCGTCGAGCGCCTGGGCGGCGATGCGACCCGCGACGCGCATCGCGGCGATGATCTCAGGGGAGCGGACCGACGGCCCTCGATAGGGCAGCGGCGCGACCTGCCCGACGTACTCGGGGCGGTCGATCGAGGAGGGCACGGCGCGTTCGGGGGATACCCGGCCGGCGGTCAGGAGGGTCACCGGGCGAGTTTAGTGGCAGCGACCCAGACCATCCTGGTGCAGGATGGACGGCATGAGCGAAGGCAAGTTCTACTACTGCACGAAGCACAAGACCGTCGAGGGCGAAGAGGGCTGTCGCGCCGCCGATCGTCTGGGCCCCTACGACACCGCCGAGGAGGCCGCCCACGCGCTGGAGATCGCCGCCGAGCGCACCAAGTCGTGGGACAACGATCCCGACTGGAACGACGAGCCCCCGAAGGACGCGTGAGCGGGACGCTCCGGGCCCGACGCCGTCGCAGGAGCCGCAGGGGCGGCCTCCAGCTCGAGCGATCAGGCCCGTGGATCGGCGTCGTCGGCCTCTTGGTGCTGCTGTGGCTGGCCTTCTCGACGATGGTCTACGCGCCGTGGTGGGGCGTCGTCCTCCACGTGCTCGTGCTGGTGCCGGTCGCCGTCTGGACGACGCGGTGGGCGCGCAGCCGTCCGGCGGCGTCGACGTTCGTGCCGCTGGCCGGGCTGCCCGCCCTGGCGATCGTCACGGCCCTCGGCGTCGGCCTCGGCGGCTGGAGCGCCTGACCCCGCGATGTGTGACGGCTTGCACCGATGCTGTCTCCAGACCGGTGCAACCCGTCACACATCGCGCGGACGGGACGCGGAGGGGCTCAGCTCTCGAACGAGTGCTCCGCCGCCGGGAACGCGCCACCCTTGACGTCCGACACGTACTCCTGGGCGGCGCCGAGCATGACGGAGTGCAGGTCGGCGTACTTCTTGACGAACCGCGGCACGCGGCCGGTGTTGATGCCGAGCATGTCGGTCCACACCAGCACCTGGGCGTCGCAGTCGACGCCCGCGCCGATGCCGACGGTCGGGATGCGCAGCGCCTCGGTGACGGCCTTCGCGGCCGGCGCTGGCACCATCTCCATGACGATCGCGAACGCTCCCGCGGCCTCGAGCGCCTGAGCCTCCTCGATCAGCCGGGCGGCGCCGTCCCCGCGTCCCTGCACGCGGTAGCCGCCGAGGTTGTGCTCGGCCTGCGGCGTGAAGCCGATGTGCGCGCACACGGGGATGCCGGCGTCGGTCAGCAGCTTGACCTGCGGGGCCATCGCGATGCCGCCCTCGAGCTTGACCGCGTGGGCTCCGGCCTCCTTCATGAACCGGACGGCGGTGTGGAACGCCTGCTCGGGGGAGCCCTGGTACGACCCGAACGGCAGGTCGGCCAGCACGAGTGCGTGCTTCGCCGATCGCGACACGGCGCGCACGAGCGGGATGAGCTCGTCGACCGTGACGGGCAGCGACGTCTCGTTGCCGAACACGTTGTTGGACGCCGAGTCGCCGACCAGCAGCACCTCGACCCCGGCCTCGTCGAAGATGCCGGCGGTGAACTGCTCGTACGCCGTGAGCATCGTCCACTTCTCGCTGCGGTCCTTCATCTGCTGCAGCGTGTGGGTGCGGATGCGCTTGCGTGGTGTCGCGGCAGCGGCGGGTCCGCCGCCGTAGGGCGCGGTCTCTTCGGGGGTGGCGTCAGCCATGGTGGTTCTCCTGTTCGTCTCACAGCCCGGGTGCGGGTCCATGGATGCCTCCAGCGTGGCACATCACGGCGCGCAGGCCACCGAGTGTGAAGCACTTCACGGCGGCGCTCGCCTTCAGGCGGGACGCCGGGCGATCCAGAGCTGGCGCTCGGCGCTGACCCGGAGATCGGGCCGATGACGGACGTCGTCGGCTCCGCCGTCGAGCAGGGCGTCGTAGGCCCGCAGCTCGCCGGCCGCGAGACGATCCACGACGGCTCCTCGGATGCGGGCGAGGCCCAGGACGGCGAGACGCCGTGCGGCCTCCGGGACGGGGGAGGTGAGGTCGACCGTGACGGCTCGGTGCTGCTCGACGATCAGGCCCGCTGTCGTCAGCCGGGCACCCCAGTCGCTGCCCATCGCGGGCATGTCGTGGGCGCGGTCGGCGGCCAGCAGCTGATGGGCGCGAGCTTCGGCCGCTCCGCCGGGCGTCCCGTCGGGCACGAACCGCGGGAAGCCGTCGAGCTCCATGACGGTCAGCAGCCCCCCGGGGCGGATGGTCGGCACGAGGGCGGCCAAGGTGCGATCGGGGTCGGCGAGGTGGTGCAACGACGCCGATGCCCAGGCCAGGTCGACGGCGTCGACATCGGGGACGGACGCGTCGAGGTCGGCCGAGAGGGTCGTGACGCGTCCTGACAGCCCCATCTGCTCCGCTCGTCGTCGCAGGTGAGCCAACATCTCGTCGGAGGCGTCGACCGCGACGGCGTGGGCGTCCCCGAAGTGGCCGAGCAGTCCGAAGGTCCCGGTTCCCGTGCCGGCACCGAGGTCGGCTATCGACCTGACGGGCCCGTCGGCGAGGCCTTCGATATCGGCGTAGACACCCTGCAGGGCTGCGGCGAAGATCTCGGCGTCGAGGTCGAGCATCTCGGCGAGGTAGGTGGGCTGGGTGTGGTGCGCGTGGTCGTGGGGCATGGAGTCAGCCTAGGCAGAGGATGCGCTAGAAGCATAGAATCTTGCGTATGACGCAAACAAGTGAGATCGAGACCCTCGTGCGGCAGCGCATCCGCGCCCTCCGCGTCGCCCGCGGCTGGTCGCTCGACGATCTGGCGGATCGGTGCTTCTTCAGCGCATCGACGCTGAGCCGGATGGAGACGGGGCACCGTCGCATCGGGCTCGACCAGCTGATGGTGCTGGCGCGAGAGCTCGGCACGTCGATCGACCAGCTCGTGGAGCCCGAGGACGACGAGGACGTCGTGATCAGACCCGTCCGCGACGAGTCCCGGGGCCGGACGGTGTGGTCGTTGACCCGCGACCAGGGACCGCACGGCGTGAAGGTGCTGCGGATGCGGCTCACCCAGCCGCCGGCGCGTGCCGAGGACGGCGACCTGCCGGTTCACCCGGGACGCGATTGGCTCACCGTGCTGTCGGGTACCCTGCTGCTCGTGCTGGGCGACCGGACGATCCGCATCGAGGCGGGTCAGGCGGCCGAGTTCTCGACGATGGTGCCGCACTCCTTCGGTGCCGAGGGCGGTCCGGCCGAGGTCATCATGATGCTCGACCCGGAGGGCGAGCGGACCCACCGAGCGCGCTAGAGCTTCTCGCGCCAGCGGTGGGTGATCGGCACGCGACGGTCGCGGCCGAAGTTGCGGCGCGAGACCTTGGGCCCCGGCGGGTACTGCCGGCGCTTGTACTCGGCGCGGTCGACCAGACCGATGACCCGCTCGACGAGCGCGGGGTCGAAGCCCTCGGCGATGACGTCGGCCGATCCGAGGTCGCGCTCGACGTACGCGTCGAGCACCGCGTCGAGCAGGGGATACGGGGGCAGCGAGTCGGAGTCGAGCTGGCCGGGACGCAGCTCGGCCGACGGCGGCTTGCTGATCGTGTTCTCGGGGATCGGGGGAGTCTCGCCCCGCTCGGCGGCATACGCGTTGCGCCACGTCGCGAGCTCCCACACCAGTGTCTTGGGGACGTCCTTGATGGGCGCGTAGCCGCCGACCGCGTCGCCGTAGATCGTCGAGTAGCCCGTGGCGAGCTCGGACTTGTTGCCGCATGCCAGCACGAGGTGCCCGTGCTGGTTGGACAGTCCCATCCAGATGACGGCGCGGATGCGGGCCTGCAGGTTCTCCTCGGCGAGGCCGTCGAGGTGCAGGGCCTCCTGGTACTGGTCGAAGATCGGCGCGATCGGCACGGTCTGCAGCGACAGCCCCGTGCGGCGCGCCTGCTCGGCGGCGTCGGACGTCGAGTGCCCCGTCGACCAGGCGCTGGGGTTGGAGACGCCGAACACCTTGTCGGGGCCGAGGGCGTCGACCGCGAGCGCGGCGACGAGGGTCGAGTCGATGCCGCCGGACATGCCGAACAGCACCGACGAGAACCCGTTCTTCTGCACGTAGTCGCGCAGGCCCGTCACGAGCGCGGTCCAGATCTCCTGATGACGCGGCAGTCGCTCCTTCTGCACGGTCGGCAGCGGATCGTAGGCGGCGAACGGCTCGGACGTGATGATGGTGCGCTTGATCGTCAGCCCGCCGAACGTCTCGTCGGCTCCCGGCATCGACGGCGTCGCGGCCGGCAGGTCGAGGTCGACGACCAGCAGCTCGGGATCGAACTGACCCGACCGCCCGAGCACCGTGCCGGCCGCGTCGACCACGATCGAGTCGCCGTCGAAGACCAGCTCGTCCTGTCCGCCGACCAGGTTGACGTAGGCCAGCACGCAGTCGCCCTCGGCAGCACGACGTGAGCACAGCTCGAGCCGGACGTCGTCCTTGTCGGCCTCGTAGGGGGAACCGTTGGGGACGACGAGCAGAGCCGCTTCGGCCGCCTTGGCCGCCGCCGACGGCCCGTCGCGCCACAGGTCCTCGCAGATCGCCAGAGCGACGTCGATGCCGCCGATCTGGACGATGTTGATCGTGTGGCCGGGCACGAAGTTGCGGATCTCGTCGCCGACACCGTAGTTCCAGAGGTGGTGCTTGGCCTGGCGGGCCACGACCCGTCCGCCGTGGATGACGGCGACGCAGTTGGTCGGTGCGTTCTTGGGGATGCCGAGGCCCTCGGGCAGTCCCTCGGCCTGGTCGAGGTAGCCGACGACCGCGACCACGTCGCCGTATCCCTCGGCCTGCAGCCGGCTCGCGAGCGTCTCGATCGCCTCCTGCGAGGCCTTGATGAGCGACGCCCGCATCGCGAGGTCCTCGATGGGGTAGCCGGTCAGCATCATCTCGGGGAACACGACGAGGTGGACGTCCTGCGAGGCTGCCTGCCGGCAGTGCTCGACGACGAGGTCGGCGTTGCCGGCGAGATCGCCGACGGTGGCGTTGACCTGGGCCAGGGCGAGGCGTAGCTGAGGCATGTCACGACCCTAGCGGCCGCCGATTCGGCCCCACCGCGGAAACACTCCCGTAACACGATGCGTGCGAGACTTGCGCCATGGGAAAACAGGAAGACTTCGTGCTGCGCGCGCTCGAGGAGCGCGACGTCCGATTCGTGCGTCTGTGGTTCACCGACGTGCTCGGATCGCTGAAGTCCGTGGCCATCGCGCCGGCCGAGCTGGAGGGTGCCTTCGCCGAGGGCATCGGATTCGACGGCTCGGCGATCGAGGGCTTCGCGCGTGTGCACGAGGCCGACATGCTGGCGATGCCTGATCCCTCGACGTTCCAGATCCTCCCGTGGCGTGGCGAGACCCCTGCGACGGCGCGCATGTTCTGCGACATCCTGCTGCCCGACGGCACCCCGTCGTACGCCGATCCGCGCCACGTCCTCAAGCGGGCGCTGCAGAAGGCCGCCGAGGCCGGGTTCACGTTCTACACGCACCCCGAGATCGAGTTCTTCCTGTTCAAGGGCAAGCCCGACAAGGGCGATCGTCCCGTGCCCGTCGACGACAGCGGCTACTTCGACCACACGGCCCAGGGCGGCGGCCAGGACTTCCGCCGCGAGGTCATCACGATGCTCGAGAACATGGGCATCTCGGTCGAGTTCAGCCACCACGAGGGCGGCCCGGGCCAGCAGGAGATCGACCTGCGCTATGCCGACGCCCTGTCGACCGCCGACAACATCATGACGTTCCGCACCGTCGTGCGCGAGGTCGCCCTGAGCCAGGGCAAGTGGGCCTCGTTCATGCCCAAGCCGTTCACCGAGCACCCCGGATCGGGCATGCACACGCACGTCTCGCTGTTCGAGGGCGACGAGAACGCGTTCTACGAGGCGGGTGCCGAGTACCAGCTGTCGAAGACGGGTCGCGCGTTCATCGCCGGCGTCCTGCACCACACGCCCGAGATCACCGCGGTCACCAACCAGTGGGTCAACTCCTACAAGCGGCTGGCCGGCGGCGGCGAGGCCCCCAACTACGTGTGCTGGGGCCACAACAACCGTTCCGCGTTGATCCGCGTGCCGATGTACAAGCCGCACAAGGGCAACTCGGCGCGCGTCGAGAACCGCGCGATCGACGCGGCCTGCAACCCCTACCTCGCGTTCGCGCTGGTGCTGGCCGCAGGGCTCAAGGGCATCGAGGAGAACTACGAGCTGCCGCCCGAGGCCGAGGACGACGTCTGGTCGCTCACCGAGAACGAGCGCAAGGCCATGGGCATCGCGCCGCTGCCGCGCAACCTCGACGAGGCGATCCGGACGATGGAGGCCAGTGAGCTGGTCGCCGAGACCCTCGGCGAGCACGTCTTCGACTTCTTCCTGCGCAACAAGCGCGCCGAGTGGCAGGACTACCGGTCGCAGGTCACGCAGTTCGAGATCGACCGCCTCATGCCGATGGTGTGAGCCGGTCGATGCTGGATCGCCGGACGGTAACCTGACCCGGTGGCCACCGATGCACGTGAACTCGCTGTCGCACTCGCCCGCAAGGGCTTCCGGGACGGCGACGGAGCGCTGAACCTGCTCACGTCGCTCGGCGAGGTGCCGGGCGAGCTGGTCGACCAGATCGCGGCGGTCGCCAGCCCCGACACGGCCCTGTCGTCGCTGGTCGGCATCGCCGAACGACTGGGCCCCTCCGAGCTGTTGGCGACGCTGGCCGCTGACGCCGAGCTGCGTCAGCGGCTGCTCGTCGTGCTCGGCACCAGCGAGGCCCTCGGCGACTTCCTGGTCCGTCACCCCGAGCACGTCGTCGATCTCGCGACCGGTGAGCTCTCCCCGGTGCCGATCACGCTCGAGCAGCGCCGCCGGCAGATGGAGGAGGCGACGACCGCCGACGAGCTGCGGATCGCCTACTACCGCAAGCTGCTGCACATCGCGGCCCGCGACCTGACCGCGCTGACGACGTTCGAGCAGTCGTCGGCCGAGCTGTCCGACCTGGCCGTCGCGACGCTGGGCGCTGCGCTGGCGATCGCCCGGGCCGACGAGCCGTCGGCTGATCTGTGCCGTCTGACGATCATGGCGATGGGCAAGACCGGCGGCCACGAGCTCAACTACCTCAGCGACGTCGACGTCATCTTCGTCTTCGAGCCCGTCGAGGGTGCCGACGACCACGCGGCGGCGACGGCCGCGACCCGGCTCGCGTCCGGTGTCATGAAGCTGTGCCGCGAGCACACGGGGGAGGGCACGATCTGGGAGGTCGACGCCGACCTGCGTCCCGAGGGCAAGAACGGCCCGCTGGTGCGGTCGCTCGGCAGCCACGTCGCGTACTACGAGAAGTGGGCCAGCACCTGGGAGTTCCAGGCTCTGCTGAAGGCGCGCTTCGCCGCGGGTGACGAGGCCCTGGGCCAGGCCTACCTCGACGCGCTGTCGCCGATGATCTGGTTCGCCAGCACCCGCGACAACTTCGTCGGCGACGTGCGGGCGATGCGCAAGCGGGTCATCGAGCACATCCCAGCAGCCCACCGCGAGCGCCAGCTCAAGCTGGGGGCCGGCGGCCTGCGCGACGTCGAGTTCGCGGTGCAGCTGCTGCAGCTCGTGCACGGCCGCGCCGACGAGACCCTGCGCAGTCCGACGACGCTGACGGCGTTGCAGGCCCTGATCGACGGTGGCTACGTCGGACGCCGCGACGGTGCCGCGATGGAGGAGGCCTACGAGTTCCTCCGCACCCTCGAGCACCGCATCCAGCTCTACCGGCTCCGTCGCAGCCACATCGTCCCCGACGACATGGAGGACCTGCGGCGCATCGGTCGCAGCATGGGATTTCGCACCAACCCGGCCGACAGCCTGGTCAAGGAGTGGCAGGCGCACCGGCGCATCGTCCGTCGGCTGCACGAGAAGCTGTTCTACCAGCCGCTGCTCGAGGCCGTGGCGTCGTTGCCGACCGACGGTCTGCGGCTCACCCCGCTCGCAGCGGAGCAGCGACTCACGGCCCTCGGCTTCAGCGATCCCAAGGGGGCACTGACCCACATCCAGGCCCTGACGTCGGGGCTGTCGCGGCGCGCGTCGATCCAGAAGTCGCTCCTGCCGGCGATGCTGGCGTGGTTCGCGGGATCGCCCGACCCCGACGCCGGACTGCTGGCGTTCCGCAAGATCTCCGAGGGGCTCGGCGAGACGCACTGGTACCTCCGCAAGCTGCGCGACGAGGGAGCCGGGGCCGAGCAGCTCGCCCACGTGCTGTCGTCGAGCCGCTACGTGACCGACCTGATCCTGCGCGCACCCGACTCCGTGGCGCTGCTCGGCGACGACGCCGAGCTGCGTCCGCTCGAGCGCGAGCGGCTCCGCACCGAGATCAACCTGGCGGCCGACCGCCACTCCGACCCCGCCGACGCGATCCGCGCCGTGCGCCGGGTCCGCCGTCGCGAGCTGTCGCGTGTCGGCATCGCCGACGTGCTGGGACGGCTCGACATCACCGAGGTCGGCGAGGCCCTCACCGACATCTCGACTGCGACGCTGGCCGGGGCGCTGAAGGCCTCGACCGCGGCGGTCGAGGCCGAGCGCGGCGAGCTGCCGACCCGGCTGTCGATCATCCTGATGGGCAGGCTCGGCGGCGGTGAGGCAGGCTACGGCTCCGACGCCGACGTCATGTTCGTCCACGACCCCGTCGAGGGCGCCGACGAGAGCGAGGCGGCCAACGCTGCGTCCGCCGTCGCGCAGGGGCTGCGCAAGATGCTCGCCGCCCCGGGCGACGACCCCGCGCTCGAGGTCGACGCCGAGCTGCGTCCCGAGGGCAGGAACGGCCCGCTCGTGCGCACCTTCGCGTCGTACCGGGCCTACTACGAGAAGTGGTCGGCGGTGTGGGAGGCGCAGGCCCTGCTGCGGGCCAGCGCGACGGTCGGCGACCCCGACCTCAACGCCCGCTTCACGGCGCTGATCGACCCGCTGCGGTGGCCCGAGGGCGGCGCGACGGCTGCCGAGGTGCGGGAGATCCGGCGCATCAAGGCCCGTGTCGACTCCGAGCGTCTGCCGCGCGGCGCCAACGCCAAGACGCACCTCAAGCTCGGCCGGGGCGGACTCGCCGATGTCGAGTGGACCGTGCAGCTGCTGCAGATGCAGCACGCCCACGCGGTGCCCGGCATGCGCACGACGCGCACGCTCGACGCCCTGCACGCCGCGGTCGAGGCCGATCTCGTCACGGACGACGACGCGCAGACGCTCGAGGCGGCGTGGCGGCTCGTGAGCCGCATCCGCAACGCTGTCGTCCTGATGCGCGGGAAGCCGGCCGAGTCGATGGTCGAGCAGGCCGGCGAGCGGGCCGGCGTGGCCCACCTTCTGGGCTACGGCATGGAGCACAGCGAGCAGCTGATGGACGACTACCTCCGCACGACCCGGCACGCGCGGCAGGTCGTGGAGCGCATCTTCTACGAGTGACGTGCCGCCCGTCGGCGATCCGTCCGACAGGTATCGTCAGGGGGTCGTCGACATCTCGGGAGTGAGCTTCGTGCGCATCGTCATCCGGGCCCTCGTGGCCCTCGTCGTGGGATGCGCCGTCGCATCGTCGCTCATGACCTCACCGGCGCTCGCCGCCGACCAGCCGGTCGTCAACCAGGTGCCGCCCTCGGTGGCCGGCTCCGCCCAGTTCGACCAGACGCTGACGGCGGTGCCCGGAGCGTGGACGCCCGCCGACGTGACGTTGTCGTACCAGTGGCTCCGCGACGGCGTGCCGGTCGGCGACGACTCCCCGGTCAACACGACCCGGCGCCTGTCGAGCCTCGACGACCTCGGCAGGACGTTCGCCGTGCGGGTGACCGGCTCGCGTCCCGGGGCCGCGCCGGTGTCGGTCGTCAGCGCCCCGACCGGCCCCGTCGCGCTGGCGACCTTCACGGCGACCCGGCGACCCACGATCTCGGGCAGCGGCAGGTACGGCACGACGCTGCGGGGACGTCCGGGGACGTTTTCCGGCGCGGTCGACTCCGTGACGTACCGGTGGCTGCGCGACGGCCGCCCCGTCTCGGGCGCGACCGGCCGCACCTACCGCGTGCGCTCGGCCGATGTCGGTGCCGAGATGACGTTCTCGGCGACGGCCCGGCGGGCGGGCTACGCCACGGTCGTCGCGACGTCGAGGCCCCGCGTCGCCACCCACCTGCGGAGCGTCCGCAAGACGGTCACGTACTCCGTGCGCACGCGTGGCACGGTCAAGGCCAGCCTCTCGACGTTCAAGCGGCTCGCGCAGCAGACCTATGACGACCCGCGCGGCTGGCGGGCCATGGGAGTCCGGTTCAAGCGTGTGCGGTCGGGCGGCGACTTCACCCTGTGGCTGAGCCAAGCCTCGAAGGTGCCGAGCTTCTCGTCGGCGTGCAGCTCGACCTACAGCTGCCGCGTCGGGCGCAACGTCGTCATCAACGAGACGCGCTGGCAGCGGGCGACGCCGACCTGGGACGCCAAGCGGGGCACGCTGCGCGACTACCGGCACATGGTCGTGAACCACGAGACCGGGCACTGGTTCGGACGCGGTCACGCGCGCTGCGGCGGCAAGGGCCAGCTGGCCCCCGTCATGCAGCAGCAGTCGAAGGGCCTCGCCGGGTGCCGGATCAACCCGTGGCCCAAGAAGAGCGAGCTGCACGCGCCCCGCTACCGCTTCTGACCTGTGGGTGTGGACGGGCTCGGGTCAGGCGGTCTCGCGGAGCAGCTGGTCGCGCTCGTTGATCGTCAGCCCGCCCCAGACGCCGTACGGCTCACGGACGGTCAGCGCGTGGTCGCGGCACTCCTGCACGACGGGGCACACGGCGCACAGGGCCTTGGCCGCCGCCTCGCGGGCACGTCGGCGCGGACCGCGCTCGGCGTCGGGGGAGAAGAACGTCTCGGGGTCGGTGCCGCGGCAGGCACCGAGGTACTGCCACTCGTACGTCTCCTGGATCGGCATGGGCAGGCGGGAGATGGCGGCCATGGTCATGCCTCCTTGGAGGTGTGCGCGTCGGGGCGCTGGATCTGGATCTGGAAGACGTCGATGTAGCCGACGCCGAAGCCGGCCTCGCAGTACGCGAGGTAGAACTCCCACATGCGCCGGAACGTCTCGTCGAAGCCCTGGGCGTGGATGGTCTCCCAGTGGGCGTTGAACGCCTCGCGCCACTCGCGCAGCGTGCGGGCGTAGTCCTGACCCAGCGAGCGGCGGTCGGTGACGGCCAGCGACGTGTGCTCGGCCAGCGTGTGGTCGATCGCGTCGAGCGACGGGATGAGCCCGCCCGGGAAGATGTACTTCTGGATCCAGCCGTACGAGTTGCGGGTCTGCAGGTAGCGGTGGTGCTCCATCGTGATGGCCTGGATCGACACCTTGCCGCCGGGGGCGAGCAGGCGGTCGATCGTGGCGAAGTAGGTCGGCCAGTACTCCTCGCCGACGGCCTCGATCATCTCGACGCTGACGATCGCGTCGTACTCGCCCGTGACGTCGCGGTAGTCGACGAGCTGCAGGTCGACGTCGACGCCGGCCTCGGCGAAGCGCTCCTTGGCCAGGGCGGCCTGCTCGGTCGAGATCGTGATGGTGGTGACCGTGGCACCGCGCTGGGCGGCCCGGATGGCCAAGGCACCCCAGCCGCTGCCGATCTCGAGCACGCGGGTGCCCTCGGTGACGCCGGCCTGGTCGAGGATGCCGTCGATCTTGCGCAGCTGCGCCGACTCGAGATCTTGCTCGGCGCTCTCGAACCACGCTGCGGAGTAGCTCATGGTGGGGTCGAGGAACTGCGCGAACAGGTCGTTGCTGAGGTCGTAGTGGGCCTCGATGTTCTTCTTGGAGCCCTCGACGGAGTTGCGCTGCGCGTGCGGCAGCTTCTTGTCGACGAACACCCGGAACTTCTGCAGCGGCACCGGGACGATCGTGCTCATCCGCTCTGCGAAGGGCGTCAGCAGGTCGGCGAGGTCGGTGCCCTCGCCCGTGGTCCAGTCGCCGGCCATGTAGGCCTCGCCGAAGCCGATCTTGGTGTCGGCGCCGAGCCGGGCGAAGAACGCCTTGGGACGGACGACGCGCATCTCGGGGGAGCCCGGACTGCCGGCGCCCCAGGACGTCCCGTCGGCGAACGTGAGGCGCACCGGCACGCGGTTGACCGTCGGCTGCAGGATCGACTTGGCGATCCGTGCCTTCAGCGGGGTGCGCGGCGTGTTCGCTATGCCGGGCCAACGGGCCGTTGCGAGCTGCGTCATCGTGTTCCCTCCTGCGGGTGGTGTGCGGGTCGCGGGACGACCGGAAGCCTCTTCAACCAGAGCCACACACCCTGTATTCGGATCAGGGCGCTGGTGCGATGGGTCATGAGCGGCATTTTGATGAGAAGTCGTGCGAGACGGCCGTTGGTGGCCGGTCGGGGGGTGCCGCGGAACGTCGCGCTGAAGACCGCGTCGCCGCCCTGGCGCAGGATGATGCTCGACGACACCCTGTCGGGCGTCAGGACGAACTGCAGGTCGTACTTGCCCTCGACGGTGAAGAAGGGCGACACGTAGAAGGCCTTGTCGACCTCGGTGCGCCCGGCCTCGTCGGGCCGGAGCAGGTAGGCATGACGCTCGCCGTACGTGTTGTGCACCTCGGCCACGATGCAGGTGAGCGACTCGTCGGGCGCGATGGCCCAGAAGACGCTCAGCGGGTCGAAGGTGTGGCCCAGCACGCGCGCGTTGGCGAGCATCAGCAGGCGGTGGCCGGCGATGTCGACGCCCTGCGCGGCGCAGAAGCGCTCGATGTTGGCATGGATCGTGTCGTGCGGGTCGCCGATGTGGTCGGACGCCCTGAACGTCGAGAACGGCCGCAGCACCCTGGGCATGCGCGGCAGGTCGTCGACGTCGACGAGCCACTGGTAGACCCGGTACGAGAAGCGGTGGCGCAGGGGCGCACGGCGCGTGTGGGAGACGGTGCCCTCGACGAGCGCCGGCAGGACCGGGAGCGAGCTCGTCACCACGCAGTGCCCAGGGCCTCTGCCGCGGCGACACCCGAGCGGCAGCCGTCCTCGTGGAAGCCCCATCCGTGGTAAGCGCCGGCGAACACCGTGCGATCGCTGAACAGGCGCTTGAGCTCGCCCTGCGCCGCGACGGACGCCGGCGTGTAGATGGGGTGCGTGTACGCCATCGTCGCGATGACGGAGGCAGGGTCGACCTGCTCCGCGGCGTTGAGCGTGACCAGGAACGGGCGCTCGCTCTCGATGCCCTGCAACCGGTTCATCCAGTACGTGACGGCTGAGTGGTCGCTGCGGTCGGCGCACCCGTCCATGCGGTAGTTCCAAGCAGACCGGGCGGCTGCTGCCTCGGGCAGCAGCGACGGGTCGCGGTGCAGCTGCACCTCGTTGTCGGAGTACTCGAAGGCGCCGAGGATGCGTCGCTCGTCGTCGCTCGGATCGGCCAGCATCGCCAGCGCGTCGTTCGCGTGGGTCGCGATCACGACGGCGTCGGCGCGGTGCACGGTGCCGTGGGCATCGGTCAGCTCGACCCCGTCGGGTGCGCGGCTGATCGATCGGATCGCGTTGGACGTCTGCACGCTGCTGGCGTTGCCTTCGCTCGCATCGATCGCGGCACGCACCTTGTCGACGTACGTGCCCGATCCTCCGACGACCGTGTACCACTGCGGTGAGCCCTTGATGGACAGGAAGCCGTGGTGCTTGAGGAACTCGAAGAGGTAGCGGGCGGGGTACTCCAGTGCGGTCTCGTGCCCCGACGACCACACGCACGACACGACGGGGATCGCGTAGTGCGAGATGAAGTAGTCGGAGAAGCCGTGGGCCCGGAGGAAGTCGCCGTACGTGACGGGATCGGTCGGCGACTCGGGGGAGTCGAGCAGCGCGTGCGCGAGACGGCCGAACCTCTTCACGCCGAGGAGCATCGCGATGTAGCGGGGATCGAGCAGGCGACGGCGCTGCGCGAAGACGCCCTTGCCGCCGCGACCACCGGCGTACTCCAGGCCGCAGCCGTCGCAGTGGATGCTCATGCTCATCTCGGTGGGGTGCACGTCGACGTCGAGCTCGCGGAACAGACGACGCAGCATCGGGTAGGTGCGGTCGTTGTGCACGATGAAGCCCGTGTCGACGCGGTGCGTCGCACCCGGGTCGGCGACCGTGTGGGTGTGGGCGTGCCCGCCGACCCGGTCGTCCGACTCGAACACCGTGACGTCCCAGTCGTTGCGGAGGACGTACGCGGCGGTCAGCCCGGAGACGCCCGAGCCGACGATGGCGACGCTGCGCCTGGAGCTGTCGTTGTGCATGTGGGTGGTTCGCCGCTAGGACTGGGACGGATTGGTGTCGTCGAGGTCGCTGCTGGCCCGTCGGGCGGACTCGGCGATCTCGAAGATCTCGGTGCCGAACGCGCCGACCTCGGTCGTGACCTTGCGCGCTGTCTCGAACATGATCGCCACGACGTGTCCCGTGCTGGCGATGGCTGCCTCGGTCGACTGCTGCACGACGTCCTTGACGATCTCCCGGCGGCTCAGCGCCATGAGGCCTCCTCCACTCGCGGTCGACTAGACGTCAAGTGTGACGCACATGTCCGGGTTCGGCGACGTCTGCCCCCGACGAGCCGACGATAGGCTGGGGCGCATGACCGAGACCCTGCCGACGGCGTCGCGTCAGGAGCAGAAGGGGCGCACCCGGCAGGCCATCCTCGCCGCGGCGCTCGAGCTGGCGCAGACCCAGGGATTCGCGCAGATCAGCCTGCGACAGGTCACCCGTGGGGCCGGCATCGTGCCGACGGCGTTCTACCGGCACTTCGACTCCATGGACGAGCTGGGGCTGGCGCTGGTGGAGGAGTCGTTCACGACGCTGCGACAGATGGTGCGCGAGGCGCAGCGCGACCCGACGATGCGGCTGAACATCATCGACGCCTCCACCGACGTGCTGGTCGAGTCGGTCAAGGAGAGCAAGGCGCACTTCGGCTTCGTGGCGCGCGAGCGGGTCGGCGGTTCCGCCGCGGTGCGGGGGGCGATCCGGCACGAGCTCGACCTGTTCGTCAGCGAGCTGGCCGCGGTGCTGGCCCGCATGCCCTACATCGAGTCGTGGTCGACCGACGACGTCCAGATGGTGTCGCGCCTGTTCGTGCGCAACATGGTGTCGAACGCCGAGGAGATCGTCGAGATGCCGGACGGCCGGCCCGATCTCGAGGCGCGCATCAAGGAGGGTGCGCGTCGCCAGATGAGGCTCATCGTCGTCGGCTTCGCCGACTGGCGCAGCTGAGCGACGACTGTCTCACGACAGGCTCAAGGGGCGGTGGGCTCAGCCGGCGTTGGCGACCTGCTGGGCTCCGTAGGAGTCCTGCGCAGCGGTCGCGAGCTGGTCGAGCGCCTGGGCGAAGACATCGTCGCCCAGCGAGTCCTCGAGCTCTTGGAGCAGCGTCTCGTCGGCGGTGAACTCCGCGTACCAGGTGACGTACGAGGTGCCCTCGTGCGCTGCCTGCTCGACCAGGATCGTGGCGCGGTGGTCCTTGATCGCGAACGGCGGGTCGGGCATCGAGTACGACAGCGTCTTGGCCTCGTCGTCCTTGTCCACGATCGTCACGACCAGCTCGGCCGATGCCTCGGGGCCGTTGGTGTAGATGCGCAGCTTGGGGTGCCACTGGGCGAAGTCTCCGGCCAGTGACCAGACGACATCGGCGGGGGCTGCGACGAAGGTGCGACGGGAGATGCGGGGCATGGATGTCCTCTGCTGCAGTGGTACGGGTGTCCAGACATTCAACCGTGCGGGAGCGACGGCCGCCTCATTCTACGGTGAGGGATACCTCACTCGGCCCGACGCTCACCGTCCGCCGAGGTCGTGCCACAGCCGCGTGACGACTCCGTCGAAGTAGGCGTCGTGGTCGGTGACCGACCCGACCAGGTGGCCCCACAGCTCGAACGAGATCGTGCCGAAGACCGTCGACCAGGCCATCAACGTGCGACCCACGAGCTCGGCCGGCAGTGCGCCGTCGAGACCGAACAGATCGGTCATCGCCTCCACGGCACCTGACACCGAGGTGTCGAAGCCGTCCGGTACGCCGGTCGGAGCCGTCGGGTCGGCCGAACCGGTGGCGCGCTCGGTGACCACGGCGTCGACGAGCCGGCGGACGACGCGCATCGCGGGGACGACCGTGGTGGCGGGAGCGGCGTAGTCGCGCACGGGTGAGCCGTACAGCAGGGCGTAGTCGTGGGGATGGGCCAGCGCCCAGGAACGCACGGCCCGGCACGTCGCGAGCCAGCGGGCACGGGCGTCGGACCGGTCGGCGATGCCGTCGTCGGCGGTCTCGGCAGCGGTGCCGAGCTCGTCGTACGCGATGACGATGAGTGCCGTCAGCAGGTCGTCCCGGCTCGGGAAGTAGCGGTACACCGCGGACGACACCATCCCGACGCTGCGCGCCACGGCCCGCAGCGACAGCTCGCCCGGGCCTGACTCGGCGAGGGCGGCGCGGCCGGCCTGCAGGATCTCGGCGGTGATCTCCTCGCGGGCCCGCTGTCGTGCGGTGCGTGTGACGGATTCCATGTGCCCAGAGTGCCCCATTCAGAGAGCGCTCGCAACAAACGAGAGCAATGCTCTTGCTTCTCAAGGGAACGGGTGCCATGCTCGAACCGAGAGCACCGCTCTCCCATACCGAGAGGCATCACCATGAACGATCGTCACCTCGTCGTCGGAGCCGGACCCGTCGGCCGCCACACCGCCCAGCTGCTCGCCGCCCGCGGGTCGGAGGTCGTCGTGGCCACCCGCTCCGGCACCGACACCGGCATCGACGGCGTCACCCACCTGCGCCTCGACGCGTCCGACGCGGATGCGCTGTCCGCCGCCGCGGAGGGCAGTGCGGTGCTCTACAACTGCGTCAACCCCGCCGACTACACCCAGTGGGAGACCGTGTGGCCGCCCGTGGCCGCGGCCTTCCTGGCCGCTGCCGAGCGCTCGGGAGCCGTCTACGCGATGACCGGGGCGCTCTACCCGTACGGTCCGGTCGACGGCCCGATGCACGAGGGCCTGCCCGACGCGGCGACCGATCACAAGGGGGTGCTGCGCGCCAGGATGTGGGCCGATGCGAAGGCGATGCACGACGCCGGCCGCATCCGGGCCGTCGAGATCCGCGGCTCCGACTACGTCGGCACCGGAGTCGGCGAGAACGGGCACGTCTCACGTCAGGTGCCGGGACTCCTGGCCGGCAAGCGGGCGATCGTGATCGGGCGCAAGGACCAGCCGCACACCTTCACCGACGTGCTCGACTCCGCCCGTCTGCTGGTGGCGGCCGCGGGGGACGACACGTCGCACGGTCGCACCTGGCACGTCCCGTCGAACCCGGCCCGTACGCAGGAGCAGGCGCTCACCGACGTCATGGCGTCGGTCGGACGTCCGGCACCGAAGGTGTCCACGATGCCGCGGCCCGTGTTCGCGGCGCTGGCGCTCGCCATGCCGATGATGCGCGAGCTGCGAGAGATCGACTACCAGTGGACGCGGCCGTACGTCCTCGACGACACCGCCGCCCGCGCGCACTTCGCGATGGAGCCGACGCCGTGGGGCGAGGTCTGCCGCCGCACCGCGGTGGTCTGACGGCGTGGCTCAGGTGCCCATGAGCGACAGCATCTCGAGCCGGCCGTGCCAGCCGAGCGACGAGTACAGCTGGCTGCCCTGGGCTGTGGCCGCCAACACACCGTGCGTCGCGCCGCGGCCCATGGCCTGCACCGTGAGCGCGGCCATGACGTGTCTCCCGAGCCCGCGCCGCTGGAAGGCCGGCATCGTCTCGACCCGGTCGAACGTCGCGACCGACCCGAGCACCCCCACCGTCCCCACGGCTGCGATGGACCGGCCCGACTCCAGCGTGTAGGTCGTGCCGTTCCCGACGACGTCCCACCGGAACGTCAGGTCGTCGGGCAGGGCCGGGATGGGCTGACCGACGAGCCGGGTCGACATCAGCGTCTCGTCGTCGCGGTCGATGCGGACGCCCGGGGGCAGGTGGCTCGTGAGGTAGGGGCCGACGTCGTCGGCGACGACGGTCAGCATCGCCCGGGGATCGCCGGCGACGTGCCGGGCCAGGCGGGCGAGCTCGGCCACGCCCGGGTCGATACAGACCAGCTCGGTCTCGCGGCTCGGTCCGGCGACGTGCACGAGCCGGTGGCCCTCGACCTCCGACGTCGTGATGCCGCGCAGGTGCACCCAGGTGGCAACCCACTGGTCGATGATCTGCTGGGACGTGTCGAGGACCATGGGACGATCCTCGCAGGCGACCATGGATAGAATCCTGATCGGTTGTGAAGGAGCCGGTCGGAGCGCGATCCGTCTGCGTCGCTCCACCGCAACGACGTCATCGGGAGTGGGACATGGCACAGGGGCTGACCGTCGACGTCCGTGAGGACGAGCCGTTCACGATCATCGAGGTGTCCGGCGAGGTCGACATCGACACGGCCGGGCAGCTGCGCGACGCCGTGACCGAGGTGACCGACGCGGGTGCCGACCGCCTCGTGTTCGACCTGACCCACGTGGGCTTCGTCGACTCGATCGGCCTCGGGGTCTTCGTCCTTGCGCGCAAGAAGATGAAGCTGCGGCAGGGCACGGTCGACATCGTCGCACCCACACGCCGCGTCGTCGCGATCTTCACGATCGCCGGGCTCGACGAGATCTTCAGCATCCGCTCGTCGCTCGCCGCAGTGTTCGCGGGTGCCGATCCTGCCGAGCCGGCTTAGGCGCGGCAGAGCCGAGAAGCAAGGTGTCCCCGCGCCGTTGGTGCGGCCGGGGACGTCGAGTCCGCGACCGCTAGATAGGGCGGCCACGAGCTGAGCCCATCCTAGCGCCACCGGCAGCCGTCCGTGACGGGTGCAGGAATAGGCCGTCAGGGGGCGAGGTTGCCCTCTTCATGACGACACCGGGCATGACCACACTGGGACTCATCGGAGCAGGCAACATCGGCAGCTCGTTGGCGCGGGCAGCGATCAAGCAGGGCTGGGACGTCGTGCTGAGCAACTCGCGCGGTCCCGAGACGCTGGCAGACCTCGTGGCCGAGCTGGGGCCGCGGGCGCGCGCCGCGACACCCGCCGAGGCGGCCGAAGCGGCCGACCTCGCCGTCGTGACGGTGCCGCTGGCCGCGATCCCGACGATCCCGGTCGAGCAGCTGGCCGGCAAGACCGTGATCGACACCAACAACTACTACCCGCAGCGCGACGGTCAGATCGCCGTGCTCGACGACGAGTCGACGACGGTCTCGGAGCTGCTGCAGGCGCACCTGCCGACGTCGTCGGTCGTCAAGGCGTTCAACCACATCTACTTCGAGCACATCGCCGAGTACGCGCAGCCGGCCGGGAGCGCCGGGCGCAAGGGGCTCGCGATCGCCGGTGACGACGCTGTGGCGAAGGCGACGGTCACGGCGTTCATCGACGCGATCGGCTTCGACGCGGTCGACCTCGGGCCGCTGTCGGAGGGATGGCGCACCCAGCGCGACACCGCGGCCTACGTCGACCACCTGACGGCCGACGAGCTGCGGAAGAAGGCGTCCGAATCTGTCCGCTACAGCGACATGTGAGCAGCGTCACGCGGTCACGACCCGTCGCGGGCAGCGGTGGCGTCGAACCCGTAAGGTAGTTGAAAGTTACACTTCGATCACCGTCGGGGGACGGACCACCAGGAGAAGGACGCATGCACGGCAACGCCGCCCACCTGCCCACCCACGACGATGCGAAGCGACCCGAGGACGACGACGCCGCGCTCATCCTGCGCACCAGGGCCGGCAGCGACGAGGCCTATGCCGAGCTCTACCGGCGCTACGAGTACAGCGCGTTCCGTCTGGCCAGGCACCTGGGACGGCGTGAGGAGGCCGAGGACGTCGTGAACGAGGCCTTTGCGAGGGTCCTCGACCTGCTCCAGCGGGGCAAGGGACCGTCGGAGTCGTTCCGTGCCTACCTGTTCACGACGATCCGCCACGAGTCGGGTGCCCGGGCCAAGCAGGAGAAGCGGACCCGGCCCACCGACGACGACGCGCAGATCGACTCACCCGTCGCGTTCGGGGCCGGCCGGCTCGACGCCTTCGAGCGCGAGACCGTCCGTGCGGCCTACGAGTCGCTGCCCGAACGCTGGCGTGACGTGCTGTGGGCGCTCGACGTCGACGGCTACAAGCCGCAGGACGTGGCCACCTCGCTCGAGCTGAGCCCCAACAGCGTCTCGGCCCTCGTCTACCGCGCCCGTGCGGGCCTTCGCGACGCCTACCTGCGGCAGCACGTCAAGACCGATGACGCCGCTGAGGGCACCGCGCACGCCGAGGTCCGATCCCTGTTCGTGGCGGTGCTGCGACGCACCGCGAGCGTCCGTGACCAGGAGCGCGTCCACTCGCACCTCGCGACGTGCAGCCCGTGCATGTCGGTCTACCTCGAGCTGGCCGAGGACGCCTCCGCGATCGGCTGATGCGTGGTCAGGCGTTCTCCTCCAGGAAGGTGTGCCCGCGCTCGACGGCACCGGCGACGAGATCGATCGTGATGCCGAGGTAGGTCGCCGGATCGGGGTCGAACGGGGCGTCGAGCAGCTCCGCGACGCCTAGCCGCTCAGCAACCACGTCCTCCGCGGATGAGGCGAGGGTCGCGGCCATGCGCTCGGCGTCGACGTGCAGGCCCTGCAGCAGCTCGGTGGTCTGCGACGCCGCCACCACGGCACGCCGGCCCAGCGTGCGCAGCGTCGACCACTCGGTGTGCCAGGCACCGTCGGGGCGTTGGTCGCCGGTCAGGGCCGAGGCCAGGTGCATCGTCGAGCCCAGGGCCGGAGCGGCGAGCGCTGCCCGGCGCACGAGCACCGACAGCACGGGATTGTGCTTGTGGGGCATCGTCGACGAGCCGCCACGTCCGGTGCCCGCGGGCTCGGCCAGCTCGGCGATCTCGGTGCGCGACAGCGTCGCGACGTCGGTGGCGACGTGGCCCCACGCGTCGGTGCAGGTCACGAGCGCGTCGGCCGTGCGGGTGAGGGGCACCCGCGCGGTGTGCCACGGGCGGTGCACGCGCAGACCGAGGGTCTCGCCCGCGATCGTCGCGACCTCCGAGGCCACGAACGCCGGATCGGGCAGCTCCCGCAGGGCCGCCAGCTCGGTCGTCGCCGCCAAGGTGCCGACCGCACCGCCCAGCTGCGCCGGCAGCAGGGTGCGCGCGTCGACGACGAGCTCGGCGGCGTCGATGATGCCGTCGAGCCAGGCCGCAGCAACGGCGCCGAACGTCGTCGGCACGGCGTGCTGGGTGAGGGTGCGGCCGACCATCGGCGTGGCGGCGTGCCGTTCGGCGAGGATCGACAGGGCGATTACCTGGGATCGCAGCTCGTCCAGCAGTCGGTCGAGCACGTCGCGCACCGCCAGCACCAGCGCCGTGTCGAGCACGTCCTGGCTCGTCAGGCCGCGGTGCAGCCAGCGGGCGGCGTCGATGCCGACCCGGGACCGCAGCATCTGCACGAGCGGGATGACCGGGTTGCCTCCGCTCTCGGCCGCCCGGGCCAGGACGTCGACGTCGGCGGCGGTCACGACCGCGGTGAGGTCGCTGTCGCCGGCCGCGGGAGCGAGACCGGCGTCGACGAGGGCGTCGAGCCAGGCGGCCTCGACCCGCACCATCGCCTCCAGCAGGGCGGCCTCGGACATGAGCTCGCCGGCGCGTTCGTCACCGGGCCAGAACAGATCGGTCATGGGTGCAGTCTGCCGTCCGCGGTCGGCGCCGTGCCACGAGGATGCCGGTCGGCTGCGCTCAGAACAGCAGGAAGACCGCCGCAGCCAGCGTTGCGCAGACCAGGGAGACCCCGAGGTAGAGCCTGAGCCACGGAGGCAGGCGGTCGGTGGGCAGCAGCACGACGACGGCGGCACCGACGAGGAGGGCACCGAGGAGTGCGAGCAGCATCCAGGCACCCTAGCCAGGTGCCGCTCGTCGGTGCCGAACTAGGGTGGTCGCCGTGACCGGGGTGTTCGAGGGGTTCGCCACGATCGGCACCCTCATCGTGCTCGGCATCCTGCTGGCCCACCTCGGCGTCATCGACCTCGCCGGCCAGCGGACGCTGTCCACGCTCGCGTTCTTCGTCGCCAGCCCGGCCCTGCTCGTCACGGTGCTGGAGGACAGCGACGTGGGCGAGATCTTCTCGGGCGCGCTGCTCGCGACGGTGGCGGGCGTGGTCGTCACTGGCTTGGTGTTCGTGGTGGTCGCCGTGATCCGGCACGAGCCCCTGGGGTCGACGGTCGTCGGGACGATGTGCGCGGCCTACGTCAACGCCGGCAACCTCGGCCTGCCGATCGCCGCCTACGTGCTGGGCGATCCGGCACTGGTCGCGCCGGTGATCCTGATGCAGCTGCTCGTGCTGCAGCCGTTGGCGCTCGTGCTGCTCGACGTCGACACCAGCCAGACGCGACTCTCGTGGGGCAGCATCGTGATGCGTCCGGTCAAGAACCCCATCACGATCGGCTCGTTCGTCGGGCTCGTCCTGGCGCTGACCGGCACCAACCTGCCCCGTGTGGTGCACGACCCGTTGGAGCTGGTCGGCGGCATGGCGGTCCCGTCGATGCTGCTGGCGTACGGCGTGGCGCTGCGGCTCGGGCCACTGCCCGGGCGAGGTGTCCCGCCGGGACAGCTGGGTCTCGTCGTGGGCCTCAAGCTGGTCGTCCAGCCGCTCGTCGCCTACCTGGTCGGCCGCTTCGCGCTCGACCTCGACACCCCGGCCCTGCTCGCCGTGACGGTGCTGTCGGCACTGCCGACGGCACAGAACGTCTTCGTCATCGCCTCGCGCTACGACCGAGCGTCGCTGCTCGCCCGGGACGCGATCTTCGTCAGCACCCTGGCCTCGGTGCCGGCCGTCATGGTCATCACGGCCCTCATCGTCTGAGCCGGAGTGCCGAGGGTCAGTCGCCGCCGGCGGGCAGCTCGTCGAGGCGGACGTCCGGCAGCTCGCGTGCCACGTTCTTGGCGCGCCACTTGTCGGTGAACAGCGCCATGTACGTGCCGTCGGTGCGCTGCAGCACCTCGACGCCGCGCAGGCCGCTCAGCTGCTGCGCGCCCTCGGCGTCAGTGCGGCGGGCCAGCTGGTAGTCGAGCCGGGTCAGGCGGATGGGCGAGGTGAACTCGTTGGTCATCCGCTCCTCGACGACCTCGAACTGCAGCGGACCGACCGCGGCCAGCACGGGGGCCTGGTCGCCGCGCAGCTCCGAGCGGAGCACCTGCACGACACCTTCCTGGTCGAGCTGCTCGATGCCGCGGCGGAACTGCTTGTAGCGGCCGATGTCGCGCGCGCTGACGGCCATGAAGTGCTCGGGGGCGAAGCTCGGCACGGGCGGGTAGTCGATCGGCGGGCCGTCGTAGACCGTGTCGCCGACCCGCAGGGCCTGGGCGTTCACGAAGCCGATGATGTCGCCGGGGGCAGCGGTCTCGACCGACGTGGTCTCGCGGCCGAACAGGGCCTGGGCGTACTTCGTCGCGAACGGGCGGCCGGTCGAGGCGTGCGTGACGACCATGCCGCGTTCGAACGTCCCCGACACGACGCGGGCGTAGGCCATGCGGTCGCGGTGCGAGCTGTTCATGCCCGACTGCACCTTGAAGACGAAGGCGCTGAAGTCGTCGTCGACGCTGCGCACGGTGCCGTCGACCCCGGCGGTCGCGGACGGTCCGGGGGCCAGCTCGAGCAGCAGGTCGAGCAGCTGCGCGACGCCGAAGTTCTGCAGCGCCGAGGCGAACATGACCGGCGTCGTCTCGCCGGCGAGGAACCGCTCCTGGTCGTGATCGGCGTCGTCGAGCGTCAGCAGCTCGTGCTCGTCGCTGGCCGCCGACCACGCTGCCGCATCGACGTCCTCGACCTCGGCGGCCGACATGCGCCGCTCGGGCGCGCGGGTCGCGCCGCCTGCCGTGCGGGTGTACTTGACGAACTCACCCGACCGGCGGTCGAGGACGCCGCGGAAGTCGCCGGCCTCGCCGACGGGCCAGGTCAGGGGAGTGGGACGCAGCTTGATCTGCTGCTCGATCTCGTCCATCAGGCCGAGCGGAGACAGGCCGGGGCGGTCCCACTTGTTGATGACGGTGATGACGGGGATGCCGCGCAGGGCGCACACCCGGAACAGCTTGAGCGTCTGCGGCTCGAGCCCCTTGCCCGCGTCGACCAGCATCACCGCGGAGTCGACCGCCGACAGCACGCGGTAGGTGTCCTCCGAGAAGTCGCTGTGGCCCGGGGTGTCGACGAGGTTGACGACGTGGTCGCGGTAGTCGAACTGCAGGGCCGCCGACGTGATCGAGATGCCGCGCGACTTCTCCATCGCCATCCAGTCGGAGACCGTGGCCCGGCGGTTGCCCTTGCCGTGGACGGCGCCGGCCTCGGTCAGCACCCGGGCGTGCAGCGCGAGCGCCTCGGTCAACGTGGACTTGCCGGCGTCGGGGTGGCTGATGACGGCGAAGGTGCGGCGGGGACGGTTGTCGGTCACCGGGTGAATTTACCGGCTGTGGCGCGATGCGGACGAGGCCGGGTCGGTGCTGAGCACGCGGACGGCGAGCGAGGTCGTCGCCTCGACGTCGAGATAGCCCACGACCCGGTTGATCCGCTCGGCGTCGAGCGGCAGCAGGCCGGGCGTCCCCGGCACGTCGGGCGTCAGCCCCAGGTCGAGGTCGTCGCGGCCCGACATGATGCGCACGTTGAAGTCGAAGCGCTCGCGAGCTTCGGGTTCGGTGAGGCGGCGGACGACCGTGGCCCCGAGCCTGCGGGCACCCGTCTCGGCTGCCCACGAGTCGAGCGTGGCGGCGACACCGCGTCCCTCGTTCTGGTCGATGTCGGCCCACACCGACCGCATGGGACCCACCTGGGTCAGCAACGTCGCGGCGGTCTTCTCGCCGAGGCCCTTGACGCCCGGCAGGTTGTCGCTGGCGTCGCCGCGCAGCGCCGCGAAGTCGAGGTAGTGCTCGGCTGCGACGCCGTACATCGCAAGCAGGCGTGCGGGGGTCAGCAGCGGCGAGCCGCTGATGCCGCCGTTGATGAGCCGGAGCACCTGCGTGTGGTCGCTGATGTGCGCGAACGCGTCGCGGTCGGACGTGATGATGACGCAGCTCCAGCCGTGGTCGACGGCCCAGCGGGCACCCGAGGCGCTGACGTCGTCCGCCTCGAGCCCCGGGGGAGTGAGGGTCGCGAGGCCGAGGGCGTCGAGCAGGGCGCCTGCGCGATCGAGCTGCTCGACCAGGTCGGCGTCCTTCTCGGCGCGGCCTGCCTTGTAGGCGGGGTAGAAGGCGGCCCGCTCGGACGCGAGCCGGTCGTCGAGGCCGAAGATCACGGCGTCGGGCGCGAACCCGTCGATCGCCTCCAGGATCTGCCGCAGCATCCCGTGCAGGGCCCACGACGGTCGTCCCGCCCGGTCGGTCATGCCGGTGTGCGCGCGGGCGTGGTGGTTGCGGTGCAACAGCGACGGGGCGTCGACGACGAGCAGCAGGCGGCGGGGACGGTCGTCGATGTCGGGCATGGCACGCCCACCCTACGGCGGTGCCGAGCGGGCTACGCGATCGTCTCCAGCACCGCGGGCCATGTGGCCGCGAACCCCGCGTGGAGGGGGACGGCCGCGATCTCGTCGGCCGTCAGCCACGCGAAGCCCTCGGGGCCGGTCTCCCAGCCGTGGTCGTCGGCCGCGAACAGGCGGGGCGACCTGACGACGACGGTGCTGTAGGCCCAGCCGCCATGGTCGTCGACGAACGTCGTCAGGTGCACGAGCCCGGCAGGCAGGTCGGCGAGCTCCTCGGTGGCCTCGCGGAGTGCACCGTCCTCGGCGGACTCGTCGTGTCCGAGGGCACCGCCGGGCAGGGCCCAGGTGTCTCCGTGGTGCACGTCGACCGATCGGTGCTGCAGCAGGAACCGCCGCCCGTCGGGACCGTCGTGGACGACCAGCAGGCCGGCCGCGCCCACGAGACCCCAGTGGCGGTGGCCCAGCGAGCAGTGGGTCCAGCCGTCCGCGTCCATGGCTCGAGGCTAGCCGCCGTCACGCCAGAACCCGCGAGTGCTGTCCTGTGGACGTTGTGAGACGGCGTGTCTGTCCAGTCCGCATCGCTCGGGCCCGGGTTTGCACCACTCGCGGGCCTTGGCCCGACCGGCCAGACTCGACGCATGAGGCTCATCGGACTGGGACTGGCCGCAGCGCTCCTCGCGGGATGCTCCGCAGACACCGAACGCGACGAGGCCGAACGCAACGACGCCGGGTCGTCGACGTCCGTGCCGGCCCAGGTCGCCGACGACGCCCGACCGTTCGAGATCGAGGAGGTCGCCACCTTCGACGACCCGTGGGCCATGACGTTCCTCCCTGGCAGCGGCGACCTGCTCGTGACCGAGCGCAGCGGCACGCTGTACCTGCGCGACGCCGACTCCGGCGACAGCGTCGAGGTCGACGGCGTGCCGGACGTCGCAGTCGCCGGACAGGGCGGCTTGGGCGACATCGTGACGGGGCCGACGTTCGAGGACGACGGCA
Organism: Aeromicrobium fastidiosum; assembly: GCF_017876595.1. Classification (NCBI taxonomy): domain Bacteria; kingdom Bacillati; phylum Actinomycetota; class Actinomycetes; order Propionibacteriales; family Nocardioidaceae; genus Aeromicrobium; species Aeromicrobium fastidiosum. The sequence goes on along the minus strand of NZ_JAGIOG010000001.1, from coordinate 3,578,281 downwards.
CGGTCTACCTGAGCTGGGTCGAGGCCGACGGGGGAGTGTCCGGTGCCGTCGTGGGACGCGCTCGCCTCGAGACGGAGGCAGGCAGCGCCTCGCTCCAGGGCCTCGAGGTCGTCTGGCGACAGCCCAAGGTGTCCGGCAACGGGCACTTCTCGCACCGCCTCGCCGTCGCCCCTGATGGTGAGCATCTGTTCGTCTCGTCGGGCGATCGCCAGAAGAAGTCGCCCGCGCAGGACACCTCGACGACGCTCGGCAAGATCGTCCGCTTGACGCTCGACGGCGAGCCCGCCCCCGGCAACCCGTTGGCCGACGAGGGCGGCGACGCGGCGGATATCTGGAGCTGGGGCCACCGCAACGTCCTCGGTCTCGAGCACGCCGCGGACGGCACGCTGTGGGCCAGCGAGATGGGTCCCGAGGGCGGCGACGAGCTCAACCTGGTGGAGGCCGGCAGCAACTACGGCTGGCCCGAGGCCTCCAACGGCAGCGACTACGGCGGAGGCGAGATCCCCGACCACACCGACGGTGACGGCTTCGTCGCTCCCACGGCGTCGTGGACGCCGTCGATCTCACCGGGCAGCCTCATGATCTACACCGGTGACCTGTTCGCCGACTGGACGGGCGACGCCTTCCTCGGCGCGCTCTCGGGAGAGGGTCTCGTGCACGTCGACCTCGACGGGACGACCGCGGGCGACGACGAGATCTTCGAGATGGGCGAGCGCATCCGCGCCGTCGAGCAGGGTCCCGACGGGGCCATCTGGCTGCTCGAGGACGCGGGGTCGGGGCGACTGCTGCGGCTGACGCCGGCCTGAGATCAGCGCGTCACACCGACGCCTCGGTCAGACCCCTTGCCGTCGCGCGCAACTTCGGCACGGACCGTCGAACGCCGTAGGCCACCACGGTCGGGCCGTCCCAGGTCAAGATGCCGTGCCCGTCGCCCGCGTCCTCGAAGGTCGTCGGGACACCCGCCACGGGCAGCGGACCGACTGCCTTGACGGAGACGCCGGCGATCTCGGTCCAGAAGTAGTGGTCGACGATCGGGTCCTCGACGTCCTGGCCCAGGATCGCCGCGGCCGCGACCCGCGCCTGGGTGACGGCATTGGCCCAGTAGGGCGCTCGTCGCACGTCGTGGCCCGACCTGACGGCGGCGACGTCGCCGATCGCGTAGACGTCGGCGACGGACGTGCGGGCGCTCATGTCGATCTCGATGCCGTGGGCGGTGGGTAGTCCGGTGCCGTCGAGCCATGCAGTCGCCGGGATGTCTCCGACGCAGCTGACGACGGCGTCAGCCGTGAGGGTGCTGCCGTCGGCGAGCTCGACGCCGGTCACGGGCTCACCGACGAGCACCGCCGTCGACTGCACGAACCGGACGCCCGTGGCCTCGGCCCGGGCGAGGAGGTCAGCGGCCAGGTGCGCTCCGAGCACCCGTCGCAGTGGGGGCTCGACATCGACGACCGTCACCGTGGCACCGGCCGTGGCAGCGGCGGTCGCGACCTCCATGCCGAGGAAGCCCCCGCCGACGACCACGACCGACGACGAGGACGTCAGGCGGTGGCGCAGGGTCCGCGCGTCGTCGAGCGTCCGCAGGACGAGCTCGCCGCGCTGGCCCGCAGCGGCGATGCGGCGGGCCGTCGACCCCGAGGCGATCACGAGGGCGTCGTACGGGTGCTCGGCGCCGTCTGCCGTGGTGAGGACCCGTGCGCAGGTGTCCAGGCCGACGGCCGCGGCGAGCACGTGCTGCGCGTCGATCGACGAGTGGTCGATCAGGACGGACTCGTCCGGCATGTCGGCCGCCAGCACGGCCTTGGACAGCGGCGGACGGTTGGTGCCGCGGGCGGGGTCGACGAGCACGAGCTCGCCGTCGAAGCCGCGCCGCCGCAGCTCGCGCATCGCGGTGGAGCCGGCGGTGGACCCGCCGACGACCACCACCCTGCGCACGCTCACGCTTTCCGCAGCGCGGCTACCGGGCAGGAGTCGATCGCCCGCTGCCCCTCGGCCTCCAGCTCGTCCGGCAGCTCCTGGCCCTCGAAGTGGTGCACGAGGTCGCCCTCGTCGTCCAGGTCGAAGACGACGGGGGCCTGCTCGGCACACAGCCCGTGCCCCTCGCAGCGGTCGTAGTCGGCGACGATCCTCATGATGTCCTCTCGGTCAGGCCGCGACGAGCCGCACGGGCAGCCGGTCGAGCTTGTGGATGATGTTGTTGACGCCCCACTCGGGGGTGCCGGCGAGCTCGATGCGTTCGACCCGGGCCAGCAGCGCCGTGAGGATCGACTGGGTCTCGAGACGGGCGAGTCCCTGGCCGGCGCACCCGTGGGTGCCCTGTCCGAAGCCGAGCTGCCCCGTCGCATCGCGCGTGACGTCGAAGCGATCCGGCTCGTCCCACCGGCGAGCGTCGCGGTTCGCGGACGCGTACAAGACGACGACCCGCTGTCCGGCACCGACGGGCACGCCGTCGATCTCGACGTCGGCGGCGACGTGGCGCGAGAACGCGCGGAGCGGTGACTCGAGGCGCACCACCTCGTTGACCGCCTGGGGGATCAGCGACGGGTCGGCCCTGAGCATCTCCCACTGGTCCGGGTGCTGGGCGAAGAGCATCAGCGAGCTGGCGATCGCGCTGATCGTCGTGTCGAGCGACGGCGCGAGGTAGTCGATCATGAGTGCAGGGCACTCGGACTGCCGCATCTCGCCGCTGTGGACCATCTCCATGAGGTCGGCACCCATCGAGCCGGGCAGCATCTGCCCGCGACGCACGACCGATCGGGCGAACAGCATCATGCCCAGGGCGGACGGTGTCGAGCGGGCGCTTTGGGCGTTGAGGGGCCCGAGCGCGTCGAACGTCGCCCCGGCCCACCGCAGCAGATTCTCGCGGCCTTCCTGCGGCCAGCCGATGAGATCGGGCACGAACGAGGTGGGCAGGGCCTCGGCGACGTCCACGACGCCGTCGACCTCGCCACGATCGACCGCCGCCGCCACGACGTCGTCTGCCCGTTGCTCGACCTCGGCACGCATCGAGCGCAGGGCCTTGGGCGTCAGGCGGTGGGCGAGCGCTCGCCGTCGACGGTCGTGCTCGTCGCCGTCGCTGTTCAACGTGGTGCCGCGGCTCAACCGGTTGACGACGGGGTTGAGCGACACGCCCTTGCCCGAGATGAAGGTCGAGTCGTCGAGCAGCACCTGCTTGCAGCCGGCGTACCTGGTCACCGCGAGAGCCTTCTGCTTCGCGAGCCGCACGACCGGACCGAGCTCGCGCAGCCGCTCGTAGTGCGGGTACGGGTCGAGGATCGCGGCACGTGAGTAGACGTCCTGCGCGTACGTGGGGATGGTCTCGGTCATGACGTGGCCTCTGCGTGGGCGGGGGAGAGGAGGGCGGGTGAGACGAGGGCGGCGAGGAGCGCGCACAGCCGGGTGACATCGGTCCCGGCGGCGAGCACCGTGCGGTCGGGGCGCACCAGTGCGGCCAGGGCGCGGCCCCGGCCCAGCCAGGTCGCCAGCTCGTCGCCGGGAGTGGTCTCGACGACGACGCAGTCGAGCGTGTCGAGCGCCGACCTCGCACTGGGAGCCACGGCCTGCGTCGTGACCAGGGCCCATCCGGCGTCGAGGACGTCGTCGAGGCGTCGGCCGTCGAGCAACGGGTTGGGGCACAGCTGCCCGGCCAGTCGGTCCGTGCGCGCGGCGTCGATGAGCGGCGAGCGAGTCAGCGCAGGGGTGGTGCTGTCGGTGACCTGTTGTCCGACGACGGGTATGCCGCCGAGCAGTGGCACCACGGTCCGACGCAGCACGTCTCCCAGCCGGCCGCCGCGGGTCATGACGACGCCCACGCGCCGCGCCATGACGATCATGGCCCGCGCGTGGGCGGCGCGCTCGGGCTCGTACGAGTCGAGGACGTCGGCCCGGAGCCGTCCGGTGAGGAATCCGGCGATCTTCCACGCCAGGTTGGCGGCGTCCCGGAGACCGGCACCCATGCCCTGACCGATGAACGGCGGGGTGAGGTGGGCCGCGTCGCCGAGCAGGAAGATGCGCCCCGATCGCCAGCGGTCGGCGATCGCGGCCCTGAAGGTGTACTCGGCCGTGCGCAGCACCTGCAGCTCGCGGACGCCGATGTCGCCGAGCCAGGGACGCAGCAGCGGCTCCAGGAGGTGGGCGTCGGTGAAGTCGGCGGCGGTCTCGTCGTCGTGCAGCTGGAACTCCCAGCGGTACCGCGTCTCGCCGATCCGCATGTAGGTGGCCGCGCGGGTCGTGTCGCACACCTGGTGCACGCCCTCCCACTGTCGCAGGTCGGCGGTGGTCGCGACGTCGACGACGAGCCAGCGCTGCTCGAAGCCGAGATCGATCATCGACGAGCCGATGGCCGCGCGTACGGCGCTGTTGGCACCGTCGCACCCGAGCACGAACTGCGTCTCGACCGCGTGCGCAGTCAGGGTCTCGGCATCGTGGAACCTGACCCGTACCAGGTCGGGCGACACCTGGTCGACGCCGTCGACGACGACACCGCCGCGGAACGAGACGCTCGCCTGCTCGTGCATCCGGGCTCGCAGCAACCGCTCGAGGTCCGGCTGGTCGAACATGTTGGCGCGGTGGTGCCCGTTCGTCTCGGACACGCCGACCCGGGCGAACTCGCCGAGCATGCGCATCGTCCGGTCGACGAGACGCAGCCCGCCGCCGGGTCGCGAGATGGCGGCGAACTGCTCTCCGACCCCGAGCCGGTCGACGATGCGGTACACCTCGTCGTCGAGGTGCACCGCGCGCGGCTTGGGGTAGACGTCCTCCCAGCGGTCGAGCACGAGGCACTCGATGCCGCGCAGGCCCAGCTCGATCGCGGCTGACGTCCCGGTGGGCCCGGCTCCGACGACGACGACCGGGACGGTCGAGACGTCCGGACTCATGCCGTCACCGGGTCCAGCGCACCGACGCGCGCTGCTGGCCCAGGTCGATCGCGCCGTCGTCCGTCGCGATGCGCGTCTCCACCAGGTCGCCGTCCTGCAGGTACCTCGGGTTCTTGGCCTGCTTGCCGAAGAAGATCTTCCACTTGGTCGCTGCGGGGAGCAGCGAGCCGATGATCTCGATCGCCTTGGGCGGTGCGCTGAGGGCGGTGCCGATGGGCGTGCCGGTCAGCAGCAGGTCGCCGGCCTCGAGGTGCTGGAAGCGGCTGAGTGCCTGCAGTGCCTCGAGCGGCCCGTAGATGATGTCGTCGGCGGTCTGGTCCTGGCGCAGCTCGCCGTTGACCCACAGCTGCAGCCGCAGGTCGGCGAAGCGGTCGAGCTCACCGGGCTCCAGGATGACGAGGGCCGGGCCGACGGGGGTGAACGTGGGGTACGACTTGCCCTCGTAGAACTGCGTCTTGGGCAGCTGCACGTCGCGCGCCGAGATGTCGTTCGTGACGACGAGCGCGGCGATCAGCTCGGGCAGGTCCGCGGCGGTCACGGACGTACCGACGGCCAGCTCGCGGCCGAGCACGACGCCGATCTCGACCTCGTAGTCGAGCAGCGTGACGTGGGCCGGGCGCACGATGTCGTCGTGCGGCCCGACGACCGAGCCGGACGCCTTGCGGAAGAACGTCAGCGGGACGGCCTTCGGGTCCATGTTGGCGTCCTTGGCGTGCGAGGCGAAGTTCGTCATCTGAGCCACGACCCGGCACGGGGTCGTGACGGGGGAGACCAGCGCGAGATCCGCCACAGGCACGGGATCGCCGCCGTCGCGAGCAGCCTCGACAGCGGCACGGTCGGCGAGCAGCTCACGGGTCGTCGCGGCGGTGGTGTCGATGCGCACGGCACCGTCGGCGCGCTGTAGCCACCAGGCGTCGTCGGTGCGGAGGACGGAGAGGGTCATGAGCGGGCAACTTTCAGCAGGCCGAGGAGGCGGTGGAGGTCGAACTCGTTGTCGGAACGCAGCGACGACGCCATCGCGAGCGCCTCGCGTGCCGGCTCCTTGCCCGGCGCGATGCCGAGGAAGTCGGGGGTCGCGGGCGGGCCCCACTGGTTGAGACCCGAGGCCGTCATGGGCGCCCAGCCCGGCTCGAGCGAGGCGTCGAACAGGTCGCCGTCGCTGAAGTGCTCGACCAGGAAGCCGTCGGGGTCGCGCCAGTAGTCGAAGATCTGGCTGCCCTGGATGTGCCGGCCGATGCCCCACGAGTGCTGGTAGCCGAGCTCCTTGAGGTGCTCGCCGCCGGCGGCCAGGGCGTCGAGGTCGGCCACCTGGTAGGCCGAGTGGACGTACCGGTTCCTCGGCCCCAGCGTCATCGCCAGCGTGTGGTGGTCGGCGGGCGTGTCGCCGCGGTCGCAGCGGATGAAGCTCATGGCGGGTCCGCGCTCGCGCTGTCCGGGGAAGAACAGGAAGTCGCTCACGATCATCCCGAGGTGCTTGAGGTACCAGTCGAGGGAGGCGCGGTAGCGGTCGGTCTGCAGCACGACGTGCCCGAGCCGTTCGACGCGCGCGGGTTCGCGGGGCGGACGCTGGGTCGCGTTGATGCGTGGATGTTCAGCCGCGCCGAAGTTGTAGGTGTGTGCGGGCTGGCTGGGCAGCTCGGGGTGGTCGATGACGTCGGCGACGACCCGCACGAGCGCTCCGGCGGGCTCGCGGACGTCCACGACGACACCTCCGAGGTGCTCGGGCAGTGCGCGCACATTGGTGCCCGTGGCGGACGAGAGGCGCAGCAGGTCGTGGGCGTCCGCGGCACGGAACGCGGGTCCGAGGAAGCGCGACCGAACTCCCTTGCGGACGATGACGCACGGAGGGCCGGCCAGCGTGCCGCGGAGGACGAGCTCGCCGGCGCTGCGATGGACCGTCGAGAAGCCGAAGGCGTGGGCGAACACCTCGGCCGCGGCGAGGTCGGGCTTCTCGAACTCGAGCCACGCGATGTCGTGCACCTTGATCACGGGGTCGGAGGCTCGTCCGACGTGCTCGCCGGGCAGAGCGCCCTGCTCGCTGTGCAGGTCGCGGTGGCTGTCGTCCAGGACGTCCGAACTCATGTGAACACCTCATCTATAACTGAAGATATCTTCAGTTACCAGGAGGGCGCTGTCAAGGGCAGCGATGCACGAGCGTCAGATGGGCAGAGAGGGCACGTCCGGAAGGGGTTGCTCGCACAGGGTCGAGGCCTCGTCGTGCGTCATCCCGAGAGACCGCAGCACGTGTCTCGTCACGCCGTCGGTCGTGGCCTCGGCGTCTCGGTCGGGTTCGTCGAGCAGCAGGCGGCCGAGCTCGATCATCGCGCCGGTCACGACGACCATCGCGAGGTCGACGTCGGCGGCCGTGAACTGTCCGGCGTCGTGAGCCGCAGCGATGTCTCGGCGTGCACGGGCGGCGATGCCCGACGACGAGTGTGAGATCTCGTCCGCATGGGCCAGCAGCACCCGGCTGGTCTGCGGGTGCACGCGCTGGAGGCGTCCGGTCAGCCGGAAGCTGCGAGCGAAGTTGGCGGCAGCGTCGGAGGTGTCGTCTGCGAGCGAGTCGAGGACCACGGCGTACGTCTCCACGGCCTCGCGCACGGCGACCTCGAACAGCTCCTCCTTCGATGCGAAGTGGTTGTAGAACGTGCCGATGCCGACGTCCGCGCGCTCGGTGACCTTCTGGATCGGTACGCCCGTCTGGCCCTCGGCCAGGAAGGCCTGCGCCGCCTCCACGAGGGCTGCCCGGGTCTTCGCGCGTCGCCGGTCGAACCTGTTGGCCTGGGCCGGATCGCTCGTCATGGGCTCAGCCTACGAGTCGTCGGATCCGCGGAGAGCGCCTAGAGTGCTGGCGCAGGTCGATGGCCGGTAGGGTCCGGGAGCCGCAGACGTCCAGGGGGTCGCATGAGTCGTGGTGAGAAGACCGAGCGCACCAGGCCCAGCGTGCTCGGCGGCATCGGTGCCCTGCTCGCGATCGTCGGCCTGTTCGGTGGCGTGTTCGCCGTCCGGTGGGCCGCGGGTGAGTGCACCTCCGCGCTCCTCGGAGCGGCTGGGCGACTCGACGTCGACGCGTACTACTCCGGCCGCACGCGGGACCATCTGATCGGAATCGGCGCGTACTGGATCCTGGCCCTCGTGTACGCCCTGCCCGCTCTTGTCGTCGCCTGCTTCTCACCGTTCTGGGACGTGCCGAAGGGCGTCATCGCACGGGGAGCCAACTACGCCCTCGTCGGGTTCGCCGTCCTCTACACGATCGGCGTCATGTCGTTCGCGTTCGACCCATCGCGCTCCGGCGGCCACACGCCGCTCGTCGAGCGCTACGAGGAGTTCTCCTACGAGGCGTCCGACCTGGTGATGGCTGCCACGTGGACCATGATCGTGACAGCCTTCGTGACCCTCGGCGCGTCCACGTCGAGCCGTCGCGCGACACGGATCGTCGTGGTCGCTGTTGCCTTCTTCGGCTCTGCGGCCCTGTTCGCCGTCGCCTTCACCTGACGGCTCGACCCCGCGCGTTCGCGGAGTCCGTCGCAGACGATCCCGTGGCGGGCCCGGAGCGAACGCTGGTGGTCGACGCGGACGTGTGGACGTCGCGGTGGGTCCGCGCGAGGTAGGTGACTGCCGCGGCGAAGAGGACGAGGCCGAGACCGGTGACGACCCCGCTACCCCAGCCCAGTCCGCCTGCGCGGTGCGAGGCACCGAGCCAGTCGGCGACTGATGCACCCAGCGGTCGGGTCAGGACGTATGCGGCCCAGAACGTGAGGGTCGCGTCGACGCCCGCGCGCCACAACCCGAGAGGCACGAGGATGAGGACGCCGAACAGCACGATCGACCAGGCGAAGCCGAGGCCCATCTCGATCGCGGTGGCATCGCCGACCGCCGTGCCGAGTCCGAACGTCAGCAGCACGGTGCCCCAGTAGAAGCGCTCGCGGCGTGCGGTCGTGATCGAGTGCACCGACAGGGTTCCCTCGCTGCGTCGCCACCAGGCGAGCAGCCCGCACAGCAGGAGCAGGTAGATGCCCGAGTCGACGGCGTACGGCGTGCCGAGGACGACGTGCGGTCCGTCGGCGATCATCGTGCCGAACAGCGCCACGCTCAGGACGGTGAGCCAGTAGCGGACCGGGTGGTAGCTATCGGCTCGCAGCTGCAGCCACAGGACGACCAAGAATCCGCCGATGCCGATCGCTGCTGCCAGCGGGATGCTGACGGTGCCGAGGAAGTCGGCCCCGGCCTCACCCTCGCCCGTCGTGAGCAGCTTGATAATCCAGAACAGGACGAAGACCTCGGGGACCTTGGACACGCGGAAGGTTCGCGTGGGCATGGCAGGGACGCTACGAACGATCATCTGACCGGAACCTGACTGGCTTCGGCCCTGCGGCCCTGGACGGTGAACCAGCCGACGACACCGACGATGACGGCCAGGAAGATCGCGCTGGTGCCGTTGGTCCCGAGGCCGAGCCCGCCGTCCTTGGGCGTCGCGGTGAGGAAGTCGCCCATCGAGGCACCGAACGGCCGGGTCAGGATGTACGCCGCCCAGAAGGCGACGACCGCGTTGAGCCCGAGCTTCGTGTGGGCGGCGAAGATCAGCGCGATGATGCCGCCGAACATGAGGGCGGACGGGACGTAGCCGAAGGCGAGCGTCTCGGCGATGAGGTCGCCGGCCGATGTGCCGAGAGCGAACGTGAAGAGGATGGCGAGCCAGTAGAACGCCTCGCGTCGGCGGGTGACGATCGAGTGGATCGAGAGAGTCCGTTCGCTGCGGTACCAGGCGAGGAACGACACCACGAGGCCCGCGCCGAAGATCGCGGTGGTGGTCCAGAGACTCACTCCCAGGTTGTCGACCAGGTTGTCGGAGAACAGGGTGCCGACGACGCTGATGAGCACGACTGCGAGCCAGTAGACCGACGGGATGTAGCGGCGCACGGAGAACTGCGCGATCAGTACCGCAGCGAGCAGGACGCTCATGATCGCCGTCGTCGCCGGCAGTCCGAGCCCGAGGTTCTCGGAGAGGAAGTCTGCGGCGGTCTCGCCGACCGTGGTCGACATGATCTTGATGATCCAGAACAGGATCGTGATCTCGGGGACCTTGGTGAGCAGGGTCTTCGTCCAGGCGCTGTCCTGGACCCGATGGGCCGCTTGCGTCGAAGCGTTCCCGATCTGGTGCTGCGGTGTCGGTGGGGTCATGCGGACAACTGTGATGCCGGCCACCTGCACACCACCTGATCGTGGTCAGAGACGTGGCAGCGTCAGGGTGAAGGTCGTGGGCGATTGATCTGATGTGACGGCCACGTCGCCGCCCAGGCTCCTCGCCACCCGGCGCGACAGTGACAGCCCGAGACCGGCACCGGTGCTCGAGTCGCTGCGTCGACCCGCGGCGAAGATGGCATCGGCATCGGCACCCCGCAGTCCCGGGCCGTCGTCGGAGACAGCGATCTCGACGGTCCGGGCGTGCGCTGTCGCGGTGATCGTGACGGCGGATCGAGCGTGGGCGAACGCGTTGTCGACCAAGGGCGCGAGTGCGCGTGCACCGAGGGACAAGGGGGCCCCGACGTCGGGATCGTCGACGACCCTGACCGCGCAGCTGGCCGTTTCGTCGACAGCGTGGTCGGCCAGCACGGCCGCGATGATGGCCTCCGGCCTGCTGGAGGAGCCGCGCTCGGCATCGCCGCGCGCCACGGCCAGCAGCGTCGTGATGGTCGCGTTCATCCGCTCCACCAGCTCCACGACCTCGGTCAGACGTCCCTTCACCGCCTCGTCGGACGTCGTCATCAGGCCGAGCTCCGCCTCGCCCCGGATGGCGGTCAGCGGTGTCCGCAGCTCGTGGGCCAGCTCGGCCGTCAGACGCTGTTCGTTGCGCAGCGCTCCTGCGACGCGATCGAGCAGGTGGTTGAGGGTGTGACCGAGGGTGCCGATCTCGTCGGTGCCCGGTGGGCCTGCGGCGAAACGTGACTCCAGGTCGTGCTCGCTCCACTCCTCGGCACGCGCGGCCATCGACTCGACGGGGGCGAGAGCGCGACGGACCGTCCACGCGGCGATGGCGGTCGAGCCGGCGGTGACGACCAGGCCGAGCACGCCGAGAACCGCGATGACCTGCGTGCGGGTGGTCTCGTAGGGTTCCAGCGACTCACTGACCACGACGACGGCGTTGGGTGCCCGGGCTCCGCTCGCACTGACCGGCTCGGCGAGATAGACGCGTTCGCGGCGCTCGATGTCGGTCCTCTCGGTGACGCGTGAGAGCGACTCGGCCACGGCCTGCACCCGACGTCCGGCGTCCGGGCCCTGGAGCTGCTTGCCGTCGATGTCGAAGATCCACGTGGAGCCGTCGACGGAGTCGTCGGGCACCCGGAGCGTGCGGATCGAGCCGTCCGGACCACTCTCGACCGCCGAGGCGACGAGGGTCAGGCGGTCGGCCAGCGCCGAGTCGACGCTGTTGCGGGTCAGCGCCGCGAGGATCAGGACGACCGTGCCCGTGACGGCTGCCATCGCTACGGCAGTCACGATCGCGGTGGACCACACGATCCGGCGTCTCAAGCTCGGGTTGCGCGGCCTCATCGCAGGACGAACCCGACGCCGCGGACCGTCTCCAGCGCACGAGGGGAGTCGATCGCGGCGAGCTTGACCCGCAGGCGCCGGACGTAGGAGTCGATCGTGTTCTCGCTGACCATCGCGCCGTCGGGCCAGGCTGCGGCGACCGCTGCTCGCCGTCGGACGACCACCCCCGGCTCCGCGGCCAGCGTCGCAAGGAACCGGAACTCGGTCGGCGTGAGGCGTTCCTCGAGGTCGCCGTGTCGCACCGCATGACGGGACGGGTCCAGCTCGAGGCCGTTGCCCGTCTGGGGAAGGGGCCTGCGGCGACGGGTGAGGGCATCGATGCGGACCAGCACCTCCGCGATCGCGAAGGGCTTGGCCACGTAGTCGTCCCCGCCGGCGTTGAAGCCGGCAACTCGATCGTGGACGGCGTCGAGGGCGGTGAGGAACAGCACGGGTGCCTGCTGCCCATCGGCGCGGAGCGCCTGGCAGACGTCGCGGCCGTCGGCGTCGGGCAGCCCGATGTCGATGATCAGCACCGCCACGCCGGAGGACGCTGCGAGGTTGGCCATCGCCTCGCGTCCGTTGCGGGCGATGACCACGTCGTGGCCGTGGAGCTTGAGGGCTTCGGTGAGCACGCGTCGGACGGCGGGGTCGTCCTCACAGATGCCGACGCGGGTCACGGACCCCATCGTGCACCCTGGCAAGACCTCATGGCCGGCTGGTCGAGCTCATGTCGGTGTCGGCCCACGCTGCCTTCGCGCCGCTGTGTCCGATGCGAGCGACCTGCACGGTCGTCCCGACCACCGCCACGACCGCCAGCACCGCCACGACGACCGCGATGGCCCTGTGCATCGAGTGGCCGTGTGTCGAGCGCCAGTGGATCGCGTATCCGATGACGGACACCGCGAACAGGCCGATCATCCACGGCAGCAGGCCGTCGGCGAGTCTCGTGTGCTCCTCGAGCAGCGCCGAGCGGGCCACGTGCTTCTCGAGCGTCTCACCGGTCGATGTCGACAGGGGGACCAGGACCAGGCCGATGAGGCTGATGCCGGCCGGCAGGGGACCGGCCCAGGCGCGGAACCGGGGCCACAGGGCGGACAGCAGCACCGTGAGGGCGGCCAGCGGGATCATCACCACGGTGGCGTGGACGATCAGCGGATGGAGCGGGAGGCCGTAGAAGTCGTTCGGCATCGGATGCCTTCCGCTAGGTGGTGGTCGAGGTGTGCCGGGCGAGTCGACTCCGGCATCTTCCAGAAGCCTCGTGCACGGAACCTGACCAGAACCTGACTGCGCCACCGCGCATCGGCCACCCGACGCACACGCAGAACGCCCCCGATCGGTCGATCGGGGGCGTCCTGGCAACGGCGTCGTGCCCGGTACGTCAGCGGGTGGGCGGCTCAGGGGACGGTGGGCTTGCGCCTCGTCGTGAGCCGACCACGTCGCTGGGTCCGGTCAGATGTCGTAGTACAGCTCGAACTCGTGCGGGTGCGGCCGCAGCTGCACGGGCAGGATCTCCTCGGTGCGCTTGTAGTCGATCCACGTCTCGATCAGGTCGGGCGTGAACACGTCACCAGCGGTGAGGAACTCGTGGTCGGCCTCGAGGGAGTCGAGGACGGCGTTGAGCGAGGTCGGCACCATGTCGATGGCGTCGTACTCCTCCGGCGGCAGCTCGTAGATGTTCTTGTCGATCGGAGCAGCCGGCTCGATCTTGTTCTTGATGCCGTCGAGGCCGGCCATGAGCAGCGCCGAGAAGGCGAGGTACGGGTTGGCCGACGGGTCGGGGCAGCGGAACTCGATGCGCTTGGCCTTGGGGTTCGAGCCCGTGATCGGGATACGGACGCATGCCGAGCGGTTGCGCGCCGAGTAGACCAGCGCGATGGGGGCCTCGAAGCCCGGCACCAGACGACGGTACGAGTTGACCGACGGGTTGGTGAAGGCCAGCAGCGACGGCGCGTGCTTCAGGATGCCGCCGATGTAGTGACGCGCGAGGTCCGAGAGTCCGCCGTAGCCCGACTCGTCGTAGAACAGCGGCTTGCCGTCGTTCCAGATCGACTGGTGCACGTGCATGCCCGAGCCGTTGTCGCCGAAGATCGGCTTCGGCATGAACGTCACGGTCTTGTCGTTGGCCCACGCCGTGTTGCGGACGATGTACTTGAACTTCATGACGTCGTCGGCAGCCTTGAGCAGCGTGTCGAACTTGTAGTTGATCTCGGCCTGGCCCGACGTGCCGACCTCGTGGTGACCACGCTCGAGCGTGAGCCCGGCGTTGGTCAGGTTCGTCATCATGTCGTTGCGCAGGTCGGCGGTCTTGTCGGTCGGCGCGACGGGGAAGTAGCCGCCCTTGTAACGCACCTGGTAGCCGCGGTTGTCGTCGATGCTGTCGCCGGTCGACCAGGCGGCCTCGGACGACTGGATCTCGTAGAACGACTTGTTGGCGGCCGTGCCGTAGTTGACCCGGTCGAAGATGTAGAACTCGGCTTCGGGCGCGAAGAACGCGGTGTCGCCGATGCCGGTGGTCGCGAGGTACGCCTCGGCCTTGCGGGCGATGTTGCGCGGGTCGCGCGAGTACGCCTCACCCGTGATCGGGTCGTGGACGAAGAAGTCCATCGCGATGGTCTTGCGCGCCTTGAACGGGTCGACGTAGGCGGTCTTGATGTCGGGGAACAGCACCATGTCGGACTGGTCGATGGTCTGGAAGCCGCGGATCGACGAACCGTCGAAGGCCACGCCGCTCTCGACCATGTCGGCGTCGAACGTCGAGGCGGGCAGCGTGACCTGCTGCTGGATGCCCGGGAGATCGGTGAAGCGGACGTCGAGGTACTCGACACCCTCGTCCTTGATGAACTTGAACAGCTCGTCGGCATTGCCGAACATGTGGCCTCCTAGACCGCTGAGGGCGGCCTTCATTGTCGAACCGGCAGGGAAGTGCGTCACTGCACCGTATCCCTGAGGCTAGGAGGATGCAGTTACCCGGTGGAGTCGGAATTGTTTCAGACGTGTTACGTGTGCCCCTTCGGGCCGACTGTGCCGCCGGTCGATAGGCTCGCGGCGTGGAGATCCCCTCGCTCGTCCGGCGTCTCGGTGCCCTGCTGATCGACTGGATCGTGGCGGCGCTCAGCGCCGTGACGCTCGCCGGGGTCAGCTACCCGCCGGCACCGCTCGACGAGGACCCCAGCCAGACGTTCATCATCATCGGCTTCTTCGTCGCCGAGGTCGGCATCCTGACGGGGCTCGTCGGACGCTCGATCGGCAAGCGGGTGCTGGGCATGCGCATCGAAAACCCCGACGGACGCCCCATCGGCGTCCCGCGCGCATTGCTGCGGACGCTGCTGCTGACCTTGGTCCTGCCGGCGATCGTCATGACCGACGACAAGCGCGGCATCCACGACCTCGCCGCCGGATCCCGCGTCGTCCGCGCCTGAGCCACACCGCCCCTTGAGCCACACCGCCCGTTGAGCTCGTCGAAAGGGTGTTTCGACAAGCTCAACGGGCGGGGCGTTTCGACCAGCTCGACGGGCTCCCTAGCCGCGCATCGCCTTGCGGTTGCCCTTCATGCTGGTCGGCACGGGGCCGCGGGGCATGGGGGCGGCCGGACGCATCGCGTCGAGGGCCTTGAGCTTGTAGACCAGATCGGCCATCTGGGCCGGCTTGATCTTCTTCGGCAGCTTGTTGACGTGCTTGACGAGCTTGGTCAGCGGGACCTGGCCCTCGTCCTTGCCGACGATGATGCCGGTGACCGGCACCGACTCGCCGCCGACACGCACGTGCTTCTTGACCTCCGTGGCCAGCAGGCCGCGGACGGCGTTGGGACTGCCCTCGCCGACCAGGATGATGCCGGGACGACCGACGACCCGGTGGATGACGTCCTGGTTCTTGTTGAACGCAACGGCCGGCTTGACCTCCCAGCCACGGCGCAGCATCTGCAGCGCACCCGCGGCGGCGCCGCGCTGGCCCTCGACCTGGGCGTAGGCGGCCTTCTCGGCGCGGCGGCCGAACACGATCAGCATGCCGAGCAGGCCGGTCAGCAGGCCGAAGACGATCGTGACCGTCAGGCCGATCCAGCCGGTGCCGAACAGGAAGTAGCCGAGTGCAGCGAAGGCCCCGCCGACCACGAGGAACGTCAGCAGCAGGATGAGCCCGATGTTGCGGTCGCTGCGCTTGGTGATCTGGTACGCCTGGCGCATCTGGCCGAGGCGGCCCGTGGCCGGGGTGGGGACGGAGTTGGACATGCGGTGCAGTCTACGGCGCGGTGGGTGCCGCGCCCATGCCGCGTCCGGACTCCCGGGCCTGCTGGTACAGCGATCCGGCGCGGTACGACGAGCGGACGAGGGGACCTGACATGACGCCGGCGAAGCCGATCTCGTCGGCCTCGGTCTTGAGCTCGACGAACTCCTCGGGCTTGACCCAGCGCTCGACGGGGTGGTGACGCACCGACGGACGCAGGTACTGCGTGATCGTGATGAGGTCGCAGCCGGCCTCGTGCAGGTCGTTCAGCGCCTGCGAGACCTCCTCGCGCGTCTCGCCCATGCCGAGGATCAGGTTCGACTTGGTGACCAGGCCGAAGTCGCGGGCCTGCGTGATGACGTCGAGCGAGCGCTCGTAGCGGAACGCCGGACGAATGCGCTTGAAGATGCGCGGCACGGTCTCGACGTTGTGCGCCAGCACCTCGGGACGCGACTCGAAGACCTGCGTCAGCAGCTCGGGGATGCCGTTGAAGTCGGGGATCAGGTTCTCGACGCCCGTGCCGGGGTTGAGCTCGTGGATCTTGCGGACGGTCTCGGCATAGAGCCACGCGCCGCCGTCGGGCACGTCGTCGCGAGCGACGCCCGTGATGGTCGCGTAGCGCAGCTCCATCTTCTGGACGGACTCGGCGACGCGGCGGGGCTCGTCGCGGTCGATCGGGTCGGGCTTGCCGGTGTCGATCTGGCAGAAGTCGCACCGGCGCGTGCATTGCTCGCCGCCGATGAGGAACGTGGCCTCGCGGTCTTCCCAGCACTCGAAGATGTTGGGGCAGCCGGCCTCCTGGCAGACCGTGTGCAGGCCCTCGCCCTTCACGAGCTTCATGAGCTCGTTGTACTCAGGACCCATCTTCGCGCGGGTCTTGATCCAGGCGGGCTTCTTCTCGATGGGAGTCTCGGCGTTGCGGACTTCGAGCCGAAGCATCTTGCGTCCCTCAGGTGCGATGGTCACGCCCTCAAGGGTACGCCTGTCCGAAAGGTGACCTAGGCTCGGTCGCGTGCTGGATCTGGACCGTCCGTGGGCTCGCCCCGCTCCCGACGCGGGACAGGTGCGGGCTGACGTCATCGGTGGCGTCGTCGCCGCGATCGCCTCAGTGGTCTCGGTCGAGGTGTGGCGCAGCGGGGCAGGCATCACGATCAGCGATCCCGTCCTGGTCTATGCCCTGTTCGCGGTGGCGGGCCTGCTGTTCGCCGGACGTCGGCGCTTCCCACTCACGACCCTGCTGCTGGAGTCGATCGTCTTCATCGTCATCGGCGAGCACCAGGCCCAGCTGGGTGTCGTCTTCACGCTCCAGATCGTCCTGTTCGTCGCGCTCTACTCCGCGTGGGCGTGGTCGCGGCGTCCGCGCGCCTTGTTGGTGACCAGTGCTGTCGTGGTCGTCGCGATGTTCGGCTGGCTCGTCTGGCAGTTCGTCCGTGAAGACCCGCCCACGACCCCGAGTGTCGGGCTGCTGCCGCCGTACGGCGCCATGATCGCCTACTCGCTCGCGATCAACGTCATCTACTTCTTCGGCGCGATGGCCTGGGGGCACGGTGCGTGGCGCAGCGCGCGACAGCGGGCCGAGATCGCCGAGCGCGTCGTCGCCGAGCGCCACGCCCAGGACCGCGACCGTGAGAGCGCGGTGCAGGCCGAGCGGGTGCGCATCGCCCGCGACCTGCACGACGTCGTCGCCCACCACGTCAGCGGCATCGGCGTGCAGGCCGCCGGTGCCGGACGGGTGCTCGACGCCCGGCCCGAGGTCGCCCGTGAGGCGCTGTCGGTCATCGAGACGTCGTCGCGGCAGGCGGTGCAGCAGATGCACCAGCTGGTCGGGCTCCTGCGGGCCGACGACGAGCGCGGTGACCGCGTGCCGCAGCCGGGCCTGCCCGAGATCGCGACGCTCGCGTCGCCGGACGACCGGCCGTCCGTGGCATTCCGTCAGGTCGGCGAGCCGTTCGACGTGGCACCCACCGTGGCCCTGTCGATGTTCCGCATCGCGCAGGAGGCAGTCGCCAACCTGCGTCGTCACGCGGGTGCGTGTTCTGGCGAGATCGTCCTGCGCTTCGTCGAGGCGGGGGAGTCGGAGCCGGCGACCGTCGAGGTCGAGGTCATCGACGACGGCTCGGCTCCCGTGTCAGGCCCCGCACCGACGTCGTCGTCCGGGGGCTTCGGTCTCACGGGCATCCGCGAGCGGGCGGCGATGCACGGCGGTGAGGCCGAGATCGGCTCCCGGCCCGACGGCGGGTTCAGGGTGCGGGTCCGCATCCCGGTGGCGACATGACGACGATCAGGGTGCTCGTGGCCGATGACCAGGCGCTGGTCCGCACGGGCTTCGGCATGATCCTGAGCGCCGAGGACGACATCGAGGTCGTGGGCGAGGCCGACGACGGTGACGTCGCGGTGCGCCGCGTCATCGAGCTGCGCCCCGACGTCGTGCTGATGGACGTGCAGATGCCCCGCATGGACGGCATCGAGGCGACCCGCCAGGCCATCGCGGCGGTGCCGGGCTGCACGGTGCTGATCCTGACGACGTTCGACGATGACGACTACCTGTTCGCCGCCCTGCAGGCCGGGGCCAGCGGGTTCATGCTCAAGAACTGCCCGCCGGCCGATCTCGTCGCGGCGATCCGGGTCGTCGCCCAAGGGCACTCGCTGCTCGCACCCGAGGTCACCCAGCGGGTCATCGCCCGCTCCACGGGGCGTCCGCGGGGCGAGCGTGCACCGGGCCTCGACGAGCTCACCGAGCGCGAGCACGACGTCCTGGTGGCGATGGGCCGCGGACTCAGCAACGGCGAGATCTCCCGCGAGCTGTTCGTCAGCGAGGCGACGGTCAAGTCGCACGTCTCGAAGGTGCTCACCAAGCTGGGCGTCCGCGATCGGGTGCAGGCCGTCATCGCGGCGCACGAGTCGGGCCTCATGGACGGCCGCCAGTCCGACTGACCGACGTCGGCCGTCCGCCCAAGGGATGAGGCCATGTTCATCCTCGTGGCCGATGTGCCGGGGGCGCGGGGCTCATAGCGTGGAGACATGTTGGACATCTCCTCACTCAGCAGGTCGTACGGCGACACGCTCGTCGTCGACGACGTCACCTTCCGGGTGCGTCCGGGCCGCATGACGGGCTTCGTCGGTGCCAACGGTGCCGGCAAGACCACCACGATGCGGATGATCCTCGGCGTCCTGGCACCCACCGCGGGGGAGGTGCTCTGGAACGGCAGCCCCATCACGACGGGTCAGCGCCGCCGCATCGGCTACATGCCGGAGGAACGCGGCCTGTACCCCCGCATGCGGGTCAGGGAGCAGCTGGTCTTCCTGGCCCGGCTGCACGGCATCGACCGTGCCGATGCCGCTCGACGCGCCGGTGAGCTGCTCGACCACTTCGATCTCGGCGACCGCGCCGACGACGTGCTCGACACGCTCTCGCTCGGCAACCAGCAGCGCGTCCAGATCGCGGCGTCGCTGATCCACCGCCCCGACGCCCTCGTGCTCGACGAGCCGTTCAGCGGCCTCGACCCCGTCGCGGTCGACGCCATGGCGTCGCTGCTGGCCAAGGAGGCCGGCGACAAGCCGCTGCTGTTCTCGAGCCACCAGCTCGACCTCGTCGAGCGGCTGTGCGACGACCTCGTCGTGCTGTCGCACGGCAAGGTGGTCGCACACGGCTCGGTCGACGAGCTGCGCGGTACCGGTCCGGAGCGCTATCGCATCGTCCTCGACGGCACGGACGCCGCCTGGGTCCGCGGCTTGCGGGGCATCGAGGTGCGGGACGTCGACGGCAGCACGGCGCTGGTCGACCTCGACGGCACGACGCCGTCCGACCTGCTCTCGCAGGTCGTCGCCCGTGAGCCCGTCGTCGAGTTCAGCCGCGTCCGCCAACCCCTGTCCGCCATCTTCCGGGAGGTCAACCGATGAGCACGGTCACCAGCACCACCACGCCCACCCCGGCATCGACCGACGACGAGGTGCGCGGGGCCTGGCGCGTCGTCGCCGAGCGCGAGATCACGACGCGCGTCCGCGAGAAGACCTATCTCTACAGCGCGCTGTTCATGGTCGTCGGCGTCATCGCGATCGTCGTGCTCACGTCGATCCTGGGTGGCCGGCCCACCGACTACACGGTCGGCGTGACCGACCAGACGTCCGCGGGGATCGTGTCGCAGGCCTCCGCGGTGGTCGACCGCTCCGACGACGGCTCCACCGCCAGGGCCAAGGAGCTCGCCTCGACCGCGGCGGCCGAGAAGGCGGTCAAGGACGGAGACGTCGACGCGGCTCTCATCGCGACCGACAAGGGCTACGAGGTCGTGGGTGACGACGAGGTCGACTCGACCCTGTCGGCGGCACTGAGCTCGGTCGCGACGACGCAGGCTCTGCAGTCGAACGCACAGGAGCAGGGCGTCGACCTGCAGCAGCTGCAGAGCGGGACGACGGTCTCGGAGCGACTGCTCGACCCGAAGGCCAGTGACGACGGCGGACGCCAGCTGGCCGCCTACGTCTTCCTGATCCTCTTCTACATCACGGCCATCACCTTCGGCATGTCGATCGCCCAGAGCGTCGTCCAGGAGAAGGAGAGCCGGGTCGTCGAGATCCTGGCCGCCGCCGTCCCGATCCGGGCGATGCTGTGGGGCAAGATCGCGGGCAACACGCTGCTCGCCTTCGCCCAGATCCTGCTCCTGGCGGTGGCCGGCATCGCCTCGCTGGCCGCGGTCGGGCAGACCGATCTGCTGTCGGCGCTCGGACCGGCCGTCGGCATGTACGTCGTGTTCTTCGTCCTGGGATTCGTGGCACTCGCCGGTCTGTGGGCCGTCGCCGGCTCGCTCGCATCGCGCCAGGAGGACCTGCAGTCGACGACGATGCCCGGTCAGGTGCTGCTGTTCGCGCCGTACATCATCGCCTTCTCAGCGGGGGCCGGCGTCAAGACCGTCGTCTCGATGCTGCCGATCATGTCGGCGATGCTGATGCCGTCGCGGATGGCCGAGGGCGGCGTGCCGGTGTGGCAGATCGCGGTGGCCGTCGTGGTCAACATCGTCGGCGCGATCCTCATCGTCCGGCTCGCGGCTCGGCTCTACGAGAGGACGCTGATGCGCACCGAGCGCAAGATCGGCTTCGGCGAGGCGCTGCGGCTGAGTGAATGATGCGGCTCAGCGAGTGAGCCGGCTCAGCGGCTGAGGCCGAGCACCGGCACGGTCGGCCCGGGCCCGATCTCGTCCCGCTCGACGAGGTCGGGCCCCGGCACGTACGGGTGCCACTCCAGCAGCTCGCGCAGGTGCGGCGCGATCGCGGCGGCGGTCTCGCGCACCGTGACGTCGCGCCCCAGCTCTGCCGACAGCGAGGTCACGCCGGCGTCGGCGATGCCGCAAGGCACGAAGCGCTCGTAGGACGACAGGTCGACGTCGGCGTTGAGCGAGAAGCCGTGCATCGTGACGCCGCGGGCCACGCGGATGCCGATCGCCCCGACCTTGCGCTCGGCCCGGCCTGCCGTGGCGGCGAGCCAGACTCCCGAGCGTCCGGGCACGCGGCCGGTGGCGACACCGAGGTCGGTGGCCGCCCGGATCATCGCCTCCTCGACGCGTCGCACGAAGTCGACGACCAGCACGTGCGACGGCAGCTTGGTGATGGGGTAGCCGACGAGCTGACCGGGGCCGTGGAACGTGATCTTGCCGCCGCGGTCGACGTCGACCACGGGGGTGCCGTCGAACGGACGCTCGTGGGGCTCGGTGCGACGCCCCGCGGTGTAGACGGGCGGGTGCTCGAGGAACAGGGCGGTGTCGCCGATCTGGTCGGCGACGCGCCGTGCGTGGTAGTCGCGCTGCAGGTCCCACGCGGTGGTGAATTCGATCGCGGAGGAGCCGTACCAGTCGTCGATGATCTCAAGCGTCACGTCTCCCAGCGTATCCCCGCCGCGGGAGCCGGCCTGTGGACGGCGCGAGGCGCGACCCGGCCGGCCGCACCACAGTGGGGTCATGGACTGGTTGTGGGTGCTGATGGTCGCGGTCCGGGCCGTGTCCCCGGCTCCGGACGACCAGTGGGCCACGCGTCTCGCCGAGCTGGACCACGCCCGCGGACGGGCCTTCTCGTCCGCCGATCCGACGCTGCTCCGTGAGGTGTACGCACCCGGCAGCCCGGCCCGCCGTGCCGACGCCGCGACGATCGATGCCTACGCGGCGCGAGGAGGCCGGGTCGTAGGGGCGGAGCTCATGACCCTGCGGTGCCGGGTCGTCAGCTCGTCGCCCGCCCGCGTGCGGCTCGAGGTCGTCGACCAGCTGGACGCTGCCCGGGTCGAGTGGGACGACGGCACGGCGACCCCGCTGCCGCGCGACCTGCCGTCGCGCCGCGAGGTCGCCCTGGTGCGCACGGAGCACGGCTGGCGCATCGCCGAGACCCGGCTCAGGTGAGCCAGAACCACGTACCGACCGCACCGGCCACGGCTAGGGCTGCCAGGTAGGTCAGCACCAGTCGGGTGTCGCGCAGCACGCACCGAGAGCGTGCGAGGCCGCCGCGCCACGCCTTCCAGTACCCCGCGAAGCCGAGGGCAGCGAAGCCCAGCAGCGCGACAGGTCCGAGCAGCCAGCCCAAGGCGGCGATGGTCGCGAAGACGCACAGACGCAGGGGGTCGTACGTCGTCTCTGTCTCGGTCGTCTGGCTCATGGCAGCGTCTCCAGGAGGTTGGGCCGGCCGGTGGCGGTCGACAGGCGGGTGCGTGCCAGGGGTGCCCAGGCCTGCACGGCGCAGAACGGGGCGCACTGGTGGGCGGATGTCTCGTCGTTCACGGTCGCGACGTGCACGCAGCACTGTGTCAGGCGCTCCTCGATCATGGTCGACATGTCCATGAAGGGCTTGACCGTGATGCGCACGACCCGCTCGCCGAGCATCTTGCGCAGGCGCTTCTTCTGGCCCGGCAGGGCGGACGACGCGAGCGTCGTGAGGGTGCCGATGCCGAGGTCGCAGTTCTCGCAGATGTCCTTCCAGATGGTGCCGATGTTGGGGTGCGACAGCGACGACTGCTCGCTCAGCAGGTCGAGCAGGGAGTCCTTGACGACGCGCTTCATGGTCGCCGGGATCGAGTCGTCGGCGATGCGGTTGGCGAGCATGTCGGGATCGAGGTCGAGCCACTGCTTGAGCTTGTCGTGGCCGATCAGCGACGTCAGCGACTTCCACGACCCCGAGTCGTCCCGCAGCAGGTAGCCCACCGAGCAGCAGTGCGGGTGCGAGCAGGGGAGCGCGGTGAGATCGCGCCACGTGACCTGCCCGCCGGTCTGCTCGTCGAGGCGGGCGAGCACGCCCGTGTGGGTCAACCGGTTCATGCGGTCGATCCCGGCGGACCGCCCAGAGCCGAACACCGGCTGGATCGTGACGCCGCCGACGTAGGGCGTGTCGAGGCCGCGCTTGACGACGTAGCCGATCTCGTCGTCATTGACGCCGAGGGCCGCCGTCATCGTGAGCGTCGTGAAGATGCCGGCCGCCGACAGCCGGTCGAGGGCACGGTCCTTGAACCGCCGGATGTCCGCCCCGCGGTGGTGCGTCGACGCCTCGGCCGACTCCCCGTCGAACTGCAGGTAGATCTCGACGCGCTCGCGGTGACGCGTCAGCAGGGCGAGCAGCTCGTCGTCCTGGGCGATGCGCAGGCCGTTGGTGTTGACGAGCACCCGGACGATCGGACGCGCCGCCACGGCGTCCAGCAGCTCGGCGAGCTGGGGGTACAGGGTCGGCTCGCCGCCCGACAGCATCAGGACGTCGATGCGTCCGTTCTCGCGCGACAGCCGCGTGTCGATCGAGGCCAGCACCTGCTCGAGCGGCGCGACCGACGACATCGCCGGTGCCGACTCGGCGAAGCACGTCGGGCAGCGCAGGTTGCAGTGGTCGGTGATGTCGGCGAGCAGGATGCACGTGTGCTGCGTCTGCATCTCCGGTAGCCCGTCTGCGTACGCGGACGGGACGGGCTTGAAGTTGCCGGCGACGTCGGGCTGGTGCACCTTGGTCGGCGCCGTCCACTCCTCGAGGTACGACAGGATCTCCGGAGACTCGTCGTACAGCGTCGTGACCAGGCCGTGGTCGGGGCAGCCCCGCTCGAGCCACACCCGGTTGTCCCTCACGGCGAGCCAACCCGAGAGGCGACGCACCTCCTCGAGCGGACGGTCGGGCCGTTCGTCGTGGCACAGCGGGCAGAAGGCGTTGACGTAGCGGTGCACGCGGTAGTCGCGCAACGGCATCCCGGTGCTCATGCCATACCGGCGAAGAGTGCGACGCAGGCGCCGGCGCCGATGATCAGCGAGAGCGTCCAGCCGATCAGCAGTCCGATGCCCCACTTGCGGGTGACCGGCGCGATGATCAGGCCGATGCTCGTCGTGGGCACGACGATGAACGAGAGCAGGAAGGCGCTGAAGCCGACCGACTGAGCCACGCCCAGCGCGAGGAACGGCACCGCGATCGTCGCGAAGACGCCGACGACGGCACCCGCGAAGATCTTCCAGCCGTCGTTCGGCGGTTGTGGCTGCGGGGGAGGTGCGGGGTAGTTGCCCCACGGGGGAGGCGGCTGCGGTGGGCCGCCGGGCGGCATGGTCATCGGGCCTCCACTGGCTCGAGTCGGTAGACGCCCTTGCGGGCCTGGACGGCGATGCGGGCGAGCACGAGCGGCATGGTCGCGAGCAGGAACAGCTGGGGCCGGGTGAGGCCGTGCCAGGCGATCTCGTTGCCGCGGGTGAACTCGACCAGGAAGCGGAACACTCCGTAGCCGAGGAGGTAGAAGGTCAACGTCTCGCCGGGCGAGGCCAGCCGGTGGCGCAGCCAGAACCAGATGATGGCGAACGCTGCTGCCTGGAACGCGATCTCGTAGGCGAACGAGGGATGCAGCGGCACGCCGGCGGGGGCTCCGAGGCGGGCGGCGTCCTCGGCGTCCAGCCGGATGCCGAACGACGTTCCGGTCGGCGTGCCGGGCAGCTCGGTCAGGAAGCAGCCGATCCGTCCGACCGCCATCCCGAGCGCGACCGCAGGCGCGAACAGGTCGCCGGTGCGCGAGGTGTAGCCCACGAGGCGCTTGGCCACGTGGACGCCGATCCAGGCACCGAACAGCCCGCCGAGGATGCTGCGGTTGCCGTACAGCCACTGCTCGGGGAGCGAGGCGTTCTCGCGCAGGTCGAGGTGCTGGAACCACGGTCCGAGCCGCATGAAGATCGCGCCGCCGACCAGGGCACCGAGGACGATGTACCAGATGCGGTCGTCGGTCTGCCCGCGACGGCGCGCCTCGACGACGAAGACGAGGCTGGCCACGAGCACGCCGAGGCCCACGAAGAGCCCATGGGTCGGGATCGCCAGCCCGGCCAGATCGATCGTCGGCAGCACGGAGTCAGCATGTCAGCGCGAGGTGCCGATCGCACCCGGCATCGGGCTGTGTCGCCCAGGTGGTTGCCTCAGTGCTCGCCGATGATCAGGTCAGTGCTGACCGCAGCGCCGACTCGAGGTCGGGGTCGGCGAAGGTAAAGCCGGCCGCCGTGAGGGCAGCGGGGGAGACCCGCAGCGAGCCGAGGAGGTCGTCCGAGATGCCGCCGAGGGCTGCCTTGACGGCGAAGCCCGGCACGGCGAGGAAGGTCGGCCGGTGCACCGCGTCACCGAGGGCGTCGGTGAACTCGGCGTTCGTCACGGCATCGGGCATCGCGAAGTTGAACGGCCCGCTCGCGTCGTCGTGCTCGAGGAGGAACTCGACGCCGCGCACCCAGTCGTGGCGCGAGATCAACGACATGTGCTGGCGGCCCGAGCCGAGCCGGGCGCCACCGCCGAGCTTCCACGCCGGCAGCATGAGCCCCAGAACGCCACCGTCCTTGCTCAGGACGAGCGAGGTGCGCACAAAGCACGTGCGCGCGCCGGCGTCGACAGCCGGGGCCGCCGCGGCCTCCCACTGCTGGGAGACGTCGGCCAGGAACCCCGAGCCCGGGGTGCCGGCCTCCGTGAGCTCCTCGGAGCCACGGTCGGTGCCGTACCACGACATGCCGGAGCCGGAGATGAACACCGTCGGGGTCGACGAGGCGGCCACCGCCCGGGCCAGGGTGCTGGTCGCGGCGAGCCGGGACGACAAGATCTCGTCCTTGCGCTTGCCCGTGCGAGGCCACTTCGAGATGGGCGACCCCGTCAGGTTGACGACGGCGTCGGCCCGCTCGATGAGCTCGTGGTCGACGGCACCGGCGTACGGGTCCCACAGAGAGGCGTCGTCGCCCGGCTCGCCCGAACGGACGAGCCGGGTCACCTGGTGCCCGCGGGCGCGCAGGTGGGTGGTCAGGGCTGTTCCGAGGAAGCCGGAGGCCCCTCCCACCACGACGTGCATCGTCAGGACCCGAGCTCTGCCTCGAACGAACCGGCCTGCAGGCGCTGCTTGACCGCGGTCAGGAAGCGACCCGCGTCGGCACCGTCGACGATCCGGTGGTCGTACGTCAGCGCGAGGTACACCATGCTGCGCACCGAGATGCTGTCGTTGCCGTGCTCGTCGGTCGTGACGACCGGACGCTTGACGACCGCACCCGTGCCGAGGATCGCGACCTGGGGCTGGTTGATGATCGGCGTGTCGAACAGAGCCCCGTTGCTGCCCAGGTTGGTGATCGTGAAGGTCGCGCCCGACAGCTCGTCCGGCGTGATCTTGTTGGTGCGGGTGCGCTCGGCGGCGTCGGCGATCTTGCGGGCCAGGCCCGCGATCGACAGGTCGCCGGCGTCCTTGATCGTCGGCACGAGCAGACCGCGCTCGGTGTCGACCGCGATGCCCAGGTGCTCGCCGGCCGGGTACGTGATCGTGCCCGCCTCGAGGTCGAGCGCCGAGTTGAGCTGCGGGTACGACTTGAGCGCCTCGATCGCGGCCTTGGCGAAGAACGGCAGGAACGTCAGCTTGACGCCCTCGCGCTCGAGGAAGGCGTCCTTGTGGCGGGCGCGCAGACGTGCGACCTCCGTGACGTCGACCTCGTGCACCTGCGTGAGCTGGGCCGAGACCTGCAGCGACTCGACCATGCGCGAGGCGATGACCTTGCGCAGGCGGGTGACCTTCTCGGTCTTGCCGCGCAGGGCGGACGGCTCGGGCGTTGCGGCCTTCGCCGCTGCCGGGGCTGAAGCAGCGGGTGCCGCGGCCTCAGGCTCCGGCGCGGACTGCTGGGCGGCCGCGTCGAGGACGTCCTGCTTGCGGATGCGCCCACCCACGCCCGTGCCGGTGACAGCGGACAGCTCGACGCCGTGCTGGCGGGCGAGCTTGCGGACGATCGGGGTCACGTAGGTGTCTCCGTCGCCCGAACCGGTGCCGGTGCCGGTGTCGGACGGCGTCGCCGGCGCGGGTGCCGGGGCGGGAGCAGCCTGGGTCTCGGGCTGGGCCGGGACGGGCTCAGGTGCCTTCACGGGCTCAGAGGCCTTGGCGGGCTCCGGCTCGGGCTCGGGTGCCTTCTCGGGCTCCGGCTCGGGTGCCTTCTCGGCGGCCGGGGCCGCGCCCTCGGCACCGATCACGGCGAGCACGGCACCGACCTCGACGGTCTCGTCCTCCTCGGCGCGGATCTCGAGCAGCTTGCCCGCGACGGGCGACGGGATCTCGGTGTCGACCTTGTCGGTCGAGATCTCGAGCAGCGGCTCGTCGACCGCGACGTCGTCGCCGACCTGCTTGAGCCACTGGGTCACGGTGCCCTCGGTGACGCTCTCGCCCAGTGCGGGCAGCGTGACCTCGGTACCGCCACCGGAGGCGGGGGACGTCTCGGCCTGCGGGGCCGGAGCCGTCTCCGCGGCGTCGTGCTGCTCCTCGGCGCTGTCGTCGGGCTGGTTGGAGCGCTCCTCGGCGACCTGCTGCGGCTCGGGCTCGGCGGCCGCGGCCTCGTCGGACGCGGGACGCTTCTCCTCGACCAGGTTCTCGTCGGAGACGGGGGCGGCGGCCGAGTCGTCGGTCGTCTCACCCTCCTCGCCGATCACGGCCAGGATCGCGCCGACCTCGACGGTCTCGTCCTCCTCGGCCTTGATCTCCAGCAGCACGCCGGCCACGGGCGACGGGATCTCGGTGTCGACCTTGTCGGTCGAGATCTCGAGCAGCGGCTCGTCGACGGCGACGGTGTCGCCGACGGCCTTGAGCCATTGGGTGACGGTGCCCTCGGTGACGCTTTCGCCGAGAGCGGGAAGGGTGACTTCAGTGGCCATGAGTGATCTCCGGGTCAGGCGTGCGAGTGAAGGGGCTTGCCGGCGAGGGCCAGGGCGGCTTCACCGAGTGCTTCGTTCTGGGTGGGGTGCGCGTGGATGAACTGCGCGACGTCCTCGGGGTAGGCCTCCCAGTTGACCATCAGCGATGCCTCGCCGACCTGCTCGCCGAAGCGGGAGCCGAGCATGTGGACGCCCACGATGGGGCCGTCCTTCTCGCGGACGAGCTTGACGGTGCCGGCGGTGCCGAGGATCTGGCTCTTGCCGTTGCCGCCGAGGTTGTACTCGACGGTCTCGACGTTGTCGTCGCCGTACTTCTCGCGCGCCTGCGGCTCGGTGATGCCGACCGAGGCGATCTCGGGCTCGCAGTACGTCACGCGGGGGATGCCGGAGTCGACGACGACCTGCGGGTTGAGACCCGCGATCTCCTCGGCGACGAAGATGCCGTGCGCGAAGCCGCGGTGGGCCAGCTGCAGGCCGGGGACCAGGTCGCCGACGGCGAAGACGCCCTCGACGTTGGTCGCGAGGCGCTCGTTGGTCGGCACCCAGCCACGGTCGACCGTGACGCCGACCTCCTCGTAGCCCATGCCGGCGGAGTTGGGTCCGCGACCGACGGCCACGAGCACCAGGTCGGTCTCGATCGTGTCGCCGTTCTCGAGGGTCACGGTGACGCCGTTGTCGGTCTGCTTGACCGAGTCGAACTTGACGCCGGTCTTGAAGTTGATCTTGCGCTTGCGGAAGGCGCGCTCGAGTCCCTTGCTGAGGGCAGGGTCCTCGAGCGGGACGAGCGTGGGCAGGCCCTCGATGATCGTGACGTCGGCACCGAACGACTTCCAGACCGATGCGAACTCGACACCGATGACGCTGCCGCCGATGATGACGACCTTCTCGGGGACCTCGGTCATGGTGAGGGCCTCGGTGGACGTGATGACGCGTCCGCCGATCTCGAGCCCCAGCGTGCGGGACACCGAGCCGGTGGCCAGCACGACGTTGGTGCCGGTGTAGCGCTGGCCGTTGACCTCGACGGTGTCCTTGGAGACGAGCTTGCCCTCGCCCTCGACGACCGTGATGCCGCCGGACTTGATGAGTCCCTGCAGGCCCTTGTACAGGCGGTCGATGACGCCGTCCTTGTACTTGTTGACCTGGGCCATGTCGATGCCGTCGAAGGTCGACTTGATGCCGAAGGCCTCGCCCTCACGCGCGAGGTCGGCGACCTCCGCGGAGTGCAGCAGGGCCTTGGTCGGGATGCAGCCCCAGTGCAGGCAGGTGCCGCCGAGCTTGGACTTCTCGATCAGTGCGACCGACTTGCCCAGCTGGACGGCGCGCAACGCGCAGGCGTAGCCACCGCTGCCGCCGCCGAGAATCACGATGTCAAAGGTGTTGCCGGCGCCGTCCGCCACGGTTTCCTCCCAGAGAAGTGTGTGCTTCTTCATCTTGTCACTCAGCCCAATCGGCCTGCCACCGGGGTGAGCCGGTGCCGACCCCCGATCGGGCACACTGGTGTCATGGGAATCTTCGGAGGCCGCAAGGCCAGGACAGACGGTGGTGCCGTCGTCTCGGACCGTAACTCGAGCCGTGCCGACCTAGAAGCGCTGAGGCAGTTCGCCGAGACCCGACAGGGCGTCGAGGCCTGGATCGAGCCGCAGACCTCCGTGACCCACACGACGCTCCTGCTCGTCGCGTATGACGGGGAGTCGCTGCGGCGTCGCGTCTCGTCGGCGCAGGCAGGCCACGACTTCGCCCGCAAGAAGCTCAAGGTCCCGGTCTACGACTCCAACCTCGTGCCCATCGCCTCGCGCAAGCGCGACTACGACCTGCGTCGCGCGGGGGCGATCCCGAACGGACGCACGACGTCCGGCCCGTCCGCGTCCAGGCCGTCCGCCTCGCAGCCGTCGTCGACGACGCCTGCCGCACCGACACCGGCCTACCGGTCGCCCCGCGAGCTGAGGGCCATCATGACCCTCGAGACGATCGCCGGCACCGACCCGCTGCCCGACTCCCCGTCGTTCGACGAGCTGATGAAGGTGTACCGCAAGGCGCGCAAGCAGGCCCATCCCGATCGGCTCGGCGGCGCTCGCGAGAAGTGGGACACCGTCGAGGACGCGGCCCGCGCCCTCGGCCTCCCCGACTGACGCCCAGCCCCGCTGAGCCTGACGTTTGTGCAGACACGCCGCCGGCGTGTCTGCACGAACGTCAGTGCCAGCCGCGGTCGTCGATGCCGCCGGGCACCTCGGCCCCCGGGTCGTACGGCGTGCGGGTGAAGACGAAGCTCGCCAGCACGAGCCGCACCGGACGTCCTGACGCGTCGCGCTCGACCCGCAGGGGCTCGCCGCGGTAGTAGCCGTCCAGCCCCATCCAGCCGTCGCCGTCGGGCACGAACCGTGCGCCGCGGCCCTGGCCCGGCTCGCCGAGCCGAAACCCGCCGGTGGAGTCGAGCGCGACGGTGAACGAGTACGTGCCCCAGAACCACGGACCGACGAGGTCGAGCCGGTCGGCCTGGCCGGCGTCGACGCTCCACGGGGTCGGCACGACGGGGTCGTGCTGACGCACGAGGTCGAGCAGCTCGGTCGCGACCGCACCCATCCCGCTGGTGGCGTTGGCCATCACGACGACACCGTCGCCGGATGCCACGTCGACGCGCAGTCCCGCGAGGAAGCCCGGCATCGACCCGCCGTGGCCCGCGAACCGGCGTCCGGCGACGTTCCACATCTGCCAGCCCAGCGCGTGCGCACCGGCCCAGGGGATGCCCGGCACGTCGTTGACCGCGACAGGACGCAGCATCTCGGTGAGCGTGTCGGCCGCGAGCACGCCGTCGCACCGTCCCGCGAGGAACGCGGCCCAGCGTGCGAGGTCGTTCGTCGTCGACCAGAGCTGTCCGGCCGGTGCCATCGAGACGTGGTCGTGCTCCGGCTCGACGTGCACGAGGTCGGCCAGCGGATGGACGGCCAGACCCGGGGCGGCGGGGTCCATCGGACGTCGCGTGGTGCGGGTCATGCCGAGCGGGTCGAGGATGCCCGTCTGCACCGCCTCGTGCCACGGCATGCCGCGCAGCCGGGCGATGAGCTCGCCGAGCACCCCGTAGCCGACGTTGGAGTAGTGGAACGACGTCCCGGGGGTCGACCGCAGCGCGACGCCCGAGGCGAGCAGCCCCGCGAAGTCGTCGCCCGGGGTGCGCTCCCACCAGTCGCCGTCGGTCTCGGCCTGCAGCCCGGACGTGTGGGTCAGCAGCTGGGCGATCGTGACGTGGCCGAACGCCACCTCCGGCAGGTGCGTGCCGATCGTGTCGGCGAGGTCGAGCAGGCCGTCGTCGCGCATCCGCATGACCTCGACGGCCACGAACGTCTTGGAGATCGAGCCGATGCGGTACTGCGTGTCCGCGGTGGGCGCGGCACCTTCGCGGCGTCCGTCGAGCGTCCCGGCGACGCCTGACCAGACGAGCTCACCGCCGCGCACGACCCCGGCCACGACCGACGGCAGCCGCTGCTTGGACTGCTCGGTCGCGAGCCGCCGGTCGAGGGCCAGGGCTGTGCCGGTGTCGAGCGTCATCGTCCCTCGGCCAGCTCCGTCGCGAGCCGCACCAGGGTGCGGACGCCGGCACCCGTGCCGCCGACCGGGGTGTAGTCGAACGCCGATCCCTCGTTGAACGACGGGCCGGCGATGTCGAGGTGCGCCCACGGCACCTCGCCCACGAACTCGCGCAGGAACGCCGCGGCGAACAGCGCGCCGCCGTAGGGCTTGGGGTTGTGCTGGCGCAGGTCGGCGATGCTCGACGAGGTGACGATGCCCTTCATCTCCTCGGTGATCGGCAACTTCCACATCGACTCGCCGGCAGCGCGCGAGGCGGCGTGCACGGTGTCGCCGAACGTGTCGTCGTTGCCGAGGATGCCGCTGGTGTGCGAGCCGAGGGCGACGACGCACGCGCCCGTGAGGGTCGCGACGTCGACGATGTGATCGGGACCGGCCTCGGCCGCCAGCGCCAGTCCGTCGGCGAGCACGAGCCGTCCCTCGGCGTCGGTGTTGTGCACCTCGACCGTCGCGCCGCTGCGCATGCGCAGGACGTCGCCGGGACGAGTGGCCCGTCCGCTGGGCATGTTCTCGGCGAGGCACGCGTAGGCCGTCACCCGGATGGGGAGCCCGAGACGCGCGATGGCGACCGTCGCGGCGACGACCGCCGCGGCACCGGCCATGTCGAGCTTCATGGTCTGCATCGACGCACCCGGCTTGATTGACAGGCCACCCGAGTCGAAGGTGATGCCCTTGCCGACGAGGGCGAGATGCGTGACGGCACCTGCCGGTTCGTACGACAGCGTCACGAGTCGCGGGGGGCTGTCCGATCCCTGGCCCACGCCGAGGATGCCGCCGCAGCTCTCCTTCGCGAGGCGCTTCTCGTCCCACACCGAGACCTTGACCGACTGGCCCGCAGCCTCGGCCACGTGCGCCGCGATGGCGTCCGCGAGCTCGGCGGGGCGCTTGTCGCCGGGAGGTGTGTTGACCCAGTCACGCGCGGTGTTGACGGCGGTCGCGACGGTGGCGGCGCGCTCGACGGCCTTGGTGGCGGTGCCCTGGCGGGCGAACGGCGTCAGAATGACGGCACTCGTCAGCTCGGGCTTGGTGTCCTTGGCGTCCTTCTTGCTGGTCTTGTAGACGTCGTAGCGATACGTGCCGAGGCCGACGCCCTCGGCGATGGCCTCGACCTCGTCGACGCCCGCGGGATGCAGCGCGATCGCGACGCTCGTCGCGTTCTTGGCCGCGCGGACGCCGTTGGCGGCGGCACGACGGAGGTCCTCGGCCGTGGGCTCGGCGGGCAGGGCGATCGCGATCACGACGGGGGCCTTGGTGAGTCCCGCGGACGGGAATCGGACGCTCTGTCCCTTCTCGCCCGTGAAGCCGAGCAGGTCGAGGGTGGCGGCGAGCTCTCCCTTGTCGTCATCGCCCCGGATCCCGAGGATCAGGACGTCGGCGCTGGCGGTGGTCGGCTTGGACGTGCTCAAGGTGACGGACGGCATGTCTGCCACTCTAAGGTTGCCCGGCCGCGCCCGGCCAGCGTCCCCTAGGTTGGGCGTCATGGATCTGCTTCATTCCCCGCTGCACGACCGTCACGTGGCCCTCGGGGCCAAGCTCGCCGAGTTCGGGGGCTGGGAGATGCCGCTGGAGTATGCCGGCGGGGGAGTGCTGGCCGAGCACAAGGCCGTCCGCGACGGCGTGGGCCTGTTCGACGTCAGCCACCTCGGCAAGGCACTGGTTCGTGGCACCGGCGCGGCCGCGCTCGTCAACGCCTCGTTCACCAACGACCTCGCTCGCATCGAGCCGGGCAAGGCCCAGTACACGCTGTGCTGCGACGAGGACGGTGGCACGGTCGACGACCTCATCGCCTACCTGCGCAGCGACTTCGAGGTCTTCCTGATCCCCAACGCCGCCAACACCGCCGCGGTCGTGGAACGGCTCCAGGCCGCCGCGCCCGAGGGTGTCGAGGTCGTCGACCAGCACCGCGACTTCGCCGTGCTGGCGATCCAGGGTCCGTCGAGCGACGAGGTGCTGCAGGCGCTCGACCTGCCGGTCGACCACGAGTACATGTCGTTCGCCGACGCGACGATCGCCGGAGCGTCCATCACGGTGTGCCGCACCGGCTACACCGGTGAGCGGGGCTACGAGCTCGTCGTGCCGGCCGCGTCCGCGGGCGAGGTGTGGGACGCGGTGCTGGCCGCGGGCGAGCCGTTCGGCATCCGTGCCTGTGGCCTCGGTGCCCGCGACACCCTGCGCACCGAGATGGGCTACCCGCTGCACGGGCACGAGCTCTCGGCCGAGATCAGCCCGGTCATGGCCCGCGCGGGATGGGCCGTCGGCTGGAAGAAGCCGGCGTTCTGGGGCAAGGAGGCGCTCGAGACGCAGCGCGCCGAGAAGACGGTGCGCACGCTGCGCGGTCTGCTGGCGCAGGGACGCGGCATCCCGCGGCCCGGCATGACGGTCGCGGACGCCGACGGCGACGTCCTGGGCGAGATCACCTCGGGCACGTTCTCGCCGACCCTGCGCCAGGGCATTGCGCTTGCGCTGCTCGACCAGGGCGTCGAGGATGGCGCCACCGTCGTCGTGGACGTGCGCGGCCGTTCCGAGTCGTTCACGGTGACCAAGCCGCCGTTCGTGCAACCGTCGACCAAGGAGTCATGACCGTGACCTGGACCTGGACCTTCGAGACATCCTCTGGCGACGTGACCGGCCGCTCGGAGACCTTCGAGAGCCGCGGCGACGCGGAGTCGTGGGTCGGCGAGGCCTTCGGCGACCTGCTCGAGCAGGGCATCGACCAGGTGCGCCTGTTCGACGGCGAGTCCGAGATCTACGGCCCGATGTCGCTGCATCCCGACTCGTAGGGGCACCACCCCTTCAGCCAGCAACGCCCTTTGAGCTCGTCGAAAGGCCCTTTCGACAGCTCAAGGGGCTGTAGACCTCAAGGGGCTGTGGGCGTCAAAGGGCGTTAGCGCGTCAGCGGTAGTGCGTGCCGAGCGTCTCGCCGCGCTTGACCTGCGGCTTCGGCAGCCGGAAGCGGCGCAGCTGCGTGCTGCGCAGCACGGCGTACGAGGTCGAGCCCTTGACGTTGTCGGGGCCGAAGCGCTCCCTGAGCTCGCGCTTGAGGCCGCGCACCAGGATGACCTCGTCGAGGATCGTGCCGACGATCAGGAACGGGTAGACGAAGGCCGTGAGCACCGTGGTCGCCTGGTCGCTGATGTTGCCGGCGACGGCGAACAGCACGAGCAGGATGACGAGGAACGGCAGCAGGTACTCGGCGAAGTTGCGGCGCCGGTCGACGTAGTCGCGCACGAAACGGCGCACGGGGCCCTGCTCGCGGGCCGGCAGGTAGCGCTCGTCTCCGGTCTTGAGGGCGTCGCGCTGCTTGACCCGGATCTCCTCGCGGACGGCCCGGTCGCGCTTGGCCTGCTCCTTGCGGGTCATGGGGGTCTTCATCTGCTTCTTGCGTGCAGCTTCGGCCTCCTTGCGACTGGGTGTCGGACGACCCTTGCCTGCTTCTGTCTCATCAGCCACCCGCGACACCCTACCCGTAGGCTTGAGACCATGAGCATCGGTGATCGCGTCTCGAAGTGGTGGGGATCGCGGCGGTCCGGGGGCGACGACGCAGGTGCGCTCAAGGATCGTCTCGACCAGACGTATCGCACCCAGACCGGGCTCCTGCAGCAGGTCCTGCGCGGGGTAGCCGACGTCTCCACGAGTCGCAAGCGCGTCGACCTGCAGCTCGCCCAGCTGGCCCAGCAGACGGCCCAGCTCGACCAGCAGGCCAAGGACGCCGTCGCGGCGGGTCGTGACGACGACGCGCGGGCCGTGCTGACCCGCAAGGTGACGCTCGAGGCGACGGCGTCCGACCTGCAGGCGCAGCGCGACGACCTGCTGGCCGAGGAGCGCAAGCTTGAGCTGTCGGCCGACCGCATTCGCCAGGACGTCGAGAGCTTCCGCGTCCGCAAGGACACCCTGTCGGCCCGTCACACCGCGGCATCGGCGCGTGCCGAGATCAGCAGCGCGACGAACGGCATCAACTCCACTGTCAGCGAGGTCGGGCAGGCCATGGAGGCCGCCGACCGTCGCACCCGCGAGATGGAGGCCAAGGCAGACGCCGTCGACGAGCTCGTGGCCGAGGGCGTCGTCGGCACGGCGGG
The DNA here is from genome assembly GCF_017876595.1 of Aeromicrobium fastidiosum. Classification (NCBI taxonomy): domain Bacteria; kingdom Bacillati; phylum Actinomycetota; class Actinomycetes; order Propionibacteriales; family Nocardioidaceae; genus Aeromicrobium; species Aeromicrobium fastidiosum. The sequence goes on along the minus strand of NZ_JAGIOG010000001.1, from coordinate 3,542,871 downwards.
GGAGTCGGCCGACGCCGCGCTGGCCCGACAGTTCGACGCGGCGCTCGACGGCACCGAGGTCGACCGCCAGCTCGAGCAGATCACGCACGACCAGCAGACCACCCAGGAGGACCCCGATGGCCCGAAGCAGGTTTAAGACCGACCGCGGCCTGTCGCTGCGCATGGGTGGCGTGAGCCTCGGACTCGGCGCGCTCTACCTCCTGTTCGCGGCGGTTCTTTACCAGACACCTCTGGGAGCCATCGGCTTCATCGTGGTCCTCGCCATGGCGTGGGGACAGTGGTACTTCTCCGACTCGTTGGCCTTGAAGTCGATGCGGGCCCAGGTGGTCGAGCCGCACCAGGCCCCAGAGCTGCACGCCATGATCGACCGTCTCTGCGTCCTGGCCGACATGCCCAAGCCCCGGGTGGCGATCGCCGTCACCGACATGCCCAACGCATTCGCGACTGGACGCACTCCCAGCCACTCGGCCGTCTGCGTCACGACCGGCATCATGCAGCGCCTCGACGCCGACGAGCTGGAGGGCGTCCTGGCCCACGAGCTCTCGCACGTCGCCAACCGCGACGTCACGGTCATGACGGTCGCCTCGTCGATCGGCCTGCTCGCGGGCTTCATCACGCGCTACGGCATGTACTTCGGCGGGATGTTCAGCGGAGGACGCGACCGCAACAACAACAACGGTGGGCCGGCGTTCATCGTGGTGTTCCTCGTCAGCCTCGTGGTCTACGCCATCAGCTTCGTGCTCATCAGGGGCCTCTCGCGCTACCGCGAGCTCAGCGCTGATCGCAGCGGTGCCTACATGACCGGCCGTCCGTCCAAGCTGTCGTCGGCGCTCGTCAAGATCTCCGGCGACATGTCGCGCATCCCCAACAGCGACCTGCGCGAGAGCCAGGCCATGAGCGCGTTCTTCTTCGCGCCCGCGATCAGCCGCGAGTCGATCGGCGCTCTGTTCTCGACGCACCCGCCGCTGCAGCAGCGCCTCGACCAGCTGGCCAAGGTCAGCGCCGAGCTGTCCGAGCAGGGCTGAGGCCGAGATGGGCTTCTTCGACGGCATCCTCGGGCGCTCCAAGCCGCCGCAGGCCGATCTCGACGTGCTGTTCTCGGTGCCGCAAGCGGTCATCTCGATGCAGCTCGAGGGATTCGTCCCGACCGGGTCGGGATCGGTGTGCTTCCGCGACATGGAGGGCCAGGCCGACGACGCCGTGATGGCCGACGCCGAGCAGATCATCACGTCCTCCCCGGGCTCGACCGTCGCCCGCAGCGACGACCGGTTCGGCTTCCACTGGCTCACCGTGACCCGCACCGACGCCGACGTGTCGGGGCTCGTGACCGATCTCCACGCGGTCAACAGCTCGCTCGCCGATGCCGGCTTCGGCACCGCGCTGTTGTGCTCGACGTTCGGATTCACGAGCCCCGCCGGTCGGCCCGTGGGGCTGGTCTACCTCTACAAGCGGGGCACGTTCTACCCGTTCGCACCCGAGACTGACGAGCGCCGCGACAACGCCCTCGAGCTGCAGCTGCGCGGGGTCATCGCGGGCGACGTGCCGGTCGAGCCCGACCTCACCAAGTGGCTCGCGATCTGGGGCGCGCCCGGCCTGGCCTGAGCCGCTGTCGTCGCCGGTCGGGGGATAGGTTGGTGACGTGAGCCTCGACGATCTCTCCCGTGACCAGGTGCAGTCCCTCCTCGACGAGCAGACGGCCGCGCACAGCGCCCTGAAGCAGCGGGGCCTCAAGCTCGATCTCACCCGCGGCAAGCCATCGCCCGAGCAGCTGGATCTCTCCAACGAGCTCCTGACGCTGCCCGGCGACGACTTCCGCGACGCAGGTGGCGTCGACACGCGCAACTACGGCGGGCTGACCGGTCTGACGGAGATCCGCGAGATCTTCGCGCCGATCATGCAGGTGCCGGTCGAGCAGGTCGTCGCCGGCGACAACGCGAGCCTGGCCATGATGCACGACAACCTCGTGTTCGCCCTGTTCCACGGCGTCCCGGGCTCCGAGCAGCCGTGGGGCGTCGAGGAGTCGGTCAAGTTCATCTGCCCGGCACCGGGGTACGACCGCCACTTCGCGCTGCTCGAGGAGTACGGCATCGAGATGGTGACGGTGCCGCTCAATGACGACGGCCCCGACGTCGACGCCGTCCGCGAGGCCGTCAAGGACCCGTCGGTCAAGGGCATGTGGCTCGTCCCGACGTACAGCAACCCCACCGGCTCCGTCGTCAGCGAGGCGGTCGCCGCCGAGCTCGCCGCCCTCGAGACCGCGGCACCCGACTTCCGGATCTTCTGGGACAACGCATACGCGGTGCACCACCTCACCGAGCAGCAGACCAAGACCGCCGACATTCTCGGCCTGTGCTCTGCCTCGGGCCACCCCGACCGTCCCGTGATCTTCGCCTCGACGTCGAAGATCACGTTCGCCGGCTCGGGCGTCTGCTTCCTCGGCAGCTCGGCCGACAACATCGCCTGGTACCTCTCGCACCTGGGCAAGCGGACGATCGGACCCGACAAGGTCAACCAGCTGCGGCACGCCCGCTACCTCAAGGACGTCGACGGCGTCCACGCCCTCATGGCTGGCCACCGCGACATCCTGGCCCCCAAGTTCGAGGCCGTCGTCTCGATCCTGCACGACCGGCTCGCGCCCTACGGCGTCGCGAGCTGGACCGAGCCGAAGGGCGGCTACTTCGTCAGTCTCGACGTCGTCGACGGCACGGCGTCGCGCGTCATCGAGCTGACCCGCGAGGCCGGCGTCGCCATGACCCCGGCAGGGGCGGCGTTCCCGTACGGCGACGACCCGCGCGACCGCAACATCCGCATCGCCCCGTCGTACCCCTCGCCCGACGAGCTCGCGGTCGCGATCGACGTGCTCGCCACGAGCGTCCTGATCGCCGCGGCCGAGCAGGTCCTGGCGGGCTAGGTCGGCCCGGCGTGAAGATCCTCGTCGCCCCCGACTCGTTCGGGGGGACGTTGACGGCGCCGGCAGCGGCTGCCGCGATCATCGAGGGCTGGGGCAGGCACGCCCCCGACGACGTGCTGACCGCCGCGGCGATGGCCGACGGCGGTCCGGGCTTCGTCGACGTCCTGCACGCCGCGACCGGCGGTGAGCTCGCGGTCGTCACGGTGCGCGGGCCGCTGGGCGACGCCGTGCCGGTCACGGTGCTGCACCTCGACGGCACGGCCTACGTCGAGAGCGCCCAGGCGTGCGGTCTCCACCTGGCCGATCCACGCGACCCGCTCAACGCCTCGACGTTCGGGGTGGGGCAGGCCGTCGCCGCCGCCATCGACGCGGGAGCTCGCCGCGTGGTCGTGGGGCTCGGCGGCAGCGCGACCAACGACGGGGGAGCGGGGCTGCTCGCAGCGCTCGGAGCGACCGCCGACGTCGCCCTCGACGCCGGGCCCGCGGCCCTCGCGGACGTCACGCGCGTCGACCTGTCCGGAGCCTTGGCACGCCTCGACGGCGTCGAGCTCGTGATCGCCGCAGACGTCGACGTGACCCTGCTCGGCATGTTCGGGGCCACCAAGACGTTCGGCCCGCAGAAGGGCCTCACCGACGACCAGATCATCCAGGTCGACGGCTGGCTCGACCGCTTCGTCGTCGCCGTGTGCGGGTCCACGCCTGCCGACCGCCGACCGGCCGACGCTCCGGGGGCCGGAGCCGCCGGAGGGCTGGGCTTCGCGCTGATGCTGCTCGGCGGCACCGTCGTATCCGGCATCGAGCTGGTCGCCGAGACCGTCGGCCTCACGGCTCGCGCCGGCGACCACGACCTCGTCGTGACCGGCGAGGGCACCTACGACTTCTCGTCACGGGCCGGCAAGGTCGTCCACGGGGTGGCGGCGGTGGCTGCTGCGGCCGCGCGGCCGTGCATCGTCCTGGCCGGGCAGGTGCTCGTCGGCTCGCGGGAGATGCGCGCCATGGGGGTCGAGTCGGCCTACGGCGTCACCGAGCGGGTCGACGTCGACGCGTCCATGGCCGAGCCGGCTCGGCACCTCGCCGACCTGGCCGAGCGCGTCGCCCGCACGTGGTCGCCGCGACGACTGGGCTGACGGCGTACGATGGAATGGAATCGTCGCGGCGCACGTTGACCTGAGCGACGAGTCCAGACCAGACCTTCGGGAGTTCACATGACAGTCGAGACCGAGACCACCACCGAGGCACCCACCGGTGTCAGCCTCAGCGACGGAGCTGCCGAGAAGGTCGCGAGCCTGCTGGCCCAGGAGGGACGCGACGATCTCGCGCTGCGCATCGCCGTCCAGCCCGGCGGCTGCTCCGGCCTCCGCTACCAGCTGTTCTTCGACGAGCGCTCGCTCGACGGCGACCAGACGTTCGGCTTCGGCGGCGTCAACGTCGTCGTCGACCGCATGAGCCTGCCGTACCTCGGCGGCGCGACGATCGACTTCGTCGACACGATCGAGAAGCAGGGCTTCACGATCGACAACCCGGCGGCCACCGGCTCCTGCGCCTGCGGCGACTCGTTCCACTAGACCTTCACGGCTGCCGGCTCCGCCGGCTCCTGTCCTGCGTCGGTCGAAGACCGGCGGGATAGTGAAGGCCGCCGGTCGGGTTACGGCCTGACGCCCAGAGATTCCTCACACGACGCCCTCCTGCACAGCAGGAGGGCGTTGTCTATGGTGTGTGGGTGCACCTCGCCATCACCGGTTCGATCGCCACCGATCACCTCATGACCTTCCCGGGCAAGTTCGTCGACTCGTTGGTCCCCGACCAGCTCGACAAGATCTCGCTGTCATTCCTCGTCGATGATCTCGACGTCCGGCGCGGCGGGTGCGGTGCCAACATCGCCTTCGCCCTCGCCAAGCTCGGCCACCGCGCCCTGCTGGTCGGTGCCGTCGGCCGCGACTTCGAGACCGAGTACCGCGGCTGGCTCGACGCCGCCGGTGTCGACACCAGCGGCGTGCTGGTCTCCGAGACCCGCCACACGGCGCGCTTCGTGTGCACGACCGACACCGAGCTCGCCCAGTTCGCGACGTTCTACGCCGGTGCCATGGCCGAGTCCCGCGACATCGACCTGCTCGCAGTCGGCTCCGACTACGACCTCGTGCTGATCGGCCCCGACGACCCCGAGGGCATGCTCCGTCACACCAGCACCTGCCGCGACCAGGGCATTCCGTTCGCGGCCGATCCCTCGCAGCAGCTCGCGTGGGCCGAGGGCGATGTCATCCGCGAGCTCATCGACGGCGCCACCTACCTGTTCAGCAACGACTACGAGGCGTCGCTGATCCAGCAGAAGACCGGCTGGAGCGCCGACGACGTCCGCTCGCACGTCGGCACCCAGGTCATCACGCGCGGCAAGGACGGCGTCACGGTGCTGCCGGCCGACGGTGCCCCGGTCGAGGTCAAGGCGATCCAGGGCGTCGTCGCGGTCGACCCCACCGGCGTCGGCGACAGCTTCCGGGCGGGCTTCCTGGCCGGCATCGCAGCCGACCTCGGCTTCGAGCGCTCCGCGCAGATCGGCTGCACGATCGCGGCCAGCGTCGTCGAGACGACGGGCACGCAGGAGTACGTCCTGGAGCGCAAGGCCTTCCTCGCGCGGCTGGGCGCTGCCTACGGCGACGAGGCCCGTGCCGAGGTCGACGCAGCGCTCTCGCTGGGCTGATCCCTGGGTTGACCGTCGGGGTGGCGGGCCGGTCGACGACTCGCCCCCCGGTCAGGCAGCCCTCACCGCTCCACGCACGCGCGCCTGAAGTAAGGTGTGGACGTGTCATCTCGTGACAGTCATGGTTCAGAAAGGCGCCCCGTGGGTCGGATGAAATTGGCGGTTCTGTTCGTTGCCGCCCTCGCTTTGAGTGGGTGCGCACCGGATGCTGACTCGGATCTGGCGCGTCTCGCGCTGCCGGTCGGCAGCACCGACCGCACCCAGGACATCTGGGAGCTGTGGCTCGGCGCATGGATCGCGGTCCTCGTGATCTTCCTGCTCGTCTTCGGCCTCATCGTGTACGCGATGATCCGCTACCGCCGCCGCAGCGACGACGAGATCCCGGCGCAGGTCCGCTACAACCTGCCGATCGAGGCGCTGTACACCTTCGCGCCCGTCATCATCGTCGCGGTGTTCTTCTTCCACACCGTCACGTCGCAGAACAACGTGCTCGAGCGCGTCGACAACCCCGATCACACGATCGAGGTCGTCGGCAGCAAGTGGCAGTGGGCCTTCAACTACATGGACGAGGACGCGACCCAGGGTCAGGACGTCTACGACTACGGCACGCCCCAGGAGCCGGCCGAGCTGTGGCTCCCGGTGGGCGAGTCGGTCCGGTTCAAGCTGAAGTCGCCCGACGTCATCCACTCGTTCTGGATCCCCGAGTTCTACTTCAAGATGGACGTCGTGCCCGGCAAGGTCAACACGTTCGACCTGTCGCCGACGCGTGAGGGCACCTTCACGGGCCGCTGCGCAGAGCTGTGCGGTCTCTATCACTCCCGCATGATCTTCAAGGTCAACGTCGTGTCGCCGGAGAAGTACGCCGCGCACCTCGACGATCTCGAGAAGGCCGGGCAGATCGGAGCACCCCAGGGTGCCAAGGAAGCCAACGAGATCGCAGGTCTCCGCGGTGAAGACAAGAGCGGCGACGTCGCCGGTGTCCAGGGAGACGGGTCAGGCAAGAGCTGATGGTTGACGCAACAGCAGCATTCGACGACGGGTCGACCAATGTCCGTGCAGGAGTCCGCGAGCGGACCCTGGGACAGAAGGTCGTCACGGTCCTCACGACGACCGACCACAAGGTCATCGGCAACATGTACCTGGTCACGTCGTTCGCCTTCTTCATCATCGGCGGCATCCTCGCCCTGATGATCCGTGCCGAGCTGGCTCAGCCGGGCACGCAGTTCGTCGACGACGAGACCTACAACCAGCTGTTCACGATGCACGGCACGATCATGCTGCTGATGTTCGCGACTCCGCTGTTCTTCGGCTTCGGCAACGCGATCATGCCTCTGCAGATCGGTGCGCCCGACGTCGCGTTCCCGCGCCTCAACATGTTCAGCTACTGGCTGTACCTGTTCGGCAGCACGATCGTCGTCTCCGGCTTCTTCGTGCCCGGTGGTGCCGCGAGCTTCGGCTGGTTCGCCTACGCGCCGCTCAGCGATGCGGTCAACTCACCGGGCATCGGCGGTGACCTGTGGGTCATGGGCCTGTGGATGTCGGGCCTCGGCACGATCCTCGGTGGCGTCAACTTCATCACCACGATCTTCACGATGCGCGCCCCCGGCATGACGATGTTCCGCATGCCGATCTTCGTCTGGAACACGCTGGTCACGAGCATGCTCGTGCTGATCGCGTTCCCGATCTTCGCCGCGGCGCTGCTGTCGCTCGAGGCCGATCGCCGACTGGGTGCCCACGTGTTCGACGCCGCCAACGGCGGACCGATCCTGTGGCAGCACCTGTTCTGGTTCTTCGGGCACCCCGAGGTCTACATCATCGCGCTGCCGTTCTTCGGCATCATCACCGAGATCCTGCCCGTCTTCAGCCGCAAGCCGATCTTCGGCTACGTCGGCCTGGTCGGCGCGACCCTGATGATCGCGGCGCTGTCGGTCGCGGTGTGGGCCCACCACATGTTCGTGACGGGTTCGGTCGACCTCGCGTTCTTCTCGTTCATGACGTTCCTGATCGCGGTGCCGACAGGAGTCAAGTTCTTCAACTGGATCGGCACGTTGTGGGGCGGATCCCTGTCCTTCGACACCCCGCTGATCTTCTCGCTGGGCTTCTTGACGACCTTCCTCTTCGGTGGTCTGACGGGCGTCATCCTGGCCTCGCCGACGCTCGACTTCCAGCTGTCCGACAGCTACTTCGTGGTCGCGCACTTCCACTACGTCGTGTTCGGCACCGTCGTGTTCGCGATGTTCGCGGGCTTCTATTTCTGGTGGCCCAAGCTCACGGGTCGCATGCTCGACGAGAAGCTCGGCAAGATCCACTTCTGGCTGCTGTTCATCGGCTTCCACCTGACGTTCCTCGTGCAGCACTGGCTCGGCGTCGAGGGCTTCCCGCGTCGCTACGCCGACTACGGCCCGGGTGACGGCTTCACGACGCTCAACGAGATCTCGTCGATCGGTGCGTTCCTGCTGGGCGCGTCGACCCTGCCGTTCTTCTTCAACGTCTGGAAGTCCCGCAAGGCTCCGCTGGTCGGACTCGACGACCCGTGGGGCTGGGGACGCTCGCTGGAGTGGGCGACCTCCTCGCCTCCGCCGCGCCACAACTTCACCTCGCTGCCGCGCATCCGGTCCGAGAGCCCAGCTTTCGACCTGCACCACCCCGAGATCGCGGCGCTCGAGCTGGCGCACAACCCCGGTGAGGACTCGATCTTCGCCGATGCTCCCGATGTGAGCGGCAAGGGCGAAGCCATCAAAGATGCGAAGGGTGACCACTGATCCATGAAGGCCGAGACCTGGACCATCTTGTCGTGCGGAATCTTCTTCGCACTGATCGCGCCCGTCTACTGGGTGCTGACCAAGGACCCGACCGGCACCACCGCACTGGTCATGACGACCCTGCTGTGCGTGCTGCTGGGGTTCTACCTCGGCGTCGTCGCCAAGCAGATTCCCGATCGTCCCGAGGATCGCAGCGACGGCGAGATCGCCGACGGTGCCGGTGAGCAGGGCTTCTTCCCGCCCTACAGCTGGTGGCCGCTGTTCTGCGCCGCGGCCCTCGCGGTCTGCGTTCTCGGTGTCGTCATCGGCTGGTGGCTGTTCATCATCGGCTGCGGCATAGGTGCCGTGATGGTGTGCGGCTGGATCTTCGAGTACTACCGCGGCATCCACGCGCACTGAGCTGCACCTGACACACGCCAGCGGGCGGCACGCATCCTCCGGGATCGTGCCGCCCGCTTCGTCGTGTCGCTAACGTGCGCGATGCAGATGGACCCGCCACGTAAACTGTCGGAGTGAAGCACCTTCGTCTCCCCGTCGCGCTGATCTGCGCCACGATGATCGCCCTGTCGTCCTGCTCGATCAAGGACGCCAAGGACGCCGTGACGCCCGATGACGGCGGTCTCGACAGCATCAGCCTGACGCCCAACGTCGCCGACGGAGCATCCGACGTGAAGGTCAGCACCTTCGTCAAGGTGCTGGCCGAGGACGGCACGGTGTCGTCGGCGATGCTCACCACGGCCGATGGCAGCGGCGCGATCGAGGGCAAGGTCACCGACAACGGCTGGCGTGCCAACAGCCGGCTCGAGCCCGGCACCGCGTACCAGCTCTCGGTGACCGGCACGGGCGAGGACGGCAAGGCGGCCACCGTGACCCGCGCGTTCACGACCCAGGCGCTGACTCTCGACCAGCAGACCTACCCGGCCGTGGCTCCGCTGCAGGGCGAGACCGTCGGCGTCGGCATGCCTGTCATCGTGACGTTCGATCTGCCGGTCAAGAACCGTGCCCTGTACGAGAAGTACATGAAGGTCACGACCGACAACGGCGTCACGGGATCCTGGACGTGGTTCAGCGACAACGAGGCGCACTTCAGGCCTGAGCAGTACTGGCCTGCCAACACCAAGGTCAACGTGCGCCTCAACCTCAACAGCCTGCCCGCCGGCAACGGCGTGTACGGACAGCAGGACCAGGACATCAGCTTCCAGGTCGGCCAGAAGGTCGTCACCAAGGTCGACGTCGGCAAGCACGAGTTGACCTACACGGTCAACGACAAGCCTGAGCGGACGATGCCGGTGACCACCGGCGACGACCAGCACCGCACGCGCGAAGGCGTCAAGGTCATCATGGAGAAGTTCTCCTCGGTCGACATGGACGCCGCGACGACCGGCGTCGACTCCGAGGACCCCGGCTACTACAACATCTCCGACGTGCGGTGGGCGATGCGCCTGACCAACTCGGGGGAGTTCATCCACGCCGCTCCGTGGTCAGTCGGCTCGCAAGGCCGCGACAACGTCAGCCACGGCTGCACCGGCATGAGCACGGCCGACGCCAAGTGGCTGTACGACCGCTCTCGCCGGGGTGACGTCGTCGAGTACGTCGACAGCCCGCGTCCGCTCGAGGACCGCAACGGCTGGACCGACTGGAACGTCCCGTGGTCGACGTGGACGGCCGGTTCCGCCCTCCAGGCCGCAGCGGCCTCCGCCGCCGAGCAGCCCGCTACCGACGCCGGCGTCGTCGACTGACGCTCCTGGTCTCGTCCGAGGTCCCACCGGGGACGTCATCACGGTGGTGCTGTCCTAGGTACCGATGTGATGACGTCCCCGGTCGCTACTTGGGACGTCATCACAGTGGTGCTGACGTAGGTACTGATGTGATGACGTCCCCTCCGACGGTGTCGCCTGCGGGATCCCCGTCGATCGAGACTGCGCCACACACATGACAGCGCCCCCGTCAGCCGAGGCTGACGGGGGCGCTGAGGCGGTGCAGGTCGATCAGTGGACCCGGGGGACACCCGTCTCCGAGACGCCCTGGAACTCGTCACCCAGCTCGACGGGGTGACCGTCGATCTCACCGAGGTGCTCCTCGGCGTGGTGGACGTCCTCGACCGTCGGCTTGTCGAGCGTGTCGCGGTAGTACTTCGTCTGCAACCAGGACCGCACCTTCTCCTTGCGGGAGTGAGGGGCAGCGACGCCGTTCTCGTCCGTCTCGGCCGGAGCCTCGAGAACGGGCACGCGATCATGGGCAGTCAGGGTGTACTGCTGACCAGCCGGCAGGGGAGCGTGGCGCTCCGAGAAGCCACCGTCGGGCGACCGCTCGATGACGCCGGTCTCGTAGCCGTGCAGGATGCGGTTGGCGTCCGCACGCTGCAGTCCGATGCAGATCCGCTTGGTGATCATGAACGCGATGACCGGGAAGACGAAGAAGCCGACCCGGAAGATGTTCGTCAGCGTGTAGATGTCCATGTGGAACTTGGTGGCGATGATGTCGTTGCCGCCCGCGGCCCAGGCCACGCCGTACGCCGTCATTCCGGCGACGCCGATGGCAGTGCGGAACGGGGCGTTGCGCGGACGCTGCAGCAGGTGGTGGTCACGCTTGTCGCCGGTGATCCACTGCTCGATGAACGGCCAGGCACCCAGCACCACGAACAGCCCAGTCAGGCCACCCACGGCGGGGATGAAGACGTTCCAGCTCCAGGTGTAGTTGAAGAACGTGCTCTCCCAGCCCGGCATCAGGCGGACCAGGCCCTCGGAGAAGCCCATGTACCAGTCGGGCTGCGAACCGGCGGTGACCTCGGACGGGTTGTACGGCCCGTAGACCCACACCGGGTTGATCTGCAGCAGGGCACCCATGAGCGCCGTGAAGCCGAAGACGACGAAGAAGAAGCCGCCGGCCTTGGCCGCATAGACGGGGAGCATGGGGTAGCCGACCACGTTCTGCTCGGTGCGTCCGGGCCCAGGCCACTGCGTGTGCTTGTGGTAGACGAGCAGCAGCATGTGGGCGCCGATCAGTCCCAGGAGAATCGCCGGGATGAGCAGGATGTGCGCCATGTAGAGGCGGGGAATGATCTCGTCGCCGGGGAACTCGCCGCCGAAGATGAAGAACTCGAGGTACGAGCCGACCAGCGGGATCGAACGGATCAGGCCGTCGACGAACCGCAGGCCCGTTCCGGACAGGAGGTCGTCGGGAAGGGAGTACCCGGCGAAGCCTTCGACCAGACCCAGCGAGAAGAGCCCGACACCGATCAGCCAGTTGATCTCGCGCGGCTTGCGGTAGGCGCCCGTGAAGAACACGCGGAGCATGTGGGCGATCATCGCGGCGATGAACAGGGCTGCCGCCCAGTGGTGGATCTGCCGGATCAGCAGGCCGCCGCGGATGTCGAACGAGATGTCGAGCGTCGACTTGTACGCCTGGGACATCTCGAGGCCGTTGAACGGCAGGTAGGAGCCGTGGTACTCGACCTCGGTCATGCTGGGCTGGAACCAGAACGTCAGGAAGACGCCCGTCAGCAGCAGGACGACGAAGCTCCACAGCGCGATCTCACCGAGCATGAACGACCAGTGCTCGGGGAACACCTTGCGGAGGTTCTTCTTGGCCACTCCGGCGAGGCCGAGGCGGTCATCGAGCCAGCCCACCGGACCGGCTGCCTTCTTGCCAACACCTGTCTGCTCGATCGGTGTGTACTGCTCAGTGGTGCTCATGACTTATTGTCCAACTTCTTCTGGTCACGCGCGAGTTCTGGATAGCTCGGCGCGACGATCTCGGGGAAGTCGCTCATGGCGATGAGGTAGCCCTCGTCGTCGACGCCCAGCGGCAGCTGCGGGAGCGGACGGTGGGCAGGCCCGAAGATGACCTTGCCGTTGTCGCCGAGGTCGAAGGTCGACTGGTGGCAGGGGCACAGCAGGTGGTGCGTCTGCTGCTCCCACAGGCTGATCGGGCAGCCGACGTGCGTGCAGATCTTGGAGAAGCACAGGATGCCGTCGACGCCCCAGTTCTCGCGGCCCTTGGACGGTGTGACGTCCTCGGGGCGCATGCGGACGACGATGATCGACGCCTTCGACTTGACCTGCAGCAGCTCGGTGCCGTGCAGGACGGCCTCGCCGTCGGCGTCGGTCTCGTAGACGATCGCGGGCTGGCCGTTGACCAGCTGGCCGACCTGCATGTCGGAGGGCTTGATCGGGGTGCCGGTGACGTCGTTGACCAAGCGCATGCCCTTCTTCCAGACCGTCTCGCGCTGGGAGTGGGGGAGCGGTCCGAGGTCGCGCAGCAGCACGACGGCCGGCAGGCCCAGCAGGGCCATCGAGCCCAGCAGGCTGTTGCGGATCATGGGACGCCGTCCGAAGCCCGACTCCTCGATGCCTGCGTTGATGTCCTTCATGACCGCGACGCGGTCCTCCTCGGACGAGGCCGAGGGGTGCCGCATCTCGACCATCTCGTGATCGCCCATGAGCTTCTTGGCCCACTGGATGATGCCGACGCCGACGAGCAGCAGTCCGCCGCCCAGGGTCATGCCGAACGCGAAGTTCTGCGCGGACCAGCCGAGGAAGGTGTCGTCGATGTCGATCAGGAAGTAGGCGAAGCAGAATCCCAGGAAGAGCAGACCGGCGACGCGGAACATCCAGGCGATCTGACGCTCGGTGCGCTTGGCCTGCGACTCGTCGACGTCCTGCGGGCGGAACTGGTGCTCGGCCAGACCCGGGTCCTTGATGGGCTCGGTGTCGGGGATCGGCTGCAGCTCGTCGCTCATGACTTCCTCTTCTTCACTCTCGCCCCGTGCGCACCGATCCAGATGGATGCGATGACCAGGCCGCCGATGCCGATGATCCAGGTGAACATGCCGTCGACCACGGGGCCGAGGCCACCGCCGCCGAGACCGCCGTAGTTGGGCTGGCCCTGGACCTGCTTGACGTACGCGATGATGTTGCGCTTGTCCTCAGGCGTGATGACGTCGTCGGAGAACACGGGCATCTGCTGCGGGCCGGTGATCATGGCCTCGGCGATGTGCTTCTCGCTGACGCCCTTGAGGGACGGGGCGTACTTGCCGCCCGGCATGGCGCCGCCGGCACCCACCGAGTTGTGGCACGCCGTGCAGTTGGCACGGAACAGCTCGCCGCCCTCGCGGACGTCGTCGACGTTGGCCTTGTCGATGTCGGTGTACTCACCGTCGGGGATGGCCGGTCCGGGGGCCAGCGACGCGATGTAGGCCGCCAGCTGGCGGGTCTCCTCGGCGGAGTACTCAGGCGTCTTGGCCGGGGCCTGAGGCGCGGTCTGCGCCATCGGCATGCGGCCGGTGCCGACCTGGAAGTCGACGGAGGCAGCGCCCACGCCGATCAGGGACGGGCCGTAGTTCTTGCCGCGCTGCGTCTCGATGCCGGTGGCGTTCTTGCCGTGGCAGCTCGCGCATCCGATCTGGAACAGCTTCTGCCCGGCCTCGACGTCGTTGGCCGTGACCTCCTGCGCCTCCGCGGGCTTGGGGGCGAACGCGTAGTAAGCGCCGCCGGCGATCACGAGCCCGAGCAAGAGCGCGACGAATCCGGCGAGTGGATGCCGGCGTCTGGTGGACAGTTTCCGCACCGCGGACCTCATTCCTGGAAGTGGAGCCAGCGTACCTTTCGGCACGCCGAAGTTCTGGAGTCAGGCAAGCCTTAGGGGCCCGCCCGGGGGTGGCTACTTGATGAGGTAGATCGTGGCGAAGAGCCCGACCCACACGATGTCGACGAAGTGCCAGTAGTACGACACGACGATCGCCGAGATCGCCTGCTCGTGCGTGAACTTGCGGGCCGCGAAGGTGCGGCCGATCACGAGCAGGAAGGCGAGCAGGCCGCCGATCACGTGGATGCCGTGGAACCCGGTGGCGAGGTAGAAGAGGCTGCCGTAGGGCGAGCTGGGGATCGTGATGCCCTCGCGGACGAGCTCGGCGTACTCGGTGGCCTGGCCGCCGATGAAGATCGCGCCCATCAGGTATGTGAGGACGAACCACTCACGCATGCCCCACAGGCTGATCTGGAACAGCTTGCCGGAGCGCCCGGCCTTGCCGCGCTCGGCGGCGAACACGCCGAACTGGCAGGTCACCGACGAGAGCACGAGGATCGTGGTGTTCGCCGTCGCGAAGGGGACGTTGAGCACCTCCGTCTCCTGGGCCCACAGCTCGGGGGAGATGTTGCGGATCGTGAAGTACGCCGCGAACAGTCCGGCGAAGAACATGAGCTCGCTGGACAGCCAGACGATGGTTCCCACCGTGACCATCGAGGGACGGCCTTCCTGGCCGTGGAGGCGGGAAGCGGGAATCACCGAGGTAGTCGTCACGAGTTCATTATGTACGATCAACTCGTGAGCGCAGACAAGCCCCTACGTGTCCTGGTCTACAGCGATGATCGAGACGTCCGTTCCGCGGTGCTTTCGGCTCTCGGGGCCCGTCCCCACCCCGATCTTCCGCCCTTCGAGTACGTCGAGGTCGCGACTGAGCCGGTGGTCTTCCAGCACCTCGACGCCGGCGGCATCGACCTCGTGATCCTCGACGGCGAGGCCGTGCCGGTCGGCGGCATGGGCATCGCCCGCCAGGTCAAGGACGAGATCTTCCAAGCTCCTCCCGTGCTCGTCATCACCGGACGTCCTCAGGACGCCTGGCTGGCCACGTGGTCGCGCGCCGAGGCCGCGGTCTCGCACCCCATCGAGCCGATCCGGCTCGCCGAGGCCGTCATCGCGCTCGCGCGCGGCGTGCTGCAGCCCGGCTGAGGCGGGGGTCATGCCACAGACGTGGCCCGATGTGCTGACCGCACTCGTGGCCGGTCACGACCTCGACGCGTCCACGACCGTGTGGGCCATGGACCAGATCCTGGCCGGCTCGGCGACCGATTCGCAGATCGCCGGGTTCGCCGTCGCGCTGCATGCCAAGGGACCGACGGCCGCCGAGCTGGGTGGTCTGGCCGATGCGATGCTGGCCCGCGCGACGCGCCTCGACATCCCCGGCCGGTTCGTCGACATCGTCGGCACGGGCGGAGACCGGTCGATGACGGTCAACATCTCGTCGATGTCGGCCGTGGTCGCCGCGGGTGCCGGCGTGGGCGTCGTCAAGCACGGCAACCGTGCGGCGTCCAGCTCGAGCGGCACGGCCGACGTGTTCGAGGTGCTGGGCATCCGCCTCGACGTGCCGGCGGCGCGCATCCCCGACGTCTTCGCGCGCAGCGGCATCACGTTCTGCTTCGCCCCCGTGTTCCATCCCTCGTTCCGGCACACCGCGGTGCCACGGCGCGAGCTCGGCATCGCGACGCCGTTCAACTTCCTCGGCCCGCTGACCAACCCCGCCCAGCCGGCGGCGTCGGCGATCGGCTGCGCCGACGTGCGGATGGCACCGTTGATGGCCGAGGTGCTGGCGTCGCGCGGACGTGACGCCTTCGTCTTCCGCGGCGACGACGGCCTCGACGAGATCACGATCACGACCACGACCCAGGTGTGGGAGGTGTCGGACGGCACCGTCGTCGCGAGCGTCCTCGACCCCACCGAGCTCGGCTTCGAGCTGGCCCCGCCCGAGAGCCTCGTGGGTGCCGATCCGGCGTTCAACGCCGACGTGTTCCGCCGCGTCGTCGGGGGAGAGGTCTCGCCGGTGCGCGACGCGGTGCTGCTCAATGCGGGAGCCGCGATCGCCGCCCATGCCGGTGGCGATGGCACGCTCGTGGAGCGTCTCGCCGCGGGGGTCGAGCGCGCCCGCACCTCGATCGATTCAGGCGCGGCGGCGACGTCGCTCGAGCGGTGGGCTGCTGCCACCCAGGAGCTCGCGGGCTGATCCTCGCGAGTCGCTCGCGTACGTGCGACGAGTCGCCGGGTCACGGCTCGCGAACCGCGGGATGACTCGCGACGCGTGCGTCAGTGGCTCGCGGGCGGTGCGGCAGCGACTCGCGAGGTGGGTCAGAGGCCGATGCTGAAGGCGTCCTCGAGGTCGTGCTGGCTGTAGGCCCGGTAGGCGATCTGGGTCTGCGTCGACACGACGCCGTCGACCTTGTTGAGCCGGTCGGCGACGACCGCGGCGACGTCGTCGATCTCGCGGACGCGCACCATCGCGACCAGGTCGAGCTCGCCCGTGACGGAGTAGACCTCGCTGACGCCGTCGATGTCGGCGATCTGCTCGGCGATGTCGGACAGCCGTGCGACCTCGGCCTGGATGAAGACGATGGCGGTGATCATGTCTCGAGCGTACCGATGCCGGCGGCGCCGGGGCGGGGCTCAGCCTGGTCGCTGGAGGTCGTTCCACGTGGCGGTGGCCTGCTCGAACGGGGTGAGGTGCCGCGCGGCGCTCTCGAGCGGCACGTGCCAGGAGCCGCGCACCATGCGCAGGCCCGGGGTGTCGAGCCAGCGCAGCAGCGTCTCGGTCTCCTCGGCCGTCGCGGACGGGATGGGGCCGAATCCTCCCTCGACGGTCTCGGCCGTGGCCAGTAGGGCGTCGACCCAGCCGGTGGGGTGCACGCCTCGCGGGAGCACCCCGGACGCTGCGAGCCGGCCGAAGCGGATGACGTGGATCTCGTAGCCGCCGGGGTGGGGAGCTGCCGCGACGAGCTCGTCGACGCTCGTGAGCTCGCGCAGCCGCTGCGTGCGCACGGCGGCACGCAGGAACGAGGTGAGCCGGTCGCGCCACACCGCGGCGTCCTCGAAGCGCTCGGACCGGGCGAGGTCGAGCATGTGCTGACGCACGGACGTCACGAGCGGCTCGGGGTCGCCGGTCATGGCTTGTCGGACGCGCTGCACCTCGGCGGCGTACTCGTCGGCATCGGCCGAGCCGTCGCACGGGGACAGGCAGTGACCCATCTCGGCCAGGGCGCAGGGGGACGACCGCGACTTCTTGGCCAGCCGCGGAGTGCACTGGCGGATGCGGAACGAGTCGTGCAGCGCGGTGAGGGCGGCATCGGCGGCAGCACGTCCGCGGAAGGGGCCGATGTAGTCGGCGTCGTCGTCGAGGATCGCGCGGACGATCGACAGCCGTGGCCAGGGCTCCCGCGTGAGCTTGAGCCACGTGAGCCGGTCGGGAAATTTCGACCGGCGGTTGTACGGCGGGCGGTGGTGGCCGATCAGACGGAGCTCGCGCACGTGGGCCTCGAGCGACG
This sequence comes from Aeromicrobium fastidiosum, assembly GCF_017876595.1. Taxonomy (NCBI): domain Bacteria; kingdom Bacillati; phylum Actinomycetota; class Actinomycetes; order Propionibacteriales; family Nocardioidaceae; genus Aeromicrobium; species Aeromicrobium fastidiosum. The sequence continues at coordinate 3,525,414 of NZ_JAGIOG010000001.1, read as the reverse complement.
TGGCGCACACGATGCCCTCGATGCGCTGGGTCAGCATGACCATCTCGCCCATGCGCGTGCGCGTCTCGGCCTTGGTGAAGTAGGACCGGGTGCGGCTGCGCAGGTTGCGGGACGTGCCGACGTAGAGGATCGCGTCGTTGGCGTCGCGGAACAGGTAGACCCCGGGGGACTCGGGCAGGTGCTCGGCGAGGTGCCGCTTCTTGCGCTGCTCGGGCTTGACCTTGGCCGTGTACGTCGACACTTCCTCGAGCGTCGTGACCCCCAGGGGCCCCAGCCGCTCGAACAGCGCGTGCAGGACGTCGACCGTGGCCCGCGCGTCGGACAGGGCCCGGTGGTTGGGCGTCGTGGTGGCCGAGAACGCTGCGGCCAGCGTCGAGAGCTTGCAGTTGGGCACCTCCTCGCGGCTCAGGACGCGACGCGCCAGCACCGCCGTGTCGAGGGTCTCGAACCCGGGCCAGGGGATGTCGAGCTCACGGGCGAAGTGCTTGAGGAAGCCGATGTCGAACGGGGCGTTGTGGGCCACGAGCACGCTGCCGCGCGCGAACTCCAGGAAGCTCGGCAGCACCTCGGCGATGCGGGGGGCGTGGACGACCATCTGGTTCGTGATGCCCGTCAGCACCGTGATGTAGGCCGGGATCGCCTCGTCAGGGTTGACGAGGCTCTGGAACTCGCCGAGCACCTCGCCGCCGTGCACCTTGACCGCGCCGAACTCGGTGATCTTGGACCCCTTGGTCGCTGATCCGCCGGTCGTCTCGAGGTCGACGACGCAGAACGTGACATCGGCCAGATGACGGCCCAGCTCGTCGAACGTTCCCTGCACGGCTTCCACGTCCCACACGGTAGGCACCGCCACCGACAGAGCGGGACGTCGCGGGTGCTCCCGGCGTTCGCGGCGTTTCTGTCGGGGGCGGCTCCTAGCGTCATGGATGTCCCCGAACGACGGGGTCTTCCCCCGCACCAGGAGCACATGCATGAACAACACAGGCATGAACAGCACGGCTCACGGAGAGCACGACTCACATCCCGCCGACTCGGTGGTGGTCGACTGCGACCGCTGCCTGGTCCGTGGTCCGAGCGCCTGCGGCGACTGCGTCGTCACCTTCCTGCTCGGAGCGCCGCCGGCCGGCATCGAGATCGACGCCGACGAGATGGCTGCGCTGGGCGTCCTGTCCGAGGCGGGCCTCACGCCGCCGCTACGGCTGGTCACACCGGTCGCAGGCCCCGAGACCCAGGCCGTGTGACGGTTGCTGAACATCTCCTGACATCGGGTTGATGAGGTTGAACTGACCCGTGGCGAGGCCTAGAATGAGTTCTTGTGCGTCCGGTGAACGCCGTCCTCCCAGGACGGTGGCGGACGCACCGTCGAGTCGTCGCAGCCATGGGGAAGATGTCTGAGGCGAACCGGGGAACCACGCAAGTGGGGTGAATCGTGTCGCGCACGCCGTCATGGGCGCTCAGCACGTAGGGCAATCCGAGGCCCGAACCCGTCAGCTCACCCGGTAGACGTCGAGGATCCCAGGAGAACTACGTGCGCATGCCACGACGTCGCGGTCTCGCGATGATGGCGAGCCTCGCGCTCGCAGGCGGGCTGATGGCGCTGCCGTCGGCCGAAGCCGCCCCCAAGGTCACGGTCAAGGACGTCGAGGCCGCGTTCAGCCAGGTCGAGGCCGCCAACGAGCAGGTCAACGCGCTCGGCGAGCAGGTCAAGCAGACGCAGGCCGAGATCGACGACATCTCCTCCGACATCGCGAGCGGACTCGCGGTCTACACGGCGCAGAAGGACGAGCTGAGCGGCGCGATCGTCCAGCAGCAGCTTGACGCCCCGCTCGGGCCGACCGCCAACCTGCTGAGCAGCGACGACCCCGACCAGTTCCTGGCCGGGCTCGGTGCCGTCCGTGCCCTCAACAACACCCGCGCCGACGCGCTCGAGCAGTTCGGCCGCACGAGCAAGCAGCTCCAGAACCGTCGCGCCCAGCTCAAGGACCGCAAGCAGGCGCTCACCGAGGCCACCCGCGACGCCGATGCGCGTCGGGCGGAGATCCGCACCAAGTACGAGGCGGCGAAGGCCGAGCTCGCACGACTGACCGCCGAGCAGCAGGCCGCGTTCAACAAGAGCAACCTCGACATCGACTTCGAGCTCAAGGCCTCCGGCCGGGCCAAGGCCGCTCTCGACTTCGCGCTGGCGCAGATCGGCGACCCGTACGTGTACGGCGGCACGGGGCCCAACAGCTGGGACTGCTCCGGCCTGGTCATGAAGTCGTGGGCCGCGGCGGGCGTCTCCATCCCGCGCGTCGTCGGTCCGCAGATCGCGGCCGGCACGGCGGTCCCCATGGACCAGCTGCAGCCGGGCGACATCGTGGCCTACGGCGACATGTCGCACGACGGCCTCTACCTCGGCAACGGCCGCGTGGTCCACGCGCCGCGCCCCGGCAAGAGCGTCGAGATCACGGGTCTGGGCGGCTTCACCCGCGCGGCGCGGGTTGGCTGAGCGACGACTGCGGCTGTCGCCCAACCTGGCGGCAGCCCTCGTTCTGGCCGTGCTCGGGGCTGCCCTGCTGCTGTGGCAGCAGCCATGGCACACGGACGCTCCGGACGAGCGCGTCGTGCCGATCCCGGCCGACGCCTCGTCCCAGCTCACTGCGCAGCTGCGTGAGCTGTCGGAGGCGCAGTCGCGGGACGCCTTCGTCGCCGCCGCCGGCGATCTGCCGGCCGGACGAGACTTCGGTCGACGCACGTGGCAGGCGCTGCGGGCGGTGGCGCAGCCCGGAGCGTCGCTGCGCTACATCAGCGGCGGAGAGGTCGCCGACCGCGCCGACGGCTCGGCCACGATGACCGCCGAGGTGTCATGGCGTCCTGCCGACGCGTCGGGGCTCGACCCCGAGGTGACGCACCGGTCGACGGTCGCCCTGCGGGTGGCTCCCGAGCGCGCCGGCGGCTTCTCGATCGTCGACGCCGCTCCCGCCGACGGAGCCGTCCCGATCTGGCTGCTGGGTGCCGTGACGGTCGACAGCGCCGATGGACGATCGGTCATCAGCATCGACGGCGGCGACGACTCCGAGCCGGTCGACCAGCTGGCCACCACGGCACGGGCTGCCGTCGAGCGGACCGTCCCGGGCGTCGCGGGGCGGCTGACGATCATCTCGCCACGCACCCAGCAGCAGATGGCCGCGATCGTGGGCCAGGACCAGGCCGCGGTCGCCCAGATCGCTGCCGTCACGACGGGCGTCGACGGTGACTCCGCCGGCGTCGACCCCGTCGTGGTGCTCAACCCCGCGGTGTTCGCCACGATGGACCGGCGCGCCGCGCAGGTGGTGCTGAGCCACGAGGCCACCCACGCCCTGACCTCGGCCGTCGGCACGAGTGCGGTCAATTGGGTCGTCGAGGGCTTCGCCGACTACGTGGCCCTGCGGGACGACACCGCGCCGCTGTCGGTCAGCGCGGGACAGGCGCTGGCCCGCGTCCGCGCCGACGGTGCCCCCCGTGCGCTGCCCACCGACGCCGACTTCGGCTCCACGCAGCACGGCCTCGGTGCCGTGTACGAGTCGGCGTGGATGATCTTCCGGATGCTCGGCGAGCAGCACCCCGACACCGACGTCGTGGCGTTCTACCGTGCCGTCATCGACGGTGCCCCGGTCGAGCGCGCCCTCGAGGAGTCCTTCGGCCTCACGGTCGACGAGCTCACGGCCCAGTGGCGCGCCTACCTGACGAAGAGTGCCTCGACGGTGTCGTGAAAGTCGCGCAGGACGGCGTTGCGCTTGACCTTGAACGACGGGGTCAGGTAGCCGTTCTCCTCGGTCCAGTCCTCGGACAGGATCTCGAACTTGCGGATCGACTCGGCCTGCGAGACCTGCGAGTTGGCGTCGTCGACTGCCTTCTGCACCTCGATCTTGAGCTCGGGGTCGTCGAGGCGTCCCGTCCACGCCTCGTCGTCGATTGTGACGAGCGCGGCCACGAACGGCTTGCCGTCGCCGACCACGAGGCACTGGCTGACCAGCGGGTGGGCGCGCACGCGGTCCTCGAGCACCGCCGGGGCCACGTTCTTGCCGCCGGCGGTGACGATGATCTCCTTCTTGCGGCCCGTGATGCGGACGAACCCGTCGTCGTCGACCTCGCCGAGGTCGCCCGTCGCGAACCAGCCGTCGGGGTCGACCGCCTCGGCGGTGGCCTCGTCGTTGTGCCAGTAGCCATCGAACACCTGCGGGCCCCGGAAGCTCAGCTCGCCGTCATCGCCGACCCGCACCTCGGTGCCGGGCAGCGGACGACCGACCGAGCCGATGCGCTGGTCGTCCGGCGTGTTGACGCACAGGGCCGCCGTCGTCTCGGTGAGCCCGTAGCCCTCGAGCACCGTCACCCCGATACCGCGGTAGAAGTGCGCGAGCCGGTCGCCGAGCGGCGCGCCACCGGAGATCGCCCACTCGGCCTCGCCGCCGAGGGCGTCACGCAGCTTGCCGTAGACGAGCCGGTCGAACAGGGCGTGACGGGCGCGCAGTGCGATGCCCGGCTTGCCGTCGTCGAGGGCGCGGCTGTAGCCGATCGCGGTCTGCACCGCGCGGTCGAAGATCTTGCCCTTGCCGTCGGCGTACGCCTTGCCGCTGGCGGAGTTGAAGACCTTCTCGAACACGCGCGGCACGGCCAGCACGAACGACGGGTGGAAGGTGCCGAGGTGCGTCACGAGGTCCTTGACGTCGGCGGTGTGGCCGAGCTTGGCACCCGAACGGATGGCACCGACCTGGATGATGCGGGCGAAGACGTGGGCCAGGGGCAGGAACAGCAGCGTCGACGCGTCGTCCTTGGCGAACAGGTCGCTGAGCTGCTCGGTGGCGGCGTCCAGCTCGTAGCGGAAGTTGCCGTGCGTGAGGCGGCAGCCCTTGGGACGCCCCGTGGTGCCCGACGTGTAGATCAGCGTCGCGAGGCTCTCGCTGGTGAGGGTGGAGCGACGCTGCTCGACGGCGTCCTCCGAGACGTCGGAGCCCGCAGCCCTCAGGTCGTCCAGCCCGCCCGCGTCGATCGTCCACACGTGCCGCAGCTCGGGTGCCTCGTCTCGCGCCTGCTCGACCTTGGTGAGGTGGCCGTCGTTCTCGACGATCGCCGCGACCGTGCCGGAGTCGGACAGGATCCACGCGATCTGCGCTGCCGACGACGTCTCGTAGATCGGGACCGTCACGGCACCGGTCCACCAGATCGCGTAGTCGGCGACGGTCCATTCGTAGCGGGTCTTCGACAGCAGCGCCACGCGGTCGCCGGCGGCGACGCCCGACCCGAGCAGGCCCTTGGCGACGGCGATGACGTCGCGGTGGAACTCGGCCAGCGTCACGTCGACCCAGGAGGAGCCGTCGTCGCCGGCGCGGGCGAGCGCGACGTCGTCGGCGTGCTCGGGAAGACGGTCCAGGATGTCGTCGCTGAGGTTGCCCACGCTGGGCGTCAGGTGCTCGGTCACCTACGGAACGCTACTCGCTGTCGGGAGGGGCGAGCCGACGGGCTGCGGGGGCGGGAGAGCCACTAGCATGGAGTCTCACACTGGGTGCGGCACGAGGAGGGGTGATGGCGCGGACCACCAGCGACATCGTCATCGAGGCATCGGCTGACGAGATCATGGACGTCATCGCCGACTTCGCGTCCTATCCCTCGTGGGCCACGGGCATGAAGACCGCCGACGTCGTCGCGACCGGCGACCACGGACGCGCCGAGCAGGTGCACTTCGTGCTCGATGCGACGCCCATCCGCGACGAGTACGACCTCGGCTACGTCTGGGACGGCGACCGCTCCGTGTCGTGGAGCCTGGTCGAGCCGGGTTCGATGCTCAAGTCGATGGACGGCGCCTACACGCTCGACCCGGCAGGCGACGGCACGACCCGCGTCACCTACCAGCTGGCGGTCGACGTCTCGATCCCGCTGCTCGGCATGCTCAAGCGCAAGGCCGAGAAGGTCATCATCGACACCGCTCTCAAGGGGTTGAAGAAACAGGTCGAGGCCCGGTGAGCGGGCCGGACTCGGCCGCCCCGGACGTCGACACCCCCTCGACGCCCCACGAGTCGGAGCCCGTCGGCTCCGTCGCTCAGGAGGCGTTCAAGCTGCTGCGCGCCGTGACGGCCCAGGGTGTCGGAGCGTCGACCGGCGACGACCGCCCCTCGCACGACCAGGCAGCGCAGGACCACGCAGCCCACGACCACGTGTGCTCGACGACGTGGTGCCCCGTGTGCCAGGTCGTCGGATTCGTGCGCGACAACCCCGACGCCATCGCGTCGGTGAAGCGGTCGGCCACCGACCTGGCGCGCTCGCTGCGCGACCTCGTCGACACGGCCCTCGCCCCGGAGGAGAAGAAGTGACCCTGGCCATCGGCGTCGACATCGGCGGCACCAAGATCGCGGCGGGCCTCGTCTCGGAGGCGGGGGAGATCCTCGATTCCGTGGCCGAGCCCACGCCGTCCGACGCGACCAAGATCCCGGCCGTCGTCGCCGACCTGGTCGACCGGCTCACGGGCGAGGAGAAGGCGGCCGGCATCGGCATCGGTGCCGCCGGCTTCGTCGGCGAGGACCGTTCCACGGTGCGTTTCGCGCCCAACATCGACTGGCGCGAGGAGCCGCTCGGCCAGCAGGTCGCGGCCCTGGTCGACCTGACCGTCGTCGTCGAGAACGACGCCAACGCGGCGGCGTGGGGCGAGTTTCGCTTCGGCGCTGGCGAGGACACCGACGACCTGCTGCTCATCACGGTCGGCACCGGCATCGGCGGCGGGATCGTGCACCGCGGCCGGCTGTTCCGCGGGGGCTTCGGCGTCGCGGCCGAGATCGGCCACATGCGCATCGTCCCCGACGGCATCCTGTGCGGATGCGGTCAGCGCGGTTGCTACGAGCAGTACGGCAGCGGCAGCGCCCTCGTGCGCGACGCCCGCGAGCGCGTCACCAACCGCGACCCCGGCTCCGAGGCGATCGCGGCTCTCGCGGACGGCGACCTCAGTCGCATCACGGGGCCGGGCGTCACCCAGCTGGCCCAGGACGGCGACCCCATGTCGATCGACCTGCTGGGCGATCTCGGCCGGTGGATCGGGGAGGGCGCGGCCGTGCTGGCCACGATCCTCGACCCCAGCGTCATCGCGATCGGTGGAGGAGTGGCCGCCGCGCGCGACCTGCTGCTGCCGCACGTCATCGAGGCGTTCGAGACGCACCTGCCGGCCCGCGCGCACCGGCCCCAGGCAGCACTGCGCATCGCCGCCCTCGGCAACGAGGCCGGCATCATCGGTGCCGCCGATCTCGCGCGCACCGAACCGACGACCTCGAGGGGCGTGGCCTGATGGCCGACAAGCTGGCCGTGGGCATCGACATCGGCGGCACCAAGATCGCTGCCGGCGTCGTCGACGAGGACGGGCACGTGCTGGCGCGCCTCAAGCGCGAGACGCCCACCACCGAGCCCCTCGAGGTCATCGACGCGATCGCCTCGATCACCGAGGAGTTCCGTCGCGAGCACCACATCCGCGCGATCGGTGTCGGCGCGGCCGGCTTCGTCGACGCGACGCAGTCGACGGTGCTGTTCGCCCCACACCTGGCGTGGCGACACGAGCCCTTGCGTGACTCCGTCGCCCGCCGCACCGGACTGCCCGTGCTGGTCGACAACGACGCGAACGCCGCCGGCTGGGCCGAGTGGCGCTTCGGTGCGGCGCAGAACGAGGCCGATCTGGTGCTCATCACCCTCGGCACCGGCATCGGCGGCGCCATCGTGATCGACGGCCAGCCCTACCGCGGCCAGTTCGGCATCGCCGGCGAGTTCGGCCACATGCAGGTCGTGCCCAACGGCAACAAGTGCGAGTGCGGCAACCATGGCTGCTGGGAGCAGTACGCCAGCGGACGCGTGCTGACCCGGCGCGCACGGGCGGCCGCCACCGACGGCACGGAGTTCGGCAAGCAGCTGCTGGCCGACGCCGGCGGCACGGTCGACCGCATCGAGGGTCACCTCGTCACGGCACACGCCAAGGCGGGTCATGCCGAGGCGACGGAGTGGATCGCCGACGTCGGCGACTGGCTCGGGGTCGGCATCGCCAACCTCGCGGCGGCGCTCGATCCCGGCATGTTCGTGATCGGCGGCGGCGTCAGCGACGCCGACCGCCTGCTGATCGACCCGGCGCGTGCGGCGTTCTCCCGCACCCTGACCGGGCGGGGCTACCGCGCCGAGGCCCGTATCGTGCGGGCGCACCTCGGACCCGAGGCAGGCCTGATCGGTGCCGCCGACATGGCTCGCATCACAGCACGGCGCCGTCGTCCGGCCAGTCCGGGCGCGCGGGCCCGTGTTCGGGCAGCTGCAAGAACAGGTAGATCGCCGAAGCCACGAAGGTGAGCACGGCACCGGCCACGATCGGCCGGTCGAGGAACACGTGCGCAAGCGTCGCGAGCACGAGCACCATCGGCGCGCCGACCACACCGGCCCAGGCCAGGATGATGCCGCGTCGGCGAGGCACGAGCGGCGACGAGTCGACGCGACGGTAGAACGGCTCGTCCTGCTCCGCGTCGGCGTCGCGGCGCACCTCGGCGGGTCGCTCGGGAACCGGGTCGAGGGGGTCGTCCGGGAACGACAGGTCGAGGTCGAGCCCCTCGACGATGCGGTCGAAGTCGTCGCGCTCGGTCATGCCGGCTCGCTCACGTGCTCGGCGATGAAGGCGTCGGTGCGCTCGAAGATCAGCTCGGCGTCGTGGTCGAGTGTCGCGACGTGGAAGCTGTCGGCGAGGGGCACCAGCTCGGCCACGGCAGAGGAGACCCCGTCGAGGATGATCGACTGCGACGACGCGTCGACGACGTGGTCGTCGTCCGAGCGGAACATCAGCAGCGGCTGGGTGACGCTCGGGAGGTGCGCTCGCACGTCCTTCCACATCACGAGCTGAGACGCCAGCGCCTTCAGGGGGGTGCGGTCGTAGCCGACCTCGTCCTGGCCGGGCATCTTGATGTCGTTGCCGATGCCGGGCATCGACGGCACGATCCACTGCAGCGCGGGCACGAGCTTGATGTCGAGTCGTCGGACGTTGACCGCCGGGTTGACCAGCACGATCGCGTCGACGTCGTCCGGACGCTGCTCGGCCAGGCGCAGCGCGAGGCACCCACCCATCGACAGGCCCGCGACGACCACCCGGTCGCACCGAGAACGCAGGTCGGTGAGGACTGCGTCGAGCTCGCCGTACCAGTCGTCCCAGCGGGTGCGGTTCATGTGCTGCCACGTCGTGCCGTGTCCCGGCAGCAGCGGGACGCGCACGGTGTGGCCACGGCCGGCCAGGTGCCGGGCCCATGGCGTCATCGACGCGGGGGAGCCCGTGAAGCCGTGGCTGAGCAGCACACCGGTGCGTCCGCCCTCGGCGGCGAAGGGCTCTGCTCCGGGCTTCGGCTGCGACGTCATGCGTCCATCATCCATCATCTGCGGCGACCTCGGAATGTGCCGCGCGTCTGGTCGTGCGCGGCACCACCGGCACGGAGTAGTCTCCTGTGCGTGTTCTATTGGTTCCTGAAGTTCCTCGCGCTGGGTCCGTTGCTCAAGCTGATCTTCAGGCCATGGGCAGAAGGCACCGAGAACGTGCCCAAGGAGGGCCCGGTCATCCTGGCCAGCAACCACCTGTCGTACAGCGACTGGCTGTTCATGCCGCTCGTCATCCCGCGCCGCGTGACGTTCGTGGCCAAGGCCGAGTACTTCGAGGGCGTCGGCATCAAGGGCTGGCTGCAGAAGACATTCTTCTCCGGTGCCGGCCAGGTGCCGATCGACCGCACGAGCGGCTCGGCCGCCGCCGGTGCGATCAAGACCCAGCTGCGGCTGCTCGCCGACGGCGAGGTGTGCGGCATCTACCCCGAGGGCACGCGGTCACATGACGGCAAGCTCTACCGCGGACGCACGGGCGTCGCGCGGCTCGCGCTCGAGGCCGGCGTGCCCGTCATCCCGCTGGCCGTCATCGGCACCAACGTCGTCGCCCCTCCGGGCAAGATCTTCGGCACGTTCGCGCGCCCCGGCGTCCGCTTCGGCAAGCCGCTCGACTTCAGCCGCTACGAGGGCATGCAGGACGACCGCTACATCCTGCGTGCCATCACCGACGAGATCATGTACGAGATCATGCGGCTGTCCGACCAGGAGTACGTCGACCTGTACGCGCAGGAGGCCAAGAAGCGCGACCAGGCGCGCGAGAAGGAGGCCGCCAAGGCCGCCGCCGCCGCCGAGTCCGACGAGGTCTGGGACGAGATCAAGCCGGTCTGACCGAGCTCGCGCCGAACGGCGCGTTAGTGTCGTAGGTCACACGACACTCAGGAGGCTCGATGCGCGTCGGCATGCTGACCGGGGGAGGTGACTGCCCCGGTCTGAACGCCGTGATCCGGGCCGCTGTCCGCAAGGGCGTCCAGCAGTACCGGCACGAGTTCATCGGCTTCCGCGACGGCTGGCGGGGGCCGCTCGAGGACGACACCATGACGCTCGGCGTCGACGAGGTGCGAGGCATACTGCCCCGCGGCGGCACGATCCTGGGGTCGTCGCGCACCAACCCGTTCGCGATCGACGACGGTGTGCAGCGCATCAAGGACAATCTCGACAGGAACGGCTGCGACGCCCTCATCGCGATCGGCGGTGAGGACACCCTCGGCGTCGCGACGAAGCTCGCCGATCTCGGCGTCGCGGTCGTGGGCGTGCCGAAGACGATCGACAACGATCTGTCGGGCACCGACTTCACCTTCGGCTTCGACACGGCCGTCAACATCGCGACGGAGGCGATCGACCGGCTGCACACGACAGCCGAGTCGCACCACCGCGTGCTCGTCGTGGAGGTCATGGGGCGTCACGCCGGCTGGATTGCGCTGCACAGCGGCCTGGCCGGCGGGGCCAACATCATCCTGATCCCCGAGCGCCCCTTCGACATCGAGCAGGTCTGCGCCCAGGTCGAGAGCCGGTTCGCGACCCACTACGCACCGATCATCGTCGTCTCGGAGGGTGCCGTGCCGGCCGAGGGCGGCGACATGTCGCTCGTGAGCGGGCAGAAGGACGCCTTCGGGCACGTCCGGCTCGGTGGCATCGGCGACCGGCTCGCGTCCGAGATCGAGCACCGCACCGGCAAGGAGGCACGCGCCGTGGTGCTGGGTCATGTGCAGCGCGGAGGGTCGCCCACGGCGTTCGACCGGTGGCTGGCCACCCGGTTCGGCCTGCACGCCATCACGGCGGTCCACGAGGGCGACTTCGGCACGATGATGTCGCTGCGCGGCACGGAGATCGCGCGCGTCCCACTGGCCGACGGCACCGAGAAGCTCAAGACTGTCCGCGCCGACCTCTACGAGGAGGCCGAGGTGTTCTTCGGCTAAGCCGCGCGCGGCTCCTTCGTCGCCGCTCCAGCGGCTCGTGCCTCGCCGCTGCCGGGCTTCGCCCGGGCGCGTGCCTCGCGCCCCCTACTCGCTTCGCTCGTGGGGGGACCCCCAGCAGGGCTCGCTCGGCCTGTGGTGACGACGTGGTGTCGGTAGCGTGACTTGCATGACTTCCTCCCGGCCTGTTGAGAACGTGTGGGACTACCCGCGGCCGCCGTCGATCGAGCCCAGTGACGAGCACCTCGTCGTCGTGGTCGGTGGCGTGACGATCGCCGACACCACGACGTCGTACCGGATCTGCGAGACCAGCCACCCGCCGACGTACTACCTTCCCGTCTCCGCGTTCGCCGAGGGCGTCCTCCGCCCGATCGACGGCTCGACGTGGTGCGAGTGGAAGGGTGCCGCGTCGTACTTCGACGTCGTGACGCCCGAGCGCACGATCCCCGCCGGGGCCTGGACGTACGAGGCACCCAGCGGTGGCTACCGCGACCTCGAGGGGCACGTCGCGATCTATCCCGGCAAGGTCGACTCCTGCTGGATCGACGACGAGCAGGTGCAGGCACAGGAGGGCGACTTCTACGGCGGCTGGATCACGTCACGGGTCACCGGCCCGTTCAAGGGAGCGCCGGGCACCCTCGGCTGGTGAGCGCGGCGGCTCCGCCGGGGACCGAAGATGAGGGTTTCGGGTAGCTCCGGCAGCCACAAACGCTCATCGTCAGTCCCCAGCGGGACCGAGGATGAGGGTTTCGTGTCGCTTCGGCAGCCACAAACGCTCATCGTCGGTCCACGCCATATGGCGGGGACGGGGCGGGTGCCGGCTCGGCGTAGAATTCTCGGGTGAGCATTCCGAGTCTTGACGAACTTCGTGCGATCGGCGCTGCCCAGCAGCCCACGTACGTCGACCAGTCCGCCCGCGACGCCGCGGTGCAGACCCTGCGCAAGATGCCGCCACTGGTCTTTGCGGGGGAGTGCGACGCGCTGCGCGACCGTCTGGCCGACGTGGCCCGCGGCGAGGCGTTCCTGCTGCAGGGCGGCGACTGCGCCGAGACCTTCGAGGGCGTCACCGCCGAGAACGTCCGCAACAAGCTGCGAGTGCTGCTGTCGATGGCCGTCGTGCTGACCTACGCGGCCAGCGTCCCCGTCGTCAAGGTCGGCCGACTGGCCGGTCAGTACGCCAAGCCGCGCTCCAGCGACACCGAGACCCGCGACGGCGTGACGCTGCCGGCCTACCGCGGTGACGCGGTCAACGGCTTCGACTTCACCCCCGAATCGCGCGCGCACGACCCGCAGAGGCTCGTCGACGTCTACAACGCCTCGGCCGCGACGCTCAACCTGGCGCGCGCCTTCACGACCGGTGGTTACGCCGATCTGCGCCAGATGCACGCGTGGAACACCGACTTCGTCAAGACCAGCCCCGTCGGTCAGCGCTACGAGCGCATCGGTGCCGAGATCGACCGCGCCCTGGCGTTCATGGACGCGATCGGCGTCGATCCCGACGAGTTCCACACCGTCGACTTCTTCTCGTCGCACGAGGCGCTCATCATGGAGTACGAGCACGCGCTGACGCGCATCGACTCGCGCACCGAGCAGCCGTACGACGTGTCGAGCCACTTCGTGTGGATCGGTGAGCGCACCCGTCAGCTGGACGGTGCCCACGTCGAGCTGCTGAGCCGCATCGCCAACCCGATCGGCGTCAAGCTCGGGCCCACCACGACGGCCGACGACGCGATCGCCCTCTACGAGAAGCTCAACCCCGACCGCATCCCGGGCAAGGTCAGCTTCATCACCCGGTTCGGTGCCGGCAAGATCCGCGATGGGCTGCCCAACCTGGTCGAGAAGGTCACCGCTGCGGGCATCGAGGTCGCCTGGATCTGCGATCCCATGCACGGCAACACCTTCGAGACGTCCAACGGCTACAAGACGCGTGAGTTCGACGACGTCATCGACGAGGTGCGCGGCTTCTTCGAGGTGCACCGCGCGCTCGGCACGTGGCCCGGCGGCGTCCACGTCGAGCTCACGGGCGACGACGTCACGGAGTGCGTCGGCGGCGGCGCGAAGCTGTCGGCCGAGGACCTCACGCACCGCTACGAGACGCTGTGCGACCCCCGCCTCAACCGGGCCCAGTCGCTCGAGCTGGCGTTCCTCGTCGCCGAGATGCTCGCGGGCCGCGACTGACGCATGGACCTGACGTATCCCGAGGTGGGTGCGACGGGGCGCGACGAGCTGCCTGCCGGCTACCACCACCTCCACGAGCGGCAGGTGCTCGGGGCCGTCGACCTCGAGGCGGCGGCCACGGTGCTGATGACGTGGCAGATGCACCGCCGCGCCGGGGTCAAGCCGCTCGGTGACGTCCCTCGGGCCACGCCAGGGCAGGACGTCACGTTCAGGTTCGCGGGTCGGACGATCCCGTGCCGCGTCGTGTCGGTCGTCGACGAGGCTGACCGCCAGGGCTTCACGTACGGCACGCTGCCGGGCCATCCCGAGTGCGGCGAGGAACGGTTCGAGCTGCAGCGTGACCCCGCGACGGGTGTCGTGACCGCCACGATCACGGCCTTCTCCCGTCCGGGCACGCCGATCGCGCGACTGCTCGGGCCCCTGGGCGTCGTGGTGCAGACCTGGATGGCGCGCCGCTACCTCGCGGCGCTGGCACGCTGACGAGCTGGGGCTCCGACTACTCCGGCTGCACCCGCAGCGTCAGCAGGGTCGTGGCCAGTGAGTCGTACTGACCGCACAGCAGCAGCAGCTCGATGAGCCGGGGCTCGTCGAGATGGGCGGCCAGCTCGGCCCAGGCGGCGTCGTCGATGCCCTTGGTCTCGACGACCTGGGTCGTCGCCTGCAGCAGCGCCAGCTCACGGGACGTCCACCCCGACCACGTGAGGTCGTCGAGGTGGTCGATCTGCTGCTGCGTGACGCCCGCTCGACGTCCGATGCGCACGTGGTGCCGGCGCTCGTACTCGCAGTCGCGCAGCGTCGCGATGCGCAGGATCACGAGCTCGGACTCGCGACGCGGCAGCAGGCCGCCGGGCATCAGCCGGCCGCTGAAGTGCAGCCAGCCCCTGAAGAGCCGTCGCTGACGCCCCAGCGTGGTGAAGACATGGGGACGCTCGCCGCCGATGACGCGGCCGGCGATGGTGCAGAACGCGTAGTTGACGACGCCGAGCTCGCGGAGTCCGCCGGGGGCGATACGGGGCTGGTCCATGCCGTCAGCGTACGCGGAGTCGTACGCCTGTCTCAGAGCGGCGAGATCGTGATCGTGGCACCGCGCTTGGCGGTGTCACCGGCTCCCGGAACCTGCCGCTGGATGACGTAGTTGCCGGCACCCGGGAACGAGAACGCCCGCACCTTGAAGCCCGCGGCCTCGAGCGTCGCGCGACCGTCGGACTTCTTCATGCCGACGACCGACGGGATCGGGATGGCTTCGGGACCCTTCGACACGGTCAGCGAGATCTGGTCGTTCTTGAATGCCTGGCCGCCGGCCGGCGACTGCGAGATGACCGCGCCCTGCGGCACGGTGTCGCTGAAGTCCTCGCCGCTGTCGACCGTGAAGCCGGCCTCTTCGAGGGCCTTGCGCGCGGCATCGAGCGGATCGCCCTCGACGTTGGGGATGTCGATCGGGCGGCGGCCGCGGCTGACCCGGACGTTGACGGTGTCGCCCCGCTTGAGCTGATCGGCGGAGGTGACGCCGTCGGCGCGGATGACCAGGCCCTCGGCGATCGACTCGCTGTAGGTGGGCTTCTGCTCGCCCAGCTTGAGGTCTTGCGCCTCGAGAGCCGCTGTGGCGTCCTCGATCGTCATGCCCTTGAGATCGCCCTCGGGGATCGAGACCCGGTCGGGACCCTTGGAGACGACGGCGTCGATCGTGCTGCCGGGCAGGATCTTCTCGCCGGGTGCCGGATCGGTGCTGATGATCGTGCCGGCGAGCACCGTCTCGGAGAAGGATCGCTTGCTGACCTTGAAGTCGAAGCCCGCCTGCTCGGCGTTCTCCTTGGCGACGGTCTCGGCGTTGTTGACCAGGAACGGCGTCTCGTCGTAGCGCAGGTCGGTGACGTACCACGTCAGCAGCCCGGCGAGCAGGGCCACGACGACCGCGGCGACGAGCAGGTTGCGTCCGCGACGCGAGTGCTTCTTGCTGGCGACCTGGCCGTACTCCTCGCGCGACATCGGCGGGTGGAGGCCGGCCGGCTTGGCCGCGCCCTCGATCGGCGCGGGGGGCGGCGGGGGAGTCGGGCCGCCGGCACTCCACTGCATCGTGTGCTCGGGCCCGGCGACGGTCGCCGTGGTGACGGCCGAGGCCGACGCCGGCGATGCGACCGGGGTGCCGAGGGCAGCGCGCGGGACGGCGACGGTCGGGGCCTGCGCGTCGACGTCGACACGTCCGCCGGGGAGGAGGTCGGCCACGAGCTCGGGATCGTCCTCGAGGCCGGCGGCCAGGGCCCGCTGGACCGACCGCACCTGCTGCAGCAGCACCCGTGCGTCGGTCGAGCGCTGGTCGCGGTCGCGCACCGTGGCCCGCGCGACGAGTGCGTCGACGTAGGGCGGGATGCCGCGCTGCACGGCGGACGGCTTGCCGATGTCCTCGTGGACGTGCTTGTAGGCCACCTGGATCGGCGACTCGCCGGAGTGCGGCTTGAAGCCCGTCAGCATCTCGTAGAGCATCGCGCCGCACGCGTAGACGTCGGAGCGGGCGTCGACCCCGTCGTTGGTGACGATTTCGGGTGCCAGGTACGAGACGGTGCCGATCAGGGTGCCGCCGGTCGCGGTGGTCGCGGCGCTGACGGCCCGCGCAAGGCCGAAGTCGGCGACCTTGACGTCGCCGTCGGGGGTGATCAGGACGTTCTCGGGCTTGACGTCCCGGTGGATGATGCGCGCGGCGTGGGCCGCGGACAGGGCGATGAGCACCTGCTCGAGCAGCTCGAGCGCGCGGTAGGGGGGCATGGGTGCCTCGGCGCGCATCAGGTCGCGGAGCGTGTTGCCGGGCACGTACTCCATCACGAGGTACGTGACCTCGCCGTCGGTGCCCTGGTCGAACACCGACACGACGTTGCGGTGGTTGAGCTTGGCCGCCGACTTGGCCTCGCGCACGAAGCGCTGCGTGAACTGCTGGTCGTCGCCGAGTCCGCGGTGCATGACCTTGATCGCGACCTCGCGGTCGAGCCGCTGGTCGGTCGCCTTGAAGACGCTCGCCATGCCGCCACGGGCAATGCGTTCGCCCATGAGGTAGCGCTCGTTGAGCACCGTGCCGACGAGAGCGTCGTCGCCTGTGATTGCCACGTCAGCCCTTCCTCGTCGCGCAGTGGACCCCGGCAGGCCCTGGACGCATTCTAATGACTCTGCCACACAGGTCCGTGACCAGCATCGATGCGTGTTGCGCGGCCGCTGTGATCTCGCCCGCACCGGCGGACGGCGCTCAGCGGCTCCGGCGGGTCGCGATCAGGGCCAGGGGGCCGAGCACCTCCGGTGCCGTGCCGCCGATGCGGTCGATCGCCGCGTCGGCCTCGGCCTCGAGACGCGCGATGTCGGCCTCGACGGCGTCCCACGCCCCCGAGGTGCGGATGAGATCGGTGAGCGCCGCGACGGCGTCGGCGGTGCCGAGCCCCTCGGCCAGGAGGGCACGGCCGGCATCGTCGGTGAGCTCGTGGGTGCGGGCGACGAGCACGGTGCGCTTGCCCTCGCGGAGGTCGTCGCCCGCGGGCTTGCCCGTGACGGCCGGGTCGCCGAAGACGCCGAGCACGTCGTCGCGCAGCTGGAAGGCCTCGCCGAGGGGGAGGGCCACGTCGCTCAGGGACGCGATGAGGCCGTCGCCCGCCCCGGCCAGTGCCGCGCCCATGTGGAGGGGACGTTCGACGGTGTACTTGGCCGACTTGAAGCGCACGACCCGCATCGCCTCGGCGACCGAGAGCGTCGCGCGGGTCTGGCCGACGACGTCGAGGAACTGTCCGGCCACGACCTCGGTCTTGCACAGGTCGAGGAAGGCCAAGGCCGCTGGCACGGTGGGCAGCGCGCTGGCACGGAACATCTCGTCGCACCACGACAGCATCAGGTCGCCCAGCAGGACTGCGACCGACTCGCCGAACCCGGCGGAGTCACCCTCACGACGTCCGTCACGGTGCCGTGCCTCGAACTCGCGGTGGACGCTCGGCCTGCCGCGACGCGTGTCGGAACCGTCCATGAGGTCGTCGTGCACCAGAGCGCTGCCCTGCAGCCACTCCAGTGCCGCCGCGGCTGGGACGATCGCCGGGTCGTCGGCACGGCCGCCGGCGACGAGCCAGCCGGCGAAGCAGAACTGCGGGCGCAGGCGCTTGCCGCCCGCGACGAACGAGACGGCCGCGTCGGCGAGCTCGTCGAGATCGGGTCCCATCGCGGCGAACAGCCCGCGCTGCCGCTCCACGAACTCGACCAGGGTGTGATCGATCCGGGCTCTGAAGTCGGGGTCAACCGCGCCTGAGGTCACGTCCTGAACGGTACCGTTGCGGCATGGCTTTCGATGACCACTCCCTCGTGGCTGCCCTCCGGGCGCCCGCACCGAGCTATTCCTTCGAGTTCTTCCCGCCCAAGGACGACGACGGCGAGGACCTGCTGTGGCAGACCATCGCCGACCTCGAGCCGCTCGACCCGACGTTCGTGTCGGTGACGTACGGGGCCGGGGGAACCAGCCAGGAGCGCACCGTGCGCATCACGGCGCGCATCGCTGAGCAGACGGCGATGCGTCCTGTCGGGCACCTGACCCTCGTGGCGCAGACCAGGGGCGAGATCGAGTCGGTCCTCAAGCAGTACGCCGCCGCCGGCGTCGACAACGTCCTCGCGCTGCGGGGCGATCCCAAGGGCGGACCGCGGGCCCCGTGGGAGCCGCACCCCGACGGCATGACGTACGCCGTCGACCTCGTCGAGCTGGCCAGGCAGCTGGGCGGCTTCGAGATCGGCGTCGCGGCATTCCCCGAGGGACACCCCGATGCGGCGAGCCTCGACCACGACGCCGAGGTGCTCGTGGCCAAGGCGCGTGCGGGCGCTGACTACGCCATCACGCAGCTGTTCTTCCGCGCCTCCGACTACTTCGGGCTGGTCGAGCGCGTGCGGGCACTCGGCAGCGACATCCCGATCGTCCCGGGCATCATGCCGATCCTCAACTTCGCGCAGGTCGCCCGCATGGCCGAGCTGTCGGGGGCCGAGATGCCGGCCGAGGTGCTGGCTCAGATCGAGCCCATCGCCGACGACAAGGCCGCGGTCCGGGTCAAGGGCATCGAGCTCGCGACTCAGCTGTGCCGCGATCTGCTCGCAGGGGGCGCGCCGGGCCTGCACTTCATCACGCTCAACCGGTCGAAGGCGACGCGCGAGATCTTCGAGCAGCTGCGGGCCGACGGCCTGGTCTGACGCAGCGGCGACCGACGTCAGCGCGACGCCGCGCCGACGTCGGCGGCGATCGCCGAGGTCGCCATGCCGATGCCCTCGAGCGTGCCGCCCGGGTGCGCGTGTGCCCCGGCGAGGTAGAGCCCGCCCCTGGGGGCGACTCCGGGCAGGTCGAACGCCGTGGTCCAGGTGCTCCACGTCCAGCCGAAGTGGCCTCGCGTGACGAGCTCGCCCGGTGTCATTGTCGACCGCGTCTCGACGTGGGCCCGCAGGTCGAGACCGAGTCGGGCCAGTGCCACGAGCGGGTCCTCGCCGCTGTGGTGCTCGATCGTCCAGCGTGAGTCGCCCGCGGTGTAGAGGCGCACGGGCGGGTTGCCGTGCACCAGGGTGTCGTCGGCGATGTCGGGCGCGCCCGGGCCGAGCGTCACGAACGTGCGTGACGCCGGGATGACCGGGAGCATCCGGGGGCGTGGCAGCGAGGCCGGCAGCGTGGGCGCGCACCACACCACGACATCGGCCGGCAGGGTGCGGCGATTGGTCACCACGCCGGTGACCTGGGGGCCCGAGCGGGTGACGTCGTGGGCGGCCTCGCCCAGCTCGACGGTCACGCGTCGCTCGACGAGCCGCTGCTCGAGCGCCGCGGCGAGGCCCGGCAGGCCGCCCTCGAACCGCCACCGTCCGAACGACCGTTCGAGGTAGTGGCTGACCGCCAGGAAGGCCGGCGTCGACCGTCGGTCGTGACCGGCCAGCCGCACGGGGTCGAGGACGACCTTGGCGAGGCGCTCGTCGGCGAACTCGCGGTCGATCGACCCGATCGTGCGGCGGGGCCGCAGCATCTTGCGCACCGAGCGGTCGACGTCCTTGCGTCCCGCGAACACCTCGTCGAGCGCCATGAGGCGGACGACGTTCCACGGCTCGGCGAACCGGTCGACCCATGGCGACCACTCGTCCTCGCCGAAGACGTCCGTGATCGCCTCGTGCTGGTCGCCCCGGTTGCCGAGTGGCAGGTCGAGGCTCGACCCGTCCGTGAAGAGATGACGACGGCCGACGGTCTTCTCGAACCCGATCGCCTTGTCGATCGGACGGCCGGACTTGCGGAAGAGATCGCGGAACACACCCGGCAACGTCACGGTGTCGAGCTCGAGGGGCCAACTGCTGCCGTCAACGACATGTCCGTGGAGGCGTCCGCCGAGCCGATCACCGGACTCGACGACGGTCACCCGGTGCCGGAGCTTGGCCAGGCGCGCGGCTGCCGAGAGTCCGGCGAAGCCGCCACCGACCACCACGACGTTCGCCATGCGCGCAGACTACGGGGTCGGACGGCGCGGCCATCAGGGTGCGTTGGTGCTGTGGCTACAGTGTCCGTCATGGGTCCGGTGCGCTCCGAGCTGATGTGGCAGGCCGTCGCCGACGCGGTCCAGATCGCGGGCGGTGGAGCACTGCTCGACGTGCTTGACCTGGGTGGCGGAACCGGGGGAGATGCGGTGCGCCTCGCGCAGCTGGGTCACCGGGTCACGGTGGTCGACCCGAGTCCCGACGCCCTCGCGTCGTTGCACCGTCGCGGGGTCGAGGCCGGACTCGACGCACCTGTCACCGGGGTGCTGGGCGACTCGGCCGATCTGCTCGACCACGTCGCGCCCGCGTCCTTCGACCTGTTGGTCTGCCACGGGGTCCTCGAGCACGTCGACGACCCGGGGCAGGCGCTCTCGGCGGTCGCGACGGCGCTGCGCCCCGGCGGGCACGTCAGCGTCGTGGTCGCGGGTCGGCATGCTGCCGTCGCCGCACGGGCCCTGGCCGGAGACTTCGTCACGGCGCAGACCCTGCTGGCGCGCACGGCCGCCGCGTGGGACATCCGGTCGATGGGTCCGCGCCGGTTCGTCCGCGACGAGGTCGACGAGCTGCTGACGGCGCGCGGCTTCGAGTCGATCCAGAGCCAGGGGCTGCGGGTCTTCGCCGATCTGGTGCCCAGCGCGATCGTCGACACCGAGCCCGGTGCGCGCGAGGCCTTGTTCGACCTCGAGCGGATCCTGAGGACGTCGCCCGACTTCACAGGTCTTTCCGCTGGCTTGCACACGATAGCCCGCCTAGACTTGACATCAGCATCACCCGATCCAGGAGGCAACAGTGCCACTCTCTGACGAAGAGGCCAGGCTGCTCCAGCAGCTCGAGCAGTCGCTGGCGGCCGAAGACCCCGACTTCGCCTCGACGCTGCGCGGCTCGAAGTTCATGGCCCGCAACCGACGGGTCGCCGTGCTGTCGGGCCTCGGCTTCGTCGCCGGGCTCGTGGTGATGTTCTCCGGTGCCGTCACCAAGATGACCTGGATCGGCGTGATCGGCTTCCTCGCGATGGTCGGCACGGCCTTCTTGTTCAGCCAGGCCTGGAAGCGCGGTATTGGCAACCGTGACGAGACGCCGGCAGCCCCGTCGGGTCGCGGCGGCGGACAGCCCAAGGCGTCGGGATCGTTCGTCGATCGCATGGAGGAGCGCTGGCAGCGTCGCCGTGACGAGGACGGCCTCTAGCCCCTGACGGGAGACGGCCTTCGAGGCCAAATCCCTCCACTTCACTCCACCACCACGTGAACCGCCCCCTCGGGGGCGGTTTTTTCGTTGTCACGGCAGCTCTTTCACGCGTCCTGCCGCCGTGGGGGACTCATGCCGACATGCCCGAAAACTGGCCCTGAAAGGTGCCTGAGTGGGGCAATGTGGAGTACAGTGGTGTGAAATGGAGCGCATGGCCGTCGACGAGGAGGAGCGAGGTGAACCCGGATGTCTCGAACTTCTTCGGCACGTACACCCCGCGCCTCGACGACAAGGGACGCCTGTTCCTGCCGGCCAAGTTCCGTCCGCGGCTCGAGACGGGCATCGTCCTCACCCGCGGTCAGGAGAACTGCATCTACGGGTGGACGACCGAGGCGTTCAACGAGTTCACCGATCGCATCCGCAACACGCCCTTCACCAACCAGGCGGCCCGCAACTTCAGCCGCATGTTCTTCTCCGGCGCGTCGTCCGAGGTGCCCGACAAGCAGGGCCGCATCTCCGTGCCGGCCGTGCTCCGCACCTGGGCGCAGCTCGACAAGGAGTGCACGGTCGTCGGAGCCATGGACCGGATCGAGATCTGGGACTCGGGCCGATGGGCCGAGTTCGAGGCCTCGCAGCAGGGTCCGTTCGCGGACATGTCGGAAGAAGTGATGCCCGGGATCTTCTGACCTCCGTGCGGCGAGATCTGCGCCCGCATGGTTCTGACATCACTTCCCCGGTGTCAGACCCAGCGGTCGTGGATCTGGCCACATGGAACACCGGGCACACAGACCACACACACGCGAACCACATGGACGACAGGGGGAGGGACATGACGACCAGCACCGATCACCGCCGCGTGCGGCACGAGCTCGCCGACGGCGTGCGTCTGATGGCCTTTTCGCTGGGCTCGTCGGTCGTCCTCGCGGTGCTGATCTCGATCGGCCTGGGTCGCCTGTGACCTCGTCGACGGGTTCCGACGCGAGCCACGTCCCCGTCCTGCTGGAGCGCGTGCTCGACGTGCTCGCTCCCTCGCTCACCGCTGAGCGTCCCGTCGTCGTCGATGCGACGCTGGGTCTCGGCGGTCACACCGAGGCGATGCTGCAGCGCTTCCCGGACGTCCACGTCATCGGCATCGATCGCGATCCCGAGGCGCTGGCCCGGGCCGGTGCGCGTCTGGCGCCGTACGAGGGTCGAGTGACGTTCGCCCACGCGGTGTACGACGAGATCGCCGACGTCGTCCGCGACGCGGGGTTCCCGACCGTGTCGGGCGTGCTGTTCGATCTCGGGGTGTCGTCGATGCAGCTCGACCTCGCCGACCGCGGCTTCGCCTATGCGCAGGACGCGCCGCTCGACATGCGGATGAACGGCGACGACGAGCTCACGGCCGCCGACATCCTCAACACCTACAGCGCGCGCGATCTGTCACGGGTCCTGCGCGAGTACGGCGAGGAGAAGTTCGCCAAGCGGATCGCCGACAACGTGGTGGCGGCCCGTGCCGAGGAGCCCTTCACGACCAGCGCTCGTCTGGTCGACCTGATCCGCGACTCGATCCCGCAGGCCGCACGTCGCACGGGAGGCAACCCCGCCAAGCGGACGTTCCAGGCGCTGCGCATCGAGGTCAACGACGAGCTCGGTGTCTACCGGCGGGCGCTGCCGGCTTCGCTGGAGGTGCTGGCGCCAGGCGGCCGCGTCGCGGTGCTGGCGTACCACTCGCTCGAGGACCGCATCACCAAGCGCGCCTTCGCCGAGGTCACCACGACCGACGTGCCGCGCGACATGCCGTTCGTCCCGGCAGGCCACGAGGCCAAGTTCGCCCTCGTGACGCGTGGTGCCGAGATGGCGACCGATGACGAGGTCGATGAGAACCCCCGGGCGCGGTCAGTCCGACTCCGCGTGGTCGAGAGGACAGCGGCATGACACAGGTGGCGGCATGAGCTCGATGGTCGCGCGGGCGCTCTCTCCCGCACCCAGAACCCTCGACGAGGCCAAGGCGGCGGGTCTTCGACTCGTCCGCCCCGTGCGGAGCCGGGCTCGCAAGGCACCCTTCGTCGTGGTCGTCATGAGCGTCCTCGGAGCGGGGCTCGTCGGCCTGGTGCTGATGAGCACGGTGCTGCAGGCCCAGTCGTTCGAGTCGGCGCGCCTCGACCGTGAGGCGGCAGCCCTCGAGACACGTCAGCAGTCCATCGCCCGCGAGGTCGACCGGCTGCAGAGCCCCGCGAACGTGGCGAGCCGCGCGATCGCGATCGGCATGGTGCCCCCCGCCAACCCGGCCTTCCTCCGCCTGTCGGACGGCAAGCTGCTCGGCAAGCCCCAGGCGGCCGAGCGCGGCAGCAACATCAGGAGCGTGACCCGATGACAGAACGCGTGATCCTGACCCGTCGCCGGCTGCGGCTGTGCACGATCTTCGTGTTCGTCGTGTTCGGCGTCTTCGGGGCTCGGCTGTTCCAGATCCAGGGCATCGACTCCAGCGCTTATGCCGCGGCCTCGATCGCCGCCGGCACGCAGCCCAAGACCGAGCCGGCACCGCGCGGCAACATCCTCGACCGCAACGGGGCGCAGCTCGCCACCAGCGTCGCGGGGCTCACGATCACGGCCGATCCCAGCATGACGGCCGAGAACGCTCCGCAGATCGCACGCATCCTGCGCGAGAAGCTCGGTGACGATGTCGACTACTTCGACACGATCGACAAGCTGCGGACGCCCGACTCGCGCTTCGTCTACCTCGTGCGCGACGTGCCCAAGTGGACGGCCGACAAGGCGCTCGACGCGTTGTCGGACGCCAAGCTCACCGGCGTCTTCGCCCAGAAGGGCAACATCCGCACCTACCCGGGCGGCTCGCTCGCGGCCAACCTGCTCGGCTACGTCAACGGCGCCGGCAAGGGCGTCGCGGGCCTCGAGCAGCAGTACGACAAGACCCTGACCGGTACCGACGGCTCGAGCACCTACGAGGTCTCCCCGACGGGACAGCGCATCCCGATGGCCGACAGCCGCATCACCAAGATGGTGCCGGGCGAGGACGTCAAGACCACGATCGACCGCGACCTGCAGTGGTACGCCGACCAGCGACTCACCGACGCGGTGCGCTCGTCGAGCTCCGACTGGGGTCTCGCGATCACGATGGACGTCAAGACCTGCCAGATCGTGCAGATGTCGCAGGCCCCGACCTTCGACGCCGACACCCGCACCGGCATGGACGACTCCAACACCGTCTCGCGCGCGGTGCAGAACGTCTACGAGCCCGGCAGCGTCATGAAGACCGTCACGATGGCTGCTCTCGCCGACCAGGGCAAGATCGCCGCAGACACCCCCATCTCGGTGCCGTCGAGCCTGACGATCGACAAGTTCCGCATCGGCGACTACTGGGAGCACGGCAACATCAAGCTCACGGCGGCCGGCGTCATCGCGCTGTCGTCCAACCTCGGCACGATCGTCGCCTCGCAGCAGATGAGCGACCAGACGATGTACGACTACTTCAGCAAGTTCGGCTTCGGCCAGAAGTCGGGCGTCGACCTGCCCGGCGAGTCGAACGGCATCCTGACGGACGGCAAGTCGTGGACCAAGGCCAACCACGCGACGATCTCGTTCGGCCAGGGAATCTCGGTCACCGCGATGCAGATGATGCGCGCCGTCGGTGCCATCGCCAACGCCGGCACGATGTGCGAGCCGACCGTCGTCAGCAGCACGATCGACCACGACGGCAAGGAGAGCCCCGTCGCGTCGACGCCCGGCCGCCGCGTCGTCTCCAAGGACGCCGCCGCGACCGTCACCCGCATGATGGAGGCCGTCACGGCCGACGACGGAACTGCGCCCGCCGCCCAGATCGAGGGCTATCGTGTCGCCGGCAAGACCGGCACCGCCTGGCGCGTCGATCCCGCCACGGGCCGCTACATCCGCGGCCAGAACACCGTCTCGTTCATGGGGTTCGCCCCGGCCGACAACCCGCGCTTCCTGACCTACATCGTGCTCGACAAGCCGTACAGCAACGCCGGTGGCGGCTCGACCGCGGCACCCGTGTTCCACGACATCATGTCGATGGCGCTCGAGCGGTTCGGCGTCGCGCCCAGCGGATCGAAGAGCCCCAAGGTCGAGCAGACCTGGTAGGCGGTGCCGGCTTCGCCGGCCCGTGCTCGTTCCTCGCACTCATCCGGCTCCTCGCTGCGCTCGGATCCGGCCGCCTGTCCTTCGCTCGCTGCGCTCGCTCGGACTTGGGGTGGGTCCTGTCTCGCTGCGCTCGAGTCGCGGTGGGTCGCGGGGTTTCTCGGAGATGACACCTCGACAGGTGGTCGTCTGGACCCCGCCCTTCGTGGGGCATGGCCGGGATGTCGGGCGTCACGGATCACGAGCGTGGCATCGACCTGGTGTCTACTGTGCTGTTCATGCGTCTGACATCGAAGCTCGTGGTTCTGGCTGTCATCGGAGCCGCGGCGACCGCGTCGCTGCCGGCATCAGCGGTCGCATCTGGGGCCGTCGGTGTCCCATGGGTAGTCGCCGCATCACCGACATCCATGACTCTCGACTGGCCCGCCGCCGGCGAGGCCGGCCGCTACCGCGTCGTGCACGGACGAACTCCCTCTGAGGTGCGTCGCGCGACGCAGGCGCAGCGGACGCGACCGGCGACGTCGCGCCTCGCCGTGACGGGTCTACGACCCGGCACCGAGTACTGCTTCCAGGTCGCTCGCGCCAACCGGTCCGGGCGTTCGGGTGTGTACTGCCACTCCACGCCCTCAGTGGTTCCGGCAGCCGGAGCGACTCCCGTCACCGTGGTCACGTTCAACATCTGTGGTCACGTGTGCGAGGGCTGGGCCGGCCGCCGGCCGGCAGTCGTGCGGCGCATCCTGGACTCCGGGGCCGACGTCGTCGCGCTGCAGGAGACGACCCGTCGTGGGCGTGACACCAAGCTGCTCGGCGCTCTCCGTCGTCAGGGCTACCGGCTGGCCCATGACACCCAGAACGAGATGGTCCTCTACCGGATGGCGACGGTCAGTCCGGCAGGGCGTGTCGCCTCGATCCAGCTCCCGTGGGGGACGGTGGTGCCTGGGCCGGCGACGACCGCAGGCTGGACCACGTTCGAGCTCCTCGGTACGGGCAAGAGGTTCACCGTGGTGTCGACGCACTTCACGGCTGGACGGTCGCTCGCGGCCGACCGTCAGCGGAAGCGGGAAGCGGCGAGACTGCTCGCGCTCATGCCCGGCACACGCGCCGAGGGGCCGGTGCTCTACTCGGGCGACTTCAACTCGAGCCGGGCGCGTCGCGGCGACGGTGTCGGTCGCGTGTTCCGCCGGGCGGGCTACGTCGACGCCTATCAACAATCGGTGTCCCACACGAAGGCGTGGGTCAGTAGCTCGAACGGTTTCGCGGCACGTCCGCGACGTGAGCTTCGATACGGCGACCACATCGACCGCATCCTCGTTCCCGCTTCGCTCGGCGTGTCCGGCTGGGAGGTCGTCGCTCCGTTGCGTCGCGGCAAGAACGTTCGCCCCCTTGCCTCGGACCACCACCCGGTGCGCGCCACGATCTGGCTGCCCTGACGGCTGTGCGGCGGGGCGCGCGGTGTCCGCGTGGAACACGTTTCACCGGTGACCACGTCCAGCGGGTCGGGGTCGGTAGGGTTGCTGGGTGACGGATGCGATGCGGGTGCGACCCCGGCAGACCCCTCGGTGGCAGCTGGCAGAGCTCGCCGACCTGGTCGGTGCGACAGCCGCAGACGACGTCGTCGTCACGGGCATCTCGCTCAACACCGCGCACGTCCAGCCGGGCGACCTGTACGCCGCTCTGCCGGGCATCCGGACGCACGGGGCGTCGTTCGTGGGCGACGCAGCCGATCGCGGTGCCGTCGCCGTCCTGACCGACGAGGCCGGGGCCGCGCTGGTCGACGGACGACTGCCGACCGTCGTGGTCGACGAGCCCCGCCACCGCCTGGCCGGTCTCAGCGCCGCGTTCTACGGGCACCCGGCCGAGTCGCTCACGACCCTGGGCGTCACCGGCACGCAGGGCAAGACGACCACGACCTACCTGGCCGAGGCTGCTCTGGGCGACAAGGTCTCGGCGGTCGTCGGCACGATCGGCACCCGGATCGGCAAGGTGCCGGCGGCCTCGACGCTGACCACGCCGGAAGCTCCCCAGCTGCAGGCGCTGTTCGCCGTCATGCGCGAGGAGCAGGTCGAGCTCTGCGCCATGGAGGTATCGAGCCACGCCCTCGTGCAGGGACGGGTCGACGGCTTCACGTTCGACGTTGCCGTGTTCCTCAACCTCGGCCGCGACCACCTCGACTTCCACCACGACCTCGAGGAGTACTTCCTGGCCAAGGCCGCGCTGTTCACCGCAGACCGCGCCCGCCACGCCGTCATCAACGTCGACGACGCCCACGGCAGGCGCCTGCAGCAGCTCACCCCGCTCCCGGTCACGACGTTCTCGACCGACGGCAACGCTGCCGACTGGCGCGCCGCCAACATCCGGCCGCACCGTCTCGGCACCGATCTGGAGGTGCTCGGCCCCGACGGCCTCGCGATCGACCTGTCCGTGCCGCTGCCGGGCGTCTTCAACGTCTCCAACGCGCTGGCCGTCATCGCCGGTCTCGCGGCGGCCGGACACGACCCGGCGTCCCTGGCGGCCGGCATCGCCGCCAGCACGGGCGTGCCGGGACGCATGGAGCGCGTCGACGCGGGCCAGCCGTTCACGGCGATCGTCGACTACGCCCACAAGCCCGACGCCGTGACGGCGGTGCTCTCCGCGCTGCGACCCGTCACCGCCGGACGGCTCATCGTCGTGATCGGCGCCGGCGGCGACCGTGACCACGGCAAGCGGCCGCTGATGGGCGAGGCCGCGGCGCGTCATGCCGACGTCGTCATCGTCACCGACGACAACCCGCGATCGGAGCGACCCGGAGCGATCCGGGCCGCCGTCATCGAGGGTGCCGCCGCGGGCCCGGGCGTCGTCGTCGAGATCGGCGACCGCCGGGAGGCCATCGCCCACGCCGTCGCGATGGCGCACCTGGGCGACACGGTCGTGGTCGCGGGCAAGGGACACGAGCGTGGACAGGACGTCGACGGCGTCGTGCACCCGTTCGACGACCGCGAGGTGCTGGTCGAGCTGATCGGGGCCACCTCGTGATCCCGCTGACGCTGGCCGAGATCGCGGTCGTCACCGACGGCGTCGTCGTCGGCGACCCCACGATCGTCGTCGACGCTCCCGCGACGCTCGACTCCCGGGCCGTCGAGGCCGGCGGCCTGTTCGTGGCCATCGCCGGCGACCACGTCGACGGTCACGACTTCGCGGCCCAGGCGATCGGCAACGGGGCTGCGGCAGTGCTGGGCTCGCGGAGCACCGACCTGCCCGGCATCGTCGTGCTCGACGTGACGCGCGCGCTCGGCCGGCTGGCGCGACACGTGCTCGACGTGCGCGAGGACGTCCACGTCGTCGCACTGACCGGCTCGAGCGGCAAGACCAGCGTCAAGGACCTCATCGCGCGCCTCCTCGAGCCCGAGGGGGCCACCGTCGCGACCCGCGGCAACCTCAACAACGAGCTCGGCGTGCCGCTGACGGTGCTGCGCGTCGACGAGCTCACCCGCTACCTCGTCGTCGAGATGGGTGCTCGGGCCATCGGCGACATCCGCGCGCTGTGCGACATTGCCCCGCCCGAGATCGGCGTGGTCCTCAACGTCGGGCACGCGCACGTGGGGGAGTTCGGCTCCGCCGACGCCATCGCCGTCGCCAAGGGCGAGCTCGCCGAGGCGGTCGCCCCCGACGGGGTCGTCGTCCTCAACGCCGACGACCCCCGCGTCGCGGCGATGGCGAGCCGCACGCAGGCGTCCGTCATGACGTTCGGCCTGCAGGGCGACGTCGAGGTGAGCGACGTCGCCCTCGACGCCGACGGAACGCCCCGGTTCGTGCTCGGTCACGACCGCCGTCAGGTGCCGGCGCACGTCCCGCTGATCGGCGCCTACCACGCCATGAACGCCGCCGCCGCGGCCTCCGTCGCGCTCGCCCTCAACGTCGACCTGCCGACGGTCGTCGAGCGACTCGCCGGCGCGGGAGTCGTGACGCCCATGCGGATGGAGCGGCACGTGCGCGCCGACGGGCTGGTCGTCGTCAACGACGCCTACAACGCCAACCCCGAGTCGGTCGAGGCTGCGCTGCGCGCCGTGGCCGCGATCGCGCACGGCAGGGGGGTCGCGGTGCTGGGCGCGATGCTCGAGCTGGGTGCCGAGTCCGAGGCCGCGCACCGGCACGTCGGTGAGCTGGCGGCCGAGCTGGGCTACGCGCGGGTCGTCGTCGTCGGCCAGGACGCCCGAGCCATCGCCGACGGTGCCGGTGCGATCGCCGAGGTCGTCGACGACGTCGGTGTGGCAAGCCGCACACTCCCCGCGAGCCTGACCGGGGACGACGTCGTGCTTGTGAAAGCATCGAGAGGCGTCCGGCTGGAGCGCGTCGCCGAGGCGCTGCTCGAGGCCTGAGACCATACTGAGGCGCATTCGACGCCGACCCGACGCACACCGACCCGAGCCCCCCGAGAGGACCACGACGCGATGAAGGCCATCCTGATCGCAGGAGCGCTGTCGTTGTTGGTCACCCTGATCGGCACGCGGTTCGCGATCTCGGTGCTGGTCAAGCAGAACTACGGCCAGCTGATCCGCGACGACGGACCGACGTCCCACCACACCAAGCGCGGCACCCCCACGATGGGCGGCCTCGTCATCATCGTGGCGGTCCTCGTCGGCTACTTCTCGGCCAAGCTGGTGACCGGCATCTCGACCGACTTCGAGCCCGGCTGGGCACCCAGCGCATCGGCCCTGCTGCTGCTGTTCCTGTTCGTGGGTCTCGGCGCGATCGGCTTCCTCGACGACTTCATCAAGGTGTCCAAGCAGCGCAACCTCGGGCTCCGCAGCAAGGCCAAGCTGATCGGCCAGACCGTCATCGGCCTGGTGTTCGCGTGGCTCGCGATCGGCTGGGAGGACGACACGGGCCGCACCCCGATCACGCACGCCATCTCGTTCACCCGCGACATCGACGGCTGGAAGCTGCCGACCGCCCTGCTGGTCGTGTGGGTGCTGCTGCTCGTGGCGGGCACCAGCAACGGTGTCAACCTGACCGACGGGCTCGACGGCCTCGCGACCGGCGCGGCGATGATGGTGTTCGGCGCCTACGTCTTCATCAACATCTGGCAGAGCGGCCAGAACTGCTCGTTCAACCCCGGCATGAAGTGCTACGAGGTGCGCGACCCGCTCGACCTCGCTGTCGTCGCCTCGGCGTTGACGGGTGCCTGCTTCGGATTCCTGTGGTGGAACGCCTCGCCCGCCAAGATCTTCATGGGTGACACGGGCTCGCTCTCGCTCGGCGGCGCGATGGCCGGCTTCGCGCTCATGACGCGCACCGAGCTGCTCCTGGTCATCATCGGCGGACTGTTCGTGGCGATCACGATGTCGGTGATCCTGCAGGTCGGCTGGTTCAAGATCTCCGGCGGCAAGCGCATCTTCCGCATGGCACCCCTGCAACATCACTTCGAGCTGCTGGGGTGGGCCGAGATCACGATCGTGGTGCGGTTCTGGATCATCAGCGGCCTGTGCGTCGCGACGGGCCTGGGCATCTTCTACAGCGAGTGGGTCACCGGCGCATGAGCGAGCGCGAGCGAGTGAATCATGTGCACGTGTTCGTGCGCCGGTCGTCCTACCGTGCCCTTCTCAGGACGGCTGGCGCATGACGATCGACATCTCCACCCTGGGACGCGAGTCGTCCTGGGAGGGCGTTCGCGCGGCCGTCGGGGGCCTGGGGGTCAGCGGATTCGCCGCGGCCGACACGCTGCAGCACCTCGGTGCCGACGTCGTCGTGCTCGATGACGGCGACGACGAGGCGTTGCGCGAGAAGGCGACGCTGCTCGAGATCCTCGGCGTCGACGTGCGCATCGGACCCGGCTCGACCGCGACGTTCCCCGAGGGCGTCGACCTGTTCGTGACGTCGCCCGGCTGGTCGCCCACGACCCCGCTGCTGGCCGAGGCCGCCGCCCGCGCCGTCCCCGTGTGGGGCGAGGTCGAGCTGGCCTGGCGACTGCGGGGCGAGGACGCCGCGCCGTGGCTCACCGTCACCGGCACCAACGGCAAGACCACGACGGTGCAGATGCTCGAGTCGATCCTGCGGGCGCAGGGGCTCAACGCGCTGGCCGTCGGCAACGTCGGCACCCCGGTGCTCGAGGCCGTCATGAACCCCGAGCCGTTCGACGTGCTCGCGGTCGAGCTCTCGAGCTACCAGCTGCACTGGAGCCAGTCGATCTCCGCGCAGGCCAGCGCCGTGCTCAACCTGGCACCCGATCACATCGACTGGCACGGCGGTCTCGACGCCTACACCGCCGACAAGGCCCGCATCTACGCGCGCACCCGGGTCGCGTGCGTCTACAACGTGCAGGACCCCGTCACCGAGCACATGGTCGAGGAGGCCGACGTCGTCGAGGGGTGCCGGGCGATCGGCTTCACCCTCGGGGTGCCGGCCGCCGGCATGATCGGCCTGGTCGACGACGCGATCGCCGACCGCGCGTACATCGCTGGACGCATCTCGAACGCCGCCGAGCTCGGCAGCGTCCACGACATCGGTCTGACCGCCCGGGTCGCAGCCGGAGGCGACGCCGACCGCGTGCCCGCCCCCCACGTCGTCGCCAACGCGCTGGCCGCCGCGGCGCTCGCCCGAGCGCACGGCGTCGATCCGCGAGCCGTCCGCGACGGCCTCCGTGGCTTCACTCCCGACGCGC
This sequence comes from Aeromicrobium fastidiosum, assembly GCF_017876595.1. Classification (NCBI taxonomy): domain Bacteria; kingdom Bacillati; phylum Actinomycetota; class Actinomycetes; order Propionibacteriales; family Nocardioidaceae; genus Aeromicrobium; species Aeromicrobium fastidiosum. The sequence continues at coordinate 3,493,512 of NZ_JAGIOG010000001.1, read as the reverse complement.
ACCGCATCGCCGACGTCGCCGACATCGGCGGTGTGCGGTGGGTCGACGACTCCAAGGCCACCAACGCCCATGCCGCGCAGGCCTCGCTGCAGGCCTTCGAGAACGTCGTGTGGGTCGCCGGAGGTCTCGCCAAGGGGGCGACGTTCGACGATCTCGTGGCCGCTGCGCGCGACCGGCTGCGCGCCGTCGTGCTGATCGGTGCCGACCGCGACGTCGTCGCCGACGCGCTGAGGCGACACGCGCCTGATGTGCCGGTCGTGGAGGTCGACACCGGCGAGACTGATCCCATGGATCGCGTCGTCGAGGTCGCGGCATCGCTCGCCCGTGAGGGTGACACCGTGCTGCTGGCCCCGGGATGCGCGTCCATGGACCAGTTCCGCAACTACTCCGCCCGGGGCGACAGCTTCGCCGCGGCGGTGCACCGGTTGCGCGACAGGTCCTGACCTTCCCCGACGCAGAGGACGATCACATGCGGAGCATGAGCGAGGCGGTACGCCGGACGCTCGAGCGTCCGCTGGCGTCCTACCAGCTGGTGCTCGGCACCTCGGCGCTGCTGCTCGGCATCGGACTGGTCATGGTGCTCAGTGCCAGCTCGATCTTCGCCCTGGTCAACTACGGCAGCTCGTTCTCGATCGTCATCCGCCAGCTGATCTTCGCGGTGATCGGCGTGACGGGCGCGGTCATCGCGTCCCGCATGCCGCTGCCGCTCATGCGCCGGCTGATCCGGCCGGCCCTCCTGGTCTCGGTCGCGCTCATCGGTGCCACCTTCATCCCCGGGGTCGGCATCACGGTCAACGGCAACCGCAACTGGCTCCCGCTGTTCGGCGGCTTCCAGCTGCAGCCGTCGGAGTTCGCCAAGCTGGCTCTCGTGCTGTGGATCGCCGATCTCTACGCACGGCGGCAGAAGTACCTCGGCACGCCGCGCTACGTCCTGACGCCGATGGTCCCCGTGGCCGGTTCCGTCGCGATGCTCGTCGTCCTGCAGCACGACCTCGGCACCGCTGTCGTGATCTTCGCGGTCATCGTCGGGATGCTCTGGATCGCGGGCCTCCCGCGGCGTCACATGGGCGGCATCCTGGCGGTGCTGTTCGTCGGCCTCGTCGTCGCGGTCGCCAACTCGCCCCACCGCGTCGCGCGCATGCTCAACTTCACCAACCCGCAGGCCGATCCCGACAGCGCCGGCTTCCAGGCCATCCACGGCATGATGGCGCTGGCCCGCGGCGGCTTCTGGGGCGTGGGCCTGGGTGGCAGCAGGCAGAAGTGGGGCTCGCTGCCCGAGGCGCACACCGACTTCATCCTCGCGGTCATCGGCGAGGAGCTCGGCCTGCTCGGCACGCTCGTCGTGCTGGCCCTGTTCATCGTGCTGGGCTTCGCCGGCATCCGCATCGCGATGCGTACCCGCGACCCGTTCGTCCGCTACGGCGCCGCCGGCATCACGATCTGGCTGCTGATCCAGGCCGTCATCAACATCGGCATGGTGCTCGGGATGCTGCCCGTCATCGGCATCCCGCTGCCCCTGATCTCGTACGGCGGGTCGAGCCTGCTGGTCACGCTGGTGTCGCTCGGCGTCCTGCTCAACTTCGCGACGACCGAGCCGGGTGCCAAGCGTGCACTGGCCGCGGGTCGCACCAGCCGCAAGCGCGCGGCTGCCCCGGCTCCCGCCCGCGTGCGCGTCGCAGGGAGGCGATGACGCGTGCGCGTCCTGCTCGCCGGTGGAGGAACCGCCGGCCACACATCACCCCTGCTCGCGACCGCCGCTGTCCTGGCCGATGCCGGGGTCGAGATCACCTGCCTCGGCACGCCCCGCGGGCTCGAGGTGACGCTGGTGCCGCAGGCCGGCTACCCGCTCGAGCTCGTGCCGCCGGTGCCGCTGCCGCGGCGTCCCGGCAAGGCCATGGTGCAGGTCCCGGCCAGGTTGCGTGCCGCGGTGCGGGCGACGGGTGAGGTCGTCGACCGCGTGCGCCCCGACGTCATCGTCGGCTTCGGTGGCTACGTGTCGGTGCCGGCCTACCTGGTCGCGCGGCGACGCGGCATCCCGCTGGTCGTCCACGAGGGCAACGCCGTGCCCGGCATCGCCAACAAGCTGGGAGCCCGCTTCACCCGGCACGTCGCGACGAGCTTCCCCGACACCGACCTGCGCCACGCCCAGCTGATCGGACTGCCGATCCGCCGGGAGATCTCCCGGCTCGACCGGGCGGCGCTCCGCGCCGAGGCCAGGGCGTTCTTCGGGCTCGACGCCGACCGGCCGACCCTGCTGGTCACGGGCGGATCGCAGGGTGCCCGACGCATCAACCACGCGGTGTCGGCGGCGGCCCGCGACCTGGCCGATGCCGGCGTGCAGGTGCTCCACGCCGCCGGACGGCCCGACGAGGTCACGCTCAACCCGCGTCCCGGCGACCCTCCGTACGTCGTGGTGCCCTTCATCGACCGCATCGACCTCGCCTACGCCGCGGCCGACCTGATCGTCTGCCGTGCGGGCGCCAACACCGTCACCGAGGTCGCCGCGGTGGGCCTGCCGGCCGCGTTCGTGCCGCTGCCGATCGGCAACGGCGAGCAGGCGCACAACGCCCACCCGGTCGTGCGGGCCGGGGGAGCGCTGCTGATCGACGACGCGGCCCTGACCCCCGCCTGGATCGACAACGTCGTGATCCCGCTGGTGTCGCACGAGGGACGCCTCGCGGCGATGTCGGCTGCCGCGTCGGGCATCGTGGCCCGCGACGCCGACGAGAAGCTCGCGGCGATCATCCTCGACGTCGCGTCGACCGGGAGCACGTCGTGAAGATCGAGGTGCCGGCGCACGTCCCGCCGGTCAGCGAGCTGGGCCACGTGCACTTCATCGGCATCGGGGGAGCGGGCCTGTCGGCGATCGCCCGCCTGATGGCGCAGCAGGGCGTCGTCGTCAGCGGCAGCGACGCCTTCGACTCGGCGGTGGTCACGGCGCTGCGTGCCGAGGGCATCACGTGCTTCGTCGGTCACGACGCGGCGCACCTCGACGGCGTCGACACCGTCATCGCGTCGACCGCAGTGCGTGACGACAACCCCGAGGTCGTCGAGGCCCAGCGCCGAGGACTGCGCCTGTGGCCGCGGTCGGCGGGCCTGCGCTCGGTCATGGACGGCCGCCGCACGATCGCCGTCGCCGGCACGCACGGCAAGACGACGACGACCGCGATGCTGACGTGCGCGCTGATCGCCGCCGGTGCCGAGCCGTCGTTCGCGATCGGTGCCGAGGTCGCGAGCCTGGGTGCGAACGCCCGGCTGGGCTCGGGTGACCTGCTGGTGGCCGAGGCCGACGAGAGCGACGGTGCCTTCCTGGTCTACGAGCCCGAGGGGGCCGTCGTCACCAACGTCGACGCCGACCACCTCGACAACTACGGCACGGTCGAGGCCTATGCCGCGGCCTTCGAGGAGTTCATCGGCCACATCGGGCGCTTCGTCGTGCTGAGTGCCGACGATCCCGGCACCCAGGCCCTGGCCGTCGCCGCGCGCTCCGCTGGGCTCGAGGTCATGACGGCGGGCTTCGCCGACGACGCCGACCTGATCGGCAGCCACCTGCGGGTCGAGGGCACGACCACGACGTTCACGGCGTCCCTGCGAGGCGTCGATCTCGGCCCGGTCACGCTCGCGGTGCCGGGCGCGCACTACGCGCTCGACGCCCTCCTCGCGCTGGGCACGGGCATCCTGCTCGACCACAACATCGACCTGCTGATCGCCGGTCTCGGCGCCTACACGGGAGCCAACCGGCGCATGCAGGCGCTGGGGGAGGCCGGTGGCGTGCGCGTCTACGACTCCTACGCGCACCACCCCACCGAGATCAGCGCCGACCTCGCGGCCGCACGGGCCGTCGCCGGCAGCGACCGTCTCGTCGTGGTCTACCAGCCGCACCTCGTGAGCCGCACCCGTGTCTACGGCGCCGACATGGGTCGTGCCCTCTCGGCGGCCGACCTGGTCGTGGTCGCCGACATCTACCTCGCGCGCGAGGAGGCAGATCCGTCGGTCACCTCCGCGCTGGTCGTCGACGCGGTCGACGGCCCCGTCGCTACGCTCGGCGGGCCGGTGTCGGGGCTGGCAGACGTCCTGCTGCCCGAGCTGCGTGCCGGCGATCTCCTGCTGACCCTGGGGGCGGGTGACATCACGACGGTCGGCCCGGCGGTGCTCGAGGCGCTGCGATGACGGCTGACCGCTTCTTCGAGCGGAGCCGCTCGGAGAAGCGCCGCCGCTGGCTGCGCATCGCACTGGGCGTGCTGGCGGTGGCTGCGGTGGGCGGTCTCGTGTGGCTCGTGTGGTTCTCGAGCGTCCTGACGGTGCGCGACGTCGAGGTCGCCGGCCGCACGACCCTCAAGGAGTCGCAGGTGCTGCGGGCCGCCCAGGTGCCGAAGGGACGCCCGTTGGCGCGGGTCGACGTCGACGCGATCGAGGGCCGTGTCTCGGCCCTCAACCGCGTCGACACGGTCGAGGTGTCGCGATCGTGGCCGCACACGCTGTCGATCACCGTGGTCGAGCGCAAGGCGGTCATGTGGGCACGGCTCAACGGGCAGGTGCGCGGCATCGACCGCAACGGCATCGCCTACAGGTCGTACGCGTCGCCTCCCGACGGCCTCCTGGAGGCGGCAATCGACATCCCCGACGCACGCGACCGCCTGCAGACGTCGGAGGCCCTCGCCGCGGTCGTCGTCGAGATCGGGGAGCGCGACGCCGCGCTGCGCCGGGAGATCGAGTCGGTCACCGCCGCGACGAAGGACTCGATCGAGCTGAGGCTCACCAAGGGCCGCACCGTCGTGTGGGGGAGCAGCGCCGACGGCCGACGCAAGCTGCAGGTGCTCGAGGCGTTGCTGCGGATCGAGGCGACGCGCTACGACGTCAGCGCGCCCGACCAGCCCACCACGACGCCGTAGGCGCGGCGTGTCGTCCCGACTGGCGGTGCGCGCCCGCGTACCGTTCTGGATAGGTCGCAGGTTGACATAACTATAACTCTTCACCTCAGGGTTACAGTTCAAGACTTCATTCACGAGCTCGTCAACGAGACTCGTCCACGCAGTGCAAGATCCTCGGAAGGGACACACGATGGCGGTCCAGAACTACCTCGCCGTGATCAAGGTCGTCGGCATCGGAGGTGGCGGCGTCAACGCCGTCAACCGGATGATCGAGGTCGGACTCAAGGGTGTCGAGTTCATCGCGATCAACACCGACGCGCAGGCGCTGCTCATGAGCGACGCCGACGTCAAGCTCGACGTCGGCCGCGACTCCACCCGTGGCCTCGGTGCCGGGGCCAACCCCGAGATCGGCAAGCAGGCCGCGGAGGACCACGCCGAGGAGATCGAGGCTGCCATCAAGGGTGCCGACATGGTGTTCGTGACGGCAGGCGAGGGCGGCGGCACCGGCACCGGCGGAGCCCCCGTCGTGGCCCGCATCGCGCGGTCGCTCGGCGCACTGACGATCGGTGTCGTGACCCGGCCGTTCAAGTTCGAGGGTCGCAACCGCTCGGGCCAAGCCGATGCCGGCATCCAGGCGTTGCGCGACGAGGTCGACACCCTCATCGTGATCCCCAACGACCGGCTGCTCTCGATCAGCGATCCCAACGTCAGCCTGCTCGACTCGTTCCGTCAGGCCGACCAGGTGCTGCACCAGGGCGTCTCGGGCATCACCGACCTCATCACGACACCGGGCCTGATCAACCTCGACTTCGCCGACGTCAAGTCGGTCATGTCCGACGCCGGATCGGCCCTCATGGGCATCGGCTCGGCGCGCGGTGAGCACCGCGCCGCTGTGGCGGCCGAGAGCGCAGTGTCCAGCCCGCTCCTCGAGGCGTCCATCGAGGGCGCGCGCGGCGTGCTGCTGTCGATCGCGGGTGGCTCCGACCTCGGTCTGTTCGAGATCAACGAGGCCGCCGGCCTGGTCGCCGACGCGGTGCACCCCGACGCCAACATCATCTTCGGTGCCGTGATCGACGACGCACTCGGCGACGAGGTGCGCGTGACGGTCATCGCCGCCGGCTTCGACGGGGGAGAGCCGATGCTGCGCGACGCGACCAAGCCCGCGCTGCTGCGCGAGACCCCGGCCGACCCGCCCGTCGCACCGGTCGCTCCGCCCACCGCCGAGAGCTACCTGCCGCCCGACCCGTACCTCGACGCACGCCCGCTGCCGCCGCGTGACGGTGCTGGCAACAAGACCGTGCCGCCCGAGCCGATGCCGGCCGACTACGGCGACGACCTCGACGTGCCCGACTTCCTGCGCTGACCGGCGCGACGAACCGAGTGATCTGGTACGAGGGCACGGACGGACCGGTCGCGTTCGCGTTCACGGATCGTCTCGGCGGTGCCAGTGAGGGGCCGTGGGGCTCGCTCAACCTCGGGACGTCCAACGGCGACGACCCGTCGGTCGTCGAGCGCAACATCGCAGCGGTCGGCGAGGCCGTCGCGGCCGACCGCCTGGTGCGCATGACGCAGGTGCACGGACGCGACGTGGTGTGGGCCGAGGCGGTGGCTGACGACGACGTCCCGGTCGCCGACGCCCTGCTCACGAGCGTCCCGGGCGTCGCGGTCATGGTGCGGGTCGCCGACTGCACGCCCGTCGTCCTGGCTGCACCTGGCGAGTCGCTGGCCGGCGTGGTGCACAGCGGCCGTGAGGGGCTCGTGCGGGGTGTCGTCCCCGCCGCCGTCGACGCCCTGCGCCGGCGCGGTGCCACCACCATCCACGCCTGGGTCGGGCCCCGCGCCTGCGGGCGCTGCTACGAGCTGCCCGCCGGTCTCGCCGACGCGGTCGCCGACGTCGTCCCCGCGGCCCGATCCACGACGTCGTGGGGCACTCCCGCGGTCGACGTGGGGGCCGGTGTGCTGGCCCAGCTCGCGTCCGCCGGCGTCGAGACCGTCGACCTGGGGGCCGACGAGTGCACGATCGAGCACGAGCGCTGGTTCTCGTACCGTCGTCAGGGGCAGCGCTCAGGGCGCTTCGGTGCCGTGGCGGTGGTCCGATGAGCGGCGTCCTCGACCGGCGAGCCGAGCTGGCAGCCAACCTGGCCGACACCGAGCGGCGCATCGTCGAGGCGTGCGACGCGGCCGGACGCTCGCGCGACGAGATCACGCTCGTCGTCGTGACCAAGACCTACCCGGCATCCGACGTCGAGATCCTCGCCGAGCTCGGGGTCGTCGACGTGGGCGAGAACCGCCACCCCGAGGCCGGTGACAAGGCCGACGCCGTCGGGGCCGCGATGCAGTGGCACTTCCTGGGCGGTCTTCAGACCAACAAGGCCGGTGCCGTCGCGCGCTACGCCGACATGGTGCACAGTGTCGACCGGGTCAAGCTGGTCAACTCGCTGTCTCGCGGTGCCGAGGCTGCCGACCGCTCGTTGACGTGCCTCGTGCAGGTCGACTTCGACGCCACCAACCCGGGCCGCGCGGGCGTCGTTCCGGCCGATGTCGGCATCGTGGCCGACGCGATCGCGCAGGCACCTGGGCTCGTGCTCGGTGGTCTCATGACCGTCGCGCCGCTCGGCGACGACCCCGCCCCGCACTTCGACCACCTCGTCCGCCTCTCGATCGACCTGCGCCGGGACCACCCCGACGCGACGATCGTGTCGGCCGGCATGAGCGGCGACCTGGAGGCCGCGGTGATCGCCGGCGCGACACACCTGCGGATCGGGCGTTCGGTGCTCGGCGAGCGCCCTTCCAACGGGTAATCTCAAGATGTCAACACCGCCTCGGACAACGGAGTAACCATGGCTGGCGCAATGCGTAAGGTCGGCGAGTACCTCGGCCTGGTCGAACAGGCCGACTTCGACGACGAGTTCGACGAGCTCGAGCCCGACGAGGCTCCCCAGCGACAGGTCGTGAGCCGTCAGGCACCTGCCCCCGTCGTGCGCCCGTCCGCGGTGTCCAGCATCGATGAGCGCCGCCGTCCCGAGCGTGCCGAGCGCCCCGAGCGACGCGCCTCCACGGCGTCCGACCTGGCTCGCATCGAGACGGTCACCCCGCTGACCTACAACGACGCCCGCACCGTCGGCGAGCACTACCGTTCGGGGGTGCCTGTCATCATGAACCTGTCCGAGATCGATGACGACGACGCCAAGCGGCTCGTCGACTTCGCCGCAGGGCTCGTGTTCGCGGTGCACGGATCGATCAACCGCGTCACCGCCAAGGTCTTCCTGTTGTCGCCCGAGAACATCTCGGTCACCGACGAGGACAAGCAGCGCATCGCTGCCGGCGGATTCTTCAACCAGAACTGAGCGACATGCAAACTGTGGGCCAAGTCATCGACCTGGTCCTGTGGATCGCGTTCCTGCTCCTGATCGCCCGGTTCGTCCTCGACTGGGTGCAGATGCTGGCACGCAACTGGCGTCCACGGGGCCTCGTCGCCGTCCTCTGCGAGGGCCTGTACTCCGTGACCGATCCGCCACTGCGCGCCGTGCGTCGGGTCATCCCGCCGCTGCGACTCGGCTCGGTGATGCTCGACCTCTCGCCGATGGTCCTGATCATCGGCATCTACATCCTGCAGGCCATCAACCGGAACGTGCTGCTGTAGGTCGACCGATCTCGGTACGCCTGTGGCAGAAGTGATCGACCACCGAGTACGGTGGATACTCCGAGTCCCACGACTACCCCGAAACCCGAGGTGCACTCATGCCACTGACGCCAGAGGACGTGCGTAACAAGCGTTTTACGCCAGTCCGTCTTCGCGAGGGCTATGACATGGGCGAAGTTGACCAGTTCCTCGACGAGGTCGAGGCCGAGCTCGAGCGTCTGACGGTCGAGAACGAAGAACTTCGCGCCAAGGTAGCTGCCGCATCGACCGGCGAGCCGACCGGTCTCATCCCGGCTCTCTCGTCACCCGCCCCCGCCGCCCAGGCCGCGCCGACCCCTGCCGTGCAGGAGCCGGTCAAGGTCGAGCCGACGCCGGCGCCCGAGCCCGAGCCGGCCCCCGTGCCGGTCGCCGCGGCTCCTGCGCCCGTCGCGGCCCCGCGTCCGTCGATGGGCGATGCCTCGTCCGCCGCTGCGCGTCTGCTCGAGATCGCCTCCACCAACGCCGACCAGCTCATGGACGCGGCCAAGGAAGAGGCCGACCGCATGGTCGGAGAGGCTCGTGCCAAGGCTGAGCGCATCACCAACGAGGCGCGTGGCAAGGCCGACCGGCTCGAGACCGATGCCCGCATCCGCGCGCAGAAGCTCGACGAGGAGACCAACGAGCGTCGCACCGCTGCTGTCGCGACGATCGAGCGCGATCGGTACGAGATCCAGCGCGAGGTCGAGCACCTGCGGGCCTACGAGCGTGAGTACCGCGCACGGCTCAAGAACTACTTCCAGAGCCAGCTGGACCAGCTCGCGGCCAACGAGAGCACGACGGCATCGACGCCCGTCCAGGCACCGGCAGACGCGGCCCCGCGCCGTCTCCGCTCGCTGCTCGGCGACGACGAGAACCTCTAGCCACACCTGCTTCACCCGAACGGCCCGCCTCCTCGGAGGCGGGCCGTTCGTGTTGCGGGGGACCGATCTTGCTGCGTTTGCGGTGCCGGTGCTACCGAAACGCAGCGACATCGGTCGCCCCGGGACGGTGGGGGACCGATGTTGCTGCGTATGCGGTGTCAGGGCTACCGAAACGCAGCGATATCGGTCCCCCGCGGGCGGGTTTCAGGCCTTGGTGATGGTGAAGGCGAAGCCCAGGTCGTCGTCGCGGAACGCCGAAGCGTCGGACGTCTCGGTGATCGAGGTGGCGAGCACCTCGTCGGCGATCAGGCCGCTGTGGGCGCGCAGGGCCTCGGCCATGGCCCCCTCGGCCGTCCAGGTGACGACGATGCGGTCGCTGATGTCGAGACCCGACGACTTGCGGGCCTCCTGCACGACCCGGATGGCCTCGCGGGCCGAGCCGGCCAGCCGCAGCGCCTCGTCGAGCTCGAGGTCGAGGGCGACGGTCTCGCCCTGGTCGTTGACGACCGACCAGCCCTCGCGCGGACGCTCGGAGATGATGACGTCATCGGGCCCGACCTCGATCGGGGTGCCGTCGAGGTCGACCGTCGCGACGCCGGCGGAGCCCAGGGCGGCGGCGAGCGCACCCGCGTCGGCTGCGGCGATGGCCGTCGCGACCTGCGGGGTCTGCTTGCCGAACCGCTTGCCGAGGTTGCGGAAGTTGCCCTTGGCGGAGTGGTCGACGAGCTCGCCACCGGCGTCGGCGAGCGACTCCAGGGTGCCGACGTTGAGCTCCTCGCACACCTGGGCGCGCAGGTCGTCGCCGAGCTGCTGCCACGCACCCGACGCCACGAGGGCCCGCCGCAGGGGCTGGCGGGTGCGCACCTTGGCCTCGGCGCGGGCGGCGCGTCCGAGCTCGGTGACGCGGCGGGCCAGGTCGACCCGTGCCCCGAGGCCGTCGACGATCAGCGACTCGTCGGCGACCGGCCAGGTGGCCAGGTGCACGGACGCCGGAGCATCGGGCGTGACGGGCACGATGACGTCCTGCCAGACCCGCTCGGCGATGAACGGCGTCAGGGGTGCCATGAGGCGGGTCAGCACGTCGAGCGTCTCGTGCAGCGTCGCGAAGGCCGCGGTGTCACCGCGCCAGAAGCGCCGGCGCGAGCGACGGACGTACCAGTTGGACATGTCGTCGACGAAGCCCGCGATGCGCGTGCCCGCGGCCTGGGTGTCGAACTGCTCGAGTGCGACCGTGACGTCGCGCGTCAGCGTGTGCAGCTCGGACAGCAGCCACTGGTCGAGCACCTCGCGCTCGGCGACGGGGGGCACGTCGCCGGCCGTGGGCGTCCAGCCCTCCGTGCGGGCGTAGAGCACGTGGAACGCCGTGGTGTTCCAGTAGGTCAGCAGCACCTTGCGGACGATCTCGGACAGCGCGGTGTTGCCGATGCGGCGCGGTGCCCACGGTGATCCGGAGCACGCCATGAACCAGCGGAGCGCGTCGGCGCCGTGCTCGTCCATGAGGGGCATGGGCAGCAGGATGTTGCCCAGGTGCTTGCTCATCTTCTTGCCGTCCTCGGCCAGGATGTGGCCCAGGCAGACGACGTTCTCGTACGAGCTCTGGTCGAACACCAGGGTGCCGACGGCCATCAGCGAGTAGAACCAGCCCCGGGTCTGGTCGATCGCCTCGGCGATGTACTGCGCGGGGTAGGCCTGCTCGAACTTCTCCTTGGAGCCGGGCGCGTGCGGGTAGCCCCACTGCGCGAACGGCATCGAGCCGGAGTCGAACCAGGCGTCGATGACGTCGGGGACGCGGCGGTAGGTGCCGGCCTCGCCGTCCACCTCGAACGTGACGTCGTCGATGTAGGGGCGGTGGGGGTCGAGGTCGGACAGGTCGCGGCCCGTGAGGCTCGACAGCTCGGCCAGCGACTCGATGCACACGAGCCGGGACGGATCGGCGTCGTTGCGCCAGATCGGCAGGGGAGTGCCCCAGTAGCGGCTGCGCGACAGGGACCAGTCGATGTTGTTGGTCAGCCAGTCGCCGTAGCGGCCGTTCTTGATCGTGCCGGGGAACCAGTTGGTGTCGGCGTTCTCGGCCAGCAGGCGGTCCTTGACCGCGGTGGTGCGGATGTACCAGGCGGGCAGCGCGTAGTACATCAGCGGCGTGTGGCAGCGCCAGCAGTGCGGGTAGGCGTGCTCGTAGGCCAGCTCGTTGAACATCAGGCCGCGGGACGCGAGGTCGTCGGCCAGGACACGGTCGGCGGCCTTGAAGAACTGACCGCCGACGAGCGGCACGTCGTCCTCGAAGTGGCCGTCGGCGCGGATCGGGTTGACGACCGGCAGGTCGTACGCCTTGCAGACCGCCATGTCGTCGGCACCGAAGGCGGGCGACTGGTGGACGAGCCCCGTGCCGTCCTCGGCCGTCACGTAGTCGGCCAGCACGACGAAGTGGGCCGGCACGGGCCCCTGCCCATCATTCCCTGCCGGGAAGGCGATCAGCTCAAACGGACGCTGGTACGTCCAGCGCTCCATGTCGCGGCCGGCGAAGGTCTCGCCGGTCGTGGTCCAGCCCTCGCCGAGCGCCTTGCCGACCAGCGACTCGGCGACCAGCAGCGTCTCGTCGCCGTTGGTCGCCAGGACGTAGGTGAACTCGGGATTGACCGCGACGGCGGTGTTGGAGACCAGGGTCCAGGGCGTCGTGGTCCACACCAGCATCGAGGCGCGGCCAGCGAGCGGCCCCGACGTCAGCGGGAACCGGACGTACACCGAGGGGTCGGTGATGGTCTCGTAGCCCTGCGCCAGCTCGTGGTCGGACAGCGTCGTGCCGCACCGGGGGCAGTAGGGCGCGACCCGGTAGTCCTCGGTCAGCAGGCCCTTCTTGAAGATCGTCGACAGCGCCCACCAGACGCTCTCGACGTACGACGGCTCCATCGTGCGGTACGGGTGCTCCATGTCGACCCAGTAGCCCATCCGGTCGGTCATCTCCTCGAAGAGATCGACGTTGCGGACCACGGCCTCGCGACACTTGGCGTTGAACTCGGCGATGCCGTAGGCCTCGATGTCGGGCTTGCCGTTGAAGCCCAGCTCCTTCTCGACCGCGATCTCGACGGGCAGGCCGTGGCAGTCCCAACCGGCCTTGCGGTCGACGTGGTAGCCCTGCATGGTCTTGAACCGCGGGAAGACGTCCTTGAACACCCGGGCCTCGACATGGTGCGTGCCGGGCGTGCCGTTGGCCGTCGGCGGGCCCTCGTAGAACGTCCAGCGGGGGGCGTCGGCGGGGGTGTCGAGACTCGCCGCGAACGTGCCCTGCTCGGACCACAGATCGAGGATCTCGCGTTCCAGCACCGGCAGATCGACGTGGGCGGGAACCGGCTTGTACGAGGGGCGCTCAGACGCGGGCGAAGTCACCCGTCCAATTCTACGGGTGTCACTGCCGTCGCCCTCGGCGGTGCGACGTCGTTCGAGTTGGCTTTGTCCTGACAGGGGTCTAACCTTCGTGCATGCCAAACACCAAGCTCGCCGTGCGAGCGGACGAGACCCCCTGGACCGCAGCCGAGACCAAGGAGGTCCGCAGCGAGCTGGAGGGTGACCTCGTGCGCCTCAAGGTCGAGCTCGACCAGTCCGCGCGTGAGCTGCAGGACCTGCTCCGCGACGGCGTCGACGGAGCCGGCAACGACCAGGCCGACGTGGGGTCCAAGGGCCTCGAGCGCGATGCCGAGATGTCGTTGCGCGCCAACCAGAGCGAGCTGCTGCTGCAGACCGAGAAGGCCCTCGACCGGCTCGAGAAGGGCACCTACGGCCAGTGCGAGTTCTGCGGTGAGCCGATCGGCAAGAATCGTCTGATGGCGTTCCCGCGTGCCACACTGTGCATGACATGCAAGCAGCGCGAGGAGCGTCGCTGAACCCTGGCGACGACCAGGGTGCGACCACGAGGACACACGTACGGCTGTTCGCGGCCGTCGCGCTCGTGGCACTCGTCCTCGACCAGGTCACCAAGGTCCTGGCCGTCGAGAAGCTCCAGGGTCGCGACTCGATCGAGCTCATCCCGGGTCTGCTGTCGCTGAGCTTTCTGCGCAACCCGGGTGCCGCGCTCAGCACGGGTGCCGGGTTCACGCTGGTGCTCAGCCTCATCGCGATCGCGGTCTGCATCGGCGTCATCCGCATCGCCCCACGCCTGCGCGACCGCGGTTGGGCCGTGGGCCTCGGCCTGCTGCTGGCCGGCGCGCTCGGCAACCTCATGGACCGCATCTTCCGCGAGCCGTCGCCGCTCAAGGGACACGTAGTCGACTTCATCGACTACGGGGTCTTCGTGGGCAACGTCGCCGACATCGCGCTGACGCTGGCCGCACTCATCATCGTCTGGCGTGCGTGGCGTGGCGTGCGCATCGACGGCACTCGCGAGGAGAAGTCATGACGGCCGACCACGGCACCGACACGCAGCTCGAGCACCGGGTCATCCAGGTGCCCGAGGGCCTCGAGGGCGAGCGGGTCGACAGCGCCTTGGCCCGCTTGCTGGGGTTGTCGCGCACCCGCGCCAGCGAACTCGTGGCCGAGGGGCACGTGACGCTCGATGGCGACACGCCCGCCAAGTCCGACCGCGTCATGGCCGGCTCGGTGCTCGAGGCGTCGATCCCGGCCCCGCGCCGCGCTGTCGTCGTCGCCACCGAGGTCGAGGGCATGCGCATCGTGTTCCAGGACGACGACATCGTCGTCGTCGACAAGCCGGTCGGCGTCGCAGCGCACCCGTCCGTCGGCTGGAGCGGCCCGACCGTGCTCGACCACCTGGCCGGTGTCGGCATCCGCATCTCGACGTCCGGGGCACCCGAGCGTCAGGGCATCGTCCACCGTCTCGACGTCGGCACCAGCGGACTCATGGCCGTGGCCAAGTCCGAGCACGCCTACACCGTGCTCAAGCAGGCGTTCCGCGACCGGGTCGTCGACAAGACGTACCACGCGCTGGTGCAGGGCCACCCCGACCCGCACACCGGCACGATCGACGCCCCCATCGCGCGGCACCCCCGCCACGACTTCAAGTTCACGGTCAAGGACGGCGGCCGCGACAGCATCACGCACTACGACACCCTCGAGGCGCACCGCTTCGCGAGCCTGCTCACGATCAAGCTCGAGACGGGCCGCACGCACCAGATCCGCGTCCACATGAGCGCTGTCCACCACCCCTGCGTCGGCGACCTGATGTACGGGGCCGACCCCACGCTGGCCAAGCGCGTCGACCTCGACCGGCAGTGGCTGCATGCCCACAAGCTGGGCTTCATCCACCCGCGCACGGGCGAGTACGTCGAGTTCGAGTCGCCCTATCCGGCCGATCTCGTGCACGCCCTCGAGATCGTCCGCACGATCGACGACAACCCCCTGCCTCGCTGACCCACCCCTGTCCCCGAGTGGTGCGGCCTGGACACTCTGAGACGGCGTGTCGGTCCACGACGCACCATTCGGGGACGTGAACGCACCACTCGCGCGTGGCGGCAGTTCGCCGGATGGAAGAATGTCGCCATGTCCTCCATCGTGCGCCAGTCCGAGAAGCTCAGGGATGTCCTCTACGACATCCGCGGACCCGTCAGCACGCGAGCCGCCCAGCTGGAGGCCGAGGGCCACCGCATCCTCAAGCTCAACATCGGCAACCCGCAGCCGTTCGGCTTCGACGCGCCCGCCGAGATCCTGCAGGACGTCATCGCGGCACTGCCCGGCTCGGCCGGATACTCCGACTCGCGCGGCATCCAGTCGGCCCGTCGCGCGGTCGTGCACCACTACCAGCTGCAGGACGGCTTCCCGGAGATCGACGTCGACGACGTGTGGATCGGCAACGGGGTCTCCGAGCTGATCCAGATCGCGCTGCAGGCGCTGCTCGACAACGGCGACGAGGTGCTGATCCCCGTCCCCGACTACCCGCTGTGGACCGCGGTCACCAACCTCGCGGGCGGCGTGCCGGTGCACTACCGCTGCGACGAGCAGGACGACTGGAACCCCGACCTGGCCGACCTCGAGTCCAAGATCACCGACCGCACCAAGGTCATCGTCGTGATCAACCCCAACAACCCGACGGGTGCGGTCTACTCGCGCGAGACGCTGGCCGGCATCGCCGACCTGGCCCGCCGCCACGACCTCGTGCTGATGGCCGACGAGATCTACGACAAGATCCTCTACGACGACGCGGTGCACATCCCGCTGGCGAGCGTCGCCCCCGACGTGCTGACCCTGACGTTCAACGGCCTGTCGAAGGCGTACCGGGTGTGCGGCTACCGCGCGGGGTGGCTCGTCGTCACGGGTCCGCTGCAGCGGGCGCAGGACTACCTCGAGGGCATCACGCTGCTGTGCTCGATGCGGCTGTGCCCCAACGTGCCGGCGCAGAACGCGATCCAGGTGGCGCTCGGCGGATACCAGTCGATCAAGGAGCTGATCCTGCCCGGCGGACGCCTGCTCGAGCAGCGCGACACCGCGGTCGACGAGCTGCGCAAGATCCCCGGCGTCAGCGTCGTCACCCCCAAGGGTGCGCTGTACGCCTTCCCGCGGCTGGACCCCGAGGTCCACCCGGTCAAGGACGACCAGCAGCTCGTGCTCGACCTGCTGCTGCAGGAGAAGATCCTGCTGACGCAGGGCACGGGCTTCAACTGGCCCGATCCCGACCACCTGCGCATCGTGACGCTGCCGTGGGCCCGCGACCTCGCCGAGGCCATCCAGCGCCTCGGCAACTTCCTGAGCAGCTACCGCCAGGTGTGACAGCCGAAGACAGCTAGTCTTCCACCAGACAGGTGTCGAGCGTCGGGGGAAGACATGGGCATGTTGGCACAAGCGTCATCGACATCGCGCGCGCGGTGGTGGGTCGTCCTGACGGGTGCCGCGCTCGTGCTGGCCGGCTGCAGCGGCGGCGGTGATGACGGGAGCGAAGCGCGCGACAAGAAGGACGACACGGCCTCGTCGATCATTCTCCCGAGCACGCCCCCGTCGGCACGAGGGCTTGCCACCGGTCCCGCCCTCGAGCCTGTGGGCCTGGTGAAGGCATCGGACCAGCTGGACGACCAAGTGGGCCAGAGCGTCCAGGCGCTGGCGGCCGAGGGCCGCTCCGGTGCCTTGGTGACCGACGACGTCGTCGTGGCCTACTCGGTCGCCAACGTGTCCGGCTACGACCCCAAGACCGGCAAGACGCTCTGGACCGCCAAGCTCGACATGGGCACGGGGACCACCTGCTCGCTGTCCCAACCAGAGACCGCGGACGTCAAGACGTTCACCGTGCTGTACGACACCGACGGAGCCGGCTGTGAAGGGCTTGCGACGGTGTCAGTGGCCGATGGGAAAGTGCTGACGGACGTCGATCTCGGCCAGCTGGCCGCCGAGGACGACACCGAGCAGGCGCTGTACTCGGCTGACGACGACATCGTGACGATCGGCAAGACCGACCATCTTCTGGGCCAGGTCGGGCGTTCCGAGGACGTCGGCATGTATGCGGTAGACGACGGCAAGCCGGTCCTCAAGGCGGTACTCGGGACGGACGTCAAGAGCGTCAGCCCGGCTGCCGCGGCCCCTGTACTCGTCGTCGCGACCGGTGATGATGCCGACGGCGACAGCGCCTGCACGATCAGCGGCTTTGCCTTGCCGGCGTTCGAGAAGTCCTGGACGACCCGCTTCAGCTCGGTGTTCCCGGGAAGGTCGTCCAGCGACTGTCTGATGTCGCTGTCACCTCACGACGGCACATGGATCTACGCCGAGGACGGTGTGAGGAACAGCATCGCTCAGCTGGACGCCACGACGGGCAAGGTCATCGGCAGCGTCACCCAGGCCGACGGGGTCGATCAGGAGGTGCCCGCGGATCAACCCAGTCTGTACGCGCTCGAGAATGACCAGACGCTGGCGGTCGACGGCGACCTCGTCATGCCACAGGTGCGCAGCATCGCGCGGTACTCGATGACCAGCGGCAAGCTCGTCTGGCGGTTCGACGCTGCAGAGCTACTGGTCGACGGGGTGCCTGACGGCGACCGGTATCGGGTCGTTGTCCGGCCCAAGTCGCTGACCTCGGATGGCCGGTACGTCATCGCGACGGCTTCGGGACAGAGCTCGGTCGAGGTCTTCGCGCTCGACGCCAAGACCGGTGCCGTGGTCGGGCGGTGGCCGGTGCCCGAGAAGTACCGGACCGGTCTGACCCTCGACCCGGTCGTGGTGCCCTTCCCCGGAGGTATCGCGCTCACGCGCAACTTCGTCGACGACCTCGGCGCAGAACTCGTCGGTGAAGCCCCCGGTGCCGATGGCGCAGACGTCTACGACATCGGCCTGTTCAGCTGGCCCAAGCAGAGGTAGGAGTCGGACGTGACTGACCAAGAAACCGTGCACGTCCACCGCCGGACCCTCCTCATGGGTTCTGCGGGACTGATGTTCCTGTCTGCCTGCGGTGGCGGGTCCGACGGCACGAAGATCGTGCCGACCGCGAAGCAGGACGACGGGCCGGTCATCAACGAGCAGGACGCCGGCAACGCCGTCACCCCCAAGGACGTCGCGGTGCTGGTGGCAGCGCTCAACGCCGCGTTCGAGGGCCGAGACCTCGACCGCCTGCTCGAGCTGGTCGGGGCGACGACCGTGACGCCAGGCGACAAGGATCTCCGTGAGCGCTGGGCCTATCGCCTGGACAACTTCGAGCGCAACGACATCGTCTCCGGCGAGTTCTTCGTGGGGCTGCCCGAGGGGCGAGCCCGCAACTCCTCGGGTGGACCGCTCGAGTACCGCAGCAACGTGGTGTTCGGTCACCGCATCCGTGACTGTGACTCCAGAGACGTCGTGGAGGTCTTCGACGCCACCTTCGTCAAGGACTCGGCGACGGCACCCCTCGTGATCGACCGGGTGAGCGAGACACCAGAGGGATTCGCTCCAGCGATCTGGGACGTCGCGAAGGTCGACATCGCCGTCACCGACCATGCGGTCCTTGCCTTCAGGTCCCAGGACCGTGACGTGGTGCGGCGGTCCGTGACGGAGTTCGACGCGGGTGTCGCGCGGGCGTTCGACCTCATGCCCAGGCCGGCGGGGGTCGAGAAGGTGTTCATCGCGGTGGCGTGGGACGAGGTTCGCGACACGCTGTGGGGTGGCTCGAACCTCATCGAGGCCCAAGGGGTGGCCTATTCGCACCTCTACGTCGATCCGGCCGAGCTCGCCCAGGGGCAGACCGTCGCCGTCGTCGGTGACGGGCAGCCGGTGGCCACGGCGCGCATCGCCGTCAATCCCAGCGCCTTCGAGTCCGGTTCGGTCGGCGACGTGGCGTGTCACGAGGCAGTGCACGCGCTGGCCAACCAGTGGGGTCGTGACGCCCCGCGCTGGGTGGTCGAAGGACTGGCTCGGTGGGTCGAGAACCAAGCCGACGCCGGCGCGTTCCAGCAGCAGCGTGATGCCATCGCCCGTTCCTTCCCGGGGTTCCGGCGGCGGATGCCCAGGTCCGCGGTCGAGGAGTTCTACACGGACGATCCCGACGGTCTGAACTACGAGTGCGGGGCAGCGGTGTTCGAGCACCTGGCCCGCACCGAAGGCCGCGAGCGGGTCATCGAGGTGGCGAGCACCTTCTACGGCAACGACGACGCCGACACGGTGGCCTCAGTTCTCGGCGTCGACGAGGACGGATTGTTCGCCGCGACGCAGAAGTGGCTGCGTGCCTGACGGGCCGTGACGTCGGGTCTCGCGTTCTGTCGGTGGTGTGCGGCATGATGACCTCTGATGTTCCTGATAGGAATACTGAGAGGTGTCTGACGCATGGCCGACATGATCCGGGCGACCGGGCTGGTGAAGACGTACAAGGGGGTCGAGGCCCTCTCGGGGCTCGACCTGAATGTGCCCGAGGGCAAGGTGCTGGGCCTGCTCGGACCCAACGGCGCCGGCAAGACCACTGCGGTGCGCATCCTCGCGACACTGCTCAAGGCGACGTCCGGCACGGCCGAGATCGCCGGCATCGACGTCGCGAAGGACCCGGACGGCGTCCGCGCGCGCATCGGCCTGTCGGGCCAGTACGCGGCGGTCGACGAGCACCTCACGGGTTTCGAGAACCTGCAGATGGTCGGGCGGCTCTACGGCATGCCCAAGGCCAAGGCGTCCGCACGGGCCCGTGAGCTGCTCGAGCGGTTCGGTCTTGA
Organism: Aeromicrobium fastidiosum; assembly: GCF_017876595.1. Taxonomy (NCBI): domain Bacteria; kingdom Bacillati; phylum Actinomycetota; class Actinomycetes; order Propionibacteriales; family Nocardioidaceae; genus Aeromicrobium; species Aeromicrobium fastidiosum. Next base: position 3,474,005 of record NZ_JAGIOG010000001.1, on the reverse strand, counting down.
CGACGCGGGCGACCGACCGTCCAAGACGTACTCGGGCGGCATGCGGCGGCGTCTCGACCTCGCAGGCGCGCTGGTCGCCGCCCCGCCCGTGCTGATCCTCGACGAGCCCACGACGGGACTCGACGTACGCAGTCGTCAGCAGATGTGGACCGTCATCCGCGATCTCGTCTCGTCGGGGTCGACGCTGCTGCTCACGACGCAGTACCTCGAGGAGGCAGACCTGCTGGCCGACGACATCGTCGTGATCGACCACGGCAAGGCCATCGCACGGGGCACGGCCGACGAGCTCAAGTCGCAGACCGGCGGCGAGCGCATCGAGGTGCTGCTGGGCGACGCGGCCCAGCGTGACGACGCCGCCCGCATCCTGGCCGCCGTCGCGGTCGGCGAGGTGCAGGTCGGCGACAACGGACGCGAGCTCACGGCAGCCGTCGTCGGGGGAGTGCCGCAGCTGCGCACGGTGCTGTCCGAGCTCGACGACCGGGGCATCGACGTGCTCGACGTCGGCCTGCGTCGACCGACGCTCGACGACGTCTTCCTGACGCTGACCGGGCGGGCCGCCGAGACGGCACCGACCGACGATTCCGACGAGAGCACGGAGGTGCCGGCATGACGACCCTGACCCGCCACGCGACCGACGGATGGGTCGTCGCCAAGCGCAACCTCATCAAGATCATCCGCGTCCCCGAGATCCTGGTGTTCGTCCTGATCTCGCCGATCATGTTCGTGCTGCTGTTCGCCTACGTCTTCGGCGGCGCGATCGACCCGGGCGACGGCGTCAACTACCGGGAGTTCCTGATCGGCGGCATCTTCGCCCAGACCGTCGTGTTCGGCGCGACGTTCACGGGTGCCGGCCTCGCCGAGGACATGCAGAAGGGCATCATCGACCGGTTCCGGTCGCTGCCGATGTCACGCTCCGCGGTGCTGGTGGGCCGCACGACGTCCGACATCGTCTACAACGTGCTGTCGCTGGTCATCATGGCGCTGACGGGCCTGCTGGTCGGCTGGCGCATGCGCGAGGGAGTCGTCGACGCGGTCGGCGGGTTCCTGCTGCTCCTGGTGTTCGCCTACGCGATCAGCTGGATCATGGCCTACATCGGCCTGCTGGTGCCGAGCGTCGAGGTCATCAACAACGCCTCGTTCATCGTCATCATGCCGTTGACGTTCGTGTCCAACGCGTTCGTGCCGCTCGACGGGTTCCCGAAGGCCCTGCAGGTGTTCGCCGAGTGGAACCCGGTGTCGACCGTCACGCAGGCCTCTCGGGAGCTGTTCGGCAACACCAACGGCCGGCCGGCGGCATCCGATGCCTGGTCGCTGCAGAACCCCGTGCTGTACACGCTGATCTGGGTCGTCATCATCGTCGCGGTCTTCGTCCCGCTGTCGATCCGTCAGTACCGCATCGCGAGCAGCCGCTGACGATTACTGACCCGAGCGCCGCCGGGCCGCGAACTCGGCGGCCTCGGAGAGCCTGAACGCCGCGATGTCGGCGATGAGGTCGACGGGCAGCGGGTCCTCGTGCGGGAACCGGACGCCCGACTTGGTCACCTTGTAGGGCGTGAGCTCGGCGTCGAACCGGACCCGGACGCCGGCGGTCGGAAAGAAGTTGAGCGAGGTGTGCTCGCCGGTCGCGGCGAACTGCACCACGACGACCCCGTGCTGCTCGTACGCCGGGATGTTGTGGCTGATGGTCTCCTCGGCGTCCGGCAACGCCTCCGTGACGACCCGGCGCATCTCGACCAGGCGCGGCTCGACGTCGTACGTCGCCGCGGCGAGGTAGTCGTCGACGCTCAGGTAGGTCTGCTTCTCGCGGTCCGGGTGCCCAGTCATGCCTCCAGTATGGGTGCGGTGATCTTTTGGCTCGGAGGCCGGGACGGATGCGGCGCGGTGCTGATTCTCGTCGGACCGCTCGACTACTCTGGAGACCTTCCCCGGAGGGCCGTCCAGGCCGTCCCGCAGACCGTCCCGCCAGACTGCACGACGTCTGGACAGATCTCAGCCCCGGAGGCCAGCACTCGATGTCGAGCGACTCGTCATTCGTGCACCTGCACGTCCACACCGAGTACTCGATGCTCGACGGTGCCGCCCTGCTCGACGGCCTGTTCGAACGCACCGCCGAGCTCGAGATGCCGGCGATCGCGATGACCGACCACGGCAACCTGCACGGCGCCTACGACTTCTACAGCAAGGCCAAGGCGCACGGGGTCAAGCCGATCATCGGCATGGAGGCGTACCTGACGCCCAACATCCCACGCACCGAGAAGAAGGCCGTGCAGTGGAACAAGGGAGCCAAGGACGCCGATGTCGCGGGTCGCGGTGCCTACACGCACATGACGCTGCTGTCGGAGACCACCGAGGGCATGCACAACCTGTTCCGCATCGGCTCGTACGCGAGCCTCGAGGGGCAGTACCGCAAGCCGCGCGCCGACCGCGACCTGCTGCAGCGCTACGGCAAGGGCCTCATCGCGACGACGGGGTGCCCGTCGGGTGAGATCCAGACCTGGCTGCGCATCGGCAACTACGAGAAGGCCCGCGCCTCGGCCGCGGAGTTCCAGGACATCTTCGGCAAGGAGAACTTCTTCCTCGAGCTGATGGACCACGGCCTCGAGATCGAGCGGGTCGTGCGCGACGGGCTGCTGCGGCTCAAGGCCGACCTCGGCCTGCCGGCCATCGCGACGAACGACTCGCACTACACGAGCCCCGAGGACGCCGAGGCGCACTCGGCCCTGCTGTGCGTCCAGTCGGGCAGCACGCTGACCGATCCCAACCGGTTCAAGTTCGACTCCAACGACTTCTACATCAAGTCGGCGGCCGAGATGCGCGACCTGTGGGAGGACCGCTTCGACCTCAAGGAGGCGTGCGACAACACCCTGCTGATCGCCGAGCGCTGCAATGTCGAGTTCACCGAGTCCAACGGTGGCTACATGGCGCGCTTCGACGTCCCCGAGGGTGAGACCGAGGACTCCTGGTTCACCAAGGAGGTCTGGAAGGGCATCGAGAGCCGCTACCCCGACGGCATCACCGACGAGGTGCGCGCGCGCACCGAGATGGAGCTCGACGTCGTCCGCACCAAGGGCTATTGCGGCTACTACCTCGTGGTCGCCGACTTCATCAACTGGGCCAAGGACAACGGCATCCGCGTCGGACCGGGTCGCGGATCGGGTGCCGGCTCGATCGCGGCCTACGCGCTGCGCATCACCGACCTGTGCCCCCTGACGCACGGCCTGATCTTCGAGCGGTTCCTCAACCCCGAACGCCCCTCGATGCCCGACTTCGACATCGACTTCGACGAGCGTCGTCGCGGCGAGGTCATCCGCTACGTCAGCAACAAGTACGGCGAGGAGCGGGTCGCGATGATCGCGACCTTCGGACGGCTCAAGTCCAAGGCCGCGATCAAGGACGCCGCACGCGTCATGGACTACCCGTTCTCGCACGGCGAGCGCATCACCAAGGCGCTGCCGGCCGACATCATGGGCAAGGGCGTCACGCTCAAGGGCCTGTTCGACACCGACGACAAGCGCTACGGCGACGGCGGCGACTTCCGCAAGCTGCACGACGAGGACGCCGACGTCCGCAAGATCTACCAGACGGCGCTGGGGCTCGAGGGCCAGATCCGCCAGTGGGGCGTGCACGCCGCCGGCGTCATCATGTCGAGCGATCCGCTGATCGACATCGTGCCGATCATGAAGCGCGAGCAGGACGGCGCGATCATCACCCAGTTCGACTACCCGATGTGCGAGGCGCTCGGGCTGGTCAAGATGGACTTCCTGGGCCTGCGCAACCTCACGGTGCTCGACGACGCCCTGGTCAACATCAAGCGCAACCGCGACATCGACCTGGTGCTCGAAGACCTGACCTTCGACGACCCCGCGACCTACGACCTGCTGGCGCGCGGCGAGACGCTCGGCGTCTTCCAGCTCGACGGTGGCCCCATGCGGGCGCTGCTGCGCAGCATGAAGCCCGACAAGTTCGAGGACATCTCGGCCGTCGGCGCGCTCTACCGTCCGGGCCCCATGGGTGCCGACTCCCACAACAAGTACGCACGGCGCAAGAACGGTCGCGAGCCGATCGACCCCATCCACCCCGAGCTCGAGAAGCCGCTCGAGACGGTGCTCGGCGAGACCTACGGCCTGATCGTCTATCAGGAGCAGGTCATGGAGATCGCCCAGGTGCTGGCGGGGTTCAGCCTGGGCCAGGCCGACAACCTGCGGCGCGCGATGGGCAAGAAGAAGAAGTCCGAGCTCGACAAGCAGTACGCGGGCTTCCAGGAGGGCATGCTGTCGCGGGGCTACTCGCAGAAGGCCATCACGACGCTGTGGGACATCCTGCTGCCGTTCTCCGACTACGCCTTCAACAAGGCGCACTCGGCGGCCTACGGCGTCATCTCGTACTGGACGGCCTATCTCAAGGCCAACTTCCCGGCCGAGTACATGGCGGCGCTGCTGACCAGCACCCGTGTCGACAAGGACAAGTCGGCGATCTACCTCAACGAGTGCCGCCGCATGGGCATCAAGGTGCTGCCGCCCGACGTCAATGAGTCGGTGTCCAACTTCGCCTCGGTGGGCGCCGACATCCGCTTCGGCCTGGGCGCGATCCGCAACATCGGCGAGAACGTGGTCGCGGGCATCGTCGAGGGACGCGCCGGCGGTGCCTACACCGACTTCAACGACTTCCTCGACAAGGTGCCGACGCTGGTGTGCAACAAGCGGGTCCTCGACTCGCTGATCAAGGCCGGAGCCTTCGACTCGATGGGTCACCGTCGGCGGGCGCTCACGACCGTCGCCGAGGAGGGCGTCGACCTCTACATCGACCTCAAGCGACAGGCCGCGATCGGACAGGACTCGCTGTTCGGCGGCCTCGGCGACGAGGTGTTCAGCGGCGGACGCGTCGAGGTGCCCGACTCGATGCCGGAGTGGGAGAAGACACAGCTGCTGGCGTTCGAGCGCGACATGCTGGGCCTGTACGTCTCCGACCACCCGCTGCAGGGGCTCGAGCACGTGCTGCGGGCCAGCAGCGACTGCACGGTCGGCGAGCTGCTCACCAACACCGACCTGCCCGACGGCAGCACGGTGCGCATCTGCGGGCTCATCACCGGCGTGCAGCGACGCATGAGCAAGAAGGGTGACAGCTGGGCCTCGGTCACGATCGAGGATCTCGAGGGCGGCATCGAGGTCATGGTGTTCCCGGGGGCCTACCAACTGGCGATGCCGGTGCTGGTGCCCGACACGATCGTCGTGGTCAAGGGTCGCGTGCGACGCAAGGACGACGGCGTCGAGCTCAACGCGCTGGAGGTCACGATGCCAGCGATGGGCTCGGGTGGCCCCGACCGTCCGCTCGTCGTGAGCCTGCCGGTCGCCCGATGCACGAGCGACACGATCGGCACCTTCAAGCAGGTGCTGTCGGCCCATCCCGGCATGTCGGAGGTGCACCTGCGGCTCATCGGCAACGGCACGACCAAGGTCATGCGCCTCGACAGCAGCCTGCGTGTGGCACAGTCGTCCTCACTCATCGCCGATCTCAAAGAGCTGCTGGGACCCCATTGCCTGACCTGAGCACCACCCCGTCCGTCCGTCCCGCCGTCGCGCCCCGCCGCCTGGCCATCGCGACCCTCGTGACCCTGCTGGCCGGAGTCGTGGCCGGGCTCGTGTGGGTCTGGCTGGCCCAGCCCGCCGAGTGGCTGGGTCGCGATGGCGGCATCGTGCTGACCGAGGCGGCGTCCCGCGGTCAGTTCTCGGTCATCGTGGTGTTCGTGGCAGTCGGTGCCGTGGCGTCGCTCGTGAGCGGCGTCGTCACGGCCCGCCTCGTGCCCGATCTCGGGTGGCTGGCCGTCCCGGTCGCCGCGGCCCTCGTGACGGTGGCGGGTCTCGTCGCGTGGCGGGTCGGCGTCGAGCTGGGGCCGCCGCCTCCGGGCACCGTCGCCGGCGTCGGGGTCGGCGACAAGGTCCCGTCCCAGCTCGCGGTCGACGGCGTCGCGCCGTTCCTGGTGTGGCCGATCTTCGGCGTGCTCGGCGTCATCGTCGCCTCGTGGGCGGGCGACCGAGGGGCCGACGACCAGGTGTAGTCAGCGCGCGATGCGGGCCACGACGGCCCGGGTGACGCGCACCAGGTCAGCGGGCGCGAGCTCGGCCTCGAGACCGCGCCGCCCGCCCGACACGAAGATCGTCGGCCACTGCGACGAGCTGCGGTCGATCACGGTTCGGTGAGCCTTCTTCTGGCCGATCGGCGAGATGCCGCCGATGACGTAGCCCGTGGCCCGCTGGGCCTGCGCGGCGTCGGCCATCTGGGCGCGCTTGCCACCGACTGCCTCGGCGAGTGCCTTGAGGTCGAGCGACCCCATGACGGGGACGACGCCGACGCACAGCTCGTCGTCGATGAGGGCCATCAGCGTCTTGAACACGCGCCCCGGCTCGACGCCGAGCGCGGTGGCGGCCTCCATGCCGAACGACTCGGCGCGAGGGTCGTGGACGTAGGAGTGCGAGGCGAAGCGGACGTCGGCGCGGTGCAGAGCGACGAACGCCGGGGTCGACTCGGTGGGCTTCTGGTTGGCGGCCACGGGTCCACCGTAGTGCGTCCGTAGACTTGTCGTCGTGATGAGACGACTCGATCTTCGTTCGCTCGACCCCTCCGCCGACGAGGCCGCCGCGGTCTACACCGCCGCGGTGCCGCGTGCCGAGGTCGACGTCGAGCACGCGCTGGCGGCGGTCCGCCCCATCTGCGACGACGTGCGCGAGCGGGGCTCGGTCGCGGTGCTGGATGCCGGCGAGAAGTTCGACGGCGTGCGCCCCGCGCAGCTGCGCGTCCCGGAGGAGGCGCTCGCCGATGCGCTCGCCGCCCTCGACCCGGCCATCCGGTCGGCGCTCGATGAGTCGGTCCGTCGCCTGCGCATGACGTGCGAGGCCGAGCTGGAGCACAGCCTGACGTCCGACGTCGCCCCCGGCGCCACGGTCGAGCGCCGGATCGTCCCGATGCAGCGGGTCGGCCTCTACGTGCCCGGCGGCCTCGCGCCGCTCGTCAGCACCGTCGTCATGAACGCCGTGCCCGCGCAGGTCGCCGGCGTGCCCGGCATCGCGCTGGCGAGCCCGCCGCAGGCCGAGTTCGGCGGCCTGCCCCACCCGTCGATCCTCGCGGCGTGCGCGCTGCTCGGCATCGACGAGGTCTACGCGGCCGGCGGTGCCCAGGCGCTCGCGATGTTCGCCTACGGAGCGGCCTCGGACGACGGCACGATCGACTGCCGCCCCGTCAACCTGATCACCGGGCCCGGCAACATCTACGTCGCCGCCGCCAAGCGGCACCTGCAGGGGACGGTGAGCATCGACTCCGAGGCCGGGCCGACCGAGATCGCGATCATCGCCGACGACACCGCCGATGCCGCCTTCGTCGCGGCCGACCTGATCAGCCAGGCCGAGCACGACCCGATGGCCGCGAGCGTCCTGATCACCGACAGCGAGGCCCTCGCCGGTGCGGTCGACGTCGAGCTGGAGCGGCTCGTGCCGTCGGCCCGGCACGCCGAGCGCGTCCGGACGGCTCTGGACGGCACCCAGTCGGCGACCGTGATCGTCCGTGACCTCGACCAGGCGGTCGCCGTCGCCAACGGCTACGCCGCCGAGCACCTCGAGGTGCAGACCGCCGACTCCGCCGGCGTCGCGGGCCGCATCGTCAACGCCGGTGCGATCTTCGTCGGCTCGTTCACGCCCGTCTCGCTCGGCGACTACGCGGCGGGGTCCAACCACGTGCTGCCCACCGCCGGGTGCGCCTGCCACTCGTCAGGTCTGTCGGTGCGCGCGTTCTGCAAGAACATGCACGTCGTGACCTACTCCGAGGCAGCCCTGCGCGAGGTGGGCGACCACGTCGTGACGCTCGCCGAGGCCGAGAACCTGCCGTCGCACGGTGCGGCGGTCTCGATCCGGACGTCCCGCTGATGCCGGTGCCCGAATGGGTCCCGATCCGCGACGAGCTGCGGGACGACGAGCCGTACGGCGCGCCGCAGCTCGACGTGCCGGTGCAGCTCAACACCAATGAGAACCCCTACGGGCCGAGTGAGGAGACCGCGCGCGACATCGCGGAGTCGGTCTACCGAGCCGCGCTGACGCTCAACCGCTATCCCGATCGTGAGGCGGTCGAGCTGCGGACGTCGCTCGCGTCGTACCTCGGGCACGGACTGACGGCAGAACGGGTCTGGGCCGCCAACGGCTCCAACGAGGTCATGCAGCAGGTGCTGCAGGCCTTCGGAGGGCCGGGACGCACCGCGGTGTCGTTCGCGCCGACCTACTCGATGTATCCCGAGTACGCCCGCAACACCCACACCCGGTGGGTGGCCGGACGACGACGCGACGACTTCGGGCTCGACGTCGACGCGGCGCTCGCGCTGATCGCGGCGGAGCGTCCCGACGTCGTGATCCTGACGTCGCCCAACAACCCCACCGGCACGGCGCTCGACCCCGCCCACACACGCGCGATCCTCGAGGCCGCGCCGGGAGTCGTCGTGGTCGACGAGGCCTATGCCGAGTTCCGCCGAGACGGCACGCCCAGCGCGCTCGAGCTGCTCGAGGAGTTCCCGCGTCTGCTGGTCACCCGCACGATGAGCAAGGCCTTCGCCCTGGCCGGCGGACGCCTCGGCTACGTCGCCGCCGACGCCGCGATCATCGACGCTCTGCGCATCGTGCGCCTGCCCTACCACCTGTCGGCGGTGAGCCAGGCCGCAGCGGTCGCGGCGCTGCGGCACGAGCCGGAGCTGCTGGCCCAGGTCGACGCCCTGCGCACGACCCGCGACGAGACGTCCGCCTGGCTGCGCGAGCAGGGGTTCGAGGTCGCCGAGTCCGATGCCAACTTCGTCCTGTTCGGCCGCTTCGACGACCGGCACGCGGTGTGGCAGGGCGTGCTCGACCGGGGCGTCCTGATCAGGGAGGTCGGACCCCTAGGATGGCTGCGCGTCTCGATCGGCACCCCCGACGAGATGCTGGCCTTCCGAACCGCTCTCCACGAGGTGACCCGATGACCCGTACGTCCCGCATCGAGCGACGCACCTCCGAGTCGCACGTCGTGGTCGAGATCGACCTCGACGGCACGGGTGCCAACGACATCTCGACGGGCGTCGGCTTCTACGACCACATGCTGACGGCGTTCTCGCGGCACTCGCTGATCGACCTCACGGTCCGCACCGAGGGCGATCTGCACATCGACGCGCACCACACGGTCGAGGACACGGCCATCTGCCTGGGCCAGGCCCTGCGCGAGGCGCTCGGCGACAAGGTCGGCATCACCCGCTACGGCGACGCGATCGTGCCGCTCGACGAGTCGATCGCCCAGGCCGTCGTCGACGTCTCCGGACGCCCGTACTTCGTGCACTCCGGCGAGCCCGAGCGGCAGATCACCGCGATCATCGGCGGGCAGTACTCCGGCTCGCTGACGGCGCACGTGCTCGAGTCGATCGCGCACCACGCCGCGATGACGATGCACGTGCGGCTGATTGACGGCCGCGATCCGCACCACATCGCCGAGGCGCAGTTCAAGGCCGTCGCCCGCGCCCTGCGCCAGGCGATCGCCCTCGATCCGCGCGAGACGGGAATCCCGAGCACCAAGGGTGCCTTGTGACGCAGCCGCGTCCCAGCGTCGCGGTGCTCGACTACGGCTCGGGCAACCTGCGGTCGGCGGTGCGCGCGGTCGAGCGCGCCGGTGCCGACGTCGTCCTCACGAACGACGCCGGGGTCGCTGCCGAGGCCGACGGTTTGCTCGTGCCCGGGGTCGGGGCCTTCGAGGCCTGCATGAAGGGCCTGCGCGAGGTCGACGGCGTGCGGATCATCGAGCGGCGGCTCATCGCGGGTCGTCCGGTGCTCGGCATCTGCGTCGGCATGCAGATCCTGTTCGCCGAGGGCATCGAGCACGGCGTGCGCACCGAGGGGTGCGCGGAATGGCCCGGCGTGATCGAGCGCCTGCAGGCACCGATCGTGCCGCACATGGGCTGGAACACCGTCGAGCCCGACGCCGGCTCGCGCATGTTCGCCGGGCTGGCCGACGAACGCTTCTACTTCGTGCACTCCTACGGCCTGCGCGACTGGGTGCTGACGCGTCCGCCGGCGCTCCTGCAGGCCGATGTCACCTGGACCGAGTACGGCGGCGACCGGTTCGTCGCCGCCGTCGAGGACGGTCCGTTGTGGGCGACGCAGTTCCACCCCGAGAAGTCCGGCGACGCCGGCATGCACCTGCTGCAGAACTGGCTCGCGACGCTGTAGTCGGTGACGCACGAGGAGGTGGATGTGCAACCTTCTCAGCTCGAAATCGGTTGCAGATCCACCTCCTCGAGGCGGGCCGGGGGGGATCAGCCCGACGTCAGCCACCTCGTCCAGGACGGTGCCCGGACCTGGGTGTTCGAGATGGGGTCCACGTGGAGCGCCCCTTGCTCCGAGGCGAGATCGCCGGAGAACACTCCACCCTGGACCTTGATGCGGTCGGGGTTGCCCAGGCACGAACGCTTGATCGTGGCCCTCAGGATCCCCTTGCGGCCCGTGCGGGTCTTCAGCGGGACCGAGCACGTGTCAGAAGCCTCAGGGTCGAGCACGATCGCGCGCCGCTTCGACACGCTGAGCAGGTAGTGCGTGACCTCGCGCCGTCCGTTGCTGCGGAACTGCATCGAGACGTTCGTCTCGGGGCCGAGCTGAGCGAACTTCAGACGAAGCGTGACGGTCGTGCTGCCATGGTTGACGCGCATGCCCCGCAGGTCGATGCCGGAGTCGATGCTGGCCTGGTACCCGAGGACGTCGTAGGCGTCACTTCTGATGTCCGGGACCAATCCGACGTCGCTGGCCTTGTCCTTGACGTGGGTGCCCTCGGCGTGGGCCGTCGCGCCGGCCGACAGGACGAGCCCGGCGGCGACGGCGGTGGACGCGGCGAGGCGCGAGAAGGTGCGCGTCACGAGGCCTTGAGCGCCTTGGTGTAGACGGGACGACGCGGATCGCCCTTCGACAGGGAGTCGACGCGCAGGCGGCCGTCGTCGCCGAGGCTGACGGCGGCGACGCTGACGCGGATCTTGTCGGGGGAGCCCAGGCACGAACGCTTGACGGTCGCCTTGATCGAGCCGGACCGTCCGGGCCGCGTCTTCAGCTTGACGGTGCAGCGTGCCTCCCCGTCGGTGTCGAAGACGACTCCTGATGCGCGGCCGGTGTTGGCGAGCACGCGGTTCGGCCGCTTCTTGGCATCGGGTCGGAACGCGACAGACACCGCGGTGGTGTTCTGGAGATCGGCGAACTTGATCGTCAGCGTGACGTTCGTCTTGCCGTGATCGACCGTGACGCTGCGCAGGTCGGCACCCGACGCGATGCTCTCGGCGTAGCCCAGCACCGTGCCGTTCTGGTCGTTGTCATCGGCGTAGGCGATGACGTCGCTGGCCTTGTCCTTGACGGTGGTCGACTGGGCGAACGCGCCGGTGGCGGTCGCGGAGACGGCGAAGGCGGTGGACACGAGAGCTGCGGCGATACGGGCGCTGGAGCGCATGGGGAAGATCCTGTCGGTCGTGAAGCGGGCCCCGAACGGTAACCCGTCGAACGGGGGTGCGCCGCCACCTTCACCGGATCGACACCGTGCCGCGCACCGGCAGGTCGAGCGGGTGCCGTCGGCCGATATCATCGCCGCGTGACCCTCGAACTCCTCCCCGCCGTCGACGTCGCCGATGGACAGGCCGTGCGCCTCGTCCAGGGTGCCCTCGGCAGCGAGACGTCCTACGGCTCTCCCCTCGACGCGGCCCTGCAGTGGCAGACCGACGGCGCCGAGTGGATCCACCTCGTCGATCTCGACGCGGCCTTCGGCAAGGGCTCCAACCGTGAGCTGCTGGCCGAGGTCGTCGGACGACTCGACGTCAAGGTCGAGCTGTCGGGCGGCATCCGCGACGACGCCTCGCTGGCGGCCGCTCTCGCCACGGGCTGCACCCGCGTCAACCTCGGCACGGCGGCTCTCGAGAACCCCGAGTGGTGCGCCAAGGTGGTCGCGCAGCACGGCGACCAGATCGCCGTGGGCCTCGACGTCCGCGGCACGACGCTCGCCGCTCGCGGCTGGACCGAGGAGGGCGGCGACCTGTTCGAGGTGCTGGCCCGTCTCGAGCGCGACGGGTGCTCGCGCTACGTCGTGACCGACGTCGCCAAGGACGGCACGCTCACCGGCCCCAACCTCGATCTGCTGCGTCGCGTGTGCGAGCACACCGACAAGCCCGTCGTGGCCTCCGGCGGTGTCTCGAGCCTGCAGGACCTTCGGGACATCGCGAGCCTGACGTCGATCGGCGTCGAGGGCGCGATCGTCGGCAAGGCCCTGTATGCGGGTGCCTTCACGCTGCCCGAGGCGCTCTCGGCCGTCGCCGAGGTCTGAGTCGCCGACCGTGGGGGAGCGGTCGACCTGCCACCGAAAGCGGCCAAGTTCGCGCTCGTACGGTGGCGCGTCCACCGCCCAAGGTCTCCATGCTGTCGGCCGGTAGGCTCGTCCGGTGAGCCTTGCCGTCCGTGTCATCCCGTGCCTGGACGTCGACAACGGTCGCGTCGTCAAGGGCGTCAACTTCGTCAACCTGCGTGATGCGGGAGACCCCGTCGAGATGGCGACGGTCTACGACGCCGAGGGTGCCGACGAGCTGACGTTCCTCGACATCACGGCGTCCTCCGACAGCCGCAGCACGACGTTCGACGTGGTCGGTCGCACCGCGGACCAGGTGTTCATCCCCCTGACGGTCGGCGGAGGAGTGCGCACCCCCGAGGACGTCGACCGGCTGCTGCGGGCCGGTGCCGACAAGGTCGGCATCAACACCGCCGCCATCAACCGTCCCGAGGTCATCGCGGAGATCGCCCAGCGCTTCGGCAACCAGGTGCTCGTGCTCAGCGTCGACGCTCGTCGGAGCCCAGACCAGCCCAGCGGCTTCGAGGTCACGACGCACGGCGGCCGCACATCGGCCGGGATCGACGCCGTCGAGTGGGCCCGCCGCGCCACCGAGCTCGGTGCGGGGGAGATCCTGCTCAACTCGATGGATGCCGACGGCACGCGCGACGGCTTCGACCTGGAAATGATTCGGGCGGTCCGTGACGTTACACAGGTGCCACTCATCGCGAGTGGTGGTGCCGGACGGCTGGAGCACTTCCCGCAGGCCGTCGATGCCGGTGCCGACGCAGTGCTCGCCGCGAGCGTGTTCCACTTCGGCGACATGACCATCGGACAGGTGAAAGAGACCTTGCAAGCTGCTGGACATCGTGTCCGCTGACCTCGGCGACGCACGCACGGACCACATCACCGGACGCGGCTTCAGCCTGCTCGGACGCGGCATCAAGGAGCAGCGTCTGCTGTTCTGGGTGTCGGTCGTCGGCAGCGTGCTGTTCGGCTTCATGACGGTCGCCGATGCCCGCGTGCTGGGCTGGGCGACCGACCACGTCATCCGTCCGTCGTTCGAGCGCGGGGACGTCACCGAGGGTGCGTTGGCCGGGGCCATCGCGCTGTTCATGGCCGTGGCGGTGCTGCGCGCGCTCGGCATCGTGGCCCGGCGGCTGATCGGCGGCATCGTCTACTACCGACTGGTCGCCGAGTATCGCCGCCGCGTCACGCGCCAGTACCTGACGCTGCCGATGTCGTGGCACCACCGGCACCCGACGGGCCAGCTGCTGTCCAACGCCAACGCCGACGTCGAGGGTGCCTGGGCGGTGTTCATGCCGCTGCCGATGGCGATCGGGGTCATCGCGATGCTCGTCGCGGCGATCGTCGAGATGGTGCGCGCCGACCTCGTGCTGACGCTCGTGGGGCTCGTCGTCTTCCCGGCGCTGTTCGTCATCAACGTCTTCTACCAGCGGTGGCTGTCGCCCCGGGTCGCGCACGCCCAGTCGCTGCGCGGTTCGGTCAGCGCCGTCGCCCACGAGTCGTTCGACGGGGCACTGGTCGTCAAGTCGCTGGGCCGCGAGGCCGACGAGACCGACCGCTTCCGCGACGTCTCGCAGGAGCTGCGCGACGCCAACATCGCAGTGGGACGCATCCGCAGCATCTTCGACCCGCTGCTCGAGGCCTTGCCCAACATCGGCATCCTCATGGTCATCGTCCTCGGGGTGGGCCGGGTCGCCAGTGGTGCCGCCGACCCGGGCGACGTCGTGTCGGTCGCCTACCTGTTCACGGTCGTCGCGTTCCCGGTGCGAGCCATCGGCTGGGTGCTCGGCGAGCTGCCCCGCAGCGTCGTCAGCTGGGAGCGCGTCGACGCCGTGCTGCAGGAGCGGGGCTCGATGCCCTACGGCCCGCAGACGCTGGCCGGCACGGGTGCGGTCGCGCTCGCGGTGCGCGACGTGACCTTCCGCTTCGGCGAGGGGACGGACGTCCTGCGCCACATCGACCTCGACGTCGCCCCGGGCCAGGTCGTCGCGGTCGTCGGTGCCACGGGCAGCGGCAAGAGCACGCTGACGTCGCTGCTGACCCGCCTGGTCGACCCGCAGTCCGGCTCGATCGCGGTGGACGGCGCCGACATCCGCGACCTGACGCACGACGAGCTCGCCCGCGCGATCGCGGTCGTGCCCCAGGGCACCTTCCTGTTCGACGACAGCGTCCGCGAGAACGTCACGCTGGGCGGCGACTTCACCGACGAGCAGGTCTGGGGCGCGCTGCGGACGGTGCAGGCCGCCGACTTCGTGCAGGAGCTCCCGCGCGGTCTCGACTCCCAGCTGGGCGAGCGCGGCACGACCCTGTCAGGCGGCCAGCGGCAGCGGCTGTCGCTGGCCCGCGCGCTCGTGCGGCGTCCGCGGCTGCTGGTCATGGACGACGCCACGAGTGCCGTCGACCCCGAGGTCGAGCAGCGCATCCTCAAGGCGCTGGCGGCCAGCACGTCCGACGGGGACGGCCCGACCGTCCTGGTCGTGGCCTACCGCAAGGCCACGATCGCGCTGGCCGACGAGGTCGTGTTCCTGGATCAGGGGGCCATCGCGGCACGCGGAACCCACGACGAGCTCGTCGAGCAGTCGCCCGACTACCGCAACCTCGTCAACGCGTACGACCAGGCACGGGAGGAGCTGTCATGAGCACCGCCACCGATACCGACAACGACCTTCCGGAGATCGCGCAGAGCCGTGAGAGCGGCACCCAGATCATCCGTCGGGGCCTCGCCCTGTCGCCCGCGATCAAGGACGGACTGGGCCTGACGATCCTGCTGGCCGTGCTCAGCACGGTCGGCGGCTCGGTCGTGCCGGTGCTGATCCAGCGCACCGTCGACGCGGGCCTCGGCGACGGCGGCGACACCCGCCTGAGCGACGTCGGCGGGTTCCTCGCGATCGCGTCGGTGCTGATCCTCGTCACCGCCGGCATCGCCTACTGGATGCGCATCCGGCTGTTCGTGGCCAGCGAGACTGGCCTGGCGCAGATGCGCGTCGACGCCTTCCGGCACGTGCACGACCTGTCGATGCTGACCCAGAACTCCGAGCGCCGCGGGGTGCTCGTCTCGCGCGTGACGTCCGACATCGACCAGGTGTCGCAGTTCCTGCAGTTCACCGGCATCCAGATCGTCGTGAGCCTCGGGCAGATCGTGGTCGCGACGATCATCATGGCCTATTACTCGTGGCAGCTGACGATCGTCGTGATCGTCTGCTTCCTGCCGCTCGCGATCAGCCTCAAGTGGTTCGCCACCCGGCTGAGCGACGCGTACGACATCGTCCGCCGCACGGTCGGCGAGATGATCGCCGTGATCGCCGAGCCCGTCGTCGGTGCCTCGGTCGTGCGGGCCCACGCGATCGAGCGTCGCACGCAGCAGCGGGTCGACGACGGCATCAAGCGCAACCTCGACGCCAACGTCTCGGCGCAGAAGCTCGTCGCCGTCACGTTCGCCTCGTCCGGGGTGGCCGGCGGCCTGGCCAACGGTGCGGTGCTGGCGTTCGGCGTGGTGCTGGGCGTCAAGGGCGACCTGTCGATGGGCACCGTGATCGCCTTCGCCTTCCTGGTGGGGTTGTTCGTCGGGCCGGTCCAGACCGCGACGCAGGTGCTGACCGACGCCCAGAACGCGATCGCCTCGTGGCGGCGCGTCATCGACCTGCTCGACACGCCCGCCGACGTCGTCGATCCGGGCGCGGGGGGAACGTCACTGCCGCCGGGCTCGCTCGGTGCTCGCTTCGACGGCGTGACGTTCGCGTACCCCGGCGGGCCGCCGGTGCTGAAGGACGTCGACGTCGTGCTCGAGCCGCGCCAGCGCATCGCCGTCGTGGGCGAGACGGGGTCGGGCAAGACGACGTTCGCCAAGCTGCTGACCCGGCTCATGGATCCCACGTCGGGCACGGTCCGGCTCGGCACCGATCCGGAGTCGGCCGCCGACATCTCGACCATCTCGTTCGCCGACCTTCGGCAGCACGTCCTGATGGTGCCGCAGGAGGGCTTCCTGTTCGACGCGACGCTGCGTGACAACCTGCTCTACGGGCGGCAGGACGCGACCGACGAGCAGCTGCTGGCGGTCGTCGCCGAGCTCGAGCTCGACGACTGGTTCGCGCACCTGCCGCGCGGGCTCGACTCGCAGGTCGGCCAGCGGGGCGAGTCGCTGTCGGCGGGGGAGCGGCAGCTCGTCGCCCTGGTGCGCTCGGCCCTGGCCGATCCCGACCTCATCGTGCTCGACGAGGCCACGAGCGCGGTCGATCCCCAGACCGAGCTGCGGGCGACCCGTGCCCTCGACAAGCTGCTCGACGGCCGGTCGAGCGTCACGATCGCCCATCGACTGTCGACGGCCGAGAACGCCGACCGCATCCTGGTCTTCGACGCGGGGCAGCTCGTCGAGGACGGCTCGCACGCCGAGCTCGTCGACGGCGGTGGTGTCTACCAGCGGCTCCACGCCAGCTGGGTCGCCCAGGCGTCGCTCACCGCCACCACGACCGGTCCGGGCGGGTCGCGTGACGATGCCTGAGACACTGGGTCCCGTGACCTCCCTCGATCCCGCCATCGCCGCACGTCTCAAGCGGGACGCCGGCGGCCTCGTGCCGGCCGTCGTCCAGGACGCATCGTCGCGCGACGTGCTCATGGTCGGCTGGATGGACGACGAGGCGCTGCACCGCACGCTGACCACGGGCCGCGGCACCTACTGGAGCCGCAGCCGCCAGAGCTACTGGGTCAAGGGCGAGACGTCCGGACACGTCCAGGCCGTGCGCGAGGTGCGCCTCGACTGCGACGGCGACACGCTGCTGGTGCTCGTCGACCAGACCGGACCGGCCTGCCACACCGGCGACACGACGTGCTTCGACGCGGACCGGCTGTTGTGAGTCCCCGCCGGCTCTACGGCCCCGTCGTCCTGGCGATGCTGGCCACCGGAGGGCTCGCGTTCTTCGCGGCCGGCCGCACGTGGGCCGAGGCCGAGGTGCGGGCCGAGGGTCTCGCCTCCGCGACGGTCCGGGTGACCGGTGCCGACGCCCAGCCCCTCGTGTCCGCCCTGGCGGTCGTCGTCGTCACGGCGGCGCTGGCGATCCTGGCAGCCGGGCACCGCATGCGCCGCGTCGTCGGCGTGCTGACGGTCGTGGTCTCCGTCGCCGCGATCGTGCTGGTGCCGCGTCCTGGCGGCGGCGGCCTCGTCGACGCGGTTCGGGCGGCGGCCGAGAAGTCCCCCGCGTACACGAGCCCGTCGTCGATCGGCGACATCTCGTACTCGCCGTGGCCCTTCGTGGCGATCGCGGCGTTCGTGCTGGCGATCGTCCTGGGTGCCGTCACGGTGCGGCTGGCCGGCGCGTGGCCGACCATGAGCAGTCGCTACGACGCCCCGGGCGCAGCCAAGCAGCTGCCGCCCGATGCCAGCAGCAGCGACATGTGGAAGGCGATGGACCGCGGGGACGACCCCACCGCCTAGCCTGCCGCCCCGCCGGCCGCGCCCCCTGCCGAGGTCCGACATGAACGATGGACCAACGGCCGTGGCCCATGCGTAACACCCTGCTCGGACGCTCGTTCTCCTAGGTGTCAGTGCAGTGCATCACACCCAAGGGGGCCGGTCGATGAGGATTCTCGTCCACGACTTCAGCGGCCACCCGTTCCAGGTGCAGTTGAGCCGCGAGCTGTCCCGCCGGGGCCAGGACGTCGTGTACTCGTCCTGCGGTGCCTACGTCTCGGGCAAGGGACGCCTCACGGCCGGCCCGGGCGAGACCCTGGCCTTCCAGACCATCGGCGACGACATCGTCTTCGACAAGTCGAGCTTCGTGCGGCGGCTGTTCCAGGAGCTCCGCCTCGGCGTCGAGCTCGTGCGTCACGTGCGGGCGGTCCGCCCCGATGTCGCCCTGATGTCGAACGTGCAGGTGCCCACGCTCGTGGTCTTCGCCCTCGCGATGATGGTCACGCGCACGCCGTGGGTGCTGTGGCACCAAGACGTCTACTCCGTGGCCATCCGGTCGTTCGCCGGTGCCAAGCTCTCCCGGGCCTTCGGCGTCGTCGCCAGCGCCTTCGAGGTCGCCGAGCGCTGGTGCTCGCGCCGGTCGTCGGCCGTCGTCGTGATCGCCGATTCCTTCGTGCCGGTGCACGAGTCGTGGGGGACGGCCGACAAGGTCACCGTCATCCCCAACTGGGCCCCGCTCGACGAGATCGTCCCGTGCCCCCGCAAGAACGACTGGGCCGTCGAGCACGAGCTCGACGACACCCTCACGCTGCTCTACTCCGGCACGTTGGGCCTCAAGCACGATCCCGCGCTGATGGTGTCGCTGGCCGACCAGGTGCGCCGCGCGGGCCGCGACGTGCGGTTGGTCGTGGTCAACGAGGGTCCTGCCGTCGAGCTGCTCCAGCGCGAGGCCGACCGCCTGCTGGTGCCGATCACGCTGCTGCCCTTCCAGCCCTACGAGCAGCTGTCGGAGGTGCTGGCGACCGGCGACGTGCTGGTCGTCCTGCTCGACCAGCAGGCCGGTGCCTTCTCGGTGCCGTCCAAGACGCTGTCGTACCTGTGCGCGGGTCGTCCGATCGTCGGGCTCATGCCCGCCGAGAACGCCGCCGCCGATCTCGTGACCCGCACGGGCGGTGCCGTCTTCGCGCCCTCCGCCGACGATCTCCCGGCAGCTGCCCGGTGGGTCGCCGAGCTGCTGGGTGACCCCGACCGCCGCGACGACATCGGCGCGGCGGCCCGAGAGCTCGCCGAGAGCGAGTTCGCGATGTCGACGTGCGCCGACCGATTCGAGACGGTCCTGCGTTCCAGCGTCGGTGATCGCGCATGAGCCCGCTCACCACGATCGTCGTCGGACCCCTCACGCGGGCCGGCCAGGCCGTCACGGCCCGCGCCACCGAGCGCGGCGACCGGACCTATGTCGTCGCCCGGCACGCAGGAGACTCCGCCGCTCTCTCGGGAGGCGACGCGACTGTCCTGCGCATCGACCAGCGGCTCGACCTGCTGGGTGTCGGAGACGGCCCGGTGCGCATCATCGTGTGCGCGCTGGGCCCCATCCACCCCGACGAGGTCTCGAGCGACGACGACCACGCCGCCTTCGCCCGTGACCTCGACGTCGTCGAGCGGCTGCTCCTCGCGACGGCGGGGCGTCCGACCGGCGTCGTGCTGATCTCCTCGATCATCGCGCTGGCACCGGGAGCCGACCGCCGCTACTACGGCGGCTTCAAGTGCCTGGTCGAGCAGCGTCTGGGCGAGGTCGCCGCCCGCGCCGGCGCGGCTCTCGCGGTCGTCTACCCCGGCCGCCTGGTCGACCGGCCGTCGCACTCGCGCCTCGCCCTGCACACCAGCTTCCAGCGCCTCGCCGTCACGGCCGAGTCGGTCGCCGGCACGTCGTCGTCGCGCATCAGCGGCCTCGACGCCCGGCTCTGGCTCGTCGTCAACGCCGCCCGCCTGGTCACCACCACGATTCTTCCTCCACGAGCACACACTCCCAGCACGTCGCTCGAGCTCCGTATGTCCCCCTCCGAGAGGAACAGCCGTCCATGAACACCAAGCGCGCACTCGATGTCGTGATCACAGGCCTCGCCGCCCTGATCTGGGTCCCTGTCCTCCTCGTCGCCGGTCTGGCGGTCCTCGTGTTCACGGGTCGGCCGGTGCTGTACCGCTCGATGCGCCGCGTCTCGAACGACGAGGTGCTGCGGATCGTCAAGTTCCGGACGATGGTCAAGAACGCCGAGGCTCTCGTCAACCGCACGACCGTCCCGATCGAGAACGAGGTCCGCTTCCTCAACATCTCGCCCGACTCGCCGCTCTACACCCGGGTCGGCCGCCTCCTCGAGCGCTGCGGCCTGACCGAGATCCCGCAGCTGATGCACGTCCTGCGGGGCCAGATGAGCATCGTCGGCAACCGACCGCTGCCGGAGAACGTCGTCGCCGCCCTGCGCGCCGAGTACCCGACGGCCGACGACCGGTTCCTGACCAAGTCGGGCCTGACGGGTCCGGCCCAGCTGGTCGGTCGCGCCGAGCTGACCGACCTGGAGCGTCTGACGCTCGAGGGCGCGTACTGCCGGGCCTGCGTGCAGCGCTACTCGATCTGGCTCGACCTGTCGATCCTGCTCGCGACCGTCATGATCGTGATCGGCTTCAAGAGGGCCTACACGTACCAGGGCGTGCTCGACATGATCGACCGACGCACCCGCTCGCGTCGCCCCACGCTGGTCAGGGTCATCGCCGAGGCCGACGACGCGATGGCGACCGAGGCGATCTGACCGGTGCCCGACACCGGTCGGGCGCGTGCGTGCGGGGTGCCGCGACCCAGTAGTCTGAGGCCAGTTCAGCCACCACGAGGAGAGTCTCACCCATGCACGGATCGTCGCCCGCCGCTTGGACCGGAGTAATCATGTGCCTGGTCGGCATCACGATCGGTGGCATCGCCCTGGTCCCCGACCCCAACTGGATCCTGTTCACGATCGGCACCGTGATCGCCCTGGCCGCCGGCGTCGTCGCGCGCATCATGTCGGCTGCCGGCATGGGTGCCGACCGCGCCGAGCACTGACCGGCCCGTCGTGAGCGATCAGCCGCAGTACCCCACCTATCCCGGTGACGACGACCAGCCGTCCGAGCCCGCAGCAGCTCCGCCACCGTCGTACGGCCAGGCTCCTCCCACCTACGGACAGGTGCCGCCGTCATACGGCCAGGCGCCGCCGACGCACGGCCAGGCGCCTCCCGGATACGACCAGCCCCCTGCGGGCTACGGCCAGCCGCCTTCCGGCTACGGCCCCCCGCCCGGCTACGGGCCCCCTCCGGGCTATGGCCAGGCCCCTCAGGGTTACGGCTACCCGCCGCGTCCGCAGAACTCGACCAAGGCCGTCCTCGGGATGGTCCTCGGCATCGTCTCGATCGTGTTCTGCTACGTCGGCGTGCTGATCGGCCCCGCGGCGATCATCCTGTCGGTCCTCGCGCGCAAGGAGATCGACGCCGCGCCCAAGGGCGCGTACGAGGGCCGCGGCATGGCGATCGCCGGCTTGGTCACCGGCATCATCGGCACGGTCATCTGGGCCGGATTCATCGCCATCGTCGTGATCACGTCCCTCGCGTGAGCCACGCCGACGCCCCCGCGGCGTCGGCCGGTCGTGCCCTCGCGGCACCGGCGCTGGCCGCGGGCCTGGGGCTGGGGGCAGCGGCCCTGCTGCACGTCCACGATCCGCACGGCTCGGGTTCGTACGGCTTCTGCCCGTTCCTGTCGCTGACCGGCCTGCCGTGCCCCGGTTGCGGAGGGCTGCGGGCCGTCAACGACCTGACCCGCGGCGACGTCGTCGCAGCGCTCAGCAGCAACGCCCTCGCCGTGCTCCTGGTGGCTGCGGCGGTCGTGCTGTGGTGCGTGTGGGCCGTACGCCGCGCGTCGGGCGACACCACGGCTCGGATGGTGTCGCTCAGCACGACCTCCGGAGCCGCGGTGCTGCTGGCGTTCGGCGTCTTCGGACTGTTTCGCATCACCCCGTGGGGCGCGTGGCTCGCGCCCTGAATCGTGACGTGCGTCGGCGTCCGGCGAGGCTCAGCGGCCCGTCACGACGGGCAGCAGCCACGACAGCACGACGGTCACGACCGCACCGCCGCCGACCATCAAACCGATGACGGCGATCGAGTCACCGGTCTGGAGGCCCTGCGCAGCGACGATCTCGCGGCGGGCGTGCAGACCGCTGGTGATCGACGGGACAGCCACCAGCAGCCCTCCGACGGGCTCGACGTAGATCAGCGCGAAGGCGCAGATGCCGCACACGATGCTGAAGACCGCCTTGCGGTTGAGGGTGACCGGGTCGCTGGGACCCGCCTCGGGACGCTCGGGGGTCGACATGCACCGAGCATAGTGAGGCAGTCGGCAACCCCGGGACGATCCACAGCCGGTTCGGGATACTCTTGACCACGAGCCCAACGTCTGCTGCGGAGGAGGAGTCATGTCAGTGCTGGACGACATCCTCGTCGGCGTGGCCGAAGATCTCGAGGCCCGCATGGCGGTCACCTCGCTGGACGACCTCAAGGAACGCGCCTCGCGCCAGCACCCGGCGCTCGACCCGATGCCCGCGTTCCGCTCCGACGGCGTGTCGGTCATCGCCGAGGTCAAGCGGTCCAGCCCGAGCGAGGGCAAGCTCGCCACGATCAAGGACCCCGCGGCGCTCGCGGCCGACTACGCGGCCGGCGGTGCGGCGGCCATCAGCGTCCTCACCGAGGAGCGCCGCTTCGGCGGCACGCTGGCCGACCTCCGCGCGGTGCGCGGCACGGTCGACGTCCCGGTGCTGCGCAAGGACTTCATCACGACCTCCTACCAGCTCTGGGAAGCGCGGGCCGCCGGTGCCGACATGGCGCTGCTCATCGTCGCCGCCCTCGAGCAGATCGCGCTCGAGAGCCTCATCGAGCGGGCCCGGTCGATCGGCCTGACCCCGCTGGTCGAGGTCAACGACGCCGAGGAGGTCAAGCGCGCCGCCGACGCCGGTGCCGACCTGATCGGCGTCAACGCCCGCAACCTCAAGACCCTCGAGGTCGACCGCACGACCTTCGAGCGCCTCTCGCCGCTCATCCCCGGCACCGCCGTCAAGGTCGCCGCCTCCGGCGTCCGCGGCCCCCGCGACGTCATCGACTACGCCAAGGCCGGCGCGCACGTCGTGCTGGTCGGCGAGACCCTGGTGCGCGGCGACGACCCCCGGGCCTCGGTCGCCGATCTGGTCGCCGCCGGCGCGCACCCCGCTCTGCAGCATCGGTGGTAGTGGCGTCACCGCTGACGCGGTGGCGCGCCCTCGCCTGCACTCCTGCCCTCACGGGCCACCGATCAGATCATTGAGGAAGCCATGACCCAGGCACAGCCCATCTACTCCCAGCCCGACGCCACCGGCCACTTCGGCCAGTTCGGCGGACGCTTCATGCCCGAGGCGCTCGTCGCGCCGCTCGACGAGCTGGCCCGCGCCTGGACCGAGGCCAAGGCCGATCCCGCCTTCACGGCCGAGCTCGACCGGATGCTGCGCGAGTACGCCAACGTCCCCAGCCCCCTCTACGAGGCGCACCGCTTCTCCGAGGCCGCCGGCGCCCGCATCCTGCTCAAGCGCGAGGACCTCAACCACACGGGCGCGCACAAGATCCGCAACGTCATCGGGCAGGCCCTGCTGGCCAAGCGCATCGGCAAGCCGCGCGCGATCGCCGAGACGGGTGCCGGACAGCACGGGGTCGCATCGGCGACGGCGTGCGCCTACCTCGACCTCGAGTGCACCGTCTACATGGGCGAGGTCGACACCGAGCGGCAGGCCCTCAACGTCGCGCGCATGAAGATGCTGGGTGCCGAGGTCGTCTCCGTCACGAGCGGCAGCCGCACCCTCAAGGACGCGATCAACGAGGCGCTGCGCGACTGGGTCGCCAGCGTCGACACGACGTCGTACCTGTTCGGCACCGCCGCCGGACCGCACCCATTCCCGAGCATGGTCCGCGACCTGACCCGGGGCATCGGCGACGAGGCGCGCCGGCAGGTGCTCGAGCTCGACGGACGCCTTCCCGACGCCGCGGTCGCCTGTGTCGGCGGCGGGTCCAACGCGATCGGCCTGTTCACGGCCTTCATCGACGACGCAGACGTGCGCCTGGTCGGCATCGAGGCCGGGGGAGACGGGGTCGCGAGCGGACGTCACGCCGCGACGATCACCGGCGGCGACGTCGGCGTGCTGCACGGCGCCCGCTCGTTCCTGCTGCAGGACGAGGACGGTCAGACGCTCGACTCGCACTCGATCTCCGCAGGCCTCGACTACCCGGGCGTCGGACCGGAGCACTCGTTCCTCGCCGACACCGGACGTGCGTCGTACGTGCCGGCCACCGACGCCGAGGCGATGTCGGCCTTCGACCTGCTCTGCAAGACCGAGGGCATCATCCCCGCGATCGAGTCGGCCCACGCCCTGGCCGGAGCGCTCGACCTGGCCAAGGAGCTCGGCCCCGACGCCACGATCCTGGTCAACCTGTCGGGTCGCGGCGACAAGGACGTCCACACCGCCGCGGAGTACTTCGGCCTGATCGACGAGCCGGTCGTGCTCGAGCAGGGGGTCGAGGAATGACCTCCGCCTCCCCGGCGAGCCCCGTCGACGAGCTCTTCGAGCGGACCCGCAGCCAAGGGCGTGCGGCTCTCGTCGGCTACCTGCCGGCGGGTTTCCCGACCAAGGAGACCTCGATCCGCGCGATCGAGGCGATGGTCGAGGGCGGCGTCGACCTCGTCGAGATCGGGCTGCCCTACAGCGATCCGGTCATGGACGGCCCTGTCATCCAGGCCGCCGCCGAGCAGGCGCTGGCGGCCGGCTCGCGCACGACCGACGTGTTCGACGTCGTGCGGGCCACGGCGGCCACGGGCGTCCCGACCGTCGTCATGACGTACTGGAACCCCGTCGAGCGGTACGGCGTCGAGCGGTTCGCCGCCGATCTCGCCGGTGCCGGCGGTTCGGGGCTCATCACCCCCGACCTCATCCCCGACGAGGCGGGCCCGTGGATCGAGGCGTCGGGCACCCACGACCTCGACCGCATCTTCCTGGTCGCGCCGTCGTCGACCGACGAGCGGCTGGCCATGACGGTCGACGCGGCGAGCGGGTTCGTCTACGCCACGGCCGTCATGGGAGTCACCGGCGCGCGGGAGCAGACCAGCTCGCTGGGCGAGGAGCTCGTGGCCCGGGTGCGCGCCGTCAGTGACAAGCCGGTGGGCGTCGGCCTCGGCGTCTCCAACGGAGCGCAGGCCCACGAGATCGCGGCCTATGCCGATGCCGTGATCGTGGGGTCCGCCCTCGTACGCTGTCTGCTGGACGCACCCGACGAGACCGCCGGGATCGAGGCCGTCCGCGCCCTGGCCCGCGACCTGCGGGCCGGCGTCGAGAGGAACTGATCATGCTCGCGTACATCCCCAGCCCGTCCCAGGGCGTCTGGCACCTCGGACCACTGCCACTGAGGGCGTACGCGCTCGGCATCATCATCGGTGCCCTCGTGGCGATCTGGATCGGCGAGCGACGCTTCCAGGCGCGGGGCGGCCGGGCGGGCGTCATCGGCGACATCGCGATCTGGGCCATCCCCTTCGGCATCGTCGGGGCGCGCATCTACCACGTCATCACCGATCCCGAGCTGTACTTCGGCGACGGACGCCACGTCGGCGACGTTTTCCTGATCTGGAAGGGCGGCCTCGGCATCTGGGGTGCCGTGCTCGGCGGCGCGCTGGGTGCCTACATCGGGTGCCGCCGTTACGGCGTCTCGTTCTCGAAGGTCGCCGACTCCCTCGCACCCGGTCTGCTCGTCGCGCAGGCGATCGGCCGCATCGGCAACTACTTCAACCAGGAGCTGTTCGGCAAGCCCACGACGCTCCCGTGGGGGCTCGAGATCGCGCCCGACAAGCGTCCGCCCGGATACGTCGAGTTCGAGACGTTCCACCCGACGTTCCTCTACGAGCTGCTCTGGAACCTCGCGGCCGCGGCGCTGATCATCGCGATCGACCGCAGGGTGAAGCTCACGGGCGGACGGGCGTTCGCGCTGTACGCGATGTTCTACACCGCTGGACGGTTCTGGATCGAGCAGCTGCGCATCGACGAGGCCAACCACATCGGGCCGTTCCGGCTCAACGTGTGGACGTCGATCATCGTCTTCGTGCTGGCGCTGACCTACTTCGTGGCGACCCGCAACCGGGTGCCGAAGCCCGATCCGGTGCCTGAGACCGACGCCGTCGTCGCAGACGAGGACATCGACGCAGCCGACGAGTCCGACGACGTCGCCGAGCGGACGACCGAGACCTCCGACGAGCCCGCGGCAGGTTCTTCCGACCGACCGTGAACGATGGCTGAGCAGCCGCTCAGCGCGTCAGCTCCTCGCGGATGACGGCGACGAACGCGTCGACGTCGTCCGCGGTGGTGTCGAAGGCGGTCATCCACCGCACCTCGCCGGCCGCGCGGCCCCAGTCGTAGAACCGCACCCGTTCGCGGATGCGGTCGGCGACGGCGTGGTCGAGCACGGCGAACACCGCATTGGCCTGCGTCGGCTGGCTGAAGCGGAGCCCCGAGACCTCGCCGGCGGCGATCGACGCCTCGAGCGAGCCCCGCAGCCTGGCAGCCATGGCATTGGCGTGGCCCGCCGAGCGGAGGTGGAGGTCGTCCTGCAGCAGCGCCAGCAGCTGGGCGCTCACGAAGCGCATCTTGGACGCGAGCTGCATCGACAGCTTGCGGAGGTAGACCAGGCCCTCGGCGGCAGCCGGGTCGAGCACCATGACCGCCTCGCCGTACAGCGCGCCGTTCTTGGTCGCGCCGAAGCTGAGGACGTCGACGCCGGCATCGGTCGTGATGTCGCGCAGCGGCACCCCGAGGGCCGCCGCGGCGTTGGAGATGCGGGCCCCGTCCATGTGCACGGCCATGCCGAGCCCGTGGGCGTGGTCGGCTATCGCGCGGATCTCGTCGACCGTGTAGAGCGTCCCGAGCTCGGTGGTCTGGGTGATGCTGACCGCCAGCGGCTGGACGCGATGCTCGTTGCCCCATCCCCAGGCCTGCCGGTCGACCAGCTCGGGGGTGAGCTTGCCGTCCGGGGTGTCGACTGTCAGCAGCTTCAGGCCGCTGACGCGCTCGGGCGCACCGCCCTCGTCGGAGTTGATGTGAGAGGTCGCGGCAGCGACGACGGCGCCCCAGCGCGGCATGAGGCTCGTCAGTGCCGTGACGTTGGCCCCCGTGCCATTGAAGACGGGGAACACCTCGGTCTGTGCCCCGAGGAGACCGCGCACGACCTCGGTCAGGCGCGACGTCCACGCATCGCCGCCGTAGGCCACCTGGTGGCCGACATTGGCCTCGGCGATCGCCGCCAGCACCTCGGGGTGCGCCCCCGCGTAGTTGTCGCTGGCGAAGCTGCGGGGCTGCTCGAAGACGCTCACTGCACCAGCCTGCCACTGGTGTCCGCGGGCCTCAGGTCAGCCTGACCTTCGGTGACGGACGGGCCGGATCGTCGTACGTTCAGCCCATGACCGAGACGCACGAACCGCTGCCGGACCCGTCGAGCATCGACCACGAGCACCCCGACGTCACGGGAGGCTGGCTCCGACCGGCCGTGTTCGGCGCGATGGACGGCCTGGTGTCCAACTTCGCGCTGATGATGGGTGTCGTCGGCGGCAGCCAGGCGTCCGACACCAAGCCGGTCGTGCTGGCCGGTCTGGCCGGGTTGGCCGCCGGCGCGTTCTCGATGGCGGCGGGGGAGTACACGTCGGTCGCGAGCCAGAGCGAGTTCGCCCTGCAGCAGGTCGACATCGAGCGCCGCGAGATCCTGTCCAACGAGCCGGCCGAGGAGGCCGAGCTGGCCGCGATGTTCGTCGAGAAGGGCATCGACGAGGACACCGCCCGCGAGATGGCGCGGGAGGTGCACCTCGACCCGGAGAACGCGGTCAAGGTGCACGCCCGCGAGGAGTTCGGCGTCGACACCGACGACCTGGCCTCGCCGATGCTGGCGGCCGTGTCGTCGTTCTTCTCCTTCGCGCTGGGTGCCCTGATCCCGCTGGCGTCCTACCTCGTGGGCGTCGAGTCGGCGTGGCCGGCGATCGTCCTGTCGCTCGTCGGCCTGTTCGCGTGCGGGGCCGTCGTCACCCGGGTGACGGCACGCTCCTGGTGGTTCGGCGGGACCCGCCAGCTGGTGCTGGGCGGAGCGGCCGCCGGGCTCACCTACCTGGTGGGCGAGGCCGTGGGCGCGTCGCTGGGCTG
Organism: Aeromicrobium fastidiosum; assembly: GCF_017876595.1. NCBI lineage: Bacteria > Bacillati > Actinomycetota > Actinomycetes > Propionibacteriales > Nocardioidaceae > Aeromicrobium > Aeromicrobium fastidiosum. The sequence continues at coordinate 3,445,970 of NZ_JAGIOG010000001.1, read as the reverse complement.
AGCCGTCTCCCGCCCGGATGGGTGACGAAGACGTAACTGGCAGTTACGCTGTCGTTCGACTGAATGGAGACCACCATGTTCCAGACCATCCTGGTCGGCGTAGACGGCAGTGACACCTCGCGCAAGGCGGCGCAGGTAGCTGCCGAGCTGGCGGCCGCGACCGGCGCGAGGCTCCACATCATGACGGCCATCGACGAGAAGGTGCGCGAGAACCTCGGCGAGGACCGCTACGTCGGCGACGTGCGGCTGCAGACGACGCCGGGCGACCAGGCCGAGGCCATCGCCCGCGACGTGGCCGGCTCCCTGAAGGGGATCGTCGCCGACATCCAGACGAGTCCGGCTCGCGGCAAGCCGGCCGACGCCATCGTGACGGTGGCCCAGGACATCCGTGCCGACCTGATCGTGGTCGGCAACCGGCGGGTGCAGGGCATCGGACGCATCCTCGGCAGCGTCGCGACCGACATCGCGCACCACGCGCCGTGCGACGTCTACATCGTCAAGACCGTCTGACGTCCCGCCCGTCGATACGCTGAGGGTCGATCGTCAGGAGAACGACATGATCAAGACCATCCTCGTCGGGGTCGACGGCAGCGCCAGCTCGCGCAAGGCCGCGACCGTCGCAGCCGAGCTGGCCGCCAGCACAGGTGCGACCCTGCACGTCCTCACCGCCGTCGACCCGCGCAGCCAGGGCGGTCAGAGCGAGCCGGGCCGCCCGCTCGGCGACGCCCGCCTCCTGACGCCGGGCGAGGCCGCCGAGGCGATCGCTGCCGAGATCGCCGGCTCGCTCGACTCCGTCGTGCCGCACATCGAGAGCAGCCCCATCCAGGGCAAGCCGGCCGACGCGCTCGTCGCGGAGGCCACGCGCCTGGGAGCCGACCTGATCGTGGTCGGCAACCGCCGGGTGCAGGGCCTCGGACGGCTGCTCGGCAGCGTCGCCGCCGACGTCGCCCAGCACGCGCCGTGCGACGTCTACATCGTCAAGACCGTCTGACCGGGAGCCCCGTCCGGGTCGTCCGGTGCAGGTGAGGCGTGCCTCACCGGCCGATCCCGCCACCGGCGTGTAATCTTGTGATGCTGTCCGAGGCCAACGTCGTCCCCGGCACGAGAATGTCGTGACCACCGATGACGTGAGAAAGGGCTCCAGCATGCGCGCCCAGTCCCCCCAGGCTCAGTCCCCGAAGGCCCAGCCCCGGACGGCCAGGTCCCCGAAGCCGATGCCGTTCTCGACGGCACCTTCTGCCCAGGGCCTGTACGACCCGGCCAACGAGCACGACGCCTGCGGTGTCGCCTTCGTGGCGACCCTCACGGGAGTGGCCAGCAACGACATCGTCGTCAAGGGCCTCACGGCCCTGCGCAACCTCGACCACCGCGGTGCCGTCGGCGGCGAGCCCGACACGGGCGACGGCGCGGGCATCCTGATCCAGATCCCCGACGCGTTCCTGCGCGGTGTGGCCGACTTCGAGCTGCCCGAGGTCGGCGCGTATGCATGCGGCATGGCGTTCCTGCCGATCGATCCCGACGCGGCCGTCGAGGCCCGCACCTCGATCGAGGCGATGGCGACCGAGGAGGGCCTCGAGGTCCTCGGCTGGCGCGACGTCCCGGTCAACCCCGAGATCCTCGGATCGATGTCGCGAGGCGCGATGCCGTCGTTCGCCCTGATGTACGTCACGGCACGTCACGAGGGACGGCCGCGCACGGGCATCGAGCTCGACCGGGTCGCGTTCGCGCTGCGCAAGCGAGCCGAGCACGAGCTCGAGGTCTACTTCCCGTCGCTGTCGAGCCGCACCCTGGTCTACAAGGGCATGCTGACGACCGAGCAGCTCGAGGGCTTCTTCCCCGACCTGAGCGACGAGCGGATGGAGTCGGCGCTCGCGATCGTCCACAGCCGCTTCTCGACCAACACGTTCCCGAGCTGGCCGCTGGCGCACCCCTTCCGGTTCGTGGCGCACAACGGCGAGATCAACACCGCGCGCGGCAACCGCAACTGGATGCGCGCCCGCGAGGCGCTGCTCGAGAGCGATCTCATCCCGGGCGACATGCAGCGGCTGTTCCCGATCTGCGACCCCCACGGCAGCGACACGGCCTCGTTCGACGAGGTGCTCGAGCTGCTGCACCTCGGCGGTCGCACGCTGCCGCACGCCGTCATGATGATGATCCCCGAGGCGTGGGAGAACAACGGCGACATGGACCCGGCCCGCCGGGCGTTCTACGAGTTCCACTCATCGGTCATGGAGCCGTGGGACGGGCCCGCTGCGGTCTGCTTCACCGACGGCACCCAGATCGGTGCGGTCCTCGACCGCAACGGCCTGCGTCCCGGCCGCTACTGGGTCACCGACGACGGCCTCGTCGTGCTGGCGTCGGAGTCGGGCGTGCTCGACATCGACCCGCAGACGATCATCCGCAAGGGACGGGTCGAGCCCGGCAAGATGTTCCTGCTCGACCTCGACGAGCACCGCATCGTCGAGGACCACGAGATCAAGAACACCCTCGCCTCCGAGCAGCCCTACGACGAGTGGCTCTACTCCGGTCTCGTGCGCTTCGAGGACCTGCCCGACCTCGAGCACATCGTCCACACCCACGCGTCGGTGACGCGTCGCCAGCAGGTCTTCGGCTACACCGAGGAGGAGCTGCGCATCCTGATCGCGCCCATCGCGCGGTCGGGCGCCGAGGCGATCGGCTCGATGGGCACCGACACCCCCATCGCGGCGCTGTCGGACCGTCCCCGTCAGCTGTTCGACTACTTCTCGCAGCTGTTCGCGCAGGTCACCACCCCGCCGCTCGACGCGATCCGCGAGGAGGTCGTCACGTCGCTGGCCGGCACGATCGGACCCGAGCGCAACCTGCTCGCGCCCAGCCCCGCGTCGTGCCGCATGCTCCAGCTGCCGTTCCCCGTGCTCGACAGCGACGAGCTCGCCAAGATCCGGCACATGAACAAGGACGGCGACATGCCGGGCTTCTCGGTGCACGTCGTCCGCGGCCTCTACGAGGTCGACGGCGGCGGGGACGCGCTGCGCGCCAAGCTCGACGCGATCTGCGCCGAGGTGTCGCAGGCCATCGCCGACGGTGCCCGCATCATCGTGCTGTCGGACCGGCACTCCAACGCCGACCTGGCACCGATCCCGTCGCTGCTGCTGACGGGTGCCGTGCACCACCACATGGTGCGCGAGAAGCTGCGCACCCAGGCCGGTCTGATCGTCGAGGCCGGCGACGTCCGCGAGGTGCACCACGTCGCCCTGCTGATCGGCTACGGCGCGACTGCCGTCAACCCGTACCTCGTGCTGGAGTCGGCCGAGGACCTCGCCCGCGAGAAGATCTTCGTCGAGGGCGTCAAGCCCGCCCAGGCGCTGCGCAACGTCCGCTACGGGCTCGGCAAGGGCGTCCTGAAGGTCATGAGCAAGATCGGCGTCTCGACCGTCGCGTCCTACACCGGCGCGCAGATCTTCGAGGCGGTCGGGTTGTCGCACGAGGTCGTCGACGCCTACTTCACCGGCACGTCGTCGAAGCTCGGTGGCGTCGGCCTCGACGTGCTGGCCGCGGAGGTGCGGTCGCGCCACGAGCGGGCCTACCCGACCCGTGGCATCGCCGGACCGCGTCGCCACCTCGAGGTCGGCGGCGAGTACCAGTGGCGCCGCGAGGGCCCGGAGCACCTGTTCGACCCCGAGACGGTCTTCCGCCTGCAGCACTCCACCCGCACGGGCTCGTACGAGATCTTCAAGCAGTACACGTCGCGCATCGACGACCAGTCCGAGCGGCTCATGACCCTGCGTGGCCTGTTCGGCCTCAAGGGCACGAACGGCACCGAGGGGCTGCGTCCGGCCATCTCGATCGACGAGGTCGAGCCGGTCTCGGAGATCGTCAAGCGCTTCAGCACCGGTGCGATGTCGTACGGCTCGATCAGCCAGGAGGCGCACGAGACCCTCGCGATCGCGATGAACCGCCTCGGCGGCAAGTCCAACACCGGCGAGGGCGGCGAGGATCCCGAGCGGCTGTACGACCCCGAGCGTCGCTCGTCGATCAAGCAGGTCGCGTCGGGACGCTTCGGCGTGACGTCGGAGTACCTGACCAACGCCGACGACATCCAGATCAAGATGGCGCAGGGTGCCAAGCCCGGTGAGGGTGGCCAGCTGCCCGGCCCCAAGGTCTACCCGTGGGTGGCCAAGACGCGTCACTCGACGCCTGGCGTCGGCCTCATCTCGCCGCCGCCGCACCACGACATCTACTCGATCGAGGACCTCAAGCAGCTGATCCACGACCTGAAGAACGCCAACCCGTCCGCGCGCGTGCACGTCAAGCTCGTGTCCGAGGTCGGCGTCGGCACGGTCGCGGCAGGCGTGTCGAAGGCCAAGGCCGATGTCGTCCTGATCTCCGGTCACGACGGCGGCACGGGCGCGTCGCCCCTGACGTCGCTCAAGCACGCGGGTGGTCCGTGGGAGCTCGGCCTGGCCGAGACGCAGCAGACGCTGCTGCTCAACGGCCTGCGCGACCGCATCGTGGTGCAGGCCGACGGTCAGCTCAAGACCGGCCGCGACGTCATCATCGCGGCGCTGCTGGGTGCCGAGGAGTTCGGCTTCGCGACGGCCCCGCTGGTCGTCAGCGGCTGCATCATGATGCGCGTGTGCCACCTCGACACGTGCCCCGTGGGCGTCGCGACGCAGAACAAGACGCTGCGCGAGAAGTACTCCGGCAAGGCCGAGTACGTCGTCAACTTCTTCACCTACATCGCCGAGGAGGTCCGCGAGTACCTCGCGAGCCTGGGCTTCCGGTCGATCGAGGAGGCCGTCGGTCACGCCGAGGTCATCGACATCGCCAAGGCCGTCGACCACTGGAAGGCCGACGGGCTCGACCTGTCGCCCATCCTGCACGTGCCCGAGCTGCCCGAGGGGGCGTCGCTGCACAACACGACGACCCAGGACCACAGCCTCGACAAGGCGCTCGACAACGAGCTCATCGAGCTCAGCGCCGATGCGCTCGAGCGGGGCGAGCCGGTGCGTGCCCAGCTGCCGATCCGCAACGTCAACCGCACCGTCGGCACGATGCTGGGTCACGAGCTGACCAAGCGCTACCGCGGCGAGGGCCTGCCCGAGAACACGATCGACCTGACGTTCACGGGCTCGGCCGGTCAGTCGTTCGGGGCCTTCATCCCGAAGGGCATCACCCTGCGGCTCGAGGGCGACGGCAACGACTACGTCGGCAAGGGGCTGTCGGGCGGACGCATCGTCGTCCGGCCGCCGCGGGACGCCCAGTTCACCGCCGAGGCGCAGATCGTCGCCGGCAACGTCATCGGCTTCGGCGCGACCACCGGGCAAATCTTCCTGCGCGGACGCGTCGGCGAGCGCTTCTGCGTCCGCAACTCCGGTGCCAGCGCCGTCGTCGAGGGCGTGGGAGACCACGCGCTCGAGTACATGACCGGCGGCAAGGTCGTGATCCTCGGCCCGACCGGACGCAACGTCGCGGCCGGCATGAGCGGCGGATCGGCGTACATCCTCGACCTCGACGAGACCTTGGTCAACAAGGACATGGTCGAGCTGAGGCCGGTCCCCGAGGCGACCGCCGACGAGCTGCAGGCGCTGGTCCGTCAACACATGGAGGAGACCGGCTCCGCCGTGGCCGAGCAGCTGCTCGCCCACTGGGAGCAGTCGCTGGCCCGTTTCACCGAGATCATGCCGGTCAACTACCGGCTGGTGCTCGAGGCGCGCGACGCCGCAGAGGCCGAAGGCCTGTCCGAAGAAGACACCACAGCACGCATGATGGAGGTGGCCGCACGTGGCTGATCCCAGAGGTTTCATCAACACGCCCCGCCAGGTCGCCGAGCGGCGTCCCGTCGAGGAGCGCGTCAACGACTGGAACGAGGTCTACCCCGGTGGACCCGGCCGGGCGCTGCTGCCGATCATCACCGAGCAGGCCGGACGCTGCATGGACTGCGGCATCCCGTTCTGCCACAACGGCTGCCCGTTGGGCAACCTGATCCCGGAGTGGAACGACCTGGTGTGGCGCGACGACTGGGACGAGGCGCTCGACCGTCTGCACGCGACCAACAACTTCCCGGAGTTCACGGGTCGTCTGTGCCCCGCCCCGTGCGAGACGGCCTGCGTCGTCGGCATCAACCGCGACGCCGTGACGATCAAGAACGTCGAGGTGTCGATCATCGACAAGGCGTGGGACGACCGACGTGTCCGTCCCGAGCCGCCCGAGTGGCTGACCGGCAAGACCGTCGCGGTCGTCGGCTCCGGGCCGGCAGGCCTGGCCGCCGCGCAGCAGCTGACGCGTGCGGGTCACACCGTCGCGGTCTACGAGCGCGACGACCAGCCCGGCGGACTGCTGCGCTACGGCATCCCCGAGTTCAAGATGGAGAAGAAGCAGGTCGAGCGACGCATCGAGCAGATGGAGCGCGAGGGCACGGTGTTCCGCACCGGCGTCCAGATCGGCGACACGCTGACCGGTTCGCAGCTGCGCGACCGCTACGACGCGGTGGTGCTGGCCATCGGCTCGACGGTGCGCCGTGACCTGCCGGTGCCGGGACGCGAGTTCTCCGGCATCCACCAGGCGATGGAGTTCCTGCCGCAGGCCAACCGGGTCGCGCTGGGGGAGCCGGCCACGACCGACGGCTCCGACCAGATCGTCGCGACCGGCAAGGACGTCGTCATCATCGGTGGCGGCGACACGGGTGCCGACTGCCTCGGCACGTCGGTGCGCCAGGGCGCCCGCTCGATCACGCAGCTGGAGATCATGCCCAACCCGGGCACGGATCGTCCCGGGCACCAGCCGTGGCCGACCTACCCCATGACGTACCGCGTCTCGTCGGCGCACGAGGAGGCCGGCGACCGCGTGTACTCGGTGTCGACCAAGGAGTTCATCGGCGACGACGACGGACACGTCAGTGCCCTGCGCCTCGTCGAGGTCGAGTTCGTCGACGGCAAGCTGACCGAGGTGCCCGGCACCGAGAAGGACCTGCCGGCGCAGCTCGTGCTGTTCGCGATGGGCTTCACGGGTCCGCAGACCGAGGGCCTGGTCGACCAGCTCGGCGTCGAGCTCGACGAGCGGGGCAACATCGCCCGCGACAAGAAGTACATGTCGAGCGTCGACGGGGTCTTCGTCGCGGGCGACGCGGGACGTGGCCAGTCGCTGATCGTCTGGGCGATCGCCGAGGGACGCTCCGCGGCGGCCGGCGTCGACGCGTACCTGTCGGGCTCCACGACGCTGCCGGCGCCCATCCCGCCGACGGCACGCCCGCTGACCGTCTGACCAGTAGCCGGATTACCACGTTCTCGTGGGACTCCCGCACCTACCTCGGGTTGCAACCCTGGGGGAGTGCCGGAATCCCACGAGAACGTGGTGTTCAGCGCCGCCACCTGAATTTGTTGTGTGAAACGACAAAAATGACTCGCGGGTAACCACGCCTGCCGCCTAGGGTGGAGGAGTGAGAAGAGCCAAGATCGTCTGCACCCTGGGTCCCGCCGTCGGCAACGCCTACAAGATCCTCAAGCTGGCCGAGGCCGGCATGGACGTCGCGAGGCTCAACATGAGCCACGGCGACCAGTCCGACCACGAGCAGAACTACGCCTGGGTGCGGGAGGCTGCCGCGACGACGGGCAAGGCCATCGCGACCCTCGCCGACCTGCAGGGCCCCAAGATCCGTCTCGGCCGGTTCGCCGACGGCCCGGTCCACCTCGAGGCCGGCGCGACGTTCACCATCACGATCGACGACATCCAGGGCGACCAGCACCGCTGCTCGACGACCTACAAGGGCCTGCCCGGCGACGTCACCCCCGGCGACGAGATCCTGATCGACGACGGCCGCATGCGCTTCCGCGCCACCGAGGTCACCGCCACCGACGTCACGTGCCTGGTCGAGACCAGCGGCACGATCAGCAACAACAAGGGCATCAACCTGCCCGGCGTCATGGTCAGCGTCCCGGCCATGAGCGAGAAGGACATCGACGACCTGCGGTTCGCGCTGCACCTCGGCGTCGACTTCATCGCGCTGTCGTTCGTGCGGTCGGCCGACGACTACGACGACGTCCGCAAGATCATGGACGAGGAGGGCATCGTCCGCCCCGTCATCGCCAAGATCGAGAAGCCGCAGGCCGTCGAGAACCTCGACGGCATCATGGACGCCTTCGACGGCGTCATGGTCGCCCGCGGCGATCTCGGCGTCGAGCTGCCGCTCGAGGACGTCCCGATCGTCCAGAAGCTCATCGTCGAGAAGGCGCGCCGCAACGCCAAGCCCGTCATCGTGGCCACGCAGATGCTCGAGTCAATGATCTCCGCACCGCGTCCGACCCGCGCCGAGGCCTCCGACGTCGCCAACGCCGTGCTCGACGGTGCCGACGCCGTGATGCTGTCGGGCGAGACGAGCGTGGGGGAGTACCCGATCCACACGGTCCACACGATGGCCCGCATCGTGGAGTCGACCGAGGACCACGGCCTGCCCCGCATGGCCGCGTTCACCTGGAAGGCCAAGACCAAGAGCGGCATCATCTGCCGCGCGGCCTCCGACGTCGCCGAGGCGGTCGACGCCCGCTACGTCGTCGCCTTCACGACCAGCGGCGACTCCGCCCGCCGCATGACGCGCTACCGCTCGCGCGTCCCGGTCATCGCGTTCACGCCCGATCCGCTGGTGCGCAACCAGCTCGCGCTGAGCTGGGGCATCGAGACGTTCACGGTGCCCGAGGTCAAGCACACCGACGACATGGTGCTCCAAGTCGACCGCGCGCTGCTCGAGATCGAGCGCTGCACCGAGGGCCAGCAGGTCGTCATCGTGGCCGGGAGCCCCCCGGGCATCCCCGGCTCGACCAATGCCCTGCGCATCCACAACATGGGCGATGCCATCAACGGTGTCGTCCCCGCCTACACCGACGTGCAGCCCGACTGAGACGGCTCAGTCGCGGTCGGCCCGTGCGTGCCGTCCTCGTCGGCCGCGTGCGGGCCGGTCGTCCTCGTCGGTCGCCACGGCGTCACGTGGGACGTCGACGTGGTCGGGCAGGTCAGTGACGTCCGCCCGCACCCACTCGTCCGACAGCCGGATCTCGACCCCCAGCAGCGGGTCGTGCACCCAGGTGCCGGTCGACGAGTCCCACACCGCGGGAGCGCCCCGCGGGGAGACACGGGCGACCTCGGTCTCCTGGTCGGACGCGCGGAGGACGAAGTAGCGCGTCGCTCGTTGACGAGATGACCGCCGTGACATGGATGCTCCCGGGCTCTCCCACCCACGTCGATTGTGCGGGATGGGAGCCGATTGCGACAGTGCTGGGGCGGACGAAGTTGCGTGCCCGTGCCCACGAGTCGGTACGGCGACTCCGAGGACGGCGCCGGTGCTCCGAGACCTTGGTCGTCATGCCTGCCCGAACCTGTCGTGACGTCACGGGTGCCGAGTGCGGGACTCGAACCCGCACGCCCTTGCGGACAACGGTTTTTGAGACCGTCGCGTCTACCATTCCGCCAACTCGGCGCGCCCGTCAGGCGGCCGTATAACCTTCTCATGTGAACGACGCGAACCAGTCATCGGCATCGCCGACAGCCCCACGCGTCGTGATCGCCGAGGACGAGGCCCTCATCCGGCTCGACCTCGCCGAGATGCTGGCCGAGGAGGGCTACGACGTCGTCGGCCAGGCCGGCGACGGAGAGGCCGCCGTCGCCCTCGTCATGCAGCTGCGCCCCGATCTCGTCGTGATGGACGTCAAGATGCCCAAGCTCGACGGCATCGCCGCGGCGGCCCAGATCGCGCAGGAGCGGATCGCGCCGGTCGTCATGCTGACGGCGTTCAGCCAGCGCGACCTGGTCGAGCGGGCGCGCCAGTCAGGGGCCATGGCCTACCTGGTCAAGCCGTTCACCAAGTCCGATCTCGTGCCCGCGATCGAGATGGCGCGTAGCCGGTTCGCCGAGATCGCGACCCTCGAGCGTGAGGTCGGTGACCTGACCGAGCAGCTCGCCACCCGCAAGGTGGTCGAACGGGCTAAGGGCCTGCTGCAGGAGGCTCTCGACATCACCGAGCCCGAGGCGTTCCGCTGGATCCAGCGCACCGCGATGGACCTGAGGCTCACGATGCTGCAGGTGGCACAGGGCGTCGTCGACCACGGTCCGACCCTCGGCACGTCGGCCGACTGAGCCCCTCGTCGCCGACCACGGTCGGGCTTGGTTACAAATCGGCTACTTAACGGCTGGCTCACACAACCTTGACCCAAACGACCCGGTGAACAACTAGGTTCGGGGATACGTACAGGCACCCTGGCGCGGCCACGGGCTTTCTACCCATCCGGAGGATTGATGAAACGCAGTACCACAACGATTCGCCTCGCTGCTGTGGCAGCTGCCAGCGCGCTCGTGCTCGCAGCCTGTGGTGGCAGCAGCAGTGACAGCGAGGGTGGCTCGGACGACGCAACGGCCGCCGCTCCCGCCGCCAAGGGCGATGGCACCCTGACCATCGGTTCGCTCCTCCCGCAGACCGGCAGCCGGGCCTTCCTCGGCCCGCCGGAGTTCGCAGGCGTCGACCTCGCGATCAAGGACATCAACGCCGCTGGCGGCGTGCTCGGCAAGGACGTCGTGGGCGTCAAGGCCGACTCCGGCGACACCGACTCGGGCATCGCCCCGGCCGAGACCGACAAGCTGCTCAAGGCCAAGTCCGACGTCATCATCGGTGCCGCGTCGTCGGGCGTCTCGAAGACCGTCGTCGACAAGATCATGTCGGCTGGCGTCATCGAGTACTCGCCGGCCAACACGTCGACCGACTTCGACAACGGCGACTTCTCCAAGCCCGACCTGTACTTCCGCACCGCGCCGTCCGACATCCTCCAGGGTGCCGTGCTGGCCAACCTCCTCGTCGAGGACGGCCGCCAGAACGTGGCCATCCTGGCGCGTCAGGATGCCTACGGCGAGACGCTGGCCAAGGAGATCTCCAAGAACCTTGAGGCCGCCGGCTCGACCGTCGCCGCCAACGTCCTCTACAGCGAGAAGACCGGCCCCGGTGACAGCCAGATCACCGAGATCGCCGACTCCAAGCCGGATGCCATCGTGCTCGTCGCGTTCGAGGAGACCACGACGATCGTCCCGAAGCTCATCCAGGCCGGCGCTGGCCCGCAGGACGTCCCGACGTACTTCGTCGACGGCAACACGGCCAACTACGGTGAGGGCGACGCGGCGACGCTGCCCGACGGCACGCTGAAGGGCACGAAGGGCACGATCCCCGGTGCTGAGGCGACGTCCGACTTCAAGGAGCGGCTGGCCACGGTCAACCCCGACCTGAAGGACTACTCCTACTCGGCCGAGTCCTACGACGCCGTCATCACGTCGGCGCTGGCTGCCATCGTGGCCGACAGCGACGCCGGCGAGGCCATCGCCAAGGAGCTGCCGGGCGTCACCGAGGGCGGCGAGAAGTGCGACTCGTTCGAGAAGTGCGCCGCGCTGCTCAAGGACGACCCGAAGACCGACATCGACTACGACGGTGTCTCGGGTCCGATCGAGCTTGGCAAGACGGGCAGCCCGACGGCCGCCTCGATCGGCATCTACGAGTACGACGGCAAGAACAAGATCAGCCCGGTCAAGTACATCGCCGGCAACATCTGATCGACCGATCATGCTGATGCAGATCAGCTGACTCGCAAGGGCCCCGGTGCTTCGGCACCGGGGCCTTCTGCGTGCCCGCGCCCCGCCGCCCGCTCCCGCGGGGAACGGATGTCTCTGCGTTGAGGTTGCTGGGGCTACGTGAACGTCGAAAGATCGGTCGGGCCCTGGCCAGCGGAGACGGATGTCTCTGCGTTTGTGTTGCCGGGGCTACCGCAACGTCGAAAGATCGGTCGGGCTCTGGCCGGCGGGGACGGATGTCTCTGCGTTGGTGTTGCCGGGGCTACCGCAACGTCGAAAGATCGGTCGGGCTCTGGCCGGCGGAGACGGATGTCTCTGGGTTGGTGTTGCCGGGGCTACCGCAACGTCGAAAGATCGGTCTGCCCGGCGCCGTCCGCGGCGGCGGGGGACAGACGAATGCCCGGCACCGTCACGGTGCCGGGCATTCGATGTGGTGAGGGGTCAGTCCTTGTCCTGCCCCAGGGTGCCCAGGTACAGCTCGATGACGCGGGGGTCGTTCGACAGCGACTTGCCGGTGCCGGAGTACGCCGTCGTGCCGTGGTCGAGGACGTAGCCCCGGTCGCAGATCTGCAGGCAGCGGCGGGCGTTCTGCTCGACCATGATGACCGAGACGCCGGCCTTGTTGATGTTGCGGGTCTGCACGAAGACCTCGTCCTGCAGCACGGGGGACAGGCCCGCGGACGGCTCGTCGAGCAGCAGCACCGACGGGTCCATCATGAGCGCGCGGCCCATCGCCACCATCTGGCGCTCGCCGCCCGACAGCTGGCCGGCTCGCTGCTTGCGCCGCTCACCGAGCCGGGGGAAGAGGTCGGTGACGAACTCGAACCGCTCCGCGAACTTCTTGGGCTCCTGGTAGCAGCCCATCTCGAGGTTCTCCTCGATCGTCAGGCTCGGGAACACGTTCTCGGTCTGCGGCACGAAGCCGATGCCCTTGGTGACGAGCTGGTCGGCACGCTGGTTGGTGATGTCGCCGCCCTTGAGGGTCACGCTGCCCTCGTGGATCTTGACCAGGCCGAACAGCGCCTTGAGCAGCGTCGACTTGCCGGCACCGTTGGGGCCGATGATGCCGACCAGCTCACCGGGCTGGCAGTACAGATCGGCGCCGTTGAGGATGTTGACGCCCGGCAGGTATCCCGCGATGAGGCTGTCGGCCCGCAGGACGGCACCCTCGGCGTTGGCGACGTGCTTGTCGCGCTCGGACGTCGTGGTGGGTGACTCGGTCATGACTTGTTCTCCTCCGCCTCGGCGTCGAGCTCGGCCTCGGCCTCGGCCTCGAGGTCGGCGGCGTCGATCTCGGTGATGTCGGTGTCGTGGTGCGCGCCCAGGTAGGCGTCGATGACCCGCTGGTCGGCCATGACCGACTGGGGCGTGCCCTCGGCGACGATCTGGCCCTGCGCCATGACGATGACCCAGTCGGAGATGTCGCGCACCATGTCCATGTCGTGCTCGACGAACAGCACCGTGCGACCCTCGTCGCGCAACGACTTGACGTGTCCGAGCAGCGACTGCTTGAGCGCCGGGTTGACGCCGGCCATGGGCTCGTCGAGCATGATCAGCTCGGGATCGACCATGAGGGCACGGGCCATCTCGAGCAGCTTGCGCTGACCGCCGGAGAGCGATCCTGCGAAGTCCTCGCGCTTGGCGTCGAGCTTGAACCGCGCGAGCAGGTCGTCGGCACGGACGGTGTTGGCGTCCTCCTGAGCGCTCCACAGCGACTTGAACGCGGCGGAGAAGAACTTCTCACCGCGCTGACCCGTGGCACCCAGACGCATGTTCTCGATGACCGTGAGCTTGGACAGCACCTTGGTCAGCTGGAACGTGCGCACCATGCCGCGGCGGGCCACCTTGTAGGCGGGGACGTTCGCCAGCGACTTGCCGTTGAACGACCAGTCGCCCTCGTCGGGCTCGTCGAAGCCGGTCAGCAGGTTGAACAGGGTCGTCTTGCCGGCACCGTTGGGGCCGATCAGCGCCGTGATGACACCGCGCTGGATCTCGATGTGCTCGACGTCGACGGCCTTGAGGCCTCCGAAGGTGCGGGTGATGTTGCTGCCCTTGACGATCGGGTCGGGCTTGGGGGCTCCGGGTTCGTTCGAGACACCGGCCAGAGCGGCGCGTGCCTCACTGAGTTCAGCGGCCATCGATTGCAATCTCCCTTCGGTCTCCGAAGATCCCCTGTGGTCGGAAGATCATCAGGAGCATGAGGCCCAGTCCCAGAAGGATGAACCGGATGAGGCTGGCCTGGGTGTTGGTCATCAGCCACTCGGGCAGCAGCGGGTCTGCTCCGCTGGTGGCCTGGCTGAAGAACGATCCGATGCCGGCGATGAGGAACCAGAAGATCATCGATCCGACCACGGGTCCGAGGACGCGGGCCGCACCGCCGACCAGCAGCGCCGCGTAGGCGTAGAACGTGAACGTCGTGTTGAAGTCGGTCGGGACGGCCGAGCCCTGCTTCAGGATGTGGAATATGCCGGCGATGCCGCCGAACACGCCACCGAGGACCAGCGCCTGCATCTTGTAGGCGAAGACGTTCTTGCCGAGCGACCGCACGGCGTCCTCGTCCTCGCGGATCGACTTGAGCACGCGTCCCCAGGGGCTGCGCATGAGGGCGAAGACGACCAGGCAGCTGATCGCGACCAGGACCCATCCGACCGTGATCGACCAGAGGTCGTTGCGGCTGAACGAGACGATGCCGAGGTCGATGCCGTCACCATAGGGGTTGAGGCGCTGGTAGGTGCCGACGAAGCCCGTGAGGCCGTTGGAGCCGCCGAAGGTGCCCTTGAACTCGACCGCGCCGAACACGAGTCGAAGGATCTCGGACGTCGCGATCGTGACGATGGCCAGGTAGTCGGCCCTCAGCCGCAGCGTCGGGACGCCGAGGACGAGCGCGAGGATGACCGCGCCGAGCATGCCGACGATGATGCCGAGCCAGAACGGGAGGTCCCACGTGACGACCGAGACCGCCAGGCCGAACGCCGCGATCGACATGAAGCCGGCCTGGCCGAAGTTGAGCAGACCGGTGTAGCCGAAGTGCACGTTGACACCGATGGCGGCGAGCGCGAACACGATGGCCTGTGGACCGAGAGCCGCTGACAACGCGGCGTCGATGATGTCGTTGAAGTTCATGATGCTCGCCCTATCCGATTCGCTGGGCTTTGCCGAGGATGCCTTGCGGCCTGACGAGGAGGATCAGGATCAGCACCACGAGGGCGCCGACCTCCTTGATCGATGCGGGGACGCCGAAGACCGGTCCGAGCTCGACCATCAGGCCGATGACCAGTGAGCCGATGAGTGCGCCCCAGATCGTGCCGAGGCCTCCCAGCGTGACGCCCGCGAACACGAGCAGCAGCAGGTTGAAGCCCATCTGGAAGTTGACCTGCTGCTGGACCGCGAGCAGGACGCCCGCGAGTCCGGTCAGCGCCGTGCCGAGCACCCACACGGCCGAGATGACGCCGTCGACGCGCATGCCGGACGACGCCGAGAGCGCCGGGTTGTCGGACACGGCCCGCATGGCCTTGCCGAGGCGGGTGCGCATCAGGGCGAAGCACGTCACGAGCAGGGTCACGACCGAGATGAGGACGATCGCGATCTCCTTGTGCGACAGGTCGATCGGGCCGTAGCTGTCACGTCCCTGCACGACGTACTGCGAGAGCGTGCGGGTCGACCCGCCGAAGCTGTACTGGAAGATGCTGCGCATCAGCAGGGCGAGGCCGATCGACACGATCATCATCGCGATGAGGCCCGTGCCGCGGTTGCGCAGCGGCCGCCAGAGGCCGCGGTCCTGCAGGAACCCGAAGGCCGCCGACGCGATGACGGCCAGGACGCCGGCCGCGACGACGGGGAGCCCGAAGCCGCGGTTGAACACGTAGGTCGAGATGGCGCCGAAGGTGATGAGCTCGCCGTGGGCGAAGTTGGTCAGCCCCGTCGTGCCGAAGATCAGTGACAGGCCGAGGGCGGCGAGCGCGATCAGCAGGCCGGCGATGATGCCCGACCGTGTGCCGTCGACGATCTTGCTGCCGAGCGATGCCTCCTGGACGACGACCGCGCCGATCTGGAACTGCACGAAGTTGGAGGAGGCCAGCTTCACCTGGACGGTCTTGACGGTCTCTCCGTTGCCGCTCAGCTTGACCCCGTCGGGCAGCGTCTTGGGGTCGAGCTCGACGACGTAGGTGCCGTTGCCCTCGATCCCGATGCTGACGCGACCCTTGGAGTCGGTGGTCTGCGTGCCGACCTCGGTGCCGCTGCGGCTGTCCTTGAGGACCGTGAGGCTGACGCCCGGGACGGGCGCGGGCTTGCCCTCGCCGCCCTTCAGGTCGAGCAGCGTGACGGTGATGTTGGCACCCGGGACGATCGGGTTGTCAGCTCCGGTGCCCGAGCCTGCGGCGGGGGTCGGGCTGGGCGTTGCCTGGGCGAGCGCAGGGCTGGGGGCGAGGAGCATGAGGACTCCTGCCACCGCTGCGAGTAGGGCCGCGAGTCGCAATCGCACGCGTGTACTCCTGTCGGCTTGCAAGGGGCAGTGCATATGTGGTCCTCGGACTATAACCACATGCAGGAGTCATCGGCGCGTGCAACGAACCGAATCAGGTAACAGTTGGGTTTCGGTCGTTGTGGTCAGGATTCAGCGGGTCGCGATGACGATCTGGCACAGGATCGGCGCCACGACGAGGGCGGGCAACAAGTCGGCGACGGCGAAGGTGCGCAGGTCGAGCAGCCGCAGGGCGACGCCGACGAGGATGAGTCCGCCGGTCGTCGTGAGCGCTGCGAGGTGCGCATCGGGCAGGAACGATCCGAGCAGCGCGCCGAGCAGCGTGAGCGCGCCCTGGATGACGCCGACGGAGATCGCCGAGGCCATGACGCCGATGCCGAAGGACGCCGCGAAGGCCAAGGCGGCGAACCCGTCGAGCGTCGCCTTGAGCAGCAGCTGGTCGGCACCGTTGCCGAGCCCCTCGTTGATCGAGCCGAGGATCGTCAGGGGGCCGATGCAGAACACGAGGGAGCTGATCACGAATCCCTCCACGAACCGGTCTCGTCCGTCACCGTCCCCGCGGGAGAGTCGCCCCTGCAGCCACCCGCCGAGGCTCTCGACCCTGTCCTCGAGCCGCAGCGCGGACCCGACGACGCCTCCCACCACCAGCGAACCGAGGACGATCAGCATGGGCGCGCTGCTGCCGACGGCGTCGGTGAACGCCGGGTCGGACACCGCGACCGCCGCCTGGCCGGCGATGAGCAGCGTCACGAGGCCGAGAGCGGACGTCACGGTCGTGCGCACGTGGGGGCCCAGCCGGTGCCCGACCAGCAGGCCGAGCCCGGAGCCCACGACGACGGTCGCCACGTTCGCGACGGTGCCGAAGCCGACGAACATGTATGGTCTCCCTCGAAGTTGATGGTTCAACCGGGTCGGTCGACCCGGTGCAGCGCGTAGTGTGTCATTCCAGCTCGGCCACCTTCGTGCACGAGCCCAGGACGAGAGGCAGCAACGGCATGTCGGCCCGACCGCACATCGTCCTCCGGGACGCCGATCGCGAGGACGCCGCTGCGCTCGTCGCGCTGTGGACCGAGTGCCTCGAGGCCAGCCACGACGAGGGTTCCGAGGCGTTCACGCAGCAGTCGCTGTGGCGCGAGCCCGGCGTCGCCGAGGCGGCCTCCGCCCTCGAGCTCGCCCTGAGCCGGCCCGACAAGCGCATCATCGTCGCCTTGATCGACGGCGAGATCATCGGTGCCACGGTCTGCGACATCAGCACGCTGACGCCCATCACGCTGACCCGCATCCTGATCGTCACCGAGATCCAGGTGTCGCCGCGCTTTCGTCGCAGGTCGGTCGCCTCGACGTTGCTGTCGGCGGCCGCCAGCCACGGCGAGGACCACAACTGCGAGATCGTCGTCGCCGCGATCCCCGTGCACTCGCGCGAGCCGCATCGCTACCTCACCAAGATCGGCTTCAACCAGATCGCGGTGGTGCGAGCCATCCAGGCCAGCAAGCTGCGCTCGCGCCTGACGACCCGGGCGACCAACTCCCGCGACACGGGCAAGCTCATCGCGGTGCGTCGCACCCTGCGCCGCAGGCAGGGCCAGCCGCGCAGCGCCAAGCCCCGTCCCTGACGCAGACGACCCATGCGCAGCCGATCACGTCGGTGGCGACGACTAGAGTCGCTCGAGTGGACCGCCTCCTTCTGATCGACGGCCATTCGGTCGCCTACCGCGCCTTCTTCGCCCTGCCCGTCGACAACTTCGCGACGACGACCGGGCAGCACACCAACGCCGTGTTCGGCTTCACGTCGATGCTGATCAACGTGCTGCGCGACGAGGCCCCGACGCACGTCGCCGTGGCCTTCGACGTCTCGCGCAAGACGTTCCGGCTCGAGCAGTACCCCGAGTACAAGGGCAACCGCTCCAAGTCGCCCGAGGAGTTCACGGGGCAGATCCCGCTGATCAAGCAGGTGCTCGACGCGCTGCACATCCAGACGTTCGAGAAGGACGGCTTCGAGGCCGACGACATCATCGGCACGCTCGCGACGCAGGCCGAGGCCGCCGGCATGGACGTGCTGATCTGCACGGGCGACCGCGATGCGCTGCAGCTCGTGACCGACAAGACCACGGTGCTCTACCCCCGCAAGGGCGTCTCCGACCTGGCCCGCATGACGCCCGCGGCGGTCGAGGAGAAGTACGGCGTCATGCCGGTCAACTACCCCGACATCGCCGCGATGGTCGGCGAGACCAGCGACAACCTGCCGGGCGTGCCCGGGGTCGGGCCCAAGACGGCCGCCAAGTGGCTGGGACAGTTCGGCTCGCTCGACGAGATCATCGCCAAGGTCGACCAGATCCCCGGCAAGGCCGGCGAGTCGATGCGTGCGCACCTCGACGACGTCATCCGCAACCGCAGCATCAACGCGCTGATCCGCGACCTCGACCTGCCGGCCGGTCCGCTCGACCTCGCCTTCACGACCGAGTGGGACCGCGACGCGATCCACACGGTGTTCGACGCGCTCGAGTTCGCCGCGCTGCGCACCCGCCTGTTCGACTACCTCGGCGGAGGAGACGAGCACGTCGCGGGCGATGCGGCCGTCGCGATCGACGTCTCCGTGCTGGGTGCCGGTCAGGTGCAGCCGTGGCTCGACGAGCACGCGGCTGACCAGGCCGACGCCGTCGGCCTCGACGTCGCGGGCGTGCTGCGCCCCGTCGGAGCGCGGGCCGACGCGATCGCCCTGGCGGCGGCCGGCGGTGCCGCGGCCTGGGTCGACACCACGACGCTCGACCCGGCCGACGACGCGGCGCTCGGCACGTGGCTGGCCGACCCGGCACGGCCCAAGGTGCTGCACGACGCCAAGGGCCAGCTGCACGCGCTGCAGGCCCAAGGCTGGACGTTGGCGGGCGTGCGGGCCGACACGGCGCTGGCGACCTACCTCGTCAAGCCCGACCAGCGCTCGTACGACCTCGCCGACCTGTCGCTGCGCTACCTCAAGCGCGAGCTCGGCACCGGCGGCGACTCGGGGCAGCTCGCGTTCGACGACGACTCGGCGGGTGCCGAGACCGCCGCACAGCGCGCCCGGGCGGCCCTCGACCTGTGGGCCGTGCTCGAGACCGAGCTCGAGCAGCAGGAGTCGTTGACGCTGCTGCGCGACCTCGAGCAGCCGCTCATCGACGTGCTGGCCCGCATGGAGTCGCGCGGCATCGGCGTCGACACCGATCACCTCGACACGCTGCACGCGGAGTTCACCGAGCGGATGCTCGCCGCGGCCCAGGACGCGTACGCCGCGATCGGTCGCGAGGTCAACCTCGGCTCCCCGAAGCAGCTGCAGGAGGTGCTGTTCGAGCAGCTCGAGATGCCCAAGACCAAGAAGACCAAGACGGGCTACACGACCGACGCCGACGCGCTGCAGCAGCTGTTCGTCAAGACCGAGCACCCCTTCCTCGCCGCGTTGTTGGCGCACCGCGACGTCACACGGCTGCGGCAGACCGTCGAGGGGCTGCAGAAGACCGTGCAGGACGACGGTCGCATCCACACGACGTACGCCCAGACTATCGCGGCGACGGGCCGGTTGAGCTCGGCCGATCCCAACCTGCAGAACATCCCGATCCGCACCGAGTCGGGCCGGCGCATCCGCGAGGCCTTCTGCGTCCGCGAGGGCTACGACACCCTGCTGACCGCCGACTACAGCCAGATCGAGATGCGCATCATGGCGCACCTGTCAGAGGACGCCGACCTGATCGAGGCGTTCCGGTCGGGCCACGACTTCCACACCGTCATGGCCGCCAAGGTCTTCGAGCGCGATCCGGCCGACATCGACGGGGGGCTGCGCGCGCGCATCAAGGCGATGAACTACGGGTTGGCCTACGGCCTGTCGTCCTACGGGCTCAGCCAGCAGCTCAGCATCACGACCGGCGAGGCACAGCGCCTGATGGACGACTACTTCGAGACCTTCGGCGGCGTGCGCGACTACCTGCGCGGCCTGGTCGACGAGGCCAGGCAGACCGGTTACACCGAGACGATCATGGGCCGCCGGCGCTATCTTCCCGATCTGCAGAGCGACAACCGGCAGCGCCGGGAGATGGCCGAGCGCATGGCGCTCAACGCCCCCATCCAGGGATCGGCCGCCGACATCATCAAGGTCGCGATGCTGGGGGTCGAGAAGGCCCTCGCCGACGCCGGACTGACCTCGCGCATGCTGCTGCAGGTGCACGACGAGCTCGTGCTCGAGGTCACCGACGCCGAGCGCGAGCAGGTCGAGGCGCTGGTGCGCGAGCAGATGGCGTCGGCGGCCGAGCTGTCGGTCGACCTCGACGTGTCGGTGGGGGTGGGCCGCACCTGGCACGACGCCGGTCACTGAGCCTTGCGGGTGCCGTTCGGCAGCGTGAGCAGGGCGACCGCCAAGGTGCCGGCCACGCCCGCGACCGTCAGCACCAGTCCGGTGATGTGCACGTCGAGTCCGTAGGCGATCGTGACGACGGCGACGACCGCGACCCACAGCAGAGGGGCGACCCCATGCGCGTGGCGGGCGAGGGCGTCGAACACGAGCAGGTGCACCAGCGCCAGGATCGAACCCGCCAGGGCGAACAGCCACAGCTCGTCGGCGATCTCCTCATAGCGGTCGCCGCCGACCAGGATCAGGGCCACGTGTGGCAGCACCGCGGTCGCGAGGACCGCGACGCCGCCGAGCGCGGCGACCATCGCGGCGGCCCGGAGGCGGGCCGACGTCGTGGTGGCGCGAGCCAGGTCGCCGAACACGACGACGCTGACGAACTGCGGCAGGAACAACGCGGCCTTCGCGAGGATCAGGCCTGAGGCGTACAGGCCGCTGTCGTGGGCGTCGAGGGAGTTGCGCGCCACGAGGGCGTCGAGATTGCTCAGCACGAAGTAGGCGAGCAGCACATGTGACGAGAGGGCGATCTCGCGGACCAGTGGCCTCAGGGGCTGCGGGGTCGTGCGGCCCATGCGCAGCACCGAGACGCCCACGATGACCGGCAGCCAGCCACCGATCGCGATACCGATCATCGCGGCGGTCTGCGTCGGACTCACGAGCAGCGCGATGCTGCCGATGACCAGGCGCCCCAGACCGCTCGACAGGTAGATCGCCATGAGCAGGTTCCAGCGACGCAGTCCCTGGGCGATGCCGGCCTGTGCGCCCATCATGGTCAGCGGGACGAGAGTCGCGCCCGCGAGCACCACCAGCAGGGGAGAGGGCAGCCTGAGGAGGGGGGTCAGCACGACCGTCGACGCAGCCACGGCGACGCCGACGGCAGCAGACATCCACGCGGAGACCCTCAGCGTCTGCGCGATCACCTCGGGCAGGTCGTCGGGCTCGGCGACCGCGAGCCGCCGAGCTGTCACGGCCTGCACGGCGAGCGCGACGACCGTGCCGATCAGCAGGATGCCCAGCAGTGCGGTCACGGCTCCGAAGTCGGAGGGCACCAGGGTGCGGTTGGCAGCGACCGTGAAGCCGTACATCGCGGCGTTCATGCCCACCATGCCGATCGCGACGGTCAGCCCGGGCTTCGCCTCGACGGCGGGCGCACCCGTCCCGCTCAGTCGGTTCACCTCGCCACGATATCTCGACACCCGATCAGGCGGCCGTGTCAGAACGGATCGTTGCCCGGCTGGTCGTGCCCGAGCAGCCCGGCCGCCCGGTGCAGCCGCAGGCGCAGCAGCACCTTGATGACCAGGTTGCGGATCCACCAGCCGGTCTGACCGAGCATCCGGAGCCGGGAGCGGGTCGTGGGCCGGCCGATCTCGAAGCGGGCGAGGGAGCCGGTGCGGTCGAGGAAGACGAGGTCGTTCGAGGGCAGCGCTGCGGCGAGGAGGGCGAGCGTGACGCCGAGCGAGGAGAAGGCGTCGTGCACCAGCACCCGGTCGCCCGGCGAGAGATGGCGACGCCACCGGAGGTCGTCGATGCAGCTGCCCATGTCGTGCTTGCCGTCGACGAACAACAGATCGATGGGGCCGGTCCAGGCGTCGCGCACGGCTCGGCTGTAGTCGGCGACGACCCGCACCCGGTCGTCCAGGCCCCGGCTGGCGAGGTTCTCCTCGAGCAGTGCCTGGACCGACGGACCGGCGTACCGCGTCGTCGTGACGAAGGGATCGATCGCGACCACGGTGCTGGCAGCGGCCCGGGCGCCCGCGGCGAGGACGGTGGTCGATCGGCCCTGGTGCGAACCGATCTCGACGATCGTCGACCCCCGGCCCAGGCGTCTGGCCTCGTCGTGGAGGACGCGGGCCTGGTCGCGGGTCAGCCATCCGGGCACGAGATCGCTGGATGCGAAGATGTGACCGAAGTCGTCGTCGTCCAAGGGGTCCTCCATGAGCAGTCGGTTCAGCATAGGGCCGGCGCGGGCCCGCTCCGTGCTGCTCGACGTGTGGGTGCTCGTGCCGTCGGCCATCCTCCTGTGGCCGCTGCTGACCTCCGGCGGATACCCCCTGGCGAAGGACCTCGTGTTCACGCCGCAGCCGCCCTTCACGCTCGACACCCTGGGGCTGGGGGCCGAACCGCCGCGCGCGGTGCCCCTCGACGCCGTGGTGTGGCTCGGCTCGTGGTTCGTCGGCGGTGCGGTGCTCGCGCGCGTCGCCCTGCTCGCGGCGCTGCTGCTCGCGGGGTGGGGCGCGCACCGGATGCTGCCGAGCGGCCCGTTCGCGGCGCGTCTGCTCATGGCAGGCATCGCGGTCTGGAACCCGTTCACGGTCGAGCGCCTCGCCCTGGGCCAGTGGGCGCTCCTGCTCGGCTATGCCGCGACGTGGTGGCTGCTGCCCGCGGTCGGCGTCGCGCTGCAGCGCCGCGACGCGCGCAGCACGGCCCGGGTCGTCCTGTGGGCGGCGATCGCCTCGGTCACCCCGACCGGCGGGGTGGTGGCGCTGCTCGTGGTGCTCGCCGTCGTGCTGGTGCGTGGCCGGGAGCGGATCGGCGCGGTCCTGCTGGCGGCGGTCCTCGGGCTCCAGCTGCCGTGGGTCCTGGCGGGCTTCCTCGGGGCCTCGGCCCGGTCCGCCGATCCCGATGGCCTGACCGCGTTCGCCGCCCGGGCCGAGTCGGGGGCCGGCGTCCTGGTCTCGCTCCTGGGGCTCGGCGGCATCTGGGACGGGTCGAGCGTCCCGGTCTCGCGCGAGGGCGTCACGCCGGTCGTCGTCGCAGCACTGGTCGTGGGCGGTGTGCTGGTGCTCGCCCTGATGCCTCGTGCCCGGCGGGAGCTGCCGATGTGGCGTGAGGCGATGGTGCTGGGCGTGCTGGGCCTGCTCATGGCCGGTGCCACCTCGACCCCGATCGGGCGCGACGCCGTTTCGGCCCTCATGTCCGTCCCCGGGGTCCCGCTGCTCCGAGACGCCCAGAAGTGGATCCTCCTGCTCGCCCCGCTGGCACTCGGCTCCATCGCGCTGGTGTTCGCGCTGGGCGCTCGCGCCCTCCGTCTGGGTGCCTGGCCGGCGGTCTGGGTCGTGGCGGCGATGTGCGTCCCGTTCCTCATGCTTCCCGACGGGGCGAGCACGGTGTCGAGCACGGTACGGCCGGTGCAGTACCCGTCCGACTTCGCCGCCGTCCGGACGGCCCTGCAGAACGGCCACGCAGGGGCCGTCGTGGTCCTGCCGTGGCGGTCGTACCGGGCGTTCACGTGGGGGAGCGACCAGAGCGTCTTCGATCCGGCCAGCCGGTGGTTCGACCGCGAGGTGATCCGCGACGACACCCTCCAGGTCGGAGGGCTGGCGGTCTCCGGCGAGAGCCGTCGGGCTCGGTCGGTGGCGGCATGGGTCGACGACGGCAGGCTCGACGCCAGCGACCGCGAGGCGCTGCGGGACACCGGCGTCGGATGGGTGCTGGTGTACGCCGACGACCCGGTCGCCGGTGAGCTCGACCTGGCCGGGCTGACGCCCGTGGCAGGCCGAGCCGATGTCGTCCTGTACTCCCTTGGTGACGCCGCGAAGGTTCCGGGGCCGGGGGTCGCGAAGGTCGTCGTGATGGCGTCAGGATTCGCTCTCGCGGCGCTTCTGGTGCTGGGCTCGGCCGTGGCGGTCGCGGTGCCTCGCCGCCGCCGCGATCGCACCGGTGCTGACCCCTCGGACCTGTTACAGTGACGACGTCTTCAAGGGAGAGAAAACTATGCTGTCGTTCTTCACGGGCTGGTCCTTGTCCAGCGTTCTGACCGGTATCGCGATCCCGGCGGTCGCCGGCGTGATCATCGCCGGCGTCACTAACGTGGCGCTCGTCAACAGCACCACGGGTGCACCGTCCGGATCGGACAACCCGGCGAGCCAGTCGATCATCGTCTACGGCGAGCGCTGACCCAGGCTCTCCTCGAGCTGCGAGGCCGCGTCACTCCACGTGAGTGACGCGGCTTTGTGCTGTGCTGCGGCACCGAGACGTGCGTTGAGCTCTGGATCGTCGAGCAGGCGCGCGCACGCACGCACCAGGCCGTCGAAGTCGTCGGCGATGAGCCCCGTCACCCCGTCGATGACGGCCTCGGTCACGCCCCCGGCCTCGCGCAGGGCCACGCCCGGCACCCCGATCACGGCTCCCTCGACGAGCGCCAGCCCCCACCCCTCTTTGATCGAGGGCAGGACGACCGCGGCTGCCGCGGCGAGCACCCGGTCGCGCTCAGCGTCCGGCAGGTGCCCGTGGAAGGTCACGCGGTCGGCGACGCCCCGAGCCAAGGCGTATCGGCGGAGCTCGTCCGCGAGATAGCCGTCGCCCACGACGTCGAGGTGCACGGCAGGTCGGCCGGGGGCGAGCTCGGCGATGGCGTCGATGGCCCAGTCGACCTGCTTGTGCGGCACCAGTCGCGCCAGGACGCAGAGCCGGTCGCCGTCTCGTGCTCGGACGGCCTGAGAGGCGTCGATCCCGTTGCGGATCACGATGACCCGGCGGTGCCCGAGGCGCTGCAGGTCGATGCGGCTCTGCTCGGACACCGTGACGACCGTGCGGTGCCGGTACAGCCACGGGACGAGGCGCGACTCGACGGCCCACCCGATGCGGCCGACCAGGCCGGGGTAGAGCAGGTGCCACTGCGCCTGGTGCACGTGGTGGATCAGGGCTGACGAGGAACGTGGACGCAGCAGGACCGCCGCGAAGGGCATGCCGTTGACGACGTCGACCACGGCGTCGTGCGCACGGCCGCGACGGCCGAGCAGGTGGACGGCAGCCCACGGGTAGACGCCCAGGCGTCCACCGCGCCGGATGATCTCGACCCCGTCGACGACGTCTCGGCGGGCCGAGCCGGGCCACCGCGAGCACACGACCGTGACGCGGTGCCCACTGCGTGCCAGCTCCTGCGCGACTCGGTGCACGTAGAGCTCGGAGCCGCCTGCCTCGGGGTGGCCGATGTCCCGCCACGCGACGAAGCAGACGTCCATCACATCGCAGCGCGGATGCTCGCGCACAGCGCAGGTGCGGGGGTGTCCCGCCGCGTCACGTCGACGCCCGTGCGGGTGGTGTCGCCGATCGCCGGGCTCAGCTCGGTCCAGGACGGTGAGCCCTGCCAGTCCTGGCTCCAGCCGTAGGCGGGCACCGCGCCGGCGAAGCCGCCCGGTGTGCTCTGCACCGTGACGACGCCCAGCTCGGTCAGGGTGCGGGCACCGAGCGTGACCCGGGTGCCGTCGATGAAGGTGAACCAGTAGCCGCGCGAGCTCAGCTCGTCCTCGGAGTCGGACAGGACGAGCCGGGCCTGTCCTCGTCCGTCGGTCTCGAGGCTGACCCGGTGGTCGTCACGGGGGGAGTGGATCGTGAACAGCTCGATGCTGCCGCGGCGCACGATCTCGGTCGGACGCAGGTCGAGCACGAGATCGCGCTGCTCGACCGTGACCCACGGATCGTAGACGTCGCCGGTGTGGAGGTACAGCTCGTCGCAGTTGCCCCGGATCATCAGATCGTCGGTGCGGCCACCGGACGGGACGACGGACTGCGTCGTCAGGACCCGGGCGGCCTGTGCCGCGGGGGTGAGGCGGTGCTGCAGGGAGACGTACCGGTACAGGTCGTCGCCGCGCGAGACCGTCGCGACCATGGCGAAGCTGACGGCCCACTGCGCGTAGAGCGAGAAGACGACGAGCACGGCACAGCCGCCCGTGACGGCGACGCGCCCGATCGGTGGGATCCTGGCGAGCACCCGCGACAGGGCCACGGTTCCGACCGCCCCACCGATCACGAGTGCTGGCACGAACTCGCTCGTGTACCTGTTGGCGATGTACCCGTAGGACATGACGCCCGAGGTCACGAGCACGCCGCCGAGCACCGCGATCGCCAGCAGCCACGTCTCGGAGGCGGCGCGTCGTCGCCACAGGAACACCATCGCCAGGATGCTCAGCAGGCACAGCAACGGCATGAAGGCGGTGATGCTGCCGGTGCGATACGTCTGGTCGAGCACGGCGCCGTTCAGGGAGCGGGCCGGCTCTGCCGGCAACGTCACCCACGGGAACTGGTCGACGAAGCGGATGCCTGCGGGGTTGAGGTACGCATCGGCGTCGGAGGTGAAGAACTGTGGTCCGCTGAGCTTGCCGCCGTTGGCGGCCAGCGCGATGCGCCGCTGCTCGTTGACCTCGGTCCAGACCTGGTTCTGCAGGGGGAACAGCACGGGCGTGCCGAACTTGGCCATGTTGTAGACGATCGAGACCCCGAGGGGCGTCGCCGCGCACGCCAGCATCCAGCGTCGAAGGACGACGGGGACGTCCGGACGGCAGCGCCGGAGCCACAGCACGGCGAGCGCGATCGCGATGCACAGGGCGATCCCGCCGGTCGAGCGCGTCATGATCGTGGCCAGGGCGAAGGCACCGAGCCAGGTGAGGTTGCGAGGGGTGGTCTCGAGGCACGCGCGCACCAGCCAGTAGAGCGTGCCGACGGCCAGGGCAACAGCCCACACGTACACCTCGTGATAGACCCACGGCAGGGACACGTCGAACGTGAACGTCGTGCCGCCGATGACGGCCGCGAGGTACAGGCCGACGAGCCACGCCTCGCCGCGTCCGACGGGGGTGCCGTGACCGCGCAGCACGTCGCGCACGAGCCAGAACAGCTTGACGACCATCACGACGAACACGATCGAGGCCAGGGCCATCGACAGCAGCGTCAGGTTGCCGCCCGGGCGCCCTGTGGCCCACAGCACCGGTAGTCGCAGCAGTGCGGGGAACGGCGGGAAGTACATGTAGGTGCGATCGCCCATGACGAAGCCTTCGATCCCCAGGCTGCCGGCCGGGACCGAGATGCGGCCGTCGAGGAAGGCATTGGCCTGGATGTCGAAGAAGTTCGAGGCAAAGCCCTGCGTGGTCGCCGTGCGGAACAGGTCGAACGACAGGTCGGACAGGACCAGTAGGTGCACGAGGACGCCCGAGGCAACCCCCGTCGCCGAGGCCCAGAGGCGCCGGCGTGCGGTGTCGGCAGTGCTCAAGCGCGTTCCAGCTCCTGGAGGAACTGGTATCCGAACATCGTCGGCCACACCCGGGTCGCCCGCCGGTCGACGGCCGCTGCCCACCGCAGCAGCAGACGCGGTAGCCGGCCCCGCACGGCGATCGTGTCGACGGGGGTGCCGACCACGCGGGTGCGGACGGGACGAAGACCCGCCTCGCGCAGCATGCGACGCAGGGTGCGGCGGGTGAAGAACCGCACGTGCCCCTGATCGAGCGGTCCGCGCTGGTCGTAGCCGAAGTTGCCGCTGGCGATGCGCAGTCGCGGGTACCAGTGGGAGACGTTGGGCACCGACACCATGAGACGGCCGTCGGGGCCGAGCCGCGCGATCATCTGCTCGAGCAGCTGGGCCGGGTCGATGACGTGCTCCAGGACGTCGGCCGCCACGATGACGTCGTAGTCGCTGCCGACCTCGGCGGGCAGGCCCTGGTTCAGGTCGGCCTCGACGAAGCCGTCGAGGCGATCGCCGACGTCAGGATGCTTGACGAGGTCGACGCCGACGACCTCGTGGCCGAGTCTGCCGACGAGGGCACCGAACTGCCCGTCGGAGCACCCGATGTCGAGCACGCGGGCCGCGGGCTGCTCGGCCAGCCATGACAGCAGCACGCCGTGCGACGAGTGATCGGAGTACTTGAGCTCGTACGCATCGTGATCGACACCGGTGCGTCCACCGCCCAGTCCGATGCCACCCAGGCGGTACTTGACGACCTCGGTCGACACCTGGCGGGCGTACTTCATGCCGTTGACATAGCAGATCTCGTCACCGTAATAGGTGGGGATGGGGACCTCGACCACCGACATCCCGGCCCCGTGCAGCCCCAGGATGATCTGGGTGTCGAAGTCGAAGCCGTCGCTGTAGCTCTCGAAGTCGATGTTGGCGAGGGCGTCGGTGCGGTACACGCGGTAGCCGCTGTGCCACTCTGTCAACGACATGCCGGAGAGCGTGTTCTGGAAGCGCGTGAGCACACGGTTGCCGACGTACTTGTACAGCGGCATGCCACCCGATCGGGCGTCGCCGGGCACCATCATGCGGGTGCCGAAGACGGCATCGGCCTCACCGCGCGCTGCCGGCTCGATCAGCGACTCGATGACCTCGGGTGCGTACTGGCCGTCGCCGTGCAGGAGCACCACGACGTCGAGCCCTCGGTCGATGGCCCAGCGGTAGCCGACCTTCTGGTTGCCGCCGTACCCGAGGTTCTTCTCGTGCTTCATGACCGTGATCGGGATGGTCGTGTTCTGCTGGTAGCGCAGACTGACCTCGTAGGTGGCGTCGGTGCTGGCGTCGTCGCTGACCAGCACGTGGTCGACCTTGGTCACGAAGGAGGGGGGAAGGCGATCGAGGGTCTTCTCCAGAGTCGCCTCGGCGTTGTACGCCACGACCAGCACGCCGACGCGCGGCATCTTCTCGTCCTGCACAGCTCTCCCTCAGTTCCGTTCTCCCTGCGGCGAACCCTCCTGTGAGGGACGTCACGGCCCGCCTTCGATGATAGGCGACCTGCGGGGTCACACCGGCCCAGGCCGGTGGCACCGCTGCTCTGGCACAGTGGGTGGCATGACGGATCTGATCGACTTCGATGCGCTGACCAACGACCTCGCGGGCAAGCGGGCCGCGTACGCGGCTGGCGATCCCTATCCGCACATCGTCCTCGACGGCGTGCTGAAGGCCGAGACGTTCGCTGCGGTCGTCGCCGAGTTCCCCGGCATCCGCGACGAGTTCTGGCAGGGATACCTGCACGTCAACGAGACCAAGTACGCCAACAAGGCACCCGACACCTGGGGAGACACCCTGCGGGGAGTCGCCCAGGAGTTCTGCTCCGAGCGGTTCGTGACGTACCTCGAGGAGCTCACGGGCATCAGCGGCCTGCTTGCCGACTGGTCGATGGACGGTGGAGGACTGCACCAGACCCTGCGCGGCGGCCACCTCAACATCCACGCGGACTTCACCTCGCACCACACGCACGAGACCTGGGCCCGGCGGGTCAACATCCTGCTGTACCTCAACGAGGAGTGGCAGCCCGAGTGGGGCGGTCAGCTCGAGCTGTGGGACCCCCAGATGACCGAGGTGCGCGGCCGTGTCACACCGGCCGGCAACCGGATGCTGGTGTTCACCACGACGGCAGACAGCTTCCACGGCCACCCCGACGGGCTCACGTGCCCGCCCGACATGGCGCGCCGGTCGATGGCGCTGTACTACTTCACCGAGGAGGAGCAGGCCGTCCGGCGCTCCACCAACTACCAGCCGCGTCCCCACGAGAGCGCCGGTCGCAAGCTCGTGATCCATGCCGAGCGGGGCCTGCTCGACGGCTATGACCGCGTCAAGCGCCGGCTGGGCCTGTCCGACGACTTCGCCAGCAACGCCCTGGCCAAGCTCGACCGCTTCCGCCGCCAGCGCTGAGGCCCACGGGGCGGACGATGGCGTGGCCGGGTGTCGCGTGGCCTGGGCCGATCATTCGGACCGCTGGCCGACCTTCCAGCGCGATCGCGCCTGCCGGATGACGAAGGCCGGGAGGCCATCGTCCATCGCCCGCCAGCGCGGCGAGTCGACGATCTGGGTCACGCGTCGTTCGGCCACGAGCTGTCCGATCGTGACCATGACGGCGGTGATGGCGAAGCCGACGACGACTCGCACGCCCCAGTTCCACTCGATGCCGTGACGCGCGACGAACCAGAACACCGGGTAGTGCCAGAGGTAGATGCCCAGCGAGTAGCGCCCGAGGAACCGGAGCGGACGCCGCGCGAACACGGCTGTCAGTGCCGGGTGGGCAGGTGCCAGGCTCAGCCCGATCAGCATCGAGCCGACGGCGATGTCGACCAGCACGCCGGGGACCCCGAAGAAGTAGTCGAGGTCGCCCGTGACGTACATGAGTGGCAGCAGCGAGAGTGCCGCGACGAGCGCCAGCAGCCGGGCGCGTTGCTGATCGAGCTTGACGAAGGGCAGGAGCGCAGCTGCCAGCGCACCGGCGATGGGAGCGTCGGCCCGGCCGGCCGTGCGCAGCAGGGCCCGGTACGCCCCGTCGTCGTGATAGATCTGGCTGCGCCACAGCGCCAGCAGGAAGAACAGCGTCGCCAGGGCGACGACGAGCCACACGGCTCGCCGCCGCAGCAGCCAGACGATGGCCAGCACGACGACGAACACCTGCATGTCGACCGACAGGTACCACAGGTGACCGATGTCGGGCCGTGACTCGACGAGCGGGTTCTGCACGAACCAGTTGAACGTGAACGTCGCGGCGTGCAGGACGGAGTCGGTCGTGGCGGCCTTGGGATACGTGTCGGTCTCGTCGAAGACCGACACGATCAGCAGGACGATCAGCAGCAGGTACATCTGGCCGCCGAGGCGTACCGCCCGCCGGACCAGCGCGCTGCTGGGGCGCAGGGAGCCAGCCTCGGCCTGGCGCAGGAGGCTGCGGGTCGCGAGGAACGCGCCGAGCACGAAGAACACCGACACCGCGAAGTTGCCGGCGACGAACCACCGGTAGACCGGCCACGTGTCCTCGATCCCGCCGGTCGGCCACAGGGTCCAGCCGTGGTGGAGGACCACCAGGATCACCAGCAGACCGCGCAGTCCGTCGATCACCACGATGCGAGAGGCGAGGGTCTGCTTCTTCTCGTCGGGCATCTGCTCAGGGTAATCGCATTCAGAGGTCACGTCGGTCCAGATCGCTGATACCGTCGCCCGGAGCATGCGTCGACGACGACGTCGTCGTGGAGGGAGCACGCCGTGGGCGGTAAGGGTGCCGGTGACGTGATCCGGCGCGATCGCGCTGCCGTCCCGTCGACGAGCAGGCGGGTCGCGGCTCTCGACGGGCTGCGCGGTCTCGTCATCGTGTCGGTCGTCGTCAACCACGCCGTCGGCGTCCTGTGGACCCGAGGGCCGATCTACGACGTCCCGATCGTCAACGGACTGCTCGGCGGCGGAGCGGTCATCGTGTTCTTCGTCGTCGGCGGTTTCATCGTCACCGACGGACTCCTGCGCGAGCGCGAACGCGGGACGTTCGATCCGTGGCGCTTCTACCTGCGTCGTCTGGTGCGGGTCGGCGGGCAGGTGGTCGCGGTCTGCGTCGTCGTCGGGATCGCGCTGCGGCTCGACCCCGAGGTGCCGGACGGCGCGGACATCCCGACCAATGTGCTGCACGCCCTGACCTACACGTTCAACCTCCTCGTGTCGACTGATCCCTTCGCGGTCCAGCCCGAGTTCGGGCACCTGTGGTACCTCGGCGTGCAGCAGCAGTGCTACCTGATCCTGCCCCTGCTCCTCGTGGTGCTGGGTCGATGGCGGCCGGTGCTGGTCGCGCTGCTCGTGGCGCTCATGGTCGCCGTCTACATCCACCGCCAGGACGTGCTCGACGAGCGCGGCTGGGTTGTCGCCTCGTCGCTGACCACCACCCGGTCCGACGGGCTCCTGTGGGGGGTGGCCCTTGCCGTGGCGCTGCCGTGGCTGTCCCGGTGGCGCGCGTGGGGCCACGTCCTGTGGATCTCTGCGCTCGTGCTGCTGGCCCTCAAGCTCGCGCTGCCCGAGCTGTCGACGTACGCCTACCTGCGCTCGTGGTCGATCCCGTTCACGCTCGTCGCCGGCATCGTGGTCGTCGCGGTGTGGCTGCTGCCCGCGCCGACGCGGGTGTCCCGCGCTCTCGAGTGGGCACCGCTGCGACGCCTGGGCAGGGCCTCGCTGGCGATCTTCGTGTGGCATCTGCCGATCTTCGTGATCGTCTCGCGGCACACCGAGAGCTGGAGCTGGATCGAGCGCACCTTCGTGAGCGTGGTCATCCTGATCGTCGTGGTGTGGGCCAGCGAGCGCTGGATCGACGAGCCGATCCGACGCCTGCTCGCCACCCGATCCGTGTTCCGCATGTCACGGGAGCAGTTGCCGTGAGGAAGGCCGTCGTCGACATGCGCATCGCCTGGTCGTTGCAGGGCGCGGCCGCCGTGGTCTACCTGCTGTCGAGCATCGGGTCGGTGCTGCCGCTGGAAGACCTCGAGAGCATGCGCCCGCTCAACGGCGTCTTCCGCTCGGGCAATCTCGCCCTGGCGGTCTTCTTCGCGGCGTTCGGCTACCTGCTGGCGGTCCGGTTGCGCGCCGCCCGGTCGATCTCGCTCGTCGAGATGCTCGTGGCGTGGGTGCGGGTCGTGCTGCCGGTCGTCGTGGCGATGCTCCTGGTGACCGTCGCGGTGCTGGCCGTGACCCGCTACGACGACACCGACACGGCGTCGGACGAGGTCACCCGGACGTCGTTGCTGCATGCCTGGTCGTTCGTGCAGAACCAGTGGATCCTCGACCACCTCCTTCTCGTGCGCTCCGACGTGTCGTCGCTGTGGATCGTCAGCCTGATGGTGCAGTACGCCCTCGTGCTGGGAGTCGTCGTCGCCCTGCTGGGGCGTCGTCGCTGGACCGGCCCGACCGTGGCCGTCCTGGCGGCGGGCTGCGTCGTGGCATCGATCGCGTGGCGGGCCCACGTGCTGTCGACCGAGGGCTGGGTCCAGGCCGCGCTCGACTCGCTCGGACGCTGCGACGCCTTCGCGATGGGAGTCTTGGCTGCATGCCTCGTCGGCGTTCCGGCGGTGGGGCGCGAGGTGGCGGGCCAGATCGTCGGCGCAGCCACGACGATCCTGCTCGCGGGGCTCATCGCGACCTCGTTCGTCGACATCGACGGCATCTTCACGGTGGTCCTGCCCCTGGGCGCTGCGCTCACCGCTCTGTCGCTGTGGGCGTCGGGAGCAGATCCCGACCCGCGCGGACTCGCGACACAGGCACTCCTGCGGCCCGAGGTCGTCGCCACCGGGGGGATCGCCGCACCTCTGCTGGTGTGGGCGCCGTTCGTGGCAGCCACCGCGACGCGGCACGAGGGGACCTACCCGGCGACCATGGTCGCGGTCCTCGTCGCGGTCGCGAGCCTCGCCGCAGCAGGGGCGACGTGGTGGCTCCTGGCGCGCGGTCCGGGCTGGCTGAGGCAGCAGTGGTCAGCTCGACAGGCCGACCTCACCAGCGCCGACGGCGACGCAATCTCCGGTGACCGACCCAACTGATACGGTCCTGCCTGTGACTCGGGTCACTGGGGTTTTTCAATCATGGGAGAGAGTGGATCGCCGCGATGCGTAAGTTTGCTGGTGCAGTTTTGGTTTTCTTCGGTGTGACGGCGTTGGTGGTGGCAGGAGTGGCCGCCTTCTGGACCAGCAATCAGGTCCAGAAGACCCCCCTCGACACCGACAGCACCACGCTGGCGTCGGGCACGGCGTCGCTGAGCGGCGCGGCCCCGGTCCCGGTCAAGGCCATCCAGCTGACCCGTGCCGACTCGGCCAAGTCCACCTCGGACGTGGTGGTCTTCAACAGCTCGTCGTGCCTCGTGATCGTCAAGGGCGACACCCCGCCCTGCGTCGAGGCGTCCGATCCCGAGGGGCGTCTCCTGTCGGCGAGCTCGGAGATCTTCGCGACGGACCGCCACACCGGCGTCGGTGTCAACGACCCGAAGATCCTGCCGCCCGACGCCGTCGAGAAGCGCGGTCTGGTCAACAAGTGGCCCTTCGGCACCGAGAAGCGCGACTACAAGTACTGGGACGAGCTGGCGAGCAAGCAGATCAACGCCAAGTACGTCGGAACCAAGACGATCGACGGGCTGGAGACGTACGAGTACACGGTCGACGTGGCCGATGCGCCGATCGAGATCGCCGCGGGCGTCCCGGGTCTCTACTCCAGCTCCAAGACGATCTTCGTCGATCCCCGCACCGGGGCGATCATCAAGCAGAACGAGAAGCAGGAGCGTGTCACCGATGCCGGTGCGCCCGTGCTCGCGCTCGACTTCGGCATGACCGACGGCCAGGTCGCCGCCAACGTCGCCGACACCAAGGACAACATCAAGAGCCTCGACCTGGTGTCGACGACGATCCCGATCGGCGGCCTCATCGTCGGCCTCATCGCGCTCATCGCCGGCATCCTGCTCCAGGCCTCCGGACGCAGGACCAAGGACGCGCAGCACGCGCAGAAGTGACGCGGGTGCCCGTCTCGTAGGGTGTCGGGCATGTCCTCAGCCGCCGACCTCTGCGCGTTCATCGACCGGTCACCGACCCCGTTCCACGTCTGCGAGACGGTCGCGGCCGAGCTCGACTCGGTCGGGTTCCGCCGCGTGGCCGAGCAGGACGCGTGGCCGTCCGAGCCGGGACGCTTCTACGTCGTGCGTGGCGGGTCCCTCGTGGCGTGGTCGTCGGAGTCCAGCACGGCTCCGCACGACGCGTTCCGGGTCGTGGGCGGGCACACCGACAGCCCCAACCTGCGGCTCAAGCAGCACCACGACCTGTCGCCGGAGGGTCTCGGCGTCGTCGCGCTGGAGCCCTACGGGGGAGCGTGGCTGCACTCCTGGCTCGATCGCGACCTCGGCATCGCCGGACGCCTGGCGCTGCGCGACGGCCGCGAGGTGCTGGTGCACGTCGCCGAGCCGGTGATCCGGGTGCCGCAGCTCGCGATCCACCTGTCCGACCGCAAGCCGCTGGAGGTCGACCCGCAGCGCCATCTCAACGGGCTCTGGTCGACGTCGCGGGGCACGTTCCTCGACGTCGTGGCCGAGCGTGCCGGCGTCGACGCCGCCGACGTCCTGGGCTTCGAGCTCATGACGCACGACGCCCAGCCGAGTCGTCTCATCGGCGTCGATGCCGAGCTGGTCAGCGCGCCGCGCCTCGACAACCAGGTCACGTGCTTCGCCGGCACACGCGCCCTGCTCGCCGCCACACCGACCCCTGGCATCCGCCCCGTCCTGGCGCTGTTCGACCACGAGGAGGTGGGCAGCACGTCCGAGCGGGGCGCGCAGTCCGATCTGCTCGCCACGGTGCTCGAGCGCATCGTCATCGCCGCCGGGGGCACGCGCGACGACTACCACCGCGCCGTCGCGGCCTCGGTGTGCGCGTCGGGCGACATGGCGCACGCGACCCACCCCAACCACGCAGAGCGTCACGAGCCGCTGCACCACATCGCGATCGGCGGGGGACCCGTGCTCAAGCTGCACCCCAACCTCCGGTACGCCAGCGACGCCCCGGGCACGGCCCATTTCGTCCGCGCGTGTGAGCAGGCCGGTGTCCCGCTCCAGCGCTACGAGCACCGCGCCGACCTGCCATGCGGCTCGACGATCGGGCCGCTCAGCGCCGCTCGGACCGGCATGCTGACCGTCGACGTCGGAGCGCCCCAGCTGGCGATGCACTCCGCGCGCGAGACGATGGGCGCGGCCGACGTCGATCCGTACGCGCGGGCCCTCGCAGCCTTCCTGTCTCCTCTGTCCTGACGCCCGCGCGGCCTGTGCGACCCACCTGTCTCGCTGACGGACCTGTCGCGTACGCTTGATTCTGCGCAGAACGCCTGTATGCACCTCGGACAGAGCAGGCTCGTACTCGTGCCCGGCCGGCGGATATCGCCGGCGTCCTCACGATAAAAGGGCTTTCATGCGTGCCCGACAATTCCACCCATCCATCGGAGCAACTCCTTTATGACTAGCAGCATCGCCCACGTGGCACCCCAGGTAGCGGTCAACGACATCGGCTCTGAGGCAGACTTCCTCGCCGCGATCGACCTCACCATCAAGTACTTCAACGACGGCGACATCGTCGAGGGCATCATCGTCAAGGTCGACCGCGACGAGGTCCTCCTCGACATCGGTTACAAGACCGAAGGCGTCATCCCCTCGCGCGAGCTGTCCATCAAGCACGACGTCGACCCCAACGAGGTCGTTTCCGTCGGCGACAGCGTCGAAGCCCTCGTCCTCCAGAAGGAGGACAAGGAAGGCCGTCTGATCCTGTCCAAGAAGCGTGCGCAGTACGAGCGCGCGTGGGGCGACATCGAGAAGATCAAGGCCGAGGACGGCGTCGTCGAGGGCACCGTCATCGAGGTCGTCAAGGGCGGCCTGATCATGGACATCGGTCTGCGCGGCTTCCTGCCCGCGTCGCTGGTCGAGATGCGCCGCGTGCGCGACCTCGACCCGTACATCGGTCAGAAGATCGAGGCCAAGATCATCGAGCTCGACAAGAACCGCAACAACGTGGTCCTGTCGCGCCGTGCCTGGCTCGAGCAGACGCAGTCCGCCGTCCGCCAGAACTTCCTCACCGAGCTCCAGAAGGGGCAGGTGCGCAAGGGCGTCATCTCGTCGATCGTCAACTTCGGTGCGTTCGTCGACCTCGGCGGCGTCGACGGACTCGTCCACGTCTCCGAGCTGTCCTGGAAGCACATCGACCACCCGAACGAGGTCGTCCAGGTCGGCGACGAGGTCACCGTCGAGGTGCTCGACGTCGACATGGACCGCGAGCGCGTCTCGCTGTCGCTCAAGGCCACGCAGGAAGACCCCTGGCAGCACTTCGCCCGTACGCACCAGATCGGGCAGATCGTGCCCGGCAAGGCGACCAAGCTGGTCCCCTTCGGTGCGTTCGTCCGCGTCGAGGAGGGCATCGAGGGCCTGGTGCACATCTCCGAGCTCGCCGAGCGTCACGTCGAGATCCCCGAGCAGGTCGTCCAGATCGGCGACTCGGTCATGGTCAAGATCATCGACATCGACCTCGAGCGTCGTCGCATCTCGCTGTCGCTCAAGCAGGCCAACGAGACCGAGGCCGCCGTCAGCGACGACTTCGACCCGACGCTGTACGGCATGACCTCCTCGTACGACGAGCAGGGCAACTACATCTACCCCGAAGGTTTCGACCCCGAGACCGGCGAGTGGCAGGAGGGCTTCGACGAGGCCCGCGCCACGTGGGAGAAGCAGTACGCCGAGGCTCACGAGCGCTGGGAAGCCCACAAGAAGCAGATCGAAGAGGCCGAGAAGGCTGGCATCGAGGCTGCCGAGGCGTCCAACTACTCGTCGGACTCGTCCGCCGGTGCCGACGCTCCCGTCCAGGAGGGCTCGCTGGCCTCCGACGAGGCGCTGCAGGCTCTGCGCGAGAAGCTCACGGGCGGCGAGGCGTAAGTCTCCCGCTCCACCTCAGCACCCCCGGTCCTCGCGGACCGGGGGTGCTGTCGTCTGCAGGCACCGCCACCGGTCAGAGCTGTGTGCGCCTGACCTTGCCGGTCGCGGTGCGAGGCAGCTCCGCGTGCCGGACGTACGTCTTGGGACGCTTCGGGGGCGCGAGGCGCTCCTCGGCGACAGCGCGCAGCACCGCCTCGTCGACGTCCCCGACGTACGCCGCGCACACCCGCTGCCCCCACCTCTCGTCGTCGCGTCCGTAGACCGCCACGTCGTCGACGCCGTCGACGGTCTGCAGTGCCGCCTCGACCTCCGCGGGGTAGACGTTGACGCCGCCGGTGATGATGAGGTCCTCGCGGCGCGAGTCGAGGAAGACGTAGCCGTCGTCGTCGACCCGGCCGAGGTCTCCGACGGTGAACGCAGGGCCGTCGGGCGTGGTGCGCCAGGTCTGCGCGGTCTTCTCTGGTGCGTTCCAGTACGTGAACCGTGCCCAGGCGGGCACCGAGCACCACAGCTGTCCCTCGTCGTCCGTCGTCACGACTCGTCCGGGACGAGCCAGTCCGAGGGTGCCCGGACGCTCGGCCCACTCAGGCGCCGAGCAGGCGGTGAACTGCCCCTCGGTCGACCCGTAGAACTCCCAGACGACGTCGGTCCCGAACAGGGCATGGGCACGGAGCCGCACGGGTTCGGGGCATGGCGCGCCGGCGTGCGCGACCAGCCGGAACGACGACACGTCAGGGGTCAGCCCGCGCTCGTCGAGGTGCGCGAACAGCCGCTGCAGGTGCGCCGGCACGCAGAACATCGAGGTGGGACGAAGATCGGCGACCGCGGACAGGAAGGCGTCCGGCTCGAACCGCGGGAGCACCGCGACGGATCCGCCGGCCAGGATCGTGCCCATCGCGAACCGCAGGGGAGCGGAGTGGTAGATCGGCGACACGACCAGGTCGAGGTCGTCGGACGCGAAGCCCCACAGGTCGCGCTCCTCGGCGACGAGCGCCGCGGCGTGCTCCGGGGACAGCATCCCCGACCAGACGCCCTTGGGGCGACCCGTCGTACCCGACGTGAAGTGCATGGGGCGGCAGCGAGGGTGCGGCGACAGCACGGCGTCCGGGCCGCTCAGCAACGACTCCAGGTCCGCATCGTCGTCGACGACGAGGCTGGGCGCGACGTCGGCGATGATCGCGTCGCGCTCGTGGGCCGTCAGCCGGGGGTCGAGCGGCACCGGGACGATGCCGCTGCGCAGGGCACCGAGCACGACGCTGACGTAGGTGGGGCTGCCGGGCACGGCGAGGACGAGCCGGTCGCCGGCGACGAGTCCGTGAGCCGTCAGGGTGCCGGCGACGCGTCGCTGCTGCTGCTCGCTGCGGGCTGCTGTCAGGACGTCGGGCACGCTGGATCCTCGCGATGGTGGGAGATGGGTCACATCGTCCCGCGGCGGGGACGGCATTCGGGGTGAACGATTCGTCTCAGTATGGTTGACTCGGACGCTGAGCCGATTGTCGTCGATGCACTAGGTGGTACTTCGTGGCAGACCAACGCCACAGCAAGCACGCTGCACCACGCACCATCCGTCGTAAGCGCCGCACCGTCTCCACGTGGGCCGTTCTTCCGACCGTCGGCATGCTGACCGTCGCGGGCGCTGCCGGAGCGGCTGTCTTCCACGACAGCCACCCGATCAAGGCAGCGGCAGCGGGCGCGTCCCAGCAGAAGGACCTCTTCGCCGCCTCCGCCAGCCGCGGCCAGGCACCGGCGGCAGTCAGCCGCAGCGCCGAGCGGCCTCCCGTCCCCAACGTCGCCGCCGTCGAGGAGAAGATCGAGGGTCTGCGCTACGCGACCACCGACATCCAGGTGCACGCCGACGCCAAGTCGG
This sequence comes from Aeromicrobium fastidiosum, assembly GCF_017876595.1. Classification (NCBI taxonomy): domain Bacteria; kingdom Bacillati; phylum Actinomycetota; class Actinomycetes; order Propionibacteriales; family Nocardioidaceae; genus Aeromicrobium; species Aeromicrobium fastidiosum. Next base: position 3,406,737 of record NZ_JAGIOG010000001.1, on the reverse strand, counting down.
GCTCACCGGTGCTGGCGACCGTCCCCTACGGCGAGTCCGTCGACATCACGGGCGAGACCAACGGCAAGTGGGCGCAGATCATGCACAACGACCTGCCCCGTTGGGTCGAGGCCGCGAGCATCTCCGCCGAGGAGCCGCTGGGCACCGCGCCGTGCGCCACGGGCTCGGGCATGGAGAAGGGGCTGCAGCCCGACACCATCAAGGTGCACCGCGCGATCTGCGCGAAGTTCCCGTCGATCGTCAGTTACGGCGGCATCGCGGGACGCGGTGAGCACGCCACGGGCCACGCGATCGACATCATGATCTCCAGCGATCTCGGCAACGAGGTGGCCGCCTACCTGCAGGAGCACCGTGCCGAGCTCGGCGTCGAGTACCTCATCTGGCGCCAGCGCATCTGGCGTCCGGCGACGTCCAACTCGTGGCGTGGCATGAGCGACCGCGGCGGTGCCACGGCCAACCACATGGACCACGTGCACGTCACGACCTACGGCAACTCCGCCACCCGCTAGGTGACCGGATGTTGAGGGTCGGCCTCACCGGTGGCATCGGGTCGGGCAAGAGCACCGTCAGTGCGCTGCTCGCGGGCCACGGTGCCGTCGTGATCGACTACGACCTGCTCGCGCGCGACGTCGTGGCACCGGGCAGCCCGGCGCTCGACGAGATCGCCTCTCGGTTCGGTGCCGACGTCATCACGGCTGACGGGACGCTCGACCGTCCTGCCCTCGGGGCGATCGTCTTCGGCGACGCCGCGGCGCTCGCCGACCTGAACGGCATCACCCATCCCGCGATCCGCGAGCTGGGCGAGCGGCGCGAGGCCGAGGCAGGGCCGGACGCCGTGGTCGTGCACGACAACCCGCTCCTGGTCGAGATGGGTGCCGCCGCGCGGTGCGACGTCGTGGTGGTCGTCGACGTGCCGGTCGAGGTGCAGGTCCAGCGGCTGACGACCCATCGCGGCATGAGCGAGGACGAGGCGCGTGCCCGCATCGCCGCACAGGCGTCGAGAGAGCAGAGGACCGGTGCCGCCGATCTGGTGATCGACAACACCGGTCCTCAGGACGAGCTCGTCCACATCGTCGGGGGTACGTGGGACGAGCTCGTGTCCAGGGCGGCGGCCCGGCCGGAGCCGGGCACCGTCTGACCTACGCGGCCAGGTCGGGATCCGCGATCCGGCGCAGCGTCGCGAGGGCCTCGCGCTCGAGCTGGCGCACGCGCTCGGCCGAGATGCCGTGCCGCTTGCCGATGTCGGCGAGCTTCTGCTGTCGTCCGTCGAGCAGGCCGTAGCGGGCGCGGACGATGTCGGCCTCGCGCTCGCCCAGGTTGTCGACGAGGCTGGCCACGAGGTGACGCGACTCGTCGTCGAGCACCGCGAAGTCGGGGCCCGGCGCGGTCTCGCGCGCGATCAGGTCGCCGAGCGAGGTGTCGCCGTCGTCGTCGACGGGGGAGTCGAGGCTGACGTGGTCGCGTCCCCACGACATCAGGTCGATGACCCGGTCGACGTCCATGCCGAGCTCGAGGGCGATCTCGGCGGGCTCGGGGTCGTAGCCGAGCTGACGCTCGAGGTTGCGGCGCGCGGCCGTGACCTGGTTGAGCTCCTCGACGACGTGGACGGGCAGGCGGACGACACGGGCCTGCTGCGCGATGCCGCGGGTGATGGCCTGGCGGACCCACCACGTGGCGTAGGTCGAGAACTTGAAGCCCTTGGCGTAGTCGAACTTCTCGACGGCGCGGATGAGGCCCGTGTTGCCCTCCTGCACGAGGTCGAGCATCGGCATCGCCGAGCGTCCGTACTTGCGGGCGATCGAGACGACGAGGCGCAGGTTGGCCTGGATGAACTCCTGGATCGCGCGGTCACCCTCCTCGGCGAGCCAGGTCAGCTCCTCCTCGGTGGCCCACTTGGGCGCTCCACCCTTCTTGCGGCCGACGCGGCCCTCCTCGAGCAGGTGACGGGCGTAGAGCCCGGCCTCGACGGTCTTGCTCAGCTCGACCTCGCGGGCGGCGTCGAGCAGGGGAGTACGGGCGATCTCGGCGAGGTACATGCCGACGCTGTCCTTGCCCTCCGCGGTGGTGCTGCTGGTTCTGGTGCTCACGGTGCGACTCCCATCAGTGTCTGTACTGACTGCAACGCGCGAGCACACCCGAGGATTCCGCTCTCAGTGGAGTCTTAGGAACCCTGTGCTACTGCGTTGAGGGGTGCGGCCACGGCACCGAGCACGGCCATGATCCTGTCGTTCGTGGCAGCGTCCTTGACGGCGACTCGCACGGCGCGGTCGCCGAGCGCGGTGCCCATCGCACCGGCGTCGCGCAGGAACAGCCCGTGCCGCTGGGCCGCGGCGACGAGCTCGGCGGCTGTGGGACCAGCCGCGGGCAGGTGCGCGAGCAGGAAGTTGGCGACTTGTCCGGGGACCACGTCCCATCCGAGCCCGGTCAGTCCGGTCGCCAGCTCCTCACGCAGGACGTGCGTTCGGTCCCAGCAGCCCTGGTAGTAGTCGAGCGACTCGAGGGCACGGGTGGCCGCGACCTGCGACGGCAACCCGACGACCCAGGGCGGGGTCAGCGACCGCAGCTCCTCGAGCTGGTGGGGCGCTGCCGCCAGGTAGGCGACCCGTGCGCCGCTCAATGCGTATGCCTTCGACAGCGAGGTGCACACGATCAGCTGGTCGTGGCGGGTGATGAGCTCCTCGACGCTCTGGCCCACGTAGGCCGCGTAGGTCTCGTCGACCCAGATGCGGGTCGACGGCGGTGCCGCGTCGAGCAGGGTGCCGATCTCGTCGACCGTCAGGTGCTGGCCGGTGGGACTGTTGGGGTTGACCAGCACGATGAGGTCGGGGCCGGACGCCGCCAGCTCGACCAGTGCCGCGAGGTCGGGCCGGTAGTCGCGGTCACGGTCGAGCCGCAGACGCTCGACGGTGCACCCGACGACCTTCTCGAGCACGTGGGCGTACTCGCCATAGGTCGGGTCGAGCAACACGACCCGGGAAGCACGTGTCAGCCAGCGGGGCAGGGCGCGGAAGATGAGGTCGGACGATCCCGCGCCCACCAGCACCGAGCGAGGGTCGAGGTCGCGTGCGGCCGCGATGGCGGCGACCAGTCCGGCGCAGTCGACCGGCGGAGAGGTGCGCACGAGCCAGGCCAGGTGCCGCTCCAGCTCGGCCAGCACCGCCGGTGCCGGCTCGAACCACGCGTCCAGCACGTCCGCGTTGATGACGTCGTGCCGGCGCGAGAGGTCGTCGAAGCCGACCCCGACCGCCCCGAACGACTCGCCGCCGTGGAAGCAGGCCGCCGGTTTGCGGAGCGGCACGTGCAACCGCCATTCCACGGCCTGCTCGATGGCCGCGACGACGGGCTCGAGCGCGTCGAACGCATCCCGCACCTCGGCCACGTCGGCGTGCATCAGCTCGAAGGTCACGGCTCCTGACGTCGTGGTCAGACCCGTGGGTCGCATGCCGCCGCGGACGTACATCGGCACCACGTCGTCCCTGCCGATCGCGACGACGGTGCGTCCGCCGCGGGACTCGATCCACCGGTAGGCAGCGACCATCAGCAGTGCTGCGAGATCGGTGTCGCGGTGTCCGGGCAGGACGGTCAGAAGGCGGATCTCGTAGGTGTCGTCGTCGACGTCGAAGGGCATCTCGGCACGCGTGAAGTACTTGTCGACCGAGTAGCCGAGCACGTTCGGCGGCGTGATGCTGACGAAGGCGGCGAGCGACCCGTCCCGCGTGGCCACGAGATAGCGGTTGACGTCGTCGAGCCGATCGGTCAGTCGCCCTGCCGTATTGACGGGGTGCTGGCCGAGCTCGACGGCGTACACGTCGTGCCGGATGCGGTAGATGGCCTCGCGCTGCACGGCGTCCGCCTCGCAGACGACGGTGCTGGGACGGGGGTGCGCGGTGGTCACGCCGTCATCCTGCCCCACGGCGGGGCGACACCGCGATGCGAGAGACTGTGTCTGTGTACGAATCGACGTTTCGCATCCTGACAGGTCTGTTCGTCACCGCCGTCGGCGGTGCGCTGCTGTACGTGTCCGTCGTCGCCGGTGCCGCTGTGCTGCTGCTCGGCGTCGCCGTGCTGCTGGTCGGGTGCGTGGCACGCGGCGTCGTCGACGCCACGTTCGAGATCGAGGCCAGGCGCCGCAACGGCGACGTGCCGACGTGACGACGCCTCCCGTTCCTTCGGTGCTGCCGAGCTCGACCGACGTCGTCTGGGTCTGGATCTGGACGAGCGCAGAGGTCGTCGCACTCGACTCGTTCGCGGTCGGTGACGTGGTCGAGTGGAGCTGTCGCGACGACACGGACGTGGATGTCGAGCTGCCTGCGGACGTCTCGCGACACACGCTGCTGGTGGAGGACGCCGACTACATGACCGGCCACGACGACGTCTTCGTCGAGGTGACTGGCCGCGTCGTCACGATCCGGGTCGCTCACGACAGATGGCACGAGGGCGAGGATCGGGCTTGGGTAGCGACCCCCGGCACGCGCACGTGGAGCGTCGCCCAGCGGACCCACGCCGAGTCCCAGGTCCCACCGCACGGTGGCGCGTCGGGGTATCTCGTCGGGGTCGTCGTCGGCTGACCGGCCGAGCGCCGAGTCGCCGACCCGGGCTCAGCCCTTCGCGCCGACGGTGTCGACGATCCAGGCGAGCTCCCAGGCCCGCTCCTTCCAGGACGCGTAGCGCCCGCTGACGCCGCCGTGGCCGGCGTGCATCTCGGTCTTGAGTAGGACGGGCGCATCGCCGGTGGCGGTCGCGCGCAGGCGAGCCACCCACTTGGCCGGCTCGACGTACATGACCCGGGTGTCGTTGAGGCTCGTGACGGCGAGGATCGCGGGGTAGTCGTGGGCCCCGACGTTCTCGTAGGGCGTGTACGACTTCATGTAGGCGTACACCTCGGGGTCGTGCAGCGGGTTGCCCCACTCGTCCCACTCGATGACGGTCAGCGGCAGCGACGGGTCGAGGATCGTCGTGAGGGCGTCGACGAACGGGACGGCAGCCACGATGCCGGCGAAGGCGTCGGGGGCCAGGTTGGCCACGGCACCCATCAGCAGGCCGCCTGCGCTGCCTCCCTCGGCGATGAGGCGGTCGGCGGACGTCCACCCGTCGTCGACGAGGTGCCGTGCGGCGGCGACGAAGTCGGTGAACGTGTTCTTCTTGTGCAGCTGCTTGCCGTCGTCGTACCAGTGACGGCCCAGTTCGCCGCCTCCGCGGACGTGGGCGATCGCGTAGACGAACCCTCGGTCGAGCAGCGACAGCCGCATGACCGAGAAGCCCGGGTCCATGCTGGCCTCGTAGGAGCCGTAGCCGTAGATCAGCGCCGGCGCGGTTCCGTCGCGGGGCGTGTCCTTGCGGCACACGATCGACACGGGCACCCGGGTGCCGTCGTCGGCAACGGCCCAGCTGCGGTGCTGCTCGTACTCGTCGGGGTCGTACCCGCCCAGCACGGGAGCCTGCTTGCGCAGGATGAGCTCGTGGGTCGCCGGGTCGAGGTCGTAGACCGACGAGGGGGTGATGAACGAGCCGACCCCGACGCGGATCAGCGGCGGGTCCCACTCGGCGTTGGCGCCGACGCCGCTCGTGAAGAGCTCCTCGCCGAAGTCGATCTCCTCGAGGTCGCCCAGACCGGCGTCGGTGATCGGCAGCAACCCGATGCGCGAGAGGGCGTCGCGCCGGTACGACAGCACGATGTGGCGGGCGAACACGTCGATGTCCTCGAGCCGGGTGGTGTCGCTGCCGGGCACCACGACGGTGCACCCCGACAGATCGGCCATGGGCGCAGCGTCGACCGGCACCGTGACGAGCTCGAAGTTGAGGGCGTCCTCGTTGTGGAGAACGACGAAGACGTCGTCGCCGCCGATGACGGCGTGCTCGAGGGAGTACTCGACGCCGTCGCGCCGGGGGATGACGACCCGGAAGTCGCCCTCGGGGTCGTCGGCCTCGAGCACGCGGTACTCGCTGGTGATCTTGGACGACATGCCGATCACGAGGTACTTCTCGGAGTGGGTGCGGCCGACGCCGATGAAGTAGCGCTCGTCGGTCTCCTCGTGCACGAGCACGTCTCCGGACGGATGGGTGTCGGCGGTCGACCCGAGGGCGTGCCTCCACACGCGGAACGGCCGCCACGCGTCGTCGACGGTCGTGTAGAACAGGTGCGTGCCGCCGGCCGACCACGTGGCCCCGCCGCTGGCGCCCGTGATCTCGTCGGGCAGCACGTCGCCCGTGCGCAGGTCCTTGACCCGGATCGTGTAGCGCTCGTCGCCCTCGGTGTCGACCGACCAGGCCAAGAAGTTCTCGTCGTCGCTGACGCTGAACGCGCCGAGCGAGAAGAACTCGTGCCCCTCGGCCTCGACGTTGGAGTCGAGCAGCACCTGCTCGCCGTCGATCGCACTGTCGGCGTCGAGCACCGGCGGCGTCCAGTCGTCGGGATCGGTGACGGCGCACCGGCACCGCACGGCGTACTGCTGGCCCTCGACGGTGCGCGCGTAGTACCACCACGAGCCGTGACGGGTGGGGACCGACAGATCGGTCTCGAGGGTGCGCGACTTGATCTCGTCGAAGATCTGCTGGCGCAGCGGCTCGAGGTGAGCCGTGGCCGCATCGGTGTGGGCGTTCTCGGCCTCGAGGTAGGCCAGCGTCGCCGGGTCGTCCTTGTCGCGCAGCCACTCGTAGTCGTCGACGAAGACGTCGCCGTGGTGGGTGCGGGTGACGGGACGACGCTCCGCGATCGGCGCAGTCGTGGTCGGTGCGGGGGAGTCGGGCGTGGCGGACGCGGTCATGACTGCAACGTACCGGTGTGGCCCGCGCCGAGCGCGAGGTCGTCGGCGCGGAACGTGTGCACCGGTCCGGGCGGCGTCCACCGGGTCTCGAACCGCACCGTGACCCGGCCGAGACCCGAGCCCCACACCCATCCGTCGCCGTGGTGGTCGTGGTGGACGTCCATGCCGGGGTACCACCGCACCGGCCGGGAGGAGGTGGCCTCGTCGTCGGCCTCGCCGTCGTCGATCGGGTCGGGGTCGTCGTCGGCGAACAGGTCGTCCTGCACCCAGTCGGCGAGCCCGCTGACCCCCACGCCGAGCAGCCGCAGACCATTGCTGATGTCCTCGCCGGCCAGGAGACCGCGGGCCTTGTCGGCGAGCACGCGCGCGTTGTCGGTCGGATGGGCGAGGGTGGACGACCGGGTGTGGGTCTCGAAGTCGTGGTGGCGCATCTTGAGCGTCACGGTGCGACCCGACAGCCCGTTCTTGCGCAGCCGCGCCGACACCGTGCGCGCCATGCGCTCGATGATCGTCTCGAGCTGGAGCCGGTCGGAGATGTCCTGCTCGAAGGTGTCCTCGACACTGACCGACTTGGCCTCGCGGGAGGCGACCACGGGCCGGTCGTCGTCGGCCACGGCCAGGCGGTGCAGCGACCGTCCGGACGCCTGCCCGAGCAGCCGCACGAGCTCGTCCTCGCTCTGGCGACGCAGGTCGTCGACCGTCAGGACGCCCATGCGCCGCAGACGCTCGGCGGTCGCCGGGCCGACGCCGGGTATCGCGGTGACCTGCATGGGTCCGAGCACGTCGACCTCGGTGCCCGGCGCGATGACGTACACCCCGTCGGGCTTGTTGACCTCGCTCGCGATCTTGGCCATGAGCTTGGACGACGCGACGCCGACCGAGGCGGTCAGCCCGCCGGTGATCTCGGTGATGTCGGCGCGCAGGCGATCGACGAGGTGCTCGACCCGGCCGGGGTCGAACCCGGTGGTGGGCGACGCGCCCGCCGCGAGGTCGACGAAGGCCTCGTCGAGCGACAGCGGCTCGATCAGCTCGGACTCCTGCCGCAGCCGGTCCATGACGAGCCGGCTGGCCTCCCGGTAGGCGTCGAAGCGACCGCCGAGGAAGGCCGCGTGCGGACATCGGGCTCGCGCTTCAGCGGTGCGCATCGCCGACCGGACACCGTGCACGCGCGCCTCGTACGACGCCGTCGCCACGACGCCCCGAGGGCCGATGCCGCCGACGATGACCGGCCTGCCGCGCAGGGACGGCTTGTCGCGCTGCTCGACCGAGGCGAAGAACGCATCGAGGTCGAGGTGCATGATCGACGCCGTGGACCGCATGCATCCATTGTCGCGCGGGCCACCGACGGGCACCGAGGACGCCGTCGTCCACAGGGTCGACGCAGTCGCCGCGACTCCACAGGCACCCGGCCGAGGCTGTCGGTGCGGGGTGCCCGGGCACCAGCGTGGTGGGCATGACCTCGACACCCTCGACCTTCGTCGCCCACGACGCCCACGACATCCTGCAGTCGCTGCCCACGCTCTTCGGCTTCCACGTCGAGGAGTCGATCGTCGCGGTCGCCACCTACGGCGACCGACGGCGCTTCGGGTTCCGCCTGCGCATCGACCTCCCGCCGCCCGAGGCGGTCGACCTCGAGGCGGGCCGCATCGCGTCGTACCTCGAGCAGCACGAGGCCGACGGCGTCGTCCTGGTCGTCCTGACGAACGACCAGGAGGTCGCCCTCGACCTGCTCGACGCGGTGCACGTCGAGCTCGACGAGGCCGGCATCGAGGTGGTCGTCCGGGTCAGGGCCGACGGCCGGCGCTACTGGACCGACGCACTGGGCGCACCAGCCGAGGGCGTCTCCTACACGCCGTCCGACCACCATCTCTCGATCGTCCAGGCGGTCGCCGCAGGGCAGCAGATCCTGCCGGGTCGCGAGACGCTCGTCGACCGGTTCGCGGCCGTGGCGGGCGACCGGCGCATCTGGCTCGAACATGCCACGGGCACGATCATCGACGAGGTCGTGCCCGTCATCGCGCGCAGCGACCCCGATCGCCTCGGCGAGACGGGGATGTCGGTCGTCGGCCCGATCCTCGACCGCCTGGTCGCCGGAGGCCGGGTGCTCGACGCCGACCTGCTGCGCATCGCCGTCTGGGTCTCCAGCGTCAAGGTCCGCGACGCGGTGTGGGCACGCATCGACCGTGACACTGCCGGCGACATGCTGCGGGTGCTCACCCTGGTCTCCGGGTCGGTCGTGCCGCCGTTCGAGCCCGCGGTGCTGAGCCTGACGGCCTTCGCGGCGTGGTTGACCGGCGACGGCACACAGGCGCTCATCGCGGTCGAGCGAGCCCTGCGTGCCGATCCGGACTACTCGATGGCCCGGCTGGTCCTCGACGTCCTCGAGCACGGCATGTCGCCGTCGCACTGGACCGACTTCGTCGACGGTGGCCACGACAGGCCGTCGGACGACGGGTAGGCGGTCCCGGCGACGCAGTGGTCGTCGCGGGCGACGTGGTCCCCTCAGCCCTAGGCTGTCGTCATGGGACAGGACGTCGACGCACGTGAGTTCAGTCGTGAGGACCGCACCCTCTACCGCGCCAAGGTGCGCCGGTGCCTCGACGTGTTCGCCCGCATGCTGGGCGAGCGCGACTTCGGGGTCGAGCACACGCAGGTCGGCATCGAGATCGAGTTCAACCTCGTCGACGGCAACGGCGACCCCGCCCTCAAGAACGCCGAGGCGCTCGAGGCGATCGCCGATCCCGACTTCCAGACCGAGCTGGGCCTGTTCAACATCGAGATCAACGTGCCGCCCGCCCGCATCGACGGCTCAGGTCTCGAGACTCTCCAGGCGGCGCTGCGCGACGACCTCAACGCCGCGCAGGCCAAGGCTGCGGGCGTCGACACGCACCTGCTGATGATCGGCATCCTGCCGACGCTGCAGGAAGGCCACTTCAGCCGCGACGCGATCTCGGCCAACCCGCGCTACCACCTGCTCTCGGAGCAGATCCTCGCCGCGCGGGGCGAGGACATCGAGATCGTCATCGACGGGGTCGACCGCCTCGACACGACGGCCGACACGATCATCCCCGAAGCCGCCTGCACCAGCACCCAGCTGCACCTGCAGGTCGAGCCGGACGACTTCGCGCCGATGTGGAACGCCGCGCAGGCGATCGCCGCCGTGCAGGTCGCGATCGGTGCCAACTCGCCGTTCCTGCTGGGCCGGCACCTGTGGCACGAGACGCGCATCGCACTGTTCGAGCAGGCCACCGACACCCGCAGCGAGGAGCTCAAGGCGCAGGGCGTGCGTCCCCGGGTGTTCTTCGGCGAGCGGTGGATCACCTCGGTGTTCGACCTGTTCGAGGAGAACGTCCGCTACTTTCCGGCGCTGCTGCCGATCGTCGACGACGAGGACCCCCTGGAGGAGCTGGAGGCCGGCCGGGTTCCCAACCTCGGCGAGCTGCGCCTGCACAACGGCACGGTCTACCGCTGGAACCGGCCGATCTACGACGTCGCCGACGGACGTCCCCACCTGCGCATCGAGAACCGGCTGCTGCCGGCGGGGCCGACGGTCGTCGACACGATGGCCAACGCCGCGCTGTTCTACGGTCTCGTCAAGGTGCTGGGCTCGAGCGAGCGTCCCGTCTGGTCGCAGCTGTCGTTCCGGGCAGCCGAGGACAACTTCCACCAGGCGGCACGAGCCGGCATCGACGCCGACATCTACTGGCCCGGGGTCGGCACGGTCGCGGTCCGCGAGCTCGCATTGCGACAGCTGCTGCCGCTGGCGCACGAGGGCCTGACGCAGCTGGGCGTCGACGACGCGGTGCGCGAGCGCCTGCTCGGCGTCATCGAGCAGCGATGCATCACGGGCCGCAACGGGGCCACCTGGCTGATCGACGAGTTCAGGCACCACAACGCGTCGGCCGGCAGCCGGGCCGACGCGATGCGCACGACGACCGTGGAGTACGAGCGGCACATGCACGGAGGAGCGCCGGTGCACGAGTGGCCGACCCGGTCCTGAGAACACCCTGAGATGAACGGCCTTGTGGGCGCGTGACACACTGGACGCAGAGGTTGACCACAGGCCTCATTGTTGCGCCCTTCTACCGTTTGTGAGGTTGACGTGCCGGTGAATCCCGCTGCAGGATCGCGACTCCGGGCCGTCACGAAGCTTCTCCCCGGAGCCGGTGGAGACACATCCTCAGAAACGCCTGAGAACGACGCAGCCAACGTCCCAGCCCCTGCGAAAACAGAAACGACCGTGACGAAGACTTCCGCGAGCACAGCCAAGACGTCAGCTGCCAAGAAGGCCCCGGCCAAGAAGGCACCCGCCAAGAAGGCCGCGGCCAAGAAGCCCGCCGGCACCGAGGAGGAGGGCAGCGTCCCCGCAGCCGTCGACCTCGCCCAGGCTCTCGAGGTACCGGCCGTGGGCGACAAGTTCGACGCGCAGGGCAAGAAGATCCTGCCCGACATCCCCGACGAGGAGTTCGAGAAGGACCTCGCGACCGATCCGACGCTCAAGGAGGACGAGAAGTCGTCCTACACGCTCTCGGCGGCCGACGAGTCCGACGAGCCCGTCCAGCAGGTCATGGTCGCCGGCGCGACCGCCGACCCGGTCAAGGACTACCTGAAGCAGATCGGCAAGGTCTCCCTCCTGACGGCAGGTCAGGAGGTCGAGCTCGCCAAGCGCATCGAGGCTGGCCTGTTCTCCGAGGAGAAGCTCGGCAAGGGAGGTCGCATCTCGGAGAAGATGCGTGAAGAGCTCGAGTGGATCGTCATCGACGGCCGCCGCGCCAAGAACCACCTGCTCGAGGCCAACCTGCGCCTCGTCGTCTCGCTGGCCAAGCGCTACACGGGTCGCGGCATGCTGTTCCTCGACCTGATCCAGGAGGGCAACCTCGGCCTGATCCGCGCGGTCGAGAAGTTCGACTACACCAAGGGCTTCAAGTTCTCGACCTACGCGACGTGGTGGATCCGCCAGGCGATCACCCGCGCGATGGCCGACCAGGCCCGCACGATCCGCATCCCCGTGCACATGGTCGAGGTCATCAACAAGCTCGCCCGCGTCCAGCGCCAGATGCTGCAGGACCTCGGCCGCGAGCCCACGCCCGAGGAGCTCGCGATCGAGCTCGACATGACGCCTGAGAAGGTCGTCGAGGTGCAGAAGTACGGCCGCGAGCCGATCAGCCTCCACACGCCCCTCGGCGAGGACGGCGACTCGGAGTTCGGCGACCTCATCGAGGACTCCGAGGCGATCGTCCCGGCCGATGCCGTGTCGTTCACGCTCCTGCAGGAGCAGCTGCACGCCGTCCTCGACACGCTCTCCGAGCGTGAGTCGGGCGTCGTCTCGATGCGCTTCGGCCTCACCGACGGACAGCCCAAGACGCTCGACGAGATCGGCAAGGTCTACGGCGTGACGCGCGAGCGCATCCGTCAGATCGAGTCCAAGACCATGAGCAAGCTGCGTCACCCCTCGCGCTCGCAGGTCCTGCGCGACTACCTCGACTGACAGCCGTTCACCGAGGGCGCACCGGCACCTGTCAGGGTGCCGGTGCGCCCCTCTCGGTTGAGTTAGACTGTCGCGACCCATCGACGAACGTCTCGGAGACATCACCTGTGCTTACAACCGGCAGATCACGGCGCGTCGCTCGCGCCATCGGGGTGGCTGGCCTGGCGGCGAGCGTGGTGCTCGGACTGGCGTCTGTAGCCTCCAGCGCCGAGGACGTCCCCACCGAGACGACCCCGACGGCCGCTCCCGGCGACTCCTCGATCACTTCCGGCACTCCCGAGGCCTCGGTCAAGGCTGCCGCCGCGCCGTACGGCCCGGAGTACCCCGTGACGCTCGAGGCCAACTTCTCGCGTCCCTACCGTGCGGTGACGAGCTCGGCCAACGGCGACTTCACGCTGCTCGACGACCTCGAGCGCCTCATCCGCGGCTCCTACAAGGACCCCAACACGGGCAAGATGCTGTCGAAGGCCGTCCGCTACGGCAACACGGTCTTCGTCGCGACCTCGCAGATGCCCGGCTCCAAGCGCGTGGGCCGCGAGCTGGTCAAGGCCGCCAAGGCCGGCGTGCAGGTGCGCTTCATCCACGGCCGCGCCACGCAGTCGTCGTCGTCGCGTGCCCTCCAGCGAGCCCTCAACAAGAAGGGCCTGCGCGACTCGCACTTCAAGATCTGCGCGAAGGGCAAGAGCCTGGCGTGCCTGTCGGGCCTCAACGGCGCGATCATGCACTCCAAGATCGTCATGGTCAACAACACGTTCACGCGTGACAACAAGCCGGCCAAGGGCGCCATCTGGACGGGCTCGGCCAACCTCGGTGGCCGCAGCGCCGAGCAGACGTACAACAACGGCCTGACGGTCTACAACGACGCCAAGATGTGGGCGCAGGCCAGCCAGCTCTGGAAGGACATGTCGGCCGAGCGCAACATCGGCAACGACTACCTGGGCTACGTCAAGAAGAACTCGGGTCGCTACGGCTACCCCGATGCCGACGCCAAGGCGGCCGGCTACACCGAGGGCTATGCCAAGTACGGGATGTTCTACTCCAACCTGGCCAACGTCACGATCTACCCGACGCCGATCCGCGCGACGCCGACCAACGGCAAGGACCCGATCCTCAACGCGCTGAACCGCGTCGTCCCCGACGACCAGTGCCGCATCCGCCTGCAGCACAACCGGTTCAAGTACCGGCGCATCGCGGTGGCCGAGAAGCTCGTCGAGCTGTCCGACGGCGGTTGCAAGATCAGCGCCGTGGCCTACGAGGACAACCTCAAGGTCAACCAGAAGCTGCACTGCCAGCAGCTGATCCGCATCTGCCGGCCGATCCTCGACGTGCTGAAGACGTCCAACCAGCGCATCGACGTCGCGTGGGCCAAGCCGCACGACAAGACGATGCTGATCGACGCCAAGATGCGTCGCAACGTCCTCAACCCCGAAGAGGCGCAGCCGGACGGCACGCTCAACTGGCCGGCCGACGGCGTGCGCACCAAGTTCGTCCAGGCCGGCTCGGCCTCGCTCACCGGATCCAACCTCGTCGTCAGCGACGAGATCACGACCGAGACGACCGATCCGTCGATCTACGAGGACTACCTCGAGCACTGGAAGGCCATCCTCAAGTCGCACGAGTACAAGGCCTACCCGTACTGATCAACACCACCCGCACAGACAGAAGAGCCGGCCAGATGATCTGGCCGGCTCTTCTGTCTGTGCGGGTGGTGCGCGTCGTGCGCTGTGCTCAGATGGTGCCCCGTGGTCAGGCGTCGTCGTCGACGAGCGACGCCGAACCCGAGAGGCGCTCGCTCTCGTCGTGGATGAGGGCAGACATCTCGCGCAGCTTCTCCTCGTGCTGACGGGCGTGGTGGGCGCAGAAGAGCAGCTCGCCACCTCCGCCGAGGGTCACGCGGACGTAGGCCTGGGCGCCGCAGCGGTCGCAGCGGTCGAGGGAGCTCAGCATGGGGGCTGTCAGTGTTGTCACGGTGACCTTCTCTCTGAGCCGTCGGGGGTGGTGGTTCCGTGTTGCCTGGATCAACATCCAATCACGGGGCGGTATTCCTCGCGGTCGTTGGTGACCTATGACATAGATACTCCCTGGCCAGCACAAACGCGGGCAGGCGCGCGGCGCGACGCGTGTCAGACCCCATCACGTCGGAGGCGCTGACTAGGCTGTGACGTGGCCCAACACCGCACGAAGGAAGCCATCATCGACAGCACGTACGACGCCCGCAACCTCCTGGTCCTCGAGGGGCTCGAAGCGGTCCGCAAGCGTCCCGGCATGTACGTCGGCTCGACCGACACCCGCGGTCTCATGCACTGCCTGTGGGAGATCATCGACAACTCGGTCGACGAGGCTCTCGGCGGTCACGGCTCGCACATCCTGGTGGCGCTGCACGGCGACGGCTCGGTCGAGGTGCACGACCAGGGGCGCGGCGTCCCGGTCGACATCGAGAAGAAGACGGGCCTGACAGGCGTCGAGGTCGTCTACACCAAGCTGCACGCCGGCGGAAAGTTCGGCGGCGGCTCGTACGTCGCGACCGGCGGCCTGCACGGAGTCGGTGCCTCGGTCGTCAACGCGCTGTCGTCCCGTCTCGACGTCGAGGTCGACAAGGGCGGGGCCACGTGGGCGATGTCGTTCCGGCGCGGTGAGCCCGGGGTGTTCGACGGCGACGGCCCCGACGCGGGCTTCACGCCCGGCAACGAGCTGCGCAGGATCGGCAAGGTCGCCAAGGCCCGCACCGGCACTCGCGTGCGTTACTGGGCCGATCCGCAGATCTTCATCAAGGGTGCCCACTTCGCGTACGACGAGCTGGTCGCGCGAGCGCGTCAGACGTCGTTCCTGGTGCCGGGGCTCGAGCTCGTCATCCGCGACGAGCGCGGCGAGGAGCCCCACGAGGAGACGTTCCGCCACGACGGTGGCATCGCGGAGTTCTGCGAGTTCCTCGCCCCCGACGAGGCCGTGTCCGACGTGCTGCGCCTGCAAGGTGAGGACGTCTTCACCGAGACCGTCCCGCTGCTGGACGCCAAGGGCCAGATGACGCCGCAGGACATCGAGCGCAACCTCGGCGTCGACGTCGCGCTGCGCTGGGGCACGGGCTACGACACCGAGCTCAAGTCGTTCGTCAACATCATCGCCACGCCCAAGGGCGGCACGCACGTCAACGGCTTCGAGCGCGCGCTGACACGCACGTTCAACGACACCCTCAAGACCACGCGCCTGCTCAAGGCGGGCGATCCCGACGTCATCAAGGACGACGTGCTCGAGGGCGTCACCGCGGTCGTCACGGTGCGCCTGGCCGAGCCGCAGTTCGAGGGGCAGACCAAGGAGGTGCTGGGCACTCCGGCGGTGACCAAGATCGTCAACCAGGTCGTATCGCGCGAGCTCAAGGCGTTCCTGACCTCCGGCAAGGCCGCCGAGAAGGCCAAGGCACGCATCGTGATGCAGAAGGTCGTCGACGCGTCCCGCACGCGTCTGGCCGCCCGTCAGCAGCGCGACACGCAGCGACGCAAGAACGCCCTCGAGTCGAGCGCCCTGCCAGCCAAGCTCGCCGACTGCCGCAGCAACGACGTCGAGCGCTCCGAGCTGTTCATCGTCGAGGGCGACTCCGCGCTCGGCACGGCCAAGTCGGCCCGCGACTCCGAGTTCCAGGCGCTGCTGCCGATCCGCGGCAAGATCCTCAACGTCCAGAAGGCCAGCATCGGCGACATGCTCAAGAATGCCGAGTGCTCGTCGATCATCCAGGTCGTCGGTGCCGGCTCGGGCCGTACGTTCGACGTCGACGCCGCGCGCTACGGACGCATCATCTTCATGGCCGACGCCGACTCCGACGGCGCGCACATCCGGTGCCTGCTGGCGACCCTGTTCTTCCGCTACATGCGCGATCTCGTCGACGCCGGCCGGGTGTACACGGCGGTGCCGCCGCTGCACCGCATCGAGCTGACCAACCCCAAGAAGGGTCAGGACAAGTACATGTACACGTACTCCGACCCCGAGCTGCAGCGCACGATGGCCGAGCTCAAGCGCAAGGGCGTCCGCTGGAAGGAGCCGGTGCAGCGCTACAAGGGCCTCGGCGAGATGGACGCGTCGCAGCTGGCCGAGACCACGATGGACCCCCGCCACCGCACGCTGCGCCGCCTGACCGTCGACGACGGCGAGGCAGCGGCCGAGGTGTTCGAGCTGCTGATGGGCAACGAGGTGCCGCCCCGCAAGGAGTTCCTCGTGGCGACTCAACCTCATATGAGCGACATTGACTTCTGACTTGTGAGCGCCCTGCTGAAGAAGCGTTGTACCTGGATCACGGCCGTCGTTACGGCCCTCGGCTTTCTCGCCGGTATGTTGCTTCGAGGTCCGATCAGCGGGGAAGTGGATTGGTGCCGTGACATCGACTACGGCAACCTTCCGCAATGGCTCGCGTTGGTCGTCGGTGCGGTCGTGGCGGGGTTCACCATCTGGGGCATTTTGACAGCGCGACGTGCTTACCTTGACGACGGGCGAGCCCGAAAGTACGCGCAAGCGCGACTAGTTCACGCGGGCATCTCACAGTTCACCGTGATTGAACCAAATCTGGAACGCACCATCGTGGTCCCGCGAGACAACTTCGTTTCTCGAAGGTTTATTGCAAAGACGGTGAACCAGCCGAGGTACTGGCGCGATGGGAACACGATCAAGTGGCGAGCCGCAAGTACCTCCCGCATTGTCGTGTTCCTATTCGAGTTTGCGAATAACTCGGAAGAGATGATCTCGATGAAGAACATCGTCTTGCAGACGGAGGACGGGGTTACCTTCGGCTACAAGCAGATGAACCTCTCCGGTGCGCTGCGTCCTAGAGACACCGCCTACTTAGTCTGTGCGACTGATCAGTTGTTGCGGTACCAGCCCGTGGCGACGATCGAGTTCCAAGATTCCTCAGGCCAGATGTGGCGTCGAGTGGGGAGCGAGCCGGTAGAACCTATTGGGGACGCGGCCTGAGCGATGCTCCGAGTCAGGGATGAGGGAGAAGGTTTTCGCTTCGAAGGTCCGACTCTCCAGCGACTCCAAAGAGTAGTCCGCTGGTCGAGGACTGGAGGAGAGCCGGTCGAGAAGACCGATCGGATCTGAGCGCCAGTAGGGGGCGTTCATGACTCCGCTGCAAGCCGCTGCTGACACCGCTGAGAAGTCGTCCGGAGCCTCGGACCTCCAGATTGCTTGGGTTGGTATCGGGGGAGTAATTGCCGGTGCGCTGTTCGGGCTCTTGGGTACGTGGATCACGACTCGACAGAACGCGCGGCTGACGAAGCAAGCGGAACTGCGGCGGCTGTACGCCGATCTCTTCGAAACGTTGGGTGCCGCCGCGACGTATCGTTTGGAAGACAAGATCATTGACGAACTACTCCAGAAGTTCTATGACGAAGTCGGCAATGACAACCCAACTCGTGCTGAGATTGAGGCCCTAGGCGGCGACAACGTGGAGAAGTTCAGCGCTCTTCAGGCATCGCAGAAGGACACCAGCCGGGCACTGCTTCAAGCGATCAACAAACTTGAGCATCTGAAGTATCAAGCCCGCCTTCTCGCGCCAGCGGACACCGCGCTAGTAGTGCAAGCGAGAATCGACGCTAGTAGAAAGTCCGCTTGGGCCGAAGTCTTAAATAATGCTCTCGTCGTGTTCGCCCGTCGTGACCTCGCTTCAGGGCTGGATCGTGTCCGGACAGGAAAGAGCGTCCGCGACATCAAGAGGGATGCAGACTTCAGACTAGCGATGGTCGACCACAAGGCATTCACCAAATCCTGAGAGCAAACAACCCCACCCGTGTCGGCTGGAGCGTGTGGTCCTGACTCGCAAGTAGGCTCGCCGCCATGCCTGACATCAATTGGTGCCGCGACGTGGACTACGGGAGCCTTCCGCAGTACATCGCCATCGCGGTAGCGGCAGTGGCGGCGTTCTTCTCCGTGCGCGGATATGGACTGTCTCAGAAGTCCTTCCGAGAGGACGTCCGGACGCGGGAGTACTCACAGGCGCGGCTGGTGTACGCCGAACTCATGGAGGTGCGAGCCATAAATAACGTTGGTAGCACCTCTGTTTTCAGTATCGAGGGCAAGCCGAAGATTTTTCAGTCTTCGCGGGACGGAGTAGATCCCGTCATCGTCCATCCACAGTTGGGTGGCTCGCAGGGTTTCACGGCCAACGTGCCGGTCTGGGTTTACAGAACGCGCACAGTAAACAACTCGGAAGAACTGATCAGCAAGGTTGTCACCAGAGTGGTCTGCGATGGCGTTGTCATCGACAGCCTCTCGCGCGGGGGCCGCCTCGTAGGGCCGCGTACGTCGCCGGAGACTTTTTTCATTGTGGCGAAGGACGACGGCAACCATGACCCGGACGTCGAAGTTCGCTTCACCGACTCGACCGGTGTCCGCTGGTCTCGCAGCGGAGGCGACCCGGTGGAGAAGACAACCCGGATCTAGACAAAAGTCCGCCTTGTCATGATCCGCAAGTAGGGTGCCGGTCATGATCTTGCTGCACGCCGCCGCGGCCACCGCTGAAAAGGTGTCCGGCACTTCTGACTTTCGTATCGCGCTTGTAGGTCTGGGCGGAGCGCTCGTTGGTGCGCTGATCGGTTTTCTCGGTGTCTGGTTGCAGACGTTGAACAACGAGAAGCGCTCGTATCGGCAAGAACTCCGGGGTCACTACGCCAAGTTTGTCGAACGGTTGGCGGCTTGGGACATTGTGAATCGCGAGCACGATGCGGCTGTGACGCAGCGGGCGTCGGTTCAGCAGTTTGAGAACGTGGAAATGCCTGAGCCATCTCTGGACCTGGAGGCGTTCAGGGCCGTCGTCCAAGAACTTTCGGAAGACGAACGCAATGATCGCGCTGCACGTCTGACGAGGGTGATTGAGGCGACTAACGACGTGATCAATGCCAAGAGCCTCCTAGTTGCGTCAAATCGCGAAATGTCCAATCTTGCCAACGAATTTGTCGTGATTGCGCCGCTCAGGATTGCAAACGTTGCGTGGGCCCTAATCTCTGACGACTTCAAAGAGCACCGTTCGACCATGATGCATTACCTCACGCTCTCAGTTCGCATCGAGATTGTCAGATCAAAGTACGAACGGTTCCAGTTGAAGCGAATCGTTCGTGACATGAGGTCGGAAGACTGGTTTAAGACAGTCATGCGGACGTCGCCTGCCGTGAATGCCGCGATCACGAATCCTCCTGAGAGCGGAGTTGCAAACCCCGAGGAGCCCCTAGCCCCAGAGTAAACAGCCCCAACCATCCCGGCTGGGGCTGTTCTGGTGCTGCGCCTACGAGATCGACGCCGACAAGATCGACGCCTGAGCGGACGGACTGCTCAGCGCTTGCGCGGCCTGAGCAGCCCGTCCTTCTCGAGGCGGGCCTCGAAGTAGGGCGTCATGGTCGTGATGTAGGTCTTGCTGATGTGGCTGCGGTCGCGGTAGACGTTGACGCCGCCGATGACGGCCGGGCATGACGTGTCGGTGCAGTAGAAGCTCGTGAAGTCGTAGAGCCTGCTGCCCTTGACCTGCTTGGTCGCCGCGATGAGCGGGTCGTAATTCGGGAAGGCCTTGTCGCGGGGGAGAGCGCAGCTCGCATCCGTGATCTCGGCCTGACGGGCGAGGCAGTCGTTGGTGTCGGCCGGCTGGTACGGGTTGTCGCGGATCGCGACGACCGGGATGCCGCGCTCGGTCATGGTGCGCCACGACTCGGCGAAGCCGGCGACCTGCTGCTCGTGGCCTGTCGCGGGCCGCGGGTGGGCGAGAGCGCCGGTGACGATGAGGTCGATGTCATCGGCGTGGTCGGCCAGCCAGGTCTTGATGCTGTCGCGCCACTGGTAGCAGTCCTCGGAGATCGCCCGGTCGCCGTTGGGGTGCGGGTTGGTCGACCAGGTGCACCCGCCCTTGACCTGGGCGGTCAAGAAGATCTTGCCCTCCTGCGCCATCTTCACGAAGGGTGGCAGGACGGCGCGCGCGTGCGAGTCGCCGATGACCAGGACGTGGGGGATCGACGGGTCGTCCTCGTCGCCGAACGTGCAGGAGTCCTTGGCCTGGTTGGTCGACTCGCAGCCCGGGTAGTTGGCGTTGTCGCGCTTGATGGCGGTCGTGTCGGGCACCAGCAGGCCGTCGAGCTCCGGGTTGTCGCACGCGGGGCCGGGCGCCATGGAGGCGGCACCGAAGCACCGAGGAGCGTCGGAGGCGACCTGCGCGGTGAGCTTCTGGGCCCGGTCGGCGGCTGCATCGGCCGACCGGATGCCGCCCAGGCAGGCCATCGCGATGGCGGCGGCACCGACGGCCGTGAAGGCGAACGTCACGGTGCTGCGCTGGATGCCGAGCCGCCGGCCCGTGCGGACAGGATCCTCGACGAATCGCTTGGTCGCGGCCGCAGCGGCGAATGTGGCCACGAGGATCGCGACGCGAGGGGCGAAGCCGAGGTCGTGGCCGAGGACGACCGGCAGCAGCACGATCGGTGGCCAGTGCCACAGGTAGAGGGGGTAGGAGATGTCGCCCGTCCACTGCACGAAGCGCAGCTCGATGAGACGACGCGGGGAGAAGCGCGAGGCGGGCATCCCGACGGCGATGACGGCCACGGTGGCCAGGACGGGCAGTAACGCGGCCAGCCCGGGGAACGGGATCGTGCCCTTGAGGAACAGCCCGCAGCCGAGCAGCACGAGCAGGCCGGCCCACGACAGCGCGGCACCGACGAGTGGGGGCAGGACGGCGGCCCGGCGGGGGTTCTCGGACGCCCGGAGCGTCAGCAGCGCCAGGAGTGCCCCGGCACCGAACTCCCAGGCGCGGGTGAAGGTCGAGAAGTAGGCGTAGGAGACGTTGTCGTAGGTCAGCCACCACGAGTAGCCGAAGCT
This sequence comes from Aeromicrobium fastidiosum, assembly GCF_017876595.1. NCBI lineage: Bacteria > Bacillati > Actinomycetota > Actinomycetes > Propionibacteriales > Nocardioidaceae > Aeromicrobium > Aeromicrobium fastidiosum. The sequence continues at coordinate 3,385,650 of NZ_JAGIOG010000001.1, read as the reverse complement.
GACCACGGTGGCGACCGCGACCACGAGGGTGACGGTCGGCAGCTGGCGCAGGCGAAGACGCGCCGCGAGCAGCACGGCCGCGAGGACCAGGAGCGGCCACGCGACGTAGAACTGCTCCTCGACCGACAGGGTCCAGTAGTGCTGGGCGACGCTGGGCGCGTTCTCGGCCGCCAAGTAGTCGACGGCGTCGGCGGCCAGCCGCCAGTTCTGGAAGTACAGGGCCGACGACATGATCTCGCGGAAGTTCTGCGCCCAGCTGAGCTTCGGCATCCACACGAAGACCGCGATGGCCGAGGTCGCGAGCACGAGATAGGCCGCCGGCAGCAGACGCCGGGCGCGGCGGGCCCAGAACCGTCCGAGCCGTACGCGACCCGTGGCGGTGGCCTCGCGGGCGAGGTGCGACGTGATCAGGAAGCCGGAGATCACGAAGAAGACGTCGACGCCCATGAAGCCACCGGGCAGCCGGCCGGGCCACAGGTGATAGAGCACGACGAGCAGCGCGGCACCGGCCCGGAGCGCCTGGATCTCGGGACGGAGGGGCCGTGGGCCGCGCGACGGTGCGGCTGCGGTGCTGCCGCCGGAGGGTGTCGGTGGGTGGGGCGTCGCCGACATCAGACGACGGGCTCGAGCAGACCGCTGTCGACGTCGTACAGGAATCCGCCGACCGCGACGGAGTCGCTGATCAGCGGGTGGGTCTTGACGCGGATGACGTCGGCCTCGATCGTGCGCCGCTGGTCGGTGATCGCGCCGAGCGTCATCCAGTCGGCGTCGCGGCCCGACTCGTGGGTCAGCCGCTGCTTGAGCTCGTCCTCGGTGGAGTTCGCCATGGCGCAGCGGGTGTGCTCGACGACGAGGATGCGCTCGACGTTGAGCAGGTTGACTCCCAGCACGAGGGCAACGAGCGCCTGGTCGGTGACGCGTCCGCCGGGGTTGCGCAGGATCTTGGCGTCGCCGGCCTTGAGCCCGATCATGTTGAGCGGGTCGATGCGGGAGTCCATGCACGTCACCATGGCCACGCCGGCGCGGGCGATACCGTCGAAGCCGGCGAGGTCGAACGAGTCGGCGAAGGACCGGTTGGCAGCGAGCAGGTCGTCGAAGTCAGGCATGGTCACCAGCGTAACGAGACGTGTCGCGCGATCAGGCCTCAGCCCGGGTCGTGTCGGTGCTCGGACGCAGCAGGAGCAGTGCCAGCACCGCGGCGATCACGGCGCAGATCGCCGCCCCCACGAACACCGCGTGCAGCTGGGCGATGCCGGCGTCGCGGACCGCGTCCTTGTAGTCGTCGCACAGGGTGGCCCCGGCACCGCAGATCTCGGCGACCGGCGCGATCTTGTCGGACGCGGCGTAGAACGCCTGCAGGCCGATCGTGGTGAGGGCCGAGATGCCCAAGAGCATGCCGACCATGCGGGCCACGATGAGCAGCGCGGACGAGACGCCGTGGACGTCGTCGGCGGTGTGTGCCAGCAGGACTGCGTTGACCGGCGCGATCGCCAGGCCGAAGCCGAGGCCGCCGAGCACCAGCGACCACGTCTCGACCGGGTGGTCGAGCGACGTCGCGTCCCACGTGGCCATGTGCCAGAAGGCCACGGCGCTCAGCAGCATCGCGACGGCCGTCAGCACGTGCGCCGGGAACCTGCGCAGCAGCAGCCCGCCGAGCAGCGCCCCGACCGGCAGGGCCACGAGGAACCTGACCAGCACCAGCGCGGCGTCGAGCTGGGAATCGCGGTAGACCGTGAGGCGAGCGAAGAACGGGATGTCGACGAGCGCCGCGATGAGTGCCGATCCGATGAAGAACGACACGACGATGGCACCCCACGCCGGGCGGGACGACAGCGCTCCGCGGGGGATCAGCGGACGAGCGGCGCGGCGCTGCCGGACCACGAAGCCGATCGCGGCGACGACCGCCACGGGCACGAGCCACGGGGCGGCGGGGGAGATGCCGCCGCTCTCGGGCTCCGCGGAGGCGAACGTCACGATGACGGCTCCGAGGGCGACGGTCAGCAGCAGCGCGCCCCACAGGTCGGTCTCGCGTGCCAGGGCGGGCCAGGCGCGCCAGTCGACGAGGGGACGCCGTGCCGTGGCCAGGCGCAGCACGAACAGAGCCGCGAGGGCGAACGTGGCCAGCGCCAGGGGCGTGAGCCAGCGGGAGTCGCCGGTGACCGGCAGGTAGGCGCGACCGATCTCGACGTCCTGGACGAGCCGCGTGGGGGCGAGCATCACGAGCGACAGGGCAGCGAGGGACAGCACTGCGAGCGTGGCGCCGGGCCAGTCGAACCGGCCCCGCCCCTGCCCCTTGAGCTTGTCGAAAGGCCCTTTCGACAGCCTCAAGGGGCGGCTGGGGCGCAGGGGGAGCATCGCGGCGGCGAGCACGAGTCCGATGGCGCAGTTGAGCCAGAAGATCGCCCGCCAGTCGCCGACCGCGAGAACGGCCGCCCCGTAGAGCGGACCGAGCACGCTGCCGAGCTCCTGCACCGCGCCGACGATGCCGAGGGGCAGTCCTCGTCGCTGCGGCGGCCACAGATCGGCGACGAGGGCCAGGGTCGGCGGGATGAGGCCGCCCCCGCCGATGCCCTGGATGAGTCGTCCGGCGACGATCGTCTCGAGGTCGTAGGCCGCGGCCGTCACGAGCGAGCCGACGGCGAACACCGCGAGGGACGCCAGCAGCACCGGCACCCGTCCGCGCAGGTCGGAGATGCGACCGACCAGCGGCAGGATCGCGACGTACCCGAGCAGGAAGCCCGAGACGATGGGGGCTGCCCGCTGCAGCTCCTCGGTCTCGAGTCCGACCGAGGTCATCATGTCGGGCAGGGCCAGGACGACGACGTACGTGTCGGCTGCCGCGAACGCCACGGCGATCGCCGCGAGCGTCAGCAGGACCCTCGACGCAGGGGAGATGGAGGTGCTGTCCTCGTGCGCGGTCATGCCGCGGTCAGGGTGCTTCGATCGTCACCGGAGTGTCGGACGTCGTGAGCGCGACGGTGTACGTGACCTTGGCCGCGGGGGCGTAGAACTGGCCCGTGAGGGTCGCGTCGCGCAGGTTGTCGTCATCGTCGAGCCGGTAGACCACGGTGAAGGTCTGGTCGGCCGCGGCCGACGGGATGATGGTCTGCACGACGGTGCCGGGCAGCGTTCCCTTGATGGACGTCAGGACGTCCTTGCCGTCGCGCGACTGACCGTCCTCCGCGAGACCGTCGGTCTTGGTCAGGATCTCGGTGATGCCGCCGTCGGCCTTGAGCAGCGTGGCCGGGTCGGGGGCCTTGAGCGTCGCGGGGTCGATGGCGGTGAAGTCGGGCAGGAAGCCGGTCTTGGCGTAGACCTTGCCCCCCGTCGCGATGACATCGGCACCGAGGCTCGCGCCACCGGTGACGACGGAGACCTTGCCCTCGAAGGCGGGGCTGTGGTTGCCCTTGCCGGTGGCCGAGAGGAGACCCGTCACGCCGTCGGGCAGGCTCTTGGTCGACAGTGAGATCGAGATCGTCTCGGCTGTGTCGAGCGTGGTCTTGGCCTTGCTCAGGCGGGCGGCCAGGGCACTGGCGTCGTCGCCCTTGGCCTCGCCGCCGCCGTCGGAGCCGCTGGACGAGCCGGTGCAGCCGCCGAGCAGGAGGCCGGCGGTGAGCAGGGCGGGGATCAGGAGTCGGGTGCGCACGCGATCAGTCTCCCACGGGCTCGGCTGCGACACCCGCGACACCGAGGTGTGCGGCGGGCGGCCCGGCGATCGCGGCGATGGGCTGTGCCGCGGGCACTCCTGAACCGTCCCGCCGATCCGTGGGCGCGGGCAGGTCGACCGCGGTGCCGCTGGTCGCGCACGCCATCGGCTGGCCGTCACCGACCCACGCGAGCAGCAGTCCGTCCTCGCCCTTGAGCAGCCGCTGGCAGCGGACGCCGCCCGTGGCACGTCCCTTGGGCGGGTAGATCGACAGCGGGCTGACCTTGACCGCCCCGGTCTGCGTGCCGGGCAGGGCGCTGCTCGACCCGGCGACCGTCACGACGTACGCCCCGTCGACGTCGGTGACGGCACCGAACGACACCGCCGACTGGCCCGCGGCGAGCTTGATGCCGGCGACACCGCCGCCCGAACGTCCTTGAGGTCGGACCAGCGACGCGGAGAAGTACAGCAGCTGCGCGTCGGTCGTGACGAAGACGAGTTGCTCCTCACCGGTCACGAGGGCCGTGGCACCGACGACCGAGTCGCCGTCGGCCAGGGAGATGAGCTCCCACTCGTCACGGCCGAGGTGATCGGGCTTGACCCGCTTGACGACGCCTTGGCGGGTGCCGAGCGCGATGCCGGGACCCGTCTCGTCGAAGGTCATGAGTGCGCGCGCAGGCGAGTCGAGGTCGACGATCTCCGCCAGGGGCACGCCGCCCTGCAGGTTGGGCGACTGGGCCGTGGGCGGCAGCGCCGGCAGGTCGAGCACGCTGATGCGCCGGACCCGTCCGGACGCCGTGACGACGCCGATCTCGCCGCGAGCCGTCGTGCGGACGGCCGAGACGATCGTGTCGTGCTTGACCCGGCGGTCGACGTCGCCCATGGGGGAGTCGTCGGTCGTGCGGGCGAGCAGGCCCGTCGCCGACAGCAGTGCCCAGCACGGGTCGTCGGCGACCTCGAGGGGCGTCGCGGACGTCGCGGTCTGGCCCGACGACTCCAGCAGCACGGTGCGGCGGGGCGTGCCGAACGTCTGCGCCATCTCGGCCAGCTCGTCGCCGACGACGGTGCGCAGCACCTGCTCGTCGCCCAGGATCGCGTCGAGCTCCTCGATCGTGCGGCGCAGCTCGGCGATCTCCTTCTCGACCTCGATCCGGTCGTACTTGGTGAGCCGTCCGAGGGTCAGGTCGAGGATGTAGGTCGCCTGGATCTCTGACAGGTCGAAGACGTTCATGAGGCGCTCGCGGGCCTCGGTGCGGTTGTCGCTGCCCCGGATGAGCTGGATGACCTCGTCGATGTCGACCAGCGCCAGCATCAGCCCGTCGAGCAGGTGAAGACGGTCGGCGGCCTTGCCGCGGCGGAACGTCGTGCGGCGACGGACCACGTCGATGCGGTGCTCGAGGTAGACCTCGAGCATCTGCTTGAGACCCAGGGTGCGCGGCTGGCCGTCGACCAGAGCGACGGCGTTGATGCCGAACGAGCTCTCCATGGGCGTGCTCTTGAACAGCTGCTCGAGGATCGACTCGGGGATGAAGCCGTTCTTGACCTCGATCACGAGGTGCAGGCCCTTGTGCCGGTCGGTGAGGTTGGTGATGTCGGAGATGCCCTGCAGCTTCTTGGCCTGCACGAGCTTCTTGATCGCCTCGATGACCTTCTCGGGGCCGACGTTGTAGGGCAGCTCGGTGACGACGATGCCCTTCTTGCGGGGCGTGACGTTCTCGATGCGGGTCGACGCGCGCATGCGGAACGAGCCGTTGCCCGTGGCGTACGCGTCGCGAATGCCCTCGAGACCCACGATCTTGCCGCCGGTCGGCAGGTCGGGCCCGGGGATGAAGCGCATCAGGTCGTCGAGATCGGCCCGGGGGCTCTTGATCAGGTGACGCAGCGCCTGCACGACCTCGATGAGGTTGTGCGGCGCGATGTTGGTGGCCATGCCGACCGCGATGCCGCTCGCACCGTTGACCAGCAGGTTGGGCAGTGCTGCCGGCAGGACTGTCGGCTCGAGCTCGCGGCCGTCGTAGTTGGGCCGGAAGTCGACGGTGTCCTCGGCGATCGAGGCCGTCATGGCCTCCGCAGCGGCGTCCATCCGGATCTCGGTGTAGCGCATCGCGGCGGGTGGATCGTCCTGCGAGCCGAAGTTGCCGTGCCCGTCGGCCAGCGGCAGCCGCAGCGACCAGGGCTGCACGAGGCGGACGAGCGCGTCGTAGATCGAGCTGTCGCCGTGCGGGTGGAACCGGCCCATGCTCTCGCCGACGGGTCGCGCGCTCTTGACGTGGCCGCGGTCGGAGCGCAGCCCCATGTCGTCCATCGTGTAGAGCAGGCGGCGCTGCACGGGCTTGAGCCCGTCGCGGGCGTCGGGCAGGGCGCGCGAGTAGATGACCGAGTAGGCGTACTCGAGGAAGCTCGTGCGCATCTCGTCGCCGACGTCGGTGTCGAGGATGTGCTCCTCGAACTCCTCCTCGGGTGCCGGCTTGCTGCTGCGGGCCATACCGTCCTCTCGAGACGCCAGGGGTGGGCGACTGTCGCGGACCATTTTGGCGTGTCGGTCCGTGCCGGGCACCACCGCCACGCCGGGGCCGGACCCGATAGGTTGGTGACGTGACCAGTGAGGCCTTCCCCTTCGAGCACTGGGAGGCCGACGTCCTGCTGAAGGACGGCCGGGTCGCCCAGCTCCGTCCGATCCACGAGGACGACGCCGACCGGTTCATCGAGTTCTACGCACGCGTCTCCGACGAGTCGAAGTACTTTCGGTTCTTCGCCCCCTACCCGACACTGTCCGAGCGCGACGTCAAGCGCTTCACGACCGTCGACCACGACCGCCGCGTCGCGTTCGTCGTCACGCTGCACTCCACGATCATCGGCGTGGGTCGCTATGACGCCGTCAGCGACGACGAGGCCGAGGTCGCCTTCCTCGTCGAGGACGCCCAGCAGGGGCGCGGCGTCGGTCAGCTGCTGCTCGAGCACCTCGCGCAGGCAGGCCGCGAGCGGGGCATCCGCCGGTTCGTCGCCGACGTCCTGCCGTCGAATGCCCGCATGCAGCAGGTCTTCCGCGAGATGGGCTACCAGATCGAGGGTGCGATCGAGGACGGCGTGCAGCGCCTGACGTTCCACATCGAGTCGACCGACGTCGCGATCGGCGTCATGCAGGCGCGCGAGCAGCGGGCCGAGGCGGCGTCGATCGAGCGCATCTTCAAGGCCCGCAGCATCGCCGTGATCGGCGCCAGCCGGCGGCAGGACTCCATCGGTCAGGCCATGGTGCGCAACCTCGTGCTGGGCGATTTCGGTGGCAGTGTCTACGCCGTCAACTCGCAGGCCGAGGCGGTGTCGGGCCTCCCGGCCTACAAGCGCGTGCAGGACATCCCCGGCGAGGTCGACGTCGCGATCGTCGTGGTGCCGGCCGAGTCGGTCAACGACGTCGTGCTCGACTGCGCAGCCAAGGGCGTCCACGGTCTCGTCGTGATCTCGGCGGGCTTCGCGGAGGAGGGGCCGGAGGGCCGCCAGCGCCAGCGGGCGCTGCTGGGACTGAGCCGCTCGTACGGTCTGCGCCTCATCGGCCCCAACTGTCTCGGCATCATCAACACGGCACCCGATCTGCAGCTCAACGCCTCGCTGTCGCCCTCGATGCCGCCGCAGGGACGTGTCGGCTTCTTCTGCCAGTCCGGCGCGCTCGGCACCGCGATCCTCGAGTCGGTCTCCCGCCGAGGCCTCGGCCTCTCGACGTTCGTGTCGGCGGGCAACCGCGCCGACGTCTCGGGCAACGACCTGCTGCAGTACTGGCAGGAGGACGACTCGACCGAGGTCATCCTGCTGTACCTGGAGTCGATCGGTAACCCGCGCAAGTTCTCGCGCATCGCCCGTCGCGTGTCGGCCACCAAGCCCATCGTCGCGGTCAAGTCGGGACGATCGACGCAGGGCGTCCCCGTCGGGCACACCGTGGCTCGTACCTCGGCACCGCAGTCGGCCGTCGACGCGATGTTCCGGCAGGCCGGCGTCATCCAGGTCGACACCCTCGACGAGATGTTCGACGTCGCCCAGCTGCTCGCGCACCAGCCGCTGCCGCGCGGCAACCGCATCGCGATCGTCGGCAACTCCGACGCCGTCGCGCTGATCGTCGCCGACGCGGCCTCGGCGGCCGGGCTGCAGGTGACCGAGCCGGTCTCGCTGGGCGCCAATGCCAACGCCGACGACTTCGAGGTGGCGATCGAGGCTGCCATCGCCAACCCCGACACCGATGCACTCGTCGCGGTCTACATCCCGCCGCTCAACACGTCCGGCGAGGACGTCGCCAACGTGCTGGCCGCGATCGGCGAGCAGTCCGACAAGCCGATCGTGTCGACGTTCCTCGGCAGCGAGGGCGTCCCGGTGCTGCTGCGCGTGCCCGATCTGCTCGGCGGCTCCGCCGGTCGCGGCTCGGTGCCCTCGTACGCGGCACCGGAGTCGGCCGTCCGCGCTCTGGCCAGGGTCGTCAACTACTCGGAGTGGGCCGCGCGCGACCACGGCGAGTTCCACCTCGCGCTCGACCACCGCACGGGCGACGCCCGCGCAATGGTCCGCGAGGTGCTGCGCCAGGCACCCCGGGGTGCGATCCTGTCGACCGAGCAGGTGCACGCCCTGCTGGCCTGCTACGGCATCGACATCTGGACGTGGATCAACGTCCACAGTCGTGAGGAGGCCGTCGCCGCGGGCGAGAGCCTCGGCTGGGACGTCGTGCTCAAGGCCGGCAGCGAGCACCTGCGCAGCCGGCCCGACCTGGCCCACGTGTGGCGTGGCATCCGCAACGCCGACGAGATGGCCAGCGCCTGGGACCAGCTCACGGGCTGGACCGGCATGCGCAAGGACACCAAGTTCTTCGTCCAGCGGGCCGCGCCCGAGGGCATCCACGTGTCGTTCAGCGTCAGCGAGGACCCGTTGTTCGGGCCCCTGGTGTCGTTCGGCCTGGCCGGTGCGCCCAGCGAGCTGCTCGACGACCGCTCGTACGGCATCCCGCCCCTGACCGACCTCGACGCCGAGGCCATGATCAAGAACCTCCGCTCGGCCCCGTTGCTGTACGGCTACCGCGGCTCCGAGCGGGTCGACGTCGACGCTCTGCAGGACATCATCGTGCGCCTGGCGGCCATGAAGGACGACCTCCCGGAGATCGCCGAGCTCGACCTCGAGCCCGTGTCGGTGCACGCCGACGGCTTCACGGTGCTGAGCGCGCGCGCCAAGGTCATGCCGTCCGCCGACCGTCGCGGCGAGTGGTACGTGCGCCGGCTCAGCCAGCCGGCTGCCCAGGGCGATACGCTCGCGTGATGACTGCCGACCACACGGCCTCGCTGTTCGAAGAGGTCTCCCGCAGTGGCTACTATCCCGAGATCGTGGCCGCGGGCCTGCGCGACGCCCTCGCCGACGAGGTCGTCGGCGGATTCGTCCTGCACCACGAGCCCACGTTCGACCGCGACGAGATCCGCCGGCACATGACGGTGCTGGCGCTCACGCCGAGCCGCCTGATCCTCGTCCACACCGACGAGCACCCCGGCGACGACCTGCTGCCCGACCCGTACACGTCAACGACGTCGGAGGCTGTGGCCCTCGACCAGGTGCGCTCAGTCGTCGTGACCCGCATGGTCAGCTCGTCGTCCAAGAACCTCGAGGAGGCGCTGCTGACGATCGGGTGGGGCGCGGTGTCACGCGTCGAGCTCGAGCCCGCACGGTGCGCCGACCCCGAGTGCGAGGCCGACCACGGCTACTCGGGCAGCGTCACCGGCGACGACTTCTCGCTGCGGCTCGCCGCAGCCGGTGACGGCGGTGCCGCGGTCGAGCGGCTCCTGACCTTCGCCCGCACCCTGTCGGCCGCGACGAGCGGACGCGTGTGAGCGGCCTCTCGCTCCCGCCGGGGCTGGCCGGACGCCGCACGATCGACCACATCATGCCGTCGGTCGGTGCCGCACTCGGCGTCGAAGGGTTCACCAACACCCTCGATCTGCCGGAGGCACCGCGCTACGTCGTGTTCCTCGTCGACGGCCTCGGGCTCGAGCTGCTGCGCGAGCACGCCGACGCCGCGCCGTTCCTGTCATCGCTGCACAACGTCGATGACGTCGTGTGCGGCGTGCCGTCCACGACCGTCACGAGCCTCACCTCGCTCGGCACCGGCGTGCGCGGCGGCGAGCACGGGATGGTCGGGTACACCTCGCGGGTGCCCGAGACCGGCCGGCGGCTCAACTCGCTCAAGTGGGACCAGCCGATCGACCCGACGGTGTGGCAGCCGCACCCGACCGTGCTGCAGCAGCTGCTCGCTGCGGGCGTCTCGGCGTCGTCGGTCAATGACGCGAAATTCGAGGGCACGGGCCTGACGGTCTGCAGCCAGCGCGGCGTCCCCTTCCACGGCATCAGCTCGGTCTACGAGCGCCTCGACGTGGTCGTCGACGTCATCGAGTCGGCTCCTCGTTCGGTCGCCTACGCCTACGAGTCGCGCCTCGACCACACGGGTCACGGCAAGGGATGCACGTCGCCGGAGTGGCGCGAGATGCTCACGACGATTGACACCGAGCTGGCCGAGCTACGCGACGAGCTGCCGCGCGACGCCGTGCTGGTCGTCACCGCCGACCACGGCATGATCGACCTGCCGTTCGAGCACCGCTTCGACGTCGACACGGTGCCGCGCCTGCTCGACGACGTCGAGCTGCTCGCCGGCGAGGCCCGCTTCCGCCACCTCTACACGCATCCGGGTGCTGCGGAGGACGTCGCCGCCCGGTGGCGCTCGGTGCTCGGCGACCAGGTCGTCGTCCGCACGCAGGACGGCATCGAGGACTGGTTCGGACCGATCGCTCCACAGGTGCGCGGCCGCATCGGCGACGTCGTCGTGGCGTCGCTCCGCGACTTCGCGGTCTTCTCGTCGCGCGAGTTCAACGTCGAGCTCAAGATGACGGGCTTCCACGGGTCCATCACCGAGGCCGAGCTGCGCATCCCGGTGCTCGTCGGCACCTGAGCCTCAGTGTCCGAGTGCACCTAGCCCGCACAGTAGGTGGCTCTGTTGGCGCGCATGATGTCCTGTCGGATACGGGTGGGCGGGACCCAGGTGTCTGTCCGAAGGACGAACGCCGACAGTGCGTCGTAGTCGATGTCGAGGAACCGGTTGTCGATCTGCATGGTTGCACCGTCCCGACGGAACCCGAGCAGCTCGAGGCCGGGTACGTCAACCGTGCACATGATCGTGTGGGCACCTTCAGCCGCTGCTCTGTGGACGAGGTCGGCGACCGTCAGGACTCCGAACGTCTCGGGGAGGTCGGGGTGGAGGCTGATGAGATCGACAGAGGCCACACCGTCCGACACCCATCTGCTTGCACCGTGCCCGTAGGCCGGGAGGACGCGTGTGTTCTGCAGGGTCACATAGTGCCAGGACACAAGGGTTCCCTCGGACCTCCAGCGGTCGACGACCAGGGGCGGCACGACTGGGTTGGCGTACCGGGCAACTTCATGCCACTCGCTCGGTGCTGCTGAGCCCAGCAGGTGCTTGCCCACGTATCGCGGGTCGACCGGCTCAGTTGCGGTCAGCTCGATCGTCCGACCGTTTTTCGTCCTGCGGGACGACGTGAGTGACAGATCGGCACCCCACGCGAAGTCAGTGACGACTTCCGCGGCCCATTCAGCGAGTGTGGCCTCCTCGTTCGGGACGTGTCCGCCCTGCACGGCCACGTCGTCAGGCAGCACCGCGTGGGACACCTCGTGCGGATATCGGTTCCACTGCATGGTGGCGACGACCTGCGGCCCGCGGCTGGTGACATCTCGGATATCGACATGCACGACGCGCCGGAGGTGTGCGGGCTCCAGGACAGGACCCAACGGCACTGCCCGTGCGTAGTCCTCCACGGTGCGTGACATGTACCGATGATGGCAGTGCGAGCTCCTCGGCAACTATCCGGCGCGGGGTTGTTGGGTGGTGAAGCGGGAGTGGCGTTGTGGTCTTTGGTGGGGGTCGATGCGGGTTGGGGGGATGAGTTCGACGATGCCGTCAGGGGCCATGTGTGCTGTCCATTGGCCTTCGTGGACGAGGTGGTGGTGGTAGTGGCAGAGGAGGGCGGCGTTGTCGAGGTCGGTGGGGCCGTTCTCGGACCAGTAGTTGAGGTGGTGTGCTTCGCACCAAGAGGGTGGGCGGTCGCACGTGGGGAAGACGCAACCACCGTCGCGGGTGGCCAGGACGAGCCTCTGGTGGCGGTCGTAGAGGCGGCGGGTGGTGCCGAGGTCGATGACTCGTTTGTCGCTGTCGAGGTACATCGCGACGAGGTTGGCGTTGCAGGCCAGCCTCTGTGCTTTGGTCGCTGACATCGTGGTGCCGGACGTGGTGGTCGCGGTGCCTTGCCCGGTGCGGAGGTCGTCGACGTCGACCATCACCGCGACGGTCGCCGCGAGACCCCCGGCCAGAGGTAGCGCGTCGGTGGGTAGGTGGTTGATGAGCTCGGTGAAGGCGTGGCCCATCTTCTGGTCGCGGGGCAGGCCGGCCCAGTCGTCGGCTCCCATCCCGAACGATTCGGCAGCCAACTGGTTGCGGCGTGGGGCGATGATCCCCTCGATCGCTGCTCTGAGGGTGTCGGCGTCGGTGTCGGGCACGACGAAGGACCCGTGGGTGGTGCCGTCACCACGCCGGCCCATCTGGAACCTGGTGCGGGCACGGGCCCGTTCTTCCTGCGCGCGGAGTTGTTCGCCGAGGTGTTCGTCGAACCCGTCGGGGTCGATGACTTCGAGCACCCGGTTCGCCAGTCGCTGCAACCCATCCAAGTCATGCTCTGAGGCGAGCTGGATGAGGTGGGCTTCAGCGTCACCACGCTCGACGTCGCCGCACCAGTCCGGCAAGGCGGTGATGGCTTTCATGATGATCGAGGCCTGCTCAGTGCTGAGCTGACCGGACGCCCACGCGGCACGGGTGGCCTCAGTACGCTCGCCGGTGACCTTCGCCATCCCGACCAGCTTGGACGCAGCACCCTTGGTGATGTTCGCCGAGCTCGCCAGCCACGCTGTCGTCGACGTCGCACCGTCGTCCTTCGGCAGCCCCATGTCATCGGCACACCCGGCCAGGCGCGACATGACAGCGTCCAACGCGGTGCGAGTCGTCTGCACCGCCGCGATCACCTCACGGACCTCAGCACCGGTCAACGTCCATGGTTCGAGCGCAGCGACCTCATCGGTCAGGCTGGACAACTGCTCGATCAACATGCGCGAACCCCGGATGGACGACTAGAACGTATGTTCGACTCTACCCAAGAGTAGCGAGCGCGAACAGGGAACAAAGTCCCGAAATCTCTGGCATTGCAGCACCAACTCCGCCCGCTTGGGCGGTGCGCTGGCGTCCACGCGGACGGCGGCGGTGGACGCCAGCGCACCGCCCAGGCGGGCTGGGCTCAGTCGAACGGGAGCAGCTCGGGCTCGGCCAGTCGGCCGGTGGCCCGCGCCCGCGCAGCGGTCAGCGCCTGTCGGTGGTGCCGACGGCACAGCACCTCGTAGGCGACCTCGGGCGGGTCGTCGGGGGAGTCGGCCTCCTCGACGTCGCCGACCACGACGACCTCGCCCTCGGTGACCATGACGCCGTTCTCGGTGCGGGCGTTGTGGGTCGCCCGCTGACCGCACCAGCACAGGGCCTGCACCTGCAGCACCTCGGTACGGTCGGCCAGCTCGACCAGGCGCGCCGCCCCCGGGAACAGTCGCGTGCGGAAGTCCGTCAGGATGCCGAAGCAGAAGACGTCGATGCTCAGCTCGTCGACGATCTTCGCGAGCTGCTCGACCTGCACGGGGGAGTAGAACTGGGCCTCGTCGCAGATCAGGTAGTCGACCTTCGAGCCGTGGGTCAGGCTGTCGACGACGTACGTCCAGAAGTCGAAGTCGTCGTCGACCTCGACGGCCGTGTGCGACAGGCCCAGCCGGCTTGTCAGCACGGCCGTGCCGGTGCGGTCGTTGCTGACGAAGATGATGCCGGCGCGACCACGGGCGGCGTGGTTGTGGTTGGTCTGCAGCGCGAGGGTCGACTTGCCGGCGTCCATCGTGCCGGTCCAGAACGTCAGTGCTGCCACGGGCTACATCTTGTCATCGTCTGAAGTGGGCCGTGGGCCAGGCTGGGCGGCCACCTCACCAGGCTTCGCAGGCCGGCGGCTTCGCCGCGGAACGCTCACGCTTCGCTAGCCTGGAAAGGAGCTCGCTCGCTGCGCTCACTCGTCCTTGCCGAACATGATCTCGTCCCAGCTGGGGACGCGACGACGCTCGTGACGCTTCTTGCGGGGACCCATCGTGTCGGGGACGGCGACGTTGGTCTCGAGACCGTCCTCGAAGTCGTCCTGCTCGACCTCGGCCACGGGCTCGGCGTCGGCCTGCTCGGCGTCGCCGAGGGCGAGCTGTCCCATGGCGCGGCGGTCGCGTGCCGCCTTGAGCGACGACACACCCGTGAGGAGCGCCTCCTCGATGGGCTCGATCGGGTCGGGGATCTCGACCGACGAAGCGGCGTCCTCGGGGACGGACGGAGCCGCGACCTCGACCACGACCTCGTCCTCGAGGTCGACCGGACGTTCGCCCGAGCGCACCGCGTCGGCGATCGCCATGTCGGTCGAGTCGGGCAGCGCGACGTCGCCGACCAGCTCGTGGGCCATCTCGTCGGCCGGCAGCACGTAGCGGCTCTTGACGTCGAACAGGAACGTCGCCGGGGCGTCGGCGTCGTGCGGTGTGACGAGCACGGTCCAGCGACCGTCCTCGCGCCGCCAGGAGTCCCAGACGGCGTCCTCGGGAACCCCGCCGCTCGCGGCGATGTTCTCGGAGACGAGCAGGCCGAGCTGCACGCCGGCACCGCCGATGTGCTTGCGACGGATCGTGGTCTTGCGCGCCTGCTCGCACATGAACTCGCGCTCGGCGAGGACGGGTCCGGCGAAACCGTCGATCTGGGCGACCGGCACGCCGGCCGAGTCGGCGACCGACTGCGGCGACTCGCCGCGGCGGATGCGGGACTGGATGTCGCGGGGGCTGAGTGAGCTGGGCATGCGGATCTCCATCTGGCCGGAGGTGCTCCCGTCGCGCGTGGACGTGCGGGACGGCGTGCCGATCAGGGAAGAGAGGCGGTGATCAGCGGGTACGCGGTACGTCTGGCCGGTGGTGACGTCGCGCGCGACGAGGAACCGTCCGTCCTCGCTCAATCCCACGAGACTGAGATCGCGCATGCCATCGCCTCCGACGTGTGGCGGCTCCGGGTGGGCGTTCACCTGGACCGTCCTTCCATCGTAGGCGCGTCGACTGCCAGGTCTGGGCGGCGCGCCGACGTCCGCGGACGCTCAGCGCCGGGGCAGGACACGGTCGAACTCGACGTCGTGGTTGCCGAACCGGTGGTTCGTGATGGAGATCGACTGCTCCTGCAGGAACGGCAGCGCCTCGACCCGGCCGGATGGCGTGACGGCACCTGCGTAGATCGCGACATCGGGATCGCCGTCGACCGCGACGGCCAGCGCGCGGGCGTCGCCGCCGAGGAGTCGCACCCGCGGGGGCCGGGCCTCGGTGACGTGGGCCGTCCACTGCTGGTGCGTCTCGACCCGGGCGTGGGCCACGAGGCCCACGGGCAGGGGAGAGGGGCTGCTGACGGTGACCGGTGCCCCGGTGCGCGCGGCGGCCAGCAGGACGCGGACCAGCTCGGCCAGGAAGCCGTCGGAGCGGATCGTGACCGGCACGGGGACGTAGCGGAACACGTTGCGCTCGACGCCGAGGCCGGACACGTCCTTGGCGACGCCGTACTCGCGGGTCCACGCGACGTGGTCGGACTGGGCCGCGGCGAGCAGGCGCTTGTTCTCGACGGGGGTGAGATGCGGTGCGGCGGCGTCGAGGATCGCGGTGACCGCGGCCGACAACGTCGGGGAATCGCTCGTCGCACGCAGCGGTCGGGGCTGCCACGTGCCGAGGTGCGTCAGGTAGTTGGGGCCGCCGGCCTTGGCGGTCGTGCCCACCGACGAGCGCTTCCAGCCGCCGAACGGCTGCCGCTGCACGATGGCCCCCGTGATGCCGCGGTTGACGTAGAGGTTGCCGGCCTCGACCGTGTCGAGCCAGGTGTTGACCTCGTCGGCGTCGAGCGAGTGGATGCCCGCCGTGAGACCGTAGTCGGTCGCGTTCTGCCACGCGATGGCCTCGGCGAGGTCGCTGGCGTGCATGATGCCCAGCACGGGTCCGAAGTACTCGGTCGTGTGGAACGTGCTGCCCGGCATGACACCTGCGCGGATGCCGGGCGTCCACACCCGGCTGTCGGCCCCGAGCTGTCGTGGCTCGAGCAGCCACGTCTCGCCGGTGCCGAGCTCGGTGAGGCCCTGCAGCAGCTTGCCGCGGGGCGGTTCGATGACCGGTCCCATCGACACCTGCGGGTCGTCGGGGTGCCCGACCTTGAGCGACGCCACGGCGTCGACGAGCTGGCGGTGGAACCGCTCGGAGTCGGCGACCGACCCGACGACGATGGCCAGGCTCGCCGCGGAGCACTTCTGCCCCGCGTGGCCGAACGCGCTCTTGACCAGGTCGGCGACGGCGAGGTCGATGTCGGCGCTGGGCGTGATGACGATGGCGTTCTTGCCGCTCGTCTCGGCCAGCAGTGGCAGGTCGGGACGCCACGAGCGGAACAGCTGCGCCGTCTCCCAGCCGCCGGTGAGGATGACCCGGTCGACCGCCGAGTGGGCGATGAGGGCCTTGCTGAGCGGTCCCTCGTCGATCGTGACGAACCGGAGCACGTCGCGCGGCACGCCGGCCTGCCAGAGGGCCTCGACCATGACCGCGGCGCAGCGCCGCGTCTGCGGCGCCGCCTTGATGATGACACCGCTGCCGACCGCGAGGGCCGCGAGCACCGATCCGGCGGGGATCGCGACCGGGAAGTTCCACGGGGGAGTCACGACCGTCAGCCGGTCGGGGACGAACGTGGCGCCGTCGACGGCGTCGAGTCGGCGTGCGGCCTCGGCGTAGTAGTTGGCGAAGTCGACGGCCTCGCTGACCTCGACATCGGCCTCCGCGACGGTCTTGCCGGCCTCGGCCGCCATGACGGACACGAGGTCGCCGCGGCGGGCACCCAGGGCGCTGGCGGCCTGGTGCAGGATCCAGGCGCGGACGTCCGAACCCCGCGCCTGCCACAGCGCCGCTGCGTCGCGTGTGTCGTGGATGATCGTCTCGAGGGATGCGGGGCCCGGCACCGAGCCGATGCGGACGGTCTCGGCACCCACCTGGGTGTACGACGCGCGGGCGAGCGCGAGCCGAGCCCACTCGCGGTTGGCCTCGGTGGACGGATCGGTGTCGGGGGTGTTGGCGAACGTGCCCGTCGAGGGGGTCGACACCTCGGTCAGGCGGTCCTGACGGCGGTGCGGGACGGGAACCGACGTGTCGAGCGCGGCGACCGACTCGAGGAAGCGCTGGGTCTCGCGGCTGTGCAGGGACGGATCGGTCGACAGCTCGAACGCCGCCGACATGAAGTTGTCGCTGCTGGCGTTCTCCTCGAGCCGGCGCACGAGGTACGAGATGGCCACGTCGAACTCTGCAGGGCTCACGACCGGCGTGTAGAGCAACAGCTGCCCGATGTCGCCCCGCACGGCGTCGACGGGGCCGGTGTCCATCCCGAGGAGCATCTCGAAGTCGACCGCGTGGCGGACGTCGCGGTCGCCGGCCAGGAGCCACGCGTACGCGACGTCGAAGAGGTTCTGGCCCGCGACACCGATGCGCACGGCGTCGACGCGCTCGGGGGTCAGCGCCCACTGCAGGACACGCTTGTAGTTGGTGTCGGTCTCACGCTTGGTGCCCCACGTCGCGAGCGGCCAGCCGTGCATCGTGGCGTCGACCCGCTCCATCGCCAGATTGGCTCCCTTGACGAGACGCACCTTGACGGGGGCTCCGCCGGCAGCGCGTCGATCGGTCGCCCACGCCTGCAGCTCCTGCATGGCGCCCAGGGCGTCGGGCAGGTAGGCCTGCAGGACGATGCCGGCCTCGAGATCGGGGAACGACTCGAGGATCGTCGTGAAGACCGCGACCGTCAGGTCGAGATCCTTGTACTCCTCCATGTCGAGGTTGATGAAGGTCGGCTCACCGCTGGCGGCGCGCTCGTACAGCGGCGTCAGCTGCTTGACGACCCGTTCGACCGACTCGTCGAAGGCCCACATCGACAGCTGGCTGGCGACCGAGGAGACCTTGACCGACACGTAGTCGACGTCGTCGCGCTCGATCAGCGCCAAGGTGCCATCGCGGCGACGCTCGGCCTCGCCGTCGCCCAGCACGGCCTCGCCGAGCAGGTTGAGGTTGAGCCGGTCGCCGCGCGAGCGCAGCTTGGAGATCGCGCGACCCAGCTGCTGCGGCCGGGCGTCGACGACGAGGTGCCCGACCATGCGGCGCAGCGTGGCCCGGGCGACGCCCACGACGAGCGCGGGCAGCAGGAACGACACGAGAGCGCCCAGACGGAGCAGCAGCTTCTGGGTCAGCGGCAGGAAGGCGGGCAGGTCGCCCGCGAGCCGGCGCAGGTTGCGAGCGGCGACCTGGTGATCGTCAGGACGGACGACGCGGTCGACGAAGCCGATCGTGAACTCCAGCCCCTGGGGGTCTTTGAGCAGGGTGGCCAGTCGGGTCGCGGCGGCGGCGGTGCGGCGTCGCGGGCGCTTGGCCTCGGTCCATGCGCGGACGAGCTCAACGCTGCGTTCGGCCAGTGTGAGTTCGGTCATCGTGCCCCAACCTTAATGACTCTGGGGAGGTGCCGTGACCATCCCGCCGGAAGTGTCCGCTGCCGGGGCGGTCCACGCCACGATCGCGCCCATGAGCCCGGCCGCGAGCGGCACCAGGAACCCGGCTGACGCGCCGTGCCCGTCGATGACCGCGCCGACGACGGCTGCCCCCGGGGCGACGCCCACCGCCATGCCGGTCGTCGTCCACGTGAGGGCTTCGGTGAGGCGCGACGGGGGCACCGTGCGCTCGACGAGCTGCACCAGCGCGATGAGCGTCGGCGAGATCATGAAGCCGCCCAGGAACATCGCGATCGCGAGCAGCGGGATGCTCGACAGCAGCGCCATGGGGGCGAACAGCACGCCCAGCACGAGGATCGATGCGCGCACGCGGCGCAGCGGATCGGCGGCCTGCGGCAGGGCGCCGACCGCCACGCCGGCCACGAGGCTGCCCGCGGCCCACACCGCCAGCACGATGCCGGCGGCACCCTTGCGGCCCTGCTCCTCGGTGAACGCCGCGATGATGACCTCGGCCGATCCGAAGATGACGCCGAGAGCGACCGACACCGCGACGAGTGGCCACAGCCCGGGCCAGTTGATGGTCGGTCCCGAGCTGGCGCGTTGCCCGCCGGCCGGTGGCGCGGTGCCGCG
Source organism: Aeromicrobium fastidiosum (assembly GCF_017876595.1). NCBI lineage: Bacteria > Bacillati > Actinomycetota > Actinomycetes > Propionibacteriales > Nocardioidaceae > Aeromicrobium > Aeromicrobium fastidiosum. The sequence continues at coordinate 3,366,687 of NZ_JAGIOG010000001.1, read as the reverse complement.
CTGAAGGGCCAGGGCCCAGCTGCCCAGCATCGCGGCCGCGCCGGCGAAGACGAGGCCCGAGACGTCGGCGACCTGGAAGGTGAGGAACGTCACCAGCACCGGTCCGACGATGAAGACGACCTCGTCGATGACCGCCTCGATCGAGAAGGCCGTGTTGAGCTCGGCGCGATCGTGGATCGCGTGGCTCCACCTGGCCCGCACCATGCTGCCCGTCTGCGGCGTCGACAGGCCAGCGAGGACGGCGCAGAGCTGCGGCCAGGGGGCCGACCATCCGGCGTCGACCACGAGCAGGAACGCGGCGACGCCCAGCGCGTACGTCGCACCGACGACCCACAGCACCGGGGCCTGCCCGAACCGGTCGGCCAGACGTCCCTGCCAGGGGCCGAACGCCGCCGCCGAGAGCACGTACGCCGCGGACAGCACGCCCGCCTGGGTGAACGACCCGGTGCGCTCGTTGATGAGCAGGACGATGCCGAGGCCCGCCATCGACAGGGGGAGCCGCGACCACAGGGCCGTGAACGAGAACAGCGCCGATCCGGGGTGGGACAGGACGTTCGCGTAGGTCTTCAGCATGCGTCCCTCCCTCGACCTCGAGCCGGCCCGAGCACCCTATCCGTCCCGGTGGGAGGATGGACGCATGGATCTTCGCCCCTTCGACGCGCTCCTTCTCGTCTCGTTCGGAGGGCCCGAGAAGCCCGACGACGTCGTGCCGTTCCTCGAGAACGTGACGGCAGGTCGCGGCATCCCGCGCGAGCGGCTCGAGGAGGTCGGCGAGCACTACTTCCTGTTCGGCGGCAAGTCGCCGATCAACGACCTCAACCGCGAGCTGCTGGCGGCCCTGCGACGAGACTTCGCCGAGAACGGCATCGATCTGCCGATCTACTGGGGCAACCGCAACTGGGACCCCTACCTGCGCGAGGCTGCCGAGCAGATGGCCGCCGACGGCGTGCGGCGCGCAGCGTGCTTCGTGACCAGCGCCTACTCGTCGTACTCCGGCTGCCGTCAGTACCGCGAGGACCTGTACGCCGCGACGGACGGGGTCGCGATCGAGCTCAGCCGCCTGCGCCACTACTTCAACCACCCCGGCTTCGTGGGACCGTTCACCGAGGCGACCAAGGCTGCCGTCGACGACGCCCCCGCCGGCACCCACGTCGTCTTCGTGACCCACTCCATCCCTACCTCGATGAACGAGGCCAGCGGCGGCCCCGGCCGCGAGGCCTACGTGCGCCAGCACCAGAGCGTCGCCGACCTCGTGGCCGCCGGTGCCGGTGCCGAGTCCCACTCGCTGGCCTACTGCTCGCGCTCGGGATCGCCGCGCATCCCGTGGCTCGAGCCCGACATCAACGACCACCTGGCCGAGCTCAAGGCGTCCGGGGTCGAGTCGGTCGTCGTGGTGCCGATCGGCTTCGTCTCCGACCACATGGAGGTCATCTACGACCTCGACACCGAGGGCAAGCAGACCGCCGACGAGCTGGGCCTGCGCTACGTCCGCGCCGACACCCCGGGGGCCCACCCCGACTTCGTCGCGATGGTGCGCGAGCTGCTGGTCGAGCGGGCCGCGGTCGAGCGGGGCGAGACGACCGACCGCCCCTCGCTGGGCGAGCTGCCCCCGTCGCACGACCTCTGCCCGATCGACTGCTGCCTCAACCCGCGCTCGTCGCTGCCGGTCGTCGGCTCCGCCGCGACGCCGGCATGACCGAGCAGGTCCCGACCCGCGAGCTGTACGACCTGGCCCGGCGGGTGGGCCTGGAGGCCGCGGCCTACGTCCGGTCGGCCAGGCCCGCCGGCCGCGTCGACGTCGCCTCGACCAAGTCGAGCGACACCGATGTCGTCACCGAGATCGACGAGGCCTGCGAGCGGCTGATCCGCGAGCGCATCTTCGCCGCCCGCCCCGACGACGGGTTCGTCGGCGAGGAGGGCGACGACGTCATCGGCTCGACGGGCGTCGATTGGGTCGTCGACCCGATCGACGGCACCGTCAACTTCGTCTACGGCATCCCCATGTACGCGGTCTCGATCGCCGCCCGCCACGACGGCGAGATCGTCGTCGGCCACGTCGTGAACATCGCCTCGGGTGCCGAGTGGGGTGCGGTCGCGGGGGAGGGCGCGTGGTGCCACGAGGGCGACGACCGGCGGGTGCTGGCCGCTCCGACCGTCGCGCGGCTGTCCCACGCCCTCGTCGCGACGGGGTTCAACTACGTCCCCGAGGTCCGCGCGAAGCAGGCTGCGGCGATGGCCCGGTTCATCCCGCAGGTGCGTGACATCCGTCGCATCGGGTCGGCCGCGCTCGACCTGTGCGCGCTCGCCGAGGGGCAGTTCGACGCCTACGTCGAGCAGGGTCTGAAGCCGTGGGACCTGGCAGCTGGCGGACTCGTCGCCCGCGAGGCCGGCATCGTGCTGAGCGGGCTCGACGGCGGGCCCGACGAGCGGCTCGTCATGGGGGCGCACCCGGCGATCGCCGAGGAATATTTCGCGCTGGTCCGTGCTTGTGGGTTCTGAGTGTGAAGGCCACAGATCCGTGTGGCACAATCACGCCGGTTGTTCCGCACAGAGGGAGATTTGATGGCTACCGATTACGACGCACCGCGCAAGACAGAGGAAGAGCAGTCCGAGGACAGCATTGAAGAGCTGAAGGCGCGTCGGCACGAGAAGAACTCCGGCAAGGTCGACGAGGACGAGACCGAGGCTGCGGAGTCGTTCGAGCTGCCCGGTGCCGACCTCTCCCACGAGGAGCTGGCCGTCCAGGTCGTGCCCAAGCAGCTCGACGAGTTCACGTGCTCGTCGTGCTTCCTGGTGCACCACCGCAGCCAGCTGGCATCGGAGAAGAACGGCACGCTCATCTGCCGCGACTGCGCCGACTGACCTTCTTGGACGATGTGTGGGGAGCCGGTTCGACGACCGGCTCCTTTGTCGTTCCCGGGGTCGTGAGACCCTTCGGGCCGAGCGGCTTCATGCCCGGTGGCAGCTGCCCCGTCGACCGCACCCAGTAGGTCGCGGCGCTGCGTCGCACGCCGACCCGCACGAGCTCGACGATCGACCCGCCGACGACGGCCCAGACGACGGCCTCGCGGGTCGTGACGTCGGGGTGCCGCCCGCTGGTCGGCGGCTTCTTGCCCGTGACGACGCGCCACGCGACGGCCGAGGCCCGCGTGGCCAGCAGGCCGGCCGCGACCGACGAGCCGCGGTCCATGACCTTCCAGGTGGCGCGGCTGGGAGCCTTCGCGCTGCCCCTCGACCCCTTCTTCGGAGGGACGGACGCCGCCTCCTCGGTGAGGAGTGACGCCTGGGTGCGGGACGCCTTCTGGTTACGCCTCTTCGCCACGGTCGGTGTCTCCGTTCGTCTCGTGCGTCGTCGTCGACGCCACTGAGGGTGCCAGGGCCGCCGCGAGGTCGTCGGGGTGGCGGCTCGAGAGCAGCCAGTAGGGGGCGGGGTCGTCGGGGTCGTCGATCGTGACGACGACGCCGTGGTCGAGATAGGGCCGCGTCACCAGGTAGGCCCGCGCGTCGGCACCCGTGCCGAGCTGCGTGCGGTACGCCTGGCGGTCGAGCGACCTGGCGGTGCCGACGTGGTGGGCCTCGACGAACGCGCGTCCGACCCGCAGGCCGTCCGGATCGACCGAGACGACCATCGATCCGTAGCGCCAGACCGCGTAGCAGCCCGCCAGGGCCAGCGCGACCGTCACGACGATCGCCGCCGCCCACGTCGTCGCGATGAGGAACACCCAGCCCCACACCACGGCGAACCCGAGGGCCGCGATCCACCAGGACACCGGGGCCGACAAGCGCTCTCGATAGGTCGTCACGGTTCAACCTTGCCTCATGCGCTCGCGCCGTGCGACGCAGGTGGCATGGTCTAGGGTCGTCGCCATGCTCGACGTGACCGTGACGCGGCTCGATCCCGACGTCCCCCTTCCGTCCTACGCACACCCCGGGGACGCCGGTGCCGACCTCGTCACGACCGTCGACGTCGACCTCGGGCCCGGCGAGCGGGTGCTCGTGCCGACCGGCCTGGCGATCGCGCTGCCGGAGGGCTATGCGGCCTTCGTCCACCCCCGGTCGGGCCTGGCCCTGCGGCACGGTCTCTCGATCGTCAACACCCCTGGCACGATCGATGCGGGCTACCGCGGCGAGATCAAGGTGCTGCTGGTCAACCACGACGCGCGTGAGCGCATCTCACTGGTTCGCGGCGACCGCATCGCGCAGCTGGTCGTCCAGCGGGTCGAGCACGTGACGTTCGTCGAGTCGGGGGTGCTGCCCGGGACGGCTCGCGGAACGGGGGGTTACGGTTCAACGGGTGGTCATGCGGCCACCGACGTCCACGAGGAGAGCAGCTGATGGCACGGCGACGCAACAAGCAGCAGTCCGACGACGCGGCAGCGGCCGCGCCACCGGTCGTCGAGGGCGTGCGCCACGACGGTCCGTGGGACTCCTCGGAGCGGTCGCCCGGCGACGACGGCACCTTCGTCGACCTCGGACCGCTCAAGGTCCGCGTGCGCGTCGGGCTCGACATCCAGCTGCCCACCGACGGCGACGGCGGCGAGATCGGCTCGGTCGTGCTGGTGGCCGACGACGCCGCGCTCGAGCTGCGGGCGTTCGCGGCGACCCGCTCCGGTGGTCTGTGGGACGAGGTGCGCGACGACCTGATCATCGAGGTCGAGCGGCTCGGTGGCGAGTGCGACCAGGTCGACGGCCTGTTCGGCCCCGAGCTGCACGTGCGGGTGCCGGTCGACCTGCCGGACGGCGAGAAGGGGTTCCAGCCCAGCCGCATCGTCGGCATCGAGGGACCGCGGTGGCTGCTGCGGGCGACGTTCCTGGGCGCGGCGGGTCTCGAGCCGTCCGACGAGGGACTGCTGATGGACGCCCTGCGCGACGTCATCGTCGACCGTGGATCCGAGCCGCGCATCCCGCGCGAGTCGTTGCTGCTGACGCTCCCGCCGAACGCCACGATGGTCCCGGACGAAGAGTAGGCTCGAATTCATGGGACGTTTCAGCAGGACGCTCGAGCGGCTGTCGACCGACAACCAGGAGGCCGGCGAGCTCAAGGACGACGCAGCCAAGGCCGGGTGCCAGCTCATCTCGTCGCAGGCCGATCGGTGCATGGCCACGATCCACGGGGTCCTGCGCTCGGTGACGCTGCGGCCCGTCGACGGCGTCACGGCGCTCGAGGCAGAGCTGTACGACGGGTCCGACACCGTCACGCTGGTGTGGCTGGGTCGCCGCAAGATCGAGGGCATCACGGCCGGTCGCCAGCTCAAGGCCTTCGGCCGGATCGGCATGCGCGGCACGACCCGCATCATCTACAACCCGCGCTACGAGCTCGACGCGTGAGCCGGTGACCTCGTCCGCCCAGGCGACGGTCGAGCAGGTTGTCCGCGCGCAGCTGTCCAAGGCCCTCGGCGGCCCACGCGGCATCGTCGAGAGCGCCGTCCCGACGGCCCTGTTCACGATCCTGTTCCTCGTCACCGACCAGATCCGCCTGTCGCTGATCGTCAGCATCGCCGTGACGGCCGTCCTGCTGCTCGTGCGGCTCGTGCAGCGGTCGACGACGCAGTTCGTGCTCAACGCCCTGTTCGGCATCGGCATCGGCGCGTTCTTCGCCTACCGGGCCTCGCAGTCGGGCGGCTCCGAGGAGGACGTCGCGCGTGCCGTGTTCACGCCGGGCCTGATCTACAACGGGGTCTACGCCGCGGTCATCGTCCTGACGATCGTGGTCGGCTGGCCCATCGTGGGCTTCATGGTCGGCTCGGTCATGGGCGACCCGACGGCCTGGCACTCCGACAAGGCCATGGTGCGGCTGTGCTCCCAGCTGACGTGGGTGCTCGCCATCCCGTGCGTCATCCGCGTGGCTGTGCAGCTGCCCCTGTGGCTCGACCACCAGATCGGTCTGCTCGGCGCGTCCAAGATCGCGCTCGGCTGGCCCCTGCAGCTGGCCTCGTTCGCCGTCATGGGCTGGCTGCTGAGCCGCAACCGCACCCCGATCGAGCTGGACGACGAGCCGGTCTAGACCGTTCCTTGCGTCATAGCTTCTGAGGGTCAGGACCCACGGAAGACATGACGCAAGGGGCGGCGGCGCTTCGCGCCTAGTGCTTCGGGGGCTTCGGGGAGAGGAGCTCGCCGAGGTTGTCCTCGGCGTCCTCGGGGGTGACGAACAGCAGCTCGTCGCCTGCCTCGAGCGAGCGGTCGGCGTCGGGCGTCTCGATCGAGCTGTCGCGCAGGATCGCCACGAGGACGACGTCGACCGGCCACGGCACCTCGCTGACCCGCTTGCCGATGAACGGCGAGTCGGCCGGCATCGTGAGCTCGACGAGGTTGGCGTTGCTCTGCCGGAACGTGAACAGCCGCACGAGGTCGCCGACCGTCACGGCCTCCTCGACCAGCGCCGACATCAGGCGTGGCGTGGAGACCGACACGTCGACGCCCCACGACTCGCTGAACAGCCACTCGTTGCTGGGATGGTTGACGCGTCCGACCGTGCGGGGCACGGCGAACTCGGTCTTGGCCAGCAGCGAGATGACCAGGTTGGCCTTGTCGTCGCCCGTCGCCGAGATCACGACGTCGCACGACTCGAGCTGGGCCTCCTCGAGCGAGGAGAGCTCGCACGCGTCGGCGAGCAGCCACTGGGCCTCGGGCACCAGCTCGGCGCGGATCGAGGCGGGGGACTTGTCGATCAGCAGGATCGAGTGGCCGTTGCCGATGAGCTCCTGGGCGACCGAGCGCCCGACGGCGCCCGCTCCCGCGATGACGACGCGCATCAGCTGTCCTCCGGTCCGGCGTCGAGGGCGGCGTGCGACGCCTCAGCGGTCGACTCGAGCATGAACAGGCTCAAGTAGTCGCCCTCCTGGATCACGGTGTCGGGCGTCGCGATGAGCCCGGTGCCCAGTCGCGTCAGGTAGGCCACGCGCACGCTGGCACTGGCCTCGAGCTCGGCGATGCGGTGCCCGATCCAGCTGAACGGCGCGTAGACGAGATCGAGCCGGACATCGCCCGACTGGTCGCGCCATGCGGGCTCGGAGCCGGCGGGGACGAGGCGGCGCAGCACCTGGTCGGCGGCCCAGGGGACCGTCGCGACCGTGGGGACGCCCAGGCGCTCGTAGACCTCGGCGCGGCCCGGGTCGTAGATGCGGGCGACGACGTTCTCGATCTTGAACTGTTCGCGGGCGACCCGCGCGGAGATGATGTTGGAGTTGTCTCCGCTGGAGACGGCCGCGAAGGCGTCGGCGCGCTCGATGCCGGCCTTGACGAGCACCTCGCGGTCGAAGCCCATGCCGGTCACGGTGATGCCGTCGAAGCCCGGGCCGAGACGGCGGAACGCGTCGGGATTGATGTCGATCACGGCGGTCGTGTGGCCGCGGGCCTCGAGGCTGCGCGTGAGGGTCGAACCGACGCGTCCGCAGCCCATGATGACGATGTGCACGGAGGCGACGCTACACCGACGCGACCGCTCGTGCGGACGAGAGCCACCCGCAGGTCTAGCATCATCTCTCGTGGGAGTCACCGAGGTCGCCAAGCGTGCATTGGTCGGGCGGAAGCTCCGGAGCGAACAGCTCGGTGAGACGCTCCTGCCGAAGCGCATCGCGTTGCCGGTCTTCGCCAGCGACGCACTGTCGTCGGTGGCGTACGCGCCCGACGAGATCTTCCTGACCCTGTCGATCGGCGGGCTGTCGGCGTACGCGTTCAACTGGAAGATCGGCATCGCGGTCACCCTCGTGCTGATCACGGTCGTCGCGTCGTACCGGCAGAACGTCCACGCCTACCCCAGCGGCGGCGGCGACTACGAGGTCGCGACGGTCAACCTGGGACCCACGGCGGGCCTGACGGTCGGCAGCGCACTGCTGGTCGACTACGTGCTCACCGTCGCGGTGTCGATCTCGTCGGGGGTGCAGAACGCCGCCTCGGCGCTGCCGTGGCTCGAGGGGCACGAGGCCACGGCGGCGTCCGTGCTGGTGATCCTGCTGATGGCGATCAACCTGCGTGGCACCAAGGAGTCGGGCTCTGCGTTCGCGATCCCGACGTACCTGTTCATGGTCGCGATCCTGCTGATGGGCCTGTGGGGTTACGCCCGCTACCTCTTCGGCGATCTGCCGACCGTGCCGAGCGCGCAGTACGACATCGTCCCTGAGAGCCAGTTCGAGCAGGGCATCACGGGTGTCGCGATGGTGTTCCTGCTCGCCCGCGCGTTCTCGTCCGGCTGTGCCGCGCTGACCGGTGTCGAGGCGATCAGCAACGGCGTGCCCGCGTTCAAGAAGCCCAAGAGCAAGAACGCCGCCACGACGCTGCTGCTGCTCGGCACGCTCGCCATCACGATGCTCATGAGCATCATCGTGCTCGCAGACCTGATGAAGCTGCGCTACGTCGAGGACCCGGCCACGCAGCTGAAGCGAGTGAGCGACGGGGTGCTGGCGGGCGACGCGTACCAGCAGGACACCGTCATCGGCCAGCTCGCCAAGACGCTCTACAGCGACTTCACGCCGCTGTTCTACTTCACGATCGCGTGCACCGGCATCATCCTCGTGCTGGCGGCCAACACCGCTTTCAACGGGTTCCCGGTGCTCGGCTCGATCCTGGCGCGCGACGGCTTCCTGCCACGCCAGCTCGACACCCGAGGCGACCGCCTCACGTTCAGCAACGGCATCATCGTCCTGGCCCTGGCCGCGATCGTCCTGATCCAAGCCTTCGACGCCGAGGTCACCAAGCTCATCCAGCTGTACATCGTCGGCGTGTTCGTGTCGTTCAACCTCAGCCAGCTCGGCATGATCAAGCACTGGAACCGGCTGCTGAGGGCCGAGACCGACCCGGCCGAGCGCTCGCGGATGAAGCGCTCGCGCGCGGTCAACACGATCGGCCTCGCGATGACGGCGACGGTGCTCGTGATCGTGCTGCTGACCAAGTTCCTCGCGGGCGCCTGGATCGCGATCGTCGCGATGATCTGCGTGTTCCTGCTGATGCGCGGTATCGGACGTCACTACGACCGTGTGTCGCAGGAGCTCGAGATCGACGACTCCGACGTGACCCTGCCCTCCCGGGTGCACGCGATCGTCCTGGTCAGCAAGCTGCACAAGCCGACGATGCGGGCGCTGGCCTACGCACGCGTCTCCCGCCCCAACTCGCTCGAGGCGCTGACGGTCGAGTTCGACCCGGCCGAGACCGCGAAGCTCATGAAGCAGTGGGAGGAGCTCGCGATCCCGATCCCGCTGAAGGTCGTCAACTCGCCGTACCGCGAGCTGCTGCGACCCGTCATCCGGTACGTCAAGGAGCTGCGCAAGCAGGGGCCGCGCGACATCATCACGGTCTACATCCCCGAGTACGTCGTCGGGCGCTGGTGGGAGCAGCTGCTCCACAACCAGACCGCGCTGCGCCTGAAGGGCCGCCTGCTGTTCATGCCCGGCGTCATGGTCACGAGCGTGCCCTACCAGCTGAGCTCGGCCGGACGGGCCAAGAAGAAGCTCGCCAAGCCGCGACCCGCACCCGGTGACGTCCGTCGCGGGTTCCGCGACCGCTGATGGCCGACCAGATCTCCGACCCCATGACCGACGACCTCACCGGCGAGGCCGTCGTCGACGTCGGCCCCGTCGCCCACGGCGGGCACTGCGTCGCCCGGCTCGACGGGCAGGTCGTGTTCGTGCGCCACGCGCTGCCGGGCGAGCGCGTGCGCATCGCGATCACCGAGCGCACCAAGAGCTTTCTGCGCGCAGACGCGGTCGAGGTGCTCGAGGCAGCCCCCGGTCGGGTCGAGGCACCGTGCGCGTATGCCGGGCCGGGACGCTGCGGCGGCTGCGACTTCCAGCACGTCGATCCCGCCGTGCAGCGAGAGCTGCTGCGCGACGTCGTGCTGGAGCAGCTGCGCCGGCTCGCCGGCATCACGTGGGACCTCGAGGTCGAGGCGGTCTCGCCCGACGCGCTGGGCTGGCGCACCCGCGTGCAGTTCGCGGTCGACCCCGACGGACGCCCGGGCCTGCGCCGCCACCGTTCGCACGAGATCATCCCCGTCGACCGCTGCCTCATCGCGCACCCCGACCTGCCCCGCGTGCTCGACACGTCGTGGGACGACGACGCGGTCGAGGCCATCGTGTCGTCGACGGGCGACCGCCTGCTCGTGACCGATGCGAGCATCTCGGACGAGGTCGAGGCGCGGGTCGACGGCGTCGTGGCCCGCGACGGCACCGTCCGCGGCGGACGGGGCGCGGTGACCGAGCGGGTCGGGGCGACCGACTTCCGCGTGTCGGGATCGGGATTCTGGCAGGTGCACCCCGCCGCCGCATCGACGCTCGTCGCCGCCGTGCTGGAGGGTGCGGCCGTCAGCCCCGGTCAGACCGTCCTCGACCTCTACGCGGGCGTCGGGCTGTTCACGGCCTTCCTCGCCGACGAGGTGGGCGACCACGGCACCGTCCTGAGCGTCGAGTCCGACCCGGGTGGGTCGCGCGACGCCCGCCGCAACCTGCACGACCTGCCGCAGGTGCGACTCGTCGCCGAGACGGTCGAGCGCGCGCTGCGGCAGCGGCTGCTGGGCGGCACGGCCGATGTCGTGGTGCTCGACCCGCCCCGCACGGGGGCCAAGAAGGCCGTCCAGGGCATCGTCGATCTCGCGCCGCGACGCATCGTCTACGTGGCCTGCGATCCCGCGGCACTGGCCCGAGACCTCGCGTCGTTCGCGGCGCGCGGCTACGAGCTGACGAGCCTGCGGGCGTTCGCGCTGTTCCCGATGACCCATCACGTGGAGTGTGTCGCGGTGCTCGAGCCGGCGGCCTCCAGACAGGGCTAGCTCGACGCCCGGTGTCTCGCAGTCGATCGCGGTATCCCTCGACCGATAGATGCCGCACCTTTCGAGAAATATGCTGTTTGCGGTAGTATTGTCGCAAGGTGGTGGTGAAGATGGAGATTGACGTCAGCGAGGCATCTCGTCGCCTCGGCCTCAGTGTCTCCCGTGTGCGCCAACTACTCCGTGCAGGAGATCTACGTGGTCGCCGACTGGGCAGCTCCTGGTTGATCTCGGCAGAGGACGTGGCTCGGCTTCAGCATCAGGGAAGACCTGCAGGCCGACCGCTGGCACCAAAGCGGGCCTGGGCCGTCCTCGACCTCCTCGATGGGGGTCGCGCCCTCTGGCTGTCGGACTCCGCGCGGTCGCAGGTGCGTCGGTACCTGGCCGACCTGATCGATCCGGGACCGGACGGATGGCGTGCCGCTCTGCGTGGGCGTAGCAGCGTGCTCGGCATCGTTGCGCACCCGGCAGCCATCGAGCGTCTGCGTCGGGTGCACGGCGTCCACGCCGCAGGGTTGTCCGCGGCGGCGAGCCGGGGGTTCGACCTCGTCGCTCTGGCAGACCCGATGCCGGAGCTCTACGTAGAGGAAGAGCAGTGGCACGATCTATCGTGCTCGCTGGCACTGCGCGATGGGCCGGAGCCCAATCTCAGAGTCCGACTTCCGAAGGAGGTCTGGCCATTCGCTGTCGTTGAAGGCCGTGGACAGGGTCTGATCGGAGACGCGCTGCTGGCAGCGGATCTGCTGGAGTCGGCAGAGCCGCGTGCCGTCGCCGCGGGTGCTGCGTGTCTGGGAGAACTGCTGGCCCGCTGGCAGGACCGGCGAGGCTGCGCATGAGCGTGGTGATCGAGCTGCCCGTCCTGCCGCCCCCGGTTGACGAGTTGTGGCACGCCCTCCTCGAGCTCGGCGACAGGCTGGACGTGCCGTGGGCTCTCATCGGAGGACAGATGGTGCTGCTGCACGCGCTCGAGCACGGCCAGGAGCCGCCGCAGATCAGCCAGGACGGGGACGTGATCGCGGACATCCGGGCCGTCCCGGGTGCCTTGAAACACCTCGTGGCCGATCTCGAGCGCATGGGCTTCGCGCTCCAGTCCATCAGCACCGACGGGCTCGCGCACCGCTACACCCGGCCCGCAGTGCCGCGTCCCGTCGTCATAGACGTGCTCGCACCGGAAGGACTGGGGGAGCGGGCCGATCTGACGACGACACCTCCGGGACGCACCATCGAAGTGCCCGGCGGCACCCAAGCGCTGGGCCGGGCCGAGCACGTCACGGTGGTGCACCAAGGGCATCGGGGTGCGATCCCGCGGCCCACGCTCCTGGCAGCGATCGTCGGCAAGGCTGCCGCCACGGCTCTGCCGGGTCCAGACCGTCACTACCGGGATCTCGCGTTGCTCTGCGCACTTGTCCCGGATCCATTCGAGCTGGTCGAGCAGCTGACCCGCAAGGACCGGCAACGGATGCGCCGTGCGAGCAAGCTTCTGGATGACTCCCACCCGGCGTGGGCGCTCGTGCCGGACGCGATCAGGAGCGCCGGGCAGATCGCCTACGGCGTACTTCACGGCTGAGTCGTCGCTGTCGTGTCGTGTGTTCCGGCGGAGGCGTCAGCGGCGACTGACGAGGTAGCTCACGACCGACCCGGTCAGGCCCAGCGACACCAGGGCACCGTTGGTGTCCGGAGCGACGAGCAGCGGGACGACGCCGAGCGCGAGGACGTCGAAGCCGCGCAGGGCGCTGATGATGAGCCCCGTGGGGATGGCACCGGTCGGCGAGGCGACCAGCGGCATCGAGTAGTCGGGGGGAGGGGCGAGCATCCAGCGGGCGATGGCCCCCAGCGCCGTCGCACCCGTCGCCACGGCGACCAGCAGGGTGTCGATGACCGTCGGGTCGTCGAGGGAGTGCCCGATCGCGGGTGCCGCGGCCAACGACCAGAGCAGCAGCAGGCCGCCGGGCACCGCGGCGGTCGCCGACCGCACGGCTGCCGACGACATCGGGAAGCACCGCACGAGCCCGGGGTTGCGGCCCGTCGTGCGCAGCGCCGTGAACGACCAGAGCCCGCCGAGGAAGGCCGCGAGGGCGCTGGCGAGCACGACGGTGTCGTCGAGGTCGAGACGCAGGACGACGTAGGGCACGAGCAGCGCGCCGGCGAGTGCGGCCAACGGCCCCGGCGACCGTCGCAGTCGGACGACGTCGCGCCACACGAGCGCCCAGGCACCGGCGGGTCCACCCCGCACGGGCCGAACGGTCGCGGCGGTGCGCCAGCGTCGAGCGACCAGCACGTCGTACGCCAAGGCGAGGTCGAGACCCGCCAGCGCGCCCGAGAGGCTGGAGAGCAGCGATCCGCCGGGCACGAGCTGAGCTCTCAGCAGGGCGGACAGCCGTGACGTCGCCCGGATCAGCAGTACGACCACGGCCAGCAGGGCAGCAGCGATCGCTGCCCAACCGGCCGGACCGGTGAGCCACCCCGCCTCGGTGCCGGGCTCGGCGTCGACCGCGACGAGCAGGAGCCAGCCGGCGGTCAGGACGCCCAGGATCAGCGCCACCCGTTGCGTGGCACGACCGCCCCGGGCCTGCCACACGGCTGCCGCTGCGGTGCCGGCCGCACCCGTGAGGCCCGACGCGACCGCCAGCACCGCGATGGCCCCGTAGGGGATGCCCGCGAGCAGGCCCGTGACAGCGACCACGACGGTGCAGCCGAGCGCCGTCGCGCCGCTCGCGACGAACAGGCGCGACCGCAGCAGGGGGCCGCGGTCGATGGGGGACGTCAGCAGCCAGGCGGCGGTCGCCGGGGTCACCATGACCGGTCCGATGGCTGCCGCGGCAGCCAGGGAGAACGCGGTCGTCGCCGCGACGGTGGCCCAGACCAGCGACGTGCGGGCGTCGTCGCACGTCGAGGTCGTGCAGCCCGCGGCGATGTTCACCCGGGTCTGCACCATCGCGCTGATGGCCATGGCACCGAGCAGGACGAGGCTGAACACCCAGACATAGGCCTCGGAGAGCTGCTCGTACAGCGTCGTGTCGGCGCGGTCGCGGCGCCAGGCGCGCATCTGCCGGCGCAGCGAGCGGGCACCGATGGCGGGGACGCCCGCAGGCCCGGCACCTGAGGAGGTCGTCACAGCTCGCCGAGGTCGAGAACCCAGTCGGCCACCGCGTCGACCAGGTCGGTGTCGTGGCTGACCAGCAGGATGCCGAGGCCGTCGGCCTTCTCGGCGTTGAGGCGGTCGGCGAGCCAGGCCAGCCCGGCCGCGTCGAGCCGCTGCTCGGGCTCGTCGAGGATCAGCAGCCGGCGGGGACGGACGAATGCGCTGGCGAGTGCGAGGCGGCGCCGCTGGCCGGACGACAGGGTGCCCGGCAGCTGGGCGGCCTGCCGCTGCAGCCCGACGTCGGCGAGCACGGCGTCGACGAGGTCGTCGGGTTCGGCGACCTGGTGGGCGCGGGCCAGCAGGTTGAGGTGCTCGACGACGCTGAGGTCGGGGAAGAAGTCGAGATCGTCCATCACGACCGCGAGGTCGCGGCGCGTCGCCGGGGACCGCTCGTCGAGCGGGGCACCGTCGAGCTCCACGGTGCCGCTCGTGGCCTGGTCGGCCCCGGCGATGCAGCGCAGCGCTGTCGACTTGCCGGCACCGTTGGGCCCGATCAGGGCCAGGGCTTCGCCGCTCGCGAGCTCGAGGTCGAGCCCCGCGAGCACGTGCAGGTCGCCGAAGCTGCGGTGCAGGTCGCGGACGCGCAGGAGAGGTGCGGCGGGGGGAGCCTTGGGCATGGTGCCACCGTAGTCGGCACCGCCGCACGGGGGCCGGTGCTTGTGCCGGCCCGGCACGGACGACAGAGTGTGGCCATGCGCTTCGCTGATCCGACAACCTGTCCGGAGTGTCGGGGTGCCATCGCGGGCCAACCGGCGTGTCCGCAGTGCGGCCTCGACCTGACCTCGCTCGAGGTGCGTCAGCTGTGGCAGGTGCTGCTGCAGGCAGACGAGCTGCTCGACCGCGCCGCTCGGCGTCCGCGGGCGACGCCGGCGACACCGTCGCCCGCTCCGGCGGCGGAGTCCGCGCCGGAGCCGGCCCCTGCACGACCCGCCGAGCAGAGCTCCGCCCCTGCCCCTGCCCCCGCCGCGCCGGCTGCGCCATCCGACCCCTTCGTCGCGGCACCTCCGCAGTGGCAGCCCTACCCGGCCCAGCCGCCGCGGCAGCCACAGCCCACGCAGCGCACGCAGCCCCAGCCGCCCCCGCCTATCCAGCCGTACCCGGCACCGTCCGCGGCCGCGGGCCAGCCCGCGGCCCCGGCACGCTCGTGGTCGGTCGGCACGATCCTGCTGGTGCTCGGTGCCTTCGGCCTGGTCGTCGCCGGCCTGATCTTCGTGACCCGCTCGTGGGAGGACATCGGTCTGGCCGGGCGCACGCTGATCCTGCTGGGGGTCAGCGCCGTCATCGGCGGTCTCGGCGTCTGGGTCACCCGCCGGCCGCTGCGGGCCTCGGCCGAGGCCGTGTGGACGGTCTTCCTGGCGCTGTTGACGCTCGACTTCTTCGCCGCCCGTCATGAGGACCTCGCCGGGCTCGGTGCCCTCGACGTCGCGGCCGGATGGATCGTGTGGGGCGTCGTGGCGCTGGCCCTGAGCGTCGGCATCGCTGTGTGGGCCCGCCGGCACGTCTCGGTGGCCCTCGTCGCCCCGGCCGTCGCGGGCGGTGTCGCGATCTCGATCGCGGGCATCGGTGCAGGAGCGGTCGGCGACGACTGGGACTTCGCGTGGCGCAGCCTGCTCGCCCTCGTCGTGGCTGGACTGCTCGCCCTCGCAACCCGCCCGGCCGGCCTGGCACCCATGACGTTGGCGGCACGCATCGTGATCGCGGGCTTCTTCGTGTTCGCGTACGGCGCGGCCGTGGTCGAGCTGGTCGAGAACCCCTCGCTCGACGACCTCGCCGGCGGCGGTCACGGGCTGCCGCTGCTGCTCATGGGCGTCGCATCGCTCGTGATCGCGTGGGTCGTGCCGGTCGTGCGCATCCCCGGGGTCGCCCTGGCCGTCCTCGCGGCCTGTGCGCTCGTTGCCGCGCCTGTCGTCGACTCCGGGGCGGACGAGCGGGCCTGGGCGGTCGTGACCGTGCTGGCTGCGGCGCTGGCTGCCGCGGCGCTGGCCGGCGAGAACACCTGGATGCGTGGAGTGAGACTCGGCGCGGTGCCCGCAGTGGTCGGTGCCGCGGTCGTGCAGCTCGTGCTCGTGGGTGATGCGCTCGACACGGGCAGCAGGATCCTCACGGATCCGTGGCAGGTGCCGTGGCACGTGAGGCTCGACGCCGCCTCGGTCGACGACCGCGCCGCGTGGGCCGTGCCGATCCTCCTGCTCGGGTTGGTGGCCACGACGTGGGCCGTGACCCGCTGGCCGGAGGTCACGGGGTTGCGCCCGCACGCTGCCGCAGTGATCGGCACCGTCCTGGCGGGTGGAGCCGTCACCTCGGTCGTCGCGTTGCGCTGGCCAGTTTGGCTCGTCGCGGCATCGCTCGTCGTTCTCGCGGTGGCGTTCGCCGTCGTCAGGGTGCGCAAGGTCGCCGCGGTCCCAACGGTCGTGGCCCTGGCGCTGCTCGTGTCGGCGTCGACGCTGGCCGCGGCGTCGCACGGGGTGTCGGCGGCCACGTGGCTCGGCGGCGGGCTCCTGCTGCTCGGTCTGGCGCTGGTCAGCGCCGTGGGTCCGGTGCGCCAGCTGCACGCAGTCGTCGGTGTCGGCGGCGTCCTGGCTGGCACCGCGGCGACCGTCGGGCTGCTCGACGTCGACGACGCGGTCGTGCCCCTGCTCGGGGTCGTCGTGGCGCTGTTGCTCCTGGCCGTCGCCCAGCTGTGGCCACCGGTGCGTGGCGTCGCGGACGCCGTCGAGGCGACCGCCGCCGCCGGCCTGGCCGTCGCGCTGCTCTGGCCGGGCGCCTCCGGCGAGATCGCGGTGCGCTGGACGATCGCCGGCGTGGCCCTGATCTCGCTCAGCTTCGTCGTCGCACGTCGTCGGTGGCTGGTGTGGCCGGGCATCGCCGCACTCGTCGTCGCCTATGTGGCGCTGATCGTCGACAGCGGGTTCTCGTTCGTCGAGGCCTACACGCTGCCGCTCGGGGCGGCCGGGCTCGCTGCGGGCACCTGGGCCACGACCCGCCGCCCCGACACGAGCACGTGGGCCTTGCTGGGGCCCGGACTCGCGGTCGCGCTGCTGCCGAGCGTGCCCCAGGCGCTGGCCGAGCCGACAGAGCTGAGGGCGCTGCTGCTGGGGGCCGGTGCAGCGGCCGTGCTCGCGATCGGCGTCCGGCTCGGGTGGCAGGCACCGTTCGTCGCGGGCGTCACGGTCCTCGCGCTGCTCGTGCTGTTCAACATCGGCCCCTACGCGAACGCCGCTCCACGGGTCGTGCTCATCGCCGTCGTCAGCGCCGTGCTGCTGGCCGTCGGCATCACCTGGGAGGACCGCGTGCGGGACGGGCGCAGGCTCGTGACGTACGTGCGGTCCATGCGTTAGGAACCTGCCATGACCGAATCGACCGACATCTCGACCGACCGACGTGCCGTCAAGCAGCTGCGTCGCGAGGCGCTCGGGCAGGACGCGCTGCTGTTCAGCGCCGCCTTCTCGACCGGTGCGCTGATCTACTTCGCGGTCGAGATCGTGCAGCTCGCGGTCGACGACAGCTCGACCCGCGACTTCTGGTCGGTCACCCTGTCGGACCACCTGATCCTCGCGGGGCTCATCGTGGGCGAGCTGTTCGTGATCGTCAACAACGGTCTGCGCCAAGGCATCCGGGGTCACAGCGTCGGCAAGCACCGCGTCGGCATCGCCGTGGTCGACACCGTCACGGGTGCGCCCACCGGCGCGGCGCGCGGCCTGCTGCGCGGACTCGTCATGGCGGTGCTGCTCGACCTGGCCGCGGCGGCGATCCCGATCGGTCTGCCGACCGTGCTGCGGCGCCTGACGCCCGATGCGTGGCACGTCGGGGGAGCGGCCTACGTCGCGCTGCTGGTGCTGGTCGTCCCGATCCTGCTGTCGACCGACAGGGGCCTCGCCGACCGCCTCACGCGCACCCGTGTCGTGCTCGGTGTGGGGGAGACCGCCGTGACGTCCGAGCGACGCAGCCGCCTGCTGACCGTCATCGAGGTGCTGGGGGTCGTGGGCCTGCTGACGGTCGCGCTGACGTACATCGCGTTCTTCGCCCAGGTCCTGCGGTTCCCCGACCTGTTCTGACCCGCCGCGACGTGTGAATCGTCTCGACATCATGTATCTTGATATCAAGATACATCGTGGACCCGGGGTTAGGTGAGCCTGACCGTGCGCCGTGAGGCGCCGCTGGGCAGGATGGAACAGACCTCGCGAAGGAGAATGACGATGGCCGTCGACAGCTTCAATTCCAAGGACTCGCTCTCAGTCGGGGACGCCTCCTACGACTACTACCGCCTCGGCGCGGTGACCGGTGAGGGGCTCGACGTCTCGTCGCTGCCGTTCAGCCTCAAGGTGCTGCTCGAGTCGCTGCTGCGCACCGAGGACGGCGCCGACATCACCAAGGCCGACATCGAGGCGCTCGCCGGCTGGGACGCCGACGCCGAGCCCTCCAAGGAGATCCAGTTCACGCCGGCGCGCGTGATCATGCAGGACTTCACCGGCGTGCCCTGCGTCGTCGACCTCGCCACGATGCGCGAGGCGATGGCCGACCTCGGCGGCGACGCCACCAAGATCAACCCGCTCGCTCCGGCCGAGATGGTCATCGACCACTCGGTCATCGCCGACGTCTTCGGCACACCCGAGGCCTTCGAGCGCAACGTCGAGATCGAGTACGAGCGCAACCGCGAGCGCTACCAGTTCCTGCGCTGGGGACAGGGCGCGTTCGACGACTTCAAGGTCGTCCCGCCCGGAACCGGCATCGTGCACCAGGTCAACATCGAGAAGCTCGCGCGCGTCGTCTTCGACAAGAGTGGAACGGTCTACCCCGACTCCTGCGTCGGCACCGACTCGCACACCACGATGGTCAACGGCCTGGGCGTCGTCGGCTGGGGTGTCGGCGGCATCGAGGCCGAGGCCGCGATGCTGGGCCAGCCGATCAGCATGTTGATCCCGCGCGTCGTGGGCTTCAAGCTGTCGGGCGAGCTGCCGCAGGGCGCGACCGCCACCGACCTCGTGCTGGTCATCACCGAGCAGCTGCGCAAGCACGGCGTGGTCGGCAAGTTCGTCGAGTTCTACGGCTCGGGCGTCGGCGCGGTGCCGCTGGCCAACCGCGCCACGATCGGCAACATGAGCCCCGAGTACGGCTCGACCATCGCGGTCTTCCCGATCGACGACGAGACCACCAAGTACCTGCGCCTCACGGGTCGCACCGAGGACGAGATCGCCCTCGTCGAGGCCTACGCCAAGGCCCAGGGCCTGTGGCACGACCCCGACCACGAGCCCCGCTTCAGCGAGTACCTCGAGCTCGACCTCGGCGACGTCGTCCCGTCGATCGCCGGTCCCAAGCGTCCGCAGGACCGCGTGTCGCTGACCGAGTCGGCGTCGTCGTTCCAGACCGCACTGGCCGACTACGCGGGTTCGTCCGACGCCTCCAACGTCCAGTCCGTCACGCTCGACGACGGCACGTCGTTCGACATCGACCACGGTGCCGTCACGATCGCCGCGATCACGTCGTGCACCAACACCTCCAACCCGTCGGTCATGATCGGCGCGGGCCTGCTGGCCAAGAAGGCCGTCGAGAAGGGCCTGCAGCGCAAGCCGTGGGTCAAGACCACGCTGGCACCGGGCTCGAAGGTCGTCACCGACTACTACGAGAAGTCGGGCCTCAACGTCTACCTCGACAAGCTCGGCTTCAACCTCGTCGGCTACGGCTGCACGACGTGCATCGGCAACTCCGGGCCGCTGATCCCCGAGGTCAGCAAGGCCGTCAACGACGGCGACCTCGCCGTCACCGCGGTCCTCTCCGGCAACCGCAACTTCGAGGGCCGCATCAACCCCGACATCAAGATGAACTACCTGGCGTCCCCGCCGCTGGTCATCGCCTACGCGCTGGCCGGCTCGATGGCTGTCGACCTGTTCAACGACCCGCTGGGCCAGGACGAGGACGGCAACGACGTCTTCATGGCCGACATCTGGCCGTCGCCGCAGGAGGTCGAGGACGTCATCGCGGCCTCGATCGACTCCGACACGTTCACGCGCGAGTACGCCGACGTCTTCGCCGGTGACGAGCGCTGGCAGAACCTGCCGACGCCCGACGGCGACGTCTTCGAGTGGGATCCTGACTCGACCTACGTGCGCAAGGCGCCGTACTTCGACGGCATGCAGCGAGAGCCCTCGCCGGTTACCGAGGTCTCGGGCGCACGGGTGCTGCTCAAGCTGGGCGACTCGGTCACGACCGATCACATCAGCCCCGCCGGCGCGATCAAGAAGGACAGCCCGGCCGGCAAGTACCTGACCGAGCACGGCATCGAGGCCCGCGACTTCAACTCGTACGGCTCGCGCCGTGGCAACCACGAGATCATGATCCGCGGCACGTTCGCCAACATCCGCCTGCGCAACCAGATGGCTCCCGGCACGGAGGGCGGCTTCACGCGTGACCTCCTCGCCGAGGACACGCCGGTCACGAGCATCTTCGAGGCGTCCGAGTCGTATGCGGCCGCAGGCGTGCCGCTGGTCGTTCTGACGGGCAAGGAGTACGGCTCGGGCTCGTCGCGCGACTGGGCGGCCAAGGGCACGGCGCTGCTCGGCGTCAAGGTCGTCATCGCCGAGTCGTACGAGCGCATCCACCGCTCGAACCTGATCGGCATGGGCGTCCTCCCGCTGCAGTACCCCGCAGGCGAGAACGCCGAGTCGCTGGGCCTGACGGGCGAGGAGACGTTCGACTTCACGGGCATCACCGAGCTCAACGAGGGTCGTACGCCCAAGACGGTCCACGTCGCGGCCACCGCGGCCGACGGTTCGGTCGTCGAGTTCGACGCTGTCGTCCGCATCGACACGCCGGGCGAGGCCAACTACTACCGCAACGGCGGCATCATGCCGTACGTGCTGCGCAGCCTGCTCGACTGACATCGCACCTGCATCTGCGCAGGTCACAGACCCGACGGGGGCATCGCCGACACGGCGGTGCCCCCGTCGGGGCGTCCGCTCCCGACAAAAAATCAGGACCGACGTGAATTTGTTGTCCGAGTTGCTGGACGTGACCCCCGACACGCTATACGTTGTCCCAAACAACAAACGCGTTACGTGGGCGAAACATCCTCGACCAGAACGCACTACCGGATGAATTGGAGGCGGTCTGTGTGAAGCGGACACGCAATCTCGTGCTGGCCACGGTCATGGGTGCGACGCTCGCGCTCAGCGCGTGCGGCGGCAGCAGCAGCGACAGCGCTGGCAGCGACGGCGGCAACGGCGGCGGTGGCAGCAAGGTCGAGGGCAAGATCGGCGTCATCCTCCCGGACACCAAGTCGTCCGTCCGCTGGGAGAGCGCCGACAAGCCGGCGCTCAAGGCCGCCTTCGACGCCGCCGGCGTCGAGTCGGACATTCAGAACGCCGAGGGCGACGCGGACAAGATGGCGACCATCGCCGACGGCATGATCACCGACGGTGTCACGGTCCTCGCGATCGTCAACCTCGACTCCGACTCGGGTGCGGCCATCGAGGCCAAGGCGGCCAAGCAGGGCGTCAAGACGATCGACTACGACCGTCTGACCCTCGGTGGCTCGGCCGACGTCTACATCTCGTACGACAACAGCAAGGTCGGGGCCCTGCAGGGCGAGGGTCTCCAGAAGTGCCTCGAGGCCGACAAGAAGACCGACGCCAACCTCATCTACTTGAACGGCTCGCCGACCGACAACAACGCGACGCTGTTCAGCCAGGGTGCGCACAGCGTCCTCGACAAGGTCTCGACCTACAAGAACGTCGCCGAGCAGGCCGTCCCCGACTGGGACAACGACAAGGCCGTCACGATCTTCGAGCAGCTGTACACGAAGGTCAGCGGCAAGGTCGACGGCGTGTACGCGGCCAACGACGGCCTCGCGGGCGGTGTCATCTCGATCCTGAAGAAGAACGGCCAGAACGGCAAGGTTCCGGTCACGGGTCAGGACGCCTCGATCGAGGGTCTGCAGAACATCCTCACGGGTGACCAGTGCATGACGATCCAGAAGTCGGCCACGGGCCAGGCCAAGGCACTCGCCGAGGCCGCCATCGCGATGGTCAAGGGCGACAAGCCCGAGACCACCGGCACGGTCGAGGACGAGACCGGCAAGCGTGAGGTCCCGGCCATCCTGCTCGACCCCGTGTCGATCGACAAGAGCAACATCCAGGCTGTCGTGGACGCCGGAGACCTGAAGGCCTCCGACATCTGCACGGCCGACTTCGCGAAGCTCTGCGAGGAGAACGGCGTCAAGTAGCACAAGGGGTGCGGCCCACCGACGACCTCGGTGGGCCGCACCCGCTGCTGTCCGCACCACCTCGTACGACCCCAGCACGACCCAGCACCAACCCAGCACCAAGCCCCATCTCGGAACCGCACCCGGAAGGCTCACCATGAGCGACACGACCCCACTCCTGCAGCTGCGCGGAGTCAACAAGAGCTTCGGCGTCGTCCACGTCCTGCACGACGTCGACCTGGCCATCTACCCCGGGCAGGTCACCGCCCTCGTCGGCGACAACGGCGCGGGCAAGTCGACGCTCGTCAAGACCATCTCCGGCACGTACGCGGCCGACAACGGTGAGTACCTCTTCGAGGGCAAGCCCGTCACGGTGCACGGCCCCAAGGACGCCTCTGCCCTCGGCATCGAGGTCGTCTACCAGGATCTCGCCCTGTGCGAGAACCTCGACATCGTCGAGAACATGTTCCTCGGCCGTGAGAAGAAGAACGGCATCGTCCTCGACGAGACCACGATGGAGTCGCAGGCCCGTGAGGCGCTGAAGTCGCTCTCGGTGCGCACCGTCAAGTCCGTGCGCCAGAGCGTCTCGAGCCTCTCGGGAGGTCAGCGCCAGACCGTCGCGATCGCGAAGTCGGTGCTGTGGAACTCCAAGGTCGTCCTGCTCGACGAGCCGACCGCCGCACTCGGCGTGGCCCAGACCCGTCAGGTGCTCGACCTCGTGCGACGTCTCGCCGACTCCGGCGTGGGCGTGCTGCTGATCTCGCACAACCTCACCGACGTCTTCGAGGTCGCCGACCGCATCACGGCCCTCTACCTCGGTCGCGTGGCCGCCGACGTCGCGACGAAGGACGTCACGTCCCGTCAGGTCGTCGAGCTCATCACGACCGGCACCTCATCCGACCTCGACGTGGCCGCAGCCCCGTCCACCACCGTCTGACCGCGGGGAGACACTCATGACCGACATCATCACCGACGCCGAGCAGGCGGGCTTCGCCAACGACCTCACGCAGTCGAACACCCTCGGCGACTCCGCCAGGGCCTACGTCCAGCGCGTGCGCGGCGGCGACATGGGGGCGCTTCCCTCGATCCTCGGCCTCGTCGTGCTGTTCATCGTCTTCGGCATCGCCAACGACCGGTTCCTGTCGAACCTCAACATGGCCAACCTGGCGACGCAGGCCGGCTCGATCATCATCCTGGCCATGGCGCTCGTCCCGGTGCTGCTGCTGGGCGACATCGACCTGTCCGCCGGCGTCGCGGGCAGCACCGGTGCCGCCGTCATGGGCCTGCTCATCGTCGACCACGGCCAGGGCTGGGGCGTCGCCGTCATCGCCGGCCTGCTGACGGGTGCCGTCATCGGCATCGTCACGGGCGTGCTCGTGGCGAAGCTCGGCATCCCGTCGTTCGTCGTGACCCTGGCGTTCTTCCTGGGTCTGCAGGGCGTCCTGCTCAAGCTGATCGGCGAGGGCGGGTCCGTCCGCATCAACCAGCCGGTCATCAGCGGCATCGCCAACAACAACATGAGTGTCGCGGCCGGCTGGATCGCGGCCATCGTCATCATCGCCGTGTTCGCCGCGCTGCGCCTGCTGCAGCACCGTCGCAAAGTCGCCCAGAACCTGCAGCACCAGCCGATGGCCGTCGTCGCCCTGCAGATCGTGGCGCTCGCGGTCGTCCTGCTGGGCATCACGCTCGTGCTCAACCAGAACCGCAGCGTCAACGCGAACTTCCCGATCAAGGGCATCCCGTACGTCATCCCGCTGGTCGTCGTCCTGCTGATCGCCTGGACGTTCGCGCTCGGCCGCACCACGTGGGGACGTCACGTCTACGCCGTCGGTGGCAACGCCGAGGCCGCTCGTCGTGCCGGCATCAACGTCGATCGCATCCGCATCTCGGTGTTCATGATGTGCACGACCATGGCGGTCGTCAGCGGCATCGTCCTGGCCTCCTACGGTGGCAAGGTGTCGACCGCCTCGGGTGGCGGCAACACGCTGCTGTACGCGGTCGGCGCAGCCGTCATCGGTGGCACGAGCCTCTTCGGCGGCAAGGGCAAGGCGTCCAACGCCGTCGTCGGAGGTCTCGTGATCGCGACGATCGCCAACGGTCTGGGTCTGCTCGCGCAGGCGTCGTGGATCAACTACGTCGTCACGGGTGGCGTGCTGCTCCTCGCGGCCAGCGTCGATGCCATCTCGCGCAGGCGGCGTTCCGCTTCAGGCCTGTAACCATGGCCTCCGCCGGGCGCGCAGGCGTCGGGACGAACCAGGAGGACATCCGGCGGCACAACCTCGGGACGGTTCTCGGGCACGTGCACCGCGCCGGCCGCCTGTCGAGGGCCGAGCTCACGACGCGGATGGGTCTCAACCGCAGCACCATCGCGGGGCTGGTCGCCGAGCTGGAGTCGTTGGGGCTGGCCGAGCAGGCCGCCCCGACGGGCGCCCGGCTCGGCGCCGGCCGGCCCTCGGTCGACGTCAAGGCCCGCAGCGGTGCGTACGTGCTGGCGGTCGACCTGCGGGTCGACGGCCTCACGGTCGCCCGCGTGGGCCTCGGCGGGGTCATCCAGTCGCGGGCAACGGGCCCTGTGCCGGTCGCCCACGACCCGCACGCCATCAGCGACTCGGTCGTCGAGCTCATGCGGCTCGTGGTCAAGGACGTCGAGCCCGACTCGGTGCTCGTGGGCGTCGGCGTGGGAGTGCCCGGCATCATTCGGGCCGAGGACGGACTGGTGCGGCTCGCGCCCAACCTCGACTGGCACGACGTGCCGTTCGCGCAGATCCTGGGCGACCGGCTCGGTGCCATCGGCACCCCGGTGCTGGGCAACGACGCAGACCTCGGCGCGCTCGCGGAGCACCTGCGCGGTGCCGGGGTCGGCGTCGAGGACCTCGTCTACCTGTCGGGCGAGGTCGGCGTGGGTGCCGGCGTCATCGTCAGCGGCCACAAGCTCGAAGGGGCCGGCGGCTACGCGGGCGAGATCGGCCACATGCCGTTCCACCCGGAGGGCAAGCTGTGCCACTGCGGCGCGCGCGGATGCTGGGAGACCGAGATCGGAGCGGACGCGATCGCCGCGGCGATCGGCTGCCCGCCCGAGCGGGTCGGCGCGCTGGGGGAGTTCCTCGAGGGCGTGCACGGGGCGTCTCCAGAGCTGCGACTCGTCGGTTCACACCTCGGCCGCGGCATCGCCGGCATCGTGAACATGCTCAACCCCCGCGTCATCGTGCTGGGCGGCTACCTGCGACCGCTCTTCCCGCTCGTGCAGGACGATGTCGAGGCGCAGCTCGAGGTGCACGCCCTCACGGCCCCCCGCGAGCTCGTGCGCGTGGCCCTGCCGGGCCTCGGCGGCGACTCCGTGCTGCACGGTGCCGCAGAGCTGGCCTTCGAGCCGCTGCTGGCCGATCCGGTCGAGCGCCTCGCCTCGGCGTGCCACGACGCGGACGCCGCCCTCGCCAGCTGAGTCACTGACTTTCCACCCTTAGGTAGTTGGAGCCGCAAAGCGTGGTCCGGTTGGAGTCTGCGGAATCCGACGGGATGCATCGCTGGTGCCGTTATGCTGCCGATGTGCTCTTGTCGCCGGTCCGATCATCAGAACTGGGTAGGTTCCAGTCTTTCCCAGGCGAGCCGTGGGCGACCATTCTCGACCGTGTAGTCAGTCTGACGGAGGCTCCTTTTCGCGACGAAGCCCGAAGCCTGATCGACTCGGGTCGGATGTCGACATCAGGACAGATCTATCGCTCCGCGGGAATCGCCGACGCCAACCTGATGAGCTGCTACGTCGAAGCGCCCGATGAACACGGCGTCAGTGACGAGGGAACGCAGATCGCAGGCGTTTATCAAGCGAGGGTCGCAGCCGGGGCGGGTCTGGGGATGAACCTCGGAAGGTCGTCCAAGCGTGCTGGAGGTGCAGTCGATGTCGCGTCGATTGTGAGCGAAGTCGGGTACGCGCTGGATGATTTGTCACGGAGGACGGGAACGAAGCGGACCGCTTCAGCAGTGTCGCTGTCGCTTGACGCTGAGATTGGCTTGCTGGCAGATCGATGCAGTTCCGAGTCGCACTTACGTCACTTCAACCTCGTGGTGAACATCCACGATGGTGAGATGCGCAGCTTGGTGAAAGAAACGCAATCCGCTGCATTGGATGTCCTCGTTGAGGCCATCTGGCGTACGGGGCTGCCATGCGTGACGTTCATCGATTCCGTCAACCGCCTTGATCCGTGGCCAGACATCATCGACGGATGCAACCCCTGCGGCGAGCAATACCTACCGCCGGGCCATGCTTGCAATCTCGGAAGTATCAATCTCGCCGCTTACTTCAACGAGGATGGAGAGGATTGGGACGGCTTCAGAGCGGCGGTCAGATCCTTGGCGCGGTTGCTTGACGCAGCCGTCGACGCGACTTCATATCCGTCGGTTGCGCACCGGGTCATCAACACCACGGTTCGACGGATCGGTATGGGAGTCATGGGGTTCGCAACGTCACTCGAACGTCAGGGTTTGCGCTATGGAGGGCAGGCCTCGACTGAGTTCTTGGCCGAGTCGCTGAGTGTTATGAATCGAGTCGCTCGTGATGAGGTCGGTAATCGTCCCTACGTCACCAGCATCGCCCCCACTGGGGGCATTTCTCGACTGATGGGCGTTAGTCCGGGGATAGAGCCGCTCGGTCCTGCCACATCCTGGCGAGACCACATCGCTGTTCTCGCCGCCGCTCAGCGGGAGGTTGACAACGCCGTGTCCACCACGGTTTTGCTGCCAAGTTCAGCGCAGCCTGACGAGATTAGAGCGGCACTGGTCCTGGCGTGGCAGTCGGGCTGCAAGGGAGTTTCGTTCTATCGTGACGGATGCCGACCAGCAGGTGGCCAGGTTGCCGCCCCTATGAAGGTTGATGCGTGACCGTTCTCGATCACTTGGGTTTGCTTGGCGCCGACGTGCATCGCGAGCTGATCGGACAGGCCTCGAGCGGAGCACCGATCGTCTACCTGGACGCGTTGGACAAGGGCTTGAGCGGGGCCTCGGTGTGGCAGGCCCGATGGCGGACACCTCGTGCCAATGTCATGTCGCGGCTGCATGTTTTCAAGATCGGAAGCGCTGCAAAACTACAGCGCGAGTATGACGCGATCGTGAACTACGCCTACGCCATCGATGCCGATACGCCCAAGGCGTTTTTGGTGCGATCCAAGTCGGGCGACGGTGCAACAGCTCTGCTTAGGAGCGAGTTCGTCTCAGACTCACCTGTCAGCAGCTTGCGTGACCACCTTCGTGGGCTGGAGTCTGCCGATGCCGCCGTCGCATGCATGAATTCGTTGTTCGGCGACCGCATGAAGGTCTGGCACTACGACCAGTCGGAGACCGTGACAGAAAGTCAGCCGTTGCACGAGGCACTCGACTGGTGGGTCGACCGGCGCGACCTCGTTGGATCAGCAGATCGTCTTGGTAGAGCGGGTGCCGAGGCGCTGGTTGGTGCATCGGGCGTTTCATCGGTTCTCTCGTTGAGCGACCGCGTCGAGGAGTTGAGCAACGAAGTCGTTCCGATTCGGCTGGGCGTCGTCCATGGTGACCTGCATACGCAGAACGTGCTCCTCGACGAGGCGGGCAAGACTTTCCTCATAGATTTTGGATGGACGGCCGAGCGCTGGCGCGCGGTCGACTTCCTGATGATGGAATGCTCGCTAAAGTTCCTGGTCGCTCCCCGTAGTGCGCGGATGACCGACCTGTTGGCAATGGACGATCTGATCTCGGGTCATGAGTTCGGCGAGCCTGCCGACGTCGGTAGAATCCAGAAGTGGGCGGACGAGCGCTTGTTTGGGCGTCTCATGTCGCGCGTTGTTGGGGCTGTGATCGAAACGCGTCGTCATGCGATTGCCAGCGGCGCCGTCGGCGATGGTGAGACGTATACGAAGGGCCTTGCGCTTCTTGGAGCAGGACTGTCGTCGATGCCTCCAAAGATCAATGCGAGCCTCGTGCTTGCAAGCACGGCTCACCAGGTGGCGCGCCTTGGCTGATTGGCAGATCGCGACTTCGCGCCCTTATGGCGAGCTCTACGACCGCATCGATGATGTGTGGGGTTCGACGCCGGGACGGTTGATGTCCGGCGTGCTCGGCTTGTCGATGAAGGGGCATGCTGTCGATCTTGGCTGCGGAGAGGGACGCAACACTTTCGCTATGGTCGCGCAAGGTTTCACGGTGCTCGCCGTCGACTGCGATCCCGTGGCTATTCAACGGCTGGACCAACGGCGAACCGATTTGGTTCGATCGGATTCAGTGGTCTCGATGTGCTCGAAGAGCTCCGTCGTCTATGGGATGACCCATTTCCAGATCGTCCTGGCTTACGGTCTCCTTCACTGTCTGGACGATGCTGAGCTAGATGACCTGTTGGTGTTCTGCGGCAAGCAGGCTCCGGGAACTGTGTTCGCCGGCTCGGCGCTGACGTCGGAACTTCCCATCCCCAACGGGCATGGAACGGTCGATCTCTACCTGCGGAGTGCTAACTCATACCGGCAAGCACTGACGCGCAATTTCGATGTCGCCTATTGGGAGACCGGCACCATCACCGAAAGCCACGAGCCTGTCGTCGGTCGGCACACCCACTCGTCAGCCTGGTTTATCGCACGTGTCCGCTGACGTGGTTGTTCTGGTCGGGCTTCCAGGTTCCGGCAAGTCCACGGTTGCACGATATCTCTCGGCCTTGGCGCATCTAGATTTGATAGACGTGGGCGCACTCCTGGCTCAGGATCTGAGGATGGCTTCCCTGCCGAGGGCCGAGATAGGCCGGGCGTTCCTCGAGCGTCACGACGTGGAGCGGATCGCAAATCTGGTGACGGACACCATTGTGTCCCGCTCCGTAGAAGCAGGCAGGGAACCTCGAGCGGTCGTAGACGCCATCCGATTTGCTACCTCGATCGACCAGCTCCGCCAGACCTTCCCCGCGCTGACGCTGCTGCATGTCAGTGCATCGAGGACTCATCGCCTGGCTCGCTTGGCGGACAGATTCTCAGAGTTGGCTGAGCCTGACCGACAGCGACAACTCGAACTCTACGGGCAATATGACGTGGAGGCAGAGAAGCTGGCAGGCGCCGCAGACGTGCGCGTCGAGAACGACACTACTCGCGAGATACTTCTTGAGAACGTAGGGAACTTCGCCCGAACGCGAGGACTCAGCACTTAGTTTGCGCTGTGGCCTTTCACGGGCATGATCGGTCGCATGGACCTTTCGACGTCGTCGACCATCTGGCTGTGCCGCGCGTGCGGCGTGGAGCGGGGACCGTCGGACACCGAGCCCGAGCGGTGCGACATCTGCGAGGACGAGCGGCAGTACGTCCCGACCTCGGGTCAGGCGTGGGCGACGCTCGCGGGCCTGGAGGCCGAGGGACGCTCCGTGCAGGTGTCGCCGGTGGTCGAGCGGATGTGGTTCGTCGGGGCCGACGACGTCGGCATCGGCCAGCAGGCCGTCCTGGTGCAGACCGCCGACGGCAACCTGCTGTTCGACCCGCCCGGCCTGATCGACGACGCATCGGTCGAGCGGGTGCGTGAGCTCGGCGGTGTCGCAGCGGTCGTCGCGAGCCACCCGCACATGTACGGAGCGCAGTCCGCGTGGAGCGCGGCCTTCGACGACGCCCCGGTGTGGATCGCCGAGACCGACCGGCAGTGGGTCGGTCGGTGGGTGCCGGCGATGCGGACGTGGAGCGAGCCGTTCGAGGTGCTTCCGGGCATCTGGCTCCACCAGGTCGGTGGCCACTTCAAGGGCAGCACCGTGGCGCTGTGGTCGGACCCGCCGTCGCTGGGCCGTGGTGTGCTGCTCGCCGGCGACGCGATCTTCCCGGTGGCCGACGGGGGAGTGACGTTCCTGCGCAGCTACCCCAACCGCATCCCGCTGTCGGCCGGCGTCGTGCGGCGCATCGCCGATCACGTCGGCGGCTGGGAGTACGACCACCTGTTCAACAACTTCGGGGCCGGTATCGGGCCGGGTGCGGACCTGACGGTGCAGCGGTCGGCCGATCGCTACGTCGCGTGGGTCAGTGGCAGCAACGACCACCTGACCTGATGACGCTTGGGCCGGCCTACAGCGCGAGCGAGCCCGTGAACACGTCGACGAGCGCGTGCTCGGCGGCACCCAGGGCGGCGGCGTGGATGCCGAGCGAGCTGAGCCGGATCTCCGGCAGGTGCAGTTGGGCAGTCGGCAGGCGCTCGGCGAGCACGGCCTGGGCCGCCGGGACGACGAACTGTCCCAGCGGCACGAAGTAGCCGCCGAGGACGATCGCCGACGGGTCGAGCACTGCCGCCAGGGTCGCGAGCCCGCGGCCGAGGTCGAGCCCCAGCACCTCGAGCGCCGCACGCACCCGCTCGTCGTCGACGGCCCGCTCGGCGACCGCGGTGGCGGTCTGCAGGGGGGTGGACTGCTCATCCATGCCCACGGCCGTGAGCATCGCGCGCAGTCCGACGGACGCCTCCCAGCACCCCATCCGGCCGCATCCGCACTGGGCGGCCGGGTCGCCGACCGGCATGTGGCCGACCTCGCCGGCGAAGCCCGAACCGCCGCGCAGCAGCGTCCCGTCACGGACGATGCCGGCACCGATGCCGATCGTGCCGGTGAGGTAGAGCGAGTCGACGACGTCGGTCGCGACGCCGTGGGACGCCTCCGCGAGGGCTGCACAGTTGGCGTCGTTGTCGACCGTGGTGGGGCAGTCGCCGTCGAAGGCGTGCTCGAGCTCGGCGGCCAGCTCGCGGCCGTCCCAGCCGAGGTTGGGTGCCCACGACACCGTGCGGTTGTCATGCGCGACGAGACCGGGCACCGCGACGGTCGCGCTGACGACCCGCCTGCCGCCGGCCACGAGGTCTGCCCGCACGTCGGTCGCGAGCTCGACGAGCTCGCGGGCGCTGGGCGGTCGCCCGGCCGTGGAGACGGGGCGCGTTTCGACCGCCACGACGTTGCCCGACAGGTCGAGCGCGACCGCCGCCACGTAGTCGACGTTGACCTCGAGGCCGAGCCCGATGATCGACTCACCCGTGAGGGTCACCGGCCGGCCGGGACGACCCCGGCCGGCCGGCACTGCCGAGGACGACGCGACGCCGTCCTCGGTGACCGCCCGGCCGAGCTCGAGCTCGGCCACGATCGTGCCGACCGTGGCCTTGGCCAGACCCGTGCGACGGGCCAGCTCGGTGCGGCTCGCGGGGCCCTCGGCCCGCAGCGAGCGCAGGACGAGGCCCGTGTTCTGGCGCCTCACCTGCTCCGTGCCGACCGGTGCTCCGGTCGGCCGTCCGCCCGAGCCGACCCGGGGGGCCACGCTCAGCGCACCCCGTACAGGTGCTCGAGCGCCAGCTGGTCGAGGTGCTCGAACGCCGCTCCGCGGGCAGCCAGCTCGTCGGGATCGCGCAGCTCGGCCTTCTCGAGCTCGGCCCAGCCCTCGCCGTCGTCGAGCGTCGGGACGGCGAGCTCGGGCAGCTTGGCGGCCTCGAGCGCGGCCTGCACCTCCGGATCGGCGCGGAACGCCTGCACCTTGTCGCGCAGGACGAGGTAGTTGGTCATGCAGCCCGCGGCCGACGCCCAGACGCCCTTGTCGTCCTCGGTGCGGGGCGTCTTGAAGTCGAAGTGGACGGGGCCGTCGTAGCCACCGGCCAGGATCGTGTCGACGACCCAGAACGCGCCGCGCACGTTGCCGGCACCGAACCGGAAGTCCTGGTCGTAGCGCGGACCGCTCTGGCCGTTGAGGTCGATGTGGAAGAGCTTGCCCTGCCACAGCGCCTGCGCGTAGCCGTGCGCCGCGTTGAGGCCGGCCATCTCCTCGTGCCCGATCTCGGGGTTGACGCCGACCATCTCGGAGCGGTCGAGGGTGTTGATGAACGCCAGCGCGTGGCCGATCGTCGGCAGCAGGATGTCGCCGCGGGGCTCGTTGGGCTTGGGTTCGATCGCGAACTTCATGTCGTAGCCCTTGTCGTGGACGAACTCGCCCAGGACGTTGAAGGCCTCGCGGTAGCGGTCGAGTGCCGCCGCGACGTCCTTGGCAGCGCCCGACTCGGCGCCCTCGCGTCCGCCCCAGCAGACGTAGACCTTGGCGCCCAGCTCGGCGGCGAGGTCGATGTTGCGCATGACCTTGCGGATCGCGAAGCGGCGGACGTCGCGGTCGTTGGACGTGAAGCCGCCGTCCTTGAACACGGGGTGCGTGAACAGGTTGGTCGTGGCGGTCGTGACGACCAGGCCGGTGTCGTCCAGGCCCTTCTTCCAGCGCGCGATGATGCCATCGCGCTTCGCGTCGTCCGAGCCGAAGGGGATCAGGTCGTCATCGTGGAAGTTGACGCCGTACGCGCCGATGCGGGCCAGGTTCTCGAGCGCGTAGATGGGGTCCATGTCGGCGCGCGTGGCCTCGCCGAACGGGTCGCGGCCGCCGTACGCGACGGTCCAGAGCCCGAAGGAGAACTTGTCGGACGGGGCAGGGGTGGGGATGGTCATGGTCAGCCAATCTGTGTCGGTGGTGCTGGTTGTCTGTCGGGCGTCAGTGCCAGGTGGCCGTGCGGTCGCGCAGCGCGGCATAGGCCTGCCGCACGTCGGGCGTCGCCTCGGCGTCGTACGTCTCGGACGGCGGCGGCGTCCACGCGGGGAGCGTCGACGATCCCGAGAGCGCCCAGGCCGCCTGCCGCGCCGCGCCGAGCGCGACGTACTCACCGGGGGCCGGCACCGTGACGGGCGCACCGAAGATCGCCGGGGCGAGGGCGTGGACCGCCGCGTTCTGGGCAGCGCCGCCGACCATCAGGATGCGTCGGGCGGGCTGGCCGGTCATCGACGTGACGAGGTCGACGGCATCGGCCAGCGAGCACAGCAGCGCCTCGAAGGCGGCGCGGGCGACGTCCTCGCGGGACGTCGAGACGGTCAGCCCCGCCCACGTGCCGGTCGCGTCGGGACGGTTGGGCGTGCGCTCGCCGGCGTAGTAGGGCGAGATCGTGAGCCCGTTGGCACCGGCGGGGGCGGCGAGCGCGAGCCGGCCGAGCTCGTCGTGGTCGACGCCGAGCAGTGCGCACTGCAGGTCAAGGATGCGCGCGGCGTTCATCGTGGTGCCCATCGGCAGGAAGTTGCCGGTCGCGTCGGCGAAGCCCGTCACCGACCCCGTGCCGTCGGCCACGCGCGTCGTGCTGATGGTCGATGCGACGCCCGACGTGCCGATCGACACGACGACATCGCCGGGCTCGAGGTCGAGCGCGAGCGCAGCGGCCATGTTGTCGCCCGTCCCTGCACCGATCACCAGACCCGATGCGGTCACGCCGGCGATCTCGGCGGGACCCACGATGCGGGGGAGCGCGATGGCGTGCCCGATCGCCGCCTCGGCGAGATCGGGCCGCCAGACGTCATCGGCGGTTGAGAAGTAGCCTGTGCCCGATGCGTCGCCGCGGTCGGTGAACACATCGCCGCCGGAGACGTGGCGCGACACGTAGTCGTGGGGGAGCAGCACGTCGCGGGTGCGTGCGGCGGCATCGGGCTGGTGGTCGCGCAGCCAGCGCAGCTTGGTCGACGTGAACGACGCGACGAGCACGCTGCCGATCGCCTCGGCGCACTGCTGGGGGCCACCGAGCTCGGCGACGAGGTCGACGGCCTGCGGTGCGGACCGGGTGTCGTTCCAGAGCAGCGCGTCGTGCACCGGTGCCCCCGCGGAGTCCAGAGCCACCATGCCGTGCTGCTGACCGCCGACGGAGATCGCGGACGCGCGCTCGATCAGGCCGTCGGTCGCGGAGTCGAACGCCGTGAGCCACGCCCGCGGGTCGACCGCGGTGCCGGTCGGATGGGGGGCCGACGCGTGCGCCACGACCTCGCCGGTCGCTGCGTCGACGAGGACGGCCTTGGTCGACTGGGTCGACGAGTCGATGCCGAGCACCAGGTCAGTTGCCATGACCCATGTTTAGTATGACTCTTGAACTAAGTCAACCACCAACATCTTCTCCGAGACGTCGGGTCGGTGTCGTCGGCCGTTCACCTGAGCGGGCGAGGACTGGATGCATGCCCACCACGCGACGAGACTTCCTGACCTACGGCGCCGTCATCGGCGCCGGCGCCGTGACCCCGGTGCTCGCCACCGGCCCGGCCGATGCGCGCACTCACGCCCTCAACCTGCGACGCGACCCGTTCACGCTCGGCGTAGCCGCCGGCGATCCCGACCCCGACGGATTCGTGATCTGGACCCGGCTCGCGGTCGACCCGTTGGCCGGCGACGGGTTGGGCGGCATGCCGTCGCTGCGCGTCCCCGTGGCCTGGCAGGTCGCGACCGACGAGCGGTTCCGCAGGATCGTCCGGCGAGGGGTCACCCGCACCGACCGCGACCGTGGGTACGCGGTGCACGTCGAGGTCGACGACCTCGAGCCGTCGCGCGAGTACTGGTACCGCTTCTCGGTCGGCCCCTTCCTGTCGCGCACCGGACGTGCCGTCACGGCCCCGCCCCGCGGAGTGATGCCCTCGGCGCTGGCGATGTCGTTCGTCTCGTGCGCGCAGCTCGAGCACGGCCTGTTCACGGCCTACCGGCGGCTGGCCGAGGACCGGCCCGATCTCGTGCTGCACCTGGGCGACTACCAGTACGAGTACACCGCCGGTGCCTACGTGGCTCCGGGCGGCAACGTGCGCGACCACGACGGCCCCGAGACCACGACGCTCGAGGGCTACCGGCAGCGTCACGCGCAGTACAAGACCGATCTCGACCTGCAGGAGGCGCACGCGGCGACCGCCTGGGCCGTCGTGTTCGACGACCACGAGGTCGACAACAACTGGGCCGGCGACATCCCCGAGAAGCCCGCCGAGACGCCCGGCTTCCTCGCCCGGCGCAAGGCCGCGTTCCGCGCGTACTACGAGAACATGCCGCTGCGCCGGACGTCGGTGCCGCGGGGGGCGAACATGCAGATCTACCGCCGCCTCCACTGGGGCCGGCTCGCGACGTTCCACATGCTCGACACACGGCAGTTCCGCGACGACCAGGGCTGCGGAGACGGCTACCGGACGGACTGCCCGGCCGCCGCCGACCCCGCGCGGTCGATCACGGGCCAGGCGCAGGAGGAGTGGCTGATCGACGGCTTTCGGCACTCGCGGGCGCGGTGGGACGTGCTGGGCCAGCAGGTGTTCTTCGCCCAGCGCGACAACGACCAGGGGCCGCTGACGACCGTGTCGATGGACGCCTGGGACGGCTACGCGGCATCGCGCGACCGCATCACGCGGGGCTGGGTCGACGCCGGGGTGCGCAATCCCGTGGTGCTGACCGGCGACGTGCACGCCCACTGGGCCAGCGAGCTCAAGCTCGACTACGACGACCCGACGGGGCCGTCGGTCGGCACCGAGCTGGTGTGCTCGTCGATCACCTCGGGCGGCAACGGCTCGGACTCGGCTGCCACGGCCCATCCGTGGCTCGCCTGGAACCCACACCTCAAGTTCCAGAACAACCTGCGCGGCTACGTCAACACCACGATCACGCCGGACGACCTCACGGCCGACTTCCGCTGCGTCGACCAGGTGCGCACCCCGGGGGCCGAGGCGTTCACCCGGGCCACGTTCGTCGTCGAGGACCGTGTACCGGCACTCAACCTGACGTACGACCGCGCACCCGTCAGCACGTTCTCCCGCCGGAGCGCCCAGGACGTCTCCCGCGAGACCGTCGAGCTGGAGACTCAGCGGCCGTAGGCGCGGCGGGACGTCCGTAGGGTTGGGGCGTGACGATCCACAGCGACCACCCGTTCGTCCCGCCCGAGGGCGAGCGCGACCCCCTGCGACGGCTTCGGGGGCGACTGCCGTCGCCGGTGTCGGTGTGGACGACCGGCAGCGGTCGCGATCGCGCGGGACTCACGATCTCGTCCCTGCTGGTGGCCGACGGCGATCCCGCCCGGGTGCTGGGCCTCGTCGACGCCGACTCCGACTTCTGGGACGAGGACCCGTCGACCTGGGTCGTCAACGTCCTCGGCGCGGATCACCGCTTCCTGGCCGATGCCTTCGCCGGCACTGCCCCCGCGCCCGGTGGCCCGTTCACGCTCGGCACGTGGTCCGACGGCGAGTGGGGGCCCGTGCTCGACGGCTCGGTCGGCTGGCTGGGCGTCCGGCGCGCTGACACCGAGCCCCGCCAGGTGGGCTGGGGGCTGCTGGTCGAGGGCGTCGTCGAACGGGCCGAGATCGGACCTGCCGAGGCGATGGTCCACGTGCGCGGACGCTATCGCGGGGTCAGCCCCACGTCCTAGGGTCGGGGGATGACCAAGCCGTCCGTCGATCCCGCCCGCTGGACCCCTCCTGCCTCCGCGCCGCCGGGACGACCCGTGCCCCCGGCGGGCCTGCGGGTCGTCGAGACGTCCGGCCACGGGACCGAGGACGTCGTCGTCCTCGCCGACGGTACCGTCGTGACCGGGGTCGTCGACGGCAGGCTGCTCGCGATCGACCCGGCAACGGGTGACGAGACCGTGATCGGCGACACCGGCGGGCGACCGCTCGGCATCGAGGTGCATCCGGACGGCGGACTGGTGGTCTGCGACGCCCACCGCGGTCTGCTGCACGTCGACGACGCCGGTGCCGTCACGGTCCTGGCAGACTCCTTCGAGGGCACGCCTTTCATGTTCTGCAACAACGCCGCGGTCGGCCGCGACGGCACGATCTGGTTCACCGACAGCTCCATCAAGTTCGGCATCGACCACTGGCGCGGCGACCTCATCGAGCACCGCCCGACCGGACGGCTGTTCCGCCGCGACCCCGACGGCACCCTGACGGTGCTGCTCGACGAGCTGGCCTTCGCCAACGGCGTCGCCCTGGCACCCGACGAGTCGTTCGTCGTCGTGGCCGAGACGGGCGCGTACGGGCTGAGGCGGTTGTGGGTGACGGGCGACCGCGCCGGCGACTGGGAGTCGTTCGGCGACGTCCTGCCGGGCTTTCCCGACAACATCTCGACGGGCGACGACGGCAACGTCTGGGTCGCGATCGCGTCGCCGCGCGACGCCGCCCTCGACCTGTTGCTGCCACGTGTGCCGCTGTTGCGCCGGCTGGTGTGGGCGCTGCCCCAGCGCCTGCAGCCCCAGCCGAAGAAGCTCATCCGGGTGCAGGCCTACGCGCCCGACGAGACCCTGGTGCACGACGTCGCGGGGGATCACCCCGGCTTCGGGATGCCCACGGGTGTGCGGCAGGTCGGTGACGTCGTCTGGCTCGGCAGCCTCGAGTCGTCGACGGTCGCCGCGTTCGACCTGCCGTGAGCCGGGTCGCCACACCGGCCGTGACGTGGCCCGTCACATGCCCATCGGGCAGCGCGCTCGGTCGACCTCGATAGACTGACCCCTATGGCCGAACACCGGGAGGACACCGACGTGAGCATCCTCGCGAACCTGTCGGGACCGGCTGACCTCCGCGCCATGGACGACGCGCAGCTGACCGAGCTGGCCGCCGAGATCCGCGAGCTGCTGATCGCGACGGTCGCCTCCAACGGCGGCCACCTCGGCCCCAACCTCGGCGTCGTCGAGCTCGGCATCGCGATCCACCGGGTGTTCGACTCCCCGTCCGACCGCATCGTCTGGGACACCGGCCACCAGTCGTACGTGCACAAGATGCTGACGGGGCGCGCCGGCGAGTTCGCCACGCTGCGCCGTGAGGGCGGGCTGTCGGGCTATCCGAGCCGTGCGGAGTCCGAGCACGACTGGGTCGAGAACTCGCACGCCTCGACGAGCCTGTCGTACGCCGACGGCATGGCCAAGGCCAACCACCTGCTGGGCAACGACGACTACGTCGTCGCGGTCATCGGCGACGGTGCGCTCACGGGCGGCATGGCCTGGGAGGCGCTCAACAACATCGCCGCCGACAGCGACCGCCGCCTCATCGCGATCGTCAACGACAACGGCCGCTCCTACACCCCGACGGTCGGCGGACTGGCGAACCGGCTCACCGAGATCCGCACCAACCCCCGCTACGAGCCGACGCTCAGCGCCATCAAGGAGCGCCTCACCCGCAGCCGGTTCGGCGGTACCCAGGCCTACGAGGCGCTGCACGCCATCAAGAAGGGCGTCAAGGACGCCCTCGCGCCGCAGGGCATGTTCGAGGACCTCGGCCTCAAGTACATCGGCCCCGTCGACGGCCACGACCGCGCATCGGTCGAGCACGCCCTCGATCGCGCTCGCACGTTCGGCGGCCCCGTGCTCGTGCACGTGCTGACAACCAAGGGCCACGGCTACGACATCGCGGTCGCCAACGAGAACGACCAGATGCACCAGGCCAATCCGTTCGACCGCGCGACCGGCGACGCGCTCAGCATCGCCCCGGCCGGCTGGACGTCGGTGTTCCGCGACGAGATCGTCCGCATCGCCGACGAGCGTCCCGACGTCGTGGGCATCACCGCCGCGATGCTCTACCCCGTGGGCCTCGACGCCTTCGCCGACAAGTTCCCCGACCGGGTGTTCGACGTCGGCATCGCCGAGCAGCACGCCGTCACCAGCGCCGCCGGCCTAGCGATGGGCGGGCTCCACCCCGTCGTCGCGGTGTACGCGACGTTCATCAACCGGGCGTTCGACCAGGTGCTGCTCGACGTCGCGCTGCACCGCTGCGGCGTCACGTTCGTGCTCGACCGCGCGGGCGTCACGGGCGACGACGGTGCCAGCCACAACGGCATGTGGGACATGTCGCTCCTGCAGATCGTCCCCCGCCTGCGCATCGCGGCACCCCGTGACGGCTCCCAGCTGCGCGAGCTGCTGCGCGAGGCCGTCGACGTCGACGACGCGCCCACGGTCGTGCGCTTCGCCAAGGGCCCCGTCTGCGAAGACCTGCCGGCGATCGAGCGTCTCGGCACCGCCGACGTCCTGTCGCGCGACGACGCCACAGACGTCCTGCTCGTGGCGGTGGGTGCCTTCGGGCACCTCGGTGTCGAGGTCGCCACGCTGCTGCGCGCGCAGGGGCTCGGCGTCACGCTCGTCGACCCGCGGTGGGTCAAGCCCGTCGACCCGGCCATCGTCCGGCTCGCCGCCGACCACACCGTCGTCGTCACGGTCGAGGACAACGGACGACAGGGCGGCGTCGGTGCCGCGATCGCCCTCGCGGTGCGCGACGCCGGCATCGACACGCCCGTCCACGTCCACGGCGTCGAGCAGGAGTTCCTCGACCACGCCAAACGCGACGTGATCCTGGGCAGGCTGGGCCTCACGGCACAGGCCGTGGCCGACGACACCCTGGCTGCTCTGGGTCGGAATAGCGCGAACGGCTAGGAGGTTGACGACATCGTGAAGAACTGGCGACCACGACGGCTGCGCGACACCCCGTCCACCGGCGACGGCTCCGGACCCGTGCTGATCCATGCGCTCGACGGCTTCCTGGGTGCCGGATCGGCCGCGCGTCTGGCCGCCGAGCAGCTCAGCTCGGGCCAGGGCGAGGTCGTGCACGAGTTCGACCTCGACGAGATGTTCGACTACCGCGCGCGTCGACCCATGATGGCGTTCCGCGAGAATCACTACGCCGACTACGCCGAGCCCACGCTGCAGGTCGTCCTCGAGCACGACGGCAACGGCGAGCCCTACCTGCTGCTCACCGGACCCGAGCCCGACTTCCTGTGGGAGCGGTTCGTCGGCGAGGTGCACGAGGTCATCGAGGAGCACGACGTGCCCCTGACGCTGGGCCTCGGTGCCGTCCCCATGGGCGTCCCGCACACCCGCCCGGCCATGATCACGGCCCACGGCACCCGTCCCGAGCTCGTTGACCGGCAGAACATGTGGTCGGCCCAGGTCACGGTGCCGTCGTCGGCCCAGTCGCTGCTGGAGTACCGCCTGGGCCAGTGGGGGCTCGACGCCGCCGGCTACGTCGTGCACGTGCCCCACTACCTCGCGCAGATCGACTACCCGCCTGCGGCACTCGCGCTGATCGACGCGTTGACCGATCGCACCGGTCTGGTCATCGACGTCGAGCGGCTGCGGGCGCGACAGAGCGATGCGCTCAAGGAGATCGAGGAGCAGATCGAGGAGCAGGGCGGTGCCGGTCTGCTCAGCGGCCTCGAGGAGCAGTACGACGCCTTCACGCGCGGGGCGGCGCAGTCGCTGCTGGCCAGCGACGAGGAGCTCCCGAGCGGCGACGAGCTGGCCGACCAGTTCGAGCAGTTCCTTGCGCGCCAGCGCAAGAACGACCAGGGTTGACGCGCGCTCCAAGACCTGCCTCGGCCCACCGCTCGGCATCGCGATAGTGTCGTTGGAGACAACTTCTCTGCGGGAGGCGCACCATGGGCATGTTCGACACGATCAAGAGCGCACTGGCCGGCCCCGATCCGGCCCAGACCCTGCGCAGGGTGCTGGGCGACGACACGCTCCTGGCATTCGTCCCGGTGATGGCCTCGGGGTCGGCCGTCGCCGACAACAAGCGGCCGCGCGACCTCGGAGACCTGGCGGGCAAGGCAGCCAACCGGTTGAAGGACGCGTACATCGCCGACAAGCACATCGGCGGCGACGAGGGGAGCATCGCTCGATCGCTCCCCAACACCACCGACATCCTGGTTCTCGCCCTCGCCGAGAAGACCATCAGCCTGTGGTCGTTCGGACCCAGCGGGCGCAAGACCGACCCCGACCTGGTGGCCCGCATCCCGCGTGAGCAGGTCGCCTCCATCGCCGACACCGGCAAGCGGACGGTACGCGGTCACATCCGGCTGGGCTTCGCCGACGGGTCCTTCTTCGACGAGCAGACCCTCAAGACGCCGTCGGAGGAGTTCTGGCAGGCCGCCGACGCCTACGGCCGAGGCTGATCATCGTTCGGGCTTCGTGGCACCGGCGCTGCCTCCCGATAGGGTGCTGGGGTGCCCGCATCTCTTGACGAAGTCATCGGCCTGCTCGACCTCGAACGACTGGAGGTCGGCCTCTACCGCGGCTCCCAGCCCGAGGCGTCGTCGCTCAAGCGGGTCTTCGGCGGGCAGGTCGCCGCGCAGGCCCTGATGGCGGCGCAGCTCACGGTTCCCGACGACCGGTTCGTGCACTCGCTTCACCTGTACTTCATCCTGGGCGGCGATCCGAGCATCCCGATCGTGTACGACGTCGAGAACGTCCGCGACGGCCGGTCGTTCGTGACGAGGCGCGTGGCGGCACGTCAGCACGGCGAGATCATCTTCTACATGACCGCCTCGTTCCAGGTCGAGGAGGGCGGCTGGGACCACCAGGACCGGATGCCCGAGGTGCCGGGCCCCGACGACGCGACGCCGCTGCTCGAGATCGTCCGGCTGCGCGGCCCCGAGGCAGTGGCCCACTGGGAGCAGGAGTGGTCGTCGTTCGACATGCGCTACATCGGCGACAACCGCCCCGAGGACGACCCGCAGCGGCAGCTGACCCCCGCGGTGCAGCGTCTGTGGTTCAAGGCCAACGGCACGCTGCCCGACTCCCGCATCGTCCACAACGCGGCGTTCACGTACATCAGCGATCTCAGCCTGCTCGGGGCGAGCCTCGTGCCGCACGGGCAGTTCATCGGCTCCGAGGTCGTCCAGCCGGCATCGCTCGACCACACGATCTGGTTCCACCGGCCGTTCCGCGCGGACGAGTGGCTGCTCTACGACCAGACGTCGCCGTCGGCATCGGGCGCACGCGGACTCAGCACCGCCCACGTGTTCACCGAGGACGGCACGCTCGTCGCGACGGTGGCCCAGGAGGGCCTGATCCGCCACATCACGCCGAAGGCGTAGGCCGCGACATAGCCCGCGAGATGTCGGCACTTATCGACCGGCGGGGACCCGTTTCAGGTCGATAAGTGCCGACATCTCGTTGGGTCGGGTGCTCGGGTGCTCAGGTGAGCGGGGCGACCTGTCCGACCAGGTGCGGGACGGGCTTGCGTGCGCCCTTGACCCCGAACGTCAGCACGTCGCCGTCGACGGACGAGCCGAGCACGACCGTGGTCGGCAGCAGGATCGGCTTGCGGAACTCCGCGACGTTCGTGAACGCGTCCGGCAGCCTGTTGTCGACCGCCGCGAGTCCCCGCGCGAGCGTCCACATGCCGTGGGCGATGTTGCTCGGGAACCCGAACGCCTTGGCCGTCAACGGGTAGAGGTGGATGGGGTTGCGGTCGCCAGAGATGGCGGCGTACCGGCGACCGAGGTCACCGGCGAGCTTCCAGTGCACGACGCCGTCGGGCACCTCGACGCCGGCCAGGGGGGCCGAGGTCTGCTCGGGCGAACCGCCCTTGTGCCGCGAGAACAGCGTCATGGTCTCGTCCCACACGATCTCGTCGCCGACGGAGACCGTCGTGTTGATGTCGATCAGCGAGCCCTTGGGGTGGGGACGCAGGTCGGCGGCGCGCACCGACACGTCGAGCACCTCGGTCACGCCGATCGGACGGTGCTGCCTGATGCTGTTGCGCAGGTGCACCAGGCCCATGGGCGCGAACGGGAACGACGTGTCGGTCATGAGCGTCATGTGGAGGCCGAACGCCGCCATGTGCGGGTACGTGGCCGGCAGCGTGTCGGAGCGCGGGAACCCGCAGACCTCGTTGTAGGCGTCGAGGTGACGGGGGTCCGTGACGACCCCGCGGCGCTCGAGCACGACGTCGGGCACCGAGCCCTTGGCGTGCTTGACGCCCGGTAGCCCGCCGACGACGGGGATCGCCGGCAGGGCCGCCTTGAGCATCAGCGGCAGGGTCGCCGGGGCCTTGGTGAAGACGCGCGTGGTCACGTCAGGCACCGATCAGGGCCTGGCCGCACACGCGGACGACGTTGCCGGAGATCGCGGACGACCCGGGGTGGGCGTACCAGGCGATGGCCTCGGCGACGTCGATCGGCAGTCCGCCCTGCGACAGCGAGCTGAGCCGGCGTCCGGCCTCGCGGATGCCCAGCGGCATGGTCTTGACCATGTCGGTCTCGATGAAGCCCGGCGCGATCGCGTTGACCGTGATGCCGTCCCTGGCGACGCGCTTCGACAGGTCGCCGACGAAGCCGATGACGCCGGCCTTGGCGGTGCCGTAGCTGGTCTGGCCGTTGTTGCCCGCGATGCCGGCGATCGAGGAGATGCCGATGACACGGCCGCCCTTGCGCAGCAGCTTCTGGTCGAGCAGCTCGGCCGTGATGCGCTGGGGGGCACCGACGCTGATGTCGATGACCAGGTTCCAGTTCTCGGTCTTCATGTTCTTGAGCCGCTTGTCGCGCGTGATGCCCGCGTTGTGGACGACGATGTCGACGCCGCCGTGAGCGTCCTTGAGCGCCTGGGCGATGACCTGGGGCGCCTCGGGTGCCGTGATGTCCTCGGCGATCGAGGTGCCACCGAGCTCGGCCATGACGACGTCGAGCTCGTCCTTGAGGGCGGGCACGTCGAGGCCGACGATCGCCGCGCCGTCACGGTGCAGGGTGCGGGCCATGGCGGCACCGAGGCCGCGCGAGGCACCCGTGATGAGCGCGACCTTGCCGGCCAGCGGCTTGGTGGGGTCGGCGACGGTGTCGGGGGAGACCAGCTCGGTCAGGCCCAGGCGGATGACCTGGCCGGAGACGAAGGCCGACTTGGGGGACAGCAGGAACTCCAGCGTCGACGCCAGGGCGCCCTCGCTGCCGGTGCCGACGTAGACCAGGTTGGCCGTGCTGCCGTTGCCGCCGACCTCCTTGCCGGCCGAGCGGACGAAGCCCTCGAGGGCGCGCTGCGCGATCGCGGCGGTCTCGGTCTCGGCCTGCTCGGGCAGGGCGCCGATGACGACGAGACGTCCCGATCCGGCGAGGCTGCGCAGCGCGGGGGTGAAGAACTGCTGCATCGCGGCGAGGCCTGCGGTGTCGGAGATGCCGGTCGCGTCGAACACCAGCGCCTTGTACTTCTTGCCGTCCGCACGGACGCCGACGGCCTCGATGCCGCTCGACTTCAGCGTCGCGTTGAGCGTCGTGCCGATCGTGCTCTGCGGAGCCGCGCCGATCAGGACGGTGCCCTTGACCAGGGGAGCACCCTCGGTCCAGCGCTCCAGGACGGGCGGGTTGGGCAGACCCAGGTTCGTGACGATGAACTTGCCGATCGGGTTGTGCGCGAGCGACTGGTAGCGATCAGTCATGAGGAGGGTGTGTCCTATCTCTCGGATACCATCGGTATCTGGAATGATGCTGAAACTGTAACGTCATGGTTCGACGCCAGTCCACCACCCGTGGCTGCGGCGCTCATCACGTTCCATCACTGCCACTGTTCACCACGATCGAGGAGACCGCCATGGCGGACACGACCCCCGCGAAGAAGGCCCCCGCCAAGAA
Source organism: Aeromicrobium fastidiosum (assembly GCF_017876595.1). Taxonomy (NCBI): domain Bacteria; kingdom Bacillati; phylum Actinomycetota; class Actinomycetes; order Propionibacteriales; family Nocardioidaceae; genus Aeromicrobium; species Aeromicrobium fastidiosum. The sequence goes on along the minus strand of NZ_JAGIOG010000001.1, from coordinate 3,322,465 downwards.
GGCGGCCGCGCCCACGACAGCCGATGCCGGCTCGGCCCAGGAGGTGCGCCGCGTCGCGGTCATCGGCGGCAACCGCATCCCGTTCGCGCGGTCCAACACCGTCTACACCAACGTCTCCAACCAGGAGATGCTGACGGCCGCGCTCGACGGTCTCGTCGACCGCTTCGGCCTCGAGGGCGAGCGGGTCGGCGAGTTCGCCGCCGGTGCCGTCCTCAAGCACAGCCGCGACTTCAACCTGGCTCGCGAGACGGTTCTGGGCTCCAAGCTCTCGCCCGACACCCCGGCCTTCGACGTGCAGCAGGCCTGCGATACCGGCATCCAGGCCGCGATCCTCGTCGCCAACAAGATCGCGCTCGGCAAGATCGAGACCGGCGTCGCCGGCGGCTCCGACACGACGTCCGACGCCCCGCTCGCGATCGGCGACAAGCTGCGCAAGATCCTGCTCGAGGCCAACCGCGCCAAGGACAACAAGGGACGTGTCAAGGCCCTCGCCAAGATCCGGCCCGCCTTCCTGGCCCCCGACCAGCCCCGCAACGCCGAGCCCCGCACGGGCCTGTCGATGGGCGACAGCCAGGCCATCACGACCAAGGAGTGGGGCATCACCCGCGAGGCGCAGGACGAGCTGACCGTCGCGTCGCACCAGAACCTCGCCGCCTCGTACGACGAGGGCTGGCAGGACGACCTCGTCACGCCGTTCCAGGGCGTCACGAAGGACAACAACCTGCGGGCCGACTCGAGCCTCGAGAAGCTCGCCAAGCTCAAGCCGGTCTTCGGCAAGTCGTTCGGCGAGGAGGCAACCATGACGGCCGCGAACTCGACGCCACTGTCCGACGGTGCGTCCGTCGTGCTGCTGGCGTCCGAGGACGAGGCGAAGAAGCGCGGCTGGACGCCGGAGGCCTACTTCGTCGACTACGAGACCGCCGCCGTCGACTACGTGTCGGGTGCCGAGGGCCTGTTGATGGCGCCCGTCTACGCCGTCCCGCGCATGCTCGCCCGTCAGGGCCTGACGCTGCAGGACTTCGACTTCTACGAGATCCACGAAGCGTTCGCCGGCCAGGTGCTGACGACGCTCGCGGCATGGGAGGATCCCGCGTTCTGCAAGGAGAAGCTCGGCCTCGACGTCCCCCTCGGCTCGATCGACCGCAGCAAGCTCAACGTCAAGGGATCGTCGCTCGCCGCGGCGCACCCCTTCGCCGCGACCGGCGGCCGCATCGTCGCCAACTTGGCCAAGCTGCTGCACGAGAAGGGCTCGGGCCGCGGCCTGATCTCGATCTGCGCGGCCGGCGGCCAGGGCGTCGTCGCGATCCTCGAGGCCTGACCCAGGGACGCATCTTGCTGCCTTTCGGCAGTCAGAGCAGCAGCAACGCAGAGACATCGGTCCACTCAGGGACCGATGTCTCTGCGTTTGCGCTGCCGGGACGACCTGAACGTAGAAAGATCGGTCCGCCCGGCTTGCGTTGGAGCGCACTCCAGCACCTAGCGTCGACGTCATGACCACCACGCAGCAGCCCATCGGCTCCGGCTTCGGAGCCCAGTCAACCGCCGACGACGTGCTCGCGGGCATCGACCTGACCGGCCGGACCATCCTCGTGACCGGCGGCTACTCCGGCATCGGCATCGAGACGACCCGCGCCCTCGTGAAGGCAGGTGCCGATGTCGTGGTGCCAGCCCGCCGCCCCGACAGTGCCCGCGAGCAGCTCGCGGGCATCGACCGCGTCGACGTCGACGAGCTCGACCTCGGCGACCTCGACAGCGTCGCCTCCTTCGCAGCCCGCTTCGTCGACAGCGGCCGCACGCTCGACGCCGTGATCGACAGCGCCGGCATCATGGCGACGCCCGAGACCCGTGTCGGTCCGGGGTGGGAGGCCCAGTTCGCCACCAACCACCTCGGCCACTTCGCCCTCGTCAACCGGTTGCGCCCGGCCCTCGCCGACGGGGCCCGCGTCGTGTCGGTCTCGTCCACCGGCCACCTGCGCTCCGGCATCCGCTGGGACGACATCGACTTCACGAGCGGCGACTACGACAAGTGGGACGCCTACGGTCAGGCCAAGACCGCCAACGCCCTGTTCGCCGTGCACCTCGACGCCCTCGGCCGCGAGTCGGGCCTGCGGGCGTTCTCCCTGCACCCTGGCGGCATCCTGACCCCGCTGCAGCGGCACCTGCCCCTCGAGGAGCAGGTGGCGATGGGCTGGGTCAACGCCGACGGGTCCCCGAAGAACGCCTCGGCGTTCAAGTCGCCCGAGCAGGGGGCCGCGACGCAGGTGTGGGCGGCGACCTCACCGCAGCTCGACGGCCTGGGCGGTCTCTACCTCGAGGACTGCGACGTCGCGGCACCGAACGTGCCGGACGGTCCGCGGCGTGGTGTCGCGGCCCATGCGACCGATCCGGAGCAGGCTGCCCGCCTGTGGGCGCTGTCGGCCGAGCGCACTGGCGTCGACGCTTTCGCGTAGCCCCGTTGCGCCCCGCTAGAACCTCGAGCTGAACCCGCCGTCGGCGTGCAGCAGCTGGCCGGAGATCCAGCGGCCGGCCGGCGAGACCAAGAAAGCGACGACGTCCGCGACGTCGCGGGGCTCGCCGAGCCGCCCAAGGGGGTGGTGCGGCAGCAGGCCCGCGCGGACGTCGTCGTCCATCCAGCCCGTGTCGATCGGCCCGGGGTTGAGCACGTTGGCGGAGATGCCGAGGGGCCCGAGCTCCCTCGCGGCGGAGATCACGATGCGGTCGAGGGCACCCTTGGAGGCACCGTAGGGGAGGTTGCCGGTCGTGGCGTCGCTCGTGAGGGCCACGACCGCGCCGCCGTCGACGACCTGGCGCGCGAACGCCGCGATCATGAGCAGGGCGGCCCGCGCGTTGACCGCGACGTGCCGGTCGAAGCTCTCCGCCGTCGTGTCGAGGATCCCCGTCTCGACGTCATGGGAGTGGCTCAGCACCAGGGCGTCGAGGGGGCCGTGCTCGCGCAGGGCCCGTGCGACGAGCTCGCCAGGTGCGTCCGGCTCGGAGAGGTCGCAGTCGAGGTGGCTGCCGGAGAGGTCGGACGTCACGACGTCCCAGCCGTCCGACTCCAGCCGCGTCACGATGCCCGCGGCGATGCCGCCGGTGAGGGCGACGCCCGTGACCAGCCCGCGGGGCACGGGCGTCAGGACTCGGTGCCGCGGGCCATCGCGACGGCTGCGATCAGCACGAGCGACTTGACCTCGTCGAACGGCACGGCGTCGACCGCGGGCAGGCCCGGGTTCTCCTCGCGCACCGACAGCTGCAGGGTCGCGAGGTTGAGGACGCCGAGCGCCTGCGTGTAGAAGATGTTGGCCATCAGGTTGGGGTCGCGGACGTGGAACTGCCCGGACGCGACGCCGGCCTGCAGGATCTCGACGGCGTGGTTGAGGCAACCTGCCATGGCCAGGCCGAGGTCGATCATGACCTTCTGGCTGACCTCCTCCATGAGCTCCTCGCCGCGTCGGCGCAGCAGCGCCTGCGCGCAGTCGACGAATGCCGGGAGTGCCGCGCCGAAGTCGAGGAACGTCGCGGTGATGGTGCGCAGGCGCTGCTCGGGGTCGACCGTGGGGTCGTCGACGGCGGCCAGCGTGCGATCGAGCTCCTGCAGGTATCCGACGAGGGTCTCGGCGAACAGCTCCTCCTTGCCGGAGAAGTGGCGGTAGATGATCGCGCGGTTGATGCCGACGGCCCGGGCGATGTCCTCGATCTGGGCGTCCCTCACTCCGCGCTCGTCGAACAGGGTCCGCGTCGCCTCCAGGATCTCCCTCTTGCGCTCTGCGCGGCGTTCCGAAACGACCATGGGTCTCACTTTAGAGGTGCTCTGTCGGTGGCTGGTCGTAGGCTCGACGCATGAGGTCCGTTTCAGAGCTTAAGCGCCAGGTCGCCCCCATCGAGGTCGTGTCCGACTACGTCCCGGCGGGCGACCAGCCCGCGGCGATCGCCGAGCTCGAGAAGCGCATCAAGGCCGGTGCGATGGACAACGTCCTGCTGGGCGCCACGGGCACCGGCAAGACCGCGACGACCGCCTGGCTGGCCGAGCGCCTGCAGCGTCCGATGCTGGTCATGATGCCCAACAAGCTGCTGGCTGCCCAGTTCGCCAACGAGCTGCGCGAGCTGCTGCCGAACAACGCCGTCGAGTACTTCGTCTCGTACTACGACTACTACCAGCCCGAGGCCTACATCGCGCAGAGCGACACCTACATCGAGAAGGACTCCTCGATCAACGAGGAGGTCGAGCGGCTGCGGCACTCGGCCACGTGGTCGCTGCTGACGCGTCGCGACGTCATCGTCGTCGCGACGGTCTCGTGCATCTACGGCCTCGGCTCGGCGCAGGAGTACCTCGAGCGCATGATCGGCTTCAAGGTGGGCGAGGAGATGGCCCGCGAGCAGCTGCTGCGCACGCTCGTCGAGGCCCAGTACGTCCGCAACGACGTCGCCACGACCCGCGGCACGTTCCGGGTCAAGGGAGACACCGTCGAGATCTTCCCCGTCTACCAGGAGCATGCCGTCCGGGTCGAGTTCTTCGGCGACGAGATCGAGCGGCTCATGACGCTGCACCCCGTCACCGGCGAGGTGCTGAGCGACGACCAGGAGCTCTTCGTCGGCTCCGCCACGCACTACGCGGCGGGCCCCGCGACGATGCGCCGGGCGATCGAGACGATCAAGGTCGAGCTCGAGGAGCGCCTGGCCGAGCTCGAGGGGCAGGGCAAGCTGCTCGAGGCGCAGCGTCTGCGCATGCGCACGACCTACGACATCGAGATGATGGAGCAGGTCGGCACCTGTGCGGGCATCGAGAACTACTCGCGCCACATGGACCAGCGCGGTCCGGGCACCCCGGGTCACTGCCTGCTCGACTACTTCCCCGACGACTTCGTGCTGGTGGTCGACGAGTCGCACGTGACGATCCCTCAGATCGGCGCGATGTACGAGGGCGACATGTCGCGCAAGCGCAACCTCGTCGACTTCGGCTTCCGACTGCCCAGCGCGATGGACAACCGTCCGCTCAAGTGGGCCGAGTTCCTCGAGCGCATCGGCCAGACGGTCTACCTGTCGGCCACCCCCGGCAACTACGAGATGGACAAGGTGCAGGGCGATGTCGTCGAGCAGATCATCCGTCCCACGGGCCTGATCGACCCCGAGGTCGTGGTCAAGCCCACCAAGGGGCAGATCGACGATCTGATCACCCAGATCCGCACCCGCACCGACAAGAACGAGCGCGTGCTGGTCACGACGCTGACCAAGAAGATGTCCGAGGACCTCACCGACTACCTGCTCGAGGCCGGCATCCGCACGCGCTACCTGCACTCCGAGGTCGACACCCTGCGGCGCGTCGAGCTGCTGCGCGAGCTGCGCATGGGGGAGTACGACGTCTTGGTGGGCATCAACCTGCTGCGCGAGGGCCTCGACCTGCCCGAGGTCAGCCTCGTGGCGATCCTCGACGCCGACAAGGAGGGCTTCCTGCGCTCGGAGCGCTCGCTCATCCAGACGATCGGCCGCGCGGCACGCAATGTGTCGGGCCAGGTCATCATGTACGCCGACCGCATCACCGACTCGATGGCGTACGCGATCGACGAGACCAACCGGCGCCGTGCCAAGCAGGTCGCCTACAACACCGAGCACGGCATCGACCCGACGCCGCTGCGCCGCAAGATCGGCGACATCACCGACATGCTGGCCCGCGAGGACGCCGACACGGCCTCGCTGCTGGCGGCGACCGGTGACAAGCGCCGCAAGGGTGCCCCCGTCCCGCTCGGCCAGCACACCAAGAACCTGGCCGACCTGCCGTCGGGCGAGCTGGCTGATCTCATCGAGCAGCTCAGCGAGCAGATGCGTGCCGCGGCGGCCGAGCTGCAGTTCGAGGTGGCGGCCCGGTTGCGCGACGAGATCGGTGACCTCAAGAAGGAGCTGCGCAGCATGCTGGAGGCCGGTGCCTGAGGCGCTACGCTCCGACGCATGGGCAAGGTCCACTCCTCGATCGACGACCGGCTGCGCGAGTTCATCGAGCGGCAGGCGGTCTTCTTCGTCGCCACCGCGCCACTGGCCGGTGGTCACGTCAACGTGTCGCCCAAGGGGCTGGCCGACACGTTCGTCGTCGTCGACGACCGCACCGTGGCCTACCTCGACCTGACGGCGAGCGGTGCCGAGACGATCGCCCACGTGCGGGAGCCGGGCAACGGCCGCATCACGATCATGTTCTGCTCGTTCGACCGCACGCCCAACGTCGTGCGGCTCCACGGGACGGGGCGGGTCGTCAGCAGGTACGACGACGGGTTCGCCGCATGGGCTGCCAGGTTCCCCGACAACCCGGCCGCCCGCGCAGTCATCGTGGTCGACGTCGAGCGGGTGTCCGACTCGTGCGGCTATGCGCTGCCGCTGATGACGCTCGACGACGAGCGTGACCTGTTGTCGCCCAACATGCAGCGACGCGGGCCCGAGGGCATCGCCGACTACCGGCGGGCCAAGAACCGCACCAGCATCGACGGGCTGCCGGCCTTCGATGACGACGGGCCTGCGGCGTAGGGCCGGCCACGACGAGACATCTGCCGGCACCCGTCGGCGGCCGTGAGGCGCCACTCACGTCGAGCGGGCGGCCTTCGATGAGGCAGTTTCGCGCTCTGCCTGCAAGAATGTGCGACGGAGGGGAGTATTCCCTGATCGCAACGCCGTCATCACGGTGACTCCCAGCAGTCACCCGGTCTTGCGGGCCGCTCGACACATCAGTCGACGCGGCGGAAGAGACCTCCGGCCTATCGAAGACCGGAGGAACTCTCTTGAACGTATCCACCACCGAATGGGCGATCACCATCGGCGTGACGCTCGCGGTGCTGCTGTTCGACATCCTGATCGTCGCTCGTCGTCCGCACGAGCCGTCGATGAAGGAGTGCGCGACCTACCTGAGCGTCTACGTCGGTCTCGCGATCGCCTTCGGCATCTGGGTCTCGGTCTACCACAACGACTCGACGATCAAGGACGGCGACTTCGGTCTGCAGTTCTTCGCCGGATGGTTGACGGAGTACAGCCTGTCGATCGACAACCTGTTCATCTTCATCATCATCATGGCCAGCTTCAAGGTGCCGCGTAAGTACCAGCAGGAAGCCCTGATGGTGGGCATCGTCATCGCCCTCATCTTCCGCGGGATCTTCATCGCGCTGGGTGCCGTGGCCATCGAGCAGGTCTCGTGGATCTTCTACATCTTCGGAGCGTTCCTGCTCTACACGGGCTACAACCTCATGAAGGACACCGATCACGACGACGACGGCGAGAACGCGGTCGTGCGCATGGCGCGCAAGCGCTTCACGGTGTCGGAGCAGTGGGACGGCCTCAAGCTCTTCGTCCACGAGAACGGCAAGCGCGCCATCACGCCGATGTTCCTCGTGATCATCGCGCTCGGCACGACCGACCTGCTGTTCGCGCTCGACTCGATCCCCGCGATCTACGGCCTCACCAAGGAGCCCTACCTGGTCTTCACGGCCAATGTGTTCGCCCTGATGGGTCTGCGTCAGCTGTACTTCCTGCTGGGTGGTCTGCTCAAGAAGCTCATCTACCTGTCGCAGGGCCTCGCGATCCTGCTGGGCTTCATCGGCGTCAAGCTGATCCTGCACGCGCTGCACGAGAACGAGCTGCCGTTCATCAACGGCGGCGAGCACGTCAAGGTCTACGAGATCCCGACGCTGCTGAGCCTCGGCGTCATCGTCGGCATCCTCAGCATCACCGCGATCGTCAGCCTGACGGTGTCGAGCCGGCGCGAGAAGGCCGGTCTCAACCCCGACGGCACGCCCAAGGTCGACAGCGGCGTCCAGGACGACAACGCCTGACACCCGCCCCACGACGACGGCCCGCCACCCCGAGAGGGGAGGCGGGCCGTCGTTCGTGCAGGGACATGCTCAGTCGGCGAACACCTCAGTCGGCGAACACCTCAGTCGGCGAGCGCATCACTCATTGAGTCGAGTGACGTCCTCGAAGCTGCTGTCGCCCTGCCCGGTCGCCTTGTTGATCGCGAACGTGATGGCCCACAGCGCCACGCCGATGACCATCAGGCCGCCGGCGATCTCGTACACGATCGAGTCGCGGTCGACCCACGGGCCGACGAGGAACAGGCACAGGAACGCGCCCACGTAGGGCAGCGGGCCGGGCGACGTGAAGAACGACTTGACGTGGTCGTGCTTCTTGCCGCGCAGCACCATGCACGCGATGTTGACGACCGCGAAGACGCACAGCAGCAGCAACGACGTCACGCTGGCCAGGTTGACGACGATGTCGCTGTCGGGATCCTGACGGACGTAGAAGATGAGGCCCAGCGCCATGGCGGTCGTGAACACGATGGCCGCCCACGGCGTCCGGCGTCCCGGCAGCACCGCCCCGAGCTGACGGGGGAGCACGTCCTGGCGAGCCATGCCGTAGATCAGGCGGCTCGCCATCAGCATGTTGATCAGGGCCGTGTTGGCCACCGCGAACACCGCGAGGAACGGGAAGATCTTGTCGATCGGGAAGTCGGGCGCGCCGACCGACACGACCGACAGCAGGGCACGTCCCTCCTCCTCGTTGATCGTCTTGATCTGGTCGGACGTCAGCACGCTGACCACCGACACGGCCACCAGCATGTAGAGGATCACCGCGATGCCGAGGCCCGTCAGCATCGTGCGCGGGAAGATCTTCTGCGGCTCCTCGACCTCCTCGACCATGTTGACGGCGTCCTCGAAGCCGACCATCGCGAAGAACGCGATCGACGTCGCGGCTGTCACGGCCAGGAACAAGCCCTTGTCGTTGGCGTCCTCGAAGACCGTGATGCGGCTGAGGTCGCCGTTGCCGTTGGCGATGACATAGAAGCCGACGCCGATGACGATCGCGAGCGCCGAGACCTCGACGATCGTGAGGACGACGTTGAACTTGACGCTCTCGCCGACGCCGCGCAGGTTGACCACGGCGAGCAGGATCATGAAGCCCATCGCGATCGCGGTGATGGTGCCGTCACTGACGCCGCCCTCGTCGATCCAGCCGTTGATCGCCAGGCCATCGGTGAAGAATCCCGCGAGCGTCGCGGACGCCGTCGAGGCGCTCGTGATGCCGGAGCAGACGACGGCGAAGGCGACGATGAACGTGATGAAGTGCACACCGAAGGCCTTGTGGGCGTACAGCGCCGCGCCGGCTGCCTGCGGGTACTTCGTGACGAGCTCGAGGTACGACAACGCCGTGATGGTGGCGACGATGAAGGCCACGAGGAACGGCAGCCAGACGATGCCGCCGACGCCTCCGGCCATCTGTCCCGTGACGGCGTAGACACCGGCACCCAGGATGTCGCCGACGATGAACAGCAGGAGGAGCCTCGGCCCCATGACCCGCTTCAGCTCGGCCGGCTGCTCTGGTCGTGCTCCGTCGTTGCTCATTCAGCCCCCTCGAAAGTGCGCGCCGGTGGGCGACGCTTTCGTCACACCCTGTACCGGCTGGCGTCAACCTGCAAGCGTGCCGTGTAGTTTCTTCACGTGGTCGACGTCAAGGGAAGAGTGCGCCGTTGGGTCGGGCGGATGCTCGTCAAGCGCATCCAGAAGAACGGCATCGACCTCAGCGCCCTGTCGTTCATCCCCGAGGAGACGAAGGTCCCCTTGCAACGCGAGGGGATGGACACCCTCCCGCAGATCGCAGACTGGCGCGCCACCGAGCCGATGCGCAAGCTCGAGCTGCCGTTCACGTTCACGGCCTACCTCGTGACGGGCCATGACGAGGCGCGCACGATCCTGACCGATCGCGACAGCTACAGCAACGACATCCGCCACCTGTTCCACGGCGACGGTCCGGCCACGGCCGACGACATCGGCGGCCTCGGGTTCACCGACCCGCCGCTGCACACGCGCCTGCGCAAGATCGTCACCCCTGAGTTCACGATGCGCCGGCTCGCCCGTCTCGAGCCCATGATCACCGAGTTCGTCGACGCACAGCTCGACGCCCTCGAGGCCGAGGGACCGGGGGCAGATCTCTGCACGGCGGTCGCCTTCCCGATCCCGTTCCAGACGATCTGCGCGCTGCTGGGCCTCGACTACGCCGACAGCCAGGCGTTCGCCAAGCTCGGCAGCGACCGCTTCGACGCGACCAACGGCGGTGCCGCTGCTTTCGGCGCGGTCTCCGACCAGCGCAAGTTCCTGTTCGAGGCCGTCGCCCGTCAGCGCAAGGAGCCCGGCCCGGGGCTGCTGGGCCAGATCATCCGCGACGAGGGCGACACGATCAGCGACTTCGACCTCGCTGGCCTGGCCGACGGGATCTTCACGGGTGGGTTCGAGACCACCGCGGGCATGATCGCGCTGGGCACGATCGTCCTGCTTCGCGACCCGGCCTATGCCGACCTCGTCCGCAACGGGACGCCCGAGGACGTCGACCGGGTCGTCGAGGAGCTGCTGCGCTACCTGTCGGTCGTGCAGGTCGCGTTCCCACGGTTCGCCCGGGCCGACATGGAGCTGTTCGGCCAGCAGATCAAGGCCGGCGACGTCATCCTGGCCTCGCTCTCGGGTGCCAACCGCGACCCGGAGACGGCCGGCGACCGGCCCGACGAGTTCGACCCGCTGCGCGTCCCGTCGTCGGGTCACCTCGCCTTCGGCCACGGCATCCACCGCTGCATCGGTGCCGAGCTGGCCCGCATGGAGCTGCGCATCGCGCTGCCGAAGCTGTTCCAGCGGTTCCCCGACCTGGCGCTGGCCAAGCCGCAGGAGGAGCTCACGTTCCGCCAGCTGTCGTTCGTCTACGGCGTCGACGAGCTCCCGGTCAGCTTCTGACCGTGGCGACCCCGCCCGCCGGCACGACCGAGCAGATCGAGGCGTGGTTCGACGACCACGGTCTGCCGTACTTCACGGGTGACCGGGCCGACACCGTCGAGGGCTGGCTGTCGAGCAAGCGGATCGTGGCCGTCATCGTGCTGATCGTGGGCGTCTCGGTCGCTGCGGGCTTCGCGGTCGGTGCCGCGTGGTCCGATCGCGGATCGCTCGGGACGGCTGTGGGCGTGCTGGTGTTCTTGGCCCTGCTGGGCCTGTTCGCCGGCAGGCTCCTGCGCATGGGGACGATGCTGCGCTGGGCCGTGCGGCGCACGTTCAGCTCGCTCGGCCTGATGTTCCCGCTGCTCACGCGGGCGCTGCCGCTGCTGCTGCTCGCCGTGACGTTCCTGTTCATCAACGCCGAGGTGTGGCAGGTCGCGGCGCTCATGCCGCGTCACGTCCTGTGGATCGCGGTCGCGTTCTTCGCCGCCATCGCGGCGGTGTTCCTGCTGGTGCGCCTGCCCGAGGAGGTGCGCGAGGTCGAGCGCGACGTCGTCGGACCGCGCGTCGCGGAGTGCTGCGCGGGCACGCCGGCCGAGGACGCCGCACGACAGGTGACGGCCGTGCCGCCCGACCTGCCGCGCTTCGCCCGGGCCAATCTCGTGCTGGTGCTGCTGTTCAACCAGGCGATCCAGGTGCTGCTGCTGAGCCTCGGGCTGTTCGCGTTCTTCGTCGTGTTCGGCTCGCTCACCATCCCCGACTCGACCGTCGAGGCATGGACGGGGCAGCCCGTCAGCGATCTGCCGTCGTCGCTCGGCCGGCTCGTGCCGGTCACGAACGACCTGTGGCAGGTGTCGGTGTTCCTGTCGGCGTTCGCTGGGCTCTACTTCACGGTCTACGCCGTCACAGACGAGACGTACCGCTCGCAGTTCTTCGCGGGGGTCTCGACCGAGCTCGAGCAGGCCGTCGCCGTCAACGCGGTGTACGTGTCGCTGAACCGCGAGTCGTCCTAGATGTCAGACCGGCGTGCCGGGGGACTGGTCGTCAGGATCGGACGCGCACTGCGTCAGCGTGATCTCCTTGTTGCGTGCGAAGTTCTTCGAGCTGAGCGCGGCCTCGGGATAGTCGGCGGGGGAGAGGTCGGCGTAGTACTCGACGGCGTCGAGCAGGGCGTCTGCCTCGGGCTCGGTGTTGACCTTGGCGTAGACCTTCGCGGGGATCTTGGCCTTCTCGAAGTGCTCGACCGTTCCTGCGTAGTCCTGGTCGTTGAACTCCGCGATGCCGGCGCGCACCTCGACGCAGGTGGCCTGGAAGGCCTCGGCGGCCGAGAGACTCGACGTCTTGGCGTCGGGCGCGTCCGACTCGCCATCTCCTCCGGTGCACGCGGACAGCGACAGGGCGAGAGTCGCTACGACCCCCGCGATGAGCTTCATGCCACCACGGTATGGGCTGGGCGACGATCCGCTACTCGAGACGGAGCGGGTCGTCGTGGGGCAGAATGCGTGCCATGAAGCGTCTCGTCCTCCTTGCCGTGCTGGCCGTCGCCGTCACCGTCGGGGCGGCAGTCCAGATCGCGTCGGACGGCGAGCCCGGGGACGCCCGCCGGGTCGCCGACGTGGCACCGTTCCCGCGCACGACCAAGCCACTGCCCGTCCCGGAGATGTCGATCCTCGAGGGGCCCTGGAAGGACGAGACGCCGGGCATCGTGCCGCGGTCCGCCCTGCCAGTCGTGCCGGACGGATTCGTGGAGCGGTGCACCGCCTGCGCGACGCCCCTGACCGCGACGCCCCTGACCCCGATACCCCACTAGAACACCTGTTCGATCGGGCGTATCCTGCGGGGGTGAATCCGAACGGCTCGATCAACGGGCGGCCGCTGGCCCCGGCCGATCCGTATGCGGTGCAGACGCCGCAAGCGCCGCCCGTCTATCACGTCTGGGTCAACCTCTCGAATCTCGCGACCCAGGCGTCCCAGGAGTACCCGGGCCTCGTGCTGGGGTGGCGTCGCACGTCCGACGGCTACGAGGCGCAGGTCGTCTACGTCATCCCGAGCCGCACGCAGCGCCACAGCGACGCCTCGCAGATCGCGTGGCTCCCGGCCACCAAGCTCAAGCCCCGCACCTGACCCCGAGATGTCGGCACTTGTCGACCCTTTTGGGTCGGAAACACAGCAACAAGTGCCGACATCTCGGGTGACGGGTCAGGTGCTGAGGCCGGCCAGGGTTCGCAGCGTCCGCAGGCCATCGGGCGTCCCGGGCCAGTGGCGGTCGAGCGCATCGGGTCCGGCCCGCCGGGTCACCGACCGCAGCACCCAGATCACCACCACGACGTCGTCGGCGTAGCCGACCACGGGGATGAAGTCCGGCACGAGGTCAACGGGCAGCGCCAGGTAGGCCACGAGCAGGACCACCCGGGCGCGAACCCCTGCGGGCAGGGACCTGTCAGCCGCGAGACGACGCAGCAGCCGCACGAGATCGGGCAGAAGACGCAGGGCGTCGCGCAGCCGCGCCGGGTCGTCGTGACGCCTGCCGAGCAGGTAGAACGTCACCACCAGCACGATCCACAGCACCCCGACCGCCACGATCGCGCCGACGACCACCTGCCACACGGGGCTCACGAGGGTCCTGTCACCATCCCCGCGCGCGCCACTCCGCGAGGTGCGGCCGCTCGGCACCCAGCGTGGTGTCATGCCCGTGAGAGCAAGACGAATCACTACCTATGGCTCGTCAGACGTACTGAATAGGTAGAAGAGCGCACCTAGCGCGACACCCAAACGGATACGAGGCAGGCATGAAGAGCAACATCAGAAACAGGCGGGCGGCCATCTACTGCCGCATCAGCAAGCACAACGACCGCGTACCCAAGGTGGAGGAGCAAGAGGCACTCTGCCGGAAAACCGCGAAGGCAGCAGGGTACGACGTCGTCGTGGTCTACGTGGACGACGGCATTAGCGCATCGAAGGGCCTCAACCGGCCCGGTTGGAACCAGATGCTCGCGGACGCACAGGCGGGGAAGTTCGACGTCCTCATGGCGCAGAGTGACGACCGCTTCACTCGCCAGACGATGGAGAAGGAGATGCTGGCCCTCACATGTGTCTCGGCGGCCGTGGACTGGCACACCGTCAACGAGGGGCTCATCAACCCGTCCACCGCTGAGGGCGGTCTCCGCTCGGGCCTCAGCACGCTGCTGGCGAACTACGAGACCCGTCGCAAGAGCGAGCGCCAGCGGCAGGCCAACGACGCCGTACGGGCCAAGGGCAGGCCGCTGGCGGGCGGCGACCGTCCCTTCGGCTACGAGGCCGACAAGGTCAACCGTAGGCCTGCTGAGGCCAACCTCGTTCGTCAGGCATACATCGATTACCTCAGCGGGGAGAAGACCCTCTCGCGCATCCGCACGGACTGGAATAACGACGGCGTGCTGACAACCCGAGGCAAGCCGTGGGACATCGCGAAGGTCGAGAAGGTGCTCCGCAGGCCCCGCAACATCCGGCGCGTGGTCAGCAGGGGCGAACTGTTGAAGCGGGATGACGGAAGGTTCGTCATCGGGCAGTGGAAGTCACTCATCGACATCAAGACCTACAACGCCGTCCAAGCCAAACTCGACAGCCCGAGCCGACGCCTGACCCGGCAGCACGTGCCCAAGTGGCTGATGTCCGGCCTCGCGACGTGCGGAGCATGCGGGGGACCGATGCGCGGATTCCAACGCACGAAGGAGAGCGCCTATCGGTGCGCCGTCCACGATGGGCAGGGCATCAAGGAGGAGGGCGTCCGGCACGTCAGCATCGTCACCCACGACCTCGACGCCCCAGTGGTCGAGTCGGTCGTCAGCGCCGTGATGCTGAGCCCGGAGGGTGCCGTTCCAGACCCCGACATCAAGGTCCTCCGCAACGCGTACCAGCGGCTGAGCAAGATCAGCGAGCAGCGGGCTCGCCTGCTAGACCTCATGGAGGACGACGAAGACGTGGCTGACATCCGCACCAAGCGCCGAGACCTCAAAGCCGAGGCTGACGACCTGCAGCAGACAATCCTCGACGTGCAGGCGCGTAACGCCCGCGCCGCCCTAATCACGGACGCCCAGCACGCTCTCTGGAGCCGCCAAAGGCGTACTGCCGACTTCATGGCTGGGGCTTCGATCTTCGAGGAGGCTGCCGAGGTCAAGGCCGGACTCCGGGCCCGCTTCGCAGCCCTCTCACTCGACCAACGGCGCTCGCTCGTGGCCGCCCTCCTTACGGTCACCGTGGAGAACGGCAGAGGTCGGGGAAGGGTGAAGATCGTGCACAAGGTCGCGCACGACCTCAGCGCGGAGAACCATGATGGACTTAATGAGCGCTCTGCCCTTCAACCTGCAGCCAGCGCCTCATGAACTAGCCGCTATAGAGCAAAGCTCGCCTCAAAGACATCATCGAGACGGGCTTTGCTGCGTTCAAGCAAAACTCGGAACCTGTCTGGCATTGCAGGATCGCCTAGTCCGTACTTGTGAGGTTTTACCCTCAACTGAGGGGACTTATCTGGAACGGCCCTGGACTAGCGGAACACTGGGCACATGGCAGAGCGAACTCTCAACAACCGGCAGGTCGAAGTACTGGAATGGATTGCCCAGGGGTGCCCCGACGGCGTAATGGAGGGCTACTCGCATAAGACGACCGCCGTGGCGCTGAAGGGTCGCCGCTTGATCCAGATCGAGAAGACCCGCGACTCGTGGGGCGCCACACTCACGGACGCAGGAACGTACTTTCTTGAGCACGGGGCGTACCCAGAGGGGCATTGGCCGACGTACGGACCGCCGCGCCCCGCTCGCCCGACGGCACCACCGAAAGCGCGCCCCGAACGTCGTGTCACAGCAGTCAGGCCGGTCGACCAACTCATTTCGGATGTCGTAGCCGCCGGTGGCGAACTGCAGATCAGCGGCCGGGAAGCCGCTAGGTACAAGTCGTTGGTGTCTTCTGCGACGAGGTTCGGGAAGGTGCCGGAGGGCAAGTTGCTCAAGGTCGAGTCGGGGCGGCGTTGGGAAGAGCAGTTCGTCAGGCTGACAGACAAGCCGGAGTGGATGACCGCTGTGCTCCAACCGATACGAGTGGCGGAGAAGTTGAGTAAGCCCCACCCGGCCATAAGTGACCTCAGGGACAGCGGGTTCAAGCCCAGATCAGATGTTCGATCTCGGACCTTTCGAATACTTGATGCAGTCGCCAGAGAGGCGGAGCGACGCGGTTACCGCGTAAAAGCGAGTGTTTGGCAGGGCGGAGAGCGTCGCTCGAAGGGCGTTCTTACTATTGAGATAGTCGGGCACGAGGGGTATCTGGACATCGATGAACTCGACGATCGTGTGCCCCACGTTGCGACTGCGACGGAACTTCGCGATGCCGAGCGCTACTCGTGGAAGAGAATCCCTACACATGATCTGGTGCCCTCGGGGAGGCTCCGTATCCGGGTTCTCAACGGATGGGCTGTTAGACAGGACGCGTTCTCCGACACCAAGACCATCGATCTAGTCGACCGCCTACCTCACGTACTGCAGGAGATAGAACTACGTGCGCACAATGCTGAACTGCGACGGATAGAGCAAGAGCGCCGAGCAGCCGAACGACGGGCCCAATGGGAGCGAGTCGTTGAGAAGGCGAAGCAAGCAGTGCGCGACGACGAACTCGGCAAGGTCTTGCGCGATCAGATCGACCGGTGGGAGCAGGCGAAGCAGATCGACGAGTACCTCGCTGCCATGACAGATCGAGTGGCCGACAGGTCTGACCAGGAGAGGTCAGATGTCGAAGCCTGGCTTGAGTGGGCCCGAAACTACCGCGCGCGCCTTGAACCACTGAGTGGCACGCTGAGGTTGCCCGCTGAGCGGGAGTTCACCGCGGCAGAACTCGCGCCAGTCATGCCGCGCGATTGGTCGCCGTACGGGCCGTGACCGTCGTGCTTGGCCGCGCCCCCAATCGCCGCCTTCTTTCGTGCGAGTCCGGCAGACGGACTCGTCGCCGTCCCTTACTGTCGAGATATGGTGAGACCCACACTGGATCCGGGGCAGGCGCGCCTGCTCCTGGAGAAGGTGCAGGCCGACAGTTCGCTGGCGCCGTCCCAGCGGCGTCGCGCGCGCCAACTGCGCACCGCTTCGACCAATCCTGAGATTGTTCTTGAGCGACTGCAGCGCCAGGCCATCGAGGTACTCCCTACCCTTGATCGGCGGCTGCCTGCGACCAGCCTCTGCCGAGCCGTGACAGCCGCTGCTTTCCGCACTTACCACGCAAAACCCGAGGTGAAGGAGGCGTTCCTGACGTCCTCCGACTTTGTCAGGTACGTAGAGTCGCAGGGAGATAAGGCTGGAACCCTGAGAGATTTTCTTCGCGATGACTCGGTTCTTTTCCCTTGGCAGCGCAGTTGGCTTGCTGAAGCCCACAAACTGAATGGTTTAGATGGTGCGGCCGTGTCGCAGGCGTTGGAACTCGAGAAGGATCCGCCCTTCGTCATCTTCCACTTCGAGGTGCAAGGGATGGTCGATAACGGGGTCCTGGTTCGGCGGCCGTGCAGTCTGGATAGTGTGCTGGGACCTAACTTGCAGTGGCGACCCACTGGCCTGGTCAGCGGTATCCAAGAGTTTGTTGACGGCGACGTACCCGTTGAAGCCTTGGCAGACTTGGAATGGAGGGCATAGTGATCACCCCAGAATTGGCCTTGACGAAGGCCTTCATGGACTTGTTCGTTGCCGAAGACATTTACGAGTCGCCTGATCTTACGCGTGAGTTCGCTGCTCTACTCATCGAGTTGGACGATGTGGAAGCACCTTTCGTCCCCCAAGCCTTGGCTTACGCTTCGCAGCCACTGGCTGTCGACATCAACCGCTGGAGGGCGCTGGGAGAACTTGCCGTCCAATTCGACATCTACGAGGTGGCTGCCTCACTGCTGGCTGGCTTCAAGCGATGGCAAGATCCGCACCAACTGGCCACGCTTGCCACCCTGACGTCGAATCCGAACGCGTCTCTTGAACTCCGTAGTCACGTTTCTCAGATGGTTGACGCCGGGGGTTTTCAGGACGCAATGACGCGGATAGTTCGGATTCGACTCAAAGAGTTGGAGCCGGCTAGCGATTTGGAGAGAACACTCGACGCTCAGTCGTGGCCTGGGAAGTATCGACCCCAGACCTTCTCGGCCGTGGCGCCTGTCGTGTACCTCAGCGACGTGGACGCTCCGCCAGACCAGTACTGGAAAGTTGCCGCGGCGCTTGTCGACTCCGGTGCGCGTATCCGGCGCGTCTCGAGCGATCTCAGTTCTCTCCGCGACCAAGCGTGGGCTTCCGCGAATTTTCCCGTTGTGGTTTGGGGAGGGTCCGGCCGTGCCCACTGGCGGAAGTTGACGGGGTTTGAGAACTTTCCTGCGGTGCAAGTGCCGCCCGATCTTAGGCAGACACTCGCACTCGCGCGGCTTGTAAACGACGTCGCTGCCGCGATGCCTTCAGGTGTTCTGCTTGACTCCCGCAGGGCGGCTTCTTTCTCCTCGACGGATGTCTTTTCTCCTGAACTTTTAGGGGAGGGAGCCTTTGATTCCGCCGAAATGATCTTCCTTGGTGGGGCTTCCCGCTCGATCCTGCAGAGGCTTGCGAAAGAGGCACTGCAGCCTGCAGGTGATCGCGCGCAACACCACTGGGCATTTGATCAACTCATTACGTTGCGTCTGATTCAGGTGTTCAAGTCGCGCAACAAGCACTTCCGCGGCCCCGCTCAGGACCTGACAAGGAGGCTCCACGACATTGCGGCAGCCTCGGAGGTGACGCAGGTGGCAATCGACGTTCACGGTCAGATGTACACCGACAAGGGAGATGGCTTTGAGAGCCTAGTTTCCGGTCAGCGTGCTCTAGACGGGGTCCTCCTCGTCGATGAGGCGTTAAAGTCCTTCAAGATCGGTGGCGGCATCGTGGTACCTGACCTGTTGCGACCGAGTCCCCGCACCGCTGTTGATCCGTCGGTCTTGGCTGGAACGCCAACAATTCGGGAACGTCGGGTGTCGGCACGATCGATTGCCGAGATCAACTTGCACGGGATTGATGTCCTGCGCTCTGCCTACCCCGAACTTGACCCGACCGAAATTGGTGAAGGCTTGCGGCTGGGGAATCAGATCCTCGCCGTCCGATCATGAGGCTGCTGGTTGATCAGGGCTTCCCCGCTTCTATCGCGCAGTCCGGGTCGATGAATGTCGAACTTCTGCGTTGGAACACCGCTGCAATCAGCGACGAAGAGTTGCTAAAAGAAGCCCAACTTCAGGCTTGGAGCGGTGTGGTTTTCCTAGGCACACGTTCGCTACTTTCATCATCTTTGCGGGACGACGCCGCGAACAGAAGACTCTGGCTGGCCGGAACAGTCACCACGAATCCGTTCGAAGCGATGAGATCGATCTCGAACAACATCGGGGCAATCGAACGAAGCGTGAAGTCCGGCGATGTTCACCTCATCTACGCGCGGGAAGTCCGACCGCTCGAGGACTGACACTAGTTCGATTGGATCGGGTATTCGCGCCACACCGACGCCCAATATGAGCGCGGACCTCGGCCGAACGGCACTATCGTTCACGCCATGGATGGCGATTGGTACACGACATGGGGCTTCTGGATTGGCGCTCTAGGGACAGTTCTGGGTGTAGTAGGCATCGGCTGGGGGGTGTACGAGCGGAACCATCCCAAGCGGTCGCGACTGGTTTGCCGCCTATCTGAGTCGGCATTGTTGAAAGATGTCGAAGTCAGCGATTCCCGCGATCAACTGCAGGTGATGCTTGGCAAGCACCTGATGCCCGACCCGTATCTTGTGCGATTCGACATCACGAATCTCGGGCCAGATGACCTTGGACCGGCATCCTTTGATGGGGGACACCTCCGCTTTGTTTCCCCTCCGCCAGTCCTGGAAGGGGCCCTTCTCGCGATGAGCCTCAAGACCTTGTCGATCGTTAGCAGCACCACCCCCGCGAGTATCGACTACCTAGCGAGCCAGAATGGCGGGCGACCGTCCGTCGCAATAGTGGTGGAGCCGTTCCTGCTGAAGGTCGATGAGACTGCGTCCGTGGCCGTAATCATCGCGGGGCAACCGAGTTTCGAAACTGAGCACCGCTTGGCCTCCTTTCGTGTGCAAGAACTTCGGGGCGACAGACCTGCCGATTTTGAGATGCGGGTCGAACTGCCTCTTCCGTTCTTGGGGAGCATGCCGGTCACGTGGACGCGAAGGAAGCGATAGAAACAGTTACTGGGTCCCGGCCGATTTCGATGGCGAGCAGAAGTACAGTCGCCGAGCCGTGTCGAACGAAAGGCGGCCGAAGTGAGTCGCTGATGAGCGGACGTTCGCTCTTGCGAGAGTCGAGATTGATCCTGAGAAGTCCGGCGTACAAGGCTGGGGATGTCGCAATTGCCAATCGCGGCCAGCCCACTATGTATACGCACGGTCCAGCCTTTACAGGATTGCCAATGGAGAAGCGCCACTTCGCGGGGCAAGCCGATCGATCCACGCTCGTGAACCGTTACCGCGAGGCCCGCTCAGACTGAGACATTCCGTCTGTTCGACGCGTCGGTGCCGTCAGTCGCGATAGGTTCGAGCCGACGTGAGTTGCTGTCGGTACTGGGAGCAACAGGACAAAACTGTGACTGCGCGAAGGAAGAACGTGACTATCTCCCAAGCCGATTTGGAGAAGCGGCTCTGGAGCGCTGCCAACGCACTGCGCGGCCCAGTTGATCCCGCCGACTTTAAGAACTACGTCTTTCCGATGCTGTTCTGGAAGTGGATCAGCGACTCCTGGCTGTACGAGCACGCCGAAGCCGCCGACGAGTACGGCGACGAACTGACCGACGAGATCGAAGCCGACTTCCACCGCTTCGAGATGCCGACCGGGGCGCTCTGGCCAGACGTCACGACCAAGATCAACAACCTCGGCGCCGAGATCGCCAAGACCTTTCAGGCAATCGAGAAGGCCAACCCACGCTCGCTGGCCGGAGTGTTCGGCGACGCCGCCTGGGGCAACAAGGAGCGCATCCCAGAGTCGGCCCTGCTGGGACTCATTAAGGCGTTCAACGAGATTCAACTCGACCCCTCGACCGTGTCTCACGACCTGCTCGGCGCCGGCTACGAGTACCTGCTCAAAAACTTCGCCGACGAGTCCGGCAAGAAGGCTGGGGAGTTCTTCACCCCTCGCGAGGTCGTCAATCTGATCGTCGGCATCCTCGAACCCGAGCCTGGCGAGTCCGTCTACGACCCGACCTGCGGTTCAGGCGGCATGCTTGTCTCGACGATCAACCGGGTTCGCGACCACGGCAAGGACCACCGCACGCTGCGCGTCTACGGTCAGGAGGTCAACCTCACGACCTCTTCGATCGCGCGGATGAACCTGTTCCTGCACGAGATCGAGGACTTCGACATCAAGCGTGGCGATACCCTGCGCGCACCGGCGTTCAAGGAGTCGAACGGTGCGATGCGCCAGTTCGACGTGACGATCGCCAACCCGCCCTTCTCGCTCCGGGACTGGGGCGCAGACCGCTGGCCGGCTGATCCTCGCGCCTTCTGCGGTGTGCCGCCTGCGAAGAACGGAGACTACGCGTTCATCCAGCACATGATCTCCTCCATGAAGCCCGATACCGGCCGCGTCGGCGTCGTCATGCCGCACGGTGTCTTGTTCCGCGGTGGCGCTGAGGCGAAGATCCGCGAGTGCCTGGTCGAGAGGGACATGCTCGAAGCGGTCATCGGTCTGCCGCCGAACCTCTTTTACTCCACGTCCATTCCGGCCTGCATCCTGGTGTTCCGAGACCAGAAGCCCGGCGAGCGCAAGGACCACGTCTTGTTCGTCGACGGCTCCGCCCGGTTCGTGACGGGCAAGAACCAGAACCTGATGAGCCCCGACGACGTCGACACGCTCATCGAGGCCTACCGCACTGGTGAGGACCCGGACGGCGACGGGGGCGCCAACGTCCGGCTGGTCCCGGTAGACGAGATCGCCGCAAACCAGTTCGACCTCAACATGGGCCGGTACATCCAGGTCGCCGCCGAGGAGACCGCCGACCTGGGCGCCACCCTGGTTGCGTACGCGGACGCCCGACAGAACCGCATCGAAGCCGAGTCGACTATGTTCGAGCGCCTCGCTGCTGCCGGCATCGACCTCAGCGCATTCGGAGTGACCGAGTGACCGCATGGACCGAAGTGACGCTCGGCGACCTGTTCGCTGTCGACAACTCAAAACTTGGACCTCACTCCGAGGAGCCGACCGTGATGAGCCTGTCGAAGTACGAAGGGTTTGTGCGTGCGAGTGACTACTTCGACAAGCGAATCGCGTCATCGAAACTGGATGGTTACAAGATCGTCGAGCCCGGGGCGTGGGCCTTCTCGACGATCCACATCGACGAAGGGTCTATTGCCCGGAATAACTCGGCAGAACCCGGCGTCATCAGTCCGATGTACACCACGATGCACTTCGTGAGCGAGGTATGTCTTCCCGAGTATGCCGAATTGCTCGTGAAGCAGCCTCGAATGCTGGCTGAGTACGGCGCGAGAGCCCAAGGGACGGTCAATCGCCGACGAAGCCTGCCGTTCTCGCGATTCAGCGGGATACCTGTGGCTCTGCCCTCGCTGGAGGAGCAGCGTCGCATCGTGGACGTCATGGCCGCCGTCGATGCCCAGATCGAGGCCCTGGGGGACGAGACGGCGCGACTCGACAGAACGGCTTGGGTCACTGCGGAAAGACTATTGAGCGGCCACGCAACCGTTGCCCTCGGCGACCACTTGGTCGAGATCTCGGGCGGACGGAGCCCTATGACGACAGGGGAAGTTCCAAGCGTCGACCAGCGAGGTGTG
This sequence comes from Aeromicrobium fastidiosum, assembly GCF_017876595.1. Taxonomy (NCBI): domain Bacteria; kingdom Bacillati; phylum Actinomycetota; class Actinomycetes; order Propionibacteriales; family Nocardioidaceae; genus Aeromicrobium; species Aeromicrobium fastidiosum. Next base: position 3,299,933 of record NZ_JAGIOG010000001.1, on the reverse strand, counting down.
CTGAAGGTTAGTGCCGTCACGCCCTTCCGATTCGTGGCTGCGGAATCCAAAGCGCTCTTTCCGGAGACTCAGATGCCGGAAGCCGCTCGCGTGCGGCCCGGAGACGTACTCATCACTCGCGCCAACACGCCTGACAGAGTGGGCGCCGTGTGTCGGGTGCCGGAGACAGTGCGGCCAGGTCTATACCTGTGCGATAAGACGCTCCGAATGACACCCGCTGCAGGACTTGACCCTGACTTCCTTGTCGTGGCGATGGGCCTGAACGCATCCCGCTACCACCTGACTGGAGCAGCCACAGGGACGAGCGCCTCGATGTTCAACATCGGTCAAGAAAAGATCCGGCAGACGCCGATTCCGCTTCCAGACTCCGGCGAGCAGCGCGACATCGCGTCTACGGTGCTGAGTATTCGAGCCAAGGGCGAGGCCGGCCTCGGTGAACTGGCTCACCTGCGTACTTTCCGGTCCGCTCTGTTGTCCTCGCTTCTGAATCAGGACATCGAGATTCCCGAGTCGTACGACTCGCTGCTGGAAGAGGCATCCTGATGGGATTCACTGAGTCGTCGACGATTCAGGCCGCGCTGATCGAGTGGGCCGAGGAAGCCGGCTGGGAGCACGTTCCCCGCGATGACCTGCCACGCGACGAGCATGACGTGCTCGTTGAGTCGTGGGTTCGCGATGCGCTGATCGACCTCAACCCGGAACTCGATCCGAACCAGGCACCCGATTCAGAAGCCAATCTGGATGCGGTGATTCATCAGTTGAATCAGGCGATTCTGGGTGCGCAGAACGGGCTGATCGCGGCTAACGAGCGACTCACGGTGATGCTTCGCGGGGATCATTCGTTCACTACCGTCGATGGCCAGCATGTGCCGCGGCGGTTCTTCGACTTCGAGGACCCAGCCAACAACCGGCTGGTCGTCTCTGACGAGGTTACGATCCGTGGCAACACGAAACCGCGTCGGTTCGATGTCGTCTACTACGTCAACGGGTTCCCGTTGGTGGTCGCCGAGACGAAGACGCCCGTCAAGCACCAGGTGTCGTGGTGCAACGCGGCCGACGACATCTACGGCACCTACGAGGTCGAGTATCCGCAGTTCTTCGCTCCGAACGTCTTCAACGTCGCCACGGACGGCCGCGATTTCCGCATGGCGCCGGTGCGGGCGGTGCCGGACCCGGAGTCGGAAATCTGGGCGCCGTGGGGCTCCTTGGAGGACAACCCTAAGAGCGTGACCGAGTTCGCCCGCGTGGAGCGCGCCGCCCGACTCCTGCTGCGTCCTGAGGTGATCCTTCCGATCCTGCGGGACTTCGCCATGTACCGGCACGCCCGCGACGCGTCCGAGACCGACATCAAGTTGCTGCCCCGCTACCCGCAGTTCGAGGCCGCACTGGCGATTCACGACAAGGTCCTCGACGGTCGACCAGGTGGTCTCATTTGGCACCACCAGGGATCAGGCAAAACCGAACTGATGGCATTCGCCTCAGCACGAATCCTCAACGACCCGAAGGTGGTCGAGCAGTTCGGGTCACCGCCGACGGTCATCGTGATCGCCGACCGCAAGGACCTGGTCCGTCAGACCGCGGAGATGTTCGAGACCGCTGGTATGCCCCGGCTGGAGGTTCCCGGGTCTTCGCGTGAACTGTGGAAGATCCTGAAGAGCAACCAGCCGTGTGTGGTCATCACGACGGTTCACAAGTTCGCTGACGCTGGCCACCTCAGCGACCGCGCCAACATCATCGTGCTCGTCGACGAGGCTCACCGCTCGCAGGAAGGCACCTTCGGCAAGGCGTGGCGGGCAGCGGTTCCGAACGCGAAGTTCTTCGGAGCGACCGGCACCGCGATCGAGGACGGCAAGCGGTCCACTTTCCGCCTGTTTGGCGACCCGGACGACCCGGATTTCATCATGAGCCGGTACACGCCCGAACAGTCGATGGCGGACGGGTTCACCAAGCCGGTGATCGTCGAAGGTCGCTCGGTCGGCTTCGACTTGAATAAGGACGACCTGGACGTCGCGTTCGACGAACTGGCCGAGACCGAAGACCTCGACGAGGACAAGAAGGTCTTCCTGTCCAATCGTGCCTCCCACGTGGAGACGGTGCTGTCGAACCCCGACCGCATCCAGGCCGTCTGCGCGGACATCGTCGAGCACTTCATGCTGCACGTCGCACCGCTGGGTCAGAAGGCACAGGTGGTGGCCTACAACCGCAACCTTGTCGTCGCGTACGCACACGCCATCGAGGCCCGGCTCGCGCAGGTCGGTCAGGCCCGTGAGGTCGCCGTGATCATGCACGTCAACGACGCCAAGGGCGAGACCCAGGACTTTAAGAAGTACCTGCTGACCGACGAGCAGGAGGAGGCACTCAAGCGGCGGTTCAAGAACGTCGAGGACCCGTTGTCGTTCGTAGTGGTCACCGCCAAGTGGATGACCGGCTTCAACGCCCCCATCGAGGGTGTCCTGTACCTGGACAAGCCCCTCAAGGCGGCGAACCTGTTCCAGACGATCACCCGACCGAACCGTCCATGGAAGAACCCGCTGACCGGGCAGCGCAAGGAGTACGGCCGCGTTGTCGACTACATCGGGCTCGCCAAGGCCATCGGCGAGGCGCTGCTGGGTCCGCAGGTCGGGGAGAACGAGCCCGAGGCGGTGCACCCGACCGACATTCAAGCACTGGCGGTCACGTTCCTCACCGACATGGTGACCCTTGATGCGATGTTCGAAGGCATCGACAAGTCCGACACCGGCTACCAGGCGCTCGCGCTGGCCCATGAGCGAATCCCGGAGGACTCCGACGCCCGTAGCGACTTCATCGACGCTTTCGTCGGTCTCCAGACCATCTGGGAGTTCCTCGACCCGCACCCGACCCTTCAGATGGCTAAGCCGTCCTACCGTTGGTACGCCAAGTTGTACGAGTCTGTCCGGCCCAAGACCGAGTCGAACACGTTCCTGTGGGAGCGGTTCGGTGCCAAGACACTCGCCCTCGTCCACAGCCACATGAGCAACGTCCGCGTCCGGGCGAACTACTCACGCAACGTCACCCTGGACGCCAAGGGCATCGAGAAGGTCAAGGAGATCGCCGAAGCGCTGCGTCAGCCGCTGCCCGAGCCAGACGCCAAGAACCCCGGCGACGTGCTGGGCCAGGTGCTCGACACCATCGAGGACCGGCTGCGTCGACTGGCCGCCGGGCCCGACGAGGCCGTCTACAAGAGCCTGGCGGAGCGGATCGAGAAGTTGCGCGACCAGGCCATCAGCAGCGTCGAGGACTCACTCGCCTTCCTAGAAAAAGTCCTGAAGATTGCCCAGGACGTCGTCGCCGCTGAACGAGCCGCCAGCAATGGGGCTGGGGACGCGCCGGCACCTGTCCTGGTTGATCCGAAGCGTGGTGCGCTGACGCAGATCGTGGAGGAGAACGCTCCGGCTGACCTCCACAACGTGATCCCCGAGGTCGTGTCCAGCATCGACCAGATCGTCGACGAGGTCGCCTACAGCGGATGGACCACCAGCGACGCCGGCGACAAGAAAGTCCGCCGCGAACTGCGCACTGCGCTCAGGAAGTTCGGTCTGCCTGCGGCGGGTGTCCTGTTCGACAAGACGTACGAGTACGTCCGGGAGAACTACTGATGGTGCCAAGCCAGAATGTCGATTCAAGGAGCCAAGCGCATGTCTGAGTCGGCACTCGAACGTGTCCAAGCCGGTCTAGAGCACTCGATCTACGGAATCGATGCATCTGGCGATCGGCTCGAAGTGATGGCTGGACTTGCCGAGCGTGTTGAATCCTTGGAACAGCGATGCATTCAACTATCGGCAATGGTGTCGAAGCAACTAGACGAGCGGCTCCACAAGGCGAACCGAACGATCGAGGTCTTCGAAAGCAACGCCATCGAGGGCAAGTTGGCGACTCTCCCCGAGACCTACGAGGTGCTCGGTCAGCGGGATCTCCTAGACAGCAAGGCGCCTCTCGCTGAGTACTCGTTGGCCGAGGCCCTTCGAGATGAGCCAAAGGTGCGTGACGTTGTTGGATTGGGTGCGGCAAGGGTCTTGGCATCGCAACTGGCTGAAGACCACGAGCGGCCAGTCACGGAAGCAGACATCCGGGAGATGCACGAACTGGTGCTGGCAGGGCATCACAGTGCTGGGTCTTACAAGCAATGGATCAACGAGATTCAAGGCTCATCACATGTTCCGATTCCGCCGTCGGACGTACCTGACGCTATGAACTCGATGACGATGTGGCTCCGCGATTGTGACGCGCCGCTCGTCTGGAAGGCTGCGACGGTTCACGCATGGCTAACGCATATCCACCCGTTCGATGACGGCAATGGGCGTATCGCTCGGCTTCTCGCCAACTTCGTCTTGGCGAGAGGCGGGTTCCCACCTCTCATCGTTCGATCGACCTCCGACAGGGGGCGTTACATCGATGCGCTGGCACATAGCGACGAGGCGGGCGACATTAGCCAATTGGTCCGAGTCTTCATGACTGCCCTGAATCGGCGGGTGATCAAGATGGAGAACCCTGACTACGCCTGGAAGATGTTCGAGAAGGAACTCCAGGTGCGACAGCAACCGCTGTTCATGCGCTGGTCTGCAGCGATCGACCAGTTTCTCGACGAGGTTGAGACACGTCTTTTGATAGATGGATTCCGCGTAAATCGAGTTGGGTCCGTGGGCGTTGAGGAGTTTGAGTTGCTGCGCGAGCGGAACGCTAGCGGGAATACGTGGCTCGCGAAGGTGGGAACTCCAGGGACTAACGGTGACATCCTCATCTGGGTCGGATTTGCCAGCGCTAACGTGTCGCGGGACCTGCATCCAGATCAGATCTTCCCGTCTCTCTATCTGGCCGAGCGAGCGAAGGGAACCCGCCCAGACAAGCCCTTTCTTCCTCAGGTGCGTGGACTGCCGGCGAGACACGACGAGGTATCTGTGATTGTCGACGAGAACAGGGTCCTCTTCAATCGCGGGGGAGTGGTGAGACCGCTACGTCCCTCCGACGCTGCGGAGGCTTACGCGTCGCTACTGGGTAATCATCTGCGGTCCATTAATAGCCCCTAGTACGAAATCTGGCATACGCCAAACCGCTCTTCGGTGACTCCTGTCGATGACCGGCGGACTATCTCAGGACTGACGACGACATCGGGGACTTTCGCGACCCGTTCAGTTGACCGTTAGCCGGTACGTCTTGAATCGGCGGAGGGCTTAGTCGGTCGGCGCTCTGACGAGGTTCTTGCTTGATCTCACAGCCTCTGCGAGCCCTGGCTGGGTCAGAATCTGATCGAGTAGCGCCCAGACTCGTGCGTTGGCGTAGACGCCCTTCGTAGGAATTTCGCCGATCGGAATGTCCTGTCCGAGGCGGTAGATGATGTGCGGCGATTCCGTGTCCGCGTGTGCTCCTGTGGGAATGTCGGGCCACTCATCCTGGAGCCGATCCACAACCTTGCTGTCGAGGACTCGGTTGATCTGCCGGACCCGCCCTTCCCACCGAAATGCGAGAAATGTTGGCGGGCGTTTGGGCCAGCCGTTGCGACCGCCGAATGGGTGGAAGTAGGACCGTTCAGTGGTCACGTAGTCACGGAAGGTTCGCGGGCCGCCCATTGTGCCTTTGCTGGCAACAACGCAGTACACCCACTGTTCCGACGGGTCTCTCATCGCTGTCGCTCCTGCTAGGTAGTTGATTAACTCAGTGACCCAATGCCGCTCGATCCCGCGAGCCGATTTACTGATTGCTCGAAGGTCAGTTCGGACAGCGTCCCAGGGGATGTGCCGAACGGGAATGCCGCCGATGCTTGCGCCCAGTTGAGTCGCTGCCCATTCAGCGGATGAGTCTGACAGGGAAACGAGTAAGGGATGCGGCGAGTCTTTGAGGCGAGGGACGTACTTTGACAGTTGGGCTTCTCCTGGAACTAGCCAACCCTTCTTCGCCTCGACGACCACAGTCGCGTGTTCGTTTGCGATCTCGAGATCGGTCCGTCCTTGGTCATCTGCAACTTCGAGGTCGATGACGGCGTCAGTCGCAGAACCCGGAGCGTCTACTCGATCCCAGAACGCCGCGAGTAGAGCAGGGGACTGCCGAAGCGTCCAAGCGAGCGCTGCGGTCAGGTCAACCTCGCCACGGCCCAAGAGGTCAAAGACACTCGGTACCGGCTTCCCATACTTACGAAGATCGTCAGTCACTGTGTGCCAGTGCGGGGGCGGTCGTCACGACCCGGCCTCTCGATCCATGGCCAAAACTGGTTGAAGCGCGCCGTCCACTCGGGGTCATTGAGCAGGTATGCCCGGCCAGACCCTCGAACCTTGTCGCCCTCATTCAGCGATCGATTGCGTAGTTCGGTCAGAACTTCATAGATCGTGGCATTCACAGTCCGCAGTTTGCCGTACTTCGGGTCTGAACCTGGACAGTCTCGCCGGTCCGGTCTGGCGGTCTCGGCAGTTTTTGAGGTCAGAAGTTCTCGTTCACCACGCCTAGTGCCTACGGAATCGTCGGCGACCTTCCAGACGCTCGTGCTCAGACAACAGTTCGCGACATCTCAGGTTGTGTTTCTCAATATCGGATCGAACTGAGCGGAGTGCGGAGCGGGCAGCGTCGCGGTGACCGCGCGGCCATTTCAGTGCCGCGTAGATTAGTGCTCCCATTGCCGGCATGTCGGCATTGCCGAGGAAAAAGGGCACCGCATCGTCGGGGACTATCCGACGGCAAGTACGCGGGCTTTTGAAACGACGACAATGTCTTACGAGTTCGCCTTGCCGTCGAGGTTCAGGGACAGTCCGAAGATGCACAAGAACGCCGAGTTCCTGGCTGCCAAGCGCGGGCGGCTGATCGAACCGCATGTCGCGTCGATCAACGAGTTCGTCAAAGCAATTCGGGCGGAGATCGAGACAGAGATTGGAATGGAAGGTCCTGGCGCTCCGGACGTTTACGTCCCGTAGATCGACCCGGACTCCGGGGGACTGGCCTCGGCCCGAACGGACGGGACCTCGGGCAGCGTGAAGCGTCGGGCGGTAGCCCGAACCTTACGTAACCCGCGACTTCTCCGCGACACCTGCAAGTGGGGCAAGGGCGCGACGCTCGGGTGGGTGAGGCGCGATGCCCCGAAGAACCGACTAGTGTCCGGTCGTCGCATTAGGGTCGTAATGTGACTAACGCGCAGCCTTCCTACGTCTCGACGTGGCAGCAGGCTGAGGAGAACGCCGCTGCCTGGGTCAGGCATTGGGGATGGACGGACGCACGTGTCACCGAGACCGGTCCGGACGGCGGCATCGATGTCATCGGCAGGGGAGTTGTGGCACAGGTGAAGTTCAAGTCGTCGCAGACCGGAGCACCAGACATCCAGCGGCTTTACGGCGCGAGTTACAAGCACCCCGGTTCGCAATTGATCTTTTTCTCAGGCTCGTCCTACTCCAAGAAGGCGATCGAAGTAGCCGACGAGATCGGCATCGCGCTTTATACCTACGACATCATCGGAGCGATCACCGCCATCAATCGAGCGGCACACGGTGTAGTGGCGAGGCGAGCGGCGATGGACCAGCAGCCAATGCAAACGCGACACCGGCCGGTGGCAGCGGGAGCACGGCTTCGAAAGGTGGACTCGTTCGCTGGCATGAAGATCTACGATCGCCGACGTTTCAACAGAGGCACGATTCAGGCCGTCCTTGCTTTCATCCTGTTCTGTAGCGCGATCACCGGCCTCGGAACGCTTTCAGAAACCAAGGACCGGGCTGACCTTGCGGGCTTGATACTCGCGGTTATCTTCTGCCTGCTGGCTAGTGTGCTTGTCGGCACACGCGCATACCGGAATTGGCGAGGTGCTTCCAGCCAAACGGGTGCTCGGTGATGGCGCGGTCCGGAGCGCCAAGTGAAGATGACGACTAACCCCGCCAGCCGACCTGCGCCCGTAACTCCCCGCACATCATCGTTTTCCGGCCCGAACTTTGGAGGACTCCGTGAAGCCTTGGCGTCAGTACCAGGAGGAGGCCGCCGCGTACTTCCGAGAACTCGGTTTGGCTTCAGAGACGGACGTAACTCTCGAGGGTGCGCGAACATCCCATGACCTCGATGTTGTAGTCCGCTTCGAAAGGGCTGGCTTGGAGCACTTGTGGATTGTCGAATGCAAGCATCACGCTCGACCCATATCGAAGGATCGCCCACTTCTGCTGAGACAAATTGTCGACGATGTGGGTGGGGACAAAGGGATTCTTCTTGCTGAAGGTGGCTACCAGAGTGGGGCCTATGAGGCGGCACGATTTAGCAACATTTCCTTGGCGTCTCTGGCAGAACTCCGCGCAACTGCTGATGACGAGATTCTCGACGTGGCCATCAACGAGATCGAGACTCGAGTGCGGGCGGCTAGAGGTCTCTTGTACTCATTGTCGAAATACACGCGGCACCCGCGAGGGGGTTCGGGCAGACTTCCGACGACCCCATCGGACTGGGACAAGGGTGGGGCGATCGGGCTCCTCGGCCACTTGAGCATCCTCGAATCAGGAATGACAGGCGCTCGCGCTCGGCACTTCCCGGCCACTTACGGGTTCGCATCTGACGGCTCAGTCTTGCGTGCAGACCGTAAATCTTTCGTTGTCCTTGCGCGAGCGACCATCGAAGTGCTCGAGAGCGTCGCAAACGGGCTAGAACCTGTCGAGGATAAGTAGTTCTCATCGAACTGCATCGGCCTCACAAGTCTCTATCAAGCGATTATCAAGCGCATACTTTGGGGCTTCGCCAGAAGCGACGATGTCTAACCTCGTGGGTGCGGTGCCGATCCGCCTCCACCTGGTGCCGCCTGATCCACGAACTCCACCTTAGGCGCTGGGGAGTATGTCTCGATCCGCAATTCGTCAATTACGCCCGGCCGCAGAACTGGTGAGATCAGGCTGGTGGCGGAGTGCAGGCCGTGGTCCTCGAGCGCGCTTGATCTTGCGTTCGAGGCGCGGGAAAAACGCATGCTCGGATTGCGCTGGCGGCCGACGCCGTCCGCAGTCACCTAGGGTTGCTGTGGTGAAGGACTACCTCCCGGCAGCAATTGCCCTCGTTGGCGTGCTCATCGGTCTTGTCGTGCAGCGAGGTTGGAACCATCGGGTAGAGCGGATGAACGTGTACTCGGAATTCTCGAAGATTTTCAACATCTTCGGCGATGACCTCCTGAGCGAGGCCGATCCGAATACGCGGTCTCCGGAAGAATCTCAGCGCACGTTAGAGATCATGAACGAGGTCTATCGACAAGCGGCACTTGTCCAGATCATCGGCAGTCGCGCTGTGGCGAAGGTTGCTCATGGCATGGAAGTCCCACCTGATGAACACGGTGCGGTGAACAAGTGCCGCAATCTCTTCATTCTCGTGACCCGAATGGATACGACCCTGAACGCCATCGAGAAGGTTCGGCTCCGAGCCGACTGGCGCAAGGTTCAGAAGACCCAGTGGTTCAAGGACGAGATCGACCAGCACCCGGACACGCCGTGGTGGACCGATGAACCAAGCGCCGAAATGATCTTGCCGTCTGAGCCATGAACCTCGTCGGTTGACACCGATGCGGACCACTGTGCAGAGGCGCCGGGCATCGGCAGGTCGGTGCTTGCGCAGCGCCTGTCAGGCGATCTGACGCACGAGTAGTCATAGGCGGTGAGCGCGGTGCACCCCGCGTTGCCCGGCGGGCCCCCCGGCGACGCCTGTCAACCGGTACCGGTCAGGGCCGGAGCGTTCACTCATACAGGAACACTTCGTGAGCGGATAGCCGCCGCTCCGATGACTACCGCTACGACGCTGACGCCGAGGAGGCGAAGCGCTTCCCGAGGAACTGTCGGGGCGGCCCCGACACTCACGGGATTGAGTAGCCCGGAATGCTGCCCGGCTCTCGAGTAGGCGCACAGCGTGCCGCCCCGCCCGAACCTGCTGTTGTTGGAGAATTGCCGGATGTCGGATTCAGAGAAGTTGCCTCAGCGGATCGTCAAACTGGCGACGAACATGTTCGCTCGTGACACCGGCTTCAGCGGTCCCGAGATCCATGACATTTTCGCTGACTACACGGACGAACTCGGACCCTACGCCGGGTGGGGCGGGGGAGGGGCCTCGCGCCGGCAATTGTTCGAGCAGGGACTCCTGTCCATGACGCTGGATGATCAGCGTCGGTTCCTGCTCGACATGTGTACTTACGACGGCTACTCGAAGTACTCGATGCCAAGCGACGAGGACATCGCGAAGTTGCGTGGCATGTTGCTCTCCGGCACTACGCCCGGCGCGATGTCGGTATCCGACCGCCTTGACGAGTTAGAAGACTGGGAGGCGGTGGCCCGCAGTTGGACTGCCGCCCTCGACAAGGTCGTCAGCGACCCCGAGGGAGCGATTACTGCGACTCGCACGACTTTGGAGAGCGTCTGCAAACACATCTGTGAGGAGCGCTCAGAGCCCTACGAAGATGGCTGGGATCTTTCTCGCCTCTACAAGGCCGCTGCACGCTCGATGGACATTGCGCCAGACCAGCACAGCGAACAGATCATCAAGCAGATTCTCAGCGGTGTAGTAACGGTGGTCGACGGGCTGGCAGGTATGAGGAACCGACTGAGCGACGCCCACGGGCGCGGCAAGGTGTCCTCGCGGCCCGCACCGCGTCACGCGAAACTCGCTGCCAACGCGGGCTTCGCCATCGCGGGATTTCTGATCGACAGCCACGTCGAGAAGCCGAAGCGCAACGAGTAGTGGCACAACGCGGGCCGTTGCATCGGATACGGGGCAAAGGAACCGACGAGCCGGACGAGAACGTCCCGAAGTCGTTCAACATGATGGGCCGATCGAAGACCGTCGTGGACCTCAAGCGCAAGGGGTCAGAGTTGGCAAGGGACCAGGGCCTGCTGTTGATCTCACCAGCCGCGCTCGCGCCACTCCGCGAGGTGAGGGCGCTCGACACCCAGTGTTGTATCTTTCCCGTGGCCGGGGTAGACGCGGGTGTCGTCGGGGTAGGCCCCGAAGATCTTGGTCTCGACCTCGTCGACCAGGGTCGTGAAGTCCTCGGGCGACCAGGTCTTGCCGACACCGCCCGGGAACAGCGAGTCGCCGGTGAACAGGTGCACGATGCCGTCGGGGTCGTCGTAGGCCAGCGCGATCGAGCCGGGGGTGTGGCCGGCGATCTCGATGACCTCGAGCTCGCACGAACCGACCCGCACGCGGGCCCCGGTCTGCACGCGGAGGTCGACGGGGACGGGCAGCTCGTCGGCGTCGCGCTCGCCGGCGACGGTCTCGGCACCCGTGCGCTCGACGATCGTGGCGAGCGCCTGCCAGTGGTCGCCGTGGCGGTGGGTCGTGACGACGCGGGCGAGGCCGTCGGTGCCGATCAGCTCGAGCAGTCGCTCGTACTCGTTGGCCGCGTCGATGAGCGCCTGCTCGCCGGTCAGCACGCAGCGCAGCAGGTAGGCGTTGTTGTTCATCTCGCCCACGGCGATCTTGGTGATGAGCAGGTCGCCCGCGGTCTGGACGTCGGCGGGGCCGCCGACCTCGACTTCTCCGGTGTACGTCATGGGGTCAGCCTGCCAGAGCCGGTGGGCCGCCGCCGGCCGCCGCCCGAGGGGTGATGCGGGGCACAGAGCGTGGTCGCCGGAAAGAAACTGTCGGACCCCGTCGTTACCATCGTGGAGGGCAGAGCTCTGCCCCCATCTACTACCTCTCAGGGGAGCCAGTGACCGATCGCCTCGTCATCCGCGGCGCACGCGAGCACAACCTCAAGGACGTCTCGCTCGACCTGCCGCGAGACTCCCTGATCGTCTTCACGGGGCTGTCGGGCTCGGGCAAGTCGTCCCTCGCGTTCGACACGATCTTCGCCGAGGGCCAGCGCCGCTACGTCGAGTCGCTGTCAGCCTACGCGCGCCAGTTCCTCGGCCAGATGGACAAGCCCGACGTCGACTTCATCGAGGGCCTGTCGCCCGCGGTCTCGATCGACCAGAAGTCCACGAGCCGCAACCCGCGCTCGACCGTCGGCACGATCACCGAGGTCTACGACTACCTGCGCCTGCTCTACGCCCGCGCCGGACGCGCGCACTGCCCCACGTGCGGCGAGCCCATCGCGCGCCAGACGCCGCAGCAGATCGTCGACCGCATCATGACCGGCGACGAGGGCACCCGGTTCCAGGTGCTCGCCCCGGTCATCCGCGGCCGCAAGGGCGAGTACCTCGAGCTGTTCCGCCAGCTGCAGACGCAGGGCTTCAGCCGTACGGTCGTCGACGGCGAGGTGCACATGCTGTCCGACGAGCCGCCCAAGCTGGCCAAGCAGAAGAAGCACACGATCGACGTCGTCGTCGACCGCCTGCAGGTCAAGGCCAGCTCGCAGCAGCGCCTCACCGAGTCGATCGAGACCGCGCTCAACCTCGCCGACGGCCTGGTCATCATCGACTACGTCGACCTCGACGAGAAGGACGAGAACCGCACGCGACGATTCTCCGAGAAGCTCGCGTGCCCCAACGACCACCCGCTCGAGGTCGACGAGCTCGAGCCGCGGTCGTTCTCGTTCAACGCCCCGTTCGGCGCGTGCCCCGAGTGCCACGGCCTCGGCACGCGCATGGAGGTCGACGCCGAGCTCGTCGTCCCCGACGACGCCAAGTCGCTCAACGACGGCGCCGTCGTCCCGTGGGCGTCGGCCCACGTGGCCGACTACTACTCGCGCCTGGTCGGGGCACTCGCCGACGAGCTCGGCTTCAGCGCCGACACCCCGTGGGGCGATCTGTCCTCCGAGGTGCAGGACGCGATCCTGCACGGGCACCCCACCCAGGTGCACGTCCGCTACAAGAACCGCTACGGCCGCGTCCGCTCGTACTACACCGAGTTCGAGGGCGCGATCACCTACATCGAGCGGCGTCACGCCGAGACCGAGTCCGAGACCAGCAAGGAGCGGCTCGAGGGCTTCATGCGCGAGGTCCCGTGCCGGGTGTGCAACGGCACGAGGCTGCGACCGGTCATCCTCGCGGTGACCCTCAACTCCGTCGAGCACGGCCCCAAGAACATCGCCGAGGTGTCGGCCATGTCGATCCGCGAGGCCAGCGACTACCTCGCGACGCTCGAGATGAGCGACCGTGAGCGCCAGATCGGCGAGCGGGTGCTCAAGGAGATCAACGAGCGCCTCCGCTTCCTGCTCGACGTCGGCCTGCACTACCTGGCGCTCGACCGCGCCGCCGGCTCCCTGTCGGGCGGCGAGGCCCAGCGCATCCGCCTCGCGACGCAGATCGGCGCGGGTCTGGTCGGCGTCCTCTACGTCCTCGACGAGCCCTCGATCGGCCTGCACCAGCGTGACAACCAGCGGCTCATCGAGACGCTCGTGCGCCTGCGTGACCTCGGCAACACGCTGATCGTCGTCGAGCACGACGAGGACACGATCCGCGCCGCCGACTGGGCCGTCGACATCGGCCCCGGTGCCGGCGAGCACGGCGGACAGGTCATCGTCTCCGGTCCGGTCAAGGAGCTCTACGAGAGCGAGCACTCGCTCACGGGGCAGTACCTGTCGGGCCGCAAGTCGATCCCCGTCCCCGACAAGCGCCGCAAGAAGGTCAAGGGCCGCGAGCTCAAGGTGCTCGGAGCCAAGGAGAACAACCTCCAGAACATCGACGTCGGCTTCCCGCTCGGCATGTTCGTCGCCGTCACGGGCGTGTCCGGATCGGGCAAGTCGAGCCTGGTCAACGACATCCTCTACACGCAGCTGGCCCGGTCGATCTACGGTGCGCGCACGATCCCCGGACGTCACCGCACCATCACGGGCCTCGACGAGGTCGACAAGGTCATCCACGTCGACCAGTCGCCGATCGGGCGCACACCGCGCTCCAACCCGGCGACCTACACCGGCGTCTTCGACCACGTCCGCAAGCTGTTCGCGCAGACGCCCGAGGCCAAGATGCGGGGCTACCTGCAAGGACGCTTCTCGTTCAACGTCAAGGGCGGACGCTGCGAGGCGTGCTCCGGCGACGGCACGATCAAGATCGAGATGAACTTCTTGCCCGACGTCTACGTGCCGTGCGAGGTCTGCCACGGCGCGCGCTACAACCGCGAGACGCTCGAGGTGCACTACAAGGGCAAGTCGATCGCCGACGTCCTCGACATGCCGATCGAGGAGGCCGTCGAGTTCTTCGAGGCCATCCCGGTCATCGCGCGTCACCTGCGGACGCTCGTCGAGGTGGGTCTCGGCTACGTCCGCCTGGGGCAGCCCGCCACGACCCTGTCGGGTGGTGAGTCGCAGCGCGTCAAGCTCTCGGCCGAGCTGCAGAAGCGGTCGACCGGACGCACGGTCTACGTGCTCGACGAGCCCACGACGGGCCTGCACTTCGAGGACATCCGCAAGCTGCTGCTCGTGCTGCAGCGCATCGTCGACACCGGCAACTCGGTCATCGTCATCGAGCACAACCTCGACGTCATCAAGACCGCCGACTGGGTCATCGACATGGGTCCCGAGGGCGGCAGCGGCGGCGGCACGCTGGTGGCCGAGGGCACCCCTGAGCAGGTCGCCGAGGTCGAGGCGAGCTACACCGGATCGTTCCTCAAGCCCATGTTGGCGGCCTCCGCTCTCGCGGGCTCGTAGGCTGCTTCGGTGGCAGATCCAGCGACCTACCGACCGGCACCGGGGGAGATCCCGACCGATCCCGGCGTCTACCGGTTCCGCGACGCCGAGCGGCGCGTCGTCTACGTCGGCAAGGCCAAGTCGCTGCGGCCGCGCCTGAGCTCGTACTTCCAGGACATCTCCAATCTGCACCCCCGCACGCAGCAGATGGTGACGACCGCCAGCTCGGTCGAGTGGACGGTCGTCGGCACCGAGGTCGAGGCCCTGGCGCTCGAGTACTCCTGGATCAAGGAGTTCGACCCGAGGTTCAACGTCAAGTACCGCGACGACAAGTCGTACCCGTGGCTCGCGGTCACGGTCGGCGAGGAGTTCCCCCGGGTCACCGTGATGCGCGGGGCGCAGCGCAAGGGCGTCCGCTACTTCGGCCCCTACGGCCACGCGTGGGCCATCCGCGACACCGTCGACACCCTGCTGCGGGTCTTTCCGATGCGCTCGTGCTCGGCCGGCGTGTTCCGTCGCTCCGCGGCGATCGGACGTCCGTGCCTGCTCGGCGACATCGGGAAGTGCGCGGCACCGTGCGTCGGCCGGGTCAGCCCCGACCAGCACCGCGCGATCGTCAACGACTTCCTGGCGTTCATGGGTGGCCAGACGGCCGGGTTCACCAAGCGCATCGAGGCCAAGATGCTCGAGGCGTCGGAGCGCGAGGAGTACGAGCTCGCTGCCAAGCTGCGCGACGACCTCGGTGCCCTGCAGCGGGTGCTCGAGAAGCAGACCGTCGTGCTGGGCGACGGCACCGACGCCGATGTGCTGGGCTTCGTCGACGACCCCCTCGAGATCGCCGTGCAGATCTTCTCGGTGCGCGGCGGACGCATCCGAGGTCAACGCGGCTGGGTCGCCGAGAAGGCCGACGAGGCCGAGTTCCCCGAGCTCGTGCAGCGAGCGCTCATGACCCTCTACCAGGACGCCAATGCCTCGGCCGTCCCGCGCGAGGTGCTCGTGCCCACGATGCCCGCCGACGCCGCGACCGTCACCGAGCTGCTCAGCGAGCGCCGCGGGGGTCCGGTCACGATCCGCGTCCCGCAGCGCGGCGACAAGCGGGCGCTGATGCAGACCGTCGAGCAGAACGCCAAGCAGTCGCTGATGCGTCACAAGATGAAGCGCAGCTCCGACCTCACGGCCCGCAGCCTCGCGCTCGAGGAGATCCAGGCGGCTCTCGATCTCGAGACGGCCCCGCTGCGCATCGAGTGCTATGACATCTCCAACCTGGGTGCCACCGAGACCGTCGCGTCGATGGTCGTGTTCGAGGACGGCTTGCCCCGCAAGTCCGAGTACCGCCGGTTCACGATCCGCAACGAGGGGCAGAGCGACGTCGCCGCGATGCACGAGGTCATCACCCGGCGGTTCACGGCCCTGCTGAAGTCCCGCGAAGAGCTCGGCGACGGCTCGGGCGACGACGGACGGGGCATCGACCCCGAGACCGGCAAGCCCAAGCGCTTCGCCTACACGCCGGCGCTCGTCGTGGTCGACGGTGGACCGCCGCAGGTCGCCGCCGCCCACGCCGCGATGCAGGCCCTCGGCATCGCCGACGTCGCCCTCGTGGGCCTGGCCAAGCGCCTCGAGGAGGTCTGGCTGCCCGATGACGACGACCCCGTCATCCTGCCGCGCACCAGCGAGGGCCTCTACCTGCTGCAGCGGCTGCGCGACGAGGCGCACCGCTTCGCGATCGGCCACCACCGCGGACGTCGCAGCAAGACCATGATCGAGAGCGTGCTCGACCCCGTCGCGGGCCTCGGCCCCACCCGGCGCAAGGCGCTGCTCAAGACCTTCGGATCGGTCAAGAAGCTGCGGGCCGCGACAGCCGAGGAGATTGCCACCGTGCCCGGCATCGGCGCGGCTACGGCACAATCCATCGTGCAGGCGCTCGCCGCCGGTGAGGCCGCACCCGCGGTCAACACCGCGACCGGCGAGATCATGGAGGACTAAGTGACCCAGCTCAGCCAGTTCGTGCTCGTGACGGGCATGACGGGTGCCGGCCGCGGCTCGGCCGCGAAGGTGCTCGAGAAGCTCGGCTACTACGTCATCGACAACATCCCGCCCGAGCTGATCGTCGGCGCCGTCGAGACCGTCGGGGCATCCGACGACATCGACAAGCTCGCGATCGTCGTCGACGCCAGGTCGCGCGAGTTCTTCGGCGGCCTGGTCGAGGCGCTGGAGTCGCTGCGAGACCTCGGCGTCACGTCGCGCATCCTCTACCTCGAGGCGTCCGACGAGGTGCTGGTGCGTCGCCAGGAGGCCGCCCGTCGTCCGCACCCGCTCAGCCACGAGGGACGCCTGATGGACGGCTTCGTGCGCGAGCGCCAGCTGCTGCGGCGCATCCGGGGCCGGGCCGACATCGTCGTCGACACCACCAACCTCAACGTCCACCAGCTCGGCCAGCGGGTGCACGCGGCGTTCGAGGACGCCGACTCCGGCCTGCGGGCGTCCGTCATGTCGTTCGGCTTCAAGTACGGCATCCCGATCGACGCCGACATGGTGGCCGACCTGCGGTTCCTGCCCAACCCGTTCTGGGTCGACGGCCTGCGCCCGCTCAGCGGCCTCGACCAGCCGGTCAGCGACTACGTGCTCGGGCAGCCGCGCGCCGAGGAGTTCCTCGAGCAGTACGAGAAGCTCGTGGCCCTGCTGACAGGTGGCTACCTCAACGAGGACAAGCACTTCCTGACGATCGCGATCGGCTGCACCGGCGGTCGCCACCGCAGCGTCGCGATGTCGGAGGCCTTCGCCGAACGCCTGCGCGCCAGGGGGGTCCGCACCCTCGTGGTCCACCGAGACCTGGGGCGGGAGTGATCACGCGTCCGACCCGGCCCGAGCGGCCCGAGCGGTTCGACGGAGACCTGAAGGTCGTCTCGCTCGGCGGCGGGCACGGTCTCGCGGCGAGCCTGTCGGCGTTGCGCCGGCTCACCACCGAGCTCACGGGAGTCGTGACGGTCGCCGACAACGGCGGGTCGTCCGGACGGCTGCGTCAGGAGCTGGGCGGGTTGCCGCCGGGCGACCTGCGCATGGCGCTGGCCGCGCTGTGCGGAGACGACGAGTGGGGACGCACATGGGCGAGCATCCTGCAGCACCGGTTCTCCAGCGGCGGCCCCCTCGACGGGCACGCCGTCGGCAACCTGCTGATCGCGGCGATCTGGGATCAGTTCGGCGACGAGGTCGCCGGCCTCGACCTGGTGGGTGACCTGCTGGGCGCCCAGGGCAGGGTCCTGCCGATGGCGGCCGTCCCGCTCGACATCGAGGCAGACGTGCACCTGCGCTCGGCGCCCGACCGCCTGACGGTCGTCCGCGGGCAGGTCGAGGTCGCCTCGACCGACGGGCAGGTCATCAGCGTGCGCCTCGACCCCAGCGACCCGCCGGCGTGCCCCGAGGCCGTCCGGGCCGTCGAGGACGCCGACTGGGTCGTGGTTGGGCCCGGGTCGTGGTTCACGAGCGTCATGCCGACGCTGCTCGTGCCGGGGCTGCGCGACGTCCTGATCTCGACGCCGGCCAAGCGTGCGCTGGTGCTCAACCTGGCCGAGCAGACCGGCGAGACCGAGGGACTCAGCCCCACCGACCACCTCGAGGTGCTGGCCGCCCACGCGCCCGAGCTGCGCCTCGACGCGGTCATCGCCGACACGAGCCTCGTCGACGCCCGCGGCACCCTCGAGTCGACCGCGCAGAGCCTGGGTGCGCGGCTCTACGTGTCCGACCTGTCGCAGGGGCCCGCGTCCGACCAGCACGACCCCGCGCGTCTCGCGGCCGCGTTCGGCCACGTCATGAGACAGGCGTAGTGTGTCCACGTTCTGTTCGGTGTCGTCGCTCCGCGACACGCCGGCGCGACGACGACTCGGTAGGGGATCTTCTGCATGGCGATGACGGCCCAGGTCAAGGCAGAGCTGTCCAGCACCACCATCACGAAGTCGTGCTGCCGCAAGGCCGAGGTGTCGTCGATCCTGCGCTTCTCCGGGGGCCTGCACATCGTGTCCGGACGCATCGTCGTCGAGGCCGAGCTCGACACCGGGGCCGCCGCCCGTCGCCTCCGCAAGGACATCGCCGAGATCTACGGCCACGACAGCGAGATCGTCGTGATGCAGAACGCCGGCATCCGCAAGGACACCCACTACGTCGTCCGCGTCTCCAAGGACGGTGAGGCGCTGGCTCGCCAGACCGGCCTGATCGACGGCAGCGGTCGCCCCATCCGGGGGCTTCCGCCGCAGGTCGTGTCGGGCTCGTCGTGCGATGCCGTCGCCGCCTGGCGCGGGTCGTTCCTGGCGCACGGCTCGCTCACCGAGCCCGGACGCTCGTCGGCCCTCGAGGTCAGCTGCCCGAGCCCCGAGGCCGCGCTGGCCCTGGTCGGCGCGGCTCGCCGGGTCGGCATCAGCGCCAAGGCCCGCGAGGTGCGTGGCATCGACCGCGTCGTCATCCGCGACGGCGAGGCCATCGGCGCGCTCCTGACCCGTCTCGGCGCACACGAGTCGCTGCTCGCGTGGGAGGAGCGCCGCATGCGCCGCGAGGTGCGGGCGACAGCCAACCGCCTGGCCAACTTCGACGACGCCAACCTGCGCCGCTCGGCCCGTGCCGCCGTCGCAGCCGGGGCCCGCGCGCAGCGAGCGCTCGAGATCCTCGGCGACGAGGTGCCCGACCACCTCAAGATGGCCGGCACGCTGCGCGTCGAGCACCGCCAGGCCAGCCTCGAGGAGCTCGGCCAGCTGCACGAGCCCGCCCTCACCAAGGACGCCATCGCGGGCCGCATCCGGCGCCTGCTGGCCATGGCCGACAAGCGCGCCGAGGACCTCGGCATCCCCGACACCGAGTCCAGCCTCGGTGACGACGCCCTCGTCGACGACTGATCCTTCGAGCCGTCACCGTCCGGTGGGCGAGGTGACTCGCCGGTACGTGTTCGACCTCGGTAGGGTGGGGCCGTTACCCACCCGATCCCGCAGGAGTGTTGTTAGCCGTGACCGTACGCGTAGGCATCAATGGATTTGGCCGCATCGGCCGCAACTTCTTCCGCGCGGCGCGTGCCGCCGGCGCTGACATCGAGATCGTCGCCGTCAACGACCTGACCGACAACAAGACGCTCGCCCACCTGCTCAAGTACGACTCGATCCTGGGCCGCCTCGACGCCGACGTCACGTACGACGACGCCAACATCTACGTCGGCGACCAGAAGATCGCCGCCTTCGCCGAGCGCGACCCCGCCAAGCTCGACTGGGCCAGCGTCGGTGTCGACATCGTCATCGAGTCGACCGGCTTCTTCACCGACGCGACCAAGGCCAAGGCCCACGTCGACGGCGGTGCCAAGAAGGTCATCATCTCCGCGCCCGCCAAGAACGAGGACATCACGGTCGTGATGGGCGTCAACCACGAGCTCTACGACCCGGCCGCGCACACCGTCATCTCCAACGCGTCGTGCACGACCAACTGCCTCGCACCGATGGCCAAGGCGCTCAACGACGGCCTCGGCATCGAGAAGGGCCTGATGACGACGATCCACGCGTACACGCAGGACCAGAACCTGCAGGACGCGCCGCACAGCGACCTGCGTCGCGCCCGCGCCGCCAACCTGAGCATCATCCCCACGTCGACGGGTGCCGCCAAGGCCGTCAGCCTCGTGCTGCCCGAGCTCAAGGGCAAGCTCGATGGCTACGCGCTGCGCGTGCCCGTGCCGACCGGCTCGGCCACCGACCTGACGTTCACCGCCTCGCGCGAGACCACGGTCGAGGAGGTCAACGCAATCGTCAAGGCCGCCGCCGAGGGTGCCATGAAGGGCTTCCTGGTCTACACCGAGGACGAGATCGTCTCGGCCGACATCGTCACCGACCCGTCGTCGTGCATCTTCGACTCGGGCCTGACCAAGGTCATCGGCGACCAGGTCAAGGTCGTCGGCTGGTACGACAACGAGTGGGGCTACTCCAACCGCCTCGCCGACCTCGTCGTCCACGTCGGCTCGACGCTCTAAGCGCGTGCTCACGGTCTCGGACCTCGGCGACCTGCGCGGCAAGCGCGTCCTCGTCCGCAGCGATCTCAACGTGCCGCTCGACGGCAAGACGATCGCGGACGACGGACGCGTACGCGCCAGCGTGCCGACCATCAAGCGGCTCGCCGACGCGGGTGCCCGTGTGCTCGTGACGGCGCACCTCGGCCGTCCCGATGGCGTCCCCAACCCCGACTACTCGCTCGAGCCGGTCGCCGAGCGGCTCGCCGAGCTGCTCGGCACGCCCGTGCTGTTCGCGGGCGACACGGTCGGCCCGCAGGCGCACCGCATCAGCGCTGCCCTGCAGGACGGTCAGGTCGCGGTGCTCGAGAACGTCCGGTTCAACGAGGGCGAGACCAGCAAGGACGACGCCGTGCGCGGCGCGTTCGCCGACGAGCTCGCGGCCCTGGCCGATGTGTTCGTCTCGGACGGGTTCGGCGTCGTGCACCGCAAGCAGGCCAGCGTCTACGACGTCGCGACCCGGTTGCCAGCCGCGGTCGGCGAGCTGGTCGAGGCCGAGGTCACGGTGCTCAAGCGCCTGACCGAGAGCCCCGAGCGCCCGTACACCGTCGTGCTGGGCGGATCGAAGGTCTCCGACAAGCTGGGTGTCATCGACAACCTGCTGGCCAAGGCCGACAACCTGCTGATCGGCGGCGGGATGGTCTTCACGTTCCTCAAGGCCCAGGGCCACGAGGTCGGCAAGTCGCTGCTCGAGGACGATCAGCTCGACATCGCCCGCGGCTACATCCAGCAGGCTGAGGCACAGGGCGTCCGCCTCGTGCTGCCGACCGACATCGTCGTGGCACCGGCGTTCGCCGACGCCGATGCGCAGGTCGTCGCGGCCGACGCGATCCCGTCCGACCAGCTCGGGCTCGACATCGGCTCCGACTCGGCGGCGGCGTTCGCCGAGATCATCCGCGGCTCCAAGACGGTGTTCTGGAACGGCCCCATGGGCGTGTTCGAGATGGCGAGCTTCGCCGAGGGCACCCGGTCGGTCGCGCAGGCGCTCACCGAGGTCGACGGCCTCTCGGTCGTCGGCGGGGGAGACTCCGCCGCGGCCGTCCGCCAGCTCGGCTTCTCCGACGACCAGTTCGGCCACATCTCGACCGGCGGCGGCGCGTCGCTGGAGTACCTCGAGGGCAAGACGCTCCCGGGTCTGTCCATCCTGGAAGGCAACTGACCCATGTCCCGCAAGCCACTGATGGCCGGCAACTGGAAGTCCAACCTCAACCACCAGGAGGCAGTCGTCCTGGTGCAGAAGCTCGCCTGGACGCTGCAGGACAAGAAGCACGACTTCGACAAGGCCGAGGTCGTGGTCATCCCGCCGTTCACCGACATCCGCAGCGTGCAGACGCTGGTCGACGGCGACCACCTGGCCATCGGCTACGGCGCGCAGGACGTGTCGGAGCACGACGGCGGTGCCTTCACGGGCGAGATCTCGGCGGCCATGCTGGCCAAGCTGGGCTGCTCGTACGTCGTCGTCGGCCACTCCGAGCGTCGCGAGCACCACGGTGAGAGCGATGCGGTGGTCAACGTCAAAGCCACCAAGGCACTCGCCGCGGGCATCAGCCCCATCGTGTGCGTGGGCGAGGGCCTCGAGGTACGGCAGGCGGGCGAGCACGTGGCTCACACGCTGGCCCAGGTCGACGGCTCACTTGCGGGCCTGACGTCCGAGCAGCTCGCCGACGTCGTCATCGCGTACGAGCCCGTCTGGGCCATCGGCACCGGCGAGGTCGCGACTCCCGAGGACGCCCAGGAGGTCTGCGCCGCGATCCGCGAGCGGGTCGGGCAGACCTGGTCGCCCGAGGCCGCGGCGGCATTGCGTATCCTTTACGGCGGATCGGTCAAAGCGGCGAACATCGCCGCCATCATGGCGAAGTCGGACGTCGACGGCGCCCTGGTCGGCGGAGCAAGCCTCCAACCGGAGGAGTTCGCCGGCATCGCCCGGTTCTACGCCATGCCAGACCTGTCCGGCAGCTGACATCCACCCGGTGACGGTCGTCGCTCGGCACACCTGCCCCGCACCGACCACGAACGAAGGCCCGTAGTGATTCTGACTTTCTCCATCATCCTCACGATCAGCAGCGTGCTGATGATCGTGCTGGTCCTCATGCACAAGGGACGCGGGGGCGGTCTCTCGGACATGTTCGGTGGTGGCGTGTCCAGCTCGCTCGGCGGTTCCTCCGTCGCAGAGCGCAACCTCGACCGGATCACGGTCGGTATCGCAGTCGTCTGGGTCGTGTGCATCATCGCACTCGGCCTGCTCCTGAAGGTGAGTAACTAGTGGCAGCAGGTGCTATCCGGGGCAGCCGTATCGGCTCCGGTCCCATGGGTGAGGCAGAACGCGGCGAGGCGGCCCCCCGCCAGTTCGTCACGTTCTTCTGCATCAACAACCACACGACCGAGCTGCAGTTCGCGATCGAGGCCGAGGTGCCGGAGTCGTGGGACTGCCCGCGGTGCGGCATGCCGGCGAGCGTCGACTCCGACAACCGTCCGACGGCCAAGAAGATCGAGCCGTACAAGACGCATCTCGCCTACGTCAAGGAGCGTCGCTCCGAGACCGAGGCCGACGAGATCCTCAAGGAAGCCGTCGAGGGCCTGCGCGCCAAGCGCAAGTCCGGCGAAGTCATCTTCTGACGTCAGGGCAGGGTGTCGTCGAGGAAGTCGACGACCTGGCTGACGAACACGTCGTTGTCGTCACCGGCGACCATGTGGCCGGCCCGTGCCTCACGCACCACGGCGTGGGGGATGAGCCGCTGCAGATGTTCTGCGCCCTCGGGTGACACGACGTCGGAGTCCTTGCCGCGCACGAGCATCGTCGGGACGGTGACCCCCTGGGCCGCGTCGTCCAGCCGGGCTTCGTGGGCCTCGCGCCGCGGCTCGTCCGGCACCCGCAGGAAGGCGGGGTCCCAGTGCCACCGCCACCGACCGTCCGCGCCCTGCCGCACGTTCTTGCGCAGACCGTCGAGGCTCTTGGGGCGTTCGCGGTGCGGGTTGTAGGCAGAGATGGCGTCGGCGACGTCCTCGAGGGATGCGAATCCGTCGGGCGCCGACCGCATGAACTCGAAGATGCGGGCCACCCCGGCCGGCTCGGCGCGCGTCGCGATGTCGACCAGCACGAGCGCACGTGCCAGGGGAGCGTGCTCACCCTCGGCGACGAGCGCCGTCATGCCGCCCATCGACGCACCGACCAGCACGGGTGACTCACCGAGCTGGTCGACGACCCCGACGAGGTCGTCGACGAGCGCGCTCATGCCGTAGTCGCCGGCGGGGTCCCACTGGCTGTCACCGTGGCCACGAGCGTCGAGCGCGATCGTCGTCCATCCGCCGTCGGAGAAGCGCACCCCGCTGCGGCTCCACGAGTGGCGGGTCTGTGCGCCGCCGTGCAGGAGCAGCAGCGTGCCTCGCGAGCTGGACGTGTGCCATCGCTCACCGGCGATCGTGCCGGCTCGCCCGGCGAACGTGACGAGCTCGGAGGTCACACGGACAGGCCGGAGGCCGCTGCCGCGTCGATCAGCCACACCGTCTCGGCAGTGCCGTGCGCGCCGGAGGCCGGCGTGTCGTCGACGGTTCCGTCGCCGAGCGCACGCGCCACGGCGTCGGCCTTGCCCTCGCCGGCGACGACGAGCCACACGCTGCGGGCGTTGTTGAGCACGGGCAGCGTCAGGGAGAGGCGCTGCGGCGGCGGCTTGGGGGAGTCGGTGACATCGACGACGCGGCGCTCGGTCTCGTGCAGCTGGGGGAACCCCGGGAACAGCGAGGCGATGTGGCCGTCGGGGCCCATCCCGTGCAGGACCAGGTCGAACGGGGCCTCGGGCAGGACCTCCGCGTGGGCGTCAGCAGCCGCACCGATGCTCGGGAACCCCTCGTCGGACGCCGGCATGGCGTGCTGGCGGTGCGCCGGGACGCCGAGCCGGGTCAAGAAGGCGTCGCGGGCCTGCTGGTCGTTGCGGTCGGCGTGCCCGGCGGGCACGAAGCGCTCGTCGCCCCAGTAGAAGTCGACATCGGTCCAGTCGACCGTGTCACCTTCTACGTGACGGTAGGCCGCGATGGCGATCGTGCCGCCGGTCAGCACGACCGACGGTGTGCGGCCGGCACGCTGCACGTCGGCCAGGAGGTCGACCATCCGCTGCGCGATCACCGCGGCGAGGGTCTCGGCGTCGGGCGAGGTCAGGACGGTGCTCATGAGGTGCCCTTCAGCATGTGCGCGATGGTCTCCGCGTAGATGTCGTCGGCGTCGAGCCGGCGCAGGTCCTCGGCCAGCAGCTCGGCCAGCGTCCGCGCACCCAGCGGCACCTCGCGCGGCGAGGAGCCCGGCACGCTGAAGTGGCACGACGTCGCGTCGATGCGCTCGATCACCACATCGCCCGCCGACGTGTTGAGCACGACCGAGGCGATCTGCTCGGAGTCGCTGCGGCGCGTCGTGACGTCGATGCCGAGACGGCTCTCGAGCCACGCGACCAGCAGGGTCGCGGCGGGATTGCCCGATCCCGCGACCACCGTGCCACCGGTGACGGTGCCCGGCGACTGGTCGAGCGCGGCGGCGAGCAGCGCCCGCCAGGGCGTGAGACGGGTCCACGACAGGTCGGTGTCGCCGGGGGAGTACGACCGGGCGACGGCCTTGAGCGAGCGCACGGGCGATGACGTCGCCTCGGCATCGGTGAGTCGGCGCCGGGCGAGCTGGCCGATCGCGTCCTCGGACGGATCGGCGGGCGGCTTGCCCGGCCACCAGACGACGACGGGGGAGTCGGGCAGCAGCAGTGGCAGGACGACCGACTCGGCGTGGCGGGTCAGCTCGCCGGAGATGCGCAGCAGGATCGACTCGCCCGACGAGTTCTCGCCGACCCTCACCTTGGCGTTGAGCTGGGCAGCGCCGCGTCCGTCGCCGAGGATGACGCCGATGACGCGCGAGGGGTGCTCGCGCGACAGGGTCGTGGCGGTGCGCAGGGCCTCGCTGACGTTCTCGTCGTCGGTGACCACCAGCAGCGTCAGAACCATGTCCATCGCCGGGCTGCCGGCCGCGGAGCGTGCCTTGACCAGGGCCCGCGCGATGCGGGCCGAGTTGGTCTTCTCGAGTGCGATCTCCATGGCTACGGACGCCTCCAGGTACGGCCGTCGCGGGCCATCATCTCGTCAGCCGAGGCAGGACCCCACGTGCCGGACGGGTAGCTGTCGATGGTCGTGCACGACTTCCAGTGGTCGATGACCGGATCGAGGATCTTCCAGGCCAGCTCGACCTCCTCGTGCTGCGGGAACAGCGGCGGGTCGCCCAGCAGGACGTCGAGGATGAGCCGCTCGTACGCCTCGGGACTGCTCTCGACGAACGCACCGCCGTAGGCGAAGTCCATGTTGACGTCGCGGATCTCCATCGTCGTGCCGGGCACCTTGGCGCCGAAGCGCAGCGTCACGCCCTCGTCGGGCTGGATGCGCATGACCAGCGCGTTCTGGCCGAGCTCCTCGATGTCGTTCTTGCTGAACGGCTGGTGGGGGGCGCGCTTGAAGATGACCGCGACCTCGGTGACTCGGCGGCCGAGCCGCTTGCCGGTGCGCAGGTAGAACGGCACGCCCGCCCAGCGGCGGGTCGAGACGTCGACACGGATCGCGGCGTACGTCTCGGCCCGTGAGCCGTCGGGGACGCCGTCCTCCTCCAGGTAGCCGCGCACCTTCTCGCCGCCCGCCCAGCCGGCCAGGTACTGCGCCTGGGCGGTGTGCAGGTCCATGCGGGCCGGGGGCCGGGCGTTGGCCAGTATCTTCTGCTTCTCGAGCCGCAGCGACGACGCGTTGAACGAGACGGGCTCCTCCATCGCGATGAGGGCCATGAGCTGCAGCAGGTGGTTCTGGATGACGTCGCGTGCCGCGCCGATGCCGTCGTAGTAGCCCGCCCGCGAGCCGATCCCGATGTCCTCGGCCATCGTGATCTGCACGTGGTCGACGTAGTGGTTGTTCCAGATCGGCTCGAACATCCCGTTGGCGAAGCGGAATGCCAGGATGTTCTGGACGGTCTCCTTGCCGAGGTAGTGGTCGATGCGGAACACCGACTCGCTCGCGAAGACGTCGGCGACGATGCGGTTGAGCTCCTCGGCCGAGGCGAGATCGTGCCCGAAGGGCTTCTCGATGACGACGCGTCGCCAGCCCTGCGACGACTCGGCGAGGCCGTGCTTCTTGATCTGCGAGACGACGACGGGGAACAGTCCCGGCGGGATCGACAGGTAGAACGCGTGGTTGCCGCCGGTGCCCTGCTGCTCGTCGAGCTCGGCCATCGTGTCGGCGAGCCGCTCCCAGGCCGCGTCGTCGTCGAACTCGCCCGGGACGAACCGGATGCCCGCCGCGAGCTGCTTCCAGACGGTCTCGCTCCACGGGGTGCGGGCACCGTCCTTGGCGGCCTGCTTGATGACCTTGGCGAACGACTCGGTGCCGAAGTCCTGGCGGGCGAAGCCGACCAGCGCGAAACCGGGCGGCAGCAGCCCCCGGTTGGCGAGGTCGTAGACCGCGGGGATGAGCTTCTTCTTGGCCAGGTCGCCCGTGACGCCGAACATGATCAGGCTGCAGGGGCCCGCGATGCGGGGGAGGCGGCGGTCGCGGGGATCCCTGAGCGGGTTGGTGAGCTGTTCGGTCATGCGAGCAGCTCGCGGATGCGGGCCAGTCCTGCCTCGACGTCGGTGAGGTGCAGGCGCAGCACCGGACGACCGTGGTCGCGCAGCACGGCGGCGTCGCCCGCGGCCTGGGAGTCGATGAACGAGCCGAATGTGAAATCGCGGCCCGAGATCGCCAGGTCGTCGTGAGGCGTGCCGGTGATCTGCAGGAACACCCCCGTGGGGGTGCCGCCCTTGTGGAACTGCCCCGTGGAGTGCAGGAAGCGCGGGCCCCACCCGAAGGTCACGGGCCGTGTCAGCTGCTCGGCCAGCGTCTCGCGCACCTCGGCGAAGTCGGCGTGGGCGATGCGGTCGAGGTAGACCTGCACGGCCAGGTAGCCGCGCTCGACGTCGATCTGGTCGAGCAGCCGGTCGAGGGCGTCGGCCAGCGAGGAGCCGGCACCGTAGACGTCGATGCCGTCCTCGCTGAAGTCAGGCGTCGGCACGTCGCCGGCACCGTCGAGCAGCTCGCGAGCGGCCTTCTTGGCGCTCTCGACATCGGGCTGGTCGAAGGGGTCGATGCCGATCAGGCGTCCGGCGACTGCGACGGCGACCTCCCACAGCAGCATCTGCGCGCCGAGGGGGCCGTCGACGACGGCGGCGTAGCCCGACAGGGCCGTGGGCACGGCACTGTCGTCGACCGGCGGGTTGTCGCCCAGCGTCGCGGCGAGAGTCGCATGGGCCAGGTTGCCGGCGAGACGAGCCGTGCGCTCGATGACGCCGACCTGGCTCTGGCCGATGACCGTGATGATCGAGTCGGTCGTGGACGGCACGAAGTTGGGCGCGTCCTCGTCGGGCACGACGACCGGGAGGATGCCCCGGCCCTGCTTGCCCGTCGACTCCGCGACGAGCTGCTCGATCCAGTCGCCGATGCCGTGACCCGAACGGTCGGCCAGCACGAGCTTGTCGACGCCGTGCCGGTTGGCGACGCCCAGCAGCACGCCGAGCCGCAGCGCCGGGTTGTCGACGTCGTCGGCGAAGAGCGCGGCCTGGGCCTGCTCGGCGCTGTCGAGCAGCTCGCCGATGTCGGCGCCGGCGAGACCGCTCGGGACGAGCCCGAACGCCGTGAGCGCCGAGTAGCGGCCGCCGACGTGCGGATCGGCACGGAACACGCGGTAGCCGGCCTCGCTGGCCTGCTCGTCGAGCGGCGAGCCGGGGTCGGTGACGACCACGATGCGCTGCACCGGGTCGATGCCGGCCTCGGTGAAGGCCTGCTCGTAGGCGCGGCGCTGGCTGTCGGTCTCGACGGTGCCGCCCGACTTGCTCGACACGACGACGACCGTGCGGTCGAGCCGGTCGGCCAGGGCGGAGCGCACCATGTCGGGCTGCGAGGAGTCGAGCACCGTCAGGTCGACGCCCGCGGTGTGGCAGATGACCTCGGGGGCCAGGGACGATCCGCCCATGCCGCACAGCACGACGTGGTCGATGCCCTGGTCGTGGAGCTCGGCGCGCAGGGCCTCGATCTCGGCGACCAGCGGGCGGGACGACTCCGCGAGCTGGGTCCAGCTGAGCCGGATGCTCGCCTCGGACTCCGCGTCAGGCCCCCACAGGGTGGGGTCCTGCGCGGCGATCCGCGACGCGACGCGGTCGGCGACGACGCCGTTCAGCGCCTCGTCGAGCTCGTCGGTGGACGGGACGGTGAGCGCGACGTCGACGCCGTGGTGTGCGGGCACCGATCAGGCCTTGTCGAGCTCGGCGGCGACGGTCTCGAGCAGCTCGTTCCAGGAGGCCTCGAACTTCTCGAGACCCTCGTCCTCGAGCAGCTTGACGACCTCGTCGTACGAGATGCCCTCCCGCTCGAGCGCGGCGATGGCGTCGCGCGACTCCTCGTAGGTGCCGTGGACGCGGTCGCCGAGGATCTCGCCGTGGTCGGCGACGGCCTGCAGCGTCTTCTCGGGCATCGTGTTGACGGTGTTGTCGACGACGAGCTCGGTGACGTAGAGCGTGTCGGGCAGGTTGGGGTCCTTGACGCCGGTCGAAGCCCAGAGCGGACGCTGCGCGTTGGCTCCCTTGGCCTTGAGCGCCGTGAACCGGTCGGAGCCGAAGACGTCCTCGTAGGCCTCGTACGCGAGGCGGGCGTTGGCCAGCGCGGCGGTGCCGCGCAGCGGGTGGCCCTCACCGAGCCGCTTGTCGACCTCGGTGTCGACGCGGCTGACGAAGAACGACGCGACCGAGTGGATCGTCGACAGGTCGCGACCTGCGGCGTCGGCCTGCTCGAGACCCTCGAGGTAGGCGTCCATGACGCCGCGGTAGCGCTCGAGCGAGAAGATCAGCGTCACGTTGACGCTGATGCCCTCGGCGATGACCGAGGTGATCGCCGGGAGACCCTCGAGCGTCGCGGGGATCTTGATGAGCAGGTTGGGACGGCTGACCCGCTCCCACAGGCGGTGGGCCAGCTTGATCGTGCCTTCGGTGTCACGGGCCAGATCGGGGTCGACCTCGATCGACACACGACCGTCGGCGCCGCCGCTGGCGTCGTAGACCGGCTTCAGGATGTCGCAGCCGTTCTGCACGTCGGTCGTCGTGAGCTCGAAGACCGTCGTGGCGACGTCCGCACCGGACGCCTTGAGCTCCTTGACCTGGGGCTCGTACTTCTCGCCCTTGGCCAGCGCCGAGGCGAAGATCGAGGGATTGGTCGTGACGCCGACGACGCCGCCGTCGGACACGAGCTCGGCGAGGTTGCCGGTCTCGATGCGCTCGCGGGACAGGTCGTCGAGCCAGATGGACACCCCGGCGTCAGCCAGGGCCTTGAGACGTTCGTTCATGAGTGCTCCTTGGTATGAGAGGTCATGCGTGGACGGGCGCAGCGTCAGTGGGACGGGGCGTCCGCGTTGTCACCCGGGCCGACAGGTCCTGACGGCCGGGCGTGGAACGGTGCGGCGGGCTCGCCCGCGGCAGCCGCGATGGAGTCCTTGGCGGCGGCGGCGACGGCCTCGGCGGTGATGCCGAACTTGTCGTAGAGCGTCTGGTAGTCGGCCGACGCGCCGTAGTGCTCGAGACTGACGACCCGGCCGGCATCGCCGACCACGTCGCGCCAGCCCAGGGCCACGCCGGCCTCGACCGACACGCGGGCGCGCAGCGACGGCGGGATGACCTCGTCGCGGTACGACGCGTGCTGCTGCTCGAACCACTCACGGCTCGGCATCGAGACGACGCGCGCCTGGACACCCTCGGCAGCCAGCAGCTCGCGAGCCTTGACCGCGATCTGCACCTCCGAGCCCGTGCCGAACAGGATGACGTCGGGCGTGCCGTCCGTGTCGAGGAGGACGTAGGCGCCCTTGGACGTCAGCTCTGCCGACGCGTAGCCGTCGGCGTCGCGCGGGAACGTCGGCAGGTTCTGGCGGCTCAGGATCAGGGCGGCGGGCCGGTCGGTCAGCCCCATGATGGTCTTCCAGGCGGCGATCGTCTCGTTGGCGTCGGCCGGTCGGACGACGTCGAGGCCGGGGATGGCCCGCAGCGAGGCGAGGTGCTCGACCGGCTGGTGCGTGGGTCCATCCTCGCCGAGGCCGATCGAGTCGTGCGTCCACACGTAGGTGACGGGCAGCTCCTGCAGTGCCGCGAGTCGCACGGCCCCGCGCATGTAGTCGCTGAACGTGAGGAACGTGCCGCCGTACGGACGCGTGAGGCCGTGCTGCACGATGCCGTTCATGATCGCGCCCATGGCGTGCTCGCGGATGCCGAAGTGCAGCACCCGGCCGTACCAGTCGCCCGTGAACTTCGCGCTGGAGCGCTCGGGCGGAAGGAACGACGGCTCGCCCTTGGGTGTCGTGTTGTTGGAGCCCGCGAGGTCGGCGGAGCCGCCCCACAGCTCGGGCAGGCCGGCGACGGCGGCCGACAGGAAGTCGCCCGACGCCACACGGGTCGCGACGCCCTTGGCGTCGGCCTCGTAGACGGGCAGGTCGGCGTCCCAGCCGGCGGGCAGCTCGCGGTTCTTGAGCCGCTCGAGCAGAGCCGCGTTGTCGGGGTGGGCCGAGGCCCACGCGTCGAACGACGTCTGCCAGGTCTCACGCTCGGCGGCCGCGCGGTCGCGGACGGCCTGCGTGTGGGCGATGACGTCGTCGTCGACGATGAAGGTCTTCTCGGGGTCGAAGCCGAGTAGCTCCTTGGTCGCGCGGATCTCGTCGTCGCCGAGCGCGGAGCCGTGCGAGCCGCCCGTGCCCTGGGCGTTGGGGGTGGGCCAGGCGATGATCGTGCGCAGCTGGATGAAGCTCGGACGGTCCGTGACGGCCTCGGCGGCTTGGTAGGCGTCCCAGAGGGCCTGGACGTCCTCGACGTACTCGGTGCCGCCGTTGGTCCAGTCGACGGTCTGGACGTGCCAGCCGTAGGCCTCGTAGCGCGCCGCGACGTCCTCGGTGAAGGCGATGTTGGTGTCGTCCTCGATCGAGATGCGGTTGTCGTCCCACAGCACCGTGAGGTTGCCGAGCTGCTGGGTTCCGGCGAGCGACGACGCCTCGGCCGAGACGCCTTCCTGGAGGTCGCCGTCGGAGGCGATGACGTAGACGTGGTGGTCGAACGGGCTCTCGCCGGCGGCGGCCGACGGGTCGAGCAGGCCGCGCTCGCGGCGGGCGGCCATCGCGAAGCCGACGGCGTTGGCGACGCCCTGGCCGAGCGGGCCGGTGGTGACCTCGACGCCGGGCGTGTGGTTGTACTCGGGGTGACCGGGCGTCTGGCTGCCCCACGTGCGCAGGCTCTTGAGGTCGTCGAGCGTCATGGGGTAGCCCGCGAGGTAGAGCTGGATGTACTGCGTGAGGCTCGAGTGGCCGCACGAGAGCACGAACCGGTCGCGACCCGCCCAGTGCGGATCGCTCGGGTCGTGGCGCATCAGCTTCTGGTAGTGCAGGTAGGCCACGGGGGCCAGGCTGATGGCGGTGCCGGGGTGGCCGTTGCCGACCTTCTGCACGGCATCGGCGGCCAGGAGACGAACGGTGTCCACGGCCTTCTTGTCGAGGTCTGTCCACTCCAGGGAGGGGGTTCCGGACGTCACAGCGGTGGCTCCTGATCGTCGTACGAGAGTCGATGATGACGGGTGGTGAAGGCCGTCGTGTCGAGCCTACTCGCGTCGCTTAGACTGCTGCACGTGACCGCCATGGATGTGAACACCACCAGCCATGCCGACGTACCCACTTCTCCTTCGTTCACCGACGTGGTCAAGTCGTATGTCGCGCTGACGAAGCCGCGCATCATCGAGCTGCTCCTGCTCACGACCGTCCCGGTCATGTTCCTCGCCCAGCAGGGCGTGCCCCCGTTCTGGCTGGTCATCGCCACGTTCGTGGGCGGCGCGCTGTCAGCAGGCAGCGCCAACGCCCTCAACTGCGTCGTCGACGCCGACATCGACCAGCTGATGCGCCGCACGTCGCGCCGTCCGCTGGCTCGGCACCAGATCCCGACCCGCAACGCGCTGATCTTCGGCCTCGTGCTCGGCGTCGTGTCGACCGCCGTGCTGGGTGTCTGGGTCAACTGGCTCTCGGCCGGCCTCGCGCTGGTCGCCAACGTCTTCTACGTCATCGGCTACACGATGATCCTCAAGCGCCGCACGACGCAGAACATCGTGTGGGGCGGGGCCGCTGGCTGCTTCCCGGCGATGATCGGCTGGACGGCTGTCACGAACGAGCTCGCGTTGGCCCCCGTCGTGCTGTTCCTCGTGGTGTTCTTCTGGACGCCTCCGCACTTCTGGTCGCTCGCGATGCGCTACCGCGAGGACTACGCCGCGGCGAGCGTCCCGATGCTGCCGTCGGTCGTCGGCTCGGCCGAGGTCGCCCGCCAGATCGTCATCTACACGTGGGTCATGGTCGGCACGTCGCTGCTGCTGTGGCCGCTGACGCCGACGGGCTGGTTCTACCCGGCCGTCGCGATCGTGCTCGGCATCGTGTTCCTGATCGAGGCCTACGACCTCAAGTCGCGCGCGCAGGACACCGAGGAGCTCTCGGTGCTCAAGCCGATGCGGCTGTTCCACTTCAGCAACGCCTACCTGGCCCTGCTGTTCGTGGCTGCCGCGGTCGATCCCTTCCTGCGCTGACGGCGGGGTCTGCGCTGACGGCAGGGTCTGCGCTGACGGCCGCTACGACGCCGTGAGGCGCTCGACCAGCTCGTCCAGGGCCTGCGGGTTGGCGGCGAGGTGCCACCGGTGCCCGCGGTGCTCGACGACCGCGGTGCGTCCGCCGGCGGCCTCGACGAGTGCCTGGCCGGGGAGCCAGTCCCACGCGGGGGTGGAGTGCTGCGCCCACGCGCCGACCCGGCCCGTGGCGACGTTCGACAGGTCCATCGACCCCGAGCCCAGGAGTCGAGGTGTGGCGACTCCCGCCACGACGGCCAGCCAGCTCTGCAGCACGTCGGGATCGCTGAGCGTCGACGGGTGGATGTAGGTCGCGAGGCTGCACTCGTCCAGCGGTCGATCGGCGAGGGGAGCCAGCGGCGTGCCGTCGAGCGTCGTGGGCAGGCCGCGACCGCCCACCCACGTCTCGCCGCTGCTCGGCTGGTGCACTGCACCCAGGACGGCGCCGTCGTCGTCCTGCAGCGCCAGTGCGCTGCACCAGTAGGCCAGGCCTGACACGAAGTTGTACGTGCCGTCGACGGGGTCGATGACCCACGTGCGTCCGCTCGTGCCGGTGTGCGCCGCGCCCTCCTCGCCGAGGATCCCGTCGTCCGGACGCGTGACCCGGAGCGTGTTCATGACGTGCTCCTCGGCGGCCCTGTCGGCGGCCGTGACGACGTCCGAGATCGAGGTCTTGACGTCGGTGGTCAGCCCCTCGGCCCGCATCTGGGCAGCGAGGGCACCGGCTGACCGGACGAGGGCCACCGCCAAGTCGGCGTCGGAGAGCGAGGCATCGAGGTCCCAGGCGGCAGGCATGCCGTCAGTCTAGGGATCCCCACCCCCCGCCCCGCGAGTGGCGCAGTTCTGCGATTTCGAGACGGCGTTTCCCGCGAAAATGCGCCACTCGGGGACCGGAATGCGCCACTCGGGGACCGGAATGCGCCACTCGCGGGCACGGTCAGGCGGTGATGCTCCACCCCGCGACGTCGATCAGGAAGAACGACAGGACGAGCGCTCCGAGGTAGAACGTCGACACCGCGAGCGCTGCCCCGATGCGGGTCGGCACGGACGACGTCCGGGTGGCGCGGAAGGCGTGGGCGGTGGCCCAGCCCAGCGCCGCCTCGGCGGGCAGGACGTAGATCGCGACGCCGGCCCACCGAGTGGTGTCGCCGGTGGGCTCCCACAGGCCGAGCATCGGAGCAGCGATCTCGGCAGCCAGGAATACGACGACCGCCAGCACCGCCGCGCGGCCCGGACGACCGGCAGCGAGGGCGACGGCGATGAACAGCGGCGCGACCCACATCCCGGCCATCGCGACCGGGATGACGTCGTCGACCCGCAGCCCGCCCGTGTCGGGAAAGCGCAGGGTGCCGACGAGACCCGCCAGCACCCAGTCGGGCAGCACCTGGAACACCGACACCGGCACCAGGAAGGCGGCCAGCGCGGCGAGGTCCGGACGACCCGACCGCCGCGCGGCGACCTGCAGCGCCGCGACGTAGGCGATGACCGTGAGCAGCACGCCCCACCCCTGGGCCGGGCGGTCGAGCGACAGTGCGGCACCGCCGGCGACCAGCAGGCCGGCGTGCACCACGGCGAGGGGCACCAGGTCGGTGCCGTGGTCGGTGGACGTGGGGGAGTCGGTGACCGACCGTGAGGACATCAGGTCACCGTAGGGTGACCTGGGTCTCAGGTCAACGGGACGACGACTCGACCGTCGCGGGCTGCTGGCCCACCAAGAACCGCGCGGCGACGGTCTCGACCAGCAGGCGCGTGGCCACCGCGACGAGCGCCGCGGCACCGACGAGGTGAACCGCGACGAGCGCGATCGGCAGATCGGTGAAGTACTGCACGAAGCCGATCGTGCCCTGCGCGAGCTCGGCGACGAGCAGGCACACGGCGAGGCGCAGGAGCGGCGTGCCACGCAGCAGCAGGCAGCAGGCGACGGTCAGGGCGACGAGCACGTACACCGCGGCGGCGTGCACGTGGCTCATGACCTGCGGGTCGAGCATGTTGCGCGGTGCCTGGTCGTCGCCCGCGTGCGGGCCGCTGCCCGTCACGACGGTGCCGAGGTAGACGACGACCCACAGGACCGCGTACGTCGAGACGACCAGGGCACGGGTGCGTGGGAAGACCTTGACCGATGACCCGCCACGCACCCGGACGACCAGCAGTACCGATGCGGCGACCAGCGCCAGCGACAGCAGCAGGTGCAGCGAGACGATCCACGGGTTGAGATCGGTCAGCACCGTGATGCCGCCGATGACGCCCTGGAACGGCACGCCCAGCGCGATGAGTGCCGCGAGGCGGCGCAGGTCTCGGGACGTGCGCGACCAGCGCCAGACCGCGACGAACACCGCGACGACGACCGCGATCAGCACGTACGTCAGCATCCGGTTGCCGAACTCGATGACGCCGTGGACGCCGAGCTCGCGGTGCGGCACGAACGACTGGTCGGTGCACTTGGGCCACGTCGGGCAGCCGAGCCCCGATCCGGTCAGCCGCACGAGCCCGCCGGTCAGGATGATGACGGTGTTGGCGACGACGGCGGCCCAGGCCCAGCGCTCGACGGAGGTGTCGGTGGGCCGGCGAAGACCCAGTCCGGCGCGGTGCTCGGTCACTCCCACTTGAAGCTCCTGGAGACGAGAAGGCTGGCGCACACCGTCCAGATCAGCAGGACGACGGTGGCGTAGGCGCTGATGCCCTGGCCGGCGAACGTGTCGCGCAGGCCCTGCCCGAGGGCCCCCGACGGGAGCAGCTCGAGCACGTGGCGGGCTGACTCGGGGTAGCGGCTCAGCGGCACCAGCAGCCCACCGCCCACCAGCAGCAGGACGTAGACGAGGTTGGCGACCGCGAGGGTCGCCTCGGCCCGCAGCGTGCCGGCGATGAGCAGGCCGAGCGAGCCGAAGGCCGCCGTGCCGAGCACGATCAGCAGGAGCATCTGCGCGAGTGCCGTGAGGCCGCCGCGCGGCTCCCAGCCGAGCGCGAGCCCGACTCCCGAGAGGACGGCCAGCTGGATGACCTCGATGACGACGACGGCGCCGATCTTGCCGAACAGCAGACCCCACCGGGGCAGGGGTGACGCGCCGAGCCGCTTGATGATGCCGTAGCGCCGCTCGAAGCCCGTCGCGATCGCGAGCGACGTGAACGATGTCGACAGCACCGCGAGCGCGAGGATGCCGGGGGTGATGATGTCGATCGTGCGACCGGGTCCGAGGTCGACGACGGACGTCGCCTGCGACCCGAGCACCAGCAGCACGAGCGGGATCACCATCGTGATCAGCACCTGCTCGGCGTTGCGGGTCTGCAGCCGCAGCTCCATGACGGTCTGCGCCCGCAGCATCGCCGATCGCGGAGCTGCACCGGGCTTGGGCGAGAGGTCGAGGGCCTTCGGGGGCGCGGTGGTCAACGCAGGACCTTCCCGGTGAGCTCGAGGAACCTGTCCTCGAGGGTCTGCCGCTCGACGAGCAGCGACTCGGTGAGCACACCCTGGCCGGCGCACCACGTGGCCAGCGTCGCGAGCAGCTGCGGGTCGACCGCTCCGGCGACGACGTATGCGCCGGGGGTGACCTCGTCGACCTTGGTGTCGTGGGGGAGCGCCAGCATCAGGTCGACGACGTCGAGTCCGGGGCTGGCGGTGAAGCGCACGGTGTTCTCCGAGCCCGAGGCGGCGAGCAGCTGCGGGGTGCCGGAGGCGATGACCCGTCCGCCGTCGACGATGTGGATCTGGTCGGACAGGGCCTCGGCCTCGTCCATGAAGTGCGTCGTGAGCACCGTGGTGACGCCGCTGGTGCGCAGCTCGGCGATGAGCTCCCACGTCGAGCGGCGGGCGGCAGGGTCGAGCCCGGCCGTCGGCTCGTCGAGGAAGAGCAGCTCGGGGCGTCCGACGATCGCCATCGCGAGGCTGAGCCGCTGCTGCTGGCCACCCGACAGCCGGCGGTAGGGCGTCGAGCCGTACGACCCCATGCCGAGACGCTCGATCAGCAGGTCGACGTCGAGGGGGTGGGCGTGCAGCGACGCCATGTGCCGGAGCATCTCGTGCGACCGGGCACCCGACCACGCGCCACCGGACTGCAGCATGACGCCGACCCGGGGACGCAGCAGGTGTGCCTCCGCGACGGGGTCTAGCCCCAGGACGCGCACCGAGCCGGCCTGCGGGGTGCGGAACCCCTCGCACGTCTCGATCGTCGTGGTCTTGCCGGCGCCGTTGGGGCCGAGGATCGCGGTGACGGTGCCGTGCTCGACCGTGAGGCTGAGCCCGTCGACCGCGGTGACGTCGCCGTAGTGCATCTCGAGGTCGACGACCTCCACTGCGCACACCGCTCGACCCTGCTCAGACACCCCCACAGTGTAGGTGTCGCACGGTGGACGACGACCTTAGGCTGTGCTGCATGGATCTGCCCGTCATGCCACCGGTCAAGCCGATGCTCGCCAAGTCCGTCAAGGGCGTCCCGGCCGCCGACTCGGTCGACGGCGGGCTGTCGTTCGAGCCCAAGTGGGACGGGTTCCGGTGCATCGTGTTCCGCGACGGCGACGAGGTGGCGCTCGCGAGCCGGTCGACCAAGGAGCTGACGCGGTACTTCCCGGAGGTCGTCGAGGCGGTCCTGGCGAACACCCCCGACCGGTGCGTGCTGGACGGCGAGATCTTCCTCGCGATCGACGGACGCCTCGAGTTCGATGCGCTGTCGCAGCGCATCCACCCCGCCGCGTCCCGCGTGAAGACCCTGGCCGAGCAGACACCCGCCTCGTTCGTGGCCTTCGACCTGCTGGCGATCGGCGACGAGTCGCTGATGGACGAGCCGTTCTCGGTGCGACGGGCACGGCTGGAGGAGGCGCTGTCGGCGGCGCAGGCACCCATCCACCTCACGCGCACGACCACCGACGCCGCCGTCGCGCAGGAGTGGTTCGGCATCTTCGAGGGCGCGGGGCTCGATGGCGTCGTCGCCAAGCCGCTGGGCAAGCCGTACGCCCCCAACGGGCGTCAGATGCTCAAGATCAAGCACGCCCGCACCGCCGACGTCGTCGTCGCGGGGTACCGCCTCCACAAGACGTCGACCATGGACCGTCCGCTGCTGGGCTCGCTGCTGCTGGGGCTGTACGCCGACGACGGCAGGCTGCAGCACGTCGGCGTCGCCGCGTCGTTCACCGACACCCGCCGGGCCGAGCTCGTCGAGCTGCTGCAGCCCCTGGTCATCGACAGCTCCGACCACCCGTGGGGCCAGTGGCAGGACGCCGACGCGCAGGCGTCGTCGCGACTGCCCGGCGGGCAGAGCCGCTGGACCGGCACGAAGGACCTGTCGTTCGTGACGTTGTCGCCCGACCTGGTCGCCGAGGTCGGCTACGAGCACATGGAGGGCGACCGGTTCAGGCACACCGCGCAGTTCAAGCGCTGGCGGCCCGACCGTGAGCCGGAGAGCTGCACGTACGAGCAGCTCGAGGAGATCGCGAAGTACGACCTGGGCGACGTCCTGGCTTAGCCGGGAGGTCGGGGGCGTCCGTCAGGAGCCGAGTCGCTTGAGGCGCTCGACGAAGGCGTCATCGGGCAGGGCGACGGTGCCGCGGGACAGCTCGTCCTTGAGCCCGGCCGACAGCTGGCCGGCGGTCTTGACCTCCGCGTGCAGTCGTTCCATCGTGGCGTCGAGCTCGGTGGCGGTGTCGGCGGCGTCCTTGAGCCCGTCGAGGAGCGACTGGGGGACGTCCTCGCGGTACTTGTAGTGGATCTTGTGCTCGAGGCTGGCCCAGAAGTCCATCGCGATGGTGCGCAGCTGCACCTCGACGAGCACCGGCACCTCGCCGTCGCTGAGGTAGACCGGCACCTCGATCAGCGCGTGGAGGCTGCGGTAACCGTTGGGCTTCGGGTCGGTGATGTAGTCGCGCACCTCGACGATCACGACGTCCGACTGGCTCGTGAGCAGGTCGAACACGTGATAGACGTCGGACACGAAGCTGCACGTGACCCGCACGCCTGCGACGTCGGTGATCTTCTCGGCGATCGACTCGAACGTCGAGTCGCACTCCTTGCGGCCCATCTTCTCGAGGATGCTGTCGGGGTTCTTGAGCCGCGACGAGATGTTCTCGATGGGGTTGGTCTCGTGGAGGTGCTCGAACTCGTCGCGCAGGATCGACAGCTTGGTGACGATCTCCTCCATGCCGAACTTGTAGCGCATCATGAACCGCGTGAAGTCCTGCCGCAGCTGCTGGACACCGTCGTGCGAGAAGTCGCCGTCGGGGCGGTCGATGAGTCGACCGAGGTCGAGCTGCGCCGGCTTGTGGTCCACAGGCCCACTGTAGACAGACGATGTCCGTCGTCGCCGGGTGCCGAGCGCGTCCGTGTCGTACCGTCGCTGCATGCACACCACCGTGACGACGGACGACGCACAGCTGGCCGACCGGGTTCGGGCAGCCGACGAGTCGCTCCGCAAGAGCTTCGCCGCCCTGCCCGTCGATGATGTCGTCGTAGAGGTCGAGCGGTCGCTGACCGAGCTCGGCATCGACCTGCCCGCGTCGACGGTCCGCGAGTGGGCGCAGCACATCTCCGACCGCGCCGACTACGAGCTCACGCTGCCCTGAGACATCCTGTCGCCCGGGATGCGGGCCGGAAGCGCCGATCCTAGGCTCGGGTCATGACCCAGAAGCAGCTGTGGACCATCGCCGGGATGCTGTTCGTCGTCTCCGCCATCGCGAGTCTGATCGGCGGCAACACCACGATCGCGATCGCCTTCGTGGCGGTCGGCCTCTCGTTCCTGGCCATGCCGAGCTACCTCGACCGCGGACGCAAGCGATAGGTTCGCGGCCCGATGTGATCGGGCTGAGCCGTGCCACGAAAACACGGGCCGTGAGGTGGTGACTTCGGCACAGCGCCGGGATACCTTTGAGATGTCAAACTGTCACATATATCGGGGGTACACATGCGTCACTCGTGGAAAATTCGTTCAGCAGTCGTCGCCGGCGCTGCTGGCTTGATCGTCGCCCTGCCTGGGGTCGCGTCGGCCGACGTCGGCTACGCGACAGTCGGCTCGTCGACGAGTGTCAGTGCGTCTGCCTCCTACCAAGAGCTCTCCGGCGCCAAGACCGTGTTGCGGACCGTTGCCGAGTTCTCCAACCACAAGTCGTCGTCAGTGAAGCTCACGCGATTCAGGCTCTGCTTCAGCAACACCGCGGTCAGCGGGGCCTGGGTGCTGCCCCGTATAGAGAAGGGCGGCGGAGGAGCCATCGCATGGGAGGCGTCCCAGACGACCTACGTCAAGTCGGGCTCGTGCACGTCTTGGTACACCGTCAACAAGACGTTCTCGGCGTCGCCGGGCAAGTTCTTGTTCGTCATGAACACCAAGCTCGGCTTCATCAACGCCCTCATGACCAGCGGCTTCAGGCGCTGAGTCCATCGTTGTGACTGGGGTGGACGCGTGCGGCTGCCCCAGGACGTCATCACGAACGGGCCATCCCAGGTACCGCCGCGATGACGTCCGCTCGCCAGGTGTTGGGACGTCATTACATCGGTACCTGTGTCACCGCAACGGGGATGACGTCCCGGCGGGGTACTCAGGCCTTCTTGGCCTTGCTCGGCTGCACGCGCTTGGGCTCGCCCGGCATCTTCGGGTACTCCGGCGGGTAGGGCATCTCGGTCGGGTCGGCGTCCCAGAGGTCGAGCAGCGGCGTGAGGTCGTGGGCGACGTCGTCGATCTCGGCCCACGCGTCTCGGTCGGCCGCGAGCTTGCCGGGCACCGTGTGCAGCGTGAAGTCGCGGGGATCGGTCAGCGCGGCCAGCTCGTCCCACGTCACCGGCATCGAGACCGTGGCTCCCGGCGCGGGGCGCAGGCTGTACGCCGAGGCGATCGTGCGGTCGCGCGCGTTCTGGTTGTAGTCGACGAAGATGTTGTCGCCCCGCTCCTCCTTCCACCAGGCGGTGGTGACCCCGTCGGCGCGGCGCTCGAGCTCACGGGCCACCGCGATCGCGGCGTGCCGTACGTCGGTGAACGTCCACCTCGGGGCGACGCGCACGTAGACGTGGATGCCGCGCTTGCCGCTGGTCTTGGCGAACGCGCGGATGCCCAGCTCGGCGAACAGGTCGCGCGCGACGGCGGCGACGCGAACGGCGTCGGCGAACGTGGCCGTGCCGAAGGGATCGAGGTCGATGCGCAGCTCGTCGGGCCGGTCGTTGTCGGTGCGCCGAGTCGGCCAGGGGTGAAACGTGATCGCGCCCATGTGCGCCGCCCACGCCGCGACGGCGATCTCCGTCACGCACATCTCGTCGGCTGGACGGCCGGACGGGAACAGCACCCGCGTGCTCTCGACGTACGACGGCGCGCCCCGCATCATCCGCTTCTGGTAGAAAGCGTCGCCGTGCGAATCGGCCCGGGTCGACATCGCCATGCCCTCGCGGACGCCCTTGGGCCAGCGTTCCAACGCAACCGGTCGGTCGTGCAGCGCGCGCATCAACCCGTCCGCGACGGCGACGTAGTACTCGGCGACCATGACCTTGGTGACCTCGGCGGAGAACTCGGTCGCCTCGTAGATGACCCTGGTGGGGCTCGAGACCCGCACCGTCCGGTCGCCTGCCTCGATCTCGACCGCATCGCTCGCCATGCCGACACTCTAGGGCGGCGGGAGCCCCTGTGGACGGGTCCGGCGGCATGTCGGTCGTCCTTGCGAGGATGGGTGCATGAGCAGGGAGAGCCGCCAGCGGCGCGAGGCCAGACGGCGGGCACAACGACGCACGACGCGGGTGACGCCGCAGCCGTCGGACGACGTCGCGTCCGGCCTGCAGCAGAGCGAGATCATCGCCCTGATCGACCGGGCCGTGCGGTTCGCCGTCGACGCGCCACGGTCCGTCGGGCCACACGTCGCGGTGCTCAACGAGCTCGGTGCCGTGGCCGAGTCGGACTCGTACGACCCCGCTGCACTCGTCGTCGACGAGGCGCTCACGAGGGTCGCCGCGGCCTTCGAGCACGGCTGGCAGCCGCTCGACCTCGTGCACGCCGCACGGCGGCAGACCTCCAAGCCCGCCGCCGAATGGCTCGCACGTGTCGTCCTGATCGAGGCGAGCTCGAGCGGCGCCATGGTGTGCGCGCCCCAGCCGTGGCGCGATCAGCTCACGGCGTTGTCGTCCCGGCACGGGCAGGACGACGCGCTGCTGCCCCTGCACGGACGGGCCACCAGCCAGCAGTGGGTCGCCGCACTCGTCGCTCTCGATCTCCTGCACCGCATCCCTCGGCTCGAGGCTCTCGTGCCGCCGCCGTCGCGCTGGGGCACGAACTCCCCACCCCGTCAGGCGTCCACCGCCGCGGCACCAGCGGGCGGCGACCGGGCCAAGACCCTCGCCAAGATCCGGGCGCTGCTGGCCAAGGCCGAGTCGACCGACTTCGCCGCCGAGGCCGAGGCGTTCACGGCCAAGGCGCAGGACCTCATGACCCGGCACTCGATCGACGAGACGCTGCTCGCCGCCGATGCGGGGTCGTCGTTCGACGTGCACGGACGCCGCGTGCTGATCGACCAGCCGTATGCGCTCGAGAAGGCCACCTTGCTGCACGTCGTCGCCGACGCCAACCGTGTGCGCACGATCTGGAACAGCTTCGCGGCGCACGTGACGCTGGTCGGGCTGCCCACCGACGTCGAGCAGGTCGACCTGCTGTTCACCTCGACGCTGGTGCAGGCGACGCGCGCGATGACCCAGGCCGACCTGTCGTCGGCACCGTTCCGCCGGGCGTTCCTCCACGCCTTCGCCGTCCGCATCGGCGAGCGGCTCACGACGTCGTCGGAGGAGGCTGTCGCCAGCTACGGCTCGAGCCTCGTCCCGGTGCTCGAACGCCAGGCCGAGGCCGTCACCGAGGAGTTCGAGCGACTCTTCCCACACGTCCTATCCGGCTCACGTCGCAGCCGCCAGCTCGATCGACGCGGTTGGGACGCCGGCACGCGGGCCGCCGATGCCGCGGTGCTGCCGGCCGGACGCCTCGAGGCCTGAGACCGCACGAACGGGCCCTCGGCTCACTAAGGCAGTCCTTCCTTGAAGGACCGGAATCAATAACGGCACACTGGTGTTGTGAAATACGTGCAGCCCATGGAGAAGGTGTCGGTCGACGACGCTCCCACGCGCACACGCGTCTCGCAGACGATTCTCGAGAACGGCCCGTCCACGGCCGCCGACCTGGCCGAGCAGCTCGGCCTGACGGCCGCCGCAGTGCGCCGCCACCTCGACCACCTGATCGACGAGGGCGTCGTCGAGGCGCGCGATCAGCGCATCACGGGTCAGCGCGGCCGTGGCCGTCCGGCCAAGGTGTTCGCGATCACCGACGCCGGCCGCGACGGCTTCGAGCACGCCTACGACGAGCTCGCCGCCGGAGCCCTGCGCTACCTCGCCGAGACCGGGGGAGACGCCGCGGTCATGGCCTTCGCGCGCCACCGCCTCGTGGATCTCGAGGACCGCTACCGACCCATGCTGCAGCTCGCCGACGTCGCCCAGCGGCCTCGTGTGCTCGCCGAGGCGCTGAGCAACGACGGCTTCGCCGCGTCGGTCAGCACGACGCCTGCGGGTGCCCAGATCTGCCAGCACCACTGCCCGGTCGCCCACGTGGCCGAGGAGTTCCCCCAGATGTGCGAGGCCGAGGCGGAGATGTTCTCCCGCCTCCTCGGCTCCCACGTGCAGCGGCTCGCCACGATCGCCCACGGCGACGGCGTCTGCACGACCCACCTGCCCCACTCCACCGAGACCACCCGAACCCCCACCGCAGAGAGGTTGCCCTCATGACGACCACGTCAGAGACGACAGCAACACCCAATGCCATCGAAGAGGCCAACCCGGGCCTCAAGGATGTCGGCCGCTACGAGTTCGGCTGGTCCGACGGCAACGACGCCGGCGCGAACGTCCAGCGTGGCCTCAGCGAGGCCGTCGTCCGCAACATCTCGGCGCTCAAGAGCGAGCCCGAGTGGATGCTCGACCTGCGCCTCAAGGGCCTCAAGCTGTTCGGTCGCAAGCCCATGCCGACCTGGGGCTCTGACCTCGGCGGCATCGACTTCGACAACATCAAGTACTTCGTGCGGTCGACCGAGAAGCAGGCCGCCACGTGGGACGACCTGCCCGAGGACATCAAGAACACGTACGACCGGCTCGGCATCCCCGAGGCCGAGAAGCAGCGCCTCGTCTCGGGCGTCGCGGCACAGTACGAGTCCGAGGTCGTCTACCACTCGATCCGTGAGGACCTCGAGGCCCAGGGCGTCCTGTTCCTCGACACCGACACGGCGCTCAAGGAGCACCCCG
The DNA here is from genome assembly GCF_017876595.1 of Aeromicrobium fastidiosum. Classification (NCBI taxonomy): domain Bacteria; kingdom Bacillati; phylum Actinomycetota; class Actinomycetes; order Propionibacteriales; family Nocardioidaceae; genus Aeromicrobium; species Aeromicrobium fastidiosum. The sequence goes on along the minus strand of NZ_JAGIOG010000001.1, from coordinate 3,255,506 downwards.
AGCTGTTCCGTGAGTACTTCGCGACGATCATCCCGGTCGGCGACAACAAGTTCTCCGCGCTCAACTCCGCGGTGTGGTCGGGCGGCTCGTTCATCTACGTGCCCAAGGGCGTCCACGTCGACATCCCGCTGCAGGCCTACTTCCGCATCAACACCGAGAACATGGGCCAGTTCGAGCGGACGCTGATCATCGCCGACGAGGACTCCTACGTCCACTACGTCGAGGGCTGCACTGCGCCCATCTACTCCAGCGACTCGCTGCACTCGGCCGTCGTCGAGATCGTCGTCAAGAAGGGCGCCCGCGTCCGTTACACGACGATCCAGAACTGGTCGAACAACGTCTACAACCTCGTCACCAAACGCGCCGTCTGCGAAGAGGGCGCGACGATGGAGTGGGTCGACGGCAACATCGGCTCCAAGGTCACGATGAAGTACCCCGCGGTCTACCTCATGGGCGAGCACGCCCGTGGCGAGACGCTGTCGATCGCCTTCGCCGGCGAGGGACAGCACCAGGACGCCGGGGCCAAGATGGTGCACGCGGCCCCCAACACGTCCAGCTCGATCCTGAGCAAGTCGGTCGCCCGTGGCGGTGGACGCACGTCGTACCGCGGCCTGCTGCAGGTGCTCGAGGGCGCCGAGGGCTCGGCCAGCACGGTCAAGTGCGATGCGCTGCTGGTCGACCAGATCAGCCGTTCCGACACGTACCCCTATGTCGACGTCCGTGAGGACGACGTCACCCTGGGCCACGAGGCGACCGTCTCCAAGCTCAGCGACGACCAGCTCTTCTACTTCATGTCACGCGGCATGGAGGAGGACGAGGCGATGGCGATGATCGTGCGCGGCTTCGTCGAGCCGATCGCGCGCGAGCTGCCGATGGAGTACGCCCTCGAGCTCAACCGCCTGATCGAGCTCCAGATGGAAGGAGCGGTCGGTTGAGCCTCGCCGAAGCACTCGAGCTCAAGCCCGTCGAGAGCCACCTGCACCCCGAGGGATCGTTCGACCTCGCAGATCACGACGTCCCGACTGGCCTCGAGGAGATCTGGCGGTTCACGCCGCTCAAGCGCCTCCGCGACCTGCACAAGGACGCGCCGCTCGACGGTGACGACTACTCCATCGACGTCGACGCCGCCCCCGGAGTGACAGCTGTGTCGGTGCCCGCTGCCGACTCGGCGCGCGGTGTCTCGGGCTACGTGCCGGTCGACCGTGTGTCGGCTCGTGCCTGGGCCGCGGCCCGGTCCGTCTTCGAGGTCACGATCCCGGCCGACGCCGTGGTCGAGCAGCCCACGACCCTGCGCTTGACCGGCAGCGGCATCGAGAAGGCTGCCGCGGGTCACCTGCTGGTGCGCGCCGGCAGGTTCAGCAAGGCCGTCGTCATCGTCGACTACAACGGCTCGGCCACCTGGGCCGAGAACATCGAGGTCGTCGTCGAGGACGGTGCCGAGCTCACGTTCGTGACGGTCCAGGACTGGAACGACGACAGCGTGCACGTGGTCACCCAGCACGCGACGGTCGGCCGGGACGCGACGTTCAAGCACGTCGCGGTCTCGCTGGGCGGCGACGTCGTCCGCGCCAGCACGTCGGCCGACTACCGCGGCACCGGCGGCAGCGTCGACATGCTCGGCGTCTACTTCGCCGACGCGGGCCAGCACATCGAGCACCGGCTGTTCGCCGACCACACGGCGCCCAAGACCAAGAGCAATGTCGAGTACAAGGGCGCGCTGCAGGGGCAGGACGCCCACACGGTCTGGATCGGCAACGTGCTGATCCGCAAGGAGGCCGAGGGCATCCTGACGTACGAGAGCAACGACAACCTCGTGCTCACCGATGGCGCCAAGGCCGACTCGGTGCCGAACCTCGAGATCGAGACCGGCGACATCGAGGGTGCCGGCCACGCCTCGACGACTGGCCGCTTCGACGACCAGCACCTGTTCTACCTGCAGAGTCGCGGAATCCCCGAGGAAGAGGCGCGTCGACTCGTCGTGCACGGCTTCTTCCACGACATCATCCGTCGCATCGGCGTCCCGTCGTTGCAGGAGCGTCTCATCGCCTCGATCGAGACTGAGCTTGCCGGACATCTCGGGCTCGCCGAGCACGTGGGACGCCTCGACGCATGAGCTACGTGAAGGCGGCGACGCTCGCCGACGTCCCGGACGGGGGAGTGCTGGCTGTCGAGGTCGACGGCCAGGAGATCGCTCTCGTGCGCGACGGCGACGACGTCCACGCCATCCGCGACGAGTGCTCGCACGCATCGATCCCGCTGTCCGAAGGCGACGTCGAGGGATGTGAGATCGAGTGCTGGCTGCACGGGTCGCGCTTCGACGTCCGCACCGGCAAGCCGCTCAACCTTCCGGCCACCGAGGCCGTACCGACCTACCCCACCCAGATCGAGGGAGACACCGTGATGGTCGATCTCTCCACCCCCAGGAGCTGAACATGGCAACACTCGAGATCAAGGACCTGCACGTCTCGGTCACCACCGAGGAGGGCGAGAAGGAGATCCTCAAGGGCGTCGACCTGACCGTCAAGACCGGCGAGGTGCACGCCATCATGGGGCCCAACGGCTCCGGCAAGTCGACGCTGGCCTACTCCATCGCCGGTCACCCGAAGTACAACATCACCAGTGGAACCGTGACGCTCGACGGCGTCGACATCCTCTCGATGTCGGTCGACGAGCGCGCCCGCGCAGGCCTGTTCCTGGCCATGCAGTACCCCGTCGAGGTGCCGGGCGTCTCGGTCGCGAACTTCCTGCGCACCGCCAAGACCGCGATCGACGGCGAGGCTCCCAAGCTGCGCACGTGGGTCAAGGACGTCAACGCCGCCCTCGAGCGCGTCACTCTCGACAAGGACTTCGCGCAGCGCAGCGTCAACGAGGGCTTCTCCGGCGGCGAGAAGAAGCGCCACGAGATCGCCCAGCTCGAGCTGCTCAACCCCAAGTTCGCGGTGCTCGACGAGACCGACTCCGGCCTCGACATCGACGCCCTGCGGGTCGTCTCCGACGGTGTCAACCGCTACAGCGATCAAGGTGACCGCGGCGTGCTCCTGATCACGCACTACACGCGCATCCTGCGCTACATCAAGCCCGACTTCGTGCATGTGTTCGTCGCGGGTCGCGTCGCCGACCAGGGCGGACCCGAGCTGGCCGACGAGCTCGAGGCCAACGGCTACGACAAGTACGTCAAGGCTGCCGCGAGCGAGGCTGTGACCTCCGCGTGACCGTTGTCGAGGGGACCACGACCGACTCCGCGTCGTTCGACGTGGCACGGATCAGGGAGGACTTCCCGATCCTGGGCCGCCGTCTGCCCGGTGACCTGCCGCTGGTCTACCTCGACAGCGCCAACACCTCGCAGAAGCTGCGGCAGGTCATCGAGGCGATCGACGAGCACTACCGGCTGCACAACGCCAACGTGGCCCGTGCCATGCACTTCCTGGGTGCCGAGGCCAGCGCCGCGTTCGAGCTGGGACGCGACAAGGTCGCCGCGTTCATCAACGCGCCCAGCCGCGACGAGGTGGTGTACACCAAGAACGCCTCCGAGGCGCTCAACCTCGTGGCCCGCGTGCTGGGTGACGCGGGACGGGTCGGGGCCGGCGACGAGATCGTCATCACCGAGATGGAGCACCACTCCAACATCGTCCCGTGGCAGCAGCTGGCCCAGCGCTCCGGCGCGAGCCTGCGCTGGTTCGGCGTCACGGACGAGGGCCGGCTCGACCTCGACGACATCGACACGCTGATCACCGAGCGCACCAAGGTCGTCTCGCTGACCTGGGTGTCCAACATGCTGGGCACGATCAACCCGGTCGAGACCGTCATCGCCAAGGCGCACTCGGTCGGCGCGCTGGTCGTCATCGACGCCTCGCAGGCCGTGCCGCAGTTCCCGGTCGACGTCGCGGCGCTCGGTGCCGACTTCGTCGCGTTCACGGGCCACAAGGTCGTCGGGCCCACCGGCATCGGCGTGCTGTGGGGTCGCTACGACCTGCTGGCCGAGCTGCCCCCGTTCCTGGGTGGTGGCGAGATGATCGAGACCGTCACGATGCAGGGCTCGACGTACGCTCCTCCGCCGGCGCGCTTCGAGGCCGGCACGCCGCCGATCGCGCAGTCGGTCGGTCTCGGCGCGGCGGTCGACTACCTCAGCGCCGTCGGCATGGAGAACGTGGCCGCGCACGAGCAGGCCATCACGGCCTACGCGCTCGGCGCGATGCAGGAGATCGACGGTCTCACGATCGTCGGGCCGAAGGACGCCGTCATGCGCGGGGGAGCGGTGAGCTTCACGCTCGACGGCGTCCACCCGCACGACGTCTCGCAGCTGCTCGACTCGCGCGGCATCGCGGTGCGCGCCGGACACCACTGCGCCAAGCCGGCGCACCTGCGCTTCGGCGTGCAGTCGACGACCCGCGCGTCGTTCTACCTCTACACGACCGAGCAGGAAATCGATGCGCTGGTCGAGGCGTTGCACTTCACGAAGGCCTACTTCGCATGAGGCGGCTCGACATCAGGGAGGCGCGATGAACACCGCGGCCATGGATGCGCTCTACCAGGAGATCATCCTCGACCACTACAAGCACCCGCACGGTGCCGGACTGCGCGAGCCGTTCGAGGCCGAGGTGCACCACGTCAACCCGACGTGCGGCGACGAGGTCACGCTGCGCGTCCACCTCGACGGCGAGACCGTCAGCGACGTGTCGTACGACGCCCAGGGCTGCTCGATCAGCCAGGCCTCCACCTCGGTGCTCAACGACCTCATCATCGGCAAGAGCGTCACCGAGGGCATGGCCGTGCTCGACAGCTTCACCGAGCTGATGCAGGGCAAGGGCAAGGTCGAGCCCGACGAGGACGTTCTCGAGGACGGCATCGCCTTCGCCGGCGTCGCCCAGTTCCCGGCACGCATCAAGTGCGCGCTGCTGGGCTGGATGGCCTGGAAGGACGCCGTCTCGCAGGCGCTCGTCACCACCGACACCACGACCTCATCCACCGACTCAACGAGCACGGGAGACACCGCATGACCACCGATCACTCTGACCTCCCCGAGGTCAGCACGGCACCGGCCGGCGCGACGACCAAGGAAGACGTCATCGAGGCCATGAAGGACGTCGTCGACCCCGAGCTCGGCATCAACGTCGTCGACCTCGGCCTGGTCTACGGCGCCGACGTCGATGAGCACAGCAACACGGTGCTCTCCATGACGCTGACCTCCGCGGCCTGCCCGCTGACCGACGTCATCGAGGACCAGACCCGCGCGGCGCTCGACGGCATCGTCAACGACTTCCGGATCGAGTGGGTCTGGATGCCGCCGTGGGGCCCCGACAAGATCACCGACGACGGCCGCGAGATGCTGCGAGCCCTCGGCTTCAACATCGGCTGAACCGAGGGCGACTGCGCCCCTCGCGTGGGATCGTGTCCCATGAGCACAGCGGGCGACATGGACATGGCTGCCCGGTCCGTCCTACTCCCCGTCATGCTCTGCGTGCTCGTTGACGGGGCTGTTGCCTACGCCGTGCTGGAGTCGCCCTTCGGAACGTTGGGATTCTTCGACGACACCCCGCCCGAGGGATCTGTGGCCGTCCCGGTGCTCGCCGGTCTGATCCTGGGCGTTGTCCAAGCGGTGGCGTTCGGGACCCGGACCACCGTCGTCGCGGCGGCCGTGAACATGGCGGTCGCGTTCGTGACCGTGATGTACATGATTCCGGTGGGCATGGTGGTCGTCGGATGCGTGCTGGGAGCTGCCGTCGCCCGCGGGGCACGCCGACGACTGCCCGGACAGTGGGCCGTGTCGGCGGCGGTGGCGCTGGCGCTCACCGGAGCTGCGTCAGCGTGTTACGGACTGACCCGTAGCGATCCGCCCGACCTCCCTCTGCTCGACGTCATCTCGGTGCCGGACGCACCTGCCGTCGTGATCGATCCGCAGGAGCGGTCGAAGGAGGGCGCGGCGGTCCTGGGCGACCTCGCGCAGATCGGGGGATGCCTCGGGATCGTCGACAGGACCGCAGGACGTCACGAGTACGTCGTGGCATGGCCGCAGGGCACGACAGCCTCGTCCGCGCCGTACGTGCTGAGCTATGAGGGCCGTTCCTACCGGCTGGAAGACTTCGTGGCGGTGCGAGGCGGTGCGCCGATCACGATGGCGATCGATCTCGAGGCATATGCACCTGACCTGCCGGCGTCCTGCCGTGGACGCGACATCCTGCTGGCGGGCTGACTCACCTGTGACCAAGGGCACCACCACCGTCCCTGCGGGGCGGTAATCCTCTCCCCAGCGGGGACGTAGACTGGGCGGGTGAGCTTCTACCAGCGGGAATGACGTCGAGCGCGATCTGCGCTCCGTCGACCCCCTCACACCCCATATCGAAGGTTTCTCATGCTCACCGTCTCCAATGTGGAGCTGCGCTTCGGCGCGCGCGTCCTGATGTCCGATGTCTCGTTCCGCGTCGACAAGGGCGACAAGGTCGGTCTCGTCGGCCGCAACGGTGCCGGCAAGACGACGCTCACCCGCATGCTGTCGGGTGACGGTCAGCCCGCGCAGGGCTCGATCACGTCGACCGGCAAGATCGGCTACCTGCCGCAGGACCCCAAGTCGGGCGACCTCGCGACGACGGCCCGTGACCGCATCCTCGGCGCACGCGGTCTCGACGAGGCGCTCACCGCGATGCGCAAGGCCGAGATCGACATGGGCTCGCCCGATCCGGCGATCGCCGAGAAGGCCATGAAGGCGTACACCCGCGCCGACACGCTGTTCGGTGCAGGCGGCGGCTACGCGGCCGAGTCTGAGGCCGCGACGATCTCGCACGCGCTCGGCCTGCCCGACCGCGTGCTCGAGCAGCCGCTGTCGACGCTGTCGGGTGGTCAGCGCCGTCGCATCGAGCTGGCACGCATCCTGTTCTCGGACGCCGACACGCTGCTGCTCGACGAGCCCACCAACCACCTCGACGCCGACTCGGTGACGTGGCTGCGCGGCTTCCTGAAGTCGTTCAGCGGCGGCATCGTGATCATCAGCCACGACGTCGACCTGATCGAGGAGACCGTCAACAAGGTCCTCTACCTCGACGCCAACCGCGCCACGATCGACATCTACAACATGGGCTGGGCGTCGTACGTCAAGCAGCGTGAGGCCGACGAGGCACGCCGCAAGCGCGAACGCGCTCTGGCCGTCAAGAAGGCCGATGCGCTGACGTCGCAGGCCAACAAGTTCCGCGCGAAGGCCTCGAAGGCCTCGACCGCCCAGCAGATGCTGCGCCGCGCCGAGCAGCTCGTCTCGGGTCTCGAGGGTGAGCGGGTGCAGGACAAGGTCGCCAACATCAAGTTCCCGAAGCCGGCGCCCTGTGGCAAGACGCCGCTCATGGCGGAGGGCCTGTCCAAGTCGTACGGTTCGCTCGAGATCTTCCTCGACGTCGACCTGGCGATCGACAAGGGCAGCCGCGTCGTGATCCTGGGCCTCAACGGCGCGGGCAAGACGACGCTGCTGCGGATGCTGGCCGGCACGCTCAAGCAGGACAGCGGCGAGGTCATCCCGGGGCACGGCCTCAAGATCGGCTACTTCGCCCAGGAGCACGAGACGCTCGACACCTCGCGCACCGTCCTCGAGAACATGCAGGCGCAGGCACCCCAGCTGACCGACACCGAGGCACGCAGCGTCCTGGGCTCGTTCCTGTTCAGCGGTGACGACACGTCGAAGCCGGCCGGCGTGCTCTCCGGTGGTGAGAAGACCCGGCTCGCCCTGGCCAGCCTCATCGTCTCGAGCGCCAACGTGCTGCTGCTCGACGAGCCCACCAACAACCTCGACCCTGCCTCCCGCGAGGAGGTGCTGCGCGCCATCCGCAACTACGAGGGCGCGATCGTGCTCGTCTCGCACGACGAGGGTGCCGTGCGCGCGCTCGAGCCCGACCGGGTGCTGCTGCTGCCCGACGGCGACGAGGACCTGTGGTCCGAGGACTATCTCGACCTCGTGACCCTGGCCTGAACCCGCGGGTCCGTCAGGCAGGCGTCGGAAAGTTCGACTGCCGCGGCTTCTTGCCAGGCTGGTCGGCGAATCCGTCGAGGCGGGTCGGGTTGCGGCGCTCCTTGGCCTCGGCCCGTGCGAACCAGAAGTAGCCGACCGTGGCCAGCAGGGCGAAGAACCACCACTGCAGCGCGTAGAAGAAGTGCGGCCCCTGCCCCAGCTCGGGCTTCGGCTCTGCCGCGAGGGCCGTCGCGGGTGCGGGCTTCTCGGCCTGCAGGTTGACGTAGCCGTCGACGAGGTCGTACGGCATGACCTGCCCCAGGGCGTCGCTCGAGATGGCCCGGATCTGCCCCTCGGACGGACGCACCGCGGCTCCGCCGGCACCGTTGTTCTGACGCAGCCATCCCTCGACCGTCACCTCGCCGGTCGGCGGGGCGGGCACCTTGGGACGCTTGACGGTGTTCTGCGTCTCCATCCAGCCGCGGTCGACGAGAAGCGCATCGCCGGAGGGGAGCACCAGCGGCGTCACGACGTCGACGCCGGGAGCCCCGTCGCGGGTCGTGAACTTGACCGTCAGCTGCTGGTCGACGTCGTAGGTGCCGGTCGCTGAGACGCGCGTCCACTCGTTGGTCTTGTCGACCGCGGAACCGGGCGGCATGGCCGTGTCGATGTCGACCGGATCGGTGGAGAAGTGCTGGGTGATGATGTCGTTGCGGTCGAGCCGCAGCTCGAGCTTGTGCATCTGCCAGAACCCGAGGCGGGTGCAGAGGGCGGCGAGGACGATCACGAAGATCGCGAAGCCGATCCACCGCGCGCTCAGCATGAAGCGATACACACCTTGACGGTAGTTGTCGGCACCAAGGACGAGGCAGCCGGGTTGGGCCGAGCAGCCTAGGATGGTGGGATGGACCTCATCGATCGGCACGGCCGTGTGGCCACGGATCTCCGGGTCTCGCTGACCGACCGGTGCAACCTGCGCTGCCAGTACTGCATGCCCGCCGAGGGCCTCGACTGGCTGCCCACCGAGGCGACGCTCACCGACGACGAGCTCAACCGGCTGATCCGCATCGGCGTCGAGATGCTGGGCATCCGCGACGTCAGGTTCACGGGTGGGGAGCCGCTGCTGCGGCGCAGCCTGCCGGCGCTGGTCGCGGCCACGAAGGCGCTTCCGTCGGGTCCGCGCACCGCGATGACGTCCAACGGGCTGGGGCTCAAGCACACCGCGAGGGCGCTGGCCGAGGCCGGCCTCGACCGGGTCAACATCAGCCTCGACACCACCGATCCGGCGACGTTCGAGAAGATCACCCGCCGCAACCGCCTGCACGACGTCATCGACGGCCTGGCCGCCGCCCACGACGCAGGCCTGCGCCCCGTCAAGGTCAATGCGGTGCTGCTGCGCGGCATCAACGACGGCGAGGCACCCGACCTGCTGCGCTGGTGCATGGCGCGCGGCTACGAGCTGCGGTTCATCGAGCAGATGCCGCTCGACGCGCAGCACGGCTGGAACCGCGAGGCCATGGTCACCGCCGACGAGACGCTGGCGCTGCTGGGCGAGCACTTCGACCTCACAGGTCTCGACGGACGCGGGTCGGCCCCGGCCGAGAAGTTCCGGATCGATGGCGGTCCGCACACCGTCGGCATCATCGGCTCGGTCACCAAGCCGTTCTGCGGTGATTGCAACCGGGTGCGGCTGACGGCCGACGGGCAGATCATGAACTGCCTGTTCGCCCGTGAGGAGTCCGATCTCCGAACGCCGATGCGTGCCGGCGCCACTGACGAGGAGATCGCCGATCGCTGGATCGCGGCGATGATGACCAAGCTGCCCGGCCACGGCATCGACGACCCGACGTTCCTGCAGTCCGACCGGCCCATGTCGGCCATCGGCGGCTAGTGCCTCACGCGTCGAGCGGGACCGTCTCGCGGTAGAAGTCGCGCGCGTCCAAGAAACGACGCAGCGTCTCCTCGTGGTCGCCGCACGCCAACCAGATCTTGCGCCGGTCGGGCGTGTGCAGCTTGGGGTTGTTCCAGACGACCTGATGGACAGCGGCGTCGGTGCAGCCCTTGGACGAGCAGATCAGGGGCTCAGCCTCAGCCTCAGCCACGGTCGAGCCCGCTGGTGCGCGTCGCCTCGATCTGCCTGCCGGGCTCGGGACCGAACGGCGAGGGCCCGTCGCCCTTCTTGCGCACGCCGGCGTTGGCGAAGATGACCGCTGCGTAGGGCAGGAACACGGCGCCGACGAACATGAGCCAGCCCGCGACGGCCCACGGCATGGGCTGCATCACGAGCACGACACCGCCAAGGAAGCACAGCGTCCGGATGAGCATCGAGACGGCATAACGCTTCTCGCGCCGCATGCGGTCGTCGGTCTGCGACTCGGCCGCCGTGGTGATCGAGAAGACCTGCTGCTTGCGTGGTTCGCGGGACTCGGGCACCCCTTCAGCGTACGCCGGTGCGGCGACGCTGCATGATGGGCACATGACTGACCGCACATACCGCATCACCGAGATCGTCGGCACCTCTCCGGACGGCGTCACGCAGGCCGTCGACAACGGGATCAAGCGCGCCTCGCAGACCCTGCGTCACCTCGACTGGTTCGAGGTCACGGGCATCCGTGGGCAGATCACCGACTCCGAGGTCGGCCACTACCAGGTCACGATGAAGATCGGCTTCCGCCTGGAGGACGACGAGTAGCTCGTCAGTCTCAGTCACGCGTCGTGAATCTCCGCAGCACAGCCGCAGTGGCTGACAGGACGACGACGGCACCTCCGTAGACGTACGTCGTCTCGGCCAGTCCGATGTGGCTCGACGCGATACCGGCCACGACGGCCGGGATGCCGAAGGCCAGGTAGCTCACGACGAACACCGCGGCGAACAGCTCGCCTCGCTCATGGGGCGCTGCGAGCGGGGTGATGGATCGCATGATGCCCATGAACGACGCGCCGAAGCCCACGCCGGCCACGACGGCCGCCGCGATGAAGCCCCAGTAGGAGCCTGCCGCGAGAGCGACGAGGGTCAACGCGGTGCCGGTCGCCAGGGCGGTGGTGCCGCCGATCGTGAGCTCGCGCGGGGTACGGCGTCGCGCCAGGTAGCAGGTCAGCGCTCCGACGCCCGTCAGCACGGCGACGACGAGACCCTGCTCGACGTGCCGCTCGGCACCCAGCTCACGGCCCGCCAGAGGCGCACCCAAGGACAGGTAGAGCCCGCCGGTCGCCCAGCCCGCGAACAAGGCAGGGGCGCTGCGCAGGAACGGGACCCGGGCGGCAGGAGGCAGGCCGGCACGGGGGATCAGTGAGTGCAGCAGGCCCTCGCGGCGCGGCGACGTCTCGGGCACCAGCCAGATGGCACCCGCGACGATCACGGACAGGGCAGTCAGGGTGCCGAACACGATCGCCGTGGCAGACGAGGTGCCGTCCAGCAGGGCACCGGCCACGATGGCGCCCAGTGCCAGGCCGCCCAGTGGACTGACGCTGTTGAGCGTCGCCGCCGAGCCCGGCCGGCTCGCCGGCTCGCTGTCGACGACGGCGGCCGACAGCGACGACATCAGGAGCCCGGCCGCGACGCCTTGCACGAAGCGTGCGCCGATCAGCACCGCGACGCTGTCGGCGTGCCAGAACGCGAGCATGCTGCCGGCCAGCACGATGAATCCTGCCGAGATGACGGGGCGTCGTCCGACATGGTCGGAGAGCGAACCGGCGACCAGCAACGTCAGCAGCAGCGTGACGGCGTACACCGCGAAGATCGCGGTCATGGTCGTCGCCGAGAACCCGATTTGCTGCTGCAGCACGGGGTAGAAGGGCGACGGGGCGCTGGCGCAGACCATCATCACGACGACTGCGGTGACGGCAAGCCCGAACCCGGACGCGCGCGCGGTCGTCGGGGACGTCGTCGGTGGCGCGGTGACGGTCATGGGTTCTCCAGGTGCCGGGGTCAATTGGTTCGAACGAAATGGAACCTTCTCACCGTACGCCGGTGCTTGGAAAGTTCAAGTATTCTCGAACCATGACGACGATCACACGGCTCCCGCACCCCGAGGTGGCTGACGTGGCCCTCACCGATGTGCTGTTCGCGCTCAGCGACCCGGCGCGACTGCAGATCGTCCGCGAGCTGGCCGCCGGCCCGCTGACGATGGCTGAGTGCGGGGTGACGAATCCCGACCTGCCGAAGTCGACCAAGTCGCACCTCATGAAGGTGCTGCGGGAGGCCGGCGTCGTGCGCAACGAGCCCGACGGGCGGCGACGCGTCGTGAGCCTGCGCAGGGACGAGCTCGACTCGCGGTTCCCGGGGCTGCTCGACTCGGTGCTGGGGACGGACTAGATGTCGGTGAGGTCGGCCTCGTCGGCCGCCTCGACCTCCTCGCGGGTGATGCCGAGCAGGTAGACGATCGTGTCGAGGTAGGGCACGTTGACCGAGGTCTGCGCCTGGTCGCGCACCAGGGGCTTGGCGTTGAACGCGATGCCGAGCCCGGAGGCCGCGAGCATGTCGAGGTCGTTGGCGCCGTCGCCGATCGCGACGGTGTTCTTGACGGGGATGCGCGCCTCGGCGGCGAACCGTCGCAGCGCCTCGGCCTTGCCGGCACGGTCGACGACGGGCCCGACGACACGGCCCGTGAGGCGTCCGTCGACGACCTCGAGCTCGTTGGCCGCGAAGTAGTCGATGTCGAGCTCGGCGGCGATCTTCTCGATGATGTGGGTGAACCCGCCGCTGACCAGCGCGAACCGGTAGCCCAGGCGCTTGAGCGTGCGGATCATGGTGCGCGCGCCCTTGGCGTACTGCAGCGACTCGTAGACGGCGTCGAGCGCGGACGCATCGACGCCCTCGAGCAGCGCGACGCGGGCGGTCAGCGACTCGCCGAAGTCGAGCTCGCCGCGCATCGCCGACTCCGTGATGCGCGCGACCTCGGCCTCGCAGCCGGCGTGGGCCGCGATCATCTCGATGACCTCGCCCTGGATGAGGGTCGAGTCGACGTCCATGACGACCAGGCGCTGCGCGTGCCGCAGGATGCCGTTCTCCTGCACCGCGACGTCGACGCCCTGCTCGTGCGCGATGGCCGCGAGATCGGCCTGCAGCCGGTCGGGGTCGGCCCCCGAGACCTCCATGCGGATCGCCGTGACGGGGTAGCGGGCCATGCGCACGATGCGGTCGATGTTGCCGCCGTCGTCCTTGATGCCCTGGGCTAGGGCGGCCATCGCCGCGGGTCGCAGGGGAGAGCCGAGGACGACGACCTGGGCGCGTCCGACCCGCCGCGCGCGGTTGTCGCCCGTGCCGTGCTCGACCGTCACCTCGAGGCCGAAGTGCTCGCCGACGGCGTGGACCGTGCGCTCCAGCAGGTCGAGGTCGTCGGGATGCGTCACGAGGGCGCTGAGGATGAGCCGCCCGCGCACCACGAGCTGCTCGACGTCGATGACCTCGACGCCCGTGGGCGCGAGATCGCCGAACAGGCGCGTCGTGACACCGCTCTGGTCGGGACCCATGAGGGTCACCAGGACGGTCGGATCGGTGAAGTGCACGGTGGGCACGGGCTCGGTCATCGCACCCGAGGCTATCGCTGACGGCTAACACGGTCGCGATAGGTTGGCACCACCGATCATTCCTCCCACCGCGCGACGACCAGGAGGTTGCATGCCTGCCGCTTTCGAGCTCTCGAAGGTCAGCGTGGTGCGCCCCGGCAAGACTCTTCTCGACGACATCAGCTGGACCGTCGGTGACGACGAGCGCTGGGTCGTCCTCGGGCCCAACGGTGCCGGCAAGACGACGCTCCTGCAGATCGTCGGTGCCGCACTGCACCCGACCTCCGGCACCGTCGACATCCTGGGCGACCGCCTCGGGCAGGTCGCGGTCGCCGAGCTGCGCACCCGCATCGGCCACACCAGCACCAAGGTTGCCGAGCGCATCCCGCCGGCCGAGTCCGTCCGCGACGTCGTCCTGTCGGCGGCCTACGGCGTGACGGGTCGCTGGCGAGAGGAGTACGACGACGAGGACGAGGTCCGCACCGACCAGACGCTGGGGGAGTGGGGCATCGCCGCACTCGCCGGGCGCACGTTCGGCACGCTGTCGGAGGGCGAGCGCAAGCGGGTGCTGATCGCCCGTGCCCTCATGACCGATCCCGAGCTGCTGCTGCTCGACGAGCCCGGGGCGGGCCTCGACCTGGGTGCCCGCGAGGACCTGCTGGCCAGCCTCGAGGCGCTCGCCAGCTCTGCGGGTTCACCCGCGCTCGTCATGGTGTCTCACCACGTCGAGGAGATCCCGGTCGGCTTCACGCACGTGCTGATGCTGCGGGACGGCAGGGCCGTCGCGCAGGGACCGATAGCCCAGACACTGACGGCCGAGCACCTGTCGACGACGTTCGCCCAGCCGATCCAGCTCGATCACGACCATGGACGCTATGCCGCACGTCGGGCAGGATACGGACGGCGGGCCATGCGGCCCGCCGACACGGGGGGGAACGCATGACCGACTGGATCCGCGAGAACGCCTGGGCCACCTGGCTGGGGGTCGCCGTCGTGCTGGCCGTCGTCGAGATGCTGAGCCTCGACCTCGTGCTGCTGATGTTCGCGATCGGTGCGCTGGCCGCGGCTGCTGCCGCAGGCCTCGGCGCACCGGTGTTCGTCACCGTCCCGCTGTTCGCGATCGTCTCGCTGCTCCTGCTGTTCCTCGTGCGTCCGTCGATCGTCGCGAAGCTGCACGCCGGGCCGACCCTGCAGACCGGTCACGTCAACCTCGTCGGTGCGACCGCCGTCGTGGTCGAGCCGGTCGACGAGCGCAACGGACGCATCCAGCTGCGCGGCGAGCTGTGGTCGGCACGCACGACCCACGACCTCGCCTTCGACACCGGCACCGAGGTGCTGGTCACCCAGATCGACGGTGCCACCGCCGTCGTCACCTCAGCCACCACTGCATCGCCCCTCTCCAAGGAGTCCTGATGTCCGCAGCACTGATCGTGCTCGTCCTGCTCGCCGTCCTGGCGATCGTCGTCGTCTCGATGACGGTCAAGATCGTCCCCCAGGCCCGGTCGGGCATCGTCGAGCGCTTCGGCAAGTACCGCACGACCCTGTCGGCCGGCCTCAACATCGTCATGCCGTTCATCGACAAGGTGCGCTACGTCATCGACCTGCGCGAGCAGGTCGTCTCGTTCCCGCCGCAGCCCGTCATCACCGAGGACAACCTCGTCGTCTCGATCGACACCGTCATCTACTTCCAGGTGACCGACCCCGTCGCCGCGACGTACGAGATCGCCAACTACATCCAGGCGATCGAGCAGCTGACCATGACGACGCTGCGCAACATCACCGGTGGCATGACGCTCGAGCACGCGCTGACCAGTCGTGACCAGATCAACTCCGGCCTGCGCGGCGAGCTCGACTCGGCCACCGGCAAGTGGGGCATCCGCGTCAACCGTGTCGAGCTCAAGGGCATCGACCCGCCGCCGTCGATCATCGACGCGATGGAGCAGCAGATGCGCGCCGAGCGCAACAAGCGTGCGGCGATCCTCACCGCCGAGGGCGAGCGCCAGTCGGCCATCCTGACGGCCGAGGGCCAGAAGCAGTCGGCGATCCTCACGGCCGAAGGTGAGCGCCAGGCGCAGATCCTGACCGCCCAGGCCGACCGCCAGGCGCAGATCCTGCGCGCGCAGGGCGAGGCGCAGGCCATCCAGACGGTCTTCCAGGCGATCCACGACGGCAACCCCGACCAGAAGCTGCTGTCGTACCAGTACCTGCAGATGCTGCCGAAGATCGCCGAGGGCGACAACGCCACGACGTGGATCATCCCGGCCGAGCTCACCAAGGCGCTCGGGACGCTCGGCGGCACGATCGGCTCGATCCCGATGGACGGCGGCGGCAGCAAGACCCGGGTCGACTACGACTCCGAGATCGAGGACGACGTCGCCGAACAGGACGCCGCCACCACCGAGGCCGTGCAGGAGGCGCTCGACGCCGCCAAGGCAGCTGAGAACCCCGCCACGTCGGCCGCGGATGTTCCGCCGGCACCTCCGGCGGCTCCGCCGGTGGCCCCGCCGCAGGGCTGACTCCTCCGCACCACCCCGAAGGGGCTCGTCGACAACCTGTCGACGAGCCCCTTCGGGCGTCTGCGGCGAAGGTACGTCCTGCGTTCATTCGTCGTTCATCGCACACGGTCCGGGACACGCTCTCGGTGACCTAGGTTTCTCGCGGCACGTACCGATCCACCGCGAAATGAGTCCCCCCTGTGAGCACGACCCTGCGTTCTGCGTCGATCGACGTGGAGCCCGACGAGCCGCGTGACCTGTGGATCGACGAGTCCGGATCCGACCGGGCCTTCGTCCTCGGCACGCGCGCCATCGCGGCGACCGTGCTGGCGATCACCGCCGGCATCGGCCTGTTCCTGGCGTGGTCTGCGCTGCCGACGTTCGGGCGATACGGTTTCAGCTTCCTGACCGAGACGCAGTGGCAGCCCGAGGCCGATGTGCTCGGCATCGGCGCGGTACTGGTCGGGACGTTCACGATCGCCGCGGTCGCACTGATGATCGCTTTTCCACTGTCGTTGCTCACGGCGCTCTACATCGCCGAGTACGCCCCGGCCCGGATCAAGTCGACGCTGGTCTCGCTCATCGACCTGATGGCCGCGGTGCCCAGCATCATCTACGGGCTGTGGGGGTTCACGCTCATCCAACCTCACGCCAGCGCATTCGCGCTGTGGCTGCACCAGCACCTGGGCTTCATCCCGTTCTTCCGGGTCGACGCCGACCCGAACGCGGCTGTCTGGGAGCAGACCCGCTACACCGCATCGGCGTTCGTGGCGGGCATCGCGGTGGCCATGATGGTCATCCCCATGGCGTGCGCCGTGATGCAGCAGGTGTTCTCGCAAGCACCGGCGGGGGAGCGCGAGGCGGCGTTCGCCCTGGGATCCACGCACTGGGGTGTCGTCCGCACCGTCGTGCTGCCGTTCGGCAAGGGCGGCATCATCGGCGGCACGATGCTGGGGCTCGGACGCGCGCTCGGCGAGACCATTGCCGTCGTGCTGATCATCTCGCCGTCGTTCGACCTCAAGATCAAGCCGCTCGAGGTGGGCACCAACTCGATCTCGGCGCTGATCGCCGGACGGTTCGGCGAGGCGACCTCGCTGCAGCTGCAGGCTCTGCTGACGGCGGGCTTCGTGCTGTTCCTGATCACCCTGGCCATCAACACCCTCGCGGCCACGATCGTGGCCCGCAGCCGTTCCGGACAGGGAGCTGACGCCTGATGAGCATCGACCTGGACGACCGGCCCGCCGACGTGGTGACGTCGCTCGGAAGCACCTCCGTGCGCCTCGAGCCCTCGTCGACGACCGTCGTGCCGCCCCATGCGCGTCGTGCCCTGAGCCGCACGACCGCCGAGCAGCGCTTCGAGCTGATCGGTTGCTGGGTCGCGGCTCTGGCGCTGGCGTGGCTGGTGTGCGGGCGGCTCATGCCGTGGGACGGTCCGCTCGTCTTCGTGGCCGTCACGGTGGTGCTCGGCATCGCGCTGATCGCCGTCGTCACCGCGATCGACAACGGCTGGCCCGAGGTCGTCGACCGCATCGTGACGATCGTCATCACCTTGGCGGCTGGGCTGGTCGGTCTGGCGCTGGTCTCGACCGTGTTGTTCATCTTCGCCAAGGGCTACAAGCCCCTCCTGCACCTCAACACCTTCTTCGACGACATGGCAGGCGTCGGTCCCCGCGACCCGCTCGACCGTGGCGGGGTCGCGCACGCGATCGTCGGCTCGCTGATCGAGGTGGGCATCGCGATCATCGTGGCGATCCCGCTGGGTATCGGCACGGCGATCTACATGACCGAGATCGGCGGACGGTTCGCGCGGCTCGTGCGGACGATCGTCGAGGCCATGACGGCGCTGCCGTCGATCGTGGCCGGTCTGTTCATCTACACGACCCTGATCGTCGGGCTGGGGTTGCCACGGTCCGGCCTCGCCGCCGCCATGGCCTTGGGCGTCATGATGCTGCCGATCATCGCCCGCGCGTCCGACGTCGTGCTGCGCGTCGTGCCCGGCGGGCTGCGCGAGGCGAGCCTTGCGCTGGGAGCATCCCGGTGGCGCACGGTGTGGCACATCGTCCTGCCGACGGCGCGCCCCGGCCTTGCCACGGCCGTGATCCTCGGCGTGGCCCGCGGCATCGGCGAGACCTCGCCCGTGCTGCTGACCTCAGGCGCCGCCTCGTTCATGGTGACGAACCCCACCACGGGCGTCATGAACTCGCTGCCCCTGTTCATCTTCTCGACCGTGCGCAGCGGCGAGCCCGTCTACATCGAGCGCGCCTACGGTGCCGCTGCGATCCTCCTCGCCGTCGTCCTCATCCTGTTCGTCGGCGCTCGTCTGCTGGCCCGTCCCCGAAAGGGATCCCGTTGAACACCCACGCCACCACCCTCCCCGTCCCGCTCGGACGGCGTCTCACGTCGAGGCGCGCTCGGGCGCTGCTGGCGGTCCTCGTCGGGCTGCTGTCGTCGTCCCTGTTGATCGCCACTGCGAACCCGGCACAGGCTGCGTACGCCCAGATCGAGGGATCCGGGTCGACGTGGTCGCAGGGCATCGTCGCCCAATGGATCTCCGACGTTGACGCCAACGGCATCAAGATCACCTACAACGGTGCTGGCTCCTCGCAGGGCCGCAAGGACTTCGCCCAGAACGTGACGGACTTCGGCATCACCGAGATCCCGTACCAGGGCAAGGACGAGTTCGGTGCCGTCGACACCGCGGGGGACCGCGAGTTCGCGTACATGCCGATCGTCGCCGGCGGCACGGCCTTCACGTATCAGGTCAAGGTCGGCGGCAAGCTCGTCAAGGACCTTCGCCTGTCGGGCGACACGATCGCCAAGATCTTCACCAACAAGATCACCAACTGGAACGATCCGGCGATCTCGGCAGACAACAACGGCCGCAAGCTGCCGAGCCTGACGATCGTCCCCGTCGTCCGCGCCGACGGCTCCGGCACGACAGCCCAGTTCACGGCCTGGCTCGACCAGCAGTTCCCGTCGATCTGGCAGCCGTACTTCGGCCGGACCGGCCTGACGTCCTACTACCCCAAGAAGTCCGGCACGAAGACGATCAGCGCGGCGGGCTCAGACCAGGTCATGAACACGATCTCGAGCTCACAGGGCAACGGCACGATCGGCTATGTCGAGTACTCGTACCCGGTCAACAAGAAGTACCCCGTCGTCAAGCTGCTCAACAAGGCCGGCTACTTCGTCGAGCCCACGCAGTACAACGTCGCGGTGGCGCTGACCACGGCCAAGATCAACACCGACACGACGTCCCAGGCGTACCTCACGTCGATCCTCGACGGGGTGTACACGTCGACGGACCCTCGCGCCTACCCGCTGTCGTCGTACTCCTACATGCTGCTGCCGACGGGGGCCAAGGACCAGCGCATGACGACTGCCAAGCGCCAGACGCTGACGGACTTCATGTTCTACTCGCTGTGCCAGGGGCAGAGCAAGGCCGGTCCGTACGGCTACTCACCGCTGCCGCTCAACCTGGTGCAGGCCGGCTTCGATCAGCTCAAGAAGCTCTCGACGGCGGACCCGGCGGTCGACTTCACCGACCGTGACGTCACGAAGTGCAACAACCCTACGTTCGTCGCCGGCGACCTGTCGAAGAACAAGCTCGCCGAGATCGCCCCCCAGCCGCCGGCGTGCGACAAGCAGGGCGCAGGGCCGTGCGGCACCGAGACGGGCACAGCCCCGACGACGCCGGCCGCGGCAGCGGGCAAGCCAACCGCGGCAGCGGGTGGTGCGCCGGTCGCGGCCGCACCGGGCGGTGATGCTCCGGCCGCTGCCGTCGATCCGGGGACGGGAGAGGTCGCGTCGACCGACACCACGACAGCTGCCGCAGCCGACACATCGATCGCGGTGCCGACCGAGCTGGTATCGGGACGTGCCGGCGACACCAAGGTGTTCGGTGCCCTCGCGGTCGCCGAGCTGCTCGCGATCATCCTCGCTCCCGGCGTGGGAGCGGTCTACTTCAAGCGACGCCAGCGTCGCCGGCAGGGAGCGGCAGCATGACCACGTACATCCGACCGCGTGAGATCGTCGCGCTGCTGCTCGCCGCGGGCCTGATGGTCAGCATGGTGGTGACGGGTGGTGCGCCCGCGAGCGCCGCGTCGACCGGTGAGGGGGCGTTCACCAAGACCAAGACCGTCACTCGTACCTTCACCGGCGATGCGTCGGTCGAGGCCGATCCGGAGCCGACGCCCACCGGCGCGACGCCGACCCCCACGGACGCGAGCCCTTCGCCCACAGGCGCGTCGCCGACTCCCACGGACGACGCGCCGTCCCCGACCGACACCCCGGAGACAGCCGAGGTCGTCGACTCCCGCGACGTCACGCTGAACGTCGACCACACCCTGAACCTGCGAGGAAGGGAGCGGGTCAAGGTCAGCTGGACGGGTGCGCGTCCAACAGCAGGACGTGCAGCGAACCCCTACGGCGAGAAGGGGATGGCACAGGAGTACCCCATGGTCATCCTCCAGTGCCGAGGGCTGGACGACGCCTCGCTGCCGGCGGCGCAGCAGCTCTCGCCGAAGACGTGCTGGACGTCGACCCTGCAGCAGCGGTCGCAGACGACGGGTGGACGGCTCGCGATCTGGCGGCACGACACGGAGGCCGCGACGGCGGATCGCGACGAAGTGTCCGGCGTCGACACTGTGCCCGAGGGATGCCCCGACATCGGCGACGACTCCGTGCACCTCACGCCGTTCGTCGCGGCGAACGGCAAGACGTACTCCGCCTGCAGCTCGGCGACCATGCCCCCGGAAGCCGCGGTCGGCGCGTCGTTCCCACCCGCGGAGGTTGCCGGGTTCACGGGCGCCGATGGCACCGGGCAGGTCAACTTCGAGGTGCGCTCGGCGGTCGAGAACGAGTCGCTGGGCTGCTCCGACACCACGCCGTGCTCACTCGTGGCCATCCCCATCATGGGGTTGAGCTGCGACACAGACGCGCCGTGTCGTGAGTCTGGCCGACTGCGCGCCGGCTCCAACAACTTCGCCGGCGAGGGTGTCGACGCCGCCGTCTCGCCGCTCTACTGGTGGAGCGCGTCGAACTGGAAGAACCGCATCGCGGTACCGCTGACGTTCGGCCTGCCGCCGGACGCCTGCACCGTGCTCGACAGCCGCGCGCCGACTGCCTTCTACGGCTCCGAGCTGATGAGCCAGGCCGCACTGCAGTGGGCGCCGGCCTACTGCCTGCGTCAGGACCGCTTCAAGTTCCAGCACAACCGGCTGGGAGACGATCCGGCCTTCGCGCTGCTGGAGAAGGGCGGCGCGCCTGCCGCCTTCGTCTCCGGCAAACGAGAGCGGTCGACCAAGGACCCCGTGGGCTACGCGCCCACCGCCATCACAGGATTCGCGGTCTCGTACATCATCGACGAGCCCGACAACGCTGGAGAGCGCGCCGAGCTGAAGCTGACCCCGCGACTCCTTGCGAAGCTCCTGACCCAGTCGTACACCGGATCAGCCCGAGGTCAGGGTCACCCCGGCATGGAGGCCAATCCGCAGTCGCTCAATGTCGACCCCGAGTTCATCGCGCTGAACCCCGGGCTCGACACCATCACCCGCGAGTCGGCGGCCGCTGTGCTGTCGCTGTCGGAGTCGTCTGATGTCATCAAGACGCTCACTGACTATGTCGTCAGCGATCCTGAGGCCAAGGCCTTCATCGCCGGGACGAAGGATCCGTGGGGCATGGCGGTGAACCCGTCGTACCGCAAGCTCAAGCTGCCGGTCAGCGACTTCCCGCTGCGTGACACCTACGTCCCGCCCAGCGCCCAGGAGTGCTACACGCTCAACCCCGCACCGTACTTCGGCCAGCTGGCCGCTCCGGTGTCCAGCTTGCGCAAGGTCGCGGAGGCCGTCCTCGATGCTTGGCCCAACACGCAGACCCGCTGCGATCGTGCATCGACGTCTGACCCGTACAAGGTCGGCAGGGTTGACCGCCAGGGCGTCGGCACCCGCTTCATGCTGGGCATCGTCAGCTTGGGCGACGCAGAGCGTTTCGGGCTGCGTACCGCCTCACTGCGCTCAGCAGGCGGTGCGTTCGTGGCGCCCACCGAGGGCACGATGGCGGCGGCGATCAAGACGGCCAAGCCCGGCAAGACCGGCCAGCCGTTCGACTTCACGCAGAAGGGCATCCGTGCCACCGAGGGTGCGTACCCCGGGACGATGATCGTCTACACGGCGGCGCGCCTGACAGGAATGGAGAAGGCGGACGCGACGAACGTGTCGTCGTTCATCCGCATCGCGACGACCGAGGGACAGGTCGAGGGATCCGGCAACGGCACCTTGCCGGCCGGCTACCTCCCGATCGTCAAGACCGGCGTGACAGCCAAGTTGTGGGCATCGGCCCAGGCCGTGGCCAAGCTGGTCAAGGCGCAGAAGGAGCCGGCCGCCGCACCCACGAAGGGTGCGCCGAAGCCTGCAACGCCTGCAGAGGCGGTGCCAGCCGCAGCTGCCCCGGCAGCGGACGCTCCGGCCGACCAGGCAGTCGCCGCAGCACCGGCCACGACAACGACCGACACCATCGCGACGGCGGCGCAGACGTCGGGCCAGGCGCAGTCCTTGCTCCCGGTGCTGGTCGCGCTCCTGCTCGTCGCAGGTCTCGGTGGTCCGGGTGTGCGGCTCGCAGCCGAGTGGAGGCGACGTCGATGACCGCGGTGCTCACCGGACGTCGCCGCATTCCGCGGCCGGCGCAGATGTGGCCTCTCGTGAAGGCACCTGCGGCCCCCAGCCGTCCGCTGTCCGACACCGCTGCGGTCGTCAGCACGAGCCTCACGGTGCTGGCGGTCGTCGTCGCGTGGTTCCTCGCGCAGCTCATGGTGCTGGGCGGTTTCGAGCAGGACAGGGCGCAGGACCGGCTGTACGACGAGCTCCGCGGCCAGCTCGCCGCAGGGACAGCCCCGATCGGCGGCATCATCGCGCCTGGCGCACCGGTCGCTGTCATGAGCATCCCGTCGCTCGGTTGGGAGCAGGTCGTGACCGAGGGGACGTCGTCGGGCACCTTGATCCACGGCCCCGGGCATCGCCGCGACACTGTGCTGCCCGGCCAGGCCGGCGTGTCACTGATCCACGGCCGGTCCAGCACCTTCGGACGTCCGTTCGCCACGCTGCTGTCCGAGGGCCCAGGCACCGCGATGACCGTCGTGACGGGCCAGGGCACCATGAAGTACAGGCTCGGCCGGGTGCGCCGGGCCGGTGACCCGATGCCTCCGGCCCCGACCGGCGCGGCGTCGCGCATCACCTTCGTCACTGCCGAGGGATCGGGCCGGCTCTCAGCGCTGACTCCCGGCGACGTCGTCTACATCGACGCCACCTCGACCGGCGAGGGCTTCGCCGTCCCTCCGGGCAGGCTCAACGCGATCGGGCCCTCCGAGGTGGCGATGGCGGCCGACACCAGCGTCATGGCGTCGCTCGCGCTGAGCCTCGGTGCGCTCGCGGCGGTGACCGCTGGAGCGCTGGTCGTGCGACGCCGGTTCGGTCTCGTGCGCACGTGGGTGATCGGTGCTCCGATCCTGCTGGCGCTGGCGTGGCTGACGGCTGACCTGGCGACCTATCTGCTGCCGAATCTGCTGTGATTGCAGCCAGAACCAACTGTGTGTGCGATGGACACCCACCGTTCATCTCAAAGGCCACGGGGTACCGGCGACCGCCCCTAACGTGCTCGTGGGACAGCACCCCGGCTGCCCCGAGACGTTCAAGAAAAGGACACCCCCGCACATGATTCGTCAGCGAGTCTCCCTGGTCGTGGCTGGCGCCTTCGTCGCCAGCACGGCCTTCACGCTCGGTGTGGTCGCACCCGCCAGCGCCGCCACCTCCCCGTACGACCCCACCTTCACGCCGACGACCGGCGACCTCGTCGGTGCCGGGTCGGACACCAGCGAGATCGCGATCGACTACCTCGCCAAGGGGCACAACGGCATCGCCGGCTTCAACGGCACCAAGACCACAGGTCGCATCGCGTCGTACGCGGCGACGGGTGATCCAGCAGAGCTCTCGCTGCGCGACGGAACCTCGCTCAAGCGGCCCAACAACTCCGGTACGGGTCGCGCCACTCTGTGGGGCACCGGCAACAACACCGCCTTCGACTTCGCACGGTCATCCTCGACCCTGGCCGACACTGAGGTCGCTGACCTTCGTCAGCTGCCGTTCGCCGTCGACGGCCTGAAGCTGGCCGTCTCGAGTAACGTGCCGTCGAACGCGCCGGCCTCGATCTCCGCAGCCGACATGGTCAAGATCTACAAGGGCCAGGTCACCAACTGGAACCAGCTCGGTGGCGGCAACGGCACGATCAAGCCGCTGATTCCGTTCTCGGGATCGGGCACTCGCACTTTCTTCCAGGCACAGCTGAACGCCGCGGCCGGCGCTGCGTTCACTCCCGACCCGACCAAGGTCGCCGAGGTGCAGGAGCACAGCGTCGCCGCGATCGAGAACGACCCCAACGCCGTCGCGCCCTTCTCCACCGGCCGGGCCGCCAGCGCCCCGTCGATCAAGCTGGTCGGCGGCTTCTCCGCTGACCGCGCCCTGTACAACGTCGTGCGCCTGAAGGACTACACCTCGGGCGACAAGTCGGCGCTCCTCAAGGCCGCGTTCGGGCCGACCGGCTTCGTGTGCAGCCCGGAAGCACGTCCGCTGATCGAGGCCGCGGGCTTCCAGCAGCTCGCCAGCGTCACCAAGAACGGTGTGTGCGGTGAGCCCGTCACGACCGCGACGTCCAAGTTCCGCACGAGCGGCGAGGGTGCTGCGGCCACGACGACAACTCTGTCGGCCGCCGCAGCCAATGGTGGAAGCGTCCGTCTGACGGCCGATGTGTCGGCCTCGGGCCAGAACCCTCAGGGCAAGGTGCAGTTCAAGCAGGGCAGCACCGTGCTGTCGACCGTCAACGTCGCCGGTGGCCAGGCCGTCCTCACGCTGCCGTCCGTCGCTGTCGGTTCGTACACCTACACCGCGACGTTCGTCCCGGCGAACGTCAACGACTTCGGTCCCTCCTCGACGGCTCCTGTCACGGCCAACGTCCTGACGTCGTCCGGTCTGTCGGTCTCGGCCGTCGGTGGCTCCTACGGTGTCGCACGCGTCATCAAGGTCACGGGCACGGGCGGTGCCGTCAACGGTGCCGTCAGCGTCTCGGTGCCCGGCGTCGTCGCGACCTCGGTGCAGCTGGTCAACGGCTCGGCGACGGTTCCCGTCCCCGCCACTGCGTCGGTCGGTGGCAAGACTGTCACTGCCACCTTCGCGGGCAACGCTTCGACGTTCGGGTCGTCCGCCACGGGATCGCTGTCGATCACCAAGGCGTCGACCGCCACGAAGATCGCGCTGGCCAAGAAGAGCCTCAAGTCCAGCAAGCGTGGCACCGCGAAGGTCACGGTCACGATCGCCGGCTCGGCGCTCAAGGCCAACGGCAAGGTGACGCTCAAGGTCGGCTCGAAGACCATCGGCACCGGCACCGTCAAGAACGGCAAGGCCACGATCAAGCTCAAGAAGCTCAAGAAGGGCTCCTACAAGATCAAGGCCACCTTCGCCGGAAACGCGAACTACAGCTCGTCGACGGCCAAGACCGTCAAGCTCAAGGTCACCAAGTAGCGCATGCACGTCCCCGTACGCAGCAGCCGGCTCCTCGTCGTCACCGACGAGGGGCCGGCTGTGTGCGGCCCCCGTCCGATCCCCGCCCCGCATCATCCGCACGAACCCGAAGGACAGACCCCATGACCGTGACCACCGATGAGGGACGGGTCGACGTCGACTCCACCCAGGTCGTTCCCGCCGCGCCGACCGCAGGACTGGCCGAGATCCGCGCCAACGAGGTCTCGGCGTGGTTCGGTGACCACCAGGTGCTCGACCGTGTGTCGCTGACGATGCCGGCCGGCAAGGTCACGTCGCTGATCGGACCGTCCGGCTGCGGCAAGTCGACGTTCCTGCGCATCCTCAACCGGATGCACGAGCTCATCCCGTCCGCGTCCCTGGCCGGATCGGTCGAGCTCGACGGCGAGGACATCTACGACCCGTCCCGCAAGCTGACCGATGCCCGCCGGTCGATCGGGATGGTGTTCCAGAAGCCCAACCCCTTCCCGGCCATGTCGATCGAGGAGAACGTCCTCGCGGGCCTGAAGCTGACCGGCACGCGCATCGACAAGGACGCCCGCGAGGAGCTGGTCGAGTCGTGCCTGGTCAAGGGCGGACTCTGGAACGAGGTCAAGGACCGCCTCGACGCCCCCGGTGGGGGCCTGTCGGGCGGACAGCAGCAGCGGCTGTGCATCGCGCGTTCCCTCGCGATCAAGCCCAAGGTGCTGCTGATGGACGAACCGTGCTCGGCGCTCGACCCGACCTCGACACGCGTCATCGAGGAGACGATGCTCGAGCTTGCGCAGGAGGTGACGATCGTGATCGTCACGCACAACATGCAGCAGGCCGCGCGGGTGTCGTCGCAGTGCGCGTTCTTCCTCGCCGCGCAGGGCACCCCCGGCGTCATCGTGGAGCACGGGGATACTGATGCCATGTTCGGCAGCCCGCAGGACCGTCGCACGTCCGACTACGTGAACGGACGTTTTGGATAGCGACGACGCACCCGTCGAGGTGCGTCGTGGGTTCGGCGTGGGGGAGTGGCTGCTGATCGGCGTCGCGCTGTGCGTCATGGTCGCGTTCGGCATGGCCGCGGCGTCGGCGTTCACGCAGTCGCCTGCTGATCCGACGGCGTCCGCTGCTCCCGCGACTCCTTCGGCGGCGCTCCAGCCGGCGGCCCCCGTGGTCGACGCGACAGTCCCGGTAGCCGCGGGACGGCAGGCCTCGGCGCAGTGGGTCGGCGACATCTCGCGACGCACGGGCATCGGCGCGGTGGCGGTGCGGGCCTACGGCTCGGCGACACTGCGCATCGCGACCGAGCAACCGGCCTGCCGCCTGGGCTGGACGACGCTCGCCGGCATCGGCGGCATCGAGTCGCTGCACGGCACGGACGGCGGCGCCTCCGTCCTGCCCGACGGGCGCACCTCGCTGCCGATCATCGGGCCGGCGCTCGACGGCACCAACGGCACCGCGGCCATCCGCTCCACCGACGAGACGGTGCCCTGGCACGGCGACATGCGGTGGGACCATGCCGTCGGCCCCCTGCAGTTCATTCCGTCGACGTGGGAGCGCTGGCAGTCGGACGGCAACGACGACGGGGTGGCCGACCCCGGCAACATCTTCGACGCGGCCTACGCGGCCAGCCGGTACCTGTGTGCCTCCGGAGGCAATCTCACCACCGCGGCGGGCTGGACCGCCGCGATCTTCTCGTACAACCACTCCGACGCCTACGTGCGCAGCGTGCTGGCCTACGCCAATGCGTACGCTGCGCGCTGATTCTCGGCCGTTGTTCACAGGCTGATTCTCGGCCGTTGTTCACAGGCTGATTCGTCGCCCAGAAGTGTTGTCGGACCCTGTCTCTAGAGTGGAGGAAAGGTTGAGACGGCGGGGGTTTTCGGGTGTTGGACGATCGGCAGGTCATCGAGCAGGTGGTGGTGCGTCGTGAGGCGCTGGCCGCGCTCGAGGCCGCCGAAGCCGTCGACATGCTCGACTTCGTCGATCGGGCCCGTGCCGCTGGTGAGGCCGTGAGTGAGGCGCAGGGACGTCGGCGGGTCGATGCTGCGGTGCACGAGCTGTCGCTCGCGATGCGGCTCCCGGTCCCGACGGTCGAACGCCGTGTGGCCCGGGCCCGGCGGTTGCGGTCAAGGATGCCCGACGTGTGGCAGGCGTGGCTCGACGGACGCATCAGCACCACCCACGTCACAGCCATCGACCGTGCCGCGACCCGTCTGGTGCATGCCGAGTCTGTGACCGCGCTCGATGACATCGCTGTCGAGCGGGTGGGTCGGTTGACGCCGGGTCAGGCGACCCGGTGGTTGGACCGGTGGGTCGAACGCACCGAAGCCACCGAATCGGCCCGCCGCCACGAACGCGCTCACGCCGAGCGCAAGGTCTCCTCGCGGCCGCTGGGCGACGGCATGACCCGCCTGACCGCCGACGTCACCGCCACGGATGCGGCCGCGGTGATGCAGTCACTGACCGGCGCCGCGCACGGGCTTCCCGCTGATGACGGCCGGACCATCGACCAAGCCAGAGCCGACCTGCTCGTTGACGCCCTGCTGGGCCGTGAGTCCGGTGGGCTCGGGTTCCGGGCGGTCATCGGCATCACCGTCCCGCTCTCGTCACTGATGGGCTTCAGCGACATGCCGGGTGAGCTGACGGACCGGTCCGCCACGATCCCGGCGCACATCGTCCGCGCCGCCATGGCCGACGAACACAGCCTCTTGTATCGCCTGGTCACCGATGACGTCGGCAACCTCATGACCGTCACCTGGCTCGGAAGGTTCGCACCCACCCGGCTGGCGCAGGTGCTGGAATTCCGCGACGGCACATCAGTGTTCCCGACGAGCACCGTCCCAGCCCGGGCCTGCGACACCGACCACAGTGATCCATGGCCCGCCGAGACGTCCGCCGCGAACACCGGACCCCTCAACCGGCGTGCCCACAACCTCAAGACCGAAGGGCACCTGAGGTTGCGACAACCCGCGCCCGGGGTCTTCGAATGGACCACCAGCACCGGGCACACCTACACACGCACCCCAGAACCCCTACCCATCGCGGACTGGGACCACGAAGCGGCAGAGCTACCTGTCGACCCCTGGGCCGATGAGTTCGCCGAGATGCTCGAGGCGCTCACGGCTGCCTGACAGCCTCAGAGATCGGGGTTCTCCTCGAGCTCCTTCTCCAGAGCCAGCCACTCGTCGCGGGCGTGGTCGTACATGTCGAGCGGCAGACCGAGCTCACGTCGCACCCGGTAGCGACCGTGCAGCGCGGGCAGGTCGACGTCCTCGACGTCAGCGGGATGGACGTCGAGGAGGGGCAGGGTGAACCAGCGCAGGGCCTGTCGCAGACGTCCGGCCTTCTCGAGAGAGCCTGCGATCCATTCGCACTCGACCGAGCCGAGGGCACCGGTGCGGGCACGGCCCAGCAGATCCTTCAGCACCTCGTCGGCACGCTCGTGCTCGCCGGCGTCGAGATCGTTCATCAACAGCCCGCACCGCGGATCGAGCTCGGTCGGGCCGCCGTCCTCGATCGCAGCGAGGCTGGCCTGCCGGGCTCCGTCGTGGTCCTCCACCAGGTTCAGCTCACCGGCCAGCGCGGTGAGGAACTCCGCCCGCCCGATCTCGCCGGGCGTGAAGTCGTCCAACCTCCGTCGCAGCACCTCGACCCGCTCCGACGGCGTGCCGGTCATGCAGATGACCTCGATCTCGTCGGCAAAGTCCTCAAGCTCCATGGGCTCGAGTCTGGCAGGAGCGCCGCATCAACCGGTGGACGCACGGTGGGCTCGGCGCACCGTGCTGGCCGCCCGACAACGATAGGTTGTCTCGCACCTGCCCTACGAGCTCCCGGAGTAAGCATGAACATGCAAGAAGCTGTCACCAGCGTCCTGTCGCAGTACGCCAACTTCAACGGTCGTGCGCGGCGTTCGGAGTACTGGTTCTACACCCTCGCGGTCGTCATCGTCTCGGTCATCGCTGCGATCATCGACGCGATCCTCGGCGTGATGATCCTGCAGTGGGTCGTCATCATCGCGACGATCGTCCCCAGCCTCTCCGTCGGTGCGCGCCGCCTGCACGACACCGACAAGAGTGGTTGGCTGCAGCTGATCGGCATCATCCCGCTCATCGGAGCCATCGTCCTGATCGTGTTCTACGCGATGGACAGCACGCCCGACAACAAGTACGGCCCCAACCCCAAGGGAGCGCAGCTCGGCGGGTACGGCACGCCGCCTGTCGTCTGAGTCGACGTCGTCGGTCGGGCCGGAGCCTCAGGCCCGGCCGACGACGAACGCTGCGAGGAACCCGATCGTCGCGAGCAGACCCGCGTACAGGTGGGTCTTCTCGAACGCCTCGGGGATCATGGTGTCGGCCACCATCGCCAGGATCGCTCCAGCGGCGACGGCGGTGATGGCGGCGATCGCCTCGGGTGCAGCGTCCTGCAGCAGCAGCGACCCCACGAGGGCCGCCACGCCTGACGCCAGGGCGATGCCGATCCACACGCCGAAGACGTAGCGGGCGCTGCGTCCGCCGCGCTTCATGCCGGCCGCGCTGGAGAGCCCCTCCGGCAGGTTCGAGATGAAGATCGCCGCGAGGACGGACACGCCCACGCCGCCCCCACCGAGCAGCGACACCCCGAGGACGACGGACTCCGGGATGCCGTCCAACAGGGCACCGATCGCGATCGCCGTCCCGCTTCCGCCGTGCTCGTCCTCGGAGGGCTGCTGGTCCTGCGACCGCTTGCGGTGGCGGGCACCGTGTCGGGCCAGGACGACGTTGGCCGCGACGTAGACCACCGCACCACCCAGGGCCCCTGCGACGGTCGGCAGCAGACCGCCGGTCCGCTCGGCCTCGTCGATCAGGTCGAACGACAGCGCCGAGATCAGCACGCCCGAGCCGAAGGCCATGACCGACGCGACGACACTCCGCGGCACCTGCACGAACCACGCGACGAGCGCGCCGATCACCAGCGCGGCACCCGCGAGCAGGCCCCACGCGCCTGCCTCGAGCCAGATCGGCATGTGAGCTCCTGGTGATGGGTGGGCCGGACGGCCCAGGCGTGCTTACCCCGTCGAAGGGTGGTCCACGCACGGCACGCCCCTCGGTGGACGCCCGCCGACCGGTGTCGGTGCCGCCGACTAGCCTCACAGACGTGACACCGTCCATCAGCTCCCTCACCGATGCTGACCTGCGGCGTCTGTTCGACTCGGGCTCGATCTCGCGGGGCAAGGTCTATGCGCATGCCGGACGGGTGAGCGTCCGCAGCCTCGACGACGACGGGTCCGCGGCCAGTGCCGACGTGCGGGGCACCGACCCGCAGGTGTACTCCACGACGGTCGAGGTGCGGGTCACGAAGGCGGGCAGCACCCACGTCTCGGCCACCTGCACGTGCCCCGTCGGGTTCGGCTGCAAGCACGCCGTGGCGCTGATCATCGCGGTCCGCGGGGCCATCGACCCGTCAGAGCCCGAGCCCGAGCCGGTGCCGGAGGTCGCGCCGTCCACCACGGCCGTCGCGTCGCACGCGTCGTGGCAGCGCAAGCAGGCACGACCGTCCCAGCCGCAGTGGCGATCGACGCTCGCGCCACTGGCTGGCGGGTCCTCACCGGCGCGGCGCACCGAGTGGGCCCTGAGCATCGACCTCGCCCCGTCCTACTACCGCGGCGAGGCGCTGTTGTCGGCTCGGCCGCTCAAGCGGGGTGCCACGGGTCGGTGGATCAAGACCGGTGCCACGTGGCCCGACGTCGAGGCGTCCACGCGCGGCTTCAGCGGCGGCAACCCGCAGGTCGACGCCCTCGCCGAGCTGCAGGTCGCGGTGCGCAGCCACTACTCGCACGTCCGCCGCTCAGACGGCTCGATCGACCTCGGCGGCCTCACCCGCGACGCGTGGCGGGTCTTCGGCACATTGCTCGACGCAGGCGTCACGCTGATCGGCCCCAACAACGCCGAGATCACGATCCTCGCAGAGCCCCTCACGGTGGGCGTCGACATCACGCCCGGCGAGGCCGGCGGGCTGCAGGTGTCGGCCAGTCTGTCCGACGGCGACATCGCCGAAGCCCAGGCAGACGACCGCGTCATGCTGATCGGCCAGCCCGCCCACGGCATCGCCGCATGGGACCACGACAGTCCCCGGCGGTTGTGGCTGGCACCCTTCGACGGCCCGCTCGACCAGTCCCTGCGCATGCTCGTCCAGAACCGTCAGGGTGTGCAGATCCCCGAGCACGATGCCCACGAATTCCTCCGCGACTTCTACCCGCGCATGCAGCGGGCGCTCGGCACGGTGCGGGTCGACCCCAGCATCGACGTGCCCGAGGTCGTCCCGCCGCAGCTGTCGGCCACGGTCACGCACGACGGCCTGGCCGCGTCGATCGAGTGGGGATTCACGTACGAGGTCGACGGCGAGCCCAGACGGGTCGGCTGGGCCGGCGGCCACGAACCGTTCCGAGACCGTGCTGCCGAGCACGATCTCGTCGAGGCCTTCGTCCCCCCGCCGGGCCTGCCCGTCACGACCGACGCAGGGGGACGCGCGAAGGTCGTCCCGCAGGCCAAGCTCGACGGCTACCCGGCGGTCGTCCTCAGCGAGGACGTCGTGCCTGCCCTCACCGCGGCCGGTGTCGACGTGTCCACGGTCGGCGATCGCCCCGACTACCGCCTCGCGGGCACGGCACCCGTCGTCCACATCTCGCTCGAGGACGGCAAGGATCCCCGCAGCGACTGGTACGACCTCGCCGTCACGGTGACGATCGACGGCGAACGGGTGCACTTCGGGCCGTTGTTCGCGGCGCTGGCGGCGGGGGAGTCCCACCTCGTCCTGCTGAGCGGCACCTACCT
This sequence comes from Aeromicrobium fastidiosum, assembly GCF_017876595.1. Taxonomy (NCBI): domain Bacteria; kingdom Bacillati; phylum Actinomycetota; class Actinomycetes; order Propionibacteriales; family Nocardioidaceae; genus Aeromicrobium; species Aeromicrobium fastidiosum. The sequence continues at coordinate 3,223,210 of NZ_JAGIOG010000001.1, read as the reverse complement.
GTCGATCGACCGGCCCGAGCTGGTGCAGCTGCGCGAGCTGATCCAGGAGGCCCGTGAGCTCACCGACCGGCGCGGCGACGACGAGCAGCTGCGGGTCAGCCGGTTCCAGGCTGGGCTGTGGGACGAGCTCGTCGCGCTCGGCACGATCGACAAGCAGGCCCGGTCGTGGACCAAGCAGGTCGACGCCATCCGGTCGCTCGACGAGATCCCGGTGCCCGAGCTGCCGCCCGGCCTCGACGCCGAGCTGCGTCCCTACCAGCTCGACGGCTACGCCTGGCTCAGCTTCCTGGCCGACCACTCGCTCGGCGGCATCCTGGCCGACGACATGGGACTCGGCAAGACCGTGCAGGCGCTGGCGATGATCGTGCGACAGGTCGAACGCGGCAGTGGGCCGTTCCTCGTCGTGGCACCCACCAGCGTGGTCGGCAACTGGGCCCGCGAGGCGCAACGGTTCGCCCCTGGCCTGAAGGTCGCGACGATCCACGGCACCAAGGCCAGGCGCCGCACCGAGCTCGCCGACGAGGTCGCGGGAGCTGATCTGGTCGTCACGTCGTACGCGCTGTTCCGCATCGAGAACGACGCCTACCGCGAGCGGACGTGGGCGGGGTTGCTGCTCGACGAGGCGCAGTTCGTCAAGAACCACCACGGCAAGACGTATCAGTGCGCGCGCCGCCTCGACGCCCCGTTCAAGCTGGCAATCACCGGCACGCCGCTCGAGAACTCGCTCATGGACCTGTGGTCGATGCTGTCGATCGTCGCGCCCGGCCTCTATCCCGACCCCCAGCGGTTCGCTGCCGGCTACCAGAAGCCGATCGAGACCGGGCACGGCAAGGACAAGCTCGCCCTGCTGCAGCGCCGCGTCCGTCCGCTGATGAGACGCCGCACCAAGGAGGAGGTCGCCGCCGATCTGCCGCCCAAGACCGAGCAGGTGCTCGAGGTCGCCCTCAGCCCCAAGCACGCCCGCATCTACCAGACCCACCTGCAGCGCGAGCGCCAGAAGGTCATGGGGCTGCTGGCCGACGACTCGTCCGACCACCGGTTCGAGGTGCTGGCGTCCCTCACCAAGCTGAGACTGCTGAGCCTCGACCCCGGCCTGGTCGACGACGAGCACGACGGGGTCGGGTCGGCCAAGATCGACGTGCTGCTCGAGCACCTGCACGAGGTCACGGCCGAGGGGCACCGGGTGCTGGTGTTCAGCCAGTTCACGAGCTATCTCGCGCGGGTGAGGTCGCGGCTCGACGACGACGGCATCGCGTACTCCTACCTCGACGGGCGCACGCGCCACCGCACCGCCGCCGTCGACTCCTTCACCTCCGGCGACACCTCGGTGTTCCTCATCAGCCTCAAGGCCGGCGGCGTGGGGCTCAACCTGGTCGAGGCTGACTACGTCTACGTGCTCGACCCCTGGTGGAACCCCGCGGCTGAGGCCCAGGCCGTCGACCGTGCCCACCGCATCGGCCAGACCAGGCCCGTCATGGTCTACCGTCTCGTCTCCGTCGACACGATCGAGCAGAAGGTCATGGAGCTGAAGGCCCGCAAGTCGGCCCTGTTCGACGCCGTCATCGACGACGGGGCGGCGCTGTCGGGCGCGCTGACGTCCGCCGACATCCGCGGGCTGCTCGGAGTCTGAATCGACCGTTCACCGTCCGGTGCTCTCGTGTTGGCCGTCAGGTCGGACGGCGTCGACAGTCTGGCGTCATCTTCTGACGACGAGACAAGGACGACATCTGATGCGTAGGAAAACACTGGTGGCCGCGGGTGCCCTGGCACTGGGCGGGCTCGCCATCGGCAGCGCGGTGCAGGCGGTCTCGCCCGGCTTCACCGATGACCGCTCGGCCACGCTGGCCAAGGCCATCAGCCCGGAGAAGCCCCGCAACGTCATCCTCTTGATCGGCGACGGCACCGACGACTCGATCATCACCGCCGCCCGCAACTACGAGCTCGGCGCGAAGGGCCGCTTCGCCCTCGACGAGCTGCCGTTCACCGGCGCGATGACGACGTTCGGCCTCAAGACGGGCACTGACCCCAACGACTACCCGATCAACTACGTCTCCGACTCGGCCCCGACGGCCAGCGGCTGGTCGACCGGCAAGAAGACCGTCGACAGCCGCATCTCGCAGGGCCCGAGCGCGTCCGACACCGCGCCCGGCACCGACTACGACACCGTCCTCGAGAAGTACAAGGCCGCAGGCAAGCGCACCGGCAACGTCTCGACCGCCGAGATCACGGACGCGACGCCGGCCGCCGCCGGTTCGCACATCAACCTGCGCGAGTGCCAGGGACCCGCCAACATGGCCAAGTGCGGCTACGCCAAGAAGTCCGCCGTGCCCGCCGGCAAGGGATCCATCGCTGAGCAGCTCGTCGACAACAAGATCGACGTCCTCCTCGGCGGCGGCGCGGCCCGCTATGCGCAGGCCACCGACGCCGGCCCGTCCGTGCTCGACTACGCGAAGAGCACGTACAGCTACCAGGCCGTCGACACCAAGACGGCCCTCGACGGCGTGACGTCGCTCGACAAGGGCCCGATCCTCGGCCTGTTCGCCTCGGCCAACATGACGCCGCGTTACGAGCCGCTGACCGCGACGCCGGCCGGTGCGGGCGGACCGACGACGACCTGCAAGACGGCAGACCGCGGCACGCAGCCGTCGCTGGCCGACATGACCGACAAGGCCATCAAGCTGCTCGACAACGACAAGGGATTCTTCCTGCAGGTCGAGAGTGCGATGGTCGACAAGCAGGAGCACGCATCCGACATCTGCGGGGCCATCGGCGACGTCCTCGAGCTCGACAACGCGCTGAAGGTCGCTCAGGCCTACCAGGCGAAGCACCCGGACACGCTGATCATCGTGACGGGTGACCACGCGCACTCCACGCAGATCGTCGGCAACGGCGGGACGACGACGGACGCCACGGGTGCGACGGGCGGCAAGGCCACGGCCACCGTCAAGACGTTCGACGGTGACCCCATGACGGTCGCCTACTCCACGGCGGCCCCCGGCTCGTCGCAGAGCCACACCGGCAGCCAGATCCGCGTCGCAGCCTCAGGGCCGCAGGCCGCCAACGTCACCGGCACGATCGACCAGACCGATCTGTTCTCGACGATGCTGGGTCGCACGCCGAGCAAGCTGCCGACGACCACGCCGCCGACGGCACAGCCCACGCCGCAGCAGCCCGCTCCGGCAGGCGCTCCCGTCGTGGCGGTCGTGACCGACAAGAAGATCTCGGCGAAGACGCTGACCAAGAAGGGCCTGCGCGTCTCGACGAGCGCGGGCGGTGCGACGTCCGTCAGGATCACGGTGGTCAAGGGCGGCCGGACGCTCGCGACCAAGACCCTCGGTGCCCGCGGTGGCACGGCCGAGATCCGGGTCAAGACCCGCGTCAAGGGTGCGCTCAAGGTCGTCGTGACGGCGACGGGCCCCGGCGGCACGGCGACCAAGGCGCGCAGCGTCACCGTCACGCGCTGACACACGAACGACAGCGAGCGGGTGCGTCCGGGGCTCCGGGCGCACCCGTTCGTCGTACGTCACAACTCGACTGGTCGGCCAGCGGGTTGCTGGGTAGGTTCGATCCATGAGCCTCTTCAGCCACCCCATCAAGAAGCTGACCCTCGCTGCGGCCTTCGGCATCGGCTACACGCTCGGCGCCAAGGCCGGTCGTGAGCGCTACGAGCAGATCAAGCACACCGCGCAGCAGGTCAAGGACGATCCGCGCGTCCAGCAGGCGACGACCCAGGCCGAGGACTTCGTCCGCGAGACCGCCGCCAAGGTCAAGGACGACCCCCGGGTCGACGACATCGTGTCGCGCGCCGAGGGCATCGTGAACGACGCTGCCAGCAAGGCCAAGCACCTCGCGTCGGACGTCGAAGACGCCGTGAAGGACGACGACCTCGCTGACAAGGCCAAGGGTCTGGTCGACGACGTGAAGGACAAGGCGGCCGATGTCGCCGACGACGCCAAGGATGCCGCGAAGGACGTCAAGGCCAAGGCCGAGGACGTTGCTGCCGACGACGATCTCGCTGACAAGGCCAAGGGTCTGGTCGACGACGTGAAGGACAAGGCGGCCGAAGTCGTCGACGACGCCAAGGACGCCGCCAAGGACGTCAAGGCCAAGGCCGACGACAAGCCGCTCTCGCCGCTGCTGGCCGATGAGCACGTCGTCGCCGACGAGCAGGTGGTCTACACCAGCGGTCCCGACATCGAGGAGACCGTCGACGAGCTCGTGACCGGGCAGGACGCCGACGACCACCGACGCTCCTGATGAAGGCGATCACCTACAGCGCCTACGGCAACCCGCTCGAGCTGACCGAGGTCGACGAGCCCAAGATCGGTCCCGACTGGGTCAAGGTCGCCGTCAAGGCGTCCTCGGTCAACCCGGTCGACTGGAAGATCGGGTCCGGCGGCCTCGACGGTGCCCTCGACACGTTCTTCCCGGTGACACCGGGCTGGGACGTTGCCGGCGTCGTGGAGGCGGTGGGTCCGGCCGTCACGACACTGGCACCCGGCGACGAAGTGTTCGGCTACGTGCGCAAGGACGCCGTGCACGGTGGCACGTACGCGCAGAAGGTGTCCGCCCCGATCCGCACGGTCACCAAGAAGCCTCAGTCGCTGAGCTTCGCCGAGGCGGCGGCCGTCCCGTTGGCGGGTCTGACGGCCTACCAGTCGCTCGTCCACCACCTCGATGTGAAGGCCGGCGAGACCGTGCTGATCCACGCGGCGTCCGGGGGAGTGGGCCTGTTCGCGGTGCAGATCGCGCGAGCGTTGGGATTGCGGGTGCTGGGTACGGCCTCCGAGGTCAACCACGACTACCTGCGAGCGCTCGACGTCGTCCCGTTCACGTACGGCGACGGGCTGGTCGAGCGGGTGCGCGCCGAGTTCCCCGACGGTGTCGACGCGGTGCTCGACCTCAACGGCAGCGACCTGGCGATCAGCCCGGGCCTGCTCGCCGATTCGTCGCCCGGGCGCATCGCATCGGTCATCGACCCTGTGGTCAAGGACATGGGCGGTCACTACGTGTTCGTCACTCCTGACGCCGACGACCTCGACGCCCTCGCGGCGCTGGCCGACGACGGCAAGCTGACTGTCGAGATCGCCGCGACGTTCGCGCTCGCGGATGCGCAGAAGGCTTGGGATCTCAGCCAGGAGGGTCACACGCGCGGCAAGATCGTCATCACCGTCGACTGACGCGACGTCCGGCACGTCGTCCGATCAGCCTCGAGCGTGCTCGCGGGTGTCGTGGACGCCCGCGAGCAGGGCGAGCCGGAACTTCGAGTCGTCCTCGCTGCCCGGCACGGTGGTGAGCACGACGATCTTGAGCTCTGCGTCGCCGTCGCTCAGCACGTCGCAGTCGACCGTGACCGGTCCGACGGCGGGATGGTGGATGGTCTTGTGGGCCTCGCGATGGGCCCCCACCGCGCCGGAGCCCCACAGCTCGTCGAACCGTGCGCTGGTCGTCCGCAGGTCACGCACCAGTGCAGCGAGGTGGCGGTCGTCCGGGAAGCGTCCCGTCGCCCGGCGCAGGTCGGACACGACGGCCGCACCGATCTCGTCCGCATCGGACGACACGACCGGCCAGTGGGCGAGCTGTGCGACGCCGTCGCCAGAGTCGGCCGCAAAGGTGTCGCGGGCGAAGTTGCGCCGGGTGTGGGGGACGCCCGACGGATCGCCGAGCAGGGCCGCCCACCCGCGGTTCCACCACGGGCACAGCGGCCCGCAGACCGTCACGGAGGGAACCGACGCGATCGTGCAGCTGGCCACCGAGGGTCCCGGTCACGCCTCGGGACGGTTCGTCGACCGGCACGGCGAGACGACGTGGGGCTGAGTCAGCTTTGGGGCTGCGCCGCGTTGACCTCGTGCCACACGTCGTGGGCCTCGTCGTAGGCGTCGACCGGCAGGCCGAGCGCCCGGCGGACGCGAAAGCGTCCGTCGAGGCACAAGGGCGGCATCAGGTCGAGGTCGCCGGGTTGGATGTCGCGCAGCGGGATCGTGAACCAGCGCAGGGCCGCGCGCAGGCGACCGGCGTCCTCGAGCGACTCGGCGATCCACTCGTAGTCGCCGAGCACGAGCTCGTCGGCGCGGCTCAGCGCGATCAGCCGGGTGAGCAGCTCGTCGACCCGAGCCTCGTCCTCGCGCTGGAGGGCGACGACGAGCAGCCCGACGTGCGGGTCGAGCACGGTGCGACCGCCGTCCTCGACGGCGGCCCCGTAGGCGGCCTCGGCCTCATCGAGCAGATCGTCGTCGACGAGCTCGTCGGCCCGGCACATCAGCACCTCGGCGCGTCCCTCGTCGCCAGGCGCGAACGTCGCCAGCAACTGGTCGTACTCCGTCAGACGGGCCGCCCGGTTCGGAAGGCTCGCGATGTCGGCCAGCGTGTCGCCCAGCTCGTCCCAGTCCATGCGTCGAGTCTGTCAGGCGTCGCCGTCGAGCGCCGTGAGGCGGTCGCGGACGTCGTCGAGCACGCGTGACGGGAACTCGGCGGTACGGCGGCAGCGCTCGACCAGCAGCACGATCTTGTTCATCCGCGGTCCGGCTTCGAGACCACGGGCCGCGAGTGCCGGGCGCAGCACGTTGCGGTCGAACGCGCCGTCGCTGTGCTCGTCCGTGCCGCGCCACAGCGCGAAGGCCCGCTTGAGGTCACCGTGGGCGACCACTCCGCCGTCGGGCGACAGCGCCACCGCGATCGCGCCGATGAGCCACGTGTCGTCGTGCTGCAGGGAGTCGACTCCCAGCTGGACCGTGCCGGAGCCATCGGGCAGGTCGGGCAGCGTGAAGGTGACGGTCGCGGCGAACGCCAGATCGGGGAAGCGCAGCTCGATCCGGCTGCCGCTGTCGGTCAGCGAGAGCTTCTGGCCCGGAGCAGGTGTCGTGGAGCCGCCGGTCGGGGTCGTGACCTCGACGATCGCGCCGTTGTCGCGCTGGCCCCGGTGGACCACGGGGTGGGACGCCGTCGCGGTGACGACGAGCGCAGGATCGCTGACGTGGGGCAGCCGGACGAACACGTAGCTCGATCCGTCGATCGTCTCGGCGACGACGGCCTGCTGCGGCGGCAGGTTCATGCGACGGGCCAGGATGAACGTCGCCCCCTGGGCGATCGTCGCCTCGCCGGTCGCGTGACCGTCGATGGTCCAGGCGATGTGCAGCACGAGGTTTCTCCGTCGGGTGAGGGCCAGTGGGGTGCCGGCCGGGCTGGAACATGTTCCGTGCCGGCTGGGCCATCAGCGGGTCGGACCCTGACGATGATGCCATGGGCACACTCTCGACTCTCACGATGAACCTGCTGATCCTCGTCGTCTTCGTGGCGGTCGTGTGGATCGCGCTGCGCGTCGCCCAGAGCGTGTTCGGTACGGGGTCGAAGAAGGCCGCCGCCACCGAGGTCGCCGCGAAGCTCGTGTCGTACCCCACCGGCTCGGCGGCGGTACTGCGTCGCCGCTTCGTCCGAGCCCTCACGGGGCAGCACGTCATCATGCCCAGCGGGGAGCGCCTCGCGTTCAGCGAGCTCGTTGTGCGGGTCGCCCCCGAGGACCTCGATCGGCTCGATCCCGACGGTGACCTCGAACGCCTCGGCGAGGACGGTGCGCGCCTCTACGCCGATCACGCTGAGCGCGCCGGATGGGCGGTTCCGTCGCACGTCCGTGTCGTCGTCGAGGTCGATCCCGGCCTGCGGTCGGGCTGGGTGCCGCCCGCACGGGGCAGCGGCCGCGCCGAGGCCGCTCGCCGGGTCCCGGAGCCCGTCGCAGCGACCAGCACGACAGGCGGCCCGGTCGGGTGGGACGTCGTCTCGGACGCACCGCGTCGTCCGACGATCGACCCCGACGCGACGATGGGATTTCCGGCGCTGGTGCCCGACCTCGCCGACAGCTCGCCCACCATGAACGTCGCAGGCCTGCTGCGCCTGGAGCGCAACGGCCACTCGGTCGCGATCGGTCCCGACGGTGCCGTGCTCGGCCGTCTCGCCGAGAGCCCCGTGACGTTCGAGGAGCCCGAGGTGTCGCACCGCCACGCGGCGATCCGGCGCAGCGGCATGCAGTGGCAGATCAAGGACCTCGGCAGCACCAACGGCACGGTCGTCGACGGTCACCGCATCGACGGCGACGACTGGACGACGCTGAACGGCGGCGCGGTCATCAAGCTGGCCGGCGTCACGGTCGTCGCGGCGTTCGACACGGCCGGCACCGTGCATCTGCAGGGACTCACCAGTCACTAGGGACAATGGACCCGGACGCCGTACCGTCGAGGTGTCCCGATCGACGAGCCGGAGCAGGAGGATGCGCGTGACGCCAGACCCTCTCGCGACCCGTCCCGTCGGCTCCTCCTCGCCGTCGGCCGCGGGCACGGTACCCGTCGACCAGCGCTTCGAGCTGCTGGGCCGTATCGGTGCCGGCAACCACGGCGTCGTCTTCCGCGCCCGTGACAGCCAGCTGCACCGCGAGGTCGCGATCAAGCGGTTCTCGCACTTCCTGGCCGACGACCCGCGCGCGATGCGTCGCATCACCCGTGAGGTGGCGACCCTCGCGCGGGTGTCGCACCCGCACGTCGTCACGGTGCACGACCTCGTCCACATGGCCGACGGTGACGGGGAGATCACCCCGCACCTCGTCATGGAGCTGGTCGAGGGCACGTCGCTCAAGGACCTGCTCGCGCTGAAGGGGCCCAGCCTGCGGTCGGTCATCGTCGTGCGTGGCGTGCTGGAGGGCCTCGCCGCCTGCCACGAGGCCGGCATCCTGCACCTCGACATCAAGCCCGCCAACGTGCTGGTGACGGGTGGCGGTGCGGTCAAGATCGTCGACTTCGGCATCGCCCGCGCGGCCTCCGACGCCACCGCGACGGTCGCCGGGACGCCGCACTACATGGCACCCGAGCAGTTCGACGGTCGTGCCGACGAGCGCAGCGACATCTACTCGGTCGGCTGCCTGCTGTACGAGTGCCTGACCGGGCGCCCGCCGTTCGAGGGGACGATGGCCGCCCAGCTGCTGGCCCACCGCAACCACCCGCGTCCCGATCCACGGGCCATCACGCCCGAGGTTCCGGCTGCGCTCGCGGCGGTCGTCGCCAGGGCCATGGCCGTCGAGCCAGCCGACCGATTCCAGACCGTGCACGAGATGCTCGCGGCGCTGGCCGCGCTCGGCACCGTGCCCGACGTCCCGATCACCTCGGCGGCTCGCGGCGCCGAGGTGGCGCGGGAGCCGTCCTTCCCGCGTCCGTTGTCGGTCGACTCGACGGGTCACGGCCCAGCCGCTCCCGCCGCCCGCACGGACGTCGTCACGCGGGTCAGCAAGCTGCAGACCTTCGCCGTCGGGCTGAGTCTCAGCGCGTTCGTCGTCGCGCTCGTGCCGGCGCTCGTGTGGCTGACCACCTCGTTCGTGCCGTTCGAGTACCGGCCACCGGCGATGCAGGACGCCGATGCCGCGGCGTGGTGGATGCTGGCCGTCGTGCTGGCCGTGGTGATCCTGCTGCTGCGGCGGGTGTCGTTCCTGGGCGCGCTCAGCGGGCCGGCCGTGGGGGAGCCGCGCCCCGCGCGACTCGTCGACGCCGACATGCGCCGGGGCGTCCGGCGTGCCGGCGGGGCCGCGCTGCGCGGGTCCGTCCCGATGCTGTTCCCGGCGTACGTCGCGGTCGTGGCAGGGCTCGCGGCCGCCGCCGACCTGACGTGGCCCGATGACGTCTTCTCCGCCTGGGGCGTGTGCTGGCTGCTGATGCCGCTGGCATGCGCGTTCCTCGCGCTGCAGAGCGTCACCAAGCTGCGCATGCGGTTCGGAGCGGTGCTCAAGTCGACGACGTACGCGCTGGGTGCCGCCGGTGCCGCGGTGCTGTTCGTGGCGTACCCGCTCGTGGCGTGAGGTCACCTTGCGAGGCCGTGGGCTTGACCGAGCGGATCCGCGACCGGCGATGAGGGCTTCGGGTAGTGCTGGCAGCCGCAAATCCTCATCGCCGGTCCTGCGCTCGGCATCGACGCACCCACCGGACGTGCGCGGTGGCGCGCGCGGCCATAGCGTCGAGCCATGACGCCCAGCTACAGCCACCTCATGTCCGCAGCGACCGCCGGCTACGCGGTGTACGCCCTCGCCAAGCCGCGCCACCTCGGCAACGCGCTGACCAGGAGCCCGCTCAAGCAGCCGGAGTACGACCTGGTGGCGCGCATGTTCGGGCCGCGCGACCTGGCACTCAGCGCGCTGGCGCTGCTGGCACCGTCGCCGCAGGCGCGTGAGCACGCGATGATCGCGCGAGTCGTGCTCGACCTCTCCGACGCGGCGATGCTGACGCCCGAGGCGCGGACGAAGACCGCCAAGGCCAAGGTGCTGGGCGCGACGCTCACGTGGGCCAGCCTCAACGTCGCAGCCGTCCTCGCCGACCGAGGGCGACGCTGAGCGCGGCGTACCCGCGACGCTAGTGTGACTCGCATCACCTCACAGGCCGTGCGGGCGTCCGTCCGGCGAGACGGGAGTCACCCATGGCACGCGAGCTCACCACCCTGGTCACCGGCGGCAGGTTCTACGAAGGTCCCCGGTGGCACGACGGTCAGTGGTGGGTGTCCGACTTCTACCGCCGGGCCGTCTACACCGTGACCCCCGAAGGCGTCGAGACCCACCAGTTCGACGTCGAGGAGCAGCCGTCCGGCATGGGCTGGCTGCCGGACGGATCGCTCGTCGTGGTCTCGATGAAGGACCGCCACCTGCTGCGTCGGGGGCCGGACGGCGTCGTCGAGCACTACGCCGATCTGTCGGCCGTGGCCGGCGGGCACCTCAACGACATGGTCGTCGACGACCGAGGCCGTGTGTACGTCGGCAACTTCGGCTTCGACCTCATGGGCGGGGACGGCATGGCCACGGCGAGCCTCGCGCGCGTCGACCCCGACGGGACCGTGACCGTCGTGGCCGAGGGCCTCAACTTCCCCAACGGCTCGGTCATCACCCCCGACGGGACGACCCTCGTCGTGGCCGAGACGACGGGTGCCGGGTTCGTGGCGTTCACGATCGCCGACGACGGCTCGCTGGTGGACCGGCGCGTGTGGGGCTCGATGGGCGAGGTGCCGGAGACGACGGACGTGATGGAGGCATTGGGTGCCGGTCTGCCCGCGCCCGACGGATGCACGCTGGACGCCGAGGGACACATCTGGTTCGCAGACGCGATCGGCGCCCGCGTGGCCCGCGTCGCCCCGGGCGGCGAGATCGCCGAGTCGGTGCCGATGCCTGAGGGGCTGGGTGCCTTCGCGTGCCAGCTCGGCGGCAGCGACGGTCGCACGCTGCTGATCTGCGCGGCTCCCGACTTCTTCGAGCACAACCGGGCGAACGCCGAGGAGGCCGTGCTGCTGACGATGCGGGTCGACGTCCCGCACGCGGGACGCCCGTAGCGGTCAGCGCACCAGCACGAACGACGCGACGGCAGACGCGGTGAACAGCGCGGCCGCGATCGCCACGACGACCCGCGCGCTCCAGCCCCGGGACGCGCTGCCGGTCCGCCCACCCGCGGACACATGCGCCAGGGCGTCCGCGAAGGCCTCGGCGGTGCGCGGGCGTGCCTCCGGGTCGAGGGCCATCGACCGCACCAGCAGATCGTCCACCGACGTCTGGTCGACTGGTGCCGGCAGGTGGCGCGGTGCCGCGATGCGGTCGGGTCGGTGCGCCGCGGTACGGGTGACGAGGCTGACGGGGTCGGAGACGTCGAAGGGCAGTTGGCCGGTCAGCAGCACGTAGGTCACGACGCCGAGCGAGTACACGTCGCAGCGCTCGTCGATCGTCCGCCCGAGCGCCTGCTCGGGGGCCATGTACGACGGGGTGCCGGTGGTGACCGTGATGCCGGAGGCCTCCGCGAGCCGTTTGGCGCTGCCGAGATCGGCCACGAGCACGCGACCCGGGCCTCCGGCGACGCGGTCGACGAGCAGGTTGCTCGGCTTGACGTCGCGGTGGACCACGCCGGCGGCGTGCAGCTCGGCGACGGCGCGCGCCGACTGCTCTGCGAGGGCCAGAGCGTCGGCGGGATCGAGCGATCCGTCGGCCACGTCGTCGAGCGTCCCGCCCGCCACGAAGTCCATGACGAAGTAGGGCTGGTCGTCGTGCGTGCCCACGTCGTAGACCCGAACGACGCGGTCGCTCGCGATGCGCCGCAGCAGCCGGGCCTCGGCCAGGAACCGCTCACGGACGTCGGCATGGTGCGACCAGTTCTCGGCGAGCACCTTGACCGCGACCGGGATCTCGAGCTCGGTGTCGAAGCCGCGCCAGACCGTCGCGAAGGCCCCGGACCCGTGCACCTCGTCGAGCCGGTAGCGTCCGATCTGCCTCATGACGAGACAGTATGGGGGTTGAACGGCTCGACGTGAGGAGGGGCATGGGCGTGGACGAGTGGGACGGCCTCGTGGAGCGTGCACGGTCCGGCGAGGCGCACGCGATGGACGACCTGCTCGCGGCGGTGCGCCCCGTCGTGCTGCGTCGGTGCGCCAGGTTCCTGCCGTATCGCGACGACGCGGAGGAGGCGGCGCAGGAGGCGCTGCTGACCATCGCGACCCGGTTGGGCGACTTCACGGGCCGTGGGTCGTTCGCCGGATGGGTCACGGTCATCGCGTCGCGCCAGGCCCTGCAGACGTACCGGTCGATGAAGCGGAAATTCGGCGACACGACGACCGAAGCGGTCGGCGACCGTCCCGATCCCCGCACCACGAGCGTCATCGCCGGCACGCGGCTCGACCTGCTCGACGCTCTCGAGCAGCTGCAGCGCGACCACCCGGCGACGGTCGAGGCGTTCGTGCTGCGTGACCTGGGGTCGCTCGCCTACGACGACATCGCGCAGCTGACCGACGCGCCGATCGGCACGGTGAAGGCCCGCATCCACACCGCCCGCGCGTACGTCCGCGAGAAATTGTCGGCTTCGGCGACAACTTTGTGAGCCCCGCGCGCATCTAGGTGGGTGACAGACACCGACAGAACGCGAGAATGGCCATGATGAACAAGAAGATCGCCGCCCTGGTCCTGGCCGCGAGCGTCGTCGGCGGCATCGGGGCAGGAGTGCTCGTGCACGCGGCCACGCGCGAGGAGCCCGTCGCGGCCTCGCCCGCCCCCAGCCGCACGACGCCCTCCAGCGAGGGTGGCGAGAGCGGCATGGCCGCACCGGACGAGCTCGAGCTCGCGCCCGGCCGGGTCGGACCCGTCCGAGCAGGCATGACCAAGGCCCAGGCCCTGTCCACCGGCTACTTCGTCGCCGACAAGCCTGCACCCGTGGAGGGCTGCCCCGTCATCCCGCTCGCGTGGAAGGACGAGTACGTCAACACGTACGACGTCTACACGCTCGGCAACGGCGAGATCTCCTCGATCGGTGTGCACGGCCGCGGTGTCACGACCGCCGACGGCATCGGCGTCGGCAGCTCGTACGACGAGGTCAAGGCGGCCTACCCAGACGACACGCTTCTCGAGGCCGGATACGGCCAGTCGGGCGTCAAGGTCTTCGACCGTCAGGACGGCGGGTGGATCGGTTTCTTGTTCGACTCCTCGGTCGACGCCATCGCCGGACCGGACCCCGTGACCTTCGTCGAGGTCACCAAGGGTGCCGAGCCGAGCCTCATGCGCGACGGGTGCTGAGCGTGATGCGTAGGAGGACGGCGGCAGTGCTGCTGGGTGCCAGCATCGTCACTGGGGTGGCAGCGGGGGTGGGCGCGAGCTCGCTGACCGAAGAGGTCTCGGCAGCTGGCTGGCCGACGATCGCTGTTCCCGCCGCGGTCGCGAAGGGTGTCGAGGTCAAGGACCCCGTGCTGGTAGCGAACGACGACGGGGGAGCGACGCTCTCGGTGACCTTGGTCAATCACACGGACGATGCGCTTCGCATCGACCGGGCGGTCGGCGGGACGGAGGACGCCGACGATCCTCCGTTCATGCTCGTGCACGGCACTCGGGCAAGAGTCACCATCGGACCGGGCGAGGCGATGAGGACCGGCGGGGTGGGGGACCCGTACCGGCTTCGTTTCACCGATCGCGTCCAGATCGGGTCGACCCTGCCGATCACCCTCTATTTCGCGGCATCGGACGTCGTGGAGAGCGGCCCGACCGCGACCTTGTTCGCGCCGGTCGTCGCGCGAGATGCGGCTCACGGCGCGGTGGCCAACAACGGGCCCAACACCGAGATCGCGGTCAACGACGCCCGCATCGTCGTCGTCCCAGGACAGGAGAAGGCCTACGTGACCGGATGGATCTCGTCGACCATCGACGACTCGACCGAACTGCGACCCACGGCCGTCGGTCGAGCAGGGCGGCCTGTCGAGTACCGCCACCAGACCGCGACGGGTGGACCGTCGGGGGTCGGTGCCCAAGCAGGGAAACGGACGAACCTCAACCTGCCTCCTTACCTGGACACCGAACCGAGCGGCGACGCCGACTACGTCCTCGCCAGCGATGTCGAAGTCGGCGAGACGATCACCGTCACGATGCGGTTCCCGTCCGGCGATGTCGTGACGAAGTTCAAGGTCGTGCAGGGTCGGTCCGACGGGACGATCTAGTCGTCCGCTCGACGATGAGAGCGGCGACGAAGGCACCGAGTGTGCCGAGCAGCTCGTCGCTCAGGGTGTCCTCGTAGGCACCGTCCAGCTCGGTGCCGCGCCGGATGAACGTGTACCACTCGCCGAGCTCCCACCCGACGGCCAGGATCGCGCCGAGACCCGTGATGCCGACGACCAGCAGCCAGCGCGGCCGCACGTCGGCGCGGGCGAGCAGCAGGCCCAGACCCCAGAGCAGGAGCAGCCAGTTGACGAAGTGGTTGATGTTGTCCCAGGCGTCGATCGAGTCGTACAGGTCGAACGTGTTGCCTGTGACGTCGATCAGGAACGGAGCCATGACCAGGGCGAACGCGCCCCATGGCATCGCGTCCACGTCCCGGGTGCGCCACCACCACACGGCCGGGATCAGCAGCATCAGCAGCGGGTAGACCGCGAGCCGGTAGCCGAAGCCCTTGCCGTCGTACTGCTCCAGCCCGCCGAACGTGCCGACCGCGAGCTGCGCGACGGTGAGCGCGAGGACGGTCGCCGCGGTCCAGAAGGCGGCGGGCGGGGTGCGCACGGCCGCGGCTACCGGCCGAGCAGTGTCAACGCACCGCCAGGCCACCAGGAGCCGGCGGCCGGTCCACCGTTGCAGGGTCCGTCTGACTCACCGGGGTGCTTGACCCACATGAAGGCGTCGAGGTTGCCCCGCCGCACCATGCGGGGACGTGCCCCGACCCGCGCCGAGACCGGGTTGCAGAAGTCGCCGGCCGCCGTGACCGCGCCGTTGCGGGCGGTCTCGACGACGAACTTCTTGCCCCTGATGCCCAGGGCGGCGAGCGCTGCGACGACCTGGTCGCCGTACGCGATCTCGTCGGCCGTGGGACGGAAGTTGGCCACGTTGGTCGAGAACCCACGGGCCGAGGAGATGCCGGCGGCCTTCAGACGCGCGGCCATGACGTCAGGTGCCGTCCAGGCGGAGTGCCCGGCGTCGACGTAGACCCACACGCCGGCGCGCTTGAGCTTGGCCGTGGCGTAGCGGAGCAGTCCCGTGCGGTCGCCCTGCGCGGGGCACTCGCCCAGCATCGCGAGGGCGTCGGGCTCGAGCACGGCGATGGCCTTGGTGCCCTTGAGGCCCGCGGCCAGCTGGGCGACCCACCGCTTGTAGGTGGTGGCGTCGAACGAGCCGGCCGAGTGGTTGCCGCAGTCACGCGCGGGGATCGCGTAGACCGAGACGACCGGCGTCCGCTTCTTCGCGGCGGCACGCTTCGCGTAGGCGCGGACGACCTTCTTGACCCGCGACGGCGACAGGTGGTCGGTGGCCCAGAACGCCTGGGGCGTGCGGGCCAGCGAGGTGAACCGACCGTCAGCACGTGCGGCGACGGCGGCCGTCGACTTCGGGTCGGTGAAGAACGCGCGGGTGAGCCGCGGATCGGTCTTGGCCGACGCCTCGACCGGCGCGAAGGCCACCGCGACCATGACGCACGCCGCGATCAGCGCGATGACGTGGGTGGCACGGGCGCGGGCGGGAGCGGGTCGGAGCACCGAGTCATCGTAGGCGGCGACGGGGTCACCGGCACGGCTCGTGAACCCTGCATGAACACTCCGCGGTGACTGCCGTTCCCGTGCGGATCGGGGCCACGACGGTCCTACGCTGGAAGCACCATGTTCACGACCTTCGTCACGCATCTCGTGGCGGTGCTGGCGACCATCGTGTCGACGGCGCAGACCCAGCCGGCAGCCGATGCCGACTACGCCAACCAGACTCCGTATGGCAATGCCGCGAGCTCGACGATCCGGCAACCGCCCGAGGGATACCGGCTGCGGTTCGTCGAGACGGTCGGGCGCCACGGCTCCCGGACGCTGACCAGCTCGGCCCGCGAGCGCCGCAGCCTCGCGATCTGGCAGCGGGCCCGCAAGGCCGGAGCGCTGACCCCGACCGGACGCAGGCTGGCCACCGACATCGAGGCCTTCCAGGTGCCCGAGCGACGCATCGGCTACGGCAATCTCAGCGCGATCGGCACGGCCGAGTGGCAGGGCATCGGACGCCGCACGGCCGAGGTCTACGGCTCCTTTCTCACCGAGGCCACGGCTGCCGGTGACCAGGTCGTCTTCACGACGTCGCCCGTCCAACGCACCGTCGAGAGCGCCGACGCGATGCGCGAGGGCCTCGAATCGGTCGTGCCCGGGCTGACGGTGCCCGACTACGTCACGGACGGACCCCGCCTGCTGATCGGCAACGGCGCATCGAGCGCGGGCAACCGGGCGACTCAGGAGGTGCTGACCCGGCCGTCGGTGGTCGCCGCCGCGACCCGCGTGCTCGAGCGGCTCTACTCCGCCGCCTTCGTGCGCGAGATCGACGATCCCGTCGCGGCGGCCCTCGACCTCTACCTGCTCTACTCGACGGCACCCGGGATGGCCGCGGACACCCGCGTCACCTTTCGGCGCTACGTCCCGCTGGCCGATGCGAAGGTCCTCGCGGAGGCCGTCGATGGCGAGAACTTCTACCAGTTCGGTCCGGGTGTCGCGGGAGAGGTCAGCTCGTACCGGGCGGCACGGCCGCTGCTCGACGACTTCTTCACCTCGCTCGACGAGCGACTGGCGGGTGGCTCGACCGCGGCGGTGTTTCGTCTCGCGCACGGCGAGACGACCATGCCGTTCGCGGCGCTCATGAAGCTGCCCGGCAGCGAGGTGCAGGCGAGCAGCACCTTCTCGTACGCCACCAATCCGTGGCGCGGCTCGGTCGCCGGACGCCTCGGCGGCTCCGTCGAGTGGGCCGCCTACCAGGACGACTCCGGTCAGGCGCTCGTGACGGTGCGGTACGACGAGCAACCGGTCGAGCTGTCGTCGCGGTGCACCCCGACCGTCCGGTACTTCTATCGACCCGCCGAGCTCAAGCGGTGCCTCGGCTGACGTCCCTCACACATACAGTGGCCCCATGCGATCCCAGCGTTCAGCCACCCTCCTCACCGTCTTCGTGGCGGCACTGTCGCTCTCGGTGTCGGGTGCCCGTGCCGACGACGTGAGCAATGACAGGTACTACGCCAACCAGACGCCGTACGGCGATCCGGCGAGCACGTCGATCGTCGCCCCGCCGGCCGGGTACGAGCTCTTCTTCGTGGAGAACGTCGGCCGCCACGGTGCGCGGTCCATGGTGAGCGCCGGCACGGAGAAGCGGGTCCTCGCGGTCTGGAAGGCTGCGTCCCGCAAGGGCGCACTGACCTCTCGTGGCAAGAGGCTCGACGACCAGGTCCGGGCGTTCCAGCGCGCGGAGAAGAAGGTCGGCTACGGCAATCTCAGCACCGTCGGCAAGGCGGAGTGGCGCGGCATCGGACGCCGAACGGCGACGACGTACGGCGGATTCCTCGCCGCGGCATCGGCCCGGGGCGAGAAGGTCGCGATGCAGACCAGCCCGGTGTACCGCACCAAGCAGAGTGCGAACTACTTCCGCCTCGGGCTGCAGGAGGTCGTCCCGAGCCTCGCGACCTCGCCGCGGACGGTCAACCAGGATCTCCTCATCGAGGAGGGTTCGACCAAGGCCGGGCGTGCCCAGATCGCGCAGGTCAGGACCCGCATCGCCGTGCGCGCCGCGGCCAAGGACGTGCTGCTGAGGGTCTACAAGAAGTCGTACGTCAAGCGGCTCAAGGACCCGGTCGGCAAGGCGCTGGACATCTACCTGCTCTACTCGACCGCCCCGGGCATGGCCGGCGACACCTCGGTGACGTTCGCCGAGTACGTGCCGGTCTCCGCCGCGCGGTACCTGGCCGAGGCCACCGACGTCAGCAACTTCTACCGGTTCGGTCCCGGTGTGACGGGGCAGACCAGCTCGTACAAGCAGGCCCGCCCCGTCCTGAAGGACTTCTTCTCGGCGCTCGACAAGCGCATCGCCGGAGGCAGCACGGCCGCTGTCTTCCGCCTCGCCCACGGCGAGGTCACGATGCCGTTCGCGGCGTTGATCAAGGCACCGGGCAGTCAGCAGCAGTCGCCCGGCTACTGGTCGTACGGCAGCAACCCGTGGCGCGGCTTCGTCGCGGGCCGACTCGCCGGCAACATCGAGTGGGCCGCCTATCGCAACGCGACGGGAGAGGCGCTCGTGACGATGCGGTACAACGAGCAGCCGGTGCAGTTCAACGCGTCCTGCACGCCCTCGGCGCAGAGCCCGTACTTCTACCGGGTGGCCGAGCTGAAGCGCTGCCTGGGCTGATCGCTGCCTGGTCGGCCCCAGGAGCCTCAGTGCTTGAGGCGGACCAGGTCGGCCAGGGCCGCGTCGGACAGCTCGGTGAGCGCTCCCTCGCCGCCGTTGACCACGGCGTCGGCGAGTGACCTCTTCGACCGGATGAGCTCGGCGATCGACTCCTCGATCGTGCCCTCGCTGATGAGTCGGTGCACGTGCACGTTCTTGGTCTGCCCGATGCGGTGCGCACGGTCGGTGGCCTGGTCCTCGACCGCGGGGTTCCACCACCGGTCGTAGTGGATGACGTGGTCGGCGCGGGTGAGGTTGAGGCCGACGCCCGCGGCCTTGAGCGACAGCACGAACACCGGCACCTGGCCGCCCTGGAACTCGTGCACCATCTTCTCGCGGCCGCGCACCGTCGTGCCGCCGTGCAGGAACTGGTTGGGGATCTTCTTGTCGTCGAGGTGACGGGTCAGCAGCCGTCCCATCTGCGCGTACTGCGTGAAGACGAGCGTCGCGCCCTCCTCGGCCACGATCTCCGCGACCAGCTCGTCGAAGACCCCGAGCTTGCCCGACCGGCCGGTGAGCTTCGAGTCGGGCTCGCGCAGGAACTGGGCGGGGTGGTTGCAGATCTGCTTGAGCTGGGTCAGCAGCTTGACCACGAGCCCGCGACGCTGGATGCCCTGCGCCTGCTCGATCTGCGCCATCGTGCTGCGGACGACCGCCTCGTAGAGCCCCACCTGCTCGCGGGTGAGGTTGATGCGGTGATCGGTCTCGATCTTGGGCGGCAGCTCGGGGGCGATGCCCGGGTCGGACTTGCGCCGGCGCAGCACGAAGGGCCGGATCAGCTGCGACAGGCCGTTGGCCTTCTCGGGGTCGCGGCGCGCCTCGATGTCGCGCGACCACGTGCGCCGGAACTGCTCGTACGTGCCGAGCAGGCCCGGCGTCGTCCAGTCGAGGATCGCCCACAGCTCGGACAGGTTGTTCTCGACCGGTGTGCCGGTCAGGGCCAGCCGGGCGACGGCGGGGACGTCGCGCAGGGCCTTGGCCGTGCGGGCGTGCGGGTTCTTGATGTTCTGTGCCTCGTCGGCGACGACCAGGCCCCAGCCGGGCTCGTGCTCGGACAGCTCGATGACGTCGGCGCGCATCGTGCCGTACGTCGTGACCAGGAAGCCCTCCTTGACGTCGTCGAGGCTGCGTCCGGGGCCGTGATAGCGACGCACGGGCACGCCGGGGGCGAACCGCTTGATCTCGCGCTCCCAGTTGCCCAGCACCGACGCGGGGCACACGACCAGCGTGGGTGCCGTCGTGTCGGCAGCACGCTGCAGGTGCAGGGCGATCAGCATGACGGTCTTGCCGAGACCCATGTCGTCGGCGAGGATGCCGCCGAGCCCGAGGTCGACGAGCTGCGTCATCCAGCGCAGGCCCTGCAGCTGGTAGTCGCGCAGGTGGCCGTCGAGCTCGCTCGGCTGCGTGGCGGGCGCGATGTCGCGGTCCTGGACGGCGAGACGACGGCGGACGTCCTCGAGCCAGCCGACCGTGTCGACCTCGGTGGTGTGGCCGTCGATGTCGAGCTGACCGGTCACGGCGGCACGCAGCGCCTCGATCGCCGTGATCTCGTGCGTGCGGTTCTCGAGCACCCGGTTGAGGCTCGTCTTGTCGACGAAGACCCACGTGTCGCGGAGCCTCAGCAGACCGGTCTGCGACTGGGCCAGCTGGTCGAGCTCGGCCGCCGAGAGCACGTCGTCGCCGAGTGCGACCTGCCAGTCGAACGTGAACAGCTGCCCGTGCGTGAACGCCGACGGACGGTCGGAGCCCGGGGTCTCGCGTCGGCCCACCACGGCCGTCGTCGACAGCTCGCGGACCAGCTCGGGCGGCCAGCGGACCTCGACGCGGTTGGCCATCAGCGTCGGTGCCAGGCTGCGGTCGCCGAGGCGCGCGAGCTCGGCGGGCCCGACCGTCACTGCGCCACGGGAGTGCTCGTCGCGCAGCCGTTCGGCCGACGGCCACCACACCTCGAGGCGGCGCAGCATCGCGGCGGTGGGCTCCTTGGCGTCCTCAGCCATGGGGTGCGACGAGCCGTTGAACAGGTCGCCGGCGTCGAACGCGCCCCACGACCCGGCGCGGGGGTGCACCCGCAGCCGCACGACGGCCGCCTGGTCGGGCGTCGGCTGCTCCAGGAAGCTGATGATGAGCGACCACGAGAACGTGACCTCGCGGGTGCGCTGCGGCGCGGCCTTGGGGGACACGTAGGCCTGGCGCTGCGGGGTCGAGGCCGCCGGCGGCGCGTCGACCTCGAGCGCGCGCAGGAAGGCGGCGATCGACGCCTGGCCGGCTCCGGCGTTGGGGCCGATCGCGGCACCCGCGTTCTGCAGCTGGTTGAGCTCGGTGGCGTCGGGGGAGCCGAGGGCACCGCGCGCCATGATGCGCAGCGCGAGGATCGCCGGGGTGGCCCAGGCGCGCACCGACTTGTCGGCCGACATGACCCGGATGCCCTGGCTGAGCGCGCCGATGGCCTCGTTGGCGGTGGCCGTCCGGTCGCCGTCGGGGGTGTGGAACACGAAGCGCGACTCGGCCGGGGTGCCGCCGGCGACGAACTCGACCGGATGGCGCAGCAACAGGCGCAGATCCGTCGCGGTGGGCATCCCTCCATTGTCGCGCACGCTCCCAAGCAGCACTCGTCGAGGTCGGGTGGTGAGCGTCACTCCCGTCCGTCCTGCACGATGGGCGGGTGACCTCCGTCCCCGCCGCCAAGACCTGTGCCGGGTGCGGTCGCACGATCGAGTGGCGCAAGAAGTGGGCTCGCGACTGGGACGACGTCCGGTGGTGCAGCGCTGCGTGCCGCCGGCGGGGCGCCAGCGACCAGGACGTCGACCTCGAGCGCCGCATCCTGGCGATGCTGGCGGGCCGGGCGCGCACCTCGACGATCTGTCCGTCCGACGTCGCCCGCGACGTGTCGGCGGACGACTGGCGGCCCTTGATGGAGCCCGTGCGCCGGGCCGCCAGACGGCTCGTCGACCGCGGCGAGGTCGAGATCACCCAGGGCGGCTCGGTCGTCGATCCGTCCACCGCCAAGGGGCCGATCCGCATCCGGCTGCCACGATGAGGCGGGTCGTCGTGGCGTCGGCGGTGCTCGCCGTCGCAGGCTGCTCGGGAGCGCAGGAGGCCGGTCCGCAGGCACCCCCGTCCCGTCCTGCGGCATCCACGTCCGCGCCGTCCACCCCGTCCGCGCCCCCGACCCCGGCGGCGGTCTTCCCGGGCGAGACGTGGCAGCGGGCCGACGCGGGCGACTGGTCGAACCTCGATGCCGAGCTGTCGGCGGAGGGGTCGACCTGCGTGGCGGTGGTCAAGGACGGAGTCCTGGTGCACGACGCCTACTGGAACGGCGGTGCCCCGGGCTCCGGTCAGCGCATCTACTCGATCACCAAGTCGCTCACCGCGCTGCTGGTCGGCATGCAGGCCGACGACGGCACGCTCGATCTCGACGACACCGCGTCCGAGCCGGTCGACGAGTGGCGGGGCACGGACGCCGAGGCCGTCACGGTGCGCGACCTGCTCTCGATGACGTCGGGCCGCCGCTGGAGCGAGGCGTCCGACCGTCAGATGATCCGTGCGACGGCCGACCAGACCAACTTCGCCGTGGGAATCGATCAGCAGCGCCCGCCGGGACAGGCGTGGGTCTACGACAACGCCGCCGCGCAGACGCTGGAGTCGGTGCTCGACGACCTGGCCGACAGCGACGACGTCGTCGAGCTCGCGACCGACCGCCTGCTCGACCCCCTGGGCATGCGCGACACGACGTGGGCCCGTGACGCCGCGGGCAACGCGCTGACGTACTCGGGGGCGGAGTCGACCTGCCTCGACCTCGCGCGGGTCGGGCACCTGATGCTCAACCGGGGCCGCTGGGACGGGCGGCAGCTGCTGTCGGCCGACCTCGTCGAGCAGCTGACGTCGCCGTCGTCGGAGCTCAACGCCGCCTACGGGCTGCTGTGGTGGACCAATGCTGCAGGCCGCGTGGTCGAGATCCGCCGCCAGGCGGGCTTCGCCGACGACCTCCCGCCGTACGAGGGACGGCTGGCACCCAGCGTGCCGGAGGACGCCTTCTGGGCGCTCGGCTACGGCAACCAGTACATCGCGGTGGTGCCCGGCGAGAACCTGGTGGCGGTGCGGCTGGGCGCGCGACCGTCGTCGCCCGACCGCATCACCTTCGACACCTTCACCGCCGGGGTGCTCGACGGCCTGGGTGACGCCGGAGGGTGACGCCGGAGGGTGAATGTCCGACCCGGCTGCTTGAGTCGGCGCATGGACGCAGACGAGCCGGGCTGGCCGATCATCGACGACTTCTTCCGCACCGAGGCCGAGGGTCGTGCCGCGGCCACGGTGCGTCGCTATGCGGCGGTGCGCCTCAGGCTGTACGCATTCCTCGACACCGCCGACATGACCCTCGGTCTCGGGACGCATCCGGCCGACCTGCTCGAGGCCGAGCGCCAGTTCCACACCTCGGGCGCGTTCTGGACGTTGTTCGGGCCCGACGAGCTGGTGTGCTGCCTGCCGAGCTTCGTGCACGAGACGTGGCTGCCGTCGGGGCTGGCCGACGCTCGCGCGCAGGTCAGCCTGGCGGGCCGGCTGCTCACCCACCTCGGGCAGCGGCCCGAGCTCGACCGGCAGGCCGTCTCGTGCGCGATGTACGAGGCGCAGGATGCGGTCGCGCGGGCGCGGCGCGCTCTGGGTCGCCGCGCGGAAGGTCCGGCCGAGCAGCCGCGCATGCCTGACAGGTTCCTGCAGCCGCCGGGCGACGTCTGGTGATATGATTGAAGTATCAACTAAGTCAGGATGCCGCATGACCAGCTACTCGATCGCCGATCTCGACAACCGCCTCACGCCCAGCGAGCTGATGCCGGTCATGTTCGTCGGGCACGGCAACCCGATGCACGCGATCTCCGACAACGACTACACCCGCACCTGGACGCGGCTCGGCCAGCAGCTGCCGGTCGCCCAGACGATCGTCGTGGTCAGCGCCCACTGGCTGACCCCCGGTGCCACCCACATCACCGATGCGCCCAAGAACCCGATCATCTACGACTTCGGTGGCTTTCCCGACGAGCTGTCGCGTGTGCGGTACGACTCGGTCGGCGACACCGACGTCGCCCGCCTGCTCGCCCGCCAGCTGGTCGAGTACGAGGCCGAGCTCGACAAGCAGTGGGGCCTCGACCACGGCACGTGGAGCATCCTGAAGTTCCTGGCCCCGGCGCCCGAGGTGCCGGTGCTCCAGATCAGCATCGACTACTCGATGCCGTTGCCCAAGCTCTACGAGCTCTACGGCCGGCTTCGCGCGATGCGACGTCGTGGCGTGATCTTCATCGGCAGCGGCAACATCGTCCACGCACTCGGACGCGCCAAGTGGCACGGCGGCGGGGCGTGGGACTGGGCGCAGCAGTTCGACGCCGACACGGCCGCCGCGCTGCAGGAGCGCCAGGTCGGAAAGCTGCTCGATCCGTACGGCACCTGGGCCGAGGCGCGCATCGCCGTGCCGACTGACGACCACTATCGCCCGATGGTCGCCGCGCTGAGCCTGCTCGAGGACAATGAGCAGATCAGCTTCTTCAACGACTCGATCGACATGGGATCGATCGGCATGCGGTCGTTCGTCACGGTCTGAGCCAGCCCGGCCTGGTCCTTCCGAGCCATTGTGTCGCGAACGACTGTCACGAACGCCACGGGTCACGCACCATGGATCGTCCCCACGATCCAGGAGTGCTCATGCGTACCACCGTCCTCGCCGCCGTCACCGGTCTGACCCTGTCGCTGGGGCTCGCCGCGACCGCCTCATCGGCGGACGCCGCGCCGGGCAAGACGTTCAAGAACTGCACCGCTCTCAACAAGACCTACCCGCACGGCGTGGGTCGTCCGGGCGCGAGGGACAGGACGTCCGGCTCGCCGGTCAAGAACTTCAAGGTCGACAAGGCGACCTACAACGCGAACACCAAGAGCGACCGCGACAAGGACGGCATCGCCTGCGAGAAGAAGTAGGCGCGACGCCGGCGGAGTTGGCGCCGGCCCGGACACTGGGCTGGTGAGACGTCTTCCCGTGCTGATCGCTGCTGCCGCCGTGCTGCTCATGGCCGGCCTCGTCGTCGCGACGACGGTCGACCGCGGGCCGTCGTCCGCCCCTGCCGCGAGCGTCCCTCCCGTCGCGGCCACGCCGACCGACGGCGAGCTGCGGCAGGTCTCGAGGGCCACCGGCATCCCGCGCCGTGCTCTGTCGGCTTACGTGGCCGCGGCGCGGACGGTCGGCCGTGACGACCGGGCGTGCGGCATCGCCTGGAACACGCTTGCCGGCATCGGCTCGTCCGAGAGCAGCCACGGTGCCTTCGGCGGTGCGCGCCTCGACGAGGCAGGGGTCGCCAGGCCACTGATCATCGGCGTCCCGCTTGACGGGTCAGGCGGCAACCGCGCCATCCGCGACACCGACGGCGGCGGTCTCGACGGCGACCAGCAGTGGGACCGTGCCGTCGGACCGATGCAGTTCATCCCCACCACCTGGGCCGCGTGGGGAGCGGACGGCGATGGCGACGGCCGCAACGACCCGCACGACATCGACGACGCAGCCCTCGCCGCCGCGCGCTACCTGTGCGACGCCGGTCGCGACCTCAGCGCCTCCGCCGGGTGGTCGCGGGCCGTGCTCACCTACAACAACAGCGGCGCGTACGCGCGCAAGGTCGCGAGCACCGCCACGGAGTACGCCGAGGCCGTCTGAGAGATTGGCCGGGTGAACCAGCACGCCTTCTCCGGAGCCGAGCGCGAGGCCGTCTACCGGGCCATCGCCGAACGGCGCGACATGCGGCACTTCAGCGGAGGGACCGTGCCCGACGAGACGCTGGCGCGGCTGCTCGCGGCAGCGCACGCCGCGCCCAGCGTGGGCCTCATGCAGCCGTGGCGCTTCATCCGCGTGCTGGACCCGCGGCTGCGGACGGCCATCCATGCGATCGTCGAGGCCGAGCGCGTCCGCACCGCGGAGGCGCTGGGGGAGCGGTCCGACGACTTCATGCGGCTCAAGGTCGAGGGTGTCCTCGACTGCGCCGAGCTGCTGGTCGTGGCGCTCGGCGACGACCGTGAGCGGCACGTGTTCGGCCGCCGCACGATGCCCCGGATGGACCTCGCCTCGGCAGCCTGCGCCATCCAGAACCTCTGGCTGGCGGCCCGCGCCGAGGGCCTCGGCATGGGCTGGGTGTCTCTGTTCGAGCCCGACGAGCTCAGGTCGCTGCTGACCATGCCAGACGACGCCGATCCGGTCGCGGTGCTGTGTCTCGGGCCGGTCGAGTCGTTCTACGACCGGCCCATGCTCGAGGAGCAGGGATGGGCGACGGCCCGCCCGTTGTCCGAGCTGCTGTCGGTCGACGGGTGGGCCTGAGGGTCACCGGGGCTGCGGCTCACTCGGCCGCGGACTCGGCAGCTTCCTGCTCGGCCAGCTGACGCTTGACGTCATCCATGTCGAGGTCGCGGACGGCCTGGATGACCTGCTCGAGCCCGGCCGCCGGCAGTGCGCCGGGCTGGGAGAACACGAGGACGCCGTCGCGGAAGGCCATCAGGGTCGGGATCGACGTGATCTGCGCGGCGGCGGCCAGCTGCTGCTGGTCCTCGGTGTCGATCTTGCCGAACACGACGTCGTCGTGCTTCTCGCTGGCGGCCTCGAACACGGGCGCGAACTGGCGGCACGGACCGCACCACGACGCCCACCAGTCGACCAGCGTGATGCCGTCGGCGCCGATGACGTCGTCGATCGATTCCTGGGTCAGGGTGACGGTGCTCATGCTCGGCCTCTCGTGTGAAGAACAGGTACCCCCAGTTCAACCGTCGCGGCGCTGGTGGCATTCCCGTCGTCATGGGCCGACCGATCGCCGCCGAAAAATGAGTCGTCCGCGGCCGTCATGGAGAGACGGTGTCCGCCTCTGTACCCCTGAGGGCCCATCGGGGGCAGACAGCACCAGGTCGTGAACGGTCGACCGCGGGGACGGAGAGCGGCGTGAAGTACGACAGGCCGGTGTGGCAGATCATGCACGAGTGTGCGGACGCCATGCCCGAGGTCTTCCGCTACGACGACGTCCGCGGCTGGTTCGTCGAGCACTACCCGGACGTCAACGAGGCGACGATCCGCGCTCACCTGATCGGCCTGACCGAGGGTGGACGCGCCAAGCACGTGCAGTTCGCGCCACGCTCGCCGGTGTTCCGCCGCGTCGCGCGTGGCGAGTACTCGCCGATCCCGGCAGCCGAGCGCGGCGAGGACCCCAACCCGCCGGGCCCTTCGGCCAGCCGGCTCAAGATGTCCGGCAACGGGCACCACCACGCCCCCCCGACTGCCTCGGCCACCCCGGCCGTCCCGCCGCCTCCGGCTGCAGAGACCGATGACGTCACCGGCAGCGTCGGTCCCGCGGCCTCGACGTTCGACGACGCCCCGCCCATGCCCGACATCATCCTGCTGGGCAGCGTCGGCGAGCGCGTCAACGTCCCGGCCCCCGCCAAGGAGGTCTACCGCGAGGTCTCGTTCCAGCTGAGCCGTCTCGACGCCGAGCTGAGCGGCAGCGAGTGGTTCATCCTGTCGGCCGAGCACGGGCTCCTCGCCCCCAACGAGTGGATGTCTCCCGACTCGCGCACGCTCGCCGACATGGACCCGGGCTACCGCGTGGTCTGGGCGTCGTGGGTCGTGGCCCGCCTGCAGTCGCTCGTGGGCTCGCTCGACGGGATGATCGTGCGGGTCGATGCGCCCGATGCCTTTGTCGGCCCGCTGTTCGCCGAGCTTCAAGACGTCGGTGCGGCGGTCTCGTCGGGCTCGATCGTCGCGGAGGAGGTCGACGAGGTCGACGAGGTCGACGGCGCAGACGAGGTCGCCGCTGCCGCCGAGCAGGACGCACCCGTCCCGGTCCGGCACGACGAGCTGGTCGAGGCGGCGGCCGACCGGCTGTCGGTGCACGAAATCGAGCCGCCGCGCGACGGCGAGGTGCCGGCCCCGGTCGTCGACCCCGATCTCGCCACGGTGTCCGACATCGGCCGGCTGCAGTCGGCCGGTCACCACCTGGCCGACGTCCGGCACGCCGTCCCCGCTGACGAGGCCGACTCGCTGCCGACATCGCCGGGTCTGTACGCCTGGATCGTCGACCCGATCGGTGCCAGGGTGCTCAACCGCTGTCTGCGTCTGCCGGTCCGCACGGGTGTCGTGTTCGTCGGGGAGGTCGGCGGGTCGACGTGGCACGCGCTGATCGACCCGGTGGTCAACCTGCGCGACCACGTCTCGGGCGTCCAGCTGAACGGACGCACCCGTGCCTCGACGTTCCGCATGACCCTCGCGACGGTGCTGGGAGACCACCTCGGCCTGACGTCGCTCGACGACCCACGGCTGACCGAGTGGATGACCGAGCACCTGTCGGTCACCACCTGGCCCGTCGACGACGGTGACAACCTGCGCGAGCTGGCCCGCCACGTGATCGACCAGCTCGACCCGCCGCTCAACGTCGACCACCTCGCCTCGGCCGAGTACCGCGCCCGACTCCTGCAGATGCGCGGCGAGCTGGCCTGAGCGGTCCTTGCCCCGCGCGGGCATGATCGAGGACATGGACCGTCGAACCCTGCTCTCCGGTGTGGCCGTCATCGGTGCCGCGACCCTGGTCGGCTGCAGCGGAGGGAGCAAGGGTGGCGACGGCCGCGTCGCCACCAGCTCGTCGACCCCGCCCCCGGCGACCGACGTGCCGAGCCCGACGGCGACGCCGACCGCCGGCACCCCGACGATCGCCGGCACGGTGGCGACAGGCCTCAACGTCCCGTGGGGCATCGCGTTCCTGGCCGGCGGTGACGCCCTGGTGTCACAGCGCGATGCTGGCACGATCGTGCGCGTCGCGACGGACGGCTCAGTGACCGAGCTCGGCGAGGTGCCGGGGTCGGCCGGTCGCGCCGGGGGAGAGGGCGGTCTGCTCGGCCTCGCGGTCGATCCCGACGACCAGAGTGTCCTGTTCGCGTACGTCACGACCGCGACAGACGACCGGGTCGTCCGCATGAGCCTGGACGGCGACACGCTCGGCAGGCCCCGCGACATCCTCACCGGCATCCCGGTCGGCGCGCGCCACCACGGTGGCCGGCTGGTCTTCGGGCCCGATGGCACGTTGTTCGTCTCCACGGGCGATGCCGGCGACGGCTCGCTCGCGCTGGACCGGGACTCCCTCGCGGGCAAGATCCTGCGCATCGACCGCGATGGCGCCGCAGCCGACGGCAACCCCTTCGGCAACCGCACCTGGTCGTACGGGCACCGCAACATCGAGGGCCTGGCGTTCGATGCCGACGGACGGCTGTGGGCGACCGAGTTCGGTGACAAATCCGCCGATGAGCTCAACCTGATCGAGCGCGGAGGCAACTACGGCTGGCCGGGAGTGGAGGGCAAGGGCGGTGGCAAGGGACTGGTCGACCCGCTCGTCACCTGGGGCACCGACGAGGCATCTCCGGCGGGGCTGGCCATCACCCGTTCGACCGCCTACATCGGGGCGCTGCAGGGCGAGTGCCTGTTCGCCGTGCCGCTCGACGGCGAACGGGCCGGCGCGCCCACGGCGCACTTCGCGGGCGACCACGGACGCATCCGCAGCATTGCCGTTGCCCCTGACGGTGCCCTGTGGGTCACGACCAGCAACACCGACGGACGGGGCGACCCGGGCACCGACGACGACCGCATCCTCCGCGTGACGATCTGACGGTGAAACTACCTGCCGGTAGGGGTGCCGGACGACAGAACATGAGGATATCCTCATGAAAAGCCGTCGTCGTAGGGAGCACATCATGGAAGAGTCCGCGTTCGAGTTCGACTCCGCGCACGTCGCCGAGACATCACGCCGATTCCCCGCCCAGAGGCTCACCCACGCTGAGCCGCATCCCGTCAGCGACGTCAGCTACCTGCATGCCGCGCCCGGCGCGGAGTTCGGTCGCCACGCGTGGGACGAGGGCGGACGCCTCTAGGCCTGGCCGTCCCGCACGGCACGACGAAGCCCCCGGAGCGATGCTCCGGGGGCTTCGTCGTGATCAGAGGGGGCGGCAAGCCGTCCCCGGCTCATCCGAGTTTGTGCTCGATCAGAGGGGACGGATGTTCGCGGCCTGGAGGCCCTTCTGTCCCTGCTCGACGTCGAACTCGACCTTCTGGTTCTCGTCCAGCGAGCGGTATCCGCTGGTCTGGATGGCCGAGAAGTGCGCGAACACGTCCTCGCTGCCGTCGTCGGGGGCGATGAATCCGAAGCCCTTGTCAGCGTTGAACCACTTGACGGTTCCTGTTGCCATTCTTCTGCTCCTCCGTGGGGCGAGATGCCGCCCACGACCTTCGCGAGCGGCCGTCGCGACGTACATCCAACCTTCGAGAAGAACTAGACAACCCCGAGAGAGGAAACTCATTCATTCGTGCGGCCAACGTCGTGCAACTGCGACAACCCTAGAACAACCGGCCACCGTTCTGGCAAGTGCTGAGGTACTCCGAATGAAAATTCTGGATGAACGATTCGGCGCGTCGGCGCACTAGCGGGGGTCGCCGAACACCTGTGCCACATAGATCTCACCGTTGCTCGCGCGGGCGACCCCCACCCCGATGTAGCGGTACGCACCGCCGCGCATGTTGGTCGCATGTCCGGGCGAGGCGGCCCAGGCGCGGACGGTCTTGGAGCCGGAGGAGTAGTTCCACGCGATGTTCTCGGCCGCGCCGTTCAGCCGGCACGAGCGCATGACCTTGCCGAGGCGTCCTGCGCGGTGCTCGAACTTCTTGGTGCGGGCCATCCAGGCCGCCTGCCCATTGGCCCAGCGATCCACGCAGCGCTGCAGCTTGACGGCCTTCTTGCCCTGTGCGGCGCGGTAGTCGTTGGTGGAGGCGACGACCTGCTTCTCGAACCTGCCCGCGTCGAGCGCGGAGGCGGGCCCGATCGTGACCAGTGAGAGGAGTGCCGCGAGCGCGAGGGCGCGAGCGACACGGGAAGGAGCGAGGGACATGTCATGAGCGTACGGGAGGTTGGGAGGTCCTGCCGGGGCGTCAATGAACTGGCATCTCGCCGACACCGAGTAGTCATAAAGGACTAGGTGCTTATAGTCCGTGTGGGCCAAAGTCAAGACTGCCGTTCTTCCTGAAAGTTACCTAAGTTGGTCGGCACTGTGCCGGACGTTGCTCATGAGGGAGCGCCCGGCCGTGTCGGGGCGACCGTCCCGTCACCTTGTCGAAGCACGTACTAGGGGGAACAGTGAAGCGTGTGATCCCAGGCCTCGTCGGCCTCACACTCGCAGCCTCGCTCGGTCTGGCGTACGCGTCACCGAGCACGGCAGCACCCGCACCACCGACCAACGTCAAGGACCAGCCGACCAAGGTCGGCAAGGACGAGCTGCCGAACCCGCTCGAGGACAAGCGCCGCGCCCTGCGCGAGAGTGCGCTCACGTCGGTCATCAACGGCGATGCGACGCCCGTCGAGAAGAACGGCGCGTCCGTCGTCAAGGTCGGCAAGGGCTACAGCCCGGCCGACGCCGCGGCGCTGGCCAACAAGCAGTCGACGGCCAAGCGGCTCAAGGCCGTCCAGGGCAAGGCCACGAAGGACCAGTACGTCGAGCTCGAGCAGGAGCGGGCCGACAAGATCTTCGTGATCCTGGCCGAGTTCGGCGACAAGCGTCACCCCGACTTCCCCGACCAGGACACAGACCCGGCCGTCCCCGGCCCCACGACCTTCAACGGCCCGCTGCGCAACCAGATCCCCGAGCCGGATCGCGCCAAGGACAACTCGACGATCTGGCAGAAGAACTACGACCGCCAGCACTACCAGGATCTCTACTTCGGCACGGGCCAGGGCAAGGAGTCGGTCAAGACCTACTACGAGACCCAGTCGTCGGGCCGCTACACGGTCGACGGCCAGGTGCAGGACTGGGTCAAGGTGCCGTACAACGAGGCCCGGTACGGTCGCGACGAGTCGTACCGCACGGTGTGGAATCTGATCCAGGACTCCCTCACCGCGTGGGTCGCCGACCAGAAGAAGGCCGGCCAGACCGATGCGCAGATCAAGGCCACGATCGCGTCGTACGACAAGTACGACCGCTACGACTTCGACGGTGACGGCGACTTCAACGAGCCCGACGGCTACATCGACCACTTCCAGATCGTCCACGCCGGTGGCGACGAGGCCGACGGTGATCCGCAGCAGGGCGAGGACGCCATCTGGTCGCACCGCTGGTACGCCTTCGGCACCGACGCGGGCCTGACCGGCCCGGCGCAGAACAAGCTCGGCGGCACGCAGGTCGGCAACACCGGCGTCTGGGTCGGCGACTACACCGCACAGCCCGAGAACGGCGGACTGTCGGTCTTCGTGCACGAGTACGGCCACGATCTCGGCCTGCCCGACGACTACGACACCACGGGCGCCGGCGACAACAGCAGCGAGTACTGGACGCTGATGGCGCAGAGCCGCCTCAACGCCAAGGGTGAGGCGCTCGGCACCCGTCCGGGCGACCTCGGTGCCTGGAACAAGCTGCAGCTCGGCTGGCTCGACTACGAGGCCCTCACGACCAAGCAGAAGAAGACCCTCGAGCTCGGTCCCCAGGAGTACAACACCAAGAAGGCGCAGGCCGCCGTCGTGGTGCTGCCCAAGAAGGAGGTCACGAAGGACCTCGGAGCGCCGGCCAGTGGCTCCCAGCAGTTCTTCTCCGGATCGGGTGACGACCTCAGCAACACCATGACGACCGATGTCGACCTCACCGGCAAGACCGGCGGGGTCCTCGAGGCCAAGGTGCGCTACTCGATCGAGGCGGGCTACGACTACGCGTACGTCCAGGCCTCGACCGACGGCGGATCGACGTGGACGTCGCTCGACGGGACGATCGGCGGCACGGCGATCACCGACGACGCCTCGGGCAACCCCGCGATCGACGGCGAGCAGGCCACGTGGGCCGCGCTCAAGGTGCCGCTCGGTGCCTACGACGGCAAGAAGGTCAAGCTGCGGTTCCTCTACAAGACCGACGGTGGCGTCGCCGAGGCGGGTCTGTTCGTCGACGACATCGCGGTCAAGGCCGGCAGCGAGACGCTGCTGACCGACGGTGCGGAGTCCGGTGGCCCGGCATGGACCTATGACGGGTTCTCGATCGTCGGTGCCACCTCGACCGAGCTGTTCGACAACTACTACATCGCAGGCCACCGCTCGTACGTCTCGTACGACAAGTACCTGCAGACGGGGCCGTACAACTTCGGCTTCCTCAACACCAAGCCCGACTACGCCGAGCACTACTCCTACGGTCACGGCCTGCTGATCTCCTACTGGGACACCTCCCAGCAGGACAACAACACCAGTGCCCACCCGGGCACGGGTCGCAACCTGATCGTCGACGCCAACCCGTCGCCGATCACCAACATCGTGACCGGAGCGCCGTGGCGGGCCCGCGTGCAGATGTACGACGCTCCGTTCTCGCTGCACAAGGCCGACTCGTTCACGCTGCACACCAACGGCAAGCCCAGCTACATCCGTGGCCAGGCAGCCAAGCCGTTGTTCGACGACACCAAGAAGTACTGGTTCAAGGAGCTCCCCAACCACGGGGTCAAGCTGCCGGCCGCCGGTGTCAAGATCAAGGTGCAGAAGGAGAGCGGCACCTCGCTGAAGGTCAAGTTCAACTAGCCTTCTCCACGAGCGGCAGGGCGTCCATCAGGGGGTGGGCGTCCTGCCCGTGGCCAGGGGCGGCGCGCACCGGGGGGTGTGTGCCGCCCCTGGTCATGTTTCAGTGGCGATCTGTCAGTGGCGTGCGTTGAGCACTTCGTCGACGGCACCGGAGGCTCCGCCGAACTCGTCGGCGACCTCGCCGGTGACCACATCGGCGTCGTCGACCGCGTGACCGTCCTCGTCGAGGCCGGCATCGGCCTGGGCCAGCAGGCGGTGTCCGCTGGCCAGCACCGCGATCGCGACGACGACGGTGCCGGCGGCGAGGGCGAAGGGCACGTGCACGTTGAGGTGCTCGACGAGCTTGCCGGCCGCGAAGGGCGCGAGCCCGCCGCCGATGAACCGCACGAAGCCGTAGGCGGCCGAGGCGACCGGACGCTCGACGGGGGAGACGATCATCACGGCCTGCGTCATCAGCGTGTTGTTGATGCCGATGAAGATGCCGGCGGCGATGACGGCACCGACCATGAGCGTCTGGTTGGTGGGGCTGATCGCCATGACCGCGAGGTCGACGGCGAACAGCGCGAGCGATCCGTAGAGCGACGCGGCGGTGCCGAAGCGGCTCTGCAGCCACGGGGCGCCGATGACCGAGAAGAAGGCGACGAGGATGCCCCAGCAGAAGAAGACCCAGCCCAACGCCGTGATCGACAGGGCCATCGGGAAGGGCGCGTAGCCCAGCATCGTGAAGAAGCCCCAGTTGTAGAGCAGCGCCGTGATGCTCATCGTGAGCAGCCCGCGGTGGGTCAGCGCCCGCAGCGGCGCACTGAGTGCGGTCGGGTGATCGGGCTTGGGCGTCGCGGGCAGTAGGAAGGCGGTGGCCACGAGGG
This sequence comes from Aeromicrobium fastidiosum, assembly GCF_017876595.1. Classification (NCBI taxonomy): domain Bacteria; kingdom Bacillati; phylum Actinomycetota; class Actinomycetes; order Propionibacteriales; family Nocardioidaceae; genus Aeromicrobium; species Aeromicrobium fastidiosum. Next base: position 3,189,068 of record NZ_JAGIOG010000001.1, on the reverse strand, counting down.
CGATCGCCATGAGGGCTGCCACGCCGAAGAACGGCCCGCGCCAGCTGATGTTGCCGAGCACGCTGCCGACCAGCGGGCCGGCGGCGATGCCGAGCCCGAGGGCCGCCTCGTACAGGATGATCGCGCCCGCGAAGCCGCCGCGGGCGCTCGACACGATGGCGGCCAGCGACGTCGCGATGAACAGGGCGTTGCCGAGACCCCAGCCGGCGCGGAAGGCCACGATGCCCGAGATCGTGTCGGTCGATCCCGCGAGGGCCGCGAAGACCACGATGATGAGCAGCCCGGTCAGCAGGGTGCGCTTGGCGCCGAGTCGGCTCGACACCCAGTTGGTCACCAGCATCGCGACGGCCGTCACGACGAGGTAGCTCGTGAACAGCAGCGTCACCTGGCTCTCGGTGGCGTCGAGCTGGGTCTTGAGCGCGGGCAGGATCGGGTCGACGAGACCGATCCCCATGAAGGAGATGACGCAGGCGAAGGCGACGGCGTACACGGCCTTGGGCTGCTGGAACAGGGACGAGGCACCGTGGTGTGCGGCGGTGGTGTCAGACATGGGACTCCGTGAGGTGGACGAGGGCGGGGGTGGCCGCGGCGAGCATCGCGCGGTCGTAGGGGGACAGCAGGGCCAGACGCGCGGTGATGGCGTCCTCGTGGCCCCGCCGCCGTGCTGCGAGCTCGCGGGAGCCCGCGGGGGTGATGTCGATGAGCATCGCGCGACCGTCGACGGGATCGGGCTGCCTCGAGACGAGCCCGGCGGACTCCATCCGCTGGGCGAGCCCCGTCATCGCCGGCTGCGAGATCGACTCGTGCGTCGCGAGCGCCGTGACGCGCTGGGGTCCGCTGCGCTCGAGCACCGACAAGATGGCGGCGGCCGTACGACTCAGCGAGTCCTGCGGGGCGTCGCGCACCAGGGAGAGGGCGAACTCGCGGAGGACAGGTGCGAGCTCCGTCAGATGTGGTTGCAACATGCAACCAACTGTATCAGGGTGTTATGCAGTTGCTCGTCGGACGCCGTATGAGGCAACACCGACGAGCAGCACGGCCAGGCCGCTGAGCACCGTGGTCGCTGGCAGCGATGCCGCGAGGACGACGCAGCCGAGCAGGCCGAGGGAGGCCACGGCACGAGGCATCGGCGTCGACGGCAGCGTGAGGGCCGAGGCGTTGGTGATGGCGTAGTAGACCAGCACGCAGAACGAGGAGAACGCCACGCTCGTGGCGACGTCGCCGACCAGGACGAGTGCGCCGACGACCACCACGACGGCGATCTCGGCGTGCTGTGGCACGCGCCGACGCGGATCGACGACGGCCAGACCGGCGGGCAGGTGTCCGTCGCGCGCCATCGCGAGCACCGTGCGGGAGACGCCGAGCACGAGGGACAGCAGCGCGCCGGCGGCGGCCAGGGCGGCGACGCCGATGACGACGGGCACGAGCGCTTCGGCACCTGCAGCCTCGACCGCCGTGACGAAGGGGCGCGACGACGCGGCGAGACGTTCGGTGCCGAGCACGTGCACGAGGGCGATGCCCACGGCGAGGTAGACCGCCATGACCACGACGACGGACACCAGGATGGCCCGCGGGATCGTGCGGGCCGGATCGCGCACCTCCTCGCCGAGCGTGGCCAGCCGGGCGTAGCCGGCAAACGCGAAGAACAGCAGTCCGGCGGCCTCGAGCACCCCGCCGCGGCTCGAGGCGCCGGCCGGGGCGTGCGCTCCGGGTGAGGCCAGGAGCACGACGAGCACGACGGTCATGACCAGCAGCACCACCGTGACGATCGCGATGCTCGCGATGGCCGACTTCTCGATGCCGCGCAGGTTGACCGCCGCGACCAGCACGACGACCGCGAGGGCGACGATGCGATGGTGCTGTGGCCACGCGTAGCTGCCGACGGCCAGGGCCATCACGGCGCACGACGAGATCTTGCCGACGATGAAGCCCCAGCCGGCCAGGTGGCCCCAGAACGGGCCGAGCCGCTCGCGTCCGTAGACGTACGTGCCACCTGCGACGGGGTGCAGGGCCGCCAGCCGGGCGGACGAGTGAGCGTTGCATCCGGCGATGACCGCCGCGACGGCCAGCGCCACCAGCACGCCGTCGCCGGCCGCGTCCACCGCGGGTGCGAACACCACGAACAGCCCGGCACCGATCATGGCACCGGCCCCGATCGCCGCCGAGCCCAGCAGGCCGAGACGGCGATCGAGGGTGCCGTCCATGCTCAGAGGTCGTAGTCGACGACCAGGGGAGCGTGGTCGGACCAGCGCTCGGCCCAGCTGTCGGCGCGATCGACGACGGCCGTCACGGCCGTCGCGGCGAGCTCGGGCGTCGCGATCTGGTAGTCGATACGCCAGCCGGTGTCGGTGTCGAACGCCTGACCGCGCATCGACCACCACGTGTAGGGGCCGGGCACGTCGCCGGCGACCTGCCGGTGCACGTCGACCCAGCCCAGCTCGCCGAAGAAGCGGTCGAAGTAGGCGCGCTCCTCGGGCAGGAAGCCGGCCTTCTTCTGGTTGGCCTTCCAGTTCTTGATGTCACGGGAGGTGTGGCCGACGTTGAGGTCGCCGGTGACGACGGCGTGGTGGCCCGTGGCACGGATCTCGGCCAGCCGCGTGGCCATCTGCTCGAGGAAGCGGTACTTGTCGTCCTGCCGCGGGGTGCCGGCCTCGCCGGAGTGCACGTAGGCCGAGACAGCCGTCAGCGTCGATCCGTCGGGCAGCGGGATGTCGGACTCGATCCACCGCCCGGAGTCGTGGAAGTAGGGATCGCCGTTGCCGACGCGGTGGCCCGTCGGCTCGATGCGGCTGAGGACGGCCACCCCGGCGCGTCCCTTGGCAGCCGCCTCGGTGTGGGCGACGTGGTAGCCGGTGCCCTCGAGGATCTGGCGCACGATCTCATCGGGCGCGCGCACCTCCTGCAACGTCACGACGTCGGCGTCGCGGGCCGCGAGCCACTCGCTGAGCCCCGAGGACTGGCCGCGGGTCTTGTTGTGGGCGGCACGGATGCCGTTGACGTTGACGGTCGCGATACGGAGCACGTGCTTCACCCTAACGGGCGGGTCGGACGCTCAGGCGTTCGCGGCGACCAGCGCCGTGACGACCGCCAGCAGCGCCGGGAGGCCCTGGATCGTCGCCGCCCGGGCGTACGACAGACCCGTCGTGATCAGCACGAGCGCGGCGGCCAGCATGCTGCCGCAGGCGAAGACGATGAGCGTCCAGCCGATCACGTCGTGCGTGTCGGAGAGCGCCACGACGACGATGCCCGCCAGCGTGCCGACCGCCAGGAACAGGTTGTAGAAGCCCTGGTTGTAGGCCATGCCGGCCGTCGTCTCGGCATCGGCCTGCGAGGCGACGCCGAACGTCTTCCAGGTCTTCGGCTCGCGCCAGCGCAGCGACTCCAGGACGAAGATGAACACATGGAGCAGCCCGGCGACAGCGGCGAGGACGAGGGCGACAGCAGTCATGCCGGGAGACTAGCGGCTCACCCCACCTGCGTGGCCGCCGCCCGTCCCGCCGCACGGCCCGAGAACAGGCAGCCACCCAGGAAGGTCCCCTCGAGCGAGTTGTAGCCGTGCACGCCACCGCCGCCGAAGCCCGCGACCTCGCCGGCCGCGTAGAGCCCCTCGACCGGCTCGCCGTCGTGCCCCAGCACCCGTGACTGCAGATCGGTCTCGAGACCGCCGAGCGACTTGCGCGTCAGCACGTGCAGGCGCACCGCGATCAGCGGGCCCTTGGCCGGGTCGAGGATCTTGTGCGGCGTCGCGACGCGGATGAGCTTGTCGCCGCGGTACGACCGGGCCTGGCGGAGCGCGGCGATCTGCAGGTCCTTGGTGAAGTCGTTGTCGAGCTCGCGGTCGCGCTCCTCGACCTGACGACGTACCTCGGCCGCATCGACCGGAGCGTCGGGCGTCAGGACGTTCATGCCGGCGACGAGCTCCTCGATCGTGTCGGCCACGACGAAGTCCTCGCCGTGCGTCTTGAACGCCTCGACGGGCGTCGTCGCCCCCTTGGACAGACGCTCCTTCAGCAGGGTGCGCACGCTCCGGCCCGTCAGGTCGGGGTTCTGCTCCTGCCCCGACAGCGCGAACTCCTTCTCGATGATCGCCTGCGTCAACACGAACCACGAGTGGTCGTGCCCGCTCTGCCGCAGCAGCTTGAGCGTCCCGAGCGTGTCGAAGCCCGGCAGCCCCGGCACCGGCAAACGGCGGCCGGACCCGTCGAGCCACAGCGACGACGGGCCGGGCAGGATGCGGATGCCGTGCAGGGGCCAGATGGGGTCCCAGTTCTTGATGCCCTCGACGTAGTGCCACATGCGGTCGCGGTTGATGTGGCTGGCACCGGCCTTCTCGGCGATCGCGAGCATCCGGCCGTCGACGTGCTGGGGCACCCCGGAGATCATGTGCGCCGGGGGAGTGCCGAGCCGGTCGGGCCAGCTGGCGCGCACGAGGTCGTGGTTGCCGCCGATGCCGCCCGTCGTGACGATCACGGCCTGCGCCGTCAGCTCGAACTCGCCGACGGCGGTGCGCGACGTGGGCGCGGCCCGCTCGGCGTCGGTGGGCTCGAGCACCGTGCCCCGCACGCCGGTGACGGCACCGTCGGCGACGACGAGCTCGTCGACCTGGTGGCGGAACGCGAAGGTGACGAGGCCGCGCTCGACCCCGCCGCGCACGATCCGCTCGAACGGCTCGACCAGACCGGGGCCCGTGCCCCACGTGATGTGGAAGCGGGGCACCGAGTTGCCGTGCCCGCCGGCCAGCCCGCCTCCGCGCTCGGCCCAGCCCACGACGGGGAAGACGCGGTGGCCGCGGTGCCGGAGCCAGCTCTGCTTCTCGCCGGCGGCGAAGTGCACGTAGGCCTCGGCCCAGCGGCGCGGCCAGTGATCCTCCGTGCGGTCGAACTGGGCGCTGCCGGCCCAGTCCTGCAGCGCGAGGTCGACCGAGTCCTTGATGCCCATGCGGCGCTGCTGCGGCGAGTCGACGAAGAACAGGCCGCCGAACGACCAGAAGGCCTGACCGCCGATGCCCTGCTCACCCTCTTGGTCGACCAGGACGACCGAGCGGCCCGCCTCGACCAGCTCAGCGGTGGCGACGAGGCCCGCGAGGCCCGCCCCGACGACGATCACATCAGCGTTCATGGTCCCGATTGTGTCGCACGGGGCGGTCATACCACATGCCGCCGTTCCCAGATCGACTGCGAACACGGCTCGAAACAACTGGTCTTCATGGCTCATCAGCACTAGGTTCGTGCCGACACCCATCATCGTCGGGAGAAGATAGAGACATGGCATTTGACATCAAGACAGTCGGAAGGAACGACCAGATCGCCCTCGTGGCGGGCGCGGCAACGGTTCTCCTCACTCTGTTCCCCTGGTACGCGACCTTCAGCGCCAAGGCGAAGAACAATGACGGCAGCGCCTTCGGCAGCATCGGCGGCTCTGAATCCATCAACGCCTGGCACGAGTGGGCGCTGTTCGGCGTGCTGCTGCTGGTCGCAGCCCTCGTCATCGTCGTCTTGCGGGTCGTCGTCGGCAACGTCTTGCCGGCCGGAGTCCCCTGGAACCTCGTCACAGCCGGAGCCGCTGGCCTCGGCACGCTGATCCTGGTCATCTACCCGTTCACCTTCGGTCCTGACGTGCCGGCGATCGTGTCGGACTCCGTCGACATCGGCAAGGGTCCGGGCTGGTCGGGGTGGTTGCTGATCGTTGCTGCGCTCGTGTTCACGGCGTTCTCGTTCCTGGCGTTCAAGGAGTCCGGCGAGAAGATCCCCGAGATCAACCGCGCCGGTGGCGCGACGCCGCCGTCCTACGGCTCGGCGACGCCTCCGGCCACGGGTACGGCGACCCCGCCCGTACCGCCGACGGCACCCCCGGCTGCGCCCCCGGCACCCCCGGCTGCGCCCCCGGCACCGCCGACCGCGCCTCCGGCACCCCCGGCCGGCGGTCCGACCCCGCCCCCGGCACCGCCGGCGAGCTGAGTCGCCGCACGACCTGCATCATCTGCACGACGAAGGGCCCGGCCTCGGCCGGGCCCTTCGTCGTGTCGCGCTGTCGTGTCGCGCGTCAGGACGTGAACGGCGGGCGGTCGTCGAGCCGCACCGACTGACGTCCGGCCCAGCGCCACAGCCGCGCCGTCAGGTCGCGGTCCTCGTCGGTGACGAGGTTTCCCATGACCCGCAGCGCGAACGTCATGAGCGTGTGCGACCGCATGCCCACGGGCCCGGCCGTCGGCAGCAGGCGCGGCACCGTGATGAGCCCGGCCAGGCGGCGTGCGATCGAGAACGCCTCGCCGTACCGGTGGGTGAGCAGCTGCGGCCAGGCCTCGGCCAGGTCGGTGCGGGTGCGCAGCAGCTCGGCGGCCTCGCGACCCGTCTCCATGCCGTAGTCGATGCCCTCGCCGTTGAGCGGGTTGACGCAGCCGGCCGCGTCGCCGATGACGACCCAGTTGGGTCCGGCGACACCCGACACCGCGCCGCCCATGGGCAGCAGGGCGCTGGTCGGGGCGCGCAGCTCGCTCGTGAGATCCCACTCCTCGCGCCGCAGCGTCGCGTAGTACTCCATGAGCGGACGGATCTGCAGGTCGGCGGGACGCTTCGCCGTGGCGAGGGCACCCACGCCGAGGTTGACCTCGCCGTTGCCGAGCGGGAAGATCCAGCCGTAGCCGGGCAGCAGCTCGTCGTCCTCGCCGCGCAGCTCGAGGTGCGACGAGATCCACGGGTCGTCGCTGCGGCCCGACTTCACGTACGAGCGTCCGGCCACGCCGTAGGCGGTGTCGCGGTGCCACTCCCGACCGAGCACCCGCCCGAGGGGCGATCGCACGCCGTCGGCGATCACGAGGCGGCGGCACATGATGGTGTGCGGGGTGCGGTCCTTGCCGAGGTGGAACACGACCCCTGTGACCCGCCCCGCGCCGTCGCGGACGGCGTCGACCGCGCGGGCGCCCTCGAACGGGACCGCGCCGGCCGAGGTCGCGGCGCGGAAGATGCGGTCGTCGAGCTCGGTGCGGGGGACCGCTGAACCGTGGTCGGGCAGGGAGCCGCCGGGCCAGGGGAGCAGCAGCTCCTGGCCGAACCCCGCGGCCCGCAGGCCCCGATTGGTGCCGTGGCTGCGCACCCACTCGCCCAGACCCAGCAGGTCGAGCTCGGCGATGGCGCGGGGTGTCAGGCCGTCACCGCAGGTCTTGTCGCGCGGGAACGTCGCGGCGTCGGCGAGCACGGTGTCCATGCCCAGGCGGGCCGTCCACGCTGCGGCGGCGGCTCCTGCGGGGCCAGCCCCGACCACCAGGACGTCGGTCTGGGTCGGGGGCGCGGCAGTCATGCGTCGATTCTCCCACCACGCCGTGCACTGTCCACCGGGGCGAGTGGAAGGATGTGCCCCATGAGCTCACAGGCCACGTCTCCGCACCCCGAGGCCGAGGTCCACTACGCCTCGCGCGGCTCGTCGTTCTTCGACGTCCTGCTGGCGGTGTTCTGCGTCGTGCTGGTCGTCTCCAACATCGCCGCGACCAAGTCGACGGAGTTCCTGTCGGGCCACGACGTCTCGATCGGGCCGGTGCAGGTGCTGCCGATCATCTCCGACGGCGGCGCGATCCTCTTTCCGCTGGCCTACATCCTCGGCGACGTCATCTCCGAGGTGTACGGCTTCCGGGCGGCCCGGCGCGCGATCCTGGTCGGCTTCGGCACCGCCGTCCTGGCGTTCGCGACGTTCCTGATCGCGATGCAGCTGCCGGGCGCGAGCTTCTACGAGAACCAGGACGCCTTCGAGAGCGTCGTGTGGTCGGGCGTGCAGATCGTCGGTGCCTCGATGCTGGCCTACCTGACGGGTCAGCTGCTCAACTCGTACGTGCTCGTGAAGATGAAGGCGCGGTCGGCCGAGCCCGGGCTGTGGCGGCGGCTCGCCGGCTCGACCGGGGTGGGGGAGGCGGCCGACACCTTCATCTTCTGCGCCGTCGCCGCCTCGGCCATCGGTATCACGACCGGCGGCCAGTTCGTCAACTACTTCGTCGTCGGCTTCGTGTTCAAGTGCGCCGTCGAGCTGCTCGTCATGCCCGTCACGATGGTCGTCATCCGCGTGCTCAAGCAGCGCGAGCCGACCTACTGGGCCTGACCCAGGCCCGGGGACCGGTATCAGCCGTAGAACCGGGCCAGGAAGTCGTCGCGGAAGTCGGCGAACGTCCCGGCCTCGAGGTGGGCGCGCATGTCGTCGACGAGGCGGACGGTGAACCGCTCGTTGTGGATCGTGCACAGCGTCGCGGCGACGTACTCCTTGGTCTTGAACAGGTGGTGCAGGTACGCCTTGGAGTAGTGGGCGCACGTGTAGCAGTCGCACGCGGGGTCGATCGGCCCGAAGTCGCGCCGGGACGCCGCAACCAGCAGGTTGTACCGCCCCGTCATGGCGTAGACGCGTGACGACCGGGCGACGCGCGACGGCGAAACGCAGTCGAAGGTGTCGCAGCCGTTCTCGACGGCGGTGAACAGGTCGTCGGGCTCGCTGATGCCCAGCAGGTGCCGCGGCTTGTGCGGCTCCAGCTCTTCGCACACCCACCGCACGATCGTGCCGAGGTTGTCCTTCTCGATCGCCCCGCCGATGCCGTAGCCGTCGAAGCCGAGTGGCACGAGACCCCGGGCCGCCTGGCGGCGCAGGTCTTCGTGCTGCGCGCCCTGCACGACGCCGAACAGCGCCTGCGCGGGCTTGTCGGCCCGTGTCGCGGAGAGCCGGCGGTGCTCGTCGACGCACCGACGGGCCCAGTCCTGCGTGCGCGCGAGCGACTCGACCTGGTAGCCGTAGGTGTTCATCAGCGTCGTCAGCTCGTCGAAGGCGAACATGATGTCGGCCCCGAGCTGGTGCTGGATCTGCATCGACACCTCGGGCGTGAACCGGTGCTTCGACCCGTCGAGGTGCGACTTGAAGGTCACCCCGTCGTCGTCGACCGTCGCGAGCCGGTTCTTGCCCTCGGCGATGACGTCGTCGGCCTCGACGCCCTTCGACGCCATCGACAGCGTCTTCTGGAAGCCGGCACCCAGCGACAGCACCTGGAAGCCGCCCGAATCGGTGAACGTCGGCCCGGGCCAGTTCATGAACGCCCCGAGACCACCGGCCTCGTCGACGATGTCGGCACCGGGCTGCAGGTACAGGTGATAGGCATTGGCCAGCAGCGCCTGGGCACCCAGCTCGGCCATCTGCTCGGGCAGGACCGCCTTGACGGTCGCCCGGGTGCCGACAGGGATGAAGGCCGGCGTACGGATCTCGCCGTGCGGCGTCGAGATCGTCCCTGTGCGTCCGAGGGCACCGGGCAGCTCACGGCCGAGGGAGAACATCTGGCCCATTAGATCAGGGTGCCGACCCGGGCAGGCCGACCAGCCACACCGCTGCCGCGAGCGCCGCACCGGTCAGGGCGATGAAGACGAGGTTCCAGACCGCCGCGGGCAGGACCGTCAGCCGGGCCAGCACGTCGGCGTCCGAGGTGCGGGTGCGGGTGCGACGCCGGTGCGACCACAGGTCGACGCAGGCCCGCGGTGCGGCGGCGAGCAGGAACCACGCGAACGTCAGCGCCGCGAAGTCCTGCACGTCGATGGGCGCGCGCCAGATCAGCAGCGCGACGGCGGCAGCGACCACGACGACGACCAGCAGGCCGAACCAGTTGCGGATGAACGCCAGCATCAGCGCCATCGTGACGAGGCCCGTGTAGAGGGCCCACGGCGTGAGGTCGTTCTCGACCAGGACCATCGACACGAGTCCCAGAGCGGCTGGCGCGGGATAGCCCGCGGCGGCCGTGGCGATCATGCCCGGACCGCGGGGGCGGCCGCTCGACACCGTCAGGCCGGAGGTGTCGGTGTGCAGCCGGATGCCGTTGAGCCGACGTCCGGTCAGCACGGCCACCGAGGCGTGGCCGGCCTCGTGCACCAGCGTCACCAGGTGACGGGTCACCGACCACGCGGGCGGCAGCACGACCAGCAGGGCCGCGGTCGCTGCGGCCGCCCACGTGTTGTCGAGCGATCCGGCCGTCGGCAGGGGTCAGCCCGCCTGTCGGTCGACGAGCTCGACCCGGGTGGCGTCGTGCGGCGAGGCGCCCATCGCGGCGGCCAGCCGGTGGTGGACGGCGCCCTCGCGGTGACGGCTCTGCCGGTCGAGCGACAGCCCGAGAGCGGTCTGCGCCCAGGCGCTCGTCGGCTCGATCTCGACCAGACGGCGGAAGGCGTCCTCGGCCGGCGACAGCTGGGCCGCGGCGAAGTGCGCCCGGCCGAGCAGCTCCCAGCCGGCGGCGTTGCCCGGCTCAGCGTCGACGACCTTGCGCAGCACGCGGACCGCGTCACGCGGGAAGCGGTCGGCGAGCAGCTCCTCGCCCGTGCGGAAGGCGTCGAACACGTCCATCGACTCGATCATGGCGTCCGAGATGCTGGGGGTGAAACGGATGGTCATGGTGCGCTCCTCCCGGGATGGTGACCCGTTGTCGTTGCCCGCCTCAACGCCGCCGCAGGCGTGATCATTCCGCCGGCCTGGTGGGGGTGGGCGTCGTCGGCCTCGGGCTGGTCGTGGGCGTCGCGGTGGGGGTCGGCGTCGGGACGCTCGGGGTCGGCGTGGCCGTCGGTGCCGGCTCGGAGGCCGTCGGCACGGGGGCCGGTGTGGTCGCGGCAGGGGCAGGCGTCGTCGCCGCGGGGGCCTCGGGCGTCTGGGTCGAGGTGGGGGTGGGCGTGGACTCCGTCGGCTTGGGACCGCGGTCGTCGTCCGATGGCCTGCTCGAACCGCCGAAGGGGTTTCCGATGCGGGCGTTGTCGGGATCGGCACCGAACGATCTCTGCGTCACGACCTCGTACGCGCCCATCGCCGCGAGGGCGATCGCGAGGACGACGACCGTCGTGGCGGTGATGGTCTTCCAGTGCAGGCGACGCGGCGCAGCGGTGTCGTCCCCGACGACCTCGGCGCGCGCGACGGGGGACCCCTCGGCCTCCTCGACCTCTTCGAAGGCCTCGGCGATCTCGCCCTCGTCGACCTGCTTCTGGACGACGGTGCCGCTGGCCGTCTGCACGATCAGCGTCTTGCCCTGGTCGAGCGTGCGGCCGTAGAACGCCGAGCTGATCGTCACGACGAAGCTGCCGAGCGCAGCACCGATCAGGGTGCCGGCGACGCCGAGGCTCGACGCGATCCAGGCTGCCGTGACGGCGGCCAGGGCACTCGCGACGACCTGGAACCAGGAGACGTCGGCGAGGAATCGGGGACGCGAGGGCATGACGCCCAGACTAGGAGGTCGCTCCGAACGTCGTGGTCGTGAGTGCCTCGACGTCGTCGAGCCACACCGCCCGCTGCTCGTTCGATGCGCCGGAGACGGGACGCAGCACCCGCCGGGTCACCTGCGGACCGCCCAGGTAGGGCGCGACGCACCGTCCCCAGATCGAGGCCAGCGGGTCGCCGTAGAGGGTCTCCTCGCGCTCGTCGGTCGTGTCGGAGGTGTTGACCACGAACAGGTGCTGCACGGGTGCCAGAGGCTCGGGATGCCCGGTGGCCTCGGCCAGTCGGTACGCGACCCCGGGCACCACGACGCGGTTGATCCAGCCGGTCAGGATCGCCGGCGGCATGCCCCACCAGTTGGGGTGCACGACGACGAGCCCCTCGGCCTGGCGCAGCTCTTCGCGATGCAGCGCGACGAGTGGGTCGTCCTCTCGGGCGAGGGTCGACTCGATCTCGGCACCGCTGGTGTGGGCCTCGAACGCCGGCATGATGGGGTCGAACAGCTCGGCGTAGAGGTCGTGCGACCGCACCTCGTGCCCCTGGTCGACCAGCCGCTCGCCGATGCGCTGGGCGATGGCGTGGCAGTAGCTGTCGGCCCGTGGGTGGGCGAGCAGCAGCACGAGGTGGCTCATGTGCTCATCGTGGCAGTCGCCGGGGCCATGTGGGGCACTCTCACGCGGGGCGGGACGTCCTGATGGTGCTCCACCCGCCATCGGTGCGGTCGACGAACAGCTGCGCGGGGATCGACTCCTTCATGGCCTCGACGTGGCTGATCAGGCCGATCGTGCGGCCGCCCTCGCGCAGGTCGTCGAGCGTGGCCATCGTGGTCTCGAGGGTGTCGGCGTCGAGCGATCCGAAGCCCTCGTCGATGAACAGGGTGTCGAGCCGGATGCCGCCGGCACGGTTGGTGAGCACCTCGGCCAGGCCGAGTGCCAGCGCCAGCGAGGCCTGGAACTTCTCGCCGCCCGACAGCGACTGCGGCGGACGGGTCTCGCCGGTGAACGCGTCGAGCACGTCGAGGGCCAGCCCCGACTGCGCGCCGCGGCCGGCAAGGGCGTCGGAGTGCAGGAACTCGTAGCGACCGCCCGTCATGTGCACCAGACGCGCGTTGGCCGCCCGCACGATCTCCTCGAGCTCGGCGGCCAGGGCGAAGGTCTCGAGCGCCATCTTCATGGTGTTGGGGGTCTGCCCACGCACCGTGCTGGCGAGACGGTGGACAACAGCGTGCTCGTCGCGCAGCGCACCGGCCGCCGACAGCGCCTCGCGGATCTGGGTGGCCAGCCGGTCGACGGTCGACTGCTTCTGCCGAGCGGTCGACTCGGCGGCGAGGGCCTCCTTGTCGGCGGCGTCGGCGGCCGTGAAGGCATCGTGGGGGCCGTCGAGCTCGACGAGATCGGCCGGCAGGTCGTGCAGGTCGCCGGACGCGAGGATCGACGCGACCGAGTGGGTCTCGGCGTCGTGATCGGCGATCCGGGTCTCGAGCGCCGTCTGCTCGCGAGGCGGCAGGCGGGCGGCCTCGGCCGCTGCAGCGTCGGCGAGCTCGTGCTCGACGAGCGCGGCCGCGAGCAGCTGGCGGGCCGCGTCGACATGCTCGGCCGACTCGGTCAGTGTGGCGGTGGTCTCGAGCAGCGCGCGCCCGGCTCGGACGTGCGAGGTGACGGCCGCGAGCCGGTCGGCCACGGAGTCGTGGTCGCCGCGTGCTGTCTCGAGCGATCGCACGGCATCGTCGTGGGTCGCAGCGGCACCGGCCTGGGCGGCGACGAGCGCCGTGCGACGCTGCTGGGCCGAGTCGATGCGTTCGGAGGCGGCGTCGATGTCGGCCGCCAGCCGGTCGAGCGTCTGCTGGGCGAGGGCCCGCTCGGCCACAGCGGTCGTGGCGTCGGCCACGGCGGCTTCGGCCCCGTCGACCATCGCCTGCAGCGCGACGGATGTCTCGTCGCCGGCGGCCTCCCGCTCGGCGACGATCCGCTGGTTCAGCGCCTCGACCTCGCCGTCGCGCTTCTGCGATCGGCGGACGGCCGCGACGTAGTCGGCCTCGGCCTGCTCGACGTCGCCGTCGTCGACGTGCCCCTCGGCCAGCACCGCCGGCGCGGGGTGTGCCGCTGACCCGCAGACGGGACACGGCTCGTCGGGCTCGAGGCCCTGGGCCAGGACGCCCGCGAAACCGGCTCGCTGACGGGCCCGGAGGTCGTCGCGGCGCAGGGAGGCCTGCGTGACCTCGCGTCCGGCGTCGAGCTGACGCTGACGGGCCTCGTCGATCTCGACGGCGGTGCGGTCGGCCGCCTCGGCGGCTGCGAGACGCGTGCGCAGGGTCGCGACGGTCTGTTCGACGTCGCGCAGGACGGCGGCACGCTCGTCGAGGGCCGGCAGCGTCGTCGTGAGCGTCTCGCGCTCGGCGCGCAGGTAGACCCGTGCCCGGGCGTCGAGCTCGACCTGCTCATCGAATGTCGTCAGTGCGGCGGTGGCGGCGCGAACCGCGTCGGCCAGCCCCACGAGAGACCTCTCGCGATCGGCACTGTCGCGCAGCGAGCCGAGCAGCTCGGACCACTGCTGGACCGAGGCGGCCAGTGATTCAGGGTCGGTCGCCTCGTCGGGCATCAGCCGGCGGAAGGCCTCGTCGGCGGCGCGGTGCCGGTGCTGGGCGTCGTCGTGGGCACGTCGTGCCTCGCGAGCCGCCTCGATGCGGGGCCACACCTGTGCGGCGCGCCGGGCCTCGCCCAGCCGCAGGCGCAGCTCGTCGATCTCGGGGCGGACGAGCTCGAGATCGGCCTGACGGCGCAGCACCTGGCCCCGCCGGTCCTGACGCTCGCGGGTCGTGCGCGCTGCGTCGAAGGCTGCTCGCGCGGCCTCGAGCACGGTGCCGGCGGCCTCACGTCGCGAGACGGCCTGCTCGAGGACGTCGAGGTGCTGGTGCGCGATCGCGTCGACCCACTCCTCGACCCCGTCGCCGGTGGCCGTGTCGACCGTGTCGGGCAGCTCGTGCTGGGTCTCGCCGGCCAGTGAGGTGCTGTAGGTCGTGACGGCCGTCGACGACGCGGCCAGCCGGTCACCGAGCAGGCGGGCACGGGCGTCGAGCGCCTCGCTGTAGTCGGCGAAGCGGCGCGTGTCGAACAGCATGCGCAGCAGCTCGCGGCGCTTGTCGCTCGTGGCGACCAGGAACTCCTGGAACTGCCCCTGCGCGAGCAGGATGACCTGCTGGAACTGCTTGGCCGACAGCCGTACGATCTCCTCGATGCGCACCTCGGCGTTGCCGGTCTTGGACTCGACGACCTCCCAGGCGTCGCCGACCAGGCGGGCCAGCTCGAAGGTCGGCGGTGCCGTGGTCGTGCCGGTGCCGCGCTGCTTGGGCCGCAGGTACGCCGGGCTGCGGGTGACCCGAAACCGTCCGTCGGCGGTGCTGAGGTCGACCGTGACACGGCACGGGTCGGTGGGGCCGATGTGGTCGCTGCGCACCTTCTCGCCCGCTCCGCCCTCGTAGCGCGGGATGCTGCCGAACAGGGCGTACGTGACGGCGTCGAGGATCGACGTCTTGCCGGCACCGGTGCGACCCGTGATGAGGAAGATGCCGTCGTCGTCGAAGGCGTCGAAGTCGACCGTCTCGGTGTCGCGGTAGGGCCCGAAGCCCGTCATGGTGACCTGGTGGATCTTCACGCCGACGCACTCGCCTCTCGCTCGGCGATGACGTCGCGCACCAGCTCGATCTCGAGGTCGGTGGAGCCCTCGCCGTTGCGGACCTTGGTCAAGAAGGTGTCGACCAGCGCGTCGTCGGTCTTGCCCCGCACCAGCTCGGCATAGCTGCGCCCGCCGTCGTCGTGCACGCGACCGGGCCTGAACTCCAGGTGTGCGCAGTGGGGGAACCGCGACTGCAGCCTGCGCATCGCGTCCATCGGTCGCGTGGAGTCGGTCAGCACCGCGCTGATCCAATGGTCGACCACGCCGTCGAGCGACGTGTCGGCCAGCAGATCGTCGAGCGTGCCGGTGACGACCGAGAGGGGACGAGGCACCGGCAGGTCGACCCAGGTGACGTCGGCCAGACCATCCGCGTCGAGGTCGACGAGCCACCCTCCGCGCGGCTTGCCGGCCTCGGAGAACGAGTAGTGCAGCGGTGCCCCGCAGTAGCGGACGTGCTCGGACAGCCGGGCCCGCCCGTGGATGTGGCCGAGCGCCGCGTAGTCGACGCCGTCGAAGGTCGGCACCGGCACCTTGTCGACGCCGCCGACCGTGGTGCCGACGATGTCGCGCTCGGAGTCGCACGACTCGCCCTCGACGCCCTGGACGAAGGTGTGCGCCAGCACCACCGAGCGTCCGCCGCGGGCCGCCAGGTCGTCGCGCACGAGCTGCATGGCGCGGCCGACGACGTCCTTCTGCGTGCGCATGGGGGCGTCGGACCACACGTGCCGCAGGCGGGCCGGCTCGAGGAACGGGATGCCGTAGACGTGGACGGGCCCGTGCTCGTCGGTCAGCGTGACGGGTCGGGTGATCTGCGCCGGGGTGGTCACGACGTGGACGCCGGCCGCGGCTGCGAAGGCCGACATCGAGCCGAGGCGGGCGGGGGAGTCGTGGTTGCCGCTCGTGATGACGACGACGGCACCGGCCTCGCGCACCCGCAGCAGGATCGAGTTGAGCAGGTCGACGGCCTCGGCCGACGGGGTCGACGAGTCGTAGACGTCGCCCGCCACCAGGACGACGTCGACGTGCTGCTCGCGCACGACCTCGACCAGCGCGGTTGCCACCTCGTCGAGGGCCGCGAGCGTCGCGTGGCCGTGGAACGTGCGTCCGACGTGCCAGTCGGAGGTGTGCAGGATGCGCATGGGGGGAGCCTAGAGGGCCGCACCGACACGCCCACCCGGCGCTCGTCTGGACAGATGGGCTCCGGTGCGGTGGGGTGTCACCACGACATCTGCGACCCGGGCACCCAGGCACCCAGGCGCTCAGGCGCTCAGGCGCTCAGGCTCGGTGTCGTCCGACGATGAGGGAGTGGCCCGTGGCACAGGTGGGCGGCGAACCGCATGACGAGACTCGCGAAGAGCTCAAGGCCGATGCGATCGGCTTCGTCGACGCCCTCGTGATCGGGCTCAACGCGACGTCGCCCGCCTACTCGATCGCCGCGGTCATCGGTCCGCTGGTCGTCATCGCCGGCGTGCACGCGCCGGGCATCATGCTGGCCTCGTTCGTGCCGATGCTGTTGATCGCGTCGGCCTTCTTCTACCTCAACAAGGTCGACAGCGACTGCGGGACGACGTTCAGCTGGGTCACCCGCGCGATGGGGCCGTGGGCCGGCTGGCTCGGCGGCTGGGCCATCACCATGACGGGCGTGCTCGTGGTCGGGTCACTGGCCGACGTGGGGGTCAGCTTCACGCTGCGGGGCTTCGGGCTCGACGACGACGCCGACACAGCGTGGCTCCGCCAGGGTCTGGCGGTCGTCCTGATCCTGGTCATGACGGCCATCTGCGTCGCGGGCACGGAGGGCTCCGCCAAGCTGCAGAACGTCCTGATCCTGGCGCAGGTCGTGTTCCTGCTGGTCTTCGCGGTGGCGGCGTTCTACCAGGTCTACGCCGATCAGAGCTCGCTCGAGTCGATCCGGCCGAGCCTCGACTGGCTCAACCCGTTCTCGGTCGGCGGCTCAGCGCTCACCTCGGGCCTGCTCCTCGGCGTGTTCATCTACTGGGGCTGGGAGTCGGCGGTCAACCTCACCGAGGAGACCAGCGGGTCGGCGTCGGCCCCCGGGCTCGCCGGCATCTGGTCGACCGTCATCCTGCTCGTCACGTACCTCGCCGTCGCCTTCGCGGTCGTCGCCTACGCAGGCACGCAGTTCCTGGTCGACAACGCCGATGAGGAGGAGTTCATCTTCCCGCTGCTGGCGACCGAGGTGCTGGGCCAGTGGGACTGGATCGTCTACTTCGCGGTCGCGACGTCCGCCATTGCGTCTACGCAGACCACGATCATCCCGGCGTCCCGCACGGCCCTGTCGATGGCGCGACGCGCGGCGCTGCCGAGCACCTTCGGGCACATCCACCCGCGCTTCCGCACGCCGGACGTCAGCACGTGGTGGGTCGCCGGCATCGCGATCGCCTGGTACCTCGTGGTCAACCAGCTCAGCGAGAACGCGCTGTTCGACTCGCTGTCGGCGCTGTCGCTGCTCATCGCGTTCTACTACGCCCTCACCGGCATCGCGTGCGCGGTCTACTACCGCCGGCACCTCACCGAGAGCGTCCGCAACTTCCTGCTGATCGGGCTCGGGCCGGTCGTGGGAGCGCTGCTGCTGATCTGGCTGCTGGTCGCCGCGGTGCGCGACCTGTCCGACCCGGCCAACTCGTACAGCGAGACGTCCTGGTTCGGCCTCGGCCCGCCGCTGGTCATCGGCATCGGGATCGCCGTGGCCGGAGTGGTGCTCATGGTGTGGTGGCGGTTCGTGTCGCCGCGGTTCTGGCTCGAACGTCCCGGGGTCGCCGATCCCGATCTCGTCCACGGCAAGGAGTCCTGACATGGCAGTGGTGCTCGGATACGACGAGTCGCCCGGAGCGGCGCGCGCCCTCGCGGCGGCGATCGAGGTGGCTGCGGCCTTCGGCGAGCGTCTCGTGCTGGTGCACGGCGTCGGTGCGCCCGGAGGGCTGGGCGAGGAGTACACGAGCCACCGGCAGGCGCTCGAGACCGCTGGCCGCACGGCCCTGGCGTCGGCCGTCGAGGCCGCGGACGACGCCGGCGTGCCGACGACGGTCGAGCTCGTCGACGCCAAGCCGCACGACGCGCTCCTGCGGGTGGCCGATCAGCACGACGCCCGGGTCATCGTGGTCGGCACGTGGGGCGAGAGCCCGCTGCGGGGAGCGATGCTCGGGTCGACGCCGCACAAGCTACTGCACCTGTCGACGCGTCCTGTGCTCTGCGTCCCCGCGGACGACTGACACGGCCACCGACACGGCCACGACGCTCACCCAGACGTACCCCGGCCACAGCGCCAGCCGCTCGAGGGCACCGATCGTCGCGGCGTCGGAGCCGACGACGGCACCGAAGCCGATCGCCCCGACCGCCGACAGCGCCGTGACGACGTAGGCGGATCGGGCCAGCCCAGGACGGGTGGCTCGCAGGGCCAGCCCGCCCAGCAGGACCGCGAGCGGCTGGGCGACGAAGATCGGCAGCGCGACGACGCCGTGCACGCCGGGCTCGGCGTTGACCGGGAACAGACCGACGCCGATCGACCCCGCGCCGGACACGCACCACATGGCCACCGATGCCGTGCCCAGCCGGCCGGGCAGGTGCCGGAGGCCCAGCATCAGCGCGCCGGCGATCAGGGTGCAGCCGAACCAGATGAAGGCGACGTTCATCCCGGCGTGCCAGGGCGAGCAGAGCACGTCGCCGCGCACCTGCCGGCAGGCGGTGTTGCCGAGGTCGCTGACGGTGCTGCCGGCGAACGAGTAGTCGGCCGAGGCCCGCAGCCCCACGATCACCTCGGTGAGGATGTAAAGCGGCTGCAGGCCCCAGGCAGCGAGCCCGAGCCGTCGGAGGGGGTGGATCAGCCCAGCGCCTGCTCGAGGTCGCCGATGAGATCGGCGACGTCCTCGATGCCGACCGACAGGCGCACGAGGTCGTCCGGCACCTCGAGCTGCGAGCCGGCGGTCGAGGCGTGCGTCATGGCGCCGGGGTGCTCGATCAGCGACTCGATGCCGCCGAGGCTCTCGGCCAGGGTGAACAGCTCGGTGCGGGCGCAGAAGTCGAGTGCCGACTGCTGGTCCTTGAGCCGCACCGACACCATGCCGCCGAAGCGGCTCATCTGACGTGCCGCGACCTTGTGGCCGGGGTGCTCGGGCAGGCCCGGGTAGAGCACCGACTCGATCGCCGGGTGGCCCACCAGGAAGTCGACGACCGCCTCGGCGTTGTCGCAGTGCTGCTTCATGCGGACGGCCAAGGTCTTGGCACCCCTCATCGTGAGGTACGCGTCGAACGGTCCGGGCACGCCGCCCGAGCCGTTCTGCAGGAACGCGAACGCGGAGTCGAGCTCTTCGTCGTCTGTCACCAGCACGCCGCCGACGACGTCGGAGTGACCGCCGATGTACTTGGTCGTCGAGTGCAGGACGACGTCGGCTCCCAGGGTCAGCGGCTGCTGCAGGTAGGGCGAGGCGAAGGTGTTGTCGACGACGAACGTCGCGCCGGCTGCCGACGCGATCTCGGCGATGGCCGGGATGTCGCCGACGTTGAGCAGCGGGTTGGTGGGTGTCTCGATCCAGATCGCCTTGGTGCGGTCGGTGACGGCGGCGCGGATCGCGTCGAGGTCGTTGACCGCGGCCACGGTGTACGTGATGCCCCACTGGCTGAAGACCTTGTCGATCAGCCGGAACGTGCCGCCGTAGGCGTCGTCGGGGATGACCAGGTGGTCGCCGGGACGCAGCAGCGACCGCAGCGCGCAGTCGGTGGCGGCCATGCCCGAGCTGAACGCCCGTCCGTACGTGCCGTGCTCGAGCGCCGCGAGGTTGGCCTCGAGCGCCGCGCGCGTGGGGTTGCCGGTGCGGGCGTACTCGAAGCCGCCGCGCATGCCGCCCACGCCGTCCTGGGCGAACGTCGAGCTCGCGTAGATCGGCACGTTGACGGCGCCGTTCTCGGCATTCGGCTCGTAGCCGGCGTGGATCGCGCGGGTGGCGAAGCCATGCCCCTTGAGCTTGTCGAAAGGCGTGCTCATACGTGGACTCCCAGCAGGTCGTGACGGGTCAGGACACCGAGCGGCTTGCCGTCCTCGACGACCATGACGGCATCGCTGGCGCTGAGTGCCGCCAGCGCGTCGTCGAGCGTCTCGCCCGAGCCGAGCAGGGGCAGCGCGGGCTCCATGTGCTGCGAGACCGGATCGGTCAGCTGCGCGCGTCCCTCGAACACGGCGCTGATGAGCGCGCGCTCGTTGACGCTGCCCGCGACCTCGCCGATGACGACCGGAGGCTCGGCACCGACGACGGGCATCTGCGAGACGTTGTACTCGCGCAGGATCTCGATCGCGTCGCGGATCGTCTCCGACGGGTGGGTGTGCACCAGCGCCGGCATGCCGCCGGTCTTGGAGTGCAGCAGGTCGCCGACCGTCATCTCGTGCGGCGTGCCGTCGAGGGGCTGGCGCAAGAAGCCGTAGGACGACATCCAGTCGTCGTTGAAGATCTTGGAGAGGTAGCCGCGCCCGCCGTCCGGCAGCAGCACGACCACGAGCGCGTCGGGGCCTGCCTCGGCGGCGACCTGAAGGGCGGCGACGGCAGCCATGCCGCACGATCCGCCGACGAGCAGTCCCTCCTCGCGGGCCAGGCGACGGGTCATGTCGAACGAGTCGGCGTCGGACACGGCGATGATCTGGTCGGGGATCGACGGGTCGTAGGCGCTGGGCCAGAAGTCCTCGCCGACGCCTTCCACGAGGTAGGGACGGCCGGTGCCGCCGGAGTACACGGAGCCCTCGGGGTCGGCGCCGATGACCTTGACGTTCGGGTTCATCTCCTTGAGGTAGCGCCCGACACCCGTGATCGTGCCGCCGGTACCGACGCCGGCCACGAAGTGCGTGACCTTGCCGTCGGTGGCCTCCCAGATCTCGGGACCGGTGGTCTCGTAGTGGCTCTCGGGGCCGGCGGGGTTGGAGTACTGGTCGGGCTTCCAGGCACCTTCGGTCTCGCGCACGAGGCGGTCGGAGACGTTGTAGTAGCTGTCGGGGTGCTCGGGCGGCACGGCGGTCGGGCACACGACGACCTGGGCGCCGTACGCCTTCATGGTGTTGACCTTGTCGCCGCTGACCTTGTCGGGGACGACGAAGATGCACTTGTAGCCGCGCTGCTGGGCGACCAGCGCGAGGCCGACACCGGTGTTGCCGGACGTCGGCTCG
Organism: Aeromicrobium fastidiosum; assembly: GCF_017876595.1. Classification (NCBI taxonomy): domain Bacteria; kingdom Bacillati; phylum Actinomycetota; class Actinomycetes; order Propionibacteriales; family Nocardioidaceae; genus Aeromicrobium; species Aeromicrobium fastidiosum. The sequence goes on along the minus strand of NZ_JAGIOG010000001.1, from coordinate 3,168,025 downwards.
ACGATCGTCCCGCCGGGCTTGAGGGCACCGGAGGCTTCGGCGGCGTCGACCATCTTGACGGCGATGCGGTCCTTGGCGCTGCCGCCCGGGTTGAGGTACTCGATCTTGGCGGCGACGGTGGCTGATCCAGCGGTGGTCACCGAGTTCAACCTGACCAGCGGGGTGTTGCCGATCAGGTCGACGATGTGGTCTGCAATGGGCATGTCGCCATTCTTGCACTCACGGTCTGGTCAGCACCGGGGCCGCTTCGTCGACGTCCAGGACCGCCGCGGGACCCGGCGCGAGCAGCGTCTGCCCGATCGTCTGCCACGGTCCGCCGTCGACCCGGAACCGCACGCGGTACGTCACGTCGACGCGGGCCTGGAGGTCGTCGGCAGGCTCGTCGTACCGGTGCACGACATCGGTCGCGGGGTAGGGGCGACCCGGTCGAGTCGTCGTCGCGGTCGTCCCGTCGCCGTGCACCCACTGGTAGCTCTCGGGCTCCGCGACGAGGTCGACGTCGAAGTCGAGCAGCCTCACGGTGCGCTCGAACGGCTGCGGCTCGGCGTAGAAGATGGTGTCGACGTTGACGAGCGTCTGGTCGCCCGGCTGCACCTTGACCTGCAGGCTCGGCAGCCCGATCTCCTTGACCGCCCGCAGCACGTCACCTGGGGTGAGCTCGGGATCATCAGCATCGGGGGCGGCAGGATCATCGGTGCGGCACCCGTAGGTTCCAGCTTCCGGATCGACTTTGCACTGCTTGATGGGTTGGTACGTGGGGGTGGGACGGGCGGGGATGGGGCGTCCACCATCCGCCCGGACCGGCCTTGTCGGTGGTACTGAACCTCGGTCGATTTTGGTTCCGTCAAGCCGTAGTTGAGGGAGATTCGGCAGAGGGTCGACCTTGACGTCGGCAGCGGCGGGCACAAGCAGGCCGCAAACAAATGCGGCACTGAGTGCGGCTAATGTGGGGAGGCGCATCAGGCTTCCCCCAGAGCGAGTTGCGAGATCGATTTCGAATCGCTGCTGCCGACGACTCCGAACGTGATCGTTGTGCGGGTGGTCGGACCATCCGTCGGGCTACTTGTGGAGTTCCTGAGATACGTCGTCGGGGCAACCTCGACGTCCGTCGTCGCGAAGGTTTCGTTCGGATCCTCTTGCAGCTTGAGGTCCCCGATCTTCCAGTCGCCGCCCTTGAAGTAGCCGCCGGCCTTGTAGGTGTCCTCGTACAGCGAGATGTATCGCTCGCACCCCTCGCAGCTCGGGGCGGAGAGCCGGCGGAGCTCCTCGACGTCTCCGGTCGCGGCCGCGTAGTTGAAGACGTCGACGTAGTGCTTGACGAAGGCCGCGGCACCTTCGGGCGAGTCCTCGGACGCCTGGGGCGGCATCGTCGGTACCGCGACGGCGGGCGTGGCGGTGGTGGTCGACGCGCTCGGCTCGGGCTCCCTGGGTGCCGGGTCCGAGGAGCAGGCACCCAGGGTCAATGCAGCAGCCAGAACAATTCCCCCGAATCGCATGACCAGAAAGTACCGAAACAGCAGCAGTTCTGTCAGCCCCCGCCGCCCATCCTGTGGACAACCGGGGACGTCATCCCCACCGCGCATCTGCAGGTACTGACGTGATGACGTCCCTGACGCGCCAGCGGGGACGCCATCACCGTCGCGCATCTGCAGGTACTGATGTGATGACGTCCTCGCGGGGGATGGCTAGAGGATCGCGCCGGTCGTGGTGCGGCCGTCGTCGACGTCGGCGTACGGGTCGATGACCTTGCGAGGCGCGTCGTCCGGGTTGAACGGCCACCGCTCCTCGAACAGGATCGCCAGCGCCGAGGCCGTGAAGATCGTCGACAGGATACCGACCGAGAGCCCGATCAGCAGCGCGATCGCGAAGTCCGTCAGCGAGTCGCCGCCCAGGACGGCCAAGGCCGCCAGGATGAACATCGCGCCGAGACCCGTGTTGATCGTGCGGGGGATCGTCTGCAGGATCGCGTCGTTGACGACCTCGCGCAGCGGACGCTTGCGGTTGGCCGCGGTGTACTCGCGGATGCGGTCGAACACGACGATCGTGTCGTTGACCGCCAGGCCGATGATCGACAGGACGGCCGCCAGGAACACCCCGTCGATGGGCTTGCCCCACCACGCGAACACACCGACGACCGTCAGCACCACCGAGGCCATCGACAGCACCGCGGCAGCCGCGTACGTCCACCGGAACCGCCAGGCCAGGTACAGCATCTGCGCGGCGATCGCGATCGCGAACGCGATGAGCGCCTTGTCGCGCAGCTCCTTGCCGAGGCTCGGTCCGATCAGCTCGTCGCGCTCCTTGTCGACCGATCCGGCGACCGTGGCGAGCGCCTCCTCGATCTGGACGGCCTCGTCGTTGGTGATGTCGTCGAGGCGGACGCTGATGTTCTCGCGACCGTCCTCGCCCGAGGACGACTGGACGACGGCCTGGGTGAACCCGGCGTCGCTGACGGCCACGCGGGCGTCCTCGGCGTCGACGCTCTTGGCGGTCGAGTACTCGAGCAGTCGCCCGCCGGTGAACTCCACGCCCAGGTTGAGCCCCCGCAGCGCGATGCCTCCGATGGAGACGACCGCGACGACCAGCGTGATGACGATCCACGTGCCGCTGCGCTTCATGAGGTCAGGGCCGCTCTCGGTGAGCCACTGGCGGATGCGGCCCGTGCCGGCGAGACCCGAGATGGCGGGACGTCCCTTGACGAACGACCGCTTGACCGCCCACTCGCACAGCACCCGGGCGACGACGAGCGCCGAGACCATGGAGGCCACGACGCCGATCGACAGCGTCACGCCGAAGCCCTTGACGGGTCCGGACGCGAAGAAGAACAGCAGCGCCGCGGCGAGCAGCGTCGTGACGTTGGAGTCGATGATCGCCGACCAGGCCTTGTTGAAGCCCGTCGTCAACGCGGGAGGCAGTCCCGCGGACGTCCGTTCGGCGTACTCCTCACGGGCTCGCTCGAACACCAGCACGTTGGCGTCGATCGCCAACCCGATGGCCAGCACGAAGCCGGCGAGTCCGGGCAGGGTGAGCGTCGCGCCGAGCCACACGAGGAGTCCGTACGAGATCAGTGCGTAGGTGCCCAGCGCGATCGTGGCGAGGAATCCGACGAGGCGGTAGACGATGACGATGAAGATGCCCGTGAGGGCGATGCCGATGATGGCGGCCTCGATCGAGGCGTCGATCGCGACCTTGCCGAGCGTGGGCCCGACGGTCCTCTGCTCGACGGTCTCGACGGGCACCGGCAGGGCGCCGCCCTTGATCAGGATCGCGAGGTCGTCGGCGGTCGCCTGGGTGAAGTCACCCGTGATCTGCGTGGACGCTCCGCCGCCCGACTGGCACAGGCTGGGCTGCACGGCGGGGGAGGAGATGACCTTGTCGTCGAGCACGATCGCGACACGCTGGCCGGCGGCCGGATTGGCGCAGGCGGCCGACACGAGGTCGCCCCACCCGCCACGGCCCGTCTTGTTGAACTCGACGTTGACGACCCACTGTCCGATGCCGCCCTCGGGGATGCCCGAGGAGGCGTCGCTGACGCCGTTGCCGTCGAGCAGCTGGGGGCCGAGGATGACGGGGTTGCCGTCCTCGTCGTCGATGAGCTGCTGTCCCTCGGCGGGGGGCGTGGCGTCGGCGGGGATCGCCTGCACCTCGTGGAACGACAGCTGGGCGGTCTGGCCGATGACCTCGGCGGCCTCGCGGGGGTCCTGCACGCCCGGGAGCTCGACGATGATGCGGTTGGAGCCCGAACGGGCCAGGGTCGGCTCGGAGACGCCGAGAGCGTCGACGCGTCCGCGGATGACCGTGAGGGCGCGGTCGGTGGCCTCGGCATCGGCCTTGACGCGGGGGGAGTCCTTGGTCTCGAGGACGATCTGGGTGCCGCCCTTGAGGTCGAGGCCGAGCTTGGCGGGACTGGTGAGGGCGAACAGGAGGGACACGGCGATGACCGCGAAGGCGGCGAGCGCGCGCCACATGGGTGCACGGGATGACATGGGAGATCTTTCGGGTGACGCCGGTGGGCGTGGAAGGACGGGCGGGCGCGGGCTCAGCGCGCCGGCGGTGCCCGTCCGTCGACCGTGATCTCGACGGCCGCGACGTGGGAGACGCTTGCAGCCGTCGTCCGCTCGACGGCCCGGACCGGCGCGGGAGCGCCGTCGACAGGAGGCGTCGACGCCAGGTCGACGTGGATCTGGACGTGCTCGTGGGCGGCGGGCGCGATGGCGGCGACCTGGCGACCGTGCAGCGGCGCGGCGGTGGCCTGCCCGGTGCCGGCGCTGGTGCGGGGCTGCGCGGCGCGGGCCGAGCCGCCCGTGGCCACGAGGAGCATGGCCACCAGGGCCATCATCAGGACGGCGGCAGATCTGCGCGTCGCGGTCCTCGTGAGCATCCGGGGAGTCTACGCGAGATCGGCGACACAGGGCTCGCCTGCCTGTCCGCGCTGCCTAGGCTGAGGTCATGACATCGCCTCGCACGCTCGGATCCAGCGACATCCAGGTCCCCACCGTCGGCGTCGGCTGCAACGCCTTCGGCAGCCGCATCGACCTCGAGCAGACGAAGGCGGTGGTCGACGCCGCGATCGAGCACGGGGTGACGTTCTTCGACACGGCCGACACCTACGGCAAGGGCAGCAGCGAGGAGCTGCTCGGCCGGGCGCTCGGCGATCGCCGCGACCAGGTCGTGATCGCCACCAAGTTCGGCATGGACATGGAGGGCGTCAACGGCGACGACGGCGGACGGCGGGGGACGGCCGCGTACGTCCGCACTGCCGTCGAGGCGAGCCTGCGCCGTCTCGGCACCGACCACATCGACCTCTACCAGCTGCACACCCCTGATCCCTCGACGCCGATCGAGGAGACCCTCGGTGCACTGACCGAGCTGGTCGTCGAGGGCAAGGTCCGGGCCATCGGCTCGTCCAATCTGCAGGCGTGGCAGGTCGTGGACGCCGACTGGCGCTCGCGGACGGGCGGGCACGCCGCGTTCGTGACGGCGCAGAACGAGTACAGCCTCTACAACCGGTTGGCCGAGGTCGAGCTCGTGCCGGCCTGCCTCGAGCTGGGCATCGGCATCCTGCCGTACTTCCCGCTGGCCTACGGGCTGCTCACGGGCAAGTACCGCCGCGGCGAGGCCGCACCCGCGGGCACGCGGCTGTCGGTGCAGCAGGCCCGCCTCGCCGGTGCCGACTGGGACCGGATCGAGGCCCTGCAGGCCTTCGCGGACGAGCGCGGGGCGTCGCTGCTCGACGTCGCAATGGGCGGCCTCGCGGCCCAGCCGGCGGTCGCCAGCGTCATCGCGGGCGTCACCCGACCCGAGCAGGTCGAGGCGAACGTCGCTGCCGCCGCGTGGACGCCCTCGGCCGACGACCTCGCGGCCCTGGCCGCGATCGGCGCGCCGACGCAGTCGTACACGACCTTCGCGCCCCGCTGAGCGGCTGGCGCTGGTGCCCTCCCTGAGGGAGGGGCCGACCGGCGAGCGCCCCTGGATCGTCCGCCGGTCGGAGGTGTCGGCGCGTGGCCGATGACATCACGCTAGACGACCCTGATGCCCAGAAGTGGCGGATCGGCAGAGTTCATCGGGTGTTCTTGGACATATGACCCAATCGGACCATCCGGCATGGTCCATGAGGATCCGGCGCACACCGAACGGGAGGGGTCGCGTCGGGCTGGGAAGCGCCTCACGGCGCATGGCCGCTCGTAGCGGCTAATTGTGGGACCCGGGGCTACCGCAGCCCGACGCGTCCTCCAGCCTAACCGAGCATCCGGCCCACACAAGGCAGGACGTCGACGAGCCTCACTGCAGCTCGGACAGTCGCTCCAGCTCGGCCGCGCGACGCAGGTGCACCGCGGTGTCGACGAGCCTGGCAGCACTGCGCGGATCGCCGCTGTCGAGCTGGGAGCGACCCACGCCGACGATGTGCGCGAACGCCGCTGCGCGGTCCAGCGTGACGTCGAAGTCGGGGGCCACGATGCCCCGGACCACGGTGTCGACCAGGGCGATGACCTCGGCCGGGCCCGGTGGGTCGACGACGCCCGCCAGCACCTCGTGCACGGGGGCGTGGATCTTGCCCGCCGCGAACTCGCGCGCCGCCTGGTCGGGCTGGCGGTGCACCCAGGTGCGCAGCAGGTAGAGCCGCCACAGCGCACCGGGCAGGCTGTCGGCGGGTGCACGCGACCACAGGTCGGCGATCGCCCCGAGCCCCTCGTCGTCGGCCAGGTGCAGCACGCGGTCGATGAGGCCTTGGTCGTCGTCGTTGCGGGGACCGCGCACGAGCAAGGTGGCGATGCGGTGCCCAGCGGCAGTCAGCTCGGCCGGGTCGTCGCCCGAGGCCTGCGCCTCGAACAGCGCCGATCCCGGCAGCGACGGCTTCTTGAACTCGGTCATGCGGTCACCTCCGTCATGAGAGGACCTCGTCGATCACGGCGGCGTACCCGTCGAAGCGGGAGTCGCCGCACGGGCGGATCGTGCGGGTGCCGGGCGAGTGCTCCATGACCATCCGGTTCATGGCGTACGCGATCGTGAGGCGCTGCTCGACGTCGTTGACGACGACGGAGCCGCCGAGCCCGCCCCAGAAGCACCGACGCCCGGCGCGCACCGACGGCATCGAGTGCTCGTCGGGCAGCGCCCAGCCCGTGCCGAACGTCAGCGGAAGGCCGAGGACACGATCAACCCCGCTCGCGCGCACCTCGAAGATGCGCTCGAGCGTCTCCGGCGACAGCAGCCGCACGCCGTCGAGCTCGCCGCCGTGCGACACGACCGACTGGACACGGGCGATCGATCGGGCGTTCCCGTGGCCGTTGGCCGCAGGGATCTCAGCGCGCCGCCACCGCTCGGTGTTGCACTCGGACGCCCGCAGGAAGGGGCCGGTCAGCGTGCGCAGCGCGACGTCGTCGGGGTCGTCGAACGGCTCGACCTGAGGCGGGCGGGGCGACGTCAGCGGAGAGACCCGGTGGTCGTCGGACGCGTCGAGGCCGATGTGGAAGTCGGCCCCGAGGGGAGCGGCGACCTCGGTGGCGAACCACGTGCCCAACGACGACCCGGTGGCGCGTCGGACGACCTCGCCGACGAGATGCCCCTGGTTCAGCAGGTGGTAGCCCGAGGCCGTGCCCGGCGTCCACCACGGCGGCTGGGCGGCGAGCTTGGCGGTCGCGACGTCCCAGTCGTAGAGATCGTCGATCGTCACGGGCTGGGCCCAGCCCGAGACGCCCGAGGTGTGACCCAGCAGCTGACCGACCGTGACGTCCTGCTTGTCGGCGGCGGCGAACTCGGGCCAGTAAGCCGCGACCGGTTCGTCGAGGTCGATCAGGCCGCGGTCGACCGCGACGAGCGCGGCGAGGTTGGTCATGACCTTCGTGATCGACCACACCGGCACGAGCGTGTCGCGCTCCCACGGCACGGTCGACTCCAGGTCGGACCAGCCGTCCCAGATGTCGACCAGCACCTCACCGTCCCGGACGATGCACAGGCTCGCGCCGCGCTCCACGCCGTCGCGCACGTTCTGGTGCAGCAGGTCGGCCAGGGGAGCGAAGCGGGCGTCGAACGTCCCGGCTGCCGTCGTCATGCGATCACGGTAGTCCGGGTGGTCAATCAGCGGGACGCGTCCACCGGAGTCGCAGGAGTCGCGGGGGCTGCGGGGGCGACGGCCGTGCGGGGCTTGCGCGAGTAGAGCCACAGGACGGGCAGCAGGTAACAGGCCCAGCCCAGCAGCTGGAGCCACGACGGGTTGGGCTGGAAGTTGACGGTGCCCTTGAGCAGCGTGCCATACCAGCTGTCGGGCGGGATCGTGGAGGAGATGTCGAAGACGGCGTTGCCGAGGTTGGAGATGGCTCCGACGTCTCCGGTGAGGCGGGGCAGGAAGCCGGCCTCCTGGAGGTCGTAGATTCCGTAGGCCAGTACGCCGGCGGCCACGACGATCAGCAGGTAGCCCGTGATGGTGAAGAACTTGCCCAGGTTGACCGTGATCGCGCCCCGGTAGATCAGGTAGCCCAGCACGACCGCGATCAGCAGCCCGCCTGCCGCACCCAGGAACGGCCGCGGCGTGTAGGCGTCGGCGACGGTGCCATACATGATGGCCGCGGTCTCGAGCCCCTCGCGGCCGACCGTCAGGAACGCGACGACGGCGACGGCGATCGGGCCGAGCGTCACGGCCGTCGCCATCTCGCTCTCGAGCTCCTTCTTGAGCCCTCGAGCGGTGCGACGCATCCAGAAGATCATCCACGTCACGAGGCCCGCCGCGAGGATCGACAGGGTGCCGCCGACCAGCTCCTGGGTGCGGAACGGCAGCGAGCCGATCGCGATGTTGATCGCGGTGAACGTGGCGACGACGAGCAGCACGGCCGCGGCGATGCCGCCCCAGATGTAGCGGATGTCGTGGCGACGGTCGGTCTTGACCAGGTAGGCGATCAGGATGCTGACGACGAGGCTGGCCTCGAGGCCCTCACGCAGTCCGATCAGGAAGTTGGCGAGCACCTACGAAGCGTAAGGCAAGGCAATGCTCACCGGCGCGCGAGCAGCCTGTGATCTTGCCCAGAATGGCAGCGGCAGAGGTCGGTCAGGAGGAAGCGGTCCCGAGCGCGTCGGTCAGCTGCGCGGCGACGAGACCGACCTGCCAGCGGCGGGCACCCTGACCCGTCAGCGCGGCCGAGACGCTCTCGAGGGTGACCTCGGTCGGCGGCTCCCACGCGAGGTTGCGCACGAGCTGCGGGCTGATGAGGTTCTCGGTCGGCAGGTCGTTGGCCTCGGCGATCGACGTGACGACCTCACGGCAGCGCGCGAGCCGCTCAGCGGCGACAGGATTCTTGTCGGCCCAGGCCCGCGGCGGCGGGGGACCGTCGACCCGCTGGTTGGTCGTGGGCAGCAGCTGCTCGTCGAGGGCGAGTCCGCGCTCGAGGGCGTCGAACCACTCGCCGACGAACCGGCGTGGTCCGCGGTTGCGCATGATGCGCATGCCCTTGAGCCCGTTGAGGTCGTGCGGCGGCGAGGTGGCGATCTCGAGGATCGACGCGTCGGCCAGGATGCGTCCGGGCGTGATGTCACGCTCCTCGGCGATCGCGTCGCGCGCCTGCCACAGCTCGCGGACGATGCCGAGTGCTCGGCGTCCCCGTGCCTTGTGCAGGCCGGACGTGCGACGCCACGGCTCCTTGCGCTCGGGCGGTCCCTGGAACAGCAGCAGCGACTCGAACTCCTCGGCTGCCCACTCGCGCTTGCCGGCCTGCTGCAGGTCGGCGTCGATCAGGTTGCGCAGCTCGACGAGCACCTCGACGTCGAGTGCCGCGTAGACGAGCCACGGCTCGGGCAGGGGCCGGGTCGACCAGTCGGCGGCGGAGAACTCCTTGGCCAGGCTGAGGCCCAGGTAGTGCTCGACCAGCGCCGCGAGGCCGACACGCGGCAGGTTGAGCAGGCGGCCGGCGAGCTCGGTGTCGAACAGGTGCTCGGGGTAGAGGCCCACCTCGGCCAAGCACATCAGGTCCTGCGTCGCGGCGTGCAGGATCCACTCGTTGCCGTCGAAGGCGGTGTCGAGCGGCACGAGGCCGTCGAACGCCGTGGGGTCGATCAGGTGCGTGCCGGATCCCTCGCGGCGCACCTGGATCAGGTAGGCGCGCTGCGAGTAGCGGTAGCCCGATGCCCGCTCGGCGTCGAGCGCGATGGGGCCCGTGCCGGCGAGGATGCGCGCGCACGTGTCGTCGAGCGCGGCGACGGTGTCGACGACGGGGGGCAGCGGGTCGCGCAGCTCGAGCCGGGGCGCGTCGGGGGTGACCGGCTCGGTCGCCACGTCGTCGGTCGCGACGACGTCTGCTCCGTCCGGCAGGTCGGCCGAGGTCAACGCACACCTCTCCTGCGCTGCAGCGGGATGACCCCGGGAGCCAGTGGCGGCAGGCCGGCGATGGCGCACAGCAGGTTGGACCACGCCGCGGCGTGACCGCCCGCGCCGGACGAGCCGTCGGGCACGTCCATGTGCGGCGTCCACGACGCGCGCACCTCGATCTGCGCGTCGGTGCCGTCGTCCTCCATCTCGCCGAATCCCTCGGAGCGGACGACCGTCACGCTGCCACTGGCCGCGGAGTATTCGCTGCCGTGGGCGTCGAGCGCCTCGGTCAGCCAGCTCCAGCCGACGGCGGGCAGCGAGGGGTCGGCGGCCATGTCGGCCTCGATGTCGGCCCGCGCGAACGTGACGCAGCGGAACGTCCCGCCCCACGCGTCGTTGCCGGCCGGGTCGTGCAGCAGGATGAAGCGGCCCGTCGCCAGGTCGTCGTCGTCGACCACCACGTCGCCGCTCATCGCGAAGGCGTGCGGCGCGATGCGCTGGGGCGCCGGCATGTCGTCGACCACGACCTCGGGGCGCAGCACGGCCTGCCGCACCTGCTCGACGGCCTCGGTGAACCGAGCAGGTGTGCGATCGATCTCACTGCGGACTGCCACCCTGTGATGGTAGGTGCGCCGGGGTCAGGTCCCGGGAGCGACACTCCGCACGACCTGAGAGACTGAACCGGTGACTTCGACACTGACTGACAGCGCGTTCCTGCAGGCCTGCCGGGGTGAACGACCGGCTCACACGCCGGTGTGGTTCATGCGGCAGGCGGGTCGGTCGCTCCCGGAGTACCTCAAGATCCGCGAGGGAACCGCGATGCTCGACTCGTGCTTCCGCACCGACATGGTCGTCGAGATCACGATGCAGCCCGTCCGCCGGCACGGCGTCGACGCGGCGATCTTCTTCTCCGACATCGTCGTGCCGCTCAAGGCGATCGGCGTCGACCTCGACATCGTCCCCGGCACGGGCCCCGTCGTCGCCGAGCCGATCCGGTCGGCCGACCAGCTGGCCCAGTTCCGCGACGTCGAGCCCGATGACGTCCGCACCATCACCGACGCCGTGACGGCACTGGTCGGCGAGCTCGGGTCCACGCCGCTGATCGGCTTCGCCGGCGCGCCGTTCACGCTCGCGTCCTACCTGGTCGAGGGTGGTCCGTCGCGCGACCACCGGCTCACCAAGCAGCTCATGTACTCCGACCCCGAGCTGTGGCACGCGCTGCTCGGACGCATGGCGGTCATCGCCGGTCAGTTCCTGCGGATGCAGGTCGAGGCCGGCGCGTCGGCGATCCAGCTGTTCGACTCATGGGCGGGGCACCTGTCGCTCGCCGACTACGAGACCTACGTCAAGCCGCACTCCACCGCCGTGCTCGAGTCGGTCGCCGACCTGGGCGTGCCACGCATCCACTTCGGTGTCGGCACGGGCGAGCTGCTGCACGCGATGGGCGACGCGGGTGCCGACGTCGTCGGCGTCGACTGGCGGGTGCCGCTCGACGAGGCCGTCAAGCGCATCGGCCCCGGCAAGGCCGTCCAGGGCAACCTCGACCCGACGACGCTGTTCGCCCCCACCGAGTTCGTCCACGCCCGGGCCGCCGAGGTCATCGAGGCGGGCCGCGCGGCCGAGGGACACGTGTTCAACCTCGGCCACGGCGTGCTGCCGGCGACCGATCCCGACTCGCTGACGCGGCTCGTCGACTTCGTGCACTCCTACGAGCCGGCCGACGCGTGAGGGTCGCCGTCGTCGGTGGCGGCATGGCAGGCCTGGCCGCGGCCCACGAGCTCGCGACGGCGGGCGTCGACGTGCTGGTGCTCGAGGGGTCCGACCGCCTCGGCGGCAAACTGAGGCTCGGCCAGGTCGGCGGCCTGACGCTCGACCTGGGTGCCGAGTCGGTCCTGGCCCGTCGGCCCGAGGGCCTCGACCTCATCTCCGCGGTCGGTCTCGACGACCGTGTCGTCCACCCCGAGACCATCACCGCCTCGATCTGGACGCATGGAGCGCTGCGCGCGATGCCGCCCACCGTGATGGGCATCCCGGCCGACCCGGAGGCGCTGGCGGCGTCCGGCATCGCCGTGATGCCGGAGCCTCGCATCCTGCCGGCCCCGGAGCACGACGTGTCAGTGGCCGACTTCGTCACGGAGCGGCTGGGGCGCGACGTGCTCGACCGGCTCGTCGAGCCGCTGCTCGGCGGTGTCTACGCCGGCCACACCGACCAGTTGTCGCTGCGCGCGACGACCCCGCAGATCGCCGCGCTGGGCGACGACCTCGTGACCGCCGCAGCCGAGCACCGTGCCGCCGCGACGGCGTCGGGCCCCGTGTTCGCGGGCCTGGTCGGGGGAGTGGGACAGCTGCCCGCCGCGGTCGCCGACACCGACGGCATCGAGGTGCGCCTGTCCTCGACGGTGCGCACCGCGACCCGCACGGCGGAGGGCTGGCGGCTGACCGTCGGCCCGACCACGGACGTCGAGACGGTCGACGTCGACGCCGTCATCGTGGCCGCACCAGCCCCTGCAGCGGCCCGGCTGCTCGCCGAGGAGGCGCCCGATGCGGCGTTCGCGCTGGCAGCGATCGACTACGCCAGCATGGCGATCATCACCTTCGTCCTCGACGACGCCGTCGTGCCCGAGGGATCCGGGTTCCTCGTGCCGCCGGTCGACGGCACGTTCATCAAGGCGGCCACGGTCTCGTCCAACAAGTGGGGCTGGGTCGGCGACAGCGGGCGCACCGTCATCCGCACGTCCGTGGGACGGGCGGGTGACGCCACGCTGCTGCAGCACGACGACGGCGAGCTGGCGTCGCGGGCGCTGGCCGATCTGCGGTCGGCCTTCGGCACGCTGCCCGATCCGGTCGACCAGGTCGTGCAGCGGTGGGGCGGCGGCCTGCCCCAGTACGACGTGGGTCACCTCGACCGGGTCGAGACCGTCGAGCGATCCGTCGCGGCGGTGCCGGGTCTGGAGGTCTGCGGCGCTGCCTACCGCGGCGTCGGCATCCCGGCCGTCATCGCCTCGGGACGGGCGGCTGCCCGCCGGTTGCTCGACGCTGGGACAATCGAGGCATGACTTCGCCGACCGACTCCGGACGCATCCCCAACGCTGGCAAGCTGGCCAAGGAGATCAACGAGACCATCCGATACACGATGTGGTCGGTGTTCCGGCTCGACCGAGTGCTCGGCGACGCCGACCGACAGGCTGAAGCCGACGAGGTCGACGCGCTGTTCGCGAAGCTCGCGGCCGACGACACGATCGTGCGCGGCACGTACGACGTCAGCGGCCTGCGTGCCGACGCCGACCTGATGATCTGGTGGCACGCGCCGACGAGCGACGCGCTGCAGATCGCCTACAACGCGTTCCGGCGCACGGCGCTCGGATCGCGGCTGGCCCCCGTGTGGTCGCAGATGGCCCTGCACCGTCCGGCCGAGTTCAACCGCTCTCACATCCCGGCGTTCATGGCCGACGAGGAGGTGCAGCCGTACGTCTGCGTCTACCCGTTCGTGCGGTCGTACGACTGGTACCTGCTGCCCGACGACGAGCGCCGCGCCATCCTGAAGGAGCACGGCATGGCGGCGCGCGACTACCCCGACGTGCGGGCCAACACCGTCGCCTCGTTCGCGCTCGGCGACTACGAGTGGATCCTGGCGTTCGAGGCCAAGGAGCTCTACCGCATCGTCGACCTGATGCGCGAGCTGCGCGCCACCGAGGCGCGTCGCCACGTGCGTGAGGAGATCCCGTTCTACACCGGACGGGCGCTCAGCGTCGGCGAGCTCGCCGACCTCTGGCCGTAAAAACACGCTGGGCCTGACGTTTTCAACGACACGCCGACGGCGTGTCCGCAGAAACGTCAGGCCCAGCGGGGATCAGTCGGCGGCGAGCTTGAGGGCGACGCCGTTGATGCAGTAGCGCTGGTCGGTGGGAGTGCCGAAGCCCTCGCCCTCGAACACGTGCCCCAGGTGGGATCCGCACGTCGCGCAGCGCACCTCGGTGCGCACGCCCCCGAACATCGAGCGGTCCTCGATGTACTCGACCCGGTCCTCGGCCAGCGGCGCGTAGAACGCCGGCCAGCCGCAGTGGGCGTCGAATTTGGTCTCGCTGCGGAACAGCTCGGCACCGCACGCGCGGCACTCGTACACCCCGACCGTCGGGTCGGTCTCGTACGACGAGCTGAACGGACGCTCGGTGCCCGCCTTGCGCAGCACCTGGTACTCGGCCGGGCTGAGCTCGGCCTTCCACTCGGCATCGGTCTTGTCGACCGGGTAGGTCTTCTCGCTCGGCTTGCTCATGCGTCAAGCCTACGTCGGTGCGCCAGGACGGGCCGGTTCACCGCTGGGCGTCGAACGGCACGTGCTCGAGCAGGTGGACGCTGGGCACGTCGAGCTTGCGCTGGGCACGCGACGTCCAGTCGATCTGGAGGAACTCCTTCACGACGTGGGGCTCGGTCAGGATGATGACCTCGGACGAGGCAGTGCTCTTGACCAGCTCGACCAGCGCCTCGACGGGATCGCCCTCCGTGATCGTGGCCGTGACCTGCTGTCCGCGCTCGGTCAGCAGCGCCGCGCTGGCGTCGAGCTCGGACTGACCGACGCTGTCGATGCTGTCCTGGACCTCGTCGATCGTCGTCGGGTCGGTGATCGGGACGACCTGGCCGCCCAGTGATCCCATCGACGACACCAGCATCGCCGAGGAGCTGTCGACCGGCAGCAGCAGGTGGTAGCGGACGGTGTCGTCGAGCCCCTCGTGCAGGGCGATGACCTGGTCTGCGTCGAGGTCGTTGAGCTGACGCTCGATGAGCAGTGAAACGTCGAACATGTGCGTGTCCCTTCGTCGCCTCCAGCCTACGCGCGGGTGCGGACCCACCTCGTCAGCAGGACGTCGCGGGCTGCGACCGCGTGACCCAGCGTCATCGGCCGGTCGACACCTGCGTCGCCGTGGGCGATGCGGGGCGCCGGTCCGGCGGCGAGCACGGGGGCGACGGTCAGGCAGATCTCGTCGACGAGGTCGAGACCGATCAGCTCGCCGTGCAGCGACGGGCCTCCCTCGCACAGCACATGGTTCCAGCCCCGGGACGACAGCTCGTCGAGGACGGCCGGCCAGTCGATGCTGCCCTCACCCACGGCGATCACGTCGACCGTCGCGCGCAGCTCGGCGATGCGCCCGGCGGGAGCGTGTGCCGAGGTGATCACGACCGTGCCGGGCACGACGAGGCGGTCAGGGACGTCGAGGCTGCGACTGACCAGGGCGATCGGGACGTCGGCCGGGCCGTACCCCTCGTCGCGGGCCGTCCCGGCTCCCACCAGCACGACGTCGGCGAGGGACCGCAGGACGTCGAAGACCCGCTTGTCCGCGTCGCCTCCGAGCGTGCCGGAGACGCCGTCCGAGCCGTGCGCGGCACCGTCGATCGTCGTGACGAAGTTCGTCCGGATCCAGGGCCGTTCGCTCTCCGGATAGGCGTAGAGGCGTGCGATCTCGGCGTCGTCCAGGTCCATGTCACGAAGCGTACGGGGGCCTCGTCCGCCATACTTTCGACATGTCGAAGTCATCGCCCGCACCGTCCCTGTCGTCGCAGCTGGCCGTGTCGGGGCACGTCGATCTCACGACCTTCGACTCGCGGGCCACGACGGGCTTCGACGGCAAGAAGGCCGATGCCGCGAAGGCGCTCGCCGCGATCGGCGAAGAGCTCGACGGCCTGCAGGAGAAGCTGTTCGCCGGCGGACGGTCGGGGGCGAGCCCGACCAAGGTGCTGCTGGTTCTCCAGGGCATGGACACCTCCGGCAAGGGGGGGATCGTGCGTCACGTCGCGGGTCTCGTCGACCCGCAGGGCCTGTCGATCACGTCGTTCAAGAAGCCGACGGCCACCGAGCTCGAGCACGACTTCCTGTGGCGCATCGAGAACGCGTTGCCGGAGCCGGGCATGATCGGCATCTTCGACCGCTCGCACTACGAGGACGTCCTAATCGGCAAGGTGCGCCACCTCGTGGACGACGACGAGATCTCCCGGCGCTACATCGCGATCAACGACTTCGAGCGGTCGTTCAGGGCATCCGGCGGGGTCATCGTGAAGTGCTTCCTGCACATCACGCCCGACGACCAGAAGGAGCGCCTCGCCGCCCGGCTCGACGATCCGACCAAGTACTGGAAGTACAACGCCGGCGATCTCGACGAGAGGGCGCTGTGGGACGACTACCAGGACGCCTACGCCGTGGCGCTCGAGCGCTGCTCGACGGGCAACGGCGCCTGGCACGTCGTGCCGAGCGGGCGCAAGTGGTACCGCAACTGGGCCGTCGCGACGCTGCTGCTCGAGCAGCTGCGGGCGCTCGACCTGCAGTGGCCGGCGGCCGACTTCGACGTCGAGGCCGAGAAGGCGCGGCTCGCGGCGATGTAGACCGTCGGTCGGCCGATGCTCAGCTGTGCCGACGGGTCAGCCACCGCGCGAGCAACGGAGCGGCGATCAGCACCAGCAGGAGCCGGATGAGCTGCACCGCGGTCACGAAGGTCACGTTGCCGCCGGTGTCGGCCGCGGTGGCCAGGACGGCGTAGAGACCGCCCGGCGTCGTCGCGAGGTAGGCGTCGAGCCGGGAGACGCCGGTCAGGTCGGCCAGCAGCACGCCGAACGCGGCGCACGAGCCGATGATGAAGACGATGACCAGCAGGGCCGTCGGCAGCATCCGCCCGATGGCCCGCAGGCTGGCCACCGTGAACCTCAGGCCCACCTGCGCGCCGATCAGCACGTAGCCGACGCCCTGCAGCCAGGCGGGCACCTGGACGTCGCCGAAGACGGGCAGCGCGGCGAGGGCCGCGGCCACGAGCAGTGCTCCGAGCAGGGCGGGTGAGGGCAGCCGCAACAGGCGTCCCACGAGCACGCCCCCCACGACGGCGAGCGCGGTGTAGGCCAGCGCGTCGACGGACCAGCGCGGGGCCGCCACGGCGGTCGCGAGCCCGGCACCGCCGTCGGGATGGAACACGACCGAGACGGCCGCTGGCATCGCGAGCAGCACGATCAGCACGCGCAGGTACTGGATGACCGTGACGACGCGGTCGTCCGCACCGAGGTCGTGGGCGATCGCGGTCATGCCCGACGCGCCACCGGCCACCGACGAGAACGATGCCGTCACGGCGCTGACCCCGCCGTGCAGCCGCAGCGCCTGACCCGCGACCACGCTGAGCACCAGGGTCACCACGGAGATGACGATGACAGCGGGCCAGTCGCCGCCGAGGTCGACGAGGGTCCCGACGTCGACCATGGCACCGATCGTGACGCCGATGATCGCCTGCCCCGCCACGAACGACCAGCGAGGCAGCGACACCTCGCGCGGCGACCCTAGCGCGAACACCAGTGCACCGAGCAGCCCGCCGAACAGCAGGGGTGACGGGAACCCCCCGATGCTGAGCACTGTGGAGGTCACCGCGACCGCAGCGACGAACAGTGCCCACGCCGTCCAGTCGATGTCGCGGGGCCGGGAGGTCACCCGGCCACGGTAGGTGTCCGGTGGGTGGCGTGCAGCACGTGGTCCGTGCGCGCGGTGGTACGTTCGGCCGGCGCGTCCGCCGTCCGCCGGCCGGTTCGCGCCGTCGACCAGGAGGAAGACATGAGCACGACAACCACCCGCCGGGTCGCCATCGTGGCGGCTCGCTGGCACTCCGAGATCGTCGACCGGGCGGTCGAGGCAGCCCGGGACGGACTCACCGAGCGCGGCATCGACGGCGTCGACGTCTTCGAGGTGCCGGGTGCCTTCGAGATCCCGCTGCACGCCCGCCGCCTGGCGATGGCCGGTCAGCACGACGCGATCGCGGCCTGTGCCCTCGTCGTGGACGGCGGCATCTACCGGCACGAGTTCGTGGCCGCCAGCGTCGTCGACGCCCTGATGCGCATCCAGCTGGAGACCGACGTGCCGGTGTTCTCAGCCGTCCTGACCCCGCACCACTTCCACGAGCACGCCGAGCACCTCGACTACTTCGGCCGGCACTTCGCCGTCAAGGGCGGCGAGCTGGCCGGAGCCGTCGTCTCGACGCTCGACGGTCTCGACTCGCTGTCGTCGCGGCTCGCCTGACCGTCCACACCTGACCGTCCACACCTGACCGTCCCGCCGATGGGCTCGGGCGGGACGGTCAGGCGGTGGGGTCAGGCGAACAGCGCCTCGAGCGGCACCAGGTCGACAGCTCCGACGGCGTAGCGGGCCAGGACGACCCGCGCCACCTCGACGTCGACACCCAGGGGCTCGGCGACGGCGACTGCGCCGGCCTCGTACGCCAGCTCGGCCACGCGGTCGGGCAGGACGCCCGGCGCGAGGAACAGCTGGCCGACCGCGATGTGACGACGTCCGTCGGCGCGGTGCTGACGGACGGCCTCACCGGCCGCCGGCGGGACGCTCGACGCGAACGCCGCGATCGTCGGCAGCTTGTGGTGGGCACCCCAGGCGCGGGCCGCCCGGGAGATCGCCGCGTTGGCGATGGGGTCGGACGAGCCGGCCCCGGCCAGCACGAGCGCGTCGAGCTCGCGCACGCGGTGCTTCGAGAGCGCCTCGCGCAGTCGCTTGTCGAGCACGTGGAAGAACGCGGCCTCGATGCCGAGGACCCCGGTCGCGTGCACCTTGATGCCGTCGTGGCGCTGGACGGCTGCGGCCACGACGTGCGGGACGTCGACGTTGGCGTGGTACGCCTCGCTCAGCAGCAGCGGGACGACGACGATTTCCTGGTGTCCCTCGGCGACCAGCTGGTCGACGGTCTCGTCGAACGTCGGCCCGACGTGGTCGAGGAACGCCGGAGCCACCCGGAGGTCGGGACGCATGCACGCGACCATCTCCGTGAGGGCTGTGATGGTGGCGGCGGAACGGGGATCCGTGCTGCCGTGCGCAAGAGCGATGAGTGCTGGTGCGGTCATGATGCGTGCCTCCTTCCAGGGGCGGTGCTGTGATGGGTGGGGATCAGTGGGTGGTCAGGTCGCCGGGGGAGAGCTGACCGATGAAGCCGAGCCGGAAGGCCCGGAGGCACGAGCGACACTCCCACTCGCCGTGCTTCTCCCCGTGGGGTCGGAGGGAGTCGTCGGCGCAGTAGGGGCAGTGGAAAGGGACGGCGCGCCCACTCATGACGCCACTCTGCCTCGTCGTGACCGGGGCGAAGGCACCATCAGGCTGTGCACGCCGGCAAGAACGGTCTTGGACTGCGGGTCCTTCATCGAAGGACCGCCTCGTCGGCGCGGGCGACCCAGCGGGCGAACGACTCGTCGCCGTCGCGCTCCTTCAGGTAGGTCTTGGAGAGCTTCTCGACGTACTCGGGCAGCTGCTCGCCGGTGACCTTGTGCTGGCGCAGCTTGCGACCGAAGCCGGCCTCCAGCCCGAGCGCACCGCCGAGGTGCACCTGGAAGCCCTCGACCGTCTCGCCGTTCTCGTCGAGCACGAGCATGCCCTTGAGCCCGATGTCGGCGGTCTGGATGCGTGCGCACGAGTTGGGGCAGCCGTTGACGTTGACCGTGATCGGCGTGTCGAGCTCCGGCACGCGCTGCTCGAGCTCGTCGATCAGCGTGCGCGCGGTGTCCTTGGTGTTGACGATCGCGAGCTTGCAGTACTCGATGCCCGTGCACGCCATGGTGTTGCGGCGCCACTGCGAGGGACGGGCGTGCAGCCCGATCTCGTCGAGGGCCGCGACGAGCGACTCGACCCGGTCCTCGGCGACGTCGAGCACGACGAGCTTCTGCATCGGGGTCGTGCGGACGCGGTCGCTGCCGTGGGCCTCGACGATGTCGGCGACCTGGTTGAGCAGCGTGCCGGAGATGCGCCCGACGGTCGCGGCGACGCCGACGTAGAACCGGCCGTCCTTCTGCGGGAACACGCCGACGTGGTCGAGCGGCGTCTCCGGCACCTCGGGGGCGTCGAGATCGGCCAGCGTGCGTCCGAGGTACTCGGTCTCGAGCACCTCGCGAAACTTCTCGACGCCCCAGTCGGCGACGAGGAACTTCAGCCGGGCGCGCGTCCGCAGGCGGCGGTAGCCGTAGTCGCGGAAGATGCTGACGACGCCCTTCCACACGTCCGGGACGTCCTCGAGGGACACCCAGGTGCCGAGGCGCTGGGCCAGCATCGGGTTGGTCGAGAGCCCGCCGCCGACCCACAGGTCGAAGCCGGGGCCGTGCTCGGGGTGGACGGCCCCGATGAACGCGATGTCGTTGATCTGCGGCACGACGTCGTGCCCCGGGTGCCCGCTGATCGCCGACTTGAACTTGCGGGGCAGGTTGCTGAACTCGCGGTCGCCGATGAACTGGCGCTCGATCGCCTCGATCGCCGACGTGCCGTCGATGATCTCGTCGTGGGAGACGCCGGCAACGGGGGAGCCGAGGATGATGCGGGGGCAGTCGCCGCACGCCTCCTGCGTCGACAGGCCGACCGACTCGAGGCGGTCCCAGATCGTCGGGACGTCGCGCACGTCGATCCAGTGGTACTGGACGTTCTGGCGGTCGGTCAGGTCGGCGGTGTCGCGGGCGAAGTCGACCGAGACGTCGGCGACGGCGCGCAGCTGCTCGAGGTTGAGCTGGCCGCCGTCGATGCGCACGCGCATCATGAACCGGTCGGCGTCCAGCTCCTCGGGCTCGAGGGTCGCGGTCTTGCCGCCGTCGATGCCCGCCTTGCGCTGCGTGTAGAGGCCCCACCAGCGGAAGCGGCCGCGCAGGTCGCCGCCGTCGATCGACTCGAATCCGCGGTGCGCGTAGATGTTCTCGATGCGGGCGCGGACGTTGAGCGGGTTGTCGTCCTTCTTGGACTGCTCGTTCGCGTTCAGCGGCTCGCGGTAGCCCAGCGCCCACTGACCCTCGCCGCGCTTGGGGCGCGGTCGACGGCTGGGTGTGTCGGTGCCGGGTGCTGATGCCATGAGATTCCCTTGGAGCA
The DNA here is from genome assembly GCF_017876595.1 of Aeromicrobium fastidiosum. Lineage (NCBI taxonomy): Bacteria > Bacillati > Actinomycetota > Actinomycetes > Propionibacteriales > Nocardioidaceae > Aeromicrobium > Aeromicrobium fastidiosum. The sequence continues at coordinate 3,147,371 of NZ_JAGIOG010000001.1, read as the reverse complement.
GGGCACACGGCAATCCCGACAGGTTCGTCACGGTGGTCGCCGCGCGCCTACGGTGATTCGACAGGAGATGTCGGTGATCGGTGCAGAGGTCGCGCGTGAATCAGCGACACATCATGTTGCGGGCGCGACCGAGGTCCACGTGGAGTCGTCCCACGAGCCAGAGGGTCTGCGCCGAAAGCATGTGAACAGTCTGCTGACGGGGACGTCTCGCGACAAGCATCCGTCTTGCCATGTGGGACGTCCGTCCACATAGTGAACGCGCGGTCGGGGATACCGGCGAAAACATGTACGAGTTGTGGGCCGTGTCACTCGTTCGAGACGAGCACCGACACGGCGAAAGCCCCCACCATGGACCCCAGCACGGTGCCACCGGCAGCTGTCAGGGCGACGTCCCACGGCAGGATGCCGGCGGTCGCCAGGCCCAGCACGGCGGCGGGCTGGAAGGCGACGAGCAGACCCAGGGGCAGCAGCGCGCCACCCACCAGCACCGGTACCCCGGTGAGTGCCTCGGACCCGCCTGCGTCGGTCGCGAGCGTCGCCCAGGCTCCGACGAGACCCACCAGGGCGGCTCCCAGGCCGGCCAGCACGAGGCCGGGCGTGCCGAAGACCAGCGTGTCGCCGAGTCGGTCCTCCAGAGCGAGGGCGGCGAGACCGGCCAGCACGGCACCGACCACATGTGCGGCGACGACCGGCAGCACGGTGGACCACGGGCGGCGGCCGACGACGGCCAGGGTCGCCACGGCCGCAGGGTTGGCCAGACCGAGCCCCGACTGCTCGTCCGACGAGTGCAGCTGGGCATACCAGCCGAGCAGCACCGCAAGCGCTGCGACGGCGGCGATGGCCAGGGTCGCATCGGCTGCGCGCAGCGCCATCGCGGCCACCAAGGTCGTCACTGCCGACATCAAGGTGGCGGCGGTCAGCTGGCGTCCCATCAGGACTCGCGGGGAGGTGTCGTGCGCGCCCGGTCGTGAGGTGCCGGCTGGAGGGGATGCATGTCGCTACGGTAGAGCCATGGTGGCGCAACCGGTAGGCCGACCGGCCGTGCCCGAGGCGATGAGCAGGCTCGTCGCCCGCACGGTCGCCAGCTGCTTCCGCTACCGCGTGACGGGCCTGGCGGCCGAGGCGGCCTTCTTCGCGATCCTGTCGCTGCCACCTCTGGTGTTCGGGCTCGCCGGCACGATCGGGTTCATCGCCGAGCGCTACGACGTCGCCCAGGTCGACGTGCTGAAGGACCGCATCATCGAGCTGGCGTCCCAGGCGCTGACCGACAGCACGGTCGACAAGGTCATCGCCCCGACGCTCGACGAGGTGCTGGGGTCAGGGCGCATCGACGTCATCTCGATCGGCTTCGTGCTGGCGCTGTGGTCGGGGTCGCGGGCGCTCAACGTCTTCCTCGACACGATCTCGATCATCTACGGCATGGGCGGGCACCGGGGCATCGTCAAGACCCGCGCGCTGTCGTTCACGCTCTACATCGTCGCGCTGATGGTCGGCATCGTGCTCGTGCCGCTCGTGCTGACGGGCCCCGAGCTGGCCGCCGACATCCTGTCCGACCGGTGGTCCTTCCTGCGGATGTTCTACTGGCCGGCCGTGCTGGTGCTGTCGATCGGCTTCCTGACGACGCTGTACCACCTGGCCGTCCCGGCGCGGAAGCCGTGGCGCGCAGGCCTGCCGGGCGCGGCCTTCACGCTGCTGCTGTGGATCGTCGGCAGCTACTTCGTGCGCTGGGCGCTCGGGTTCTCGACCGGCGGCATGTCGATCTACGGTCCGCTCGCTGCACCCATCGCGGTGCTGCTGTGGTTGTACGTCCTGTCGATCTCGGTGCTCATCGGAGCCGCGATCAATGCAGCGGTCGAGCAGTGCATCGAGGACGCCCGATGGGGACACGACGCACCGACTGCGCCGCTGTCGGACTGAGTCGGCACCACCGGGACGCGGGGCCGCCCCTGCCCTCCAGGGGAGGGAGGCAGGGACGGCGTACTCAGGGTACGGGGAAGACAAGCTGCCGCGCGAGGTCCCGGACCGTCTCGATCTCGCGTGTCTCCGACGTCAGGCCGGCGCGCCGTAGACGACGGTCGTCGGCAGGTGGTCGCTGATGCCGGCCGCGGTCTTGCGGACGTGCGCCCGTCGACGGGGACGCGACCGGTGCGCCTTGATCTTGTCGATGCGCTCGCCGTCGCGGATCGTGCCCGACCAGCCGCTGAGGGTGGCCACGGACTCGTTGTCGGCCTGCCACGCGCCCTCGAACACGTCGAAGTAGCCGTGCGGCTCGTACACCTGCTCCAGGACGGCCACGCGCGAGTTCTCGTCGTCGGCGAACGACACGCAGCTGACGTCGATGCCCCAGTTGGACCGCAGACGATCGCCCTTCGCGAAGGCTTCCGTGGCCTGCTGCACGCGCGTCCGGTCGTACGCCGAACCGATGCGGTGCTCGAAGTGCCCCGCCGTGAACAGCCAGCGCTCGGTGCCCACGTAGACCTCGGAGTAGACCACGTGCCGGGCGTCCTTCGACGGTCCCCGCGTCGGCAGCTTGTAGACCGCCCACCGCCTCGTCCGCATGCCCGTGCGGACCACCACGGCGCGACCTCGTCCGTGCCTGCCGATCGAGTACCCGGCCTCCGCCAACGCCTTCTCGAATGCCGCGAGATGGCGCTTCGGCACCTCGAGCAGGCTCAGGACGTCCGAGCCGATGTCGGCGATCTCGGCCGTGATGGCACCGATCCGGTCGGCGAACGTGTCGGCACCTCCGCCCACGACGTCGAACCCTGCGAGGTTCCACTCGGTGTGCGAGACCACGTCGACAGGACGCACGAGCGGCGTCGGGACCTTCGGGCCGTCCGACGACGAAGCCCCCGCAACCTCGTGAGGTCTCGGGGGCTTCAACATGTGGGCGATACTGGGTTTGAACCAGTGACCTCTTCCGTGTCAGGGAAGCGCGCTACCGCTGCGCCAATCGCCCAATGGGTGGTTATTCACTTGTGACTTTACTGGTGTTGTGTCGAGGTGGGTACGGGATTTGAACCCGTGTAAACGGATTTGCAGTCCGTTGCCTCGCCTCTCGGCCAACCCACCGCTGGATGGGTATGGAGACCCTCTCCGAGCGGACAACGAGATTCGAACTCGCGACCCTCACCTTGGCAAGGTGATGCTCTACCACTGAGCTATGTCCGCACCGGCCCGGTTACCGGGCCGAGATGAAACATTAGCGGATGCTTCTCGTGAGTCCCAAACCGGGGTCGGCGTAGCGTGGGGGCATGCGCGCATGGGTGAACGGACGTCTCCTGCAATCACCGGACGAACTGTCGATCAGCGCCCTCGATCACGGGATGATCGTGGGCGACGGGGTCTTCGAGACGGTCCAGATCAGCAACGATCGGCCGTTCGCGCTGACCCGTCACCTCGATCGGCTGGTGCGGTCGGCGACCGGCCTCGGCATCGGCACGCCCGACGTCGGCGCGATCCGCGAGGGCATCGCGGCGACGATGGACGGCCAGCAGATCTCGTTCGGTCGCATTCGGGTGACCGTCACGTCGGGCCCCGGTCCGCTGGGCTCGCCGCGGGGGAGCGGGGCGATGACGCACACCGTCGTCTCGGAGCCCTCGAAGCGTCCTCCGTCCGTCGCGCAGGTCGTCACGGTCCCGTGGCCCCGCAATGAGCGTGGCGCGCTCTCAGGGCTCAAGACGACGTCCTACGCCGAGAACGCGCTCATGATCGAGCACGCCACGGCGCGGGGAGCCTCGGAGGCGATCCTGCCCAACACCCGCGGCCAGCTGTGCGAGGGCACGGGTTCCAACATCATGTACGTCGTCGACGGCAGGCTCATCACGCCGACGCTCGAGGCCGGGCCCCTCGCCGGCGTCACCAGGGCGCTGGTGCTCGAGTGGTGCGCCGGCGAGATCGACGTCGTCGAGCAGGACGCGCCGATCGAGGTGCTGCAGACCGCCGACGAGGTCATCCTCGTGGGCACCACGCGTGACGTGCAGGCCATCAGCCGCGTGGACGATCGCGAGATCGAGGCACCCGGCCCTGTCACGCAGCTCGCGCAGCAGATCTGGGCCCGTGAGGCCGCCCGTGGCATCGACCCGTGACGACCTCGCTGTCATGACCCCGGCGGCGTAGGTTAGTGTTTCTGTCGCACGTCAGCGGGCGATTGGCGCAGTGGTAGCGCGCTTCGTTCACACCGAAGAGGTCACTGGTTCGAACCCAGTATCGCCCACCCGAGATTGCCCTCCAATCGGAGGGCATTTCTTGTTTCTGCCGGAGTGGATCAGAGCCGAGAACGGCAGATGACAGCCACGGTGACAGCCACCTGAGTCAGATGCCCATCGCAGCGCTGAGCGAGGCCATCGCGGATCGTGCCGTGTGGTCGGACACGTGAGCGTAGATTTTCGCTGTCGTCGCGATGTTGGAGTGCCCGAGCATGACGCTCACGGTCTTCAAGTTCTCGCCAAGATCGAGCATCGCTGTCGCGGCGCTGTGGCGCAGGGCGTGCACGTCCACGTCGGCCACGCCCGCCTTCTTCCCGGCGGTGGTGACAGCCCGCAGGACGTTGCGTGGGTCCATCGGCTGGCCGGTCTCAGTGGTGAACACGTAGTCGCCCTCCGTCCACGCCGATCCTGCCCTGAGGCGCTCAGCCACCTGAGCCTTTCGCTGGGCCTTCAGCACCCCAACGAGACCGGCTGAGAGGTCGAGGGTCCGGTGCCCCGCACCCGTCTTCACCGGCCCGACGTTCAGTGAGCCGTTCAGGCGCGAGATCGTGCGATTGACCGTGAATCGGGGGGTGTCCGATTCGAGGTCGAAGTCTGACCACCGGAGTCCGATCAACTCGCCCTTGCGCAGGCCCGTGGCCGCGATGAACTGGAGGGGTCGGTGGTATCGGGTGCCCTCCGCAGCTCGGATGAGCTGGGCGACCTCAGCGAGTGAGAGGAACCGCTGTTCCTCCCCGTCCGCCTTGGGCTTGCGCTTGAGGGCGCTCACCGGATTCTTGACAATGAGCCCGTGGGCCACAGCGTCATCCAGCGCGACCTTGAGAACCTGCAGCACGCGTGAGATGGAGGACTCGCTGAGTTGCCGGGCCCCACGCTTCGTCGTCTTGGCACGCAGATCGACGATGAGCCGCTCGACGTCAGCCAATCCGAGACGGTCGAGACGCACGGTTCCGATGGTCTCCGTCTCGACGTGGTTCGTCAGCAAGGAGACGCACGTGGCCTTGCTCGTGGGTCGTCGGTCGGACGCCTCTAACGACGTTGCTCGCCATTGCGTGGACCACTCGGCGAGCGTGCGTGAAGAGTCTCTAACGGGAGCGCCCGCGTCTAGCCGCTCTTGGGCTGCCTTCACCTTGGCTCGGACCTCTGCCTGAGTCTTGCCGGTGAAGTACTGACGCCTCTTCTCGCCCGTCACCGGGTCGGTGTAGCGGATCGCGTATTGGTAGCGACCATCCGCCCGCTTCGTCATCCGTGCTGCCATGCCATGACCTCTTTACTATTAGCCTTAGGAGGAGTCTGCCGTACTTAAGAGGTCACTGCGGACTTTCGAGCGATGAGCGCGTCGATGCTTGTGCGCACCACGAGCGCCCGCCGCCCTAGGTGGACCTGTTGGAGTTCTCCGGCCTTGACGAGTCGGTGCAGGGTCGTGCGCGAGATGCTGAGCAGCCGTGCTGCTTCAGCCTGAGTGACGAGGGTTGTTTCCTCTGGTTTCTGAATGTCCATGTATAGGAGTACGGGTCTGGAGCCGAAACCCGGTATTTAGCGACCGTCCGATACTTCCTCCGTGCGGATGCCTACAGCGGACCATGAACTCTCAGCCGAGGAGATTCGGCACCGATTCGGACCGCTGCTGCGGCAGGGCGTAGAGGCGTTCAAGCGCGACCCGTGGCTGCTCGTGGACGTCGCCGAGTCAGCCACCGCGCCGGGCGTGCAGGAGCGCGCTCAGCAGCGCTCAGCACTACGTCAGGCGTTCGAGGACGGGCTCAGCCTCCGTGAGGCGGGCGAGGTCGTGGGGCTCTCGGCTGGAGCAGTTCATTACCGATGGGCGCAGATGGGCCTGCGAGTCTCCGACCGTCCCAAGCCGGTGCCGACTGCGAGCGACGCTGAGGAGCGTCTCGCACGCAAGCGCGAGAGCAACAGGCGGACGGCTGCGAGGAGGCGAGCCCGTGAGAAGGCAGCGCGTGTCGCTCAAGCCGAACTGTTGGCTGAGGAGCGAGCAGCCGAAGCGCAAGCATCCGTCCACCGTCGAGATGAAGAGCGCGACAGGTTCGACAGCCTCACCCGTGCGCTGACCGGGCTCAGCTTGCGAGAGGCCTCAAGTCGGCTGGAGTGCAGTCAGACCAAAGTGCGGACCTCATGGATTCGACAGGGCCTTGAGTACAACACTGCAGACGCGTCGAAGGCCCGAACGGCTGCCATCTTGCCGTTGCTCGACGAGGGCCTGAAGCCCGCCGAGATCATGGCTCGGCTCGGGGTCACGCGCTCCCACGTGCTCAACGCTCAGAGGCACCGGCGAGCTGAAACCGGCTGAAATCGGACCTGCCGATACTTCAGTCGAAATGGCTATCTTCTCGGCACTCCAGCACCGGGCAACGGTCTCCCGTTCGTTCCGCAGCTTCAGCGACGGCAGGGCCTCATTCGAGTGGGCCGAGGTCAGCACCGACCTGCCGTGTCTGCTCGACGCGCACAAGCCCGACGAGGGCCAGCCGGTGGAGTTCGAGCGGGCCGACCGCAAGGGCCAACTGTTGACCGGACCTCGCGCCGACATCCTGCCGGGGGACCGCATCACGATGACGCGCGGAGCCGTCGGCACCTACGTCGTCCAGCCTGACCCCGATGAGCGCTCGACGTTCCACGGGCTCAGTCACCGCGAGTTCCTCGTGAAGCAGGAGCGATGACATGGACATCGTCACGATGACAGTCGAGCGGCTGCAGGCCTCCGAACTCGTGGGGATGCCCGTCTACGCCCGCAAGGAGCCGCACAAGATCGACGGCACCGGCGGGCTGTACGTCGTGGTCAAGGACGCCGGACCGTGGGGCACGAGCCAGCACCACACGCGGCTCAAGCGCGTCGTGCGGGTGGACCTGTACGCCGACTGTGAGCGTGACGAGTTCAACCACCCGGCGGAGGACGACGCAGCCGTGCGCGCGTGGGCCGCGTGGGCGGGCATCGACCGCGAGCTGCACGACCTGAATCACGGATGGATCGCAGTGTGCAGCAGCTTGCGCAGCGACGAGCCGAGCGAGATCGACATCCCCGGCGCGGAGTACTCCGTGCTGCTCTCAGGCCGATACGAGGTGTCCGTATGAGCGACCAGCCGCAGGGACTGACAGCAGCCGAGATCGACGGCTCACTGCTCGCGATGGCACTCGTCGAGGCTGGGCTGCGCAGCGACGCCGAAGCCCTCAGCGTGCTCTTCAGCGACGCGAAGGACCAGCCCGGCGTACTGCCCGCGCTCGTGGAGTCCCTCTGCCAGCTCATGCACCACACGATGGGCGAGAACGCTCTGCTGCAGGCGCAGCACTGGCGCTCGCGCATCCTCGCTGAGAGCCCGGTGGACCGATGAGTCACGGACTACTGAAGCCATGCCTGACGTGCGGAGTGCCGACCCGCAACGCTTCACGCTGCGATGAGCACGAGGCCGAGGTGACAGCTCGAATGAAGGCAGCGAACGAGCGCACCCGCGTGCGGGCCAGCACGAAGGAGCGAGGGCTCGACGGGGCGTGGAAGCGCCTCAGTGTCAGGGCTCGCCGGATGCAGGCGTACTGCTCGGATTGCGGCGAGACGGACCCGAGCAAGCTAGAGACAGACCACACCCCCGAGGCATGGCACACCCGCCTCGTGCTGCGCAGGTTCATCACGCTGGCGATGGTCGATGTCGTCTGCGGTCGCTGCAACGTGCGACGAGGCAGTGCACGACCGGGCTCACCTCGCTATGAGGCATGGCTCGCAGAGCAGAGCGTGCCCGCATGACCGGCATCCGTGTGCGCAGCACGTGGAACCTGCAGCCGCTGCTCGACGAGCTCGACAGGTTCGCCGACCTCCCGACCGAGCGAGCCATCGCCGAACTGGACAGTGTCCTCGGTGGATCGTTCGCAGTGACGCAGGCGTTCGTGCACGTCAAGACAGGACGGCTCAAGGCCTCCGGTCGAGTGCGGTCGTTCGAGCACGAGCGCACGTGGACAGGACACATCCAGTACGGCGGAGCCGAGGCCTATTGGAGTCAGTGGGAGTTCAGCCGAGAAGGTCACCACCCGTTCGACGACGACCCCGCGTTCCACGCACAAGAGGGCCGCTACGCCGACGCCATCGACCAGATCATCCGTCATGGGTAGGGGGGTCTCGGGCACACCCGAAGAGGTCGCTCCGGTGTGTTCTGAAGGAGAGCCCGTTACACACCTCTGGGTGACCCGATGAAGGCCGGGCCGAAGGCAGCGCCGAGCGCCCGTGGGCTGGTGGAGGGCGACCTCCCGGAGAGCGGTCCCGAGCGGATCATCGCGTGGATCGAGAAGTTCATCCGCACGCCGAAGGGAACGGGCGCACGAGGCCCGATGATCCTGCGGGAGTGGCAGCGCGAACTCATCCGTGGGGCGTTCGCTGAGACTCGTCCACGTCTGGCGCTGTGGAGCCTGCCGAGAGGTCAGGGCAAGACGACGCTGTGCGCCGCGCTGGGCCTCTACGCGCTCTTCAGTGGCGAGGAGGGCGCACGCATCTACGTCGTGGCCGTGGACGAGCGTCAGGCGCGTCTCACGTTCGAGGCTGCGGTGCGCATGGTCGAACTCAACGAGTCGCTGAGCAAGCGCGTGCAGATGTTCCAGAACCGCATCGCGTACCCGCGTACGGGCTCGCTCTTCCAAGTGCTCTCGGCGACCCCTGCGAACCTCGAAGGGCTGGACCCCAGCCTCATGCTCATCGACGAGATCGGGGTGACCGACCGGCGCACCTACGAAGTGGCGGCGCTGGCCTCCGGCAAGCGTGAGACGTCGTTGACGCTGTGCATCGGCACGCCGAGCCCTGAGGGCGCTGACAGCGTCATGTACGAACTCCGGAAGTGGGGGCTGGAGCACCCCGAAGACGCGTCGTTCTACTTCAAGGAGTACGCCGCTCCGCTGGGCTGCGAGATCGACGACGAGGAGGCGTGGGCGGTCGCAAATCCGGCGTTGAACGACTTTTTGTGGCCCGACGCCATGCGCGCGCTGCTGCCTCCCAAGACGCGAGAGGCGACGTTCCGACGTGCCCGGCTGGGGCAGTGGATCGAGGGGGCCGACAACTCGTGGCTGCAGCCCGGTCAGTGGAAGGCCATCGAGCAGCCCGGCGGAGTTCCGGACGGCTCAGACGTCATCCTCGGGCTCGACGGATCGTTCTCCGGCGACTCGACCGGGCTCGTGGTCTGCAGCATCGGCACCCGCCCGCATCTCGACGTGGCGGGCTACTGGAGCAACCCCGGCGACGACGAGTGGCGGGTGGACATCCTCGACGTGGAAGACGCTGTGCGAGCCGCCTGCAGGCGCTGGAGGGTGCGCGAGGTCGTGGCCGACCCGTACCGCTGGCAGCGCTCGCTTCAGGTGCTCGACCGCGAGGGCATCACGGTCTTGGAGCACCCGCAGAGCGCGCAGCGCATGACCCCCGCGACCCAGAGTCTCGGCGAGGCCATCGCCAACCAGCAGGTGACCCAGAGCGGGCACCCGGCGCTCGCCGAACACATGACCAACTGCCGCGTGACCGAGGACAGCCGAGGCGTCCGGGTGCACAAGGTCAGCCGCTCGTCACGCCAGTGGATCGACCTCAGCGTCTGCTCGATCATGGCGCACTCGCGAGCCCGGACCCACGCGACGACGAAGCCCAAACGACGAAAGGTGGTGTCGTTCAGGTGAGCGAGATCGCAGAACTCAGCAAGTTGCTCGACGTGCAGGAGAGCAAGGTCCGCGCACACGAACAGCGCTACCGGGGCGAGGTCCCTATCGCGTTCCTGAGCCCGAAGGCTCGCGACGCTCTCGACCAGCAGTTGAAGGTGCTCAGCGTGAACTATTCGCGGCTCGTCGTGGATGCTCTCGCCGAGCGACTCAAGGTCGTGGGCTTCATGATCGACGGCAAGCACGACGACGCGCTGTGGGAGCGCTGGCGGGCTCAGTCGATGCAGGACGGGGCCGTGCAGGCCATCACTGACGCGCTCGCGACCGGGCGCGGATTCATCAGCGTGTGGGGCGACGACGGACAGCCGACCGTGACCCCGGAGGACCCCGGCCAGTGCATCGCGCTGCGGGACCCGATCACCCGCGAGATCACCATCGGGATGCGCCGGTGGATCGACGCTGGCAAGGGTCACGCGACCGTCTACCGACCGTGGAGCGTGGACTACTACACGAGCACCGCCGGAGCCGCTGAAGGCGCGAGCCTGCCGTCTGACGGGTGGAACCTCGTGGACTCGCGACCGCACCCGCTGGGCATCCCGCCTCTCGTCCAACTGACGAACCGAGGCCGCACCGCTGACGTGTTCGGCATCTCCGAGATGGACGCTGTCCGGGACCTCGTGGACGCGCTCACCAAAGTCATGATCGACGCGATGGTGACCAGCGAGTACTACGCTCGCCCGCGCCGATGGGGCACCGGCATCGAAGTGGAGACCGAGACCAACGACGACGGCGAAGAGGTCGCCATCGACCCGTTCGCGAACTCCGACCGGACGTGGCTCGCCGAGGCCATCGAAGCCAAGTTCGGCCAGTTCCCGACGTCCGATCTCGCCGCGTACGACACCCTCAGCCGCACGCTGCTAAGCCAGATCGCATCGCTAGGCAGTCTTCCCGCTCACTACGTGTTCCCGGACTCAGCGCCCACGAGCGGCGAAGAGGTGAAGGCCAAGGAGACGAGCCTCACCGCGAAGGCCGAGAGCCGCATCACGACGTTCTCGCGCCCGTTCGCCGACGTCGCGCGCCTCATGGTCGCCATCCGGGATCAGCGCCCCGTGCGCAGCATCAACGCCGAGACCGTGTGGGCCGACCCGGCAACGCGCACCATCGCTCAGGACGCCGACGGCTACACGAAGATGCACGCCGAGGGCCTCATCTCGACCGAGGCCGCTCTCAGCCGGATGGGCTGGAGTCCCGAGCAGATCGAGGACGACCGCTTACTGCGGATGCGTGAGCAGGCGCTGCGGATGGCGGCTGGGCTGTGACCGATCAACAGCAAAACGCCGAGACCGTCGCGAGCAAGGTCGGCACGCTGGCAGCCATGTACGCCGCCGGTGTGCTCACCCGCGAGGCGTTCGTGGAGTCGTTCGCGCTCGTGGTCTACGCAGCCAAGGTGAGCGCAGCGCGCATCGCTGAGGTGGCTCTGTGGCGCTGGAGCTTGACGAGCTGGCCGGAACCCATCGAGCCGCTCGGGATCGTGCCGGACCCGGACGTCATGGACTCGCTCCGGGAGGCCGTGGAGACCATCGCCGAGGACGAGGGAGCGCAGCCGGGGCTCGACGCCGACGAGTTCCAAGCTCGAACTATCAGCGAGATCAGCCGAGGAGCTGTGGCGTTCGGCTCCGGTGTGGAGATCGTCCAGCGCAGCGAGCGCGTGGCAGCCGACGCAGCTCGCGAGAGCGGCAAGGAGACGACTCAGGACCGCATGGAGCGCGCAGGGGTGACGCACTGGCGGTGGGTCGCCCAACCGGACGCGTGCGACGAGTGCCGCAAGAGGCACGGACGCGTCTACGCCATCGACGTGAAGTTCCGGGATCACCCGCAGTGCGAGTGCTCGCTGGAGCCCGCGACACCCCAAGAGATCGAGACCAGCCTGCGCAAACGGCGCATCGCTGCCACCAAGGAGGAGAACCGACATGACACAGCCGCTTGAGACCCCGCCCGAGTCCGTGGAGACACCCCCGGAGAGCACAGAGCCGCCCGAGGATGCCCGTACGGAGCCGGAGACGTTCAGCCGCGAGTACGTGGAGACCCTCCGAGCCGAGAGCGCCGAGAACCGGCTGAAGGCCAAGAAGGCAGACGACTACCTCGCAGCGCTGCAGTCCGCAGCAATCGAGCACACCGCAGGCCGGGTCCTGCAGGACGCGAGCAACCTGCCGTGGTCCGACGAGTTCAACGACCCCGAGAGCGGGATGCCGAGCCCCGAGCTCATCCGAGCTGCAGCCGACTCACTCGCCAAGGAGAAGCCGCACCTCAGCAAGGTCGGGGGACCGACGCAGCAGGGCTTCAGGGGCAACGAGTCAGACGCCGAAGAGGTCAGCCTGGTCGGCCTGCTGCAGGGTTAACAGCGGATGTCAACGCCTCCGGTGTTGCACAGGATGATGACCTGCTCACCAGACTCAACCACATGGAAGCCGCGACGCTGACACTCAGCGATGAGGGCACTCATACCGACGTACTGGTCAACATCGCGCCGTGCGCGTCGAACGACATTGCCTCGGTTCGCTTGTCCTGCGGCGAAGATTTGATTCATCCATGCACTCATTACCGAACCGTAGCCCCTCAAGAGGCTCAGCGAGGTCGCATACCTGAGGTTCGCGAGTGTCTACAAGCGAGGGCGTCGCGCCGACGACTTCGACGAGGAAAGTAACGATCCCGCAGCGCCTGCCAGCGCTCGGGATCATGACCGGAAATGCGAGTTCCGATGGACACCACTCTAATAGCGCCTGAAACGAGGGCCCTCCCTCTTGTTCTAGGGGCGACCCTTTTTGACCAACATCTCTCGACACCGTTCCTGCAGCAGTATCTCCCTCCCCACTGCATGAACAGACTGGACGAGCCGGGAGAGGCGATCAACAGAGAGACCGGCGAGCTGAGCCCGCATGGGTGTGGAGCGCTGACGTGCACGTACTGCGTCCGGGGTAAAAGGCGAGCGGTCGCCCGCGCCGTAGGCGCATCGGACCCCGAGGCCATGCTGACCATGACGCGAGCACCTGAGGGCATCGCCGAGACGGCAGCGTGGATGCGGAACGTCAGGCGCAACCTGCAGCGCCGAGGCTTCCCGCTGGAGTGGGCGTGGGTCGTGGAGTGCAACGAGCGCCGAGACGGACGGCACGCGCACCACGTTCATGCGCTGGCGCACGGCTCGATCCCACCCGAGCACGTGCTGAGTGACGTAGCGCAGCGGGCAGGCTTCGGAGCAGTCGCCGAGGTCCGGCGGGTGGGTCATGCGCCGGGAGCGGCGCGATACCTCTGGGCCGCGCGGGAGAAGTGGCGGACGATCGACCTGCCGCACCGGCTGTGGACCAACGGCGGGCACCTGCAGCACTCAAGCCGCTACTTTTGGCGGGTGGACGGCGAGCACGTCGCGGGCGGGTGGAAGGCTGTCAGCCGGGTGCTGCGAGAACAGCCAGCGGACTAGTTCACCACCCAAACGCCGCCCGCCACTAGGACCGCTTGAGGGAGGAACGGAGACCAGCGCAAAGCGAAGTTGACTGCCTTTTGGGCTCGACCTTTCGGCTTGTCGATGGTCAGCGGGTGAAACAACTGCTGCATGACGCCAGCGACGCCGAAACAGATTGCTGCATACACGAGAAGGAACGTGCCGTCGCCGCGCAGGCTTGGGCTCGCGATGACGGACATCGCGACGGCAATCCCGAGTACCTCGGCAAGGACCGTCAGGCCGATAAGAGCCACTGTCGAGGTTTCTAGAGCCCGTGCTTGGTTCGCGATGCGACGCGCCCGCGCGTCGTCTTTGTCGCGCGCCTCTCGCGTCTTCTTCGCCTTCGCTATCACCGCATCGGACTTCTCCAAGATGCGCTTGAGGTGGTCCCTTTGGCTGTCGGGTATCGATGAAACTGCAGCCTCTAGAACCATCTCCGCCTTCTGGGACTCAAGCTCCGCGAGTTCCTCTTCCAACTCAGTCAGTGCGTTGTTGGCAGCGTCGTTCTCGTCCTCAATCCTGCGGACGTCTCGGATGTCACGCAGTAGAAGGCCAGCCCGCACGCCCTCAGTGAGCAGCAAGACCGGGATGACTTGAGCAGCGGCCTCGTAGAAGGCGACGGGGACTGACATGCCGGACAGTCTGGCGCACGAGCTGCCGATACTTACGGCAGACGCACCGGAAGGGCTAGAGGCCCGACCGATGTAAGGCATGAGGGCTAGAGGCCCGAAAGCGAATCACTCGATTCCTACTTTCGGAGAACCCTCATGGCAATCAACACCGGCAACGCCACCGAGCTGCTGCAGACGCAGGTCGCCAAGGTCCTGACGAAGCCGCTGGAGGCGCAGAGCGTCTTCCTCGCATCCGGCCCGGTCATCTACGACACCGCCGGACCGCTTCGGCTCCCGAGCCTCGGTGGCCCGATCACCGATCCCGGCTGGACCGGCGAAGGCGAGACGATTCCGACTCGTGATGTCGACTTCGGCGACGTCTCGCTGCTGCCCTCGACGATGAAGAGCGTCAAGGTCATCACGAAGATGTCGGAGGAGATCGTCCGACAGGCCGTGGTGTCGCTGGAGACCGCCGTCCGTCAGCGCCTCGTGACCGACGTCGCGAGCAAAATCGACACGCAGTTCTTCGGAGCCTCCGGAGACGGCGTGGAGACGCCTCGTGGCCTCTTCTCGTGGCTCGGGACGCAGACGGTCGCCGCCGCCGGTGGGCTGACGTATGACGTGCTGCTCGCAGCGTGGAGCAAGGCCCTCAGCGCCAACGTCAACATGGGCTCGCTCAAGTTCGTCGTGACCCCGCGCGAGTTCGTCACCCTCAAGGGCCTGAAGGACGGGGACGGGCGCTACCTCGCGCAGCCGGACCCCACGCTGGACAGTGTGTACCGGGCGTTCGGCATCCCGATCGTGGTGACGCCGCGCATCCCCGACACGACCGGAGGCACGCCGACGGGGCGGGCCGCGCTGGTGGACTTCTCGCAGGTGGCGGTCGCCCGCGACCTCGCGCCCTCGGTGAAGATTCTCAACGAGCTGTACGCAGGAACCGGCGAGGTCGGCATCCGCGTGCAGGCCCGTTACGACGTCGCGCCTGTGAACCCGAGCGCCGTGGTCAAGATCACCGGCATCACGATCCCGGCTGCATGATGGCTGCCCTTCCCACGGGCTCGACACTGCTCGGCTACCTAGGCTGGGCCGCTGACGAGACCCTCACGGCGCAAGCTGACGAGCACGCTGCTGGAGCCGTGCTGCTCGTCCGTGAGTACACCCGTGGGAAGGGCTTCCAGACCGCGTCAGACGGCACCGTGACCGTCTCCGACGGCATCGCCGGGGTGATCGTCACCTACGGCGCTCGCAGCCTTAGCAACCCGACGAGCGCCCGTGAGATCGAGGCTGGAGCGTTCAAGGAGAGCCCCGGCTCACCGTGGTCGTTCTCGCTCGTCGAGACGCTCGTGCTGAACAACTACCGGCGACGGGCGGGCTAGATCGAACTATCGAACTTCCTCGGTGAGGGTCCAACCCACTAGCAACATGGGGTCGGTTTCCGTGCGCTACGTTTCACCCCTCACCGAGGGACCAACTCCCCGGCCACGAGCCGGGGCAGGCAACGGCGGATCGACTTGTCTCCGCTGGGAGGGACGGCGCTGAGACTGGCCTCTCGCTCGTCGTCCCTCAAGCCCTGACTTCCGGAGTTTCCTTAGTCGGTTCGCTCCGGGGGACCGAAGGCCCTCGCTCGTGGGGTGCGGGGGCCTTCACATTTTGACAGCCAACCTGACAGCCATTGGGTCAGATTTCCCTCGGTTTCCCGCTGTTTCAGTTGGTACACATTCGCTGCAATCCCGGCTAGAACTGTGCAGTGTGAAACAGCGAGAAACGTGCATCACATGGTTCACACCGAAGAGGTCACTGGTTCGAACCCAGTATCGCCCACACTGAGGACGCCCTCCATCTGGAGGGCGTTCTTCATTGTCTACACGTGTCGCCCCGCCACCTGTTCAGCAGATCAGCAGTTGTCCGGGCGAGACAGGGTGTTAGCGTCGTCGCACCGTGGACACGAGCGAGATGGAAGCGATCGAAGCTTCAGAGCCCCATGCGACGGCTGGTGGTCGTCGCTGGCCCCTTCCTGTGTTCCTGGCCGGTCTGCTGTCAGCAGGTGCCTCATACGGCTCGGTCCTCTTTCTGATGGAACGGATCGTTCGGGTAGGTCCGCTCGATGCCGTGTGGATCGCTGCGCTGCTCGCCACCGCATCCATCTGGTGTGTAGCGGCATCCTTCATGGGCGCGACGGCGTCGGCCGCGACAGGGCGAGTCGCTGAGTTTCTGCATCTGGCTGTCCTGGTGCCAGCGACTGTGCTGGCTGCGCTTGCCGCGACGGTCTTCGCGAACTTCTTACTTCTTCTCGCCGTCGGGGAGTCCCCGCAAGTCCGCCTGGACGTGCCGGAGGGGTCGCCCGGCTACATCCTCGTACCTTTCACCTTCGGTGAGACGACCCTGACTCTGTATCGAGGCAACGGAGTCGTCTTCGAGCGGGTCGACACGCTTCTATCCGCGCCGGACGTTCGAGCGAAGTCCACGGACTCCTACCGGGTGGTGACAGGTGCGGACGGCCGCCTGCGCCTGACGTACCGGCTGCACGACGGCACGGAAGCGAATGTGCTGTTGCCCTGACGGCGCGTCACGCCTTGATGTCTGCCGCGCATGAAGCAGCCCCCGCCGGGATGACGAGGGCTGCCCCGATCTGCTGCTCCTGGCTACTCGACCGTGACCTTGACGACCTTCGAGAACTCGGCCGTGCTGCTGGTGCCCGAGTAGTGGGCGACGAGCGAGAGCGTGCCCTTCGGGAGGCCGATGAAGGTGACACTCGCCTTCCCCTTCTTGACCTGGTCTGCCGCGGTGCTGAGGCCGTTGAATGACAGCCAGAACGTCCCGCCTGGGGCGCTGCCCGTCGCAGTGCGCTTGATGCTGACGGCGACCTTGGCCGTGCGGCCGGTGACCTTGGTGGCGAACTTGGCCGACGACCTCGACTTCAGGGCGGTGTCCAGTCCGCTGATGGGCTGCCCCGGGGTGATCGTGACTACCTGCCGTGCCGACTTGTCCGGCCCACCACCGAGGTACTGCGACGCCCACACCTTCTTCGGGTCGTCGAACCTGACCGTGTAGGGGCCCGCCGGGAGGCGGTCCTGGACGGTGAAACGCCCGCTGGATCGAGTCGCACCCTTCGTGCCCGCCGCCGCGCTGCTCGACACGGTGACCTCGATGCCCTTCAGTGGCTTGCCAGAGGCGTCCGTGGCGGTGCCGGCCAGCTTGGTGGAAGCCGGGCCGAACTTCGTCATCGTCACGGTGGGGAGGGTTCGCTGCTCTCCGGCGGTCAGCGAGATGCCCTGGGGGGCGTATGCGGCGCTGTCGGTCCCGGTGGCGCAGTCGACCAGCGCGACGCGCGTGAAGTCGTAGCACTGCGAGCCGTACCGACCGTCGGAGACCACGACGCCGCTGTAGTTGTCGGCGGGGATGCCGCGCAGCGAGAACGTTCCATCGGCCTTCACGACCGTGTCCCAGTCGGGGTACAGCTTGTCGTACGACGGCCCTTGATCGTTGTACAGCCCGTGGTCGGGCCCGACCCTCAGTCCCGCCGGCGAGCGGCCGTCACTCGTTGCCAGCGTGCCGGTGAGAGAGGCCGCCGCCCGCGCATGGATGTTCTTCGTGACCGTCTTGCCCTTCTTCGCAACGATGGTGCGGAAGGTCTTGACGATCCGCCCCGTGCGGTCGGTGACGAGCACGACGTACCTGTTGCTGGTGGCGGACTTCGCGGACAGGCCGGCGAACGAGTAGCGCCCCTTGCTGTCGGTGTAGTCGGTCTTCAGGGGGTTGTCCGCGACCTCGAGCTCTTGGTTGGTCTCCTGGTAGACGAGACGGTAGATCTGGACCTTCGCGGCGACCACGGGCCGGCCGTCGAGCGTCACGGCACCCTTCGATGCGCCGGTGCTCGTCGCTGCTGTTGCGGGCGAGGCGAGTCCGGCAGTCAGCATCGCCGAGGCGGTGAGCAGGGCGGCCGCCCACGTGCGGCGGGTACTTCTCGTGGTCATGGGGTTCCCTCGTGCGTTGGCGCGCCAGTGCGACACCTCGTCTCGGCACGTTACCTCTGGGGCTGAAGTGAAGGCAACGACATGCGCGGCGGCACTGCATGACATCGCGGACCGCACATGCGCGCGGCCCCGCGGCTCAGGCCTGAGCCGCGGCGATCGCGGCCTGCAGGTCCTCGACGCCCGGTGCGCCGCCAGCTGAGTTCGACACGGCCTTGCCGTCGACGACGACGGTCGGGGTCTGATCGACGCCGGCCTTCTCGCCGGCCGCACGTGCCTCGTCGATCCAGCCCTCGTACTTCTCGTCGCGGATGCACGAGTCGATGCCGGTGACACCGATCTGCTTCGCGCGGTCGATGAGCTCGTCGTCCTCTGGCCCGTCCGTGCGCTCCTCGGGCTGGTTCGCGTAGAGGGCGTCGTGCATCTTCTTGTACGCGGACGCTCCGCCATCGGCGAGCACGCACAGGGCGGCGTTGGTGGCGCGGTGGGAGTAGCGATTGGGGCTGCCGCCGTTGTCGTCGAGGAACGAGAACGGCTTGTAGGCGATCGTGACGGCCCCCGACGCCACCTGGGCGTCCAGGAAGTCGCCGGTGGCGGCCTCGAAGGACTTGCAGACGGGGCACTGGAAGTCCTCGTAGATCTCCACTGTGACGGGCTTGGCGCCGGCCGGGGGAGTCGCACCCGCCGCCGCGGCGTCGTAGACGATCCCGTGGTCCTTCGTGGCGTTCGCAGGCTGAACGACGGGCGAGCTCTTGCCGCCGGACGCGGACGTGACCGCGTAGCTGCCGACGCCGATCAGGACGGCGACCACCGCGACGATCGCGACAGTGATGACGTTGCGCTGCCTGCGGTCGGCCTTCTCGCGGTCGCGGCGCATCTGCTCGGCACGGGCGGCTCGTTGCTGGCGGTCGTTGCTCACTGCGGCTCCTGACGACTGCCGGCCACGGTGGCCGACGGGTTCGCCCAACATAGGGCGCGCCGGGGCTTACGAGACAGGTCGACGCGATGTTCTCGGGCAATTCTCACCCGAGCCCGGCTCGCTCAGCGGCGGCCGAACAGGAGCCGGAACGGGCTGGCGGCCAACGTCAGCAACGGCTTGCGTCCGTGCAGGAAGCCCAGCTGGCCGTCCGCGTCGAACGTCCAACGCCCGGAGGCGGTGCCGAACCGCATCCGCCCGGTCACGGGCGACACCAGCAGGTGCCCGCCCTGGTCCTGGGCGATCCTGAAACCCGCAGGAAGCATGCGGGGCAGCCGGCGCACGCGACGCAGCACCAACGATCCGATGCCGTGCGCGCTGTACGAGACGTGCGGCGTGACGTCGAAGTCGGCCAGCTGCTTGGGGATGGCCCACAGGTCGCGTCCACCGTCACGGGAGGCCTCGCTGTTGACCCAGATGTGCGTGATCGACACGCGGATGCGCCAGCCGTCGCGCACGAGCACCGTCGACATGATCTCGTCGTACGTCAATGGGCTCGGCTCTTCGTAGACGAAGAACGCCGTGCCGACGATGCCGCGACCGAACAGCGTAATGGCCTTCGTAGCGGGGGAGTGCGGAGCGGGGAGGTCGGCCACCGGGACGAGCCACGCCGCGACGTACGCGTGCCCGTGGAGGTCCCACGGCTCAGGGGGGTAGGAGTGCGAAGAAGAGGGCTGTGCAGAAGAGGACGTCATGACCAGTGGAACGCTTTCGGGTCGAGCACCTTGGTGCGCTGGGCGTACGGATGGGTCGAGCCGGGCCAGTTGGACGTGATGCGCCCCGAGGCGTGCCGGTACCAGCTGTCGCAGTGCGCCCACACGGAGTGCGAGAGCCTCTGCTGGACGTCGCGGTCGTAGGCCTCGTCGGCCTCCGCGGTGACCTCGACGGAGCGGTAGGAGCCGGCCACGAGCCGGTCGACCGCCTGGCGCATGTGTCGCGCCTGCGCCTCGAGCATGTAGATGATCGACCCGCCGCCGAGGTTGGTGTTGGGCCCGTAGGTGACCAGCAGGTTCGGGAAGTTCGGCACGTAGATGCCGAGATAGGCCCGCGCGCCATCGGCCCACTGGGCCGCGAGCTTCTGCCCACCGGGTCCCGTGATGTCGATCGACTCGAGGAACTCCTGCGCGTCGAAGCCGGTCGCGTAGATGATGACGTCGACGTCGTGGGTCGTGCCGTCGCCCGTGACGACCCCGGTGGGCGTGATCTCGCTGATCGGCTCGGTGACGAGGTCGACGTGCGCCTGCGCGATCGCCGGGTAGTAGCTGTTGGCGAACAGGATGCGCTTGCACCCGACGGGGTAGTCGGGGGTCAGCTTGGCGCGCAGCAGCGGGTCCTTGATGCGCGCTCGCAGGTGCTGGTGGGCGAGGGCGCTGATGCCCTTGCCCACCAGCGAGTCGTCGTCGAGGCCGCGCGAGAACTGCTCGGCCAGCCCCCACGACCCGGCACGCTCGGCCTTCAGCGCTCCCGGGGCGTGCTTGAGCATGCGCCGGTAGACCGGCCCGAACCGCTGGTCGGGCTTGGGCAGGATGTATGACGGCGTGCGCTGGAACACCACGAGCTCGGACGCCTGCTCGGCGACGTGCGGGATGAACTGGATCGCGCTCGCACCGGTGCCGACCACCGCGACCTTCTTGCCGCGCAGATCGACGTCGTGGTCCCAGCGCGCCGAGTGGAACGCCGTGCCCTCGAACGTGTCGACGCCGGGGATGCGGGGGAGGACGGGTTGCGAGAGCTGACCGACGGCCGTCACGAGGACGTCGACGGTCTGCTGCGAGCCGTCGCCGAACCGGACGGTCCACGCCGCCGCCTCTTCGTCGTAGGCCGCCCCCACGACCTCGGTGCCGAGCTGGACGAGCGGCGTGATGCCGTACTTGTCGGCGGTCGCCCGGATGTACGTCAGGATCTCCGGCTGCCCGCCGTACCGCGACCGCCAGTCGGCCGAGGGCTCGAACGAGAACGAGTAGAGCGGCGACGGGACGTCGCAGGCGGCACCCGGGTAGGTGTTGTCGCGCCACACGCCGCCGATGGCGTCCGATCTCTCCCAGAGGCGCAGGTCGGTATGGCCGGCCCGTTGCAGCTCGATCGCGACGGCGAGTGCGCCGAAGCCGGATCCGATGATGCCGATGGAGGTCATGAGTCGTCACCTGTCGTGTGGTGGTCGTATCGGACGAAGAGCAGGAGGTTGTCGGTCAGCAGGTCGAGGGCCGCGTCACGGGTGTACGTGCCGCGTTGCAGCCACTCTCGGCACACGGCCTTGACCAGAGAGGCGGTGGGCCGCAGACGCGCCCGCAGACGGGGGGTGTCGGGCAGGCCGAGGGCGTCGAGCACGAGCCGGGCCGCGCGGTCGTCGGCCTCGTCGACGACGGCCTGGATGTCGGAGCTGCCGTGCAGGTTGGCGGCGCCGCTCGCGGCGACCCAAGCCTGCCCGTACGTCTCGGCCGCCTCGAGGATCCAGTCCATCGTCAGGCGCGCCCGCTCGTCGAGGGTCCGGCCCTCGAGATCGGGCAGCGCCTGCTCGGGCATCATGATCGACTCGCGCATGACGACGAGGAACAGCTCGCGCTTGTCGCCGAAGTAGTGGTTGATCAGGCCGCGCGCCACGCCGGCGGCCTCGGCAAGCTCGGCCGTCGACACCGCGTCGTACGGACGGTCCGAGTACAGCGTCCGTGCCGCGTCGACGATCTGTCGACGTCGCTCGGCCGGTGCGAGCCGGAGTCGGGGGGTGGCCATGCGCTCAGTTTCGCCTCCTATTGGCAGAGTGTCAACAAGACCGTATGCTCGGTGCATGAGCGAGTTCGACTACGACGTCCTGGTGGTGGGTTCCGGCTTCGGAGGCAGCGTCGCTGCGCTGCGGCTGACCGAGAAGGGCTACCGCGTCGGCGTCATGGAGGCCGGGCGGCGCTTCGCCGACGAAGAGCTGCCGAAGACCAGCTGGAGCGCGCCGAGCTATCTGTGGGCGCCGTGGGCGCGGTGCTTCGGCATCATGCGCATCACCTTGCTGCGCGACGTGCTGATCGCCAGTGGCACCGGGGTCGGCGGCGGTTCGCTGGTGTACGCCAACACGCTGTACGAACCGCTCGACGCGTTCTACCGTGACCGCCAGTGGGCGCACCTCGCCGACTGGAAGGACGAGCTGGCACCCCACTACGTCCAGGCCAAGAAGATGCTCGGCGTCACGACGTATCCCGGCAGCAGCCCCGCCGACGAGCACCTGCGTGCCCTCGCGAAGGACTACGGCGTCGAGGACACCTTCCACGCGACCGACGTCGGCGTGCTGTTCGGGGCCGATCACGGCGTGGAGCCCGGCGAGACCGTCGCCGATCCGTTCTTCGGCGGCGCCGGCCCCACCCGCAAGGCGTGCATCGACTGCGGTGCGTGCATGACGGGCTGCCGTCACAACGCCAAGAACACCTTGGTCAAGAACTATCTGCACCTGGCCGAGGGAGCGGGAGCCGAGGTGCACCCGATGACGACGGTCGTGGACGTCAAGCCCCTTTCGACAGGCTCAAGGGGCGGGAAGACAGGCGGGTATGCCGTGAGGACCCGGCGTACGGGCAACCCGCTGCGCCGCCGGACGTTCACGGCCGAGCAGGTCGTGTTCGCCGGCAACGCGCTGAGCACGCAGCGCCTGCTGCACCAGCTCAAGGAGACGTCCTTGCCGCACCTGTCGCCGCGCATCGGCGAGCTGAGTCGCACCAACTCCGAGGCCGTCCTCACGGCCCGGTCGATGCGCAAGGAAGCTGACTACACGCCGGGCGTCGCGATCACGTCGTCGTTCCACCCCGACGAGCACACCCATGTCGAGGTCTGCCGGTACGGCGTCGGCTCCAGCGCCCTGGGGCTCATCAACGCGCCGTTGGTCGACGGCGGCCACGGCGGCTCGCAGCTCGGAGCCGTCGTCAAGGCCTACCGCCTGCTGGGACTGCGACGAGCGCTGGCGATCCACAACCCCAAGCGGTGGGCCGAGCAGTCGATCGTCGTTCTCGTGATGCAGACGCTCGACAACTCGATCACGACCTACGTCAAGAAGGGGCTGTTCGGTCGGCGCATGACGAGCAAGCAGGGCGTCGGCGATCCCAACCCGAAGTGGATCCCGATGGCCAACAGGGTCGCACGAGACCTGGCCAAGGAGGTCGGCGGCAACGCGGGCAGCTCGACGGCCGACCTGGCCGGCATCCCCATGACGGCGCACTTCATCGGTGGCTGCGTCATCGGCGACACACCGGCCACGGGTGTCATCGACCCCTACCAGCGGGTCTTCGGGCATGAGGGCCTGCACATCACCGACGGCTCGGCCATCACCGCCAACCTCGGCGTCAACCCGTCGTTGACCATCACGGCGCAGGCCGAGCGCGCCGTGGCCCTGTGGCCCAACAAGGGTGAGACGGACGCCCGCCCGCCGTTGGGGGAGCCGTACGTCCGCGTGCCGGTCGTGCCCCCCGTCGCCCCGGCCGTGCCCGAGGGCGCTCCTGCGGCGCTGCTGATCCCCGTCCCCGAGGTGCCGCCGCGCGCTGCGGCACGGGTGCCGGAGCCCGAGCTGACGTAGCAACCGCTACCGCGCGGCCCTGCGCCAGCCTGCCGCGACCGCGTCGTCCTCCGTGCAGAACCAGCGTTCACCCCTGGCCGTGTCGATCCTCGTCTCGTCGTAGTTCTGCTGACCGGGCACGTGGTAGATCTTCTCGCCGTCGCTGGCGATGTTCCCCTTGATGAGGCAGCCGTCCTGTCCCACGGGAGCGGGGGGAGCCGGCACCGGTGGGGGCGCGGTGGGTGCGGCGCACCCGCCCCAGAGACCCCGGCGGGCCTTCTGCGCCGATCGCTGTGCCTTCAGATGTGCTGAGCGGTGCCTGTAGGCGCGTCCCTTGAACGTGTACTCGCGACCATGTCCGTTCGCGACGAGTGTCCTGCCCACGTCGCGTCGGTTGCCGCCCGCGTAGACGTATCGCAGGAGTCGCCCGTACGCGTCCCGGTTGGCCTGCGTGCGGTCGCGCTGGAGCTGCACGCGGCTGCCCTTCACGAGCCGACTCATCTGACGGGTGGCCTCGCGGGCGTGGCACTGGTCGGCGGCACCGTCGCGGCCCAGCTCGGGGGTGTCGATGCCGATCAGTCGCACCCGCTCGATGCGGCCCTTGACCATGACCTTGACGGTGTCTCCGTCCGACACGCCCGTGACGCGGTACGACGGGCCGAGCCCCGGGCCGGCGTCGGCCGGGACCGTGCCGAGTGCGATCGTCACGGCGACCGTCACGGCACCGGTCAGCACCGTCACGACGGACCAGCGGGGGAGGGTGCGACCTGCGTCGCCGCGTCTCAGCATTCCTGGAGGATAGGGGCGCACCAGGCGGTCTGTCCGGTGATCGCGCCTAGTACTCGGCCTTGACGGCGAGCTGGCGGACGAACGGCTGGATGTCGGACGTCTCGACGCCGTCGTACGCGCCCTTGCCGCAGACCGCGGTCATGACGAGAGCGAAGTCGCCGCTGCGGTAGGCGTAGATGACACCCTGCACGTCGCCTCCGGCCAGCGTCGCTCGCGACACCTTCGTCGACGCCGTCATGCCGGTGGAGCCGGTGATCAGCGGGAGCATCGTGGTGCCGCGCGAGCCCACGTCCAGCGTCGATCCGGCGGCCTTGCCCGTGCGGGTGGCGAACTCGTCGAGCACCTGGTCCTGCGTCGGGGCGGTAGCCGTGCCGAGACCGGCCGGCTGCGACAGGGTGACGGCGCACGGGGTGTCGTCGATCTGCCACTGCAGCACGCCGGACTCGGTCTTCAGCTTCTTCCACGACGGCGGCACGGTCGGGACGCGCCACGTGACGTCCGTGGGTGCGCCGGCGACGATCCCGCCCAGCTCGTCCGGGTCGACCTCGTCGGGCACCGTGGAGGACTCGGGAGCCGGGTCGACGGTCGGTGTCGGCGAGCTGGTCCGTGTCGGCGTGGTCGCCTGATCGTCCTCGTCGCCGCCGCCCCCGCACGCGCCGATCGTCAGCATCAGTGCCATGGTCAAGCCTGTCGTCGCAGCGCGGCGCAGGTACATCGGCCACCCCCCTCTTCGGCGTCGCGTCACTGTATCCCGGTTGTCCGGGCGGGCCGGCCGCCGACGAGGGGTCGACCCGGGCCGCCGACAGGGCACTAGGGTGGTGCCAAGCAGCACGCGCCATCCGTAGGGCGCGTCACATCGAACGAGGAGCTCCACCGTGTCCGACATCCAGATCACCGTCGACTCAGAGTCCAGGACGGTCGAGGCGGGCACGAAGGCCTGGCAGCTGTTCGCCGAGTCGCCCGAGATCATCGCCGCACGCATCGGCGGTGAGCTGAGGGATCTCGCGCGCGAGCTGGCCGACGGCGATGTCGTCGAGGGCGTGGCGATCGACTCGAATGACGGGCGCGACATCCTGCGCCACTCGACGGCCCACGTCATGGCGCAGGCCGTGCAGGAGCTGTTCCCCGAGGCGAAGCTCGGTATCGGTCCGCCGATCACCGACGGCTTCTACTACGACTTCGACGTGCCTGAGCCCTTCGTGCCCGACGACCTGGTCAAGATCGAGTCGCGGATGAAGAAGATCATCAAGGAGGGCCAGAAGTTCGACCGTCGCGAGATCAGCGACGACGCGGCCCGCGCCGAGCTGGCCGACGAGCCGTACAAGCTCGAGCTCATCGGCCTCAAGTCGACGGCCGGAGACGCAGCTGAAGGAGCGAGCGTCGAGGTCGGCGAGGGCGGCCTGACGATCTACGACAACCTCAAGCGCGACGGCTCGGTCGCCTGGGGCGACCTCTGCCGTGGCCCGCACCTGCCGACGACCAAGCGCATCCCGGCGTTCACGCTGATGCGCAGCGCAGCGGCCTACTGGCGCGGCGACGAGAAGAACAAGCAGCTCCAGCGCATCTACGGCACCGCCTGGGAGACCAAGGAGGCGTTGGACGCCCACCTGCATCGCATCGAGGAGGCGCAGCGGCGCGACCACCGTCGCCTCGGCACCGAGCTCGACCTCTACAGCTTCCCCGACGAGATCGGGTCGGGCCTGCCGGTGTTCCACCCCAAGGGTGGCGTCATCAAGCGCGAGATGGAGGACTACGTCCGTCGTCGCCACATCGAGGAAGGCTTCGAGTACGTCGGCACCCCGCACATCTCGCGCGAAGAGCTGTTCTACACCTCGGGACACCTGCCGTACTACGGCGAGGGAATGTTCCCGGCGCTCGATCTCGACGGGCAGCCTTACCGCCTCAAGGCGATGAACTGCCCCATGCACAACCTGATCTTCCGGTCGCGTCAGCGCTCCTACCGCGAGCTGCCCTTGCGCCTGTTCGAGTTCGGGCACGTGTACCGCAACGAGAAGTCGGGCGTGATCCACGGCCTGACCCGTGTGCGCGGCTTCGCGCAGGACGACTCGCACTCGTACGTCACGCCCGAGCAGGCACCCGACGAGATCCGCCACCTGCTCAAGTTCGTCCTGAGCCTGCTGCGCGACTTCGGCATGGACGACTTCTACCTCGAGCTGTCGACCCGCGACGACTCCAAGCCCGACAAGTTCATCGGCTCGGACGACGACTGGGCCGTGGCCACCAAGGTGCTCGAGGACGTGTGCCTCGAGACCGGCCTGGAGCTCGTGCCCGATCCGGGCGGCGCCGCGTACTACGGTCCCAAGGTGTCGGTGCAGGCCCGCGACGCGATCGGTCGCACCTGGCAGATGTCGACGATCCAGTACGACTTCAACATGCCGTCGGCCGAGCGGTTCGACCTCGAGTACGTGGCCGCCGACGGGTCGCGCCAGAAGCCGGTCATGATCCACTCGGCCAAGTTCGGCTCGATCGAGCGGTTCATGGGCGTCCTGGTCGAGCACTACGCCGGGGCGTTCCCCCCGTGGCTCGCCCCCGTGCAGGTCGTCGGCATCCCGGTCGCCGAGCGGCACGCCGACTACCTGTACGAGCTGGCCCGCCGGCTCAAGGGCATGGGCATCCGCGTCGAGGTCGACGACTCCGACGAACGCATGCAGAAGAAGATCCGCAACGCGCAGCTGCAGAAGGTGCCGTTCATGCTCATCGCCGGCGACAACGACATCGAGGGCGATGCCGTCTCGTTCCGCTACCGCAGCGGTGAGCAGGAGAACGGCGTGCCCGTCGACGACGCCGTCGAGCGGATCGTCGAGGCGATCCGCTCGCGGGTGCAGGTATGAGCGACGGGCGGGACGAGCAGGACGGTGTGGGGGAGCCCGACGCCTTCGAGCGCCTGTGGGCCCCCCATCGCATCCTCTACATCAAGGGGGAGGGCAAGCCGTCGACGTCTGACGCGGTCGACTGCCCGTTCTGCCGCATCCCTTCGATGGACGACGCCGAGGGCCTGATCGTCCACCGCGGCACGTACGCGTACGCCGTGCTCAACCTCTACCCGTACAACGCGGGGCACCTGCTCGTCTGCCCGTACCGGCACGTCGCCGACTACACCGAGCTCGACGACGACGAGACGGTCGAGGTCGCGGCCATGACCAAGACCGCGATGCGGGTCATGCGCACCGTGACGAGCCCCCACGGCTTCAACCTGGGCATGAACCAGGGCGGTGTGGCCGGGGCCGGCATCGCCGCGCACCTGCACCAGCACGTCGTGCCGCGGTGGGGTGGCGACGCCAACTTCCTGCCCGTCATCGGGCAGACCAAGACCATGCCGCAGCTGCTGGGCGACACCCGCGAGATGCTCGCGGCCGCCTGGCCCCAGGACTGACCTCAACCGAAGGAACCAACCCGTGCTCGAACGCTTCCGCCAGTTCTGGACCAAGATCTGGGCACCGCTCGGCGACCTGTTCCTGAAGCTGGGCATCACGCCCAACCAGGTGACCGTGGTCGGCACGTTGGGCGTCAGCGCCGGTGCCCTGTGGTTCTTCCCGCGCGGACAGTTCTTCATCGGTGTCATGGTCGTGACGGCCTTCGTGTTCAGCGACCTGATCGACGGCTACATGGCCCGCAAGCTCGGCAAGGCGTCCAAGTGGGGAGCGTTCCTCGACTCGACGCTCGACCGGGTCGGCGATGCCGCGGTCTTCGGCGGCATCATGCTCTACTACACGACGTCCGACGCGCAGGCCGATCTCGGTGACCCGCGGATCTACCTGTACCTCAGCCTCGCGTGCCTCGTGCTCGGCAACCTGACGTCGTACGCCCGGGCGCGGGCCGAGAGCCTCGGCATGACGGCCAAGGGTGGCATCGCCGAGCGGTCGGACCGTCTCGTCGCGATCCTGGTGATGACGGGGTTCGCGGGCCTGCTCGACCTGCCCTTCCTGCGCGAGATCACGCTGTGGGCGCTCGCGCTCGCGAGCCTGATCACGGTCTTCCAGCGCATGCGCATCGTCTACCTGCAGACCGTCGACGACCCGGCACTGTAGCTCGAACAGTCGTGACAGCGACGATGTAACAGAACCTATGTGACATTGGCATTGACACATACCTTCGGTATCCCACATGCTGTGAAGACCGCCACCCCGAGGAGCGTCACATGTCGCAGACCCTGGACCACCGCACCGCCGAGAACGACACCGTCGACCTTCCCGACATCCCCGTCGACGTCACGCCCGAGCAGTACGCCGACATCCTGCGCGCGCTGTCGCAGGCCTCGGTCGACCGTCACTTCGACGCCTTCGTCGACGTGCCGTGGGACCACCCCGACTTCCAGGTCCGCGCCGACGACCCGCGGTGGGTGCTGCCCGCCGACGTCGACCCGCTGGGCGCTCACCCCTGGTACCAGGCGCAGTCGCTCGAGCGTCAGATCGCGATCGGCCAGTGGCGCCAGGCCAACATCCTGAAGGTCGGGCTCCAGTTCGAGAACATGCTGATCCGCGGCATCATGCAGTACGTCTTCACGCTGCCGAATGGCTCGGCGGAGTACCGCTACCTCACGCACGAGGCGACCGAGGAGTGCCACCACACGCAGATGTTCCAGGAGACCGTCAACCGCATCGGGCTGCCGGTCGAGGGCATGCCGTGGCTCGTCCGCCGCCTGGCGTGGCTGGTGCCGCTGGCCGCCTCCCGGTTCCGGTACGGCTTCTTCATCGGCGTGCTGGCGGGGGAGGAGCCCGTCGACCACACGCAGAAGGCCATCTTGCGCAGCGGCAAGGACCTGCCGCCTGTGCTCTCGCGGATCATGGAGATCCATGTGGCCGAGGAGGCGCGGCACATCTCCTTCGCGCACCACTACATCCGGCGCAACGCGCCGCGCCTGGGTCGCGTCGAGAAGATCGTCATCTCGATGCTGTTCCCCGTCATCATGCGGGTGCTGTGCGACGTCATCATGGTGCCGTCGAAGTCGTTCCGCAAGGAGTTCGACATCCCGAAGTCGGTCATGAAGGAGATCTACTGGCGTGCCCCCGAGTCGCGCGAGCGCCTCCAGGAGCTGTTCGGCGACGTGCGGATGCTCGCCGACCAGGCGGGTCTGCGGCAGAGCCGGGCCGCACGTTTCATGTGGCGGCTGTGCCGCATCGACGGTCGCCCGTCGCGCTACCGCAGCGAGCCGCCCGTCGCGTTCGCGTCCGCCCCTGCCTCCGCCGCACAGGACTGATCCGTGCCCCACGTCGTCACCCAGGCGTGCTGCGGCGACGCCTCGTGCGTCTTCGCCTGTCCCGTCAACGCGATCCACCCGACGCCCGACGAGGCCGACTTCGGCCTGGCCGAGATGCTCTACATCGACCCCGTCTCGTGCGTCGACTGCGGGGCGTGCGTGACGGCGTGCCCCGTCGGGGCGATCAGCGCCCACGACAAGCTGACCGACGCGCAGCTGCCGTTCGTCGAGGTCAACGCGATGTTCCACTCGCCGCAGCGGTCGTACCCGCCGCAGGCCCCGGTCTCGCCGGTGACGGCGCGGTCGTCGCGCGACGAGCTGCGCGTCGCGATCGTCGGCGCCGGACCGGCGGCACTGTTCGCCGCCGACGAGCTGCTCAAGAGGCCCCGCGTGAGCGTCACCGTGATCGACCGGCTGCCGACCCCGCACGGACTGGTGCGGGCGGGCGTCGCCCCCGACCACCCCACGACCAAGACCGTCGAAGGCCTCTTCGGCCAGATCGAGGACCAGGACGGGTTCTCGTACCTGCTCGGCGTCGACGTGGGTGTGGACGCCGATGTGTCCCACGACGAGCTTCTGGCCCACCACCACGCGGTGCTCTACGCGACGGGTGCGTCGCAGGACCGTCGCCTCGGCATCGCAGGCGAGGACCTCGCCGGCAGTGAGACCGCGACCGCGTTCGTGGCCTGGTACAACGGCCACCCCGACCACGCGGGTCGGACGTTCGACCTCTCCACCGAGCGCACCGTCATCATCGGCAACGGCAACGTCGCCCTCGACGTCGCCCGCATCCTCGCGACCGACCCCGATCGCCTGGCGACGACCGACATCGCCGACCACGCGCTCTCGGCACTGCGCGACAGCGCCGTCCGGGAGATCGTCCTGGTCGGCAGGCGCGGTGCGGCCCATGCGGCGTTCACGCTGCCCGAGCTCGTCGGTCTGGTGCAGCGCGGCGACATCGACATCCGTGTGGAGGGCGACGACCTGCTGCCGTCCGGAACCGACGCGATGGCCGACCTCAAGCTCGACGTGCTGCGGGAGGCCGCCTACCGGCCGCGCCGTCCGGGCACCCGGACGATCGTGTTCCGCTTCGCCGCGTCGCCGCTCGAGATCATCGGCACCGACCGGGTCGACGGCGTGCGGGTGTGCCGCAACGACCTCGTCGCCGACGAGTCCGGGGTGGTGCGGGCCGTCCCCACCGCCGACGTCGAGGTGCTGCCCACGGGCGTCGTGCTGCGGTCGATCGGCTACCGCGGCCTGCCTGTCTACGGTCTGCCGTTCGACGACGTCACGGCCACGGTGCCCCACGAGAGCGGCCGGGTCGTCGGTCGCCCCGGTGCCTACGTCGCCGGGTGGATCAAGCGGGGGCCCAACGGGTTCATCGGCACCAACCGGTCGTGCGCGCAGGAGACCGTCGACCTGCTCGTCGCCGACGCCAACGCAGGGATGCTGGCGAGCCCCATCGGATCGTCCCGGGCGTTCACCGATCTCGTGGCGGCGCGCGTCGCCGACGCGATCGACCTCCGGGGCTGGCGCGCGATCGACCGGCGCGAGCGGCAGCTCGGCCGCGACGACGGCCGTCCACGACGCAAGCTCGTGAGCCGCGAGGCCCTGCTGGATGCCGCCGTGCCGGAGCCTCCGGCCCGTGGCCGGGGACGCCGCCGCGTCCGCCGCTGAGCGGCCGGTCCGCGATGTGTCCGCCTGAAGGTGCCCGCCGTTCCGGGAGTAGAATGGAGTGACGAACTCCAGCACAACAAAGGACACCTCAGTGAGCAACGAAGCAACGTCGGTCGGTCCAGCAGTCAGCGGCACCGTGCGGGTCAAGCGCGGCATGGCTGAGATGCTGAAGGGTGGCGTGATCATGGACGTGGTCAACGCCGAACAGGCCAAGATCGCCGAGGACGCCGGTGCCGTCGCGGTCATGGCCCTCGAGCGCGTGCCGGCCGACATCCGCTCGCAGGGTGGCGTCGCGCGCATGAGCGACCCCGACCTGATCGACGGCATCATCGAGCAGGTCTCGATCCCCGTCATGGCCAAGGCGCGCATCGGTCACTTCGTCGAGGCGCAGGTGCTGCAGAGCCTCGGCGTCGACTACATCGACGAGTCCGAGGTGCTGACCCCGGCCGACTACGCCAACCACATCGACAAGTGGAACTACACCGTCCCGTTCGTGTGCGGCGCGACCAACCTCGGAGAGGCGCTGCGGCGCATCACCGAGGGTGCGGCGATGATCCGCTCCAAGGGCGAGGCCGGCACGGGCGACGTCTCCAACGCCACGATGCACATGCGCAAGATCGGCGGCGAGATCCGCCGCCTGCAGTCGCTGAGCGAGGACGAGCTGTACGTCGCGGCCAAGGAGCTGCAGGCGCCGTTCGACCTGGTCAAGGAAGTCGCCCAGGCCGGCAAGCTGCCCGTCGTGCTGTTCACCGCCGGCGGCATCGCCACGCCCGCTGACGCCGCGATGATGATGCAGCTGGGTGCCGAGGGCGTGTTCGTCGGCTCCGGCATCTTCAAGTCGGGCAACCCCGCCGAGCGGGCCGCCGCGGTCGTCAAGGCCACGACGTTCTTCGACGACCCCGACGTCATCGCCAAGGTCTCGCGTGGACTCGGCGAGGCCATGGTCGGCATCAACGTCGACGAGATCCCCGAGCCCCACCGGTTGGCCGAGCGCGGTTGGTAGGCGGGACGGCTTCGCCGTCTCGCGCCTCCTTCGTCGGCGCTCTCCGCGACTTCGTCGCGGCCGCCTGGCGTTCGCTCGCTGCGCTCGCTCCGCGCCATGGTGACGTACCGGCCTGGCGTTCGGTCGCTGCGCCACGGTGGTATCCGGGGTGGGGGCGGGGTGGGTATGCTTCGGCTACTGGTCCGTGCGAGGTATGGGAGTGCCTCACATCGCGGACCGGCAAGAGGGAGCACAGCCCGTCTGGCGCTTGCGCCGGACGACGACTACTCCCTTGTGAGGTACCCCTCTGGAGGGACATCTGGAGGGCTCGACGGCGGTGGCGTATCCCCTGGAGGACCTCGGTCCTCTCACGCCACCGCCGTCGTCTCATGTCCGGTGCCCTTCAGTAGGGTGATGCGGTGCCCGTGCCGTCCGTCAACGCCTCGTCCGACTCCGTGCCCTCCATCGGCGTCTTCGCCCTGCAGGGTGACGTCCGCGAGCACGTGCACACCCTCCAGCGCCTCGGTGTCGACGCCTTCACGGTGCGACGTCCCGACGAGCTGGCACGGTGCGACGCGCTGGTGCTCCCGGGCGGCGAGTCGACCACGATGTACAAGCTGGCCCGCACGTTCGACCTGTTCGAGCCATTGGTGGAGCGCATCCGTGGCGGCATGCCGACCTTCGGCACGTGCGCGGGCATGATCATGCTGGCCGACCGCATCGAGGACGGCATCGACGGCCAGGAGACGCTCGGCGGCCTCGACATCACGGTGCGCCGCAACGCGTTCGGCCGCCAGGTCGACTCGTTCGAGGGCGACATCGACGTCGCGGGTCTGGGTGACCCCGTGCACGCCGTGTTCATCCGCGCGCCATGGGTCGAGCAGGTCGGCGAGTCGGTCGAGGTGCTTGCCACCATCCCCGCCGGCGAGGCAGCCGGTAGAATCGTCGCGGTCCGACAGGGCAGCCTGATGGCGACCTCGTTCCACCCCGAAGTGGGCGACGACGATCGCATTCACCGCTACTTCGTCGACCTCGTGAAGCAGTCGTAGACCGGTCGTCACGACCACCCAGTCGTCAGGCTGGACCGTCAGAGTCAGGAGCAGCGCCATGTCAGGCCATTCCAAGTGGGCGACCACGAAGCACAAGAAGGCCATCGTCGACGCCAAGCGCGGCAAGATGTTCGCCAAGATGGTCAAGAACATCGAGGTCGCGGCCCGCATCGGCGGCCCCGACCCCGACGGCAACCCGACGCTCTACGACGCGATCCAGAAGGCCCGCAAGTCGTCCGTGCCGAAGGACCACATCGACCGCGCCGTCAAGCGCGGCGGCGGTGTCGGCGCGGACGCCGTCGACTACACGACGATCATGTACGAGGGCTACGCCCCCGGCGGCGTCGCGCTGCTGGTCGAGTGCCTGACCGACAACAAGAACCGGGCCGCGATGGAGGTTCGCACCGCGATGACCCGCAACAACGGCACGATGGCCGATCCCGGCTCGGTGTCGTACATGTTCCACCGCAAGGGCGTCATCATGGTGCCGCAGGAGCAGGAGGGCGGCCCGACCAACGAGGACGACGTGCTGATGGCCGTCCTCGACGCCGGTGCCGAGGAGGTCAACGACCTCGACGGCACCTTCGAGATCGTCTGCGAGGCCACCGACCTGGTGGCCGTCCGCACCGCGCTGCAGGATGCCGGGCTCGACTAC
Source organism: Aeromicrobium fastidiosum (assembly GCF_017876595.1). Lineage (NCBI taxonomy): Bacteria > Bacillati > Actinomycetota > Actinomycetes > Propionibacteriales > Nocardioidaceae > Aeromicrobium > Aeromicrobium fastidiosum. Next base: position 3,113,583 of record NZ_JAGIOG010000001.1, on the reverse strand, counting down.
GACTCCGCCGATGCGTCGTTCGTGCCCACCATGACCGTCGACGTCGACGTCGACGCTGCCACCAAGATCATGCGGCTCATCGACGCCCTCGAGGACAGCGACGACGTGCAGAACGTCTTCGCCAACTTCGACGCCTCAGACGAGGTCATGGCCCAGGTGCAGTAGCTGCCCGGCCCGCCGGCGACGCCTCGGCGCGTCGGGGGACAGGCGGCAGTCGCGCCGACTACGCTGTCGAACATGCGTTCTACCTGCGTGGCACCCGCGTGAGGGTGCTCGGCATCGACCCCGGCCTCACCCGCTGCGGCATGGGCGTCGTCGACGGCACGGTGGGCCGCACGCTGACGATGGTCGACGTGGGGGTGTTCCGCACACCTGCGGAGCTCGACACCGCCCGTCGCCTCCACCAGCTCGAGCAGCAGATCGAGGCCAGCGTGGTGGCGCACCGCCCCGACGTCGTCGCGGTCGAGCGCGTGTTCAGCCAGCACAACGTCAGCACCGTGATGGGCACGGCCCAGGCCAGCGGCATCGCGATGCTCGTCGCCGCACGCCACGGCATCCCCGTCCACCTCCACACGCCCAGCGAGGTCAAGGCCGCCGTCACCGGCAGCGGACGAGCCGACAAGGCCCAGGTCACCGCCATGGTCACGCGGCTGCTGCGCCTCACCGAGGCACCCAGGCCGGCCGACGCCGCCGACGCGCTGGCCCTCGCGATCTGCCACATCTGGCGCGGGGGAGCGCAGAACCGCCTGCAGGAGGCCATCGCCAAGGCCGAGCAGGCCACCCGAAAGGCAGCCGTCCGATGATCGCCCACGTCCGCGGCCCCGTCGCCGCCGTCACGCTCACCTCCGCCGTGCTCGACGTCGGCGGCGTCGGCCTGCAGGTCATGTGCACGCCGGGCACGATCGCGACGCTGCGCATCGGCCGTGAGGTGCAGCTGTCGACCTCGATGGTCGTGCGCGAGGACTCGCTGACGATCTTCGGCTTCGCGACCCCCGACGAGCGCGACATGTTCGAGCTCGTCCAGACGGCCAGCGGTGTCGGTCCCAAGGTCGCCCAGGCGATGCTCGCGGTGCTCGATCCGGACCGGCTCCGACAGGCGATCGGCCAAGGCGATCTGGCGACGCTCACGACCGTTCCCGGCATCGGACGCAAGGGCGCCGAGCGCATCGTGGTCGAGCTCAAGGACCGGGTCGGCGTCACGACGACCGTAGCCGCGGGGGCGACTTCGTGGCGCGGGCAGGTGCACGAGGCGCTGCTCGGCCTCGGCTGGTCCACTCGCGATGCCGACGCCGCGCTCGACGCCGTCGCCGCAGACCTGTCACCCGGCGAGACGCCCGACGTGTCCACGATCCTGCGTGACGCCCTGCGCTCGCTGGCGAAGACCCGATGATGGACGACGGCTTCGAGGCGATCGTGGCCGAGGCCGGCCCCGAGGACCGCGCCTTCGAAGCCGCGCTGCGTCCCCGCACGCTCGACGAGCTCGTCGGCCAGGAGCGCGTCCGCGAGCAGCTGTCACTGGTGCTCGAGGCGGCCGTGGCTCGCGGCCGCACGCCCGATCACGTCCTGCTCTCGGGTCCTCCCGGTCTCGGAAAGACGACGCTCGCCATGATCATCGCCAACCAGCTCGGTGCCCCGCTGCGCATCACCAGCGGTCCGGCGATCCAGCACGCGGGCGACCTCGCAGCGATCCTGTCGGGCGTCAACGAGGGCGACGTGCTGTTCATCGACGAGATCCACCGCATGTCACGCCCTGCCGAAGAGCTGCTCTACATGGCGATGGAGGACTTCCGGGTCGACGTCATCGTCGGCAAGGGTCCCGGTGCCACGGCCATCCCGCTCGAGATCCCGCCGTTCACGGTCGTGGGCGCGACGACGCGGGCAGGTCTGCTGCCGAGCCCGCTGCGCGACCGGTTCGGGTTCACGGCGCAGCTCGACTACTACGACGCCGCCGAGCTGCACCGCATCGTCGTCCGGTCGGCGGGTCTGCTCAACCTCGAGGTCTCCGACGACGGTGGACGCGAGATCGCGTCGCGCTCGCGAGGAACGCCGCGCATCGCCAATCGGCTGCTGCGTCGCGTGCGCGACTACGCCGAGGTGCGAGCCGGGGGAGTCGTCGACCACGAGGTGTCCCGCAAGGCGTTGGCGCTCTACGAGGTCGACGAGCTGGGCCTCGACCGACTCGACCGTGCCGTGCTGACCGCCCTGTGCCGCAGCTTCGGCGGGGGACCGGTCGGCATCTCCACGCTCGCGGTCGCCGTGGCCGAGGAGCGCGAGACGGTCGAGGAGCTGGCCGAGCCGTTCCTCGTCCGGCTGGGCTTCCTGGCGCGCACGCCCCGGGGGCGCGTCGCGACAGCCGCAGCGTGGCGACACTTGGGCATGGCAGTGCCCGCCTCGACCGAGCAGCTGGCCCTGCCCGACGACCCTGGCTGACCGCCACGCCGTGCGGGGGAGCACCATGGGACGGTTGCCGGGTTAAACTAACCGGCGGCCCACCGGCCATGGCCCGCGCTGCGCGGGTCTCCTCACACGCACAACGGAGTCTCCACCGTGAACGACTGGGCGTCTGTTCTCCCCCTCGTCATCCTGGTCGTCGCGTTCCTGCTGCTGGTCATCCGACCCGCACGCGCGAACCGTCGCCAGTTCCAGCAGCTGCAGAGCCAGCTCACCGTCGGCCAGCAGGTCATGATCGCGAGCGGCATCTTCGGCCGGATCGACGGCATCGACGACGAGACCGTCCAGCTGCGCATCGCGCCCGAGACCGTCGTGACCGTCAACCGTCACGCGGTGTCCCGCGTCGTGGAGCCCGCACCTGACCAGACAGGCACCGACATCTGATGGCCACCAAGCCCCAGCGCAGCGCCAACCGCGCTCGTCCGCATCGCACGCTCATCGTGTTCCTCGCGACGATCATCGCCCTCTACGGCCTGGTCGCCCTCATCGGTGCCACGGCCTCGAAGGGCGACGACAGCGCGTGGCACCCCAAGCTCGGTCTCGACCTCGAGGGCGGCACCCGCATCACGTTCGAGGCCAAGGCCGACAGCGGCAAGGTCGACACCGAGAAGCTCGAGCAGGCGCGCAACATCATCGACCAGCGCGTCAACGCCTCGGGCGTCGCCGAGGCCGAGGTCACGACCCAGGGCGGCGACCAGATCATCGTCGAGATCCCGGGCGAGAAGCGCGCCAACATCGTCGACGAGGTCGGCAAGACCGCACAGCTGCGCTTCCGGCTCGTGTGGGCCGGCGGTCTGCCCAGCGCGACGGCCCCCGCCGACGTCACGGCCCAGCAGGCCGTCATCGACAAGGTCGACTGGTCGAAGCTGACGCTCGACCAGATGATCGCCGCCGAGACCCAGGGCGTCACGTCCCTGCCGGCCGACGTGCAGCCGGCCATCACGGCGCTGCAGCAGGAAGCCGCCGGATTCGTCTGCGACCCCAACGGCGTCGAGGTCGACGACACGGCCGGCAAGCCCCTCGTGACGTGCGACGCCTCGACGGGCCAGGTGCTGATCCTCAGCCCCACGGTCATCCCGGGCTCCGACATCTCGAGTGCCGAGCCGATGTACGACTCGCAGCGCGCCGAGTGGAGCGTCCAGCTCAAGCTCAAGGGTGAGAGCAAGGTCGTGTTCAAGACCATCACGACGGCCCTGACCCCCGCGCAGAGCCCGTTCGCCGTGGTGCTCGACGGCGAGGTCATCACCGCCCCCGCATCGCAGGCCGCGATCACCAACGGAGTCTCCTCGATCACGGGCGGCTTCACGGCGACGACCGCCAAGGAGCTGTCCAACCAGCTCAAGTTCGGCGCGCTGCCCCTGACGTTCAGCGTCAACGGCAGCGAGGAGATCGGACCCTCGCTGGCCGGCACGCAGCTCAAGGCCGGGCTCGTGGCCGGTGCCATCGGGCTGCTGCTCGTCATCGTCTACTGCCTGTTCTACTACCGCGGTCTCGGACTGGTGATCATCGGCTCGCTGCTGGTCGCCGCCGCCCTGACCTACGTCATGGTGCTGCTGCTCGGCAAGGGCGTGGGCTTCACGCTGACCCTGCCGGGCATCGCCGGACTCATCGTCGCGATCGGCATCACGGCCGACTCGTTCATCGTGTTCTTCGAACGCATCCGCGACGAGGTGCGCGACGGCAAGTCGTTGAGGCTCGCGGTCGAGGCCGGCTGGGTGCGTGCCCGTGGCACGATCCTGGCGGCCGACGCGGTGTCGATCATCGCGGCGCTGACGCTGTTCATCTTCGCGATCGGCGTCGTGCGAGGGTTCGCCTTCGCGCTCGGCCTGACGACGCTGATCGACGTGTTCGTCGTGTTCTTCTTCACCAAGCCGCTGGTGTCGCTGCTGGCCCGCACGAAGTTCTTCGGCCAGGGGCACAAGCTCTCCGGCCTCGACGCGTCCCACTTGGGCATCAAGGGCCGCAAGGTCTCCGAGATCGCCCGCACCTCACGCCCCGCCGGCACCGCTGGAAAGGTCTCCTGATGGGTCGCATCAGCACGTTCGGACAGCACCTCTACGAGGGCCGCGTCTCCTTCGACTTCGTCGGACGGCGCAAGCTCTGGTACTCCATCTCGGCGGCCATCGTCGTCCTGGCGGCCCTGGCGTTCATGGTGCGCGGCTTCAACTACGGGGTCGAGTTCAAGGGCGGCGTCGAGTTCACTGCGCAGGTCAAGGTCGCCAACTCCGCCACCGCCGACGACATGGTCGCGGCGGTCGAGGACTCGGGAGTGCCGGAGGCCGGTGACCCGACGGTGCAGACCGCAGGTGCCGACACGATCCGCATCCAGACCCGGGCCCTGACCCAGGACCAGGCGACGCAGGTCTCGGCCTCGCTCGAGAAGGCCGGTGCCACCGAGGTCAGCCAGAACCTGATCGGCCCCACGTACGGCAAGCAGGTCGCCACCAAGGCGCTGACCGGCCTGATCGTGTTCTTGGTGATCATCGTGATCTTCATCTGGGGCTACTTCCGCGAGTGGCGGATGTCGGTCGCCGGCATCGTGGCCCTGGCGCACGACCTCGTGATCACCGGTGGTGTCTACGCGCTGTCGGGCTTCGAGGTGACGCCGGCGACCGTGACGGGCCTGCTGACGATCCTCGGCTACTCGTTGTACGACACCGTCGTCGTGTTCGACAAGGTGCGCGAGAACACCAAGGGCATCCTGACGTCGACGACCAAGACGTACTCCGAGCAGGCCAACCTCGCCGTCAACCAGACGTTGGTGCGCTCGATCAACACCTCCATCACGGCGCTGCTCCCGGTCGCGGCGCTGCTCATCGTGGGCGCTGGCGTCCTGGGCACAGGTCCGCTCAAGGACCTGGCTCTCGCGCTGTTCGTCGGCATGGCTGCCGGCACCTACTCGTCGATCTTCATCGCCACGCCGCTCGTGGCGCAGCTCAAGGAGCACGAGCCCGCGATGAAGGCGCAGGCGGCACGGGTGCTCGCACGACGCGCCAAGGAGGAGTCCGCTCCCGTCGCGGTCGCCGCGGCGTCCCCGGCACGTGCCGTGCAGTCGTCCGGCGCGGCCAAGCGTGCCCAGCCCTCCCGCAAGCCCCGCTCGCAGCGCGGTAAGGGGGGTTCCTGACCGACGGTGTCACCGTCTCGTGCCATCATGCTGACCACACCTGATCAGCGGCGCGGGACGGTCCTGCACCTGTCGCGAGGAGGAGCACACGTGAAGATCACCCTGGCACTGGCCGGTGCCGTCCTGGCGGCGTCCCTCACCGCGTGCAGCGGCGGCGACGGGGCAGACGGTGCGAGCGGCAGCTACTGCGACGAGCTGAAGTCGGCCAAGACCACGTTCGACACGTTGTCGGCCGGTGACCTGAGCGAGCTCGAGAAGGGCTTTGCCACGTTCCACCGGCTGGCCGACGCGGCACCCGACGACCTCAAGGACCAGTGGAAGGTCCTCGACGACGCAGCATCGTCGGTCGAGGACGCCCTGAAGGACGCCGGGTTGTCGTTCGACGACCTGCCGAAGATCCAGGCCGGTCAGGTGCCCGAGGGCGTCGACCTGACCAAGGTGACGTCGTTCGCGGCCGACCTGCAGAAGCTCAACAGCAAGAAGTTCACCGACGCGCGTGCCGACATCGCCCAGCAGGCGAAGGACACGTGCAAGGTCGACCTCGGTACCAGCTGACCCGTGCCGACAGCTCGATCCGGCCCACCACCTCACCCCGAAGGACCTTCGTGACCGAGCTCGACCCCATCATCGACCGACTGGTGCGCCCCATCGCCGACTGGCCCGAGCCGGGGGTGACGTTCCGCGACATCACCCCGCTGCTGGGCGATCCGGTTGCCTACGACGCCGTGATCGACGGCCTCGTCACGCTCGCGCAGGCGGCGGGACCCGTCGACGCGGTGCTCGGCATCGAGGCACGCGGCTTCTTGTTCGGGCCGTCGATCGCGCTGCGCCTCGGCGTGGGCTTCGTGCCCGTCCGCAAGGCCGGCAAGCTGCCGTCGGAGTCGCTGTCGACGTCCTACGACCTCGAGTACGGCTCGGCGACGATGGAGATGCACGTCGACGCCGTGACCGCCGGTTCACGGGTGCTCGTCGTCGACGACGTGCTGGCCACCGGGGGCACCCTGCTGGCGGCGGCCGACCTGGTGTCGCAGGCCGGCGCGACGGTGGCCGGCAACCTCGTGCTGATCGAGCTGCTCGCCCTCGGCGGGCGCGCTCGCCTCGGCGACACTGGTTGCGGCACCCTGCGCACGTACTGACGGCCCAGCTGCCACACCACCCCGAACACCCCGAACGAACGGAGACCCCATGAATCCCCGACAGGTCCGCATCGTCGCTCTCGTGCTCGTGGCGATCCTCGTGCTCGGCACGGCGGCGACCCTGCTCGGCCAGCTCGCCTGACCCGGCCGGCGGGCGACCCCCTGCCGACTAGACTGGACACACAGTGAGGAGAGCGCGTGGCTGATCGCATCGAGACCCCGTCGATCGAGTCGAAGAACACCGACTCGGTGCCCGCTTCCGCGCGCGTGCGCAACCGCCTGGCCCGCATCGGCGGGAGCCGGGCTGGCAGCGTCGACGTCCTCGACCCGCTGATCAAGGTCTACCGCGCGACCCACCCCAAGGGTGAGATCGCCGCGATCCAGAAGGCCTACGAGATCGCCGAGCGGATGCACGACGGTCAGAAGCGCAAGAGCGGCGACCCGTACATCACGCACCCGCTCGCCGTGGCCACGATCCTGGCCGAGCTCGGGATGACCACGCCGACGCTGTGCGCGGCGCTGCTGCACGACACCGTCGAGGACACGTCCTACACGCTCGATCAGCTGACGGCCGACTTCGGCGACGAGGTCAGGCACCTCGTCGACGGCGTGACCAAGCTCGACAAGGTCAAGTACGGCGACTCGGCCCAGTCCGAGACGATCCGCAAGATGGTCGTGGCGATGAGCCGCGACATCCGCGTCCTCGTGATCAAGCTCGCCGACCGCCTCCACAACATGCGCACCCTGCGCTACCTGCGGCAGGACAAGCAGGAGCGCATCGCGCGCGAGACCATCGAGATCTTCGCGCCACTGGCCCACCGCTTGGGCATGAACACGATCAAGTGGGAGCTCGAGGATCTCGCGTTCGCGACCCTGCACCCCAAGGTCTACGACGAGATCGTGCGACTCGTGGCCGATCGCGCGCCGTCGCGGGGGCAGTTCCTCGAGCGCGTCACGAGCGAGGTCGAGTCCGACTTGCGGCACGTCAAGCTCAAGGCCACGGTGTCGAGTCGTCCCAAGCACTACTACTCGATCTACCAGAAGATGCTGCTCGGGGGCCGAGAGTTCTCCGAGATCTTCGACCTGGTCGGCGTGCGCATCCTCGTCGACTCGGTGGCCGACTGCTATGGCGTCCTGGGCGTCCTGCACGCCCGCTGGAACCCGATCCCCGGACGCTTCAAGGACTACATCTCCGTCCCGAAGTTCAACATGTACCAGTCGTTGCACACGACAGTCATAGGCCCGCAGGGCAAGCCCGTCGAGCTGCAGATCCGCACGTACGCGATGCACCGTCGTGCCGAGTACGGTGTCGCGGCGCACTGGAAGTACAAGGAGGACGCGTCCGCCGGCGCGAAGGACGGCCAGAGCTCCGACGGCAACGACATGCTGTGGCTGCGCGAGGTGCTCGACTGGCAGTCCGAGACCGAGGACTCGGTCGACTTCCTCGACTCTCTGCGCTTCGAGATCAACAACGCGGGCGTCTACGCCTACACGCCTCGCGGCGACCTCATCCAGCTGCCGGCCGACGCGACGCCCGTCGACTTCGCCTACGCCGTGCACACCGAGGTGGGCCACGCGTGCATCGGGGCCCGCGTCAACGGGCGCCTGGTCTCGCTGGAGTCGACGCTCGAGAGCGGCGACGTCGTCGAGGTGTTCACCTCCAAGTCTGCCGACGCCGGCCCGAGCCGCGACTGGCTCGAGTTCGTCGCCAGCCCCCGGGCACGCAACAAGATCCGCCAGTGGTTCACCAAGGAGCGGCGCGAGGAGGCCATCGAGCGAGGCAAGGACCTCATCGCCAAGCAGATGCGTAAGGAGGGCCTGCCGCTGCACCGGCTCTTCAAGCACGAGACGCTGTCCACCGTCGCGCAGGAGCTGCACCTGCCCGACGTCTCGATGCTGTACGCGGCCGTCGGCGAGGGCAACGTCGGGCCCCAGAGCGTCGTCGAGCGCGTCATCGACCTCGCAGGCGGACGTGAGGGCGCGCAGGAGGACCTCGCCGAGGCCACGACGCTCCCGGGCATCGGCCGGCAGCGTCCCCGCTCCGAGAACCGCGACGCCGGCGTCATCGTCGAGGGCCTCGACGGCGACGTCATGATCAAGCTCGCGCGATGCTGCACCCCGGTGCCGGGCGATGACATCGAGGGCTTCGTCACGCGCGGTGCCGGGGTCTCGGTGCACCGCACCGACTGCGTCAACCTGCTCGCCCTGCGGAGTCAGCCGGAGCGCCTCGTGCAGGTGCGGTGGGCACCGACCGGCAAGAGCACGTTCCTGGTGGCGGTGCAGGTCGAGGGCCTCGATCGTCCGCGGCTGCTCAGCGACATCACCCGGGTCATCTCCGACCAGCACGTCAACATCCTGTCGGCGTCGCTGTCGACCGGACGCGACCGCGTCGCCAAGTCGAAGTTCACCTTCGAGATGGCCGATCCCAAGCACCTGGGCCACGTGCTGTCGGCCGTCCGCACCGTCGAGGGCGTCTTCGACGTCTACCGCCTCACCCAATAACGCTGACGCGTGGGTTCCGCCCCGCTGACGCGTGGGTTCCGCCCCGCTGACGCGTGGTTTGCGCCCCGCTGACACGTGGTTTGCGGGCTCATCCCAATCGGGGGTGTAGAAGTTGGGGTCTGAAGCCGCCGGTCTCGAGCAGGCTTCGGGCGATGTAGTTGGTCAGGTTGCGAAACCCGAGTGCGGAGCCGCGCAGGTGTTCGAGCCGTCCGTTGAGCGCCTCGGTCGGCCCGTTGCTGGTGCCGGGTCGTTCGAAGTAGGCGAGCACGTCAGCGGCTCGCTTCTTCAGGGTCCGGCCCAGGGTGGTGAGCTCGGTGAGCACCTTGGGGACGCCGGCGCTGAGGTCGGTGCTCAGCTTCTCCACGAGCTCGCGGCCACGTTGCCGGTCCTCGTGGCGATAGGCGGCGATCATGCGCTGGTAGACACCCCAGTTCGCCTCGACCTCGACGTGAGCGTCATCAACGAACAGCGCGCGTAGCCTGTCGCTCTGCTTGTCGGTGAGCAGGTCCGCGCCGGTGTGCAGCGTGCGCCGCGACTTGTAGAGCGGGTCGTCCCTGAACCCACGGTGCCCGTGGATCGCGAGTTGGACCCGGCGCCGGCACCTGTCGAGGGCGTCACCGGCCAAGCGCACGACGTGGAAGGGATCCATCACCGTGACCGCGTCACGGAAGGCGTCGTCGCGGTCGGCGAGCCAGGTCTTGAACGCCGCCTTCGACCGGCCCTCGACCATGTCCAGCAGCCTTGCTGGGCCGGCGCCATCGCGGACCGGGGTGAGGTCGATGATCACGGTGACGTACTTGTCGCCACGCCTGGTGTGGCGCCAGACGTGCTCATCGACGCCAATGACCTTCACGCCCTCGAACCGCGTGGGGTCGTTGATCAGCAGCCGCTTGCCTTCGGCCAGGACCGCGTTGTTGGCGGTGTCCCACGCGACCCCGAGTCCCTCGGCGACACGGGCGACGGTGAGGTGTGCGACCACGATCCCTTCCAGCGCCCACCGCAGCCCGGTGCGCGAGAGCTTCGCGCGTGGCTCCGCCGCGGCGCTGGTGTCTTGGCGCCACACGTGTCCGCAGTCGGCACAGCGGTAGCGGCGCACTACAACTTCCAGCACGGTCGGTCGCCAGCCCAGCGGCTCGTGGGCCAACCGCCGGATCACGGTGTCACGAGCAGCGCCTTCGCTGCCGCACCGTCGGCACCAGTGATCTGGTTCCACCACGCGGCACGCGAGGACCGCACGATCCGGTTCAAGTCGTTGCCCGGTCACGCTCAGACCGAGGCCGTCGAGTCGAGCGAAGGCGGTCAGGTCAGGGCGGCCGAGGCCGGCCGGCGGGGTAGCGTCGGACACGTCGAGGTCTTTCGGATGGATGGCGTAGGAACCTCCGTCGTCGGGAGACCTCGACGTCTATCTGCGGACCGACGCGCCCGGCCGACCTACACCGTCATCTGGGAAGACCCCTGAAACGTCTTCGACGACGACGGGACCGGCTAGGAGGAGGGCGCGGTGAGCTAAAAGAATGGAGCTTGCTCGGCTTCGCCGCCGCCGCAAGCTCCGGTGAAACGGTCGGTACTGGTCGGTCGTCGTCGGTCACCGCCGGATGGCAGCGCCCCCCACTCTCGGCGTGTGCGCAGGTCAGCGGCTCGTTCGCCCAGTGGGCGCATCAAGCGATAGACGCAAAGCCGACGTGATTAGGTCGTCGGTTCGATTCCGGCAGGCGGCTCTGGCGAACAGCCCCTGACCTCCGGAAACGCAGGGCAGGGGCGGTTCGGTTCTGGTGGTCGCGCGATGCGCTGGCCTCACGGCTCTGCCCGACACCGACGTCGCTCTCCTCTGCGACGGACCCCTCGCCGGCTGAGCGCTCGCGGCCGGCATCCTGTCCGTGTGCTGATAGGCCTCGCTCCGCTCGGCAACGCGGCGTGGCGTTGTGTCGCGACCTGGACGTGCGAGGTGTCAACGGTGCGTCGGCGCAGCGACCGGTGTGTGCGCAGCGAGATGTTCCATGCCGCACGGGCGACGCGCACGAACGCAACGCCAACGACCCGTCATCGCTGCGACGCGCAACGCGTCTCCCGTCACGGCAACGGATCGCAACCAAGACCCGCCCACGGCGCCTAGCGGGACGGAGGGCAAGTTGACACAGTTGCGCTGCCACGGAACCGCGCTGGCTCTCTCGATGACCACCGGTGAACCAGTGCCGCTCCAGGCTTGCGCCTGGTGTTGCCTGGCCCCCTCGTGATCGGCCCGTCGGGGATCGTCAACGTGGTGCGGGTGTCGAGGCGGTCGGGTCCGACGGCTCGGCGGGGCGCGATCGTCTCGTGCGTTGGCGGACTACGGGAGCTTGGACGCGAGGACGTCGGCCGCCAGGATCTCGGGTGCTGCGCCGAGGAGGTGCTGGTTGGCCATCAGGGCTGCGACGATGGCGCCGTTGGCGTGGGCGTCGCGAGCGGCCTCGTCGGGGAATGCATCGAAGATCCAAAAGGTGTCGGCGTGGGTTCTAGCCGCGAACCAGACAATCGTTCCCACTTCTTCGTTGGCGAGTGCGACAGCGCCGGCGAGCAGATCGGCGAGCGCGTCGTGCTGTCCATCGGCCGCGACGATCTTGGCGACGAAGGCATACGGAAGTGATGCGGGTGTGGACATGAGGGGTTCTCCTTGAAGTCGGGGTTCTTCGTGGGGCGAGTTCAGCGTATGACGAGCGAGGGCCGATGGGGAGTGGCGTATACGACAGTATTGCTATTGTTCGCGCCATGCGTATCGGACTGATCGCGATCGACGGCTGCTTCGGTTCGGCTGTCGCGTCGGTCATCGACATCGTGCGGGTGGCCGACGGAGCCCGCGGCGATATCGACCCGCGGATCGACCCGATCGAACTCGCCATCCTCGGACCGAAACGGCGAGTGACCACGACGGCATCGATGACCCTGTCGGTTGACCACCCGCTGTCGGAGTCCGGAGAGTTCGACGTGGTCGTCGTCCCTGCGCTTGGAACCCTCACGGCCGCCGCTACCAACGACGCCCTCCAGAGCCGAGATGCTCGTTCGGTCATCGCCTCGCTCGGGCGCCTCGACGACGCGACCACCCGGATCGCCGCGGCGTGCACCGGCGTGTTCGCCGTCGCCGAGACCGGACGGATGCATCATCGGCGGGCGACGACCAGCTGGTTCCTGGGGCCGGAGTTCCTGAAGCGCTATCCGACCGTCGCCCTCGATCTCGACACCATGGTCGTCGTGGACGGGAACCTCGTCACCGCCGGCGCCGCGTTCGCCCACATCGACCTCGCGCTCTCACTCGTGCGATCGATCAGCCCCGACCTGGCCCAACATGTCGCCAAGCTCCTCATCATCGACGAGCGTCCGTCGCAGGCGGCCTTCGTCGCCTACGAACATCTCCGGCACGAGGACCCGATCGTCGTCGAGTTCGAACGCTTCGTGCGCGCCCGCCTGGACGAACCGTTCAACGTCGCCTTCGTCGCGCAGTCGCTCGGCACCAGCCGGCGCACCCTCGAACGACGAGTCCGTGCGGCGCTCAACCTCACTCCGCTCGGCTTCGTCCAACGGCTTCGCATCGAACGAGCTCGGCACCTCTCAGCAACCACGGACCTCACCTCCGCCGAGATCGCGCTACGGGTCGGCTACGCGAACGCCGAGACCCTGCGCTCCCTCCTGCGCAGGGAGCGACGCCGTTCCTGACCTATCGCCATGCCTGTAGCCGGTGTCCTAGCGCCCGGTTGGAACCACCTCTCAGCACGTCGCGTCGACGCTCCTGCGTCGCCCCTGGACGACCCACTCGACACGCCCGCAGCACAGGGCATGTGACGTGCCCCGGCTTCCCGGCCGGTCGGGGTTGGGTGGCTGTGATGTCGCTGCGTTCTCGTCGAGGGGGTCAGCAGACCCGATCAGGGTCGATTGGGATGAGACGCGAAGGCGGTCAGGTCAGGGCGGCCGAGGCCGGCCGGCGGGGTAGCGTCGGTCACGTCGAGGTCTTTCGGATGGATGGCGTAGGAACCTCCATCGTCGGGAGACCTCGACGTCTATCTGCGGACCGACGCGCCCGGCCGACCTACACCCTCATCTGGGAAGAGCCTGTTTGCGCCCCGCTCAGCCGCGATGTCCCCAGCGGCGGGCCAAGGGCGTCATGCCGAGCGCCGTGCCCAGCTCGTCCTCGAACGAGGTGTCTGTTCCGAAGATCCGACTTCGCGTGCCATTGATCCATCGCCATCCGTACACGTCGGTGAGGTACCCGCGCCGGTCGTCGTCGTGCTGCCGGTGGCCGGCATCGGTGTGGAACTCCCGACCGTCGAACTCGCTGCCGATGAGGCGCTCCGGGTACGACAGGTCGATGAAGAAGGTTCGCCCGAAGTCGTCGACCACCTCGTGCTGCGCCTCGGGCAGGGGGAAGCCCGCGTCGATCATCCGAAGCCGCTGCCACGACTCGCCGGGGGACTGGGTCTTGGGCTCGATGACAGCCGCCAGGCTCCGGGCCTGCACGATGCCGCGATATCCGTTGAGACGGGCGACGTAGTCGACGACCTCGGGCGGGCGAACGAGCCCGGCCGCGGCGAAGGCGTCCGCCGCGGCGAGTGCGTACGGTCGGTACATCGAGCGGAGAAGGTCCGAGACCGTCCGCAGCGGCGTGGTCAGGTGGATGCCTTCGACGAAGTCGACGTCCTCGGAGCGCAGGATGGCCTGCCTGCCGCGGCTCCCAGGTCGGACGATGCGCGAGCCGCCGTGCTGGAGCACCATGGCGGGGGTGAAGTCGTGGCGGTCGCCGGGCGCGAAGACGTCCAGGCCCATGACCCACGCGGCGGTCTCGTCGCAGACGACCGCGTTCGCGGGAGTCACGAGGCGCAAGGCGCGCATGCGGCCCCGGCGGGAGTCGGGGACGCGCGCGTCGACGTACACGCCGCGAAACTCTCGGCGGAGGGTGCCGAGCGCGTACATGGATCGCAGGCGCTTCGGGTCGAGCCCGAGATCGCGACCCTGCGGCACGGTGAACGGATATCCGTCGTTGACGAGCTCAGTCACGCCACCGATCCAAGTGCCTGCCCGGAGCCGGCGTCGAACCGTCCGTCCACAGGCCACGCGTCAGCGGGGCGCAACCCACGCGTCAGCGGGGCGGAACCCACGCGTCAGCGTCAGGAGAAGTCGGCTTGGGCCTTCTTGGCCATCTCCAGGAAGGCTTGCTTGGACTCGAGGTCCTTCTGCAGGTCCTTGGCCTTCTTGGCGTCGCCCTTGGCCTCGGCGGCGGTGAGCTTGGCCTGCACCTCGTCGATCGCGCGCTGGAGCTTGCCGATCATGTCGTCGGCGCGGGCCGACTTCTCGGGGTCGGTCTTCTTCCAGACGCTGTCGGTCGCGTCCTTGACGGCCTGCTCGACCTTGCGGATGCGCGCCTCGAACTCGGCGATCTTGGCCCGGGGCACCTTGCCGGCAGCCTCCCAGCGGTCGGCGATGTCGAGCCACGCCTTGCGGGCGGCGTCGACGTTCGTGATCGGCAGGAGCTTCTCGGCGTCGGCCAGGATCTCGAGCTTCTTGTCGGCGTTGACCTCGTACTCGGCGTCGAGAGCCGTGTTGGCCTCGTCGCGCGCCTCGAAGAACACGTCCTGCGCGGCGCGGAACCGCTTCCAGAGCTTGTCCTCGACGTTGCGGGGGGCCGAGCCGGCCTTCTTCCACTCCGTCATGAGATCGCGGTACTTGCCGGCCGTCGGACCCCACTCGGTGGACGTCGAGAGCGCCTCGGCCTCGGCGATGAGCTTCTCCTTGACGACCTTCGCGGCGTCACGGAGCGTCGACTGCTCACCGAAGTGGCTCTTGCGGCGACGGGTGTACGTCGTGCGCGCCGAGCTGAACCGGTGCCACAGCTCGTCGTCGGCCGACTTGCTGAGCCGCGGCAGCGCCTTCCACTCGTCGAGCAGGGCGCGCAGCTTGTCGGCGCCGCTCTTCCAGTCGGATCCGGCGGCGATCTTCTCGGCCTCGCCGGCGATGCGGGTCTTCTCGGTCTGTGCCTCGGCAACCTTGGCCGCGCGCTCGATCTTGCGCTGCTCGCGCTGCTCGTCGATCGCGGGCTGCAGAGCGTCGAGTCGCGTGACCAGCGAGTCGAGATCGCCCATCGCCTGGGCGTCGACGAGCTGGGCGCGTACCTTCGTCATGGCCTTCGCGGCGTCGTCGGGGGAGACCGTGCCGCCCTTGAGCCGCGCCTCGAGCAGCCCCACCTCGGTCTCGAGACCCTCGAAGCGACGTACGTACAACGCCATCGCCTCGGCGGGGTCGCCCCCGGGCCACTGGCCTATCAGTCGTTCGCCGTCGGTGGTCTTGACGTAGACGTTGCCGTCGTCATCTACACGACCCCAGGGGTTCGTGGGCGCAGAACTCATGGGCGACAGTCTAGGGCGACGACTGCGTGGAGTGCGCCCGCCCGCCTCGCGTACCCTGTCGGACGTGCTTCTCACGTCTTTTCCGGCCGGTCCGCTGCAGGCGAACTGCTATTTCGTGTCACGCGGCCCGGGTGCCGGATGCGCGATCGTCGACCCCGGGATGGACTCGATCGAGGGCATCCGACAGGTCGTCGCCGAGCACAACCTGCGGCCCGTCGCGGTGCTCATCACCCACGGCCACTTCGACCACATGTGGAACGCGCAGGACGTCGCAGCCGAGTTCGGGTGCCCCGTCTGGATCCACCCCGCCGACCGTCACCTGCTGAGCGATCCGATGGCGGCGATCTCCGGCCAGTCGGCCGCGATGCTGCGCTCCCAGCTCGGCATGACCGACCTGCCCGACTTCACCGAGCCCGCCGACGTGCGCGACGCCGTCGACGGGGCCGAGATCGAGGTCGACGGCCTGACGTTCACGGTCGACCACGTGCCCGGACACACGCCCGGCACCGTGTTCTATCGCGTCGACTACGACGGACCCGAGGACGTCTCGCAGGTCATGTTCTCGGGCGACTTCCTGTTCGCCGGCTCGATCGGCCGCACCGACCTCACGGGCGGCTCCCACGCCGAGATGCAGCAGAGCCTGCGCGATCGCGTCCTCCCGCTCGCCGACGACGTCGTGGTGCTGCCCGGACACGGCGGCCAGACGTCGATCGGCCGCGAGCGCGCGACCAACCCGTTCCTGGCCGAGGTCGCGTCATGAGCAAGAAGCTCTCCGGGTTCCCGGAGTTCCTCCCGAGCGAGCGCATCGTCGAGCAGCAGGTGCTCGACCACCTGCGCCGCACGTTCGAGCTGCACGGCTTCGCCAACATCGAGACGCGGGCCGTCGAGCCGCTGGACGTCCTGCTGCGCAAGGGCGAGATCGACAAGGAGGTCTACGCCGTCAAGCGGCTGGCCGCCGCGGACGACGAGCCGGCCGAGCTGGCGCTGCACTACGACCTGACGGTCCCGTTCGCCCGCTACGTGCTCGAGAACGCCGGCAAGCTCGACTTCCCGTTCCGCCGCTGGCAGATCCAGAAGGTGTGGCGCGGCGAACGTCCCCAGCAGGGACGGTTCCGCGAGTTCACGCAGGCCGACATCGACATCGTGGCCCGCGACGTCCTGCCCTTCCACTTCGACGTCGAGGTCGCCCGGGTCATGGCCGAGGCGCTGGCCGGCCTGCCGATCCCCACGGCGACGCTGCAGATCAGCAACCGCAAGATCCTCGAGGGCTTCTACCTGGGTCTCGGCATCACCGATCCGGTCGCGGTCATGCAGGTCGTCGACAAGCTCGACAAGGTGCCGGCCGAGCGCATCCACGAGCTGCTGGTCGAGCAGGGTCTCGACGCCTCGCAGGCCGACCGCGTCCTCGCCCTGGCCGAGATCGTCACGACCGACACGTCGTTCGTCGGGCGCGTCGAGGCACTGGGCGTCGAGCACGAGCTGCTGGCAGAGGGCGTTGCCGAGCTCGCCCAGGTCGTCGATGGTGCCTCGGGCGTCGACGGCGTCGTCGTCACCGCCGACCTGCGCATCGCGCGCGGGCTCGACTACTACACCGGCACGGTGTTCGAGACTCGCCTCGAGGGCTGGGAGCACCTCGGCTCGATCTGCTCGGGCGGACGCTACGACGAGCTGGCCAAGGACCGTCGCTCGACGTATCCCGGCGTCGGCATCTCGCTGGGCGTCTCGCGCCTGCTCGTCCCGCTGGCCCTGTCAGCGTCCCGGTCGGTGCCGTCCGCCGTGCTGGTCGCGGTCGACGACGAGGACTCCCGCGCCGACAGCACCGCGATCGCCCAGCAGCTGCGCGCCCGCGGCATCCCCACCGAGGTCGCCGCCAAGGCCGACCGCTTCGGCAAGCAGATCCAGTACGCCGAGAAGCGTGGCATACCGTACGTCTGGTTCCCGCCGACCTCGGTCAAGGACATCCGCTCCGGCGACCAGGTCGAGGCCAGCCCCGACACGTGGTCGCCTCCCACCTCCGACCTCACCCCGACGATCCTCCCCAAGGAGCAACTCTCGTGATCCGCACCCATGACGCCGGAAGCCTGCGCACCGAGCACATCGGTCAGCAGGTGACGCTCGCCGGATGGGTCGCGCGCCGTCGAGACCACGGTGGCGTCGCCTTCATCGACCTGCGCGAGGCCTCCGGTGTCGTCCAGGTCGTCGTGCGCGAGGACGTGGCCCACCAGCTGCGTGCCGAGTACTGCCTCAAGATCGTCGGCACGGTGCAGCAGCGTCCCGCCGGCAACGAGAACGCCGGCATCCCCACGGGCGACATCGAGGTCGTCGCGGACGACGTCGAGATCCTCAGCGCCGCGGCTCCGCTGCCGTTCCCCATCGACGACGCCGGTTCGTCCTCGGCCGGCTCCGTCGGCGAGGAGGCCCGCCTCAAGTACCGCTACCTCGACCTGCGTCGCAGCGGTCCCGCCGCCGCGATCCGCCTGCGCAGCAAGGTCAACGCCGCGGCCCGCTCGGTGCTGGAGGACCGCGACTTCGTCGAGATCGAGACGCCGACGCTGACCCGCTCGACGCCCGAGGGCGCCCGTGACTTCCTGGTGCCGGCGCGCCTGCGTCCGGGCAGCTGGTACGCCCTGCCCCAGAGCCCCCAGCTGTTCAAGCAGCTCTTGATGGTCGGTGGCATGGAGCGGTACTACCAGATCGCGCGCTGCTACCGCGACGAAGACTTCCGCGCCGACCGCCAGCCCGAGTTCACGCAGCTCGACATCGAGATGAGCTTCGTCGACCAGGCCGACGTGCTCGCGCTGATGGAGGACATCCTGAAGCGGATGTGGGCCCTCGTCGGCTACGACATCCCGACGCCGATCCCGCACATGACGTACGCCGAGGCGATGCGCCGGTTCGGGTCCGACAAGCCCGACCTGCGGATGGGCCAGGAGCTCGTCGAGTGCACCGACTACTTCAAGGACACGACGTTCCGGGTCTTCCAGGCCGAGTACGTCGGTGCCGTGGTCATGCCCGGTGGGGCGTCGCAGCCGCGTCGCCAGTTCGACGCGTGGCAGGAGTGGGCCAAGCAGCGCGGTGCGAAGGGCCTGGCGTACGTCACGATCAGCGACGACGGCGAGCTCGGCGGTCCTGTCGCCAAGAACCTCACCGACGCCGAGCGTGAGGGCCTGGCCGACCACGTCGGCGCCAAGCCCGGCGACTGCATCTTCTTCGGTGCCGGCGCGACCAAGTCGACCCGTGGCCTGCTGGGTGCCGCCCGCCTCGAGATCGGCGAGCGCTGCGGTCTGATCGACCAGGACGCCTGGGAGTTCGTGTGGGTCGTCGACGCACCGTTGCTCGAGCCGTCCGGCGACGCCGTGGCCTCCGGTGACGTGGCTGTCGGTGCCGGTGCCTGGACGGCCGTGCACCACGCGTTCACCTCGCCCCAGGACATCGACGGCTTCGACGCCGATCCCGGCAACGCCTTGGCGTGGGCGTACGACATCGTCTGCAACGGCAGCGAGCTCGGCGGCGGGTCGATCCGTATCCACCGCGAGGACGTGCAGAAGCGCGTGTTCGCGTTGATGGGCATCGGCGAGGAGGAGGCGCAGGAGAAGTTCGGCTTCCTGCTCGACGCCTTCACGTTCGGCGCGCCCCCGCACGGCGGCATCGCTGTCGGCATGGACCGCATCTGCGCGATGCTCGCAGGTGCCGACTCGATCCGCGAGGTCATCGCGTTCCCGAAGTCGGGCGGCGGCTACGACCCGCTGACGGCCGCGCCCGCGCCGATCACGCCCGAGCAGCGCCGCGACGCGGGCGTCGACGCCAAGCCGAAGCCCGCGACGGTCGAGTCGCCGGACGGGAGCGTCAGCGCCGACGGCTGAGTGCCGTCGGTCCGCCGCCCGCGGGTTCCCAGGTGAACCTGGGGAACTGGCACCGCACCCCGGTTGCATCCGGGGTGCGGTGCCAGTTTTCTGCGTCACCCCGAAAACGGCGCCCGAACCCCGGAAGCTTCCGGGGTTCACCTGGGAAACCGCGGAGGGCGGGACGGATAGGGTCGGGGCATGAGCTCTGACGGGTTGTTCGACATCCCCGATCCCGTCGCGTCGACCGGATCGGGGTCGGGCAGCCTCAGCGGAAACACGCATTCGTCGGCACCCCTGGCGGTGCGGATGCGTCCGCGCAGCCTCGACGAGCTCGTCGGCCAGCAGCACCTGCTGGCCCCGGGCTCGCCCCTGCGGCAGATGATCGACGGCAACCAGCCCCTGACGATCCTGCTGTGGGGTCCGCCGGGCACCGGCAAGACCACGATCGCGAGCCTGCTGAGCTCGCACACCGATCGCCGCTTCGTCGAGGTGTCCGCGGTGTCGGCCGGCGTCAAGGAGGTCCGCGAGACCATCGCGGGTGCGCGGCGCGCGCTGGCCCAGACGGGCGTCGAGACGGTCCTGTTCGTCGACGAGGTGCACCGGTTCAGCAAGTCGCAGCAGGACGCCCTGCTGCCCGGCGTCGAGAACCGGTGGGTCTCGCTGGTCGCGGCGACCACCGAGAACCCTCACTTCAGCGTGATCTCCCCGTTGCTGAGCCGCAGCCTGCTCCTGACGCTCGAGAGCCTCACCGATGACGACATCGGCGTGCTGGTCGACCGGGCGCTCACCGACGAGCGCGGTCTCGCAGGCGTCGTCACGCTGACGGACGAGGCCAGGAGCCACCTCGTGCGGCTCGCCGGGGGCGACGGACGTCGGGTGCTGACCTATCTCGAGGCCGCCGCGGGCGCGGCGACGACGCAGGGCAAGGCCGAGATCGACGTCGAGGACGCCGCGCTGGCCGTCGACAAGGCCGCCGTCCGCTACGACCGGCAGGGCGACCAGCACTACGACGTCATCAGCGCCTTCATCAAGTCGATCCGCGGATCGGACGTCGACGCGGCCCTGCACTACCTGGCCCGGATGATCGAGGCGGGGGAGGACCCCCGCTTCATTGCCCGCCGCCTCATGATCCACGCGAGCGAGGACATCGGCATGGCCGATCCGACGGCGCTGCCGCTGGCCACCGCGACGGCCCAGGCGGTCGCGATGATCGGGTTCCCCGAGGCGCGCATCCCGCTGGCGCAGGCCGTCATCCACCTCGCGGCCGCGCCCAAGTCGAACGCGGTCATCACCGCGATCGACGCCGCGATGGCCGATGTGCGGGCCGGCAAGGTCGGCACGGTGCCGCCGGCCCTGCGCGACGCCCACTACGCGGGTGCCAAGAAGCTCGGTCACGGGCACGACTACCGCTACCCGCACAATGACGTCCGCGGCGTCGTGGGCCAGCAGTACGCGCCTGACGACGTCGACGGCACGATCTACTACGAGCCGAGCGAGCACGGCTTCGAGGCGCGCGTCGGTGAGCGACTGGCGATGATCCGCTCGATCCTGCGCGACCGCTGAGCCGCCCGGCCAACCGGTCCCCGTGCCCGTCGCCGCGATAGGCTCGACGTCATGTCGGCGGAGGTCTGGATGCTCGTGGCGACCGCGGTGCTGGCCGTGGTGGCCATCGGTGCTGCCGTCGTCGCCGTCAGCGCCGTGCGCCGCCTCCCGCGGCAGGAGCAGGACGACACGGCGATCGCGTCGGCCGATCCGCGTCCCCGTGCCGACGTCGTGCTGCGCGACGCGGCACCCGCGCCGCGCCCGATGCCACCCGAGCTCGAGCCGCGGGTCGTCGAGGGACGTCTCGTCGTCCCTCCCACCCAGCAGCAGGTCGTCCAGACCGTGCTCGGGCGTCCGGGAGTCCGTCTGTCGATCGTCGCCCACGGCGTGGCCCACGCGCTGCGCGCCGAGAGCCGCGACCGCATCTCCGCGCTGATGCGGCGCGAGTACCGTCGCCGTCGCCGCGAGCGGCTGCAGGCCGGACGTCGAGCGGTGCGCGCCGCCAGGCCCACCGCACCGTCCGACCAGTGGCTGGGCTCGTGAGGTCGCGCATCGTCTGGTTCGTCGCCGGCTCGGCGGCGGGTGTCTACACGACCGTCAAGGCACGCCGGGCGGCCTACCGTCTGTCCGCACCGGGCGTCGTCGACCAGGCCTCGGCCCTCGGCGTCGGCTGGCGCGAGCTCAACGCCGAGATCCGCGACGGCATGCAGACCCGCGAGCGCGAGATCGCCCGCAGGCTCGTGTCCGACGCCGGCCCGGCCCACCTCGACCTCACCGACCACACCGATCCACCAGAGCTGACACCACCTGACATGAGGGACCACTGATGCACACTGCGGAGATCCGCCGCCGATTCCTCGACCACTTCGAGCAGGCGGGCCACACCGTGGTGCCTTCGGCACCGCTGCTGTTCGACGATCCCAACCTGTTGTTCGTCAACGCCGGCATGGTGCCGTTCAAGCCCTACTTCCTCGGCCAGGAGACGCCGCCGTGGCACACCGCGACGAGCGTCCAGAAGTGTGTGCGCACCCTCGACATCGAGGAGGTCGGCAAGACCACGCGGCACGGCACGTTCTTCCAGATGAACGGCAACTTCTCGTTCGGCGACTACTTCAAGGAAGGCGCGATCAGCCACGCCTGGTCGCTCATCACGGGCTCGGTCGCTGACGGCGGCCTCGGCATCGACGCCGACAAGATCTGGGTCACGGTGCTGCACAGCGACCAGGAGTCACGCGCGATCTGGAAGCGCGTCGCGGGCCTGCCCGACGAGCGCATCCAGGACCGCGGACTGCTCGACAACTACTGGCACATGGGCGTGCCGGGCCCAGGCGGCCCCTGCAGCGAGATCTACGTCGACCGCGGCCCCGAGTTCGGCCCCGACGGCGGCCCGGTCGTCGACGAGGACCGCTTCCTGGAGATCTGGAACCTCGTGTTCATGCAGGAGGAGATCGCCAACGTCCGCGCCAAGGACCAGTTCGACGTCATCGGCGAGCTGCCGAACAAGAACATCGACACCGGTATGGGCCTCGAGCGCGTCGCGTACCTGCTGCAGGGCAAGGGCAACCTCTACGAGATCGACGAGGTCTTCCCGGTCATCGAGAAGGCGTCCGAGGTCTCGGGCCGCGTCTACGGCAAGGACCACACCGACGACGTGCGGTTCCGCGTCATCGCCGACCACGTCCGCAGCGGCCTGATGCTGATGGGCGACGGCGTCACGCCGGGCAACGAGGCCCGCGGCTACGTCCTGCGCCGCCTGCTGCGCCGTGCCGTGCGGTCGATGCGACTGCTGGGCTTCGACGACCCGGCGCTGCCGCTGCTGCTGCCGGTCAGCCTCGAGCGCATGAAGGCGTCCTACCCCGAGCTCGAGGCCGACTTCCCGCGGATCGAGCAGATCGCCTACGCCGAGGAGGAGGCGTTCCGCCAGACCCTCGGCAAGGGCACGCAGATCTTCGAGAGCGCCGCGGTCAAGGTCAAGGAGCAGGGCGGTTCGGGCCTGTCGGGCGAGGCCGCCTTCACCCTGCACGACACGTACGGCTTCCCGATCGACATCACCCTCGAGATGGCGGCCGAGCAGGGGCTCAGCGTCGACGAGGACGGGTTCCGGGCTCTCATGGCCGAGCAGCGCTCGCGCGCCAAGGCGGACGCCAAGTCCAAGAAGGGCAACCACGCCGACACGACGGTCTACCGTGCGGCGCTCGACGCCAATGGCCCGACCGACTGGCAGGCCTACACGACCCTGACGACCGAGTCCCGCGTGCTCGCGCTGATCGGCGGCGGCGGAGCCGTCCCGACCATTGCGGCCGGCTCGATCGGCGAGGTCGTGCTCGACCGCACGCCGTTCTACGCCGAGTCGGGCGGTCAGAACGCCGATGCCGGCCACCTGGTCTGGGACGGCGGCCGGGCCGAGGTGCTCGACGTCCAGCGCCCCGTGCGTGGGCTGGTCGTCCACCAGGTGCGCGTGCTCGACGGCGAGCTGACTCTCGACGAGACCGTCGAGGCTGCCGTCGATCCCGAGTGGCGCCTCGGTGCCCGCCAGGCGCACTCGGGCACGCACGTCGTCCACGCTGCGCTGCGCGAGGTGCTCGGACCCACGGCCCTGCAGGCCGGCTCCTACAACCGTCCGGGCTACCTGCGGCTCGACTACGGCTGGAGCGGCGGACTGTCGCCCGACCAGCTGCACGGGGTCGAGGAGGCGTCCAACCGCGCCCTGCGCGCCGACCTGCCCGTCACGGCCCAGACCATGTCGCTCGCGGAGGCACGCGAGTGGGGTGCGCTGGCGCTGTTCGGCGAGACGTATGGCGAGGACGTGCGCGTCGTCGAGATCGGCGGCCCCTGGTCGCGCGAGCTGTGCGGCGGCACGCACGTCGACCGGTCGTCCCAGATCGGCACGGTCGTCATCACGTCGGACGGCTCGGTCGGCGCCGGCAACCGCCGCGTCGAGGCGCTCGTCGGCATCGAGGGCTTCCAGTACCTCGCCAAGGAGCGCGACGTCGTCCGCCAGCTGACCGATCTGCTGAAGACCCAGCCCGAGGACGTGCCTGCGCGCGTCAACGACCTGATGGAGCGGCTGAAGGCCGCCGAGAAGGCGGCCGAGAAGATCAAGGCCTCCCAGCTGCTGGGTGCGGCAGGAGACGTCGCCAACAGTGCCAAGGACATCGGCGGCATCGCGTACGTCGGCCACCACGCGGCGGGTGCCGGCGGGGGAGACGTGCGCACGATCGCGCTCGACATCCGCAAGCGCCTGGCCGACCGGCCGGCCGTCGTGGTCGTGATCGGAGACGCCGGCGACAAGCCGGCCGCCGTCGTGGCGCTCAACGAGGCCGCGCAGGACCGCGGCCTGTCGGCCAACGACCTGATCAAGGTCGTCGGTGCGCAGATCGGCGGCAAGGGCGGCGGCAAGGCCGATGTCGCCCAGGGCGGCGGCACCGACGTGGCGGGCATTCCCGCGGCTCTCGCGGCCGTCGAGGCGGTCCTGGCCGGATGAGGCGCGGGCGACGGCTCGGCGTCGACGTCGGCGATGCCCGCATCGGGGTCGCGGTCAGCGACCCCGACGGCATCCTGGCCACCCCGGTCGAGACCGTCCCGGCGGGGCCGAGGGCCATCGCCCGGCTCGCCGACCTGGTGCGGGAGCACGAGGCGATCGAGTGCGTCGTGGGCCTGCCGATGGGGCTCTCGGGACGCGAGGGACCGGCCGCCGGCAAGGTCCGCGCGTTCTGCGCCGAGCTGCTGACCGCGATCGATCCCGTGCCGATCCGGCTGTTCGACGAGCGCATGTCGACCATCACGGCCGACTCGATGCTCCGACACAGCGGGCGCTCCGCGCGGGGCAAACGCAGCATCATCGACCAGGCTGCCGCTACCGTGATCCTGCAGACGGCACTGGACGCCGAACGAACGCGCGGGTCAGCCCCCGGCGAAAGCATGGAGGGGACGAACGCATGAGCAACAGCGGACTCGACCTGGTGACAGGTGGCCCCGACGAACCTGCAGGCCCCACCGGGCCGGGACGTCGACGCGCCGAGACGCCGCCGCGCAAGCCGTGGGGACGCCGCATCGTGGCCCTGGTCGTCGTGGTGGTGCTGGTGCTCGCCGTCGTGTGGGTGGGCGGAAAGGTCAAGGACCGGTTCTTCTCGACCGCCGAGGACTACGCGGGCCAGGGCTCCGGCTCGGTCACGGTGCAGATCCCCGACGGCGCCGGTGGCCAGCAGATCGCCACCATCCTGAAGGAGGCCGGTGTCGTCAAGAGTGCCGAGGCCTTCTACCAGCTGAGCCTCAGCGACAACCGCTTCATGAGCGTCCAGGCCGGCTACTTCTCGCTGCGCAAGGAGATGTCGTCCGACGCGGCGCTCGGGGCGTTGATCGACAAGGGCAATCGCGTCGAGGGCAAGGTCACGATCCCCGAGGGGGCGCGCGTCGACCAGGTCGTCGACATCATCGCCGCCAACACCGAGATCTCCAAGGCCGACCTGGAGGCGGTGCTCAAGGATCCCGCCGAGCTCGACCTGCCCGCCGTGGCACAGGGCAACCCGGAGGGCTATCTGTTCCCGGCGACCTACGAGGTGCCGCCGGGCACGACGGCGGTCCAGCTGCTCCAGCAGATGACGGCCAAGACCGTCGCCGTCGCGACCGATCTCGACATCAGCACCCGTGCCAAGGCGCTGGGCTACACGGGCGAGCAGATCCTCACGGTGGCCAGCATCCTCGAGTACGAGGCCAACAACGACGACGACTACCCGAAGGTCGCCCGCGTGCTCTACAACCGCCTCGACGCCGGCATGCCGCTGCAGCTCGACTCGACCGTGTCGTACGTCAGCGGCCGCAAGGGCGACGTGTTCACGACGCCCGAGGAGCGCAACGCCGAGTCGGCGTACAACACGTACCAGAACCAGGGCCTGCCTCCGGGTCCGATCGGGTCGCCGGGCGAGAAGACGATCGAGGCGGCGCTCAACCCGGCCGACGGCAGTTGGCTCTACTTCGTCGCGGTCAACCTCGAGACGGGCAAGACGGTCTTCTCCGACACGTTCGCCGAGCACAACCGCGCGGTCGCCCAGCTGCAGGAGTATTGCAAGACCGCGCCGGATGGTGTCTGCGGATGAACCGGTCCCGCCGATGATCTGCGCGGTCCTCGGCTCTCCGATCAGCCACTCCTTGTCGCCGGCGATGCACCGCGCCGCCTACGCGCACCTGGGGCTCGACTGGTCGTACGAGCCCGTCGAGGTGCGGGCCGGCGAGCTGGCGCAGTTCGTCGGTGCCCTCGGCGACGACGTGCGCGGGCTGTCGGTCACGGCGCCGCTCAAGCGGGAGGCCGCGTCGGTCGCCCACCAGCGCAGCGGCGACGTCGAGACGCTCGGCGTCGCCAACACCCTGATCGTCGAGGACGGGATGATCTCTGCCCACAACACCGACGTGCCGGGCGGCGAGGCGGCGCTCCACGAGCGAGGTGTCGGCAGTCCCGTGACGGCACGCATCCTGGGTGGCGGCGCGACGGCGGCCTCGATGGCGTTGACCCTCGCTCGGGCGGGCGCCGAGCAGATCGAGTTCATCGTCCGCGACGCCACTCGGGCGGCCGAGGCGGAGGCCGTCGTGCGGGGCCGGGGCATCGGCGTGACGATCCGCCTGTTCGACGAGCCGCTGATCGACCGGGTCGACCTGCTCGTGTCGACCGTGCCGGGCGACGCAGTCGGAGCCAGGTCGTACGAGCTGGTCGACGCCGCGCGGGCCGTGTTCGACGTCGTCTACGACCCCTGGCCGACGCCGCTGGGCCACGCCGCCGAGGAGGCAGGGGTGCCGGTCGTGTCGGGGCTCGACCTCCTCGCCCACCAGGCGGCGCTGCAGGTCGAGCTCATGACGGGCCAGCAGGTCTCTCCACAGCTGCTGCGCGACGCGGCCCTCGGTGCCCTCCCGACTCGCTAGGGTCGGCCCGTGACCATCGTCATCGCCGCCGCTGTCCTCGCTGCGCTCGTCGGTGCCCTCGGCCCCGAGGCGCTGCGGCGGGTGCCCGAGCCGCCCATGGCCGATCCCGACAAGCTGCCCTATGCGGTGCTGGCCGAGCTCAGGTTCGTGCGCGCGGGGCTGGCCCTGGCCGCAGCCGCGATGGCCGGTCTCGTCGCGTGGCGCGTCGACGACGTCGAGCTGGTGCCGGTCTGGGTCGTGCTCGCCGGTGTCGGGTCGTGGCTGGCCTTCGTCGACTGGCACACGCGCCTGCTGCCGTACCGGATCGTCGCGCCGCTGTACGTCGTCACGCTCGTCCTGGTGGCGCTGGGTGCGCTGCTCCTCGACGACGTCGGCGTGGTGTGGCGCGCACTGATCGCCAATGTCGTGGTCTACGGGGTGTTCCGGCTCGTGTACTGGGTCGGCCACCGCTTCTTCGGCGGCGCGTTCGGCTACGGCGACGTGCGCCTCTCGGGCGTCCTGGCCCTCGCGCTGGGCGCGCTCGGGCCGAGCGAGGTGTTCGTCGGGATGTACGGCGGGTTCATCCTCGGGGCGGTGTTCGGCGTCGTGCTGTCGAGGTTGAGGATCGTCGACGCCGGCGGCTACGCCTTCGGTCCCTACATGGTCGTCGGGGCCGTCATCGGGGCTGCGTTCGGGCCGTCGCTCTACGGCTGACCGGCACCCGGGGTGCGCTGCCCGGACGCGTGACGGCGTGAGCGCAGTGGCATGGGAGAATCGTCCCCATGCTTCGTTGGTTGACCGCTGGTGAGTCCCATGGCCCCGCTCTCGTAGCCGTCCTCGAAGGGCTGCCGGCTGGCGTGCAGGTGACCAGCAAGGAGATCCAGGCGGCCCTCGCGCGGCGTCGCCTCGGCTACGGGCGCGGTGCCCGCATGGCCTTCGAGGCCGATGAGCTCGAGATCGTGGGCGGGCTGCGTCACGGCACGACGATGGGCAGCCCCATCGCCCTGCGCATCGGCAACAGCGAGTGGCCCAAGTGGGACCAGGTCATGGCGGCCGACCCCGTCGACCCCGAGATCCTCGACGGCCTCAAGCGCAACGCGCCCCTCACGCGTCCCCGTCCGGGTCACGCCGACCTCGCGGGCATGCAGAAGTACGGCTTCGAGGAGGCACGCCCGGTGCTCGAGCGCGCCAGCGCCCGCGAGACCGCGGCCCGGGTCGCGCTCGGCGAGATCGCGGCGCAGTTCATCGAGCAGGTCACGGGCGCGACGATCGTGTCGCACGTCGTCGAGCTCGGCACGGTCCGCGCGCCGGCCGGTGTCATCCCGTCGCACGGCGACGTCGAGGCGCTCGACGCCGATCCGGTCCGCTGCTTCGACGCCGACACGAGCGCCGCGATGGTCGCCGAGATCGACCTCGCGCACAAGGACGGCGACACGCTCGGCGGGGTCGTCGAGGTCGTCGTCGAGGGCCTGCCGCCGGGCCTCGGCTCCTACACGCACTGGGACAAGCGCCTCGACGGCCGCCTCGCACAGGCGCTGATGGGCATCCAGGCCATCAAGGGCGTCGAGATCGGCGACGGCTTCGAGCTGGCCCGCACCCGTGGGTCGCTGGCCCACGACGAGATCGTGCCGACCGCCGACGGCATCCGTCGCGTCTCCGGCCGTGCCGGTGGCACCG
This sequence comes from Aeromicrobium fastidiosum, assembly GCF_017876595.1. Taxonomy (NCBI): domain Bacteria; kingdom Bacillati; phylum Actinomycetota; class Actinomycetes; order Propionibacteriales; family Nocardioidaceae; genus Aeromicrobium; species Aeromicrobium fastidiosum. The sequence goes on along the minus strand of NZ_JAGIOG010000001.1, from coordinate 3,085,046 downwards.
AGGGCGGCATGACGACCGGCGAGATCCTGCGCGTCCGCGCAGCCATGAAGCCCATCGCCACCGTGCCGCGTGCCCTGCGCACGATCGACGTCCAGACCGGTGAGGAGGCGCGTGCCCACCACCAGCGCTCCGACGTCTGCGCGGTGCCGGCCGCCGGCATCGTCGCCGAGGCCATGGTCGCGCTCGTCGTGGCCGACAGCCTGGTCGAGAAGTTCGGCGGCGACTCGGTCGAGGAGACCCGTCGCAACGTCGAGACCTACCTCGCCAACCTGAGGCTGCGTTGAGTCCTGTCGTCGTCCTGGTCGGGCCGCCGGGCGCTGGCAAGACGACCGTCGCCCTCGAGCTGGCGGAGCGCTGGGGCGTCGACTTCCGCGACACCGACCAGGACATCGAGAAGGCCAAGGGCGTCACGATCCAGGAGCTGTTCGTCGACCATGGCGAGCCGCACTTCCGCGAGCTCGAGGAGAAGGCCGTCGCCGCGGCCCTCTCCGAGCACGACGGGGTGCTGGCGGTCGGCGGCGGCGCCGTCATGAGCGAGCGCACGCGTGCCCTGCTGGCCGACCACCGCGTGCTGTTCCTCGACGTGGGTCTCGCCGCAGGCGTGCAGCGCGCCGGCGTCAACGGCAACCGCCCCCTGCTCCTCGGCAACATCCGCGGCCGCATGAAGATCCTGATGGACCAGCGACGTCCCCTCTACGAGGAGGTCGCCACGTACACGATCCTCACCGATGCGCTCGACGCCTCCGCCGTGGCCGATCGAGCGGCCCAGCTGATCAAGGACCCCGCATGACCACCCGCCTGACCGTCCCGACCGACCGCCCGTACGACGTCGTGATCGGCAACGGCGTGCACGAGCAGCTGCGCGGCCTCGTCGGCTTCGGGATGGGTGTCATGCGAGTGGCGATCATCCACGCGCCGTCCATGGCCGCCCAGGCGGCACGGCTGCGCGAGCCCCTGGTCTCGGACCACCTCGAGGTGCACCTGATCGAGGTGCCCGACAGCGAGCAGGCCAAGACCGCCGACGTGCTGACGTTCTGCTGGAAGATCCTGGGCGAGGCGGGCTTCACGCGGTCGGACGTCATCGTGGGGCTCGGCGGGGGAGCGACGACCGACCTGGCCGGCTTCGTCGCCGCGAGCTGGCTGCGCGGCGTGCGGTTCGTCAACGTGCCCACCACGGTGCTCGGCATGGTCGACGCGGCCGTCGGCGGCAAGACCGGCATCAACACCGCCGAGGGCAAGAACCTCGTCGGCGCGTTCCACGAGCCGGTCGGCGTGCTGTGCGACCTCGACGTGCTGCAGGGCCTGCCCGCCCGCGAGCTGCGCAGCGGCATGGCCGAGGTCGTCAAGTGCGGGTTCATCGCCGATCCGTCGATCCTCGACCTCGTCGAGGCCGCTCCGGCGGCGATCGCCGACCCCACGTCATCGATCGTCGCCGAGCTCATCACCAAGGGCATCGCGGTCAAGGCCCGCACCGTCGCCGGCGACCTGCGCGAGGGCGGCTCGGGAGCCGATGGGTCGATCGGCCGCGAGGCGCTCAACTACGGCCACACCTTCGGCCACGCGATCGAGCGCTTCGAGCACTACCGCGTGCGTCACGGCGAGGCGATCTCCGTCGGCATGGTCTTCGTCGCCGAGCTCGCGCACCGCACGGGCATGATCGACCGCGACCTGCTCGACCGGCACCGCTCGATCCTGCAGCTCGTGGGCCTGCCGACCGCCTACGTGCGTCCGGGCGTGTGGGAGGCGCTGGCCACCACGATGCGCCTCGACAAGAAGACCCGCGGCGACCAGCTGCGGTTCGTGGTGCTCGAGTCGCTCGCGCAGCCCGTGATCATGGCGGGTCCCGACGAGTCGCTGCTGCACGACGCGTACCGGGCCGTGTCGGCATGACCGCCGCGACGCGGCGTGCCGCGCTGGTCGAGGCCCTCGTCGCGGAGGGGCTCGAGGGGCTGTTCGTCACGACCCTCGTCAACGTCCGCTACCTGACGGGGTTCACGGGCTCCAACGGCGCACTGGTCGTCCCGGTCGAGGGCGATCCGGTGTTCCTGACCGACGGCCGCTACCGCGACCAGGCCGCCGCCGAGCTGCCCGACGTCGACCACCTCATCGGCCGCGACCTCATCGGTACGGCGGCCACCCGCATGACGTCCGGTGCCTGGGGCCTCGAGACCCACACCCTGAGCGTTGACGGGTACGACCAGCTCGCCGACAAGGTCGGTGACGTCGACCTGATGGGCACCGACCGACTCGTCGAGCGTCTCCGTGAGGTCAAGGACGCCGACGAGATCGACGCGCTGACCCGCGCCTGCGACATCTCGACCCGGGCGCTCGAGCAGCTGCTGGAGGGCCCGCTCGTCGGGCGCACCGAGCGCGACGTCGCGCGCGATCTCGAGAACCGCATGTTCGCGCTGGGTGCCGAGGCGATCGCGTTCGAGACGATCCTGGCGACCGGCGACCACACGGCCGTCCCGCACCACCACCCGACCGACCGGGTGCTCGCGACCGGCGACCTGCTCAAGATCGACTTCGGCGCGCGGGTCGACGGCTACCACGCCGACTGCACCCGCACGGTCGTCCTCGGTCGCGCCGACGACTGGCAGCGCGAGGTGCACGCCGCGGTGCGTGCGTCCCAGGCGGCAGGCCTCGACCTGCTCCGCGACGGCGTCGACGTCAGCGCGTCCGACGCCGCGGCACGGGCGTCGCTCGAGGCATCCGGGTGGCTCGACGCCTTCACGACGGGCCTCGGGCACGGCGTCGGGCTCGAGATACACGAGGACCCGTTCATCGCGTCCTCGCACGCAGGTAAACTGTCCAGTCGCACCGTCCTCACGATGGAACCGGGCATCTACGTGCCGGGTCGTGGGGGAGTGCGCATCGAAGACACCGTCCTCGTGACCGCGGGTGCCCCCGAGGTGCTCACCACGATGACCAAAGACCTCCTGGAGATCGGCTGATGGCCACCACGAACGACATCAAGAACGGCATGGTCCTCGACCTCGACGGGCAGCTCTGGTCCGTGGTCTGGTTCCAGCACCACAAGCCCGGCAAGGGCGGCGCGATGGTCAAGACCACGCTCAAGAACATCATGAGCGGCAAGACCGTCGACAAGACGTTCAACGCGGGCCTCAAGATCGAGACCGCCAACGTCGACAAGCGCGACTTCCAGTACCTGTACCACGACGGCGACTCGTACGTCTTCATGGACAAGTCGACGTACGACCAGCTCAACGTGTCGGAGGCCGTCGTCGGCGACGCCAAGGACTACATGCTCGACAACCAGGACGCGATGCTCGCCCTGCACGAGGGTGTGCCGCTCTACATCGAGCTGCCGGCCTCGGTCGAGCTGCTGGTCGAGTACACCGAGCCGGGCCTGCAGGGCGACCGCTCGAGCGGTGGCACCAAGCCCGCGCGTCTCGAGACCGGCAAGGAGATCCAGGTCCCGCTCTTCATCGTCAACGGCGAGAAGATCAAGGTCGACACGCGCGACGGCAGCTACCTCGGTCGCGTGTCGTCCTGATGTCAGCCCGCACCAAGTCACGCAAGCGCGCGCTCGACATCCTCTTCGAGTCCGAGGCGCAGAGCCTGCCGACCGGCGGAACGCTCGCCGATCGGCAGGCCGAGGGCGACTACCCCGTCAACGAGTACGCCGTGCTCCTGATCGAGGGCGTCGTCGCGCACCGTGACCGGCTCGACGAGATCATCGCCGAGAACGCCAACGACTGGACGCTCGACCGCATGCCGGCGGTCGATCGCAACCTGCTGCGCATCGGGGCCTTCGAGATCCTGTACGTCGACGACGTCCCCGACGCCGTCGCGGTCAGCGAGGCGGTCGGCCTGGCCAGCGATCTGTCGACCGACGAGTCGCCGTCGTTCGTCAACGGGCTGCTCAGCCGCATCGTCGAGCTCAAGCCGTCGCTGAGCGTCTGACCCGTGTGACCCTCCCGACGTCCGGGAGGGTGCACGTAGCCGCGTCATGATGACGCACCCAGCCACTCTCCATCCATGAGGCCGCGAGGTTTCCTGGACGAGAGAGCGGGCTGCGCAGTGATCACCGAAGAGCTGATCGACCGGATGGCACAGAAGTGCCTCCTCAACGACGAGGACTTCGACGCCGTCGTGCTCGATCACGGCTCCAAGCGCATCCAGACCGTCAACCTGCACCACCTGGCCCTGGCCGCGCGCTCCGACGAGTTCGCCCGCACGATCGACCGCGCCGACTTCATCACCGCCGACGGCTGGCCCATCGTGTCGCTCATGCGGTCGCGCGGCATCGATCCGGCCAGGGTCACCGGATCGGAGTTCCTCGAGCGGATGCTCGCAGGCCGTCAGTTCCAGGGCACCAAGGCCGCCATCCTGGGTGCCGACCGCGCTGCGGGCTTCGACTTCCGCGGCCAGCTGCACGGCTCCGGCCTCGAGGTCGTGTTCAGGGATCACGGCAACCGTCGCGACTGGAAGCCCAAGCGCGTCGCCAAGAAGCTGCAGAAGTACGGCGTCGACCTGCTGATCGTCGCGGTCACCCCGCCCTTCGGCGACATGATCGGCGAGGAGGTCCGCAAAGCGGGCTTCCGCGGTGTCGTCGTCAACGTCGGCGGTGCCGTCAACATGGTGACCGGCAACGCGACGATGGCTCCGGGATGGGTGCGGGCGGCCAAGATCGAGTGGTTCTACCGCCTCGCGCAGGAGCCCACCCGGCTGTTCCGCCGCTACATCATCGAGTGCCTGCCGGTCTTCGTGAAGTACATCCTCCCGCACTACTGGCAGCGGTCGCGCTCTCGCACGCAGCCCCGCATCGGCGGTGCGACAGTCGTCCATCAGGGGCGTTGACGCACGACTGAACCACCAGTCAGCCCGGTACAGGTGTGTTCGGGGTGTCATCGGCCTGACAGGATTCCGGCCATGAACAGGTCGCCGAGCAGGTACCTCATCGTGGCAGCGCTGGTGGTGGGCCTGTTCGCGATCGTGCAGGTCGGACAACGGTTCACCGGCGACGTGAGCCCTGACCCGACGACGGCACCGACGGCACCGAGCCCAGCGGCGACGGTGACAGCGAGGCTGAGCGCCGATGAGCAGGCGCGGGCCGACGCCGAGCAACAAGCGCGCCTGGCCGATGAGATCGAGGCCCGTGAAGGATCGTTCGGTCCCACAGCGGTGCCAGTCGATCCTCTGGCACCGGGATCCGTGCGCCTGATCGTCACGGTCCGGGACGAGATGCCGTTGGACGTCTACGTGCCCAGCCCCACGGACCACGTCGCGCGGTGCGTGATCTCGCCGCGCGGCAGTGCCGGATGGATCGAGGCGGAGGCTCCGGGCGGCGAGGAGACGGTCTCCACGTCGATTCCCGTCCGCGCGCTGCGGTCGCCCGACGGAGCCTGCGAGGCGCGGATCGTCATGGACGTGCCTGCCCGCGGGTCGTACGACGTGCGAGTCGGGCTGGAGGGCTCTGACGGCGAGGACCGGGCAGTGCTGATGGGGCCGCGGACGATCAGCATCTCGGGTGACACCTCGAAGGTCGTCCTCGTCGGGTAGGTCCCGGGACCCGCCGGCGGTGACGCCGCCTCGGGGACCGGCGATGAGGGTTTCGGGCAGCGGCGGCTACCGATAGCCCTCATTCTCCGTCCTGATGAGTCCGGGCGGGGACGGACGATGAGGGTTTTCGGCAGCTGCGACTACCCGGAACCCTCATCGTTCGTCCGGATCCGCCGGCGGTGGGCCCAACCGCGTCCGGATGAGCCGCGTGCCGCTGGTACTCTCGGACCCGTTAGATCGACATCCTTTAACGGCCGTCCCGAGAGGCGGAGAAGGAGGTCAGACATGTCTGCGTCCGATGACGCCGAGCGTGCTGGCACTGCCCACCACCAGGCCCCCGACGACGGTCGCACCGTGCTCGACCAGCACGACATCTCTCGTGCACTGACCCGCATCACCCACGAGATCCTCGAGCGCAACCGCGACTCCGCGGGCCTTGTCCTGCTGGGCATCCCGACCCGTGGCGTGCATCTGGCCCGTCGCATCGCGCAGCGGATGTCGGAGGTCGAGCAGCGCACCATCACCGCCGGTGCCCTCGACATCACGATGTACCGCGACGACCTGCGCCTCAAGCCGGCGCGGGCGCTCGAGCACACCGAGATCCCCGACGACATCGACGGCAAGGTCGTCGTGCTGATCGACGACGTGCTGTTCTCCGGCCGCACGATCCGCGCGGCCCTCGACGCGCTGACCGAGCTGGGACGCCCCAAGGCCGTCCAGCTCGCGGTGCTGATCGACCGCGGCCACCGCGAGCTGCCGATCCGTGCCGACTTCGTGGGCAAGAACCTGCCGACCTCGCTGGTCGAGAAGGTCAAGGTCCGGCTCACCGAGTCCGACGAGATCGACTCGGTCTCGATCACGGGTCCTGCCTCGACGGGAGGAGCCGGCGCATGATCAAGAACCTCCTGAGTGCCGGCGACCTCGACCGCACCGACGCGATCCGCATCCTCGACACCGCCGAGGAGCTGCTGGGCGTCGCCAGCCGGCCCATCAAGAAGCTCCCGACGCTGCGCGGTCGCACCGTCGTCAACCTGTTCTTCGAGGACTCCACCCGCACGCGCATCTCGTTCGAGGCCGCGGCCAAGCGGCTCAGCGCCGACGTCATCAACTTCTCGGCCAAGGGCTCGAGCGTCTCCAAGGGCGAGAGCCTCAAGGACACCGCGCTGACGCTGCAGGCCATGGGCGCCGACGCCGTGATCATCCGGCACCACTCGTCCGGCGCCCCGCACCGACTCGCCCAGGCGCGCTGGACCAAGGGTGCCGTCATCAACGCCGGCGACGGCACGCACGAGCACCCCACGCAGGCCCTGCTCGACGCGTTCACGATGCGCCGGCACCTCGTCGGCTCGACGGGCTCGGACCTGGCAGGCAAGAAGATCACGATCGTCGGCGACGTGCTGCACAGCCGCGTCGCACGGTCCAACGCCCTGCTGCTGCACACGCTCGGCGCGCACGTCACGCTCGTCGCTCCGCCGACGCTGCTGCCGGTGGGAGTCGACCACTGGCCCGTCGAGACGTCGTACGACCTCGACGCCTCGCTCGAGGACGCTGACGCCGTCATGATGCTGCGCGTGCAGGCCGAGCGGATGAACGCGTCGTACTTCCCGAGCGCCCGCGAATACTCGCGCCGCTACGGGCTCGACACGGCACGCCTGAACCGGCTGCCCGACCACGCGATCGTGATGCATCCCGGACCCATGAACCGCGGCATGGAGATCACCGCCGACGTCGCCGACCACGTCCGGTCGGTCATCGTCGAGCAGGTCACCAACGGCGTCGCGGTGCGCATGGCCGTGCTCTACCTCCTCCTCGGCGGCGCGGCCGGCGAGACCGAAGCCAGCGAAGAAGGACTGTCATGAGCAGCTACGTCATCCGGGGAGCACGGCTCCTCGGCAACGATCCGGTCGACATCGCCTTCGCCGACGGTGTCATCACGGGGATCGGCACGGGTCTCGATGGGGACGAGGTCATCGACGGCACCGGTCTCGTGACCCTGCCCGGCCTGGTCGACCTGCACACCCACGTGCGCGAGCCGGGTCGCGAGGACGCCGAGACGGTGCTCACCGGCTCGCAGGCCGCCGCCCGCGGAGGCTTCACCTGCGTGCACGCGATGGCCAACACGTCGCCGGTCGCCGACACCGCCGGCGTTGTCGAGCAGGTGTGGCGACTCGGCCGCGAGGGCGGCTACTGCGATGTGCAGCCCGTCGGCGCGGTCACGGTGGGCCTGCAGGGCACCCAGCTGGCCGAGCTCGGCGCGATGGCCGACTCCGCCGCGGGCGTCAAGGTGTTCTCCGACGACGGCAAGTGCGTCTCGGACGCGGTGCTGATGCGCCGCGCGCTGGAGTACGTCAAGGCGTTCGACGGCGTCATCGCGCAGCACGCGCAGGAGCCGCGACTGACCGAGGGTGCCCAGATGAACGAGGGGCCGCTCTCCGGCGAGCTCGGGCTGGTCGGCTGGCCGGCCGTCGCCGAGGAGGCGATCATCGCCCGCGACGTGCTGCTGGCCGAGCACGTGGGCTCGCGCCTGCACGTCTGCCACCTCTCGACCCGCGGATCGGTCGAGATCATCCGCTGGGCCAAGAGCCGGGGCATCGACGTCACCGCCGAGGTCACCCCCCACCACCTGCTGCTGAGCGACGACCTCGTGCGCAGCTACGACCCCATCTACAAGGTCAACCCACCACTGCGCTCCAACGACGACGTCGAGGCCGTGCGCGACGGGCTGGCCGACGGGACGATCGACATCGTCGCGACCGATCACGCCCCGCACCCCATGGAGGACAAGGAGTGCGAGTGGTCCGCCGCGGCCTTCGGCATGCTGGGTCTCGAGACCGCGCTCTCGGTCGTGCAGCAGACCATGGTCGACACCGGCCGCCTCACGTGGGAGCAGGTCGCCCAGAAGATGTCGGCCACCCCGGCGGAGATCGGGCGCGTCGCGAACCAGGGACGTCCGCTCGCAGTCGGTGAGCCCGCCAACATCGTGCTGGTCGACCCCGCCGCGACGCGCACGATCGACGCCCGCGACACGGCCTCGCTGTCGCGCAACAACCCGTATGCAGGCCTGACGCTGCCCGGTGAGGTCGTCGCGACCTTCCTGCGCGGCAGACCGACCGTCCGTGACCGCGTCCTCGTCACTCCCTTGTCTACAGAAGGTGCCAGCGCATGACCGAAGCAGTTCTCGTCCTGGAGGACGGCCGCGTGTTCCGCGGCGAGGCGTACGGAGCGGTCGGCGAGACGATCGGCGAGATCGTGTTCTCCACCGGCATGACCGGATACCAGGAGACGCTCACCGATCCGTCCTACAAGGGTCAGATCGTGACGATGACGGCCCCGCACATCGGCAACACGGGAGTCAACGACGAGGACTTCGAGTCCCGTCGCATCTGGGTCGACGGCTACGTCGTCCGCGACCCCGCCCGGGTGCGGAGCAGCTGGCGGTCCAACCGGTCGCTCGCCGACGAGCTGGCAGCTCAGGGCGTCGTCGGCATCTCCGGCATCGACACCCGCGCCCTGACCCGTCACCTGCGCGAGCGCGGCGCGATGCGCGGGGCCATCAGCTCGGTCACGACCGATGTCGATTCGCTGCTGGCGCGTGTCACGGCGGCGCCGTCGATGAAGGGTGCCAACTTCCTGGCCGATGTCACGACCGACGAGGTCTACGTCGTGCCGGCGGTCGGCGAGAAGCGCTTCACGGTGGCCGCGATCGACCTCGGCATCAAGGGCATGACCCCGCGCCGCATGGCCGAGCGCGGCATCGAGGTGCACGTCATGCCGGCGACGTCAACGTTCGACGAGATCGCCGCGGTCGGCGCCGACGGGGTCTTCATGTCGAACGGTCCCGGCGACCCGGCGGCCGCCGAGCACGCCGTCTCGGTGCTCAAGCAGGTGCTGTCGGCCAAGATCCCCTACTTCGGCATCTGCCTGGGCAACCAGATCTTCGGCCGCGCGCTCGACCGCGGCACCTACAAGCTGGTCTACGGCCACCGCGGCATCAACCAGCCCGTGCAGGACCTCACGACCGGCAAGGTCGAGATCACCGCGCACAACCACGGCTTCGCGGTCGACGCGCCGCTGGAGGGCGAGTTCGCGACGCCCTTCGGACCCGGACGCGTCACCCACGTGTGCCTCAACGACGACGTCGTCGAGGGGCTCGCGCTGCTCGACCAGCCCGCGTTCAGCGTCCAGTACCACCCCGAGGCCGCGGCCGGCCCGCACGACGCGGCCTACCTCTTCGACAGATTCGTGGAGCTCATGCAGACAGACCAGACCGGCTCAGAGGTTTCGACAGGCTCAACCGGCGGAGGTGCCTGATGCCGAAGCGCACTGACATCAAGAGCGTCCTGGTCATCGGCTCCGGCCCGATCGTGATCGGTCAGGCGTGCGAGTTCGACTACTCGGGCACCCAGGCCTGCCGCGTCCTCCAGGAGGAGGGCATCCGCGTCATCCTGATCAACTCCAACCCGGCCACGATCATGACCGATCCGGAGTTCGCCGATGCGACCTACATCGAGCCGATCACGCCGGAGTTCGTCGAGAAGGTCATCGCCAAGGAGCGCCCCGACGCCCTGCTCGCGACGCTGGGCGGTCAGACGGCCCTGAACGCGGCCATCCAGATGCACGACGCGGGGGTGCTGGAGAAGTACGGCGTCGAGCTCATCGGCGCCTCGATCGACGCGATCCAGAAGGGCGAGAACCGCGAGACCTTCAAGGAGGTCGTGGCGACGCTGCCTCCCGAGTGGGGCGCGGAGTCGGCCAACTCGGTCATCTGCCACACGATGCAGGAGTGCCTCGACGGCGTCGAGGGACTCGGCGGCTATCCCGTCGTCGTCCGTCCCAGCTTCACGATGGGCGGCTCGGGCTCCGGCCTCGCGTACGACGAGAAGGACCTGCACCGCATCGCCGGCTCGGGACTCGCGCTGAGCCCCACCACCGAGGTGCTCCTCGAGGAGTCGATCCTCGGCTGGAAGGAGTACGAGCTCGAGGTCATGCGCGACACGGCCGACAACGTCGTGATCGTCTGCTCGATCGAGAACTTCGATCCCATGGGCGTCCACACGGGCGACTCCATCACGGTCGCGCCGGCGATGACGTTGACCGACGTGGAGTACCAGCGGCTGCGCGACATCTCGATCGGCATCATCCGCGAGGTCGGCGTCGACACGGGCGGCTGCAACATCCAGTTCGCGGTCAACCCCGAGGACGGCCGCATCGTCGTCATCGAGATGAACCCGCGGGTGTCGCGCTCGTCGGCCCTGGCCTCGAAGGCGACGGGCTTCCCGATCGCCAAGATCGCCGCGAAGGTCGCGATCGGCTACACGCTCGACGAGATCCCCAACGACATCACGACGGTGCCCGGCGGCTTCGGCACACCGGCCGCGTTCGAGCCGACGCTCGACTACGTCGTCGTGAAGGTGCCGCGGTTCGCGTTCGAGAAGTTCCCGGCGGCCGATCCCACGCTGACCACGCACATGAAGTCGGTCGGAGAGGCCATGGCGATCGGCCGCAACTTCACCGAGGCGCTGCAGAAGGCGCTCCGCTCGCTCGAACGTCCCGAGGCGGTGTTCGACTGGAGCAAGAAATGGGTCGAGCTCGACAAGGACGTCCTGCTCGAGCAGATCGCGACCCCGCACGACGGCCGCATCAAGAAGGTCATGGACGCGATCCGCGCCGGCGCGACCCCCGACGAGGTGTTCGCGGCGACCAAGATCGACCCGTGGTTCCTCGACCAGCTCGCGCTGATCAATGAGATCGCGGTCGACCTCATCGAGGCCCCCGAGCTGTCGCCGGCGCTGCTGCGTCGCGCCAAGCGGCACGGCTTCTCGGACGTCCAGCTCGGGCGCATCCGCGGCCTGACCGAGGACGTCGTGCGCGGCGTCCGCCACGCGCTGGGCGTGCGGCCGGTCTACAAGACCGTCGACACGTGCGCCGCCGAGTTCGCCGCCGTCACGCCGTATCACTACTCGTCGTACGACGAGGAGACCGAGGTCGTGCCGCGCACCAAGCCAGCAGTCCTGATCCTCGGAAGCGGACCCAACCGCATCGGCCAGGGCATCGAGTTCGACTACTCGTGCGTGCACGCGGCGATGGCGCTGTCCGAGGTCGGCTACGAGACGATCATGGTCAACTGCAACCCCGAGACCGTCTCGACCGACTACGACACCGCTGACCGGCTGTACTTCGAGCCGCTGACGCTCGAGGACGTGCTCGAGATCGTGCACGCCGAGGAGCAGGCCGGCCCCGTCGCGGGCGTCATCGTCCAGCTGGGCGGCCAGACGCCCCTGGGCCTCGCCGCAGGCCTCGAGGCGGCCGGGGTGACGATCGTCGGCACCCAGCCCGCCGCGATCGAGCTGGCCGAGGAGCGGGGCGCGTTCGCGCGCGTGCTGGCCGACGCCGGGCTCGTGGCACCCAAGAACGGCATGGCCACGACGTTCGCGAACGCCAAGGAGATCGCCGACGAGATCGGCTACCCGGTGCTCGTGCGTCCCTCGTACGTCCTGGGCGGCCGCGGCATGGAGATCGTGTACGACGAGGAGACGCTCGGCGACTACATCGGTCGCGCGACCGAGATCTCGCCCGATCGGCCCGTGCTGGTCGACCGCTTCCTCGACGACGCGATCGAGATCGACGTCGACGCCCTCTACGACGGACATGAGCTGTTCCTCGGCGGCGTCATGGAGCACATCGAGGAGGCCGGCGTGCACTCCGGTGACTCGGCGTGCGCCCTGCCGCCCATCACGCTGGGCGACCTCGAGATCCAGCGCATCCGGGAGGCCACCGAGGCCATCGCGAAGGGTGTCGGCGTGCGCGGCCTGGTCAACATCCAGTTCGCCCTGTCGTCCGACATCCTCTACGTCATCGAGGCCAACCCCCGGGCGTCGCGGACCGTCCCGTTCGTCTCCAAGGCCACGGCGACGCAGCTCGCCAAGGCCGCCGCCCGGCTCATGCTGGGCGAGTCGATCGCCGAGCTGCGCACGGCCGGGGCGCTGCCGGCGACCGGCGACGGCGGACGCCTGCCCGACAATGCGCCGATCGCGGTCAAGGAGGCGGTCATGCCGTTCAACCGCTTCCGCACGTACGAGGGCACCTACGTCGACACGCTGCTGGGCCCCGAGATGCGCTCGACGGGCGAGGTCATGGGCTTCGACGCCGGGTTCGGCCAGGCGTTCGCCAAGTCGCAGGCCGGTGCCCAGAACGGTCTGCCGACCTCGGGCAAGGTCTTCGTGTCGGTCGCCAACCGCGACAAGCGGCACATGATCTTCCCGGTCAAGCGCCTCGCCGACCTCGGCTTCGAGATCCTCGCCACGAGCGGCACGGCGGTCGTCCTGGCCCGCAACGGCGTCAAGGCCACCGTCATCCGCAAGCTCAACGAGGAGCCGCTCGATGGCCAGGCGCGCAGCACGATCGTGGAGAAGATCCACGACCAGGACGTCCAGCTGATCATCAACACGCCGCACGGCGTGACGTCCGGCGGCAGCCCCCGCATCGACGGGTACGAGATCCGGACCGCGGCGGTCGCCGAGGGCATCCCGTGCATCACGACGGTGCAGGGCCTGGCCGCCGCGGTCCAGGGCATCGAGGCGCTGATCGAGGGCAGCATCGGCGTCACGTCGCTGCAGGACTGGGGCAAGCTCGTCACTGAGTCGCGCGCATGAGCTTCGGGAGTCGCGCTCACGTCGCGATGCAGGCCTACGGCCCGGCCTGCATCGGCATCGACCCGCACCCGTCGCTGCTCGAGCAGTGGGGTCTGGAGGACGACATCGAGGGGCTCGACCGGTTCGCGTCGACATGTGTCGAGGCGTTCGCCGGCCAGGTCGCGTTCGTCAAGCCGCAGTCGGCGTTCTTCGAGCGGTTCGGGGCCAGGGGAGTCGTGGTGCTCGAGCGGACGATCGAGGACCTGCGGCACACCGGCTCGCTCGTCGTGCTGGACGTCAAGCGTGGCGACATCGGCTCGACCGCGCAGGCCTACGCCGACGCCTACCTCGACGACGACGCGCCGATGGCCGCCGACGCGATCACGGTGAGCCCGTACCTCGGCTTCGGCTCGCTCGCACCGTTCTTCGAGGTGGCGCAGAACAACGATGCGGGGGTCTTCGTGCTCGCGCTGACCTCCAACCCCGAGGGTCCCGAGGTGCAGCACGCCGTCAAGGACGGTCGCACCGTCGCCGACACCGTGCTGTCCCAGCTGGCAGAGCTCAACGCCGGTGCCACCCCGATGGGATCGTTCGGGGCCGTCGTCGGCGCGACGATCGGTGACGCCGCGGCGTCGCTGTCGGGTGCGGGCCTGGCGATCAACGGTCCGCTGCTCGTGCCGGGCTTCGGCGCGCAGGGCGGCACGGTCGACGACATCCGCCGTGTGTTCGGCGACGTCATGGACCTGGTCATCCCGTCGACGTCGCGAGGCGTGCTCTCGGCCGGGCCCGACGTGTCGGCGCTCCGCGATGCGGCCGCGCGCGTCAACGCCGAACTTGTAGGGTCGTAGACCATGAACAGGATCGCCGTCACGCTGGTCACCCTCGCGGTGTCGGGGTCCGTGCTCGCCGGGTGCGGGGGCGACAGCCCGTACTGCGCCGCGGTCAAGGAGAACCAGTCGACCCTGGGCTCGTTCGGCAAGGCCGCGACCGATGCCGCCTTCACCAAGGAGGCCAGGGCCGTGCGCGCGATCGCCGCGACCAAGCCCGAGAACGTCGTCAAGGACTGGACCGCGATCGACCGGGCGATGCGGGGCGTGCAGGCCGCCCAGAAGAAGACCGGCCTGACCTTCGCCGAGCTCGCCGATCCCGAGAAGCGGGCCGCGGCCGACGCAGACGACGTCGAGACGGTCGACAAGGCCTACTCCGCTTTCAACGACACGGTCAAGCAGCGGACAGCCGTCGTCAAGGACGTCAAGACCACGTGCGACATCACCCTGAAATGACCGACCGACCGCACCCATCCGAGAGGTGACACGAGTGGCACTCCCGATTCTCACCCCCGAGCAGCGCAGAGCCGCGCTCGAGAAGGCGGCCGCCGCCCGGCAGGTACGCGCCGACATCAAGGTGCGTCTCAAGTCGTCGAGCGCGAGCCTCGCCGAGGTCATCCAGGAGTCGAAGGTCAACGAGGTCGTCGCCAAGCTGCGGGTCGTCGACCTGCTCCAGGCCATGCCCGGCGTCGGCAAGGTGCGCGCGCAGGAGATCATGCAGCGCATCGGCATCGCCGACAGCCGGCGGCTCCGTGGCCTGGGCGCCAAGCAGGTGTCGGCGCTCCTCGCCGAGTTCGCAGACCGTGGCTGACGGCGGGGGCCCGCAGCGGTCGCGTCTCGTGGTGCTGGCCGGCCCGACCGCGGTCGGCAAGGGGACGGTCGCGGCGTGCGTGCGCGAGCAGCACCCCGACATCTGGATCTCCGTCTCGGTCACGACACGCCCGGCGCGGCCCGGCGAGATCGACGGCGTGCACTACCACTTCATCTCCGACGCGGAGTTCGACCGCCTCGTCGCCGCGGACGGCCTGCTCGAGTGGGCCGTCGTGCACAGCGCGGCGCGCTACGGCACGCCGCGGGCCCAGGTCGAGGAGCGTCTCGCGGCCGGCACCCCCGCGCTGCTGGAGATCGACCTGCAGGGTGCCCGTCAGGTGCGCCAGAGCATGCCGGACGCGCTCATGTGCTTCCTGAAGCCGCCGAGCTTCGAGGAGCTCGAGCGTCGTCTGGTCGGCCGCGGCACCGAAGGGCCCGAGGAGCGGGAGCGCAGACTGCGCACGGCCCGCACTGAGCTGGCGGCCGAGTCGGAGTTCGACGTGACGATCGTGAACACCGATGTCGAGACCGCCTGCGAGGAATTGGTAGACTTGTTCCGGTCCGGCATCAGCCGGCCCCCGGGCTGACCCATCTTCGTCAGCCTTCCCACCTTCGTTTCCTTTCTGTGAGGCTCTGTGTCCACGACACGTTCGACTGCCATCGGCATCACCAACCCGCCGCTCGACGACCTGCTCGAGAAGGCCGACAGCAAGTACAAGCTCGTCCTCTACAGCGCCAAGCGCGCCCGGCAGATCAACGCGTACTACTCCCAGCTCGGCGAGGGCCTGCTCGAGTACGTCGGTCCGCTGCTCGAGACGGGCGTGCAGGAGAAGCCTCTGTCGATCGCGCTGCGCGAGATCAACGCCGACCTGCTGACCGTCGAGGACATCGACCCCGAGGCCGAGGCTGCCGCAGCGGCGGCCGCCGCCGAGAAGGCCTGAATCACCCGCGATGACTGAGGTCGTCCTCGGTGTCGCCGGCGGCATCGCGTCCTACAAGGCCGCCGAGCTGCTGCGACTGTTCACCGAGTCGGGCCACAGCGTCCGCGTCGTCCCCACGGAGTCGTCCCTGAACTTCGTGGGGACTGCCACGTGGGAGGCGCTGAGCGGCAAGCCGGTGCAGGTCGGCGTGTTCGAGCACGTCGACGAGGTCGCGCACGTGCGCATCGGACGCAGCGCCGACCTGGTGCTCGTGGCACCCGCCACCGCCAACCTCCTGGCCAAGGCCGCGCACGGCCTGGCCGACGACCTGCTGACCAACACGCTGCTGACGGCCACGTGCCCCGTGATGTTCGCCCCGGCGATGCACACCGAGATGTGGGAGAACTCCGCCACGCAGGCCAATGTCGCGACGCTCCGCTCTCGCGGGCACGTCGTGCTCGAGCCTGCGGTCGGACGCCTGACCGGTGCCGACACCGGCAAGGGACGTCTGCCCGACCCGGCCGACATCTTCCGTGCGGCGCTCGACGTCCTCGAGGGCCGTCCCCTCGACCTCGCGGGGCGCCACGTCGTGGTCTCCGCGGGCGGCACGAGGGAGTTCCTCGACCCCGTGCGTTTTCTCGGCAACCGCTCGTCGGGCCGCCAGGGCTTCGCGCTGGCCGCGGCGGCGGTGGCCCGCGGAGCGCGCGTCACGGTTGTGGCCGCCAATGTCGAGCTGCCGGCCCCGGCCG
Source organism: Aeromicrobium fastidiosum (assembly GCF_017876595.1). Classification (NCBI taxonomy): domain Bacteria; kingdom Bacillati; phylum Actinomycetota; class Actinomycetes; order Propionibacteriales; family Nocardioidaceae; genus Aeromicrobium; species Aeromicrobium fastidiosum. The sequence continues at coordinate 3,068,583 of NZ_JAGIOG010000001.1, read as the reverse complement.
GGGTCGACGTCGTCCGCGTCGTCAGCACCGAGCAGCTGCGCCAGCAGGTGCTGCTGGCCGCTGAGGGTGCCGACGCCGTCGTCATGGCCGCGGCACCCGCCGACTTCCGTCCCGCCCAGTTCGTCGACGCCAAGATCAAGAAGACCCCTGACGGCGCGACGCCCGAGATCCGCCTGGTCGAGAACCCCGACATCCTCGTCGAGTTGGTCGGTGCCCGTGCGGGTGCGGCACCCGTCATCGTCGGATTCGCGGCCGAGACCGGTGACGCCACGGCGACGGTCATCGAGCACGCGCGGGCCAAGCTCGCCCGCAAGGGCTGCGACCTGCTGGTCGTCAACGACGTCAGCGATGGCAAGGCGTTCGGGCGCGACGACAACGAGGCCGTGCTGCTGGGAGCCGACGGCAGCGTCGTCGAGGTCCCGCTCGGGCCGAAGACCGCCCTCGCGCACGCCGTGTGGGACGCCGTCGTCCAGCGCCTGGACTGACCGAGACTCCCGAGCACCTCGCTCGTTAGACTGTCGAACAGACCTCAACCCAGGAGAAAATGTGAGCCGCTTCTTCACGTCCGAGTCCGTGACCGAAGGTCACCCGGACAAGATCGCCGACCAGATCAGCGACAGCGTCCTGGACGCGCTGCTTGCCCAGGACCCCAAGAGCCGGGTGGCGTGCGAGACGTTCATCACCACGGGACTCATCGTGGTCGGTGGTGAGGTCACCACCGAGGCCTACGCCGACATCGCCAAGATCGCCCGCGACCGGGTGCTCGAGATCGGCTACGACTCGTCGGTCAAGGGCTTCGACGGCGGCTCCTGCGGCGTGCAGATCACCCTCGACGCCCAGTCGCCCGACATCGCGCAGGGCGTCGACACGGCGTTCGAGGGCCGCACGGAGGGCTCGGCCGATCCGCTCGACCTGCAGGGTGCCGGCGACCAGGGCCTCATGTTCGGCTTCGCGTGCGACGAGACGCCCGAGCTGATGCCGCTGCCGATCACGATCGCGCACCGTCTGGCCGAGCAGCTGACCGCCGTGCGCAAGGACGGCACGCTGCCGTACCTGCGTCCCGACGGCAAGACCCAGGTCACGGTCGAGTACGACGACGACGACAAGCCCGTCCGCGTCGACACCGTCGTGCTGTCGACGCAGCACGAGGACGGCATCGACCTCGACGCCACCCTCGCGGTCGACATCAAGAAGCACGTCGTCGACGTCGTCCTGGCGAACTTCGACGTCGACACCTCCGACTACCGCCTGCTGGTCAACCCGACCGGCAAGTTCGTCATCGGCGGACCCATGGGCGACGTCGGCCTGACGGGTCGCAAGATCATCGTCGACACCTACGGCGGCTACGCCCGTCACGGCGGCGGTGCCTTCTCCGGCAAGGACCCGAGCAAGGTCGACCGCTCGGCCGCCTACGCGATGCGCTGGGTCGCCAAGAACATCGTGGCTGCCGGCCTGGCCAGCAAGGTCGAGGTGCAGGTCGCCTACGCGATCGGCAAGGCGCACCCCGTGGGCTTCTACGTCGAGGCCTTCGGCACCGAGACCGTGCCGGTCGACACGATCCGCGAGGCCGTCCTCGAGGTCTTCGACCTGCGTCCGGCCGCGATCATCCGCGATCTCGACCTGCTCAAGCCGATCTACGCCCAGACGGCCGCCTACGGCCACTTCGGTCGTGAGCTGCCGGGCGTCGTGTGGGAGACCACCGACCGCGCCGAGGCGCTCAAGGCTGCCGCGTCGAAGTAGTCGTGTCGGCACGGGCTGGTAGAACAGCACCGTGACCAACGAGAAGGGACCAGAGCAGCTCGCTCTGGTCCCTTCGTCGTCAGCGGCGTCTCCGCCACCGCAGAAGCCGTCGTCGAAGCCGATGCCGACAGCTGCGGCGGCACGGCCCGTCGCCCGAGTCGTCGTCGACTCCGGACTGGCCCATCTCGACCGTCCGTTCGACTACCTCGTGCCCGCCGACCTCGAGCTCGCGGCGGTGCCGGGCTGCCGCGTCAAGGTGCGCTTCGCCGGCCGGCTGGTCGACGGGTTCGTCGTCGAACGCGTCGAGCACAGCGAGCACGGGGGACACCTCGCCTTCCTGGCCAAGGTCGTGTCGTCCGAGGTCGTGCTCACGCCGGAGGTGCTGAGCCTGGCCCGGGTCGTCGCCGACCGATACGCGGGCGTGCTCGGTGACGTCCTGCGTCTCGCGATCCCCCCACGGCACGCGCGCGCCGAGAAGGCCCCTCGCACGGAGGCACCGAAGGGGGCCCCAGCCGTCCAGAGCCTCGAGGGGTGGCAGACCTACGTGCACGGGCTGGGCTTCGTGACCTCGCTGCAGGCGGGCGAGCGGCCACGGGCCTGGTGGACCGCGGTCCCCGGGCACGATCCGGCCCAGCTGGTCGCCGAGGCGGTCCTGGCGACGCTCTCCTCCGGCAGGGGTGCGGTCGTGTGCGTCCCCGATGCGCGCGACGTGGCCCGGTGGGACGCGGTGTTCACGCAGGTGCTGGGGGAGGGCCGTCACGTCGCGCTGACTGCTGCCCAGCCGGCCGAGCGGCGCTACCGGTCGTTCCTGGCCGCAGCGCGGGGCGACGTGCAGGTCGTGCTGGGCACGCGCGCGGCAGCCTTCGCGCCGATCCCAGACCTCGGCCTCGTGGCGATGTGGGACGACGGCGACGACCTGTTCGCCGAGCCCCGGGCTCCCTATCCACACGCGCGGGAGGTGCTGCTGCTGCGTGCCGCGCGCCACGACACGGCCCTGCTGGTCGGCGGCTACGCCCGCACCGCCGAGGGCCAGTCGCTGATCGAGAGCGGCTGGTGCATCGAGCTCGCGGCCGAGCAGCGCACGCGTCGGCGGGCGTGGCCGCAGGTCGAGGTCACCGACGGCTCGATCGCCGGCGCGGCACCCGTCAGGCTGCCGCAGCAGGCGTTCCGGGCCATCCGCGCCTCCGAGGGCTCCGTGCTCATCCAGGTGCCGCGGCGCGGCTACCGCGACTCGCTGACGTGCCAGACGTGCCGCGAACCGGCTCGCTGCCAGGCGTGCCAGGGTCCGCTGGGACAGCCGTCGGCCTCGGCGCCGGTCGCGTGCCGCTGGTGCGGGCAGGAGGCCGTGCCGTGGTCGTGCCCGCACTGCCACGGCACGACGCTGAGGTCGCCGGTGGTGGGAGCGCTGAGGACGGCCGAGGAGTTCGGCCGGGCCTTCCCCGACCGTGAGGTCGTGACGTCAGGCGGCTCGACGGTGCTCGACGACCTGCCGGCCGGACGACGCATCGTGCTGGCCACCCCGGGGGCCGAGCCGCACGTCGACGGCGGCTACGACGCCGTGATCCTGCTCGACACCTGGCTGATGCTGGGACGAGAGGACGTGCGGGTCGACGAGGAGTCGCACCGGCGTTGGTTCAACGCCCTCGCCCTGGCACGACCCGGCGGCAAGGCCGTCGCGGTGGGCGACGCGCAGACGCTGCAGGCCGTCGTCCGAGCCGATCCGGCAGGGTTCGCCGCCCGCGAGCTCGCCGCGCGCGCCGAGACTCATCTGCCGCCGACCGCGCGACTCGCGACGGTCGACGGACCCGACGACGTGCTCGCCGACCTCGCCGGCCGCGCGTGGACCGCCCACACCGAGGTGCTGGGCCCAGTGCCCGTCGACCAGCGCGCACCCGACGCGGCGCAGCGTCTCATCCTGCGCACCCCCCGCCGCGAGGGTGCCGAGCTCGCGACCCTGCTGGCAGCCGTCGCCGCCGAGCGCAGCGCCGCCAAGCTGCCCGGTCTCCGCATCCAGATCGACCCCCTCACCTTCTAGATCACGTGCCCATGTGGCGGTGCGCTGGCGTCCAGGGGGCCGGCCCGGGTGGACGCCAGCGCACCGCCCGGGATCGGGACAGGACGCCAGCGCCCTAGACTCGGGGGGTGAGAATCGTCTTCGCAGGAACCCCCGAGACGGCGCTCCCGTCCTTTCAGGCGCTCGTCGCCAGTCGCCACGACGTGGTCGCCGTGGTCACGCGCCCCGACGCCCCGGCCGGCCGCGGCCGCACCCTCACGCCGTCGCCCGTCGCGCTGGCCGCCGAGGCGCACGGCATCGAGGTGCTCAAGCCGGCCAAGCCGTCCGACCCCGACTTCATGGCGCGGCTGCGTGAGCTGGCACCCGACTGCGTCCCGATCGTCGCCTACGGCGCGCTGATCAGGCGCGAGGCGCTCGACATCCCCCCGTACGGCTGGATCAACCTGCACTTCTCGGTGCTGCCTGCGTGGCGCGGTGCCGCTCCCGTGCAGCGGGCCATCATGGCCGGCGACGAGGTCACCGGGGCGACGGTGTTCAGCCTCGTCGAGGAGCTCGACGCCGGCCCCGTGCTGGGCACCATCACCGAGCTCATCCGCGCCGACGACACGACGGCCGAGCTGCTCGAACGCCTCGCCGACTGGGGCAGCAAGCTGCTCGTCGACGTCGTCGACCACATCGAGGACGGCGACATCGCCGCCGTGCCGCAGCCCGCCGACAACATCTCGTTCGCCCCCAAGCTCTCGACCGACGAGGCCCGCATCGACTGGGACCGGCCGGCCTTCGCGATCGACCGGCACATCCGCGGCTGCACGCCGGCGCCCGGGGCGTGGACGACCCTCGCCGGCGAGCGGGTCAAGATCGGGCCCGCGACGATCGCCGACGACAGCACGCTCGCGCCCGGACGCATCGAGGTCGGCAAGCGCGAGGTGCGCGTCGGCACCGCGACGACCGACCTGGTGCTCGGTGAGGTGCAGGCGGTCGGCAAGAAGCGCATGGCCGCCGCCGACTGGGGCCGGGGCACGACGTTCGAGGACGGGGCCACCTTCGCATGACCGATCCCGTGCGCTCCGTCGCCTTCCACGCACTGCGCAAGGTCAGCCAAGACGACGCCTACGTCAACCTCGTGCTGCCCGCGATGCTCGACGAGTTCCACATCGAGGGCCGCGACGCCGCGTTCGCCACCGAGCTCGTGCACGGCACGCTGCGCCGCCGCGGCACCTACGACGCGATCATCGACCACGTCGCCAGCAAGGGCATCGGGTCGATCGACGCCCCGGTCCTGGACGCCCTGCGTCTCGGGTCGCACCAGCTGCTGAGCATGCGGGTGCCGGCCCACGCAGCCGTGTCGACCACGGTCGACGTCGTGCGCCGCGAGATCGGCCACAAGCCCGTCCACTTCGCCAACGCGCTGCTGCGCAAGATCGGCCAGAAGGACCTGGCCGGCTGGCTCACGATCGTGACCGAGGGGCTCGAGGGGCACGCCGCCCGGTCCGTGCGCACGTCCCACCCGCTGTGGATCGTGCAGGCCCTGCACCAGGCACTGGGCGGGCACGGCGCACAGATCGACAAGCTGCTCGCGGCCGACAACGTCCCGCCGCGCGTCACGCTGGTGGCCCGTCCGGGCCTGAGTGCGCCCGAGAGCCTGCCGGGCACTCCCGGCAAGCTCTCGCCGTACGCCCGCATCCTCGACGAGGGCGGTGACCCCGGCGAGATCGCCGAGGTGCGCGACGGCCGGGCCGGCGTGCAGGACGAGGGCTCGCAGCTCGTCGCGATCGCCCTGGCCGATGCCGTCGTCGAGGGGCAGGACGACCGCTGGCTCGACCTGTGCGCCGGACCCGGTGGCAAGGCCGCCCTGCTGGGTGCGCTGGCCGCCGGCACGGGTGCGTCGCTCGTCGCCAACGAGCTGCAGGAGCACCGGGCCGAGCTCGTGCGTCATGGCGTGCGCCGCCTGCGCAACGTCGAGGTCACGGTGCACGACGGACGAGAGGGACCCTGGGCGGACGGATCGTTCGACCGCGTGCTCGTCGACGCGCCGTGCACGGGTCTCGGTGCGCTGCGTCGACGCCCGGAGTCGCGCTGGCGAAGGACGCCATCCGATCTCGACGGCCTCGTGCCCCTGCAGGAGGCGCTGCTGACCCGGGCGCTCGAGCTCGTCCGGCCCGGAGGAGTCGTGGTCTACGCGACCTGCTCGCCCCACGTGCGCGAGACGCGGGGCGTCGTCGACGCGGTGCTGGCTTCGCGCGACGATCTCGATCTGGAGTCGACGCACCAGTGGTGGCCGCACATCGACGGCACCGATGCGATGTTCTGTGCCCTGATCCGTCGGCGCTGAGTCCGACGCCGATAGGGTCGCCCACATGGGCATCCAGATCACCCCGAGCATGCTGTCGGCCGACTTCGCCAACCTCGAGTCGGAGGCCGCGCGCATCAGCAACGCCGACTGGCTGCACATGGACGTCATGGACAACCACTTCGTGCCCAACCTGACGCTCGGCATGCCCGTCATCGAGGCGCTCTCGAAGGTCGCCCAGCAGCCCATCGACGCCCACCTCATGATCGCCGACCCCGACCGCTGGGCCCCGGCGTACGCCGAGGCAGGCGCCGGCAGCATCACGTTCCACGTCGAGGCCGCGGCAGCCCCGGTGCGTCTCGCACGCGAGATCCGGGCGCAAGGTGCGCGGGCGTCGATGGCGCTCAAGCCCGCCACCCCGATCGAGCCGTACGAGGACCTGCTGCCCGAGCTCGACATGGTGCTGATCATGACGGTCGAGCCCGGCTTCGGCGGTCAGAAGTTCCTCGATCTGTGCCTGCCCAAGATCCGCCGTGCCCGAGCGCTGGTCGACAAGCACGGCGGCGACATCTGGTTGCAGGTCGACGGCGGCGTGTCGGTCGAGACGATCGAGCGGTGCGCCGAGGCCGGTGCCGACACGTTCGTGGCCGGCTCGGCCGTGTTCGGTGCCGACGACCCCGCCGACATGGTCGAGCAGCTGCGTGCGCTGGGTTCGGCGGCGGCGGGCTCACATGCCGGACGTCACGTCCACTGACTGGATCGGCCGCGCTAGAGTTCTCGGTGAGCAGAAGCTTGCTCGCATGCTCCGGGGTCGGTGAAATTCCGAGCCGGCGGTCACAGTCCGCGACCCGCGGTCCCATCTCGGTGGGGCCCGGTTGAGCCGGTGGAATTCCGGCACCGACGGTCAAAGTCCGGATAGGAGGAGCATTGAGTCGAGGGGTGAACCCTCTCGACCGTGGAGGGCACCTGCTCGCCACGATGACCCCGGGCGTGTGGAGACGACACCACGACCCGGAGGACCACATGGCATCAGACGTCGAAGTCGCGGCGATGCGACGCGCGCTCGACGCCGCCGCGGCGACCCGGCGCACCCTGCCCAACCCCCGGGTCGGTTGCGTCCTGCTCGCCCCTGACGGCTCCGAGATCGCCGTCGGTGCGCACCACGGCGCGGGCACAGCGCACGCCGAGGTCGACGCCTTGACCCAGGCAGGTGAGGCGGCCCGCGGTGCCACCGCGGTCGTGACCCTCGAGCCGTGCAACCACACCGGACGCACCGGTCCGTGCGCCCAGGCGCTGATCGAGGCCGGCGTGGCCCGCGTCGTGTTCGCGCAGATCGACCCCGACCGCACGGCGTCGGGCGGGGCATCGACCCTGCGTGCCGCCGGCGTCGACGTCGAGGCCGGTGTCATGGCCGAGGAGGCCACCGACCTCAACGTCGAGTGGACGTTCGCGGTGACCGCCGGACGTCCGTTCGTCACCTGGAAGTACGCGGCGACCCTCGACGGCCTGAGCGCCGCGCCCGACGGAACCAGCAAGTGGATCACGAGCGAGGAGGCCCGTCGCGACGTCCAGCGGTTCCGCGCCGAGGCCGATGCGATCGTCGCGGGCACGGGTGCCGTGCTGGCCGACGACCCCCGCCTGACGGTGAGGGACGAGCGCGACATGCCGCTGCCGTTCGACCGTCAACCCCTGCGGGTCGTGGTCGGCGAGACGACGATCCCCAACTACTTCCGCGTCTTCGACCGCGTCGCCCCGACCTTGCTGATCCAGTCGCGCGATCCCGCGACCGTCCTGGCCAAGCTCGTCGACAACGGGGTGCGCCACATCTGGCTGGAGGGCGGACCGCGACTGGCGGGGGCGTTCTGGAACGCCGGCGTGATCGACCGCATCATCGGCTACATGGCACCCGCGATGCTCGGTTCGGGCCGCGCCGCGCTCGAGGGCGAGGCGACCACGTTGGCCGACCTGCGGCCCATCCAGATCGAGGACCTGACGATGATCGGTCCCGACATCCGCATCATCGGCACCCCCGGCCGCATGCAACGAGAGGACTTCGACTGATGTTCACCGGACTCGTGGAGGAGAAGGGCACGATCACCGCCGTCGAGCAGCTCGGCGACTCCGTGCGCCTGACGATCCGTGGCCCAGTCGTGACCTCCGACGCCGGCCACGGCGACTCGATCGCCGTCAACGGTTGCTGCCTGACGGTCATGACACTCGACCAGCACGATGACACGTTCGGTGCCGACGTCATGCAGGAGTCGCTCGACAAGACCTCGCTCGGCGACCTCACGGTCGGCTCCGAGGTCAACCTGGAGCGAGCCACGCAGGCCGGTGCGCGCCTGGGCGGTCACATCGTCCAGGGTCACGTCGACGGCACCGGACGCATCCTCGACCGCACGCCCAGCGAGCACGGTGGCGTCGTGGTCTGGGAGGTCGTGCGGGTCGCGCTGCCGGCCGAGCTGGCGCGCTACCTGGTCGACAAGGGCTCCGTCACGGTCGACGGCACGTCGCTGACCGTCGTCGAGGTCGTCGACGACGGGCCCGACGGCCCGTGGTTCTCGGTCTCCCTGATCCCCACGACCCTGGCCGACACGACCCTCGGCACGAAGGGTCCCGGCGACCGGGTCAACCTCGAGGTCGACATCCTCGCCAAGTACGTCGAGCGGCTGCTCGGCACCCAGAACCCGCACGATCCCGCCCAGGAGGGCCAGGCATGACCGAGCACGCCGGAGTGAGGCTCGACAGCATCGAGCGCGCCATCGCGGACTTCCGCGAGGGCAAGGCGATCGTCGTCGTCGACGACGAGGGCCGCGAGAACGAGGGCGACATCATCTTCGCCGCGAGCAAGGCGACGCCCGAGCTCATGGCGTTCCTGGTGCGCTACTCCAGCGGGTTGGTGTGCGCCCCCATCACGGGCGAGATCCTCGACCGGCTCGCGATCCCGCTCATGACGCCCCACAACCGCGAGAAGATGCGCACGGCGTACACCGTCTCGATCGACGCGCGCGACGGCATCACGACCGGCATCTCGGCCGCCGACCGCGCGCGCACCTGCCGGGTACTGGCCGACTCCGCGACCGAGCCGTTCGAGCTCAACCAGCCGGGCCACATCATCCCGCTGCGGGCCAAGCCCGGGGGAGTGCTCGAGCGGGCCGGCCACACCGAGGCAGCCGTCGATCTCGCCCGGCTCGCGGGCCTGACGCCCGCCGGGGTCATCGGCGAGGTGCTGAATGACGACGGCACCCTGATGCGCGCCCCCGAGCTGCGCGCGTTCGCCGACGAGCACGGCATCGCGCTGGTCTCGATCGAGGACCTCCAGGTGCACCTGCGACTGCACGAGTCGCAGGTCGACCGCCTCGCCACGACCCGGCTGCCCACCGAGTTCGGTGAGTTCACGGCGCACGGCTACCGCGACCGCATCGAGGGCTCGGAGCACGTCGCGCTGGTGCACGGCGACCCCGGCACCGAGGACGTCCTGGTCCGCATCCACTCCGAGTGCCTCACGGGGGACGTGTTCGGCTCGCGACGGTGCGACTGCGGCCCCCAGCTCGAGCTGTCGATGACCGAGATCACGGCGGCCGGTGCCGGCATCGTCGTCTACCTGCGGGGCCACGAGGGCCGCGGCATCGGGCTGCTGCACAAGCTGCAGGCCTATGCGCTGCAGGACACCGGCAGCGACACCGTCGACGCCAACGTCCAGCTCGGCTTCGGCGAGGACGAGCGCGACTACGCCGCCGGAGCGCAGATCCTGCGCGACCTCGGGGTGACGTCCACCCGCCTGCTGACCAACAACCCCGACAAGACGACGGCGCTCGAGGCGTACGGCGTCAAGGTCAGCGAGCGCCTCCCGCTGCTCATCGCGCCGACCGAGGACAGCATCCGATACCTGCAGACCAAGGCCGAGCGCATGGGCCACGACCTTCCCGGACTCGAGGAGAGCAACTGATGTCAGGACAGGGAGCACCCACGATCTTCGTCGACGGCGAGGGCGCACGCGTCGTCATCGTGGCGTCGCGCTGGCACACCGAGGTCATGGATGGACTGATCGCCGGTGCGCAGGCCGCGCTGGCCGAGGCCAAGGTCACCGACGTGACGGTCGTGCGGGCACCGGGCTCGTTCGAGCTGCCGATCATCTGCCAGGCCTACGCCCGGCAGGGGTACGACGCCGTCATCGCGCTGGGCGTCATCATCCGCGGCAGCACCCCGCACTTCGAGTACGTCTCGGCGGCCGCGACCGACGGGCTGAGCCGCGTCGCGCTCGACACCGGCGTGCCGGTCGGCTTCGGGCTGCTGACCACCGACGACGAGCAGCAGGCCCTCGACCGGGCAGGTCTGGCCGACAGCCCTGAGGACAAGGGACGCGAGGCGGTCGAGGCGGCGCTGTCGACCTGGAACGTGCTGCGCACCCTCGGCTGACGCACCGATAGACTCATCTGCGATGAAGACCTTCGACGACCTCTTCGCCGAGCTGACCGACAAGGCAGCCCGGCGCCCCGAGGGCTCGCGCACCGTCGCCGAGCTCGATTCCGGCGTGCACTCGATCGGCAAGAAGCTGGTCGAGGAGGCCGCCGAGTCGTGGATGGCCGCCGAGCACGAGGGCCCCGAGCGCACGGCCGAGGAGATCAGCCAGCTGCTCTACCACGCGCAGGTCATGATGATCGCCGCCGGCATCTCGCTCGACGACGTCTACGCGTATCTGTGACGCAGCGCCTCCATCGCCTGTCACAGCACCCCTGAAGAGAGACACCATGCTCAAGATCGCCGTGCCCAACAAGGGCGCGCTCGCCGAGGCGGCGTCGCTGATGCTGACCGAGGCCGGCTACCGCCAGCGCCGCAACTCCAAGGACCTCGTGATCCTCGATCCCGAGAACGACGTCGAGTTCTTCTACCTGCGTCCCCGCGACATCGCGATCTACGTGGGGGAGGGCACCCTCGACGTCGGCATCACGGGCCGCGACCTGCTGCTCGACTCCGGTGCCGACGCCGCCGAGAGCATGACGCTGGGCTTCGGGGCGTCGACCTTCCGGTTCGCCGGGCCGATCGGTGCCCTGAAGACCGTCGACGACCTGCAGGGCCTGCGCATCGCGACCTCGTACGAGGGGATCGTCGGCGGCTACCTGGCCGAGCGCGGCATCACCGCCGACGTCGTGCGGCTCGACGGTGCCGTCGAGTCGTCGATCCGCTTGGGCGTCGCCGACGCGATCGCCGACGTCGTCGAGACCGGCAGCACGCTGCGGCAGGCTGATCTCGAGGTGTTCGGCGAGCCGATCCTGTCGTCGGAGGCGGTCATGATCACCTCGGCGAACGCCGAGGAGTCGGCCGGCTTCGAGGTGTTCAAGCGACGGCTCGACAGCGTCATCGTGGCGCGCACCTACATCATGATGGACTACGACATCAGCGTCGACCAGGTCGAGCGGGCCGTCGAGCTGACACCCGGCATCGAGTCGCCGACGGTGTCGCCCCTGCATCGCGAGGGGTGGGTAGCGGTGCGCTCCATGGTGCCCCGGGACGCCGCCCAGAAGATCATGGACGAGCTGTACGGCCTCGGCGCACGGGGCATCCTCGTGACGGACATCCTCGCCTGTCGGATCTGAGGACGCCGTGGATCTGAGGACGTTCCGGCCCGCGGGTGCGCGCATCGTCGCGTACGCCGTCGCCGTCATCATGCTCGTGCTGACGGGCGTCATCGCCTTCGCGCTGCCCGACGAGATCTACTTCACGACGGCCGAGACGATCACGCTGTGGATCATCATCGTCGCGGTGCTGGCGCTGCTGCACGGCATCGGGCGCAGCGTCGTGCGCGCGGGCGACGAGGGCATCGAGGTCGTCAACGGCTACCGCCGGCACGACGTGTCGTGGCACGAGATCGAGGGGTTCGGGATGAGCAACGGCGCCCCGTGGCCGACGCTCGTGACCAAGGACGACGAACGCATCATGCTGTTCGCGATCCAGGGCAGCGACGGCGGTGCGTACGCCCGCGAGGCGCTGGCCTACCTGCGCGGCAGGGTCGGCTGATGGCAGGACACGAGAGGTCCCTGGCCAGCCCGCAGTTCCCGGGCGACGACGGCAGCGTCGCTCCCGTCCTGGCCGAGGCGCTGGGCGACGACATCGCGGTGCTGCAGGCCCTGCCCGGTGTGCGGGTGTTCGTGCCGATCGTCCCGCTGCTGGGCGACGCGCCCGTCGAGGGCGACAAGAACGCCGACATGGCGGCCGTGCTCATGACGGGTGCCGACGGCCGCCAGGCACTGCTCGCGTTCAGCAGCATCGCGACGATGGCGGCATGGGACGCGCAGGCCCGACCGGTGCCGGTGCTCGGCCGTGACGCCGCGCTGGCAGCGCTCGACGAGGGAGCGACGGCGATCCTGCTCGACCTCGGGAGCCCGTCGTTCTCGGTCGTCGAGCACGACGACGTGCAGCACCTCGCCGCCGGCCACCGCTTGGTGCTCAGCGAGGTCGGCGCGGCCTGGGTCAGCGGCACGGGCCCGTAGCGTTCAGCCGGCCGCGACGGCCCGGACGTCGCGTAGCGGCACCGTGATGTGCACGTTGCCGTCGTGACGCTCGACGCGGGCGACGAAGCCGGCACGGCCGACAGCACGCAGCAGCCGGTCGTTGGACCCGGCGGTCACGAACGTCAGGCGGGCGGCGCCGGCCTGCTTGGCGCGCCCCGCGGCATACCTCATGAGCCGGGTGCCGAGGCCCTGCTGCTGCCACGCGTCCTCGACGATGAGCTGGAACGTCCACGCGTCGTCGACGAGCTCGAGCACGCCGTGCCCGACGACGTCGGTGCCGACCTGCACCACGAGGGCCATCCCGTGGTCGGGCACGACCAGGCGTCGCGCCATGCGCGTCGTCATCGGCATCTTGAGCGGCACCTGGTAACGGTCGTACAGCGTGTCGACGCTGCAGCGCTCGTGCAGCGCGGACACGGCCTCGATGTCGGCGAGGCCCGCCTCGCGGACGACCGGCACCGCCCCGCGCGTCGAGGGCGTGATCAGCGGAACGTCGACGCCGGCGTCGCTCACGAGCGAGAGCAGCGCCTGCGCGCGGGCGCGCTCGACCGCCGTGAAGGGGACCGCGCGACTCACCGTCAGCTCCGACCCGTCGCGGCGGGTCAGCGCGAGCACGTCGTGCCCGGCATAGTCGGCGACGTCGGGCGGCTCCGTCTCGAGCAGCTCGTGCAGCACCTCGACGACGTCGCGTCCCTCCTCGAGCACCTCGTGCACGCCGCGCAGGTAGCGGGTCGGCGCGTCGGTCAGAGAGGCGTCGCTGACCCGAGTCGCCGAGACGTCCGAGCCTCCGGCGTCGGCGAACAGCGCGGCGATCATGACGTCGGTCCACCCGTCCGGGCCGCTCACGACCAGCTCGTCGGTGACGAGCGGCGTCGTCGGGAAGACCTGGAGCCCCAGGATGTTGACGCCGGCGCGCCCGCACGCCAGCGCGATCTCGGCCAGGATCCCCGGCCTGTCCGCAAGAGTCGTCCGTACGCGCCACAGCATGCGATCATCGTGCAGCGAGCAGTTTGCGGAACCGATTCCACGATGTTTCGTGCAGGGAACGTGTCGGTTTTGTCGATATCGGTGTCCCGCTGATAGTCTGGACGCTGAAGTGGAGGTCACCTCCCACCTACGTGGTTCCTGATCACGAGGTTTGGCAGTTCTTTTGTCTGCGGTGCAGACCTGGTTCAAGAGGACTGTGGTTACGTACATCCCTGCCTAGGCGGGAATGCGTGGTCGGTGGCGTCCGTTTCACACGGGGGCCACTTTTTTTGTTTCTCAGTCCGTGGCCCTCCACACGACCCCAGGAGGATCCATCACCACAGAGCTGCGCGTCAACGACCGAATCCGAGTGCCCGAAGTACGCCTCGTCGGTCCTGGCGGTGAACAGGTCGGCATCGTTCGTATCGAAGATGCCCTGCGACTGGCGGCGGAAGCCGATCTCGATCTCGTCGAGGTGGCGCCCACAGCTCGTCCGCCCGTCTGCCGTCTCATGGACTACGGCAAGTTCAAGTACGAGACCGCACAGAAGGCTCGCGAGTCCCGTCGCAACCAGACGAACACCATCATCAAAGAGATGAAGCTGCGCCCCAAGATCGACCAGCACGACTACGACACCAAGAAGGGTCACGTCGTCCGATTCCTGAAGGCCGGCGACAAGGTCAAGATCACGATCATGTTCCGTGGTCGTGAGCAGCACCGTCCCGAGCTGGGATACCGGCTGCTGCAGCGTCTGGCTGCCGACGTCGAGGACCTCGGGTTCATCGAGTCGAACGCCCGCCAGGACGGTCGCAACATGACGATGGTCCTCGGTCCGCACAAGAAGAAGTCCGAGGCGCAGGCCGAGGTCAAGGCCGAGAAGGTCAAGAGCATGGACGCGAAGGCCGCCGAGAAGGAAGCCGAAGAGGCCGAGGTCAAGGCGTATCGCGAGGCCGCCCAGGCGGTCGCCACACCCAAGAAGCCACGTCGTCGTTCAGAGAACCTCGACCCAGACATGGAGGCATAAATGCCGAAGTTCAAGCCCCACTCGGGGATGAAGAAGCGCGTCAAGGTCACCGGCAGCGGAAAGCTCCGTCGTGAGCAGACCAACCGTCGTCACCTGCTCGAGGTCAAGTCGTCGGCACGCAAGCGTCGTCTCGAGGGCTCCACGGCCGTCTCGAAGAACGACGTCCCCCGCGTGAAGAAGATGCTCGGTCTCTGACCGCGTTCCACCCCACCCTTTCCCGGACCGGCTGGTCCCAGGACCAGCGAGTCCACTGATTTGAAGGAGAACTGAGATGGCACGCGTCAAGCGCTCAGTCAATGCACAGAAGAAGCGTCGTCAGACACTCGAGCGGGCTGCGGGCTACCGCGGTCAGCGCTCGCGCCTGTACCGCAAGGCCAAGGAGCAGGTCACCCACTCCCTGGTCTACAGCTACCGCGACCGGAAGGCCAAGAAGGGCGACTTCCGTCGTCTCTGGATCCAGCGCATCAACGCTGCGGTCCGCGCCGAGGGCATGACCTACAACCGCTTCATCCAGGGCCTCAAGGCCGCGGGTGTCGAGGTCGACCGCAAGATCCTGGCCGAGCTGGCCGTCCACGAGCCCGCAGCGTTCTCGGCACTCGTGCAGACCGCGAAGGACAACCTTCCGGCCGACGTCAACGCTCCGAAGGACGGCGCCGCGGCCTGACCGCGGTTGCCCTCCCAGCAGCACCTACGCAGTGGCGAGTCCTCCACCCGGTCCCGGGCCGAGTGAGCTCACCGTCCGATCCGGACGTGTGAAGCACACCAGGAGGCTCGCCACTCGTGCGTTCAGGGCCGATCAGCGAGAGTTCGTCGCAGAGGGCCCGCAGGCGGTGCGCGAGGCACTGGCCACCGAGCACGCGACGCTCGAGGTGTTCGCGACGGTGGCTGCCACCGAGCAGCACGTCGACCTCGTCGAGGCCGCCCGTCGTGCTGAGATCGCGTGGCACGTCGTCACCGACGACGTCGTCGAGGCGATCGCCGACACGGTGCAGCCGCAGGGCGTCGTCGCACGCTGCGCGATGCTCGATCGTCCGCTCGCGGCAATGCTCGACCGCTCGCCCGGATTCGTCGTGGTGTGCGCCGACATCCGCGACCCCGGCAACGCCGGTGCCGTCATCCGGTGCGCCGACGCGGCCGGGGCCGACGGCGTCGTCTTCGTGGGCGACAGCGTCGACCCGTACAACCCCAAGTCGGTCCGGGCGACGGTCGGCAGCATCTTCCACCTGCCCATCGCGATCGAGCGCGACGTCGAGACGTCGCTCGCGTCGTTGCAGTCCGCAGGACTCACGGTGCTGGCCGCCGACGGCAACGGCGACGTCGGGCTCTTCGACGCCGACCTCGACCTGTCGGTGCCCGTGGCCTGGCTCATGGGCAACGAGGCGTGGGGCCTGCCGGACGACGTCCGCGCACTGGCCGACCACGTCGTCGCGGTGCCGATCTTCGGCCGCGCCGAGAGCCTCAACCTCGCCACCGCGGCAGCCGTGTGCCTCTACGCGACGGCGCGCGTTCGGCACAACTAGTCCTTTGGTACTAGATTCACCCGTCATGGAGTCCGCCCACCGCTCAGACTTCGACCACTACCCGGACGGCGTGATCATCGCCGGCCCCGAGGGCCTGGTCGAGTACGTCAATCCGCGCATCGTCGCGATGGCGCGGGCCCAGGGCGACGAGATGCTGGGCATGCACCTGTCGGTCGCCGTCCCGTTCGACGACCTCAACGGCAACTCCTGGTACGACAGCACCCGGCCGTACGACGGTCTCAACATCCGCTCCCGCATCTCGGAGTCGTCGTGGTGGTCGCCCAAGGGCAGCGAGTACCTCATCACGGCCACACTGGTCCGCGAGCGCCGGGGCGGTCCCGTGCAGCGGGTCGTCGTGAGCGTCCGCAACGCCCGCATCCGCAACCAGGCCGACCGTGAGCGGTCCGACCTGGTCGCGACGGTGGCGCACGAGCTGCGCTCGCCGCTGACCGGCATCAAGGGATTCACCTCGACCCTGCTGACCAAGTGGGACAAGTTCTCCGAGCAGCAGCGCCAGCTGATGCTCGAGACCGTCGACTCCGACGCCGACCGGCTGAGCCGGCTCATCACCGAGCTGCTCGACGCGGCGCGCATCGACGCGGGCCGGCTGACCCTCAAGCGCGGTCCGGTCAAGCTCGACGAGGTCGTGCGCCATGTGCTGACCAATGTCTCAGGTGGGGCCACCGACCCGTTCGAGATCAGCATCGGCGACGACCTCGACCTCATCTGGGGCGACAGCGACCGCATCCACCAGGTCGTCACCAACCTGGTCGAGAACGCGATGCGTCACGGCTTCGGCCTGCGCGAGATCGTCGTGCAGAACACCGTGCACCCCGACTACCTGGGCGGTGTGTCGCTGCAGGTGCACGACAACGGCCCGGGCATCCCCGTCGAGATGCGCCAGCGCGTGTTCAGCCGGTTCTGGCGCTCCGGCCCCGGCGCGGGCAGCGGCCTCGGCATGTACATCGTGCGCGGCATCGTGGAGGAGCACGGTGGAGCCATCGACATCCAGGACGCGGAGGGCGGCGGGGCCCAGATCCGCGTGTGGTTCCCGATCAACGAGCCCGAGTCGATGTCCGACTGACGGTCACTAGACTGGGCGGGATCGTTCGTCGTCTCCGCGAAAGTCAGGTCCGCAGTGTCCGCGCCCAACTCCTCGTACGACCCGGTCGAGGTCACCCCTCTGCGATCCGACGAGGTCGAGCGCATGCGCGACGAGGCCTTGGCCGCCGTCGCCGCCGCCACCTCGCTCGACGACCTCAAGCAGGTCCGCATCGACCACGCCGGTGACCGCTCGCCGATCGCGCTGGCGAACCGCGAGATCGGGGCGCTGCAGCCGCAGGCCCGCAAGGAGGCCGGTCAGCGCATCGGCCAGGCCCGCGGCGCCGTCAACCAGGCACTGGCCGCCCGCACGGCCGAGCTCGAGGCGGCCGAGGAGGAGACCGCGTTGGTGGCCGAGGCGGTCGACGTGACGCTGCCGTGGGACGTCGCGCCCGTCGGAGCCCGTCACCCCGTCACGACGCTGTCCGAGCACATCGCCGACATCTTCGTCGCAATGGGCTGGGAGATCGCCGAGGGGCCCGAGGTCGAGGCCGAGTGGCTCAACTTCGACGCGCTCAACCTGGGCCCCGACCACCCGGCCCGCACGATGCAGGACACCTTCTGGGTCACGCCCGAGAAGGCCGCGATGGTGCTGCGCACGCACACGTCGCCGGTGCAGGCGCGCACGATGCTGACGCGCGAACCCCCCATCTACGTCGCGTGCCCCGGACGGGTCTTCCGCACCGACGAGCTCGACGCGACCCACTCGCCGGTGTTCCACCAGGTCGAGGGGCTCGCGATCGACAAGGGCCTGTCGATGGCGCACCTCAAGGGCACGCTCGACCACTTCGCGCAGGCGATCTACGGCGACGGCATGACGACGCGCTTCCGTCCGTCCTACTTCCCGTTCACCGAGCCGAGCGCCGAGATGGACCTGCTCTGCTACGTGTGCCACAACGAGCCCGACGCCGTCGCGGCGTGCCGCACCTGCAAGGGCGAGGGCTGGGTCGAGTGGGGCGGATGCGGGGTCGTCAACCCCCGCGTGCTGGTCGCCTGCGGCGTCGATCCCGAGGTGTACTCGGGATTCGCCTTCGGCATCGGCATCGACCGCACCATCACGTCGCGCTACGACATCGCCGACCTGCGCGATCTGTTCGACGGCGACATCCGTTTCACCGAGCCGTTCGGAGTAGAGCTGTGAAGGTTCCTGTCAGCTGGCTGCGCGACTACGTCGACCTGCCCGACGAGCTGACCACCGAGGCCCTCGCCGCGCGTCTGACCGCCTTCGACCTCAAGCTCGAGGAGATCGTGTCGTCGGGCATCAGCGGCCCGCTGGTGGTCGGACGCGTGCTGTGCCTCGTCAAGGAGGAGCAGAAGAACGGCAAGACGATCAACTGGTGCCGCGTCGACGTCGGCGCGCACAACGATCCGTCGGTGCCGGACGCCCCGGGCGACGACGTGCCGTCCCGCGGCATCATCTGCGGTGCGCACAACTTCGTCGAGGGCGACCTGGTCGTCGTCTCGCTGCCTGGCACGGTGCTGCCGGCTCTCGCCAATTTCATCCCGGGTGGTGAGATCAGCGCGCGCAAGACCTACGGCCACGTGTCCGACGGGATGATCTGCTCGTCGGCCGAGCTCGACCTGCCCGGCGACGCCAGCGGCATCATCGTGCTCGAGCCCGGCTCGGCGCAGCCCGGAGACGACGCGATCGCGCTGCTCGGCCTGGGGGAGGAGGTCCTCGACCTCGAGGTCAACCCCGACCGTGCCTACGCCCTGTCACTGCGTGGCGTGGCCCGCGACGCGGCGATCGCCTTCGGCGTGTCCTTCCACGACCCGGCGGACGTCCAGTCACCGCCCGCCGGCGACGGCTGGCCGGTCCGGGTCGATGACCCTGCCGCGGCCCCCGTCTTCGTAGCGCTCGAGGTCACCGGCTTCGACCCGACCCGGCCGTCCCCGGCCTGGATGGCGCAGCGACTCGAGCAGTGCGGCATGCGCTCGATCTCGCTGGCCGTCGACATCAGCAACTACGTCATGCTCGAGCTCGGCCAGCCGAATCACGCGTACGACCGCGCCAAGCTGCAGGGCGACATCGTCGTGCGCCGGGCCACCGTCGGCGAGAAGATCACGACCCTCGACGACGTCGTGCGTGAGCTCGACGTCGACGACCTGGTGATCACCGACGACCGCGGCCCCGTGGGCATCGCGGGCGTCATGGGTGCGGCGTCCGTCGAGATCGACGACTCCACGACCGACATCGTGATCGAGTCGGCGTACTTCGACCCCGCGACGATCTTCCGGTCGGCGCGCCGCCACCGCATCGGCTCCGAGGCGTCCAAGCGCAACGAGCGGGGCATCGACTCGACGCTCCAAGCGCGTGCCGCGTCGCGTGTCGCCGAGCTGATGGTCGAGCTCGGCGGGGGGGCCGTGGCCGAGGTCATGACGGTTGTCGGCGAGTCGCCCGCGATGGCATCGATCGAGCTGTCGACGTCGCTGCCGGCCCGCATCACGGGGGTCGACATCGACACCGTCACGGCGGTCGAGGCCCTCGAGGCCAATGGCTGCACGGTCGAGGTCGACCACGAGTGGCTGACCGTGACCCCGCCGCCGTGGCGGCCCGACCTGACCGACCCCTACGACATCGTCGAGGACGTGCTGCGCGTCGTCGGCTACGACCAGGTGCCGTCCGTCATCCCCGTGGCCCCCGCTGGTCGTGGTCTGACCGTCGCCCAGAAGCTGCGCCGCCGTGTCGGCACCGTGCTGGCCGGCGAGGGGCTCGTCGAGGTCAAGACGTTCCCCTTCGCCGGACCCGCCGACTGGGACCGCATGGGGCTCGACGCCGACGACATCCGTCGCCGGCAGGTGCTGCTCGAGAACCCGCTGTCGGCCGAAGATCCCGGCATGACGACGACGCTGCTGTCGGGTCTGCTGCGCAGCCTCGTGCTCAACATCGGGCGCGGTCACGCCGATGTTCACATCACCGAGACGGGGCGGGTCTTCCTGCCGCGCCCCGGTGCCGCCGAGGCACCCATCTACGGCGTCGCTCGTCGCCCGACGGCCGACGAGCTGGCGGCGTTGACGTCCGCGCTGCCCGACCAGCCCTTCCACGTCGGACTCGTCATGAGCGGCGAGCGCGTGCGGTCGGGCTGGGCCGGTCCAGGCCGGGCCGCGACGTGGGCCGATGCCGTGGCGGTCGTCCAGCACCTGGCGGCGTCGCTGCACGTCGAGGTGACGGTCGAGGCGGCGTCGCTCGCGCCGTGGCATCCCGGACGCTGTGCGGCGGTGCTGGTCGATGGCGAGGTCGTCGGCCACGCCGGTGAGCTGCACCCGCGGGTGCTCAAGGCGTACGGCCTGCCGCCTCGCGTGGTGGCGGCCGAGATCGACCTCGACGCGCTGATCGCGGCGTCGCCGGCGATCGGCCCGCGCCCGGAGTTCTCGTCGTACCCCGTCGCCAAGGAGGATCTGGCCCTCGTGGTCGACGCCTCGGTGGCGGCCGGACCGCTCGGCCAGGCCCTCGCGGCGGCCAGCCCACTCATCGAGTCGGCGCGGCTGTTCGACGCGTACACGGGAGACCAAGTGCCCGAGGGCAAGAAGTCGCTGGCCTACGCCCTGCGGTTGAGGGCCCCCGACCGCACCCTCACCGACGACGACATCCGCGGAGCCCGCGAGGCCGCGGTGAGCGCAGCGAACCGGGCCGCAGGAGCCACCCTCCGCACCTAGCCCGCTGTTGACGCGTGGGTTGCGACCCCGTGAGGCGCGGGTTGCGCAACCCACGCGTCAGCGGTGCGCAACCCACGCGTCAGCGTCAGAAGGTGACGGAGGGGGCGGTGTCCTGGCCGTCGGGGGCGTTGTAGAACTCGCGGGCCTGGACGCCGGCGATGCCGGTGAACAGCAGCCACGGAATCGTCTTGACGATGTTGTTGAGGCTCGCGACGGCGTCGTTGTAGTACTGGCGGGCGAACGAGATCTTGTTCTCGGTGTCCGAGAGCTCCTTCTGCAGCTCCAGGAAGTTGGTCGACGCCTTCAGGTCGGGGTAGGCCTCGGCGACTGCGAGGACGTCGACGATCGCCTTGTCCAGCTGGGCGTTGGCGGCCGACTTCTCGGCCACGGTGCCGTCGCTGGCCGCGGCCTTGGCCGCGGTGCGGGCGCGGGTGACCTCCTCGAAGACGCCCTTCTCGTGCTGGGCGTATCCCTTGACGGTGTTGACGAGGTTGGGGATCAGGTCGGCGCGGCGGGTCAGCTGGACGTCGATGCCGCCGAGGGCCTCCTGCGCGCCGATGTCGAGGCGGCGCAGCTTGTTGAAGGCGTAGGCCGCGAACAGCCCCACGACGACGAGGATGGCGATGATGGTGAGCAGGACGGTCATGGATGTCTCCAGGTGCGGTTCAGAAGGACGGGAAGCAGTTGGTGCGTGGACGGGGGAGTCGCCGTGCGGGTCTACCAGGAGCCGCCTCCGCCGCCCCCGCCTCCGCCACCGCCGCTGAAGCCGCCCCCGCCTCCGCCGCCCGACGAGGACGACGACTGCGTGGCGGAGTAGGCGCTGATGGCACCGGCGAGCGAGCTCTCGAAGCCCGAGAAGTCACCGCCTCCGCCGAAGCCTCCGCCGACCGAGCCGGTGCCGCCGGCGAGCCACACGGGTGACGGTGCCGGCGCGCCCGTGGTGGTCTCGTACTTGCGGGCCCACCGGTCGGCGCAGTCGAAGGCGACGGCGTAGGGGATGAAGGCGGTGTAGAGCTCCTGCTTGCCGCTGAAGTCGAAGCGGTCCTTGGCCGAGCTGGTCGACAGCATCCGCTCGAAGCCACCCGATCGCGACCACAGGTCGCGGCCGAGTGCCGTGCGACGCTTGCCGACGCCGGCCGTGAGCAGCCCGGCACCACCGAGTGCGAAGCCCGCGAACGGGAGCGCGTAGACCGCAGGCACCGGGCTGACGAACGCCACGATCCCGACGACGACCATGGCGATGAACGACATCACGACCGCGACGCGGGCCGCGATCTCGGCCGGGGCAGCCGTCTGCGCGCCGATGCCCTCGGCCCAGCGATCGACGACAGCGGGCAGCTCGTCCCGCGTCGACTGCAGCTTCTCGCCGGCCTTGACGGTCTTCTTGCCGGCCCTGAACGTCTTGCCCGGCTGCGTCACGCCGAGCGACTCGCCCACGTGGCGGGTCACGTCGTCGGTGCCAGCCCATGCCTCGGCGTCGCCCATGCCCGTGATGGTCCACGCCCCGTCGTCGTGCGACAGGGTCGTCAGGCCACGCTCGGCCTGGTGGAGCAGGGTCGCCACGAGGGCTCGCTCGGGCACCTCCTCGGTCGTCAAGTACGCCGTCTGCACCGGCCCGAGCCCCGTCGGCGGCTCGTACGTCACCGGGAGTCCCGGCTCGTCCTCGCGGGACCTGCGGTCGAGGACGTACCCGAGTCCGGCCAGGACCACCGCGACGAACAGGACGACGACCAGGGCGGTACGGGACTGGCCAAGAGTCCCGTCCGCCTCGATGCCCCACGGTGCCGTGACCCGGTCGGGCGCTGGCACGGGCAGGGCGATGCGCACCGTCACGGGTGTGCGCGCCGGCAGGGCACCCGTCGTGACGGTCACGGTGTCGGTGCCGTCTCCGGCGACCGTGCACGGGCCGAGCCCCGCGTCCCCGAAGCCCGTCGTGCACTGCACCTGGCCGGCCGCCGCGGGCAGCGTCATGCGGATCGTGGCCTGGTCGATGTCCATCTGCCAGCCCTGGGCGACGACGTTCCAGTAGAAGACCGACTCGGACGGACGGTCGTCGGCCCAGCTCGACGACGAGGCGGAGTCGTTGCCGACCGTCGTCGGCGAGAGCGCGCCGTCGATGCGATAGCTGACCGTGTAGGTGTGCGTGCCGGGGGAGACCGTCGAGTCGGGGTCGCCGATCTTGGCGACCCGCAGCTGTCGCCCCTTCTGCCACGACAGCTCGACCGGCACCGACCGCCCGTCGAGCTCGACGTCGATCTGCTGCGGGTCGAGCCGCACGTGGTCGTCGCTGGGGTCGGAGAGGTCCCAGAACCTGAAGATGCCGTGGCGGCCGACCGGGAACTCCGTCGTCAGCGTCTCCTTGGCGACGAGCGTCCCGTCGGCCGTGACGACGTAGTCGGCCTGGTAGTCGGAGATGCGGACGGGATCGGGCCCGGACGCCGTCGTGTCGGGCGCGATGGCCGCCAGCAGGGGGAGCAGCAGGATCACCGCGGCGACGACGAGCACGACCAGGCGCAGCAGGATCCGCTTCATGGCTGCATCCTAGGGGTCGGGCGACACCGTCCGAGGTCGTTTGCCCTCGACCCCTACTGCAAGGTCTTGCAGAGGTGTGCAAGAATGTGAGGCATGTCCAAGGTCCTCACCAGTCTTCCGTCCGGCGAACGTGTCGGCATCGCCTTCTCCGGAGGGCTCGACACCTCCGTTGCCGTCGCCTGGATGCGCGACAAGGGTGCCGTGCCGTGCACCTACACCGCCGACATCGGCCAGTACGACGAGCCCGACATCGCCGGCGTCCCCGGACGCGCGATGGCCTACGGCGCCGAGCTGGCACGGATGATCGACTGCAAGCGGCCGCTCGTCGACGAGGGCCTGGCCGCCCTGGCGTGCGGCGCGTTCCACATCCGCTCGGCCGGCAAGACCTACTTCAACACGACACCGCTCGGCCGGGCCGTGACCGGCACGCTGCTGGTGCGCGCCATGAAGGAGGACGACGTCAACATCTGGGGCGACGGCTCGACCTTCAAGGGCAACGACATCGAGCGGTTCTACCGGTACGGCCTGCTGGCCAACCCCGAGCTGCGCATCTACAAGCCGTGGCTCGACGCCGCCTTCGTCGCCGAGCTGGGCGGCCGCACCGAGATGAGCCAGTGGCTCGTCGAGCACGAGCTCCCGTACCGCGACAGCCAGGAGAAGGCCTACTCGACCGACGCCAACATCTGGGGCGCGACCCACGAGGCCAAGACCCTCGAGCACCTCGACGTGTCGCTCGAGACCGTCGAGCCGATCATGGGCGTCAAGTTCTGGGACGCGTCGGTCGACATCGACACCGAGGACGTCACGATCACCTTCGCCGAGGGCCGTCCCGTCGCGATCAACGGCACGACGTTCGACGATCCGGTCGCGCTGGTGCACGAGGCCAACGTCATCGGCGGACGGCACGGGCTCGGCATGTCCGACCAGATCGAGAACCGCATCATCGAGGCCAAGAGCCGGGGCATCTACGAGGCGCCCGCGATGGCGCTGCTGCACATCGCGTACGAGCGGCTGCTCAACGCGGTGCACAACGAGGACACGATCGCCAACTACCACGCGCACGGACGTCGTCTCGGCCGGCTGATGTACGAGGGACGCTGGCTCGACCCGCAGGCGATGATGCTGCGTGAGTCGATCGAGCGCTGGATCGCCTCGCTCGTGACGGGCAGCGTCACGATCCGGCTGCGGCGCGGCGAGGACTACTCGATCCTCGACACGCAGGGCGAGCACTTCTCGTACCACCCCGACAAGTTGTCGATGGAGCGCACCGACAACGCCGTGTTCGGTCCCACCGACCGGATCGGCCAGCTCACGATGCGCAACCTCGACATCGCCGACTCGCGCGCCAAGCTCGAGCAGTACGCGGCGCAGCCGCTCGACCAGGGCCAGGTGCTCGTCGAGAACGGCACGCTGTTCGGGGCCCTCCCGGCCGGCGGTGCGACCCGCATCGAGGCCAATCCCGCAGCCGCCACCGAGGACGAGCACGCCCTCGACGCCGCGGCCATGGAGCTGGGCACCGACTGATGGCCGGGCACAAGGTCACGGTCGCCGTCGCCGGCGCGAGCGGATACGCCGGCGGCGAGGTGCTGCGGCTGCTGCTGTCGCACCCCGATGTCGAGATCGGTGCGCTGACCGCGGCGTCGAGCGCCGGCACCGCGCTGGGTGCCCACCACCCGCACCTCGTCCCGCTGGCGGGTCGCGTGCTGCAGCCGACGACCACCGAGACGCTGTCGGGCCACGACGTCGTCTTCCTGGGCCTGCCCCACGGCGAGTCGGGTGCCGTCGCAGCGCAGCTCGGCGACGACACGCTCGTGATCGACCTCGGTGCCGACTTCCGGCTCGAGTCCGCCGGCGACTGGCTCGAGTTCTACGGCGGCGACCATGCCGGCACGTGGCCGTACGGCATGCCCGAGCTGATCGTGGGCGAGGCGCGGCAGCGCGACGCCCTGGCCGGCGTCAAGCGCATCGCGGTGCCCGGCTGCAACGTCACGGCGGTCACGCTCGGCATCCAGCCCGCCGTCGCCGCCCAGCTCGTCGAGTCGACCGACATCGTCGCGGTGCTGGCCAACGGCTACTCCGGGGCCGGCAAGGCACCCAAGGCGCACCTCATCGCGTCGGAGGCCCTCGGATCGGCGTCGCCGTACGGCGTCGGCGGCACCCATCGCCACGTGCCCGAGATCATGCAGAACCTGCGCCACGCGGGTGCCGCCGAGGTCACGGTGTCGTTCACCCCGACGCTCGTGCCGATGGCCCGCGGCATCCTCGCCACCACGACGGCACGGCTGGCTGACGGCGTCGACCTCGCGATCGTCCGCGCCGCCTACGAGGTCGCCTACGACGACGAGCCGTTCATCCACCTGCTGCCCGAGGGCCAGTGGCCCACCACGGCCGCGACCCTCGGCGCCAACACCGCGCAGCTGCAGGTCGCGGTCGACGAGCGCGCCCGACGCCTGGTCGTCGTCTCGGCGATCGACAACCTCGTCAAGGGCACCGCCGGCGGTGCCATCCAGTCCATGAACCTCGCCCTGGGTCTCCCGGAGACCACGGGCCTCTCGACAGTGGGAGTCTCTCCATGAGCGTCACCGCAGCACAGGGATTCACCGCCCACGGCGTCGCCGCCGGCCTCAAGTCGACTGGAGCGCCCGATGTCGCCGTGGTCGTCAACCATGGCCCGTCCACGGCAGCCGCTGCGGTGTTCACGAGCAACCGCTGCAAGGCCAATCCCGTCCTCTGGAGCGAGGAGGCGATCAAGACCGGCTCGGCCGTTGCCGTGGCGATCAACTCCGGCGGGGCCAACTGCTACACGGGCTCCGAGGGCTTCACGACGACCCACCGCACGGCCGAGACCGTCGCCGAGCTGCTCGGCATCGGCGCGATCGACGTGCAGGTGGCCTCGACGGGCCTGATCGGCCTGCTCAACGACCGTGACGCCCTGCTGTCGGGCGTGCGTGCGGCCGTCGAGGGACAGAGCGCCGACGGCGGCCACACCGCGGCCACCGCGATCATGACGACCGACACCGTCGCCAAGGAGGCCGTGGCGCACGGCGAGGGCTTCACGGTCGGCGGCATGGCCAAGGGCGCCGGCATGCTGGCACCTGCGCTGGCCACGATGCTGGTCGTCATCACGACCGACGCCGACGTCGACGCCGCGACCGCCGACCGGGCGCTGCGGACGGCCACGGCGCAGACCTTCGACCGGCTCGACTCCGACGGCTGCCAGTCGACCAACGACACGGTGCTGCTGATGGCCTCCGGCGCCGCCGGCACGACGCCTGACGTCGAGGCCTTCACGGCGGCCGTGACCGAGGTCTGCCGCGATCTCGCGATGCAGCTGCTGGCCGACGCCGAGGGCGCCGACCACGAGATCGCGATCGAGGTCGTGAACGCCGCATCGGTCGACGACGCCCTCGAGGTCGGACGCTCCGTCGCCCGCAGCAACCTGTTCAAGTGCGCGATCTTCGGCAAGGACCCCAACTGGGGACGCATCCTGGCCTCGGTGGGCACGACGCAGGCAGCGTTCGACCCGGCCGACCTCGACGTGGCTCTCAACGGCGTCTGGGTGTGCCGCACGAGCGGACCGGGGGAGTCGCCCGACTCGATCGACCTCGACGACCGCGCCGTGACGGTGACGATCGACCTCAAGTCCGGCGACGCGTCGGGCACCATCTGGACCAACGACCTGACGCAGGCCTACGTGCACGAGAACTCGGCGTACAGCTCATGAGCGAGGACGACATGACCGACGGCATCACCGACTGGGACCCGGCCGACTGGAAGAAGGCGACCGACAAGGCCGCCACGCTCGCGCACGCCCTGCCGTGGCTGAAGAAGTACCACGGCAAGGTCATCGTCGTGAAGTACGGCGGCAACGCGATGACCGACGAGACGCTCAAGCGGGCGTTCGCCGAGGACATCGTGTTCCTGCGGCTGGCCGGCTTCAAGCCCGTCGTCGTCCACGGCGGCGGGCCGCAGATCAGCTCGATGCTCGACCGGCTCGGCATCGAGTCGGAGTTCCGCGGCGGGCTGCGCGTCACGACGCCCGAGACGATGGAGGTCGTCCGCATGGTGCTGACGGGCCAGGTCGGACGTGAGCTGGTGGGTCTGCTCAACCAGCACGGCGACCTCGCGGTCGGCCTCTCCGGCGAGGACGGCGGCCTCTTCACGGCGCAGAAGACCATGCCGGTCATCGACGGCGTCGAGACCGACATCGGCCTGGTCGGCGAGGTCGTCGGCGTGCGCCCCGAGGCGGTGCAGGACCTCATCGAGGCCGGCCGCATCCCGGTCGTCTCGACTGTCGCGCCCGATGCGTCCGGCCAGGTGCACAACGTCAACGCCGACACGGCTGCCGCTGCGCTGGCCGTTGCCCTGGGTGCCGAGAAGCTGCTCGTGCTCACCGACGTGGAGGGGTTGTACGCCGACTGGCCCAACAGCTCCGACGTGATCGGCGAGATCAGCCCCGAGTCGCTCGCCGAGCTCATCCCGACCCTTTCGACGGGCATGATCCCCAAGATGACGGCCTGCCTGAAGGCCGTGCAGGAGGGCGTCAAGCGCTCGACCGTGATCGACGGCCGCGAGCCCCACGCCGTGCTGCTCGAGATCTTCACCGACGAGGGCGTCGGCACGCAGGTAGTGCCGGGAGCCGCGACGCGCATCCGCACGGCGCTGTATTCGACGAGCGTCGAGAAGGGGGCGACGTCATGACGACCGCCGAGTGGACCGAGCGCTACCAGGGTGCTGTCATGAACACCTTCGGTCCGCCGCAGACCGTGCTGGTGCGCGGCGAGGGCTCGCACGTGTGGGACGCCGACGGCAAGCAGTACCTCGACCTGCTGGCCGGCATCGCGGTGAATGCCCTCGGGCACGCGCACCCCGCGATCGTCGAGGCCGTCACGACGCAGCTCACGACGTTGGGCCACACGTCCAACTTCTTCGCGACCGAGCCACAGGTGCGCCTCGCCGAGAAGCTCGTCGAGCTCGTCGGGCACGACGCCCGGGTGTTCTTCACCAACTCGGGCACCGAGGCCAACGAGGCGGCGTTCAAGGCCACCCGTCGCACGGGCCGTACCCGCATCGTCGTCGCCGAGGGCTCGTTCCACGGACGCACGATGGGCGCGCTCGCGCTGACGTCGAAGGAGGCCTACCGGGCACCGTTCGAGCCGTTGCCGGGCGACGTCACCTGGGTGCCGTACGGAGACGTCGCGGCCCTGGAGGCCGCGGTCGACGACACCGTCGCGGCAGTGCTGATCGAGCCGATCCAGGGCGAGGCCGGCGTCGTCGTTCCCCCCGCAGACTACCTGCCCGCGGCACGCGAGATCACGACGCGGCACGGTGCCCTGCTGTGGCTCGACGAGGTGCAGACGGGCATGGGCCGCACGGGCGCGTGGTTCGCATACGAGGAGTCGGGCGTCGTGCCCGACCTCGTGACGCTGGCCAAGGGCCTCGGCGGTGGCATCCCGATCGGTGCCTGCGTGGCCATCGGTGGCGCCGGCACGCTGCTGCAGCCGGGCAACCACGGCACGACGTTCGGCGGCAACGCCGTCGCGACGGCCGCCGCGCTGGCGGTCATCGCCACGATCGAGTCGCAGCAGCTGCTCGACCACGTCACGACGATCGGCGACCAGCTGCGCCGCGGACTCGCCGACCACCCCTTGGTCGCCGACGTCACCGGTCGCGGCCTGCTGGTGGGTGTCGTGCTGCACCAGCCGCTCGCCGCCGAGGCGCAGAAGGCCGCGATGGCGGCCGGACTGATCCTCAACAACGCGACGCCCGAGCGTCTTCGCCTGGCCCCCCCGCTGATCCTGAGCGAGTCCGAGGCGGCTCACGCCGTGACGGTGCTGCGGGACGTCCTCGACGAGGTGTCGGCATGACCGGCACCGTCAGGCACTTCCTGCGCGACGACGACCTGAGCCCGGCCGAGCAGGCCGAGGTGCTGGCGCTCGCTGCCGAGATCAAGGCCGATCCGTACGCCCGCAAGCCGCTGGCGGGTCCGCAGACCGTGGCGGTCATCTTCGACAAGGCCTCCACGCGCACGCGCGTCTCGTTCGGCGTCGGCATCGCCGACCTGGGCGGCAACCCGCTGATCCTCGAGACGGCGGGCACCCAGGGCGGCCGGGGCGAGTCGCCGGCCGACACCGCCAAGGTGCTGGGGCGGATGACCAGCGCCATCGTGTGGCGCACCTACGCGCAGTCCGGCCTGGAGGAGATGGCGGCCCACGCGGGCGTGCCGATCGTCAACGCCCTGAGCGACGAGTTCCACCCGTGCCAGATCCTGGCCGACTGGCAGACCGTCATCGAGCACAAGGGCACCCTGGCGGGGCTCACGGTGGCCTACCTCGGCGACGGCGCCAACAACATGGGGCACTCGTACCTGCTGGGTGGAGCGACGGCCGGCTTGCACGTGCGCATCGGGTCGCCGGTCGGCTACCAGCCGGACGAGCAGATCGTGGCGCGGGCCGCGGAGATCGCGGCGACGACCGGGGGATCGGTCAGCGTCACCGACGATCCTGCGACTGCCCTCGCCGGGGCCGACGTCGTCATCACCGACACGTGGGTCTCGATGGGCCAGGAGGCCGAGAAGAAGGCGCGGCTCGCCCTTTTCGGCGACTACTCCATCACGGCCGAGACCCTGGCCCTGGCCGCGCCCGACGCGATCGTGCTGCACTGCCTGCCGGCCTATCGCGGGCTCGAGATCTCGTCGGAGGTGCTCGACGGACCGCAGAGCGTCGTGTGGGACGAGGCCGAGAACCGCCTGCACGCCCAGAAAGCTCTGCTGGTGTGGCTGCTGGAACGGGGCTCATCGTGAGGGCGGCACGGCGATGAGCACCGCCGACACCAAGACCGCGCGGCAGCAGCTCATCATCGACCTGCTGACCCGGCACCCCGTTCGCTCGCAGCAGGAGCTCGTCGACCTGCTGCACGACCAGGGCGTCAACGCGACCCCGTCGACCGTCTCGCGCGACCTCGTCGAGCTCGACGCCGTCCGCGTGCGTCACGCCGGCAGCGGACTCGTGTACGCCGTGCCGGCTGAGGGCGGCGATCGCACGCCGCGTCCCGCGACGGGCAGCTCGGCCGGACAGTCGCGCCTGACACGCGTGGCCCGCGAGGTGCTGGTCACGGCCGAGGCCTCGGCCAATCTCGTCGTCCTGCGCACGCCGCCGGGCGCCGCGCAGTACCTCGCGTCGGCGATCGACCACTCGGCACCCACTGATGTGATCGGCACGATCGCCGGCGACGACACCGTCATGATGATCTGCCGCGACCCCGCCGGCGGGCAGGCCGTCGCCGCCCGCTTCATGGACCTCGCCGGTCCGCCCACCAAGGAGACTCCGTGAACACATCGCCCCCCGAGCCCGTCGCCACGCCCCCTGAGCCTGTCGAAGGGTCCACCAGTGCAGCCCTCTGGGGCGGACGCTTCGCGTCCGGGCCCTCGCCCGAGCTCGTCGAGCTGTCGCGGTCGACGCACTTCGACTGGCGACTCGCGCCCTACGACCTCGCGGGTTCGCGCGCGCACGCCGTCGTGCTGCAGGCGGCCGGTCTGCTGAGCCGCGACGACCTGACGACGCTGATCGCGGGCATCGACGCGCTCGAGGCCGAGGTCGCCTCGGGAGCGTTCGCGGCCCAGCCCGACGACGAGGACGTCCACACCGCCCTCGAGCGCGGCCTGCTGGAGCGGCTCGGCGCGGACCTCGGCGGACGCCTGCGCGCCGGGCGCTCCCGCAACGACCAGATCGCGACGTTGTTCAAGATGTACCTGCGCGACCACGGCCGACGCATCTCGGTGCTCGTCACCGAGCTCGTCGAGGCCCTCGCGGCCCAGGCCGAGACTCACCTCGGCGTGGCGATGCCGGGCCGCACGCACCTGCAGCACGCGCAGCCCGTGCTCCTGTCGCACCACCTGCTGGCCCACGCGTGGCCGCTCGTGCGCGACCTCGACCGCCTCGCCGACTGGGACGCCCGCGTGTCCGCCGACTCGCCCTACGGATCGGGTGCTCTGGCCGGTTCGTCGCTCGGGCTCGATCCCGAGAAGGTCGCCGCGGACCTCGGATTCACGGGGTCGACCGCCAACTCGATCGACGGCACCGCGGCCCGCGACTTCGTGGCCGAGTTCGCCTTCGTGACGGCCCAGATCGGCGTCGACGTGTCGCGGCTCGCCGAGGAGATCATCATCTGGAACACCAAGGAGTTCGACTTCGTCACGCTGCACGACGGCTACTCGACGGGGTCGAGCATCATGCCGCAGAAGAAGAACCCCGACATCGCCGAGCTCGCGCGCGGCAAGTCGGGGCGACTCATCGGCAACCTGACGGGTCTGCTGGCGACGCTCAAGGGCCTGCCGCTGGCCTACAACCGCGACCTCCAGGAGGACAAGGAGCCGGTCTTCGACTCGATCGACACGCTCGAGGTGCTGCTGCCGGCCTTCACGGGCATGGTCGCGACACTGACGTTCCACACTGAGCGGATGCAGGCGCTCGCGCCGCAGGGCTTCGCGCTCGCGACCGACATCGCGGAGTGGCTCGTGCGCGAGGGCGTCCCGTTCCGCGTCGCCCACGAGCTGTCGGGCGCCTGCGTGCAGGTGTGCGAGCAGCGCGGCATCGAGCTCTGGGACCTCAGCGACGACGACTTCGCGGCGATCTCGCCGGCGCTGACCCCGCGCGTCCGCGACGTGCTGACGGTCGAGGGCTCGCTCGCCTCACGTGACTCCCGCGGCGGCACGGCCCAGGTGCGGGTGGCCGAGCAGCTGGCTGAGCTGCGCGACCGCCTGCGCTGACGGTCCGCGCTGACGGCTTGCGTTGATTGCTCAGTAGCCCTCGCTAGGCTCGCCCCATGCGTTCTCGCCTCCTCGCCGCCACGGCGTCCACGGTCCTGATCACCTTCCTCGCCGCCTGCGGTGGCTCGGACGACTCACCGTCCGCTGACGCCACGCCGTCCGCGGACGCGTCCAGCACCGCCGGGTCGAGCGCGTCGGCACCGGCCGCCGACGGCACGTGCACGTACGAGAAGAAGGACGAGGCCGGCAAGAAGGCCACGCTGCCGCCGTCGGAGCCCAAGAGCGTCGACAGCCTCACGATCAAGACCAACCGCGGTGACATCAAGCTGGCGCTCACGCCCGACACGGCGCCGTGCACCGTCAACTCGTTCGTGTCGCTCGCCGAGCAGGGCTTCTTCGACGGCACCAAGTGCCACCGCCTGGTGCCGGGCTTCGTGCTGCAGTGCGGCGACCCGACCGCGAGCGGCTCGGGCGGCCCCGGCTACAGCTTCGCCGACGAGCTCAGCGGCTCCGAGCAGTACCCGGCCGGCACGCTGGCGATGGCCAACGCCGGGCCCGACACCAACGGATCGCAGTTCTTCATCGTCCTGGCCGACGCCAGCGGCAACCTCACGCCCGACTACACGGTGTTCGGCAGCGTCGACGCAGCCGGCCTGAAGGTCGCCCAGAAGATCGAGGCCGACGGCAACGCGGCCGACGGCGTCGCACCGGCCAAGGACGTCGTCATCGAGTCGGTCAGCTGACCGCATGACGGCGGACGCCGACGACGTCGTCGCCCGGGCGCGCGGCCTGCTGGGCCGCGTGCTGCACGGGCACGGCGTCGTCGCGCGGATCACCGAGGTCGAGGCGTACGGCGGCATCCACGACCCGGCCTCGCACGCCTTCACGCGCACGCCGCGCAGCGAGATCATGTACGGCCCGCCGTGGCGGCTGTACGTCTACCGGTCGTACGGGATGCACTTCTGCGCCAACGTCGTCACGGGGCCGAGCGAGATCGCGGCGGCCGTTCTGGTGCGCGCAGGCGAGGTCGTCGAGGGGCTCGAGACGGCACGTGCACGGCGGGTCGGCGTCGAGGACGTCGCCCTGGCCCGTGGCCCCGGCAACCTCGCCCGGGCACTCGGTCTGAGCCTCGACGACCTCGGCACCGAGCTGCTCGCGAGTGAGGGCGTGCGTCTGGGGCCGTCGCCGAGCCAGACACCCGAGATCACCGCAGGGCCCCGGGTCGGCGTCTCGAAGGCCCCAGACGTGCCGTGGCGGTTCTGGGTCGCCGGTGACCCGACCGTCTCGGCGTACCGCCGCAGCCCCCGGGCACCGTCCGCCGAACCGGGTCAGCGTGCCGAGCGGTAGCGGCGCTCCGGACGACCGGCATTGCCGTAGTTGAGCCGGACGACGGCCGTGCCGTTGTCGACGAAGTGCTCCAGGTAGCGCCGGGCGCTGACCCGGGACAGTCCGACGAGCTCGCCGCAGTCGGCGGCCGACAGCTCGCTGCCGCGCGCCAGCGCCTCGGCCACGATCTGCGCAGACTCGGCGCTGAGCCCCTTGGGCAGGGCCGTCACGGCTGCGGGCGGCGCGCCGAAGGCACGGTCGATCGCTGCCTGGTCGGGAGCACCGTCGGCGAGGGTCTCGAGCGCCTCGCGGACGCGCTGCATGCGCGCCGCGAAGTCGGCGTACTCGAAGGGCTTGACGAGGTACTGCAGCGCGCCGCCGTGCAGGGCCGTGCGCACCGCCTCCGCGTCGCGCTCGGCCGTCACCATGACGACGCCGACCGCGCTTCCCCTGGTTCGCAGCTGCTGGAGGACCTCGAGCCCACTCATGTCGGGCAGGTGCACGTCGAGCAGCAACAGGTCGGGGGAGAGGTCGTCGTGCAGCTGCAGCGCCTCGGCTCCCGTGCGGGCGGTGCCGGCGACCGCGAAGCCGGGGGTGCGCTCGACGAACCGGCCGTGGATGCTCGCGACCATGAAGTCGTCGTCGACGACCAGGACCGTGATCATGCTGCCTCCTGTCATGCGGACGCCTTCGGCAGATGGACCGCGAAGACGGCTCCACCGTCGTGCGCGACCGTCACGGTACCGCCCCGCTGCGTGCAGATCAGCCGCACCAGTGGCAGGCCGATGCCCCGCCCACCCGGCACGTCGGGCTTGGTCGAGAAGCCGCGGGTGAAGACCGCGTCGCGCAGCTGCTCGGGCACGCCCGGGCCGTTGTCGCGCACCTCGAGCACGATCTCGTCGGCGGTCTCTGTCAGCTCGACCGTGACAGCCGGTGAGGTCTCGCCCTTGCACGCATCGACGGCGTTGTCGACCAGGTTGCCGATCACGGTCGCCAGGTCGGCCGAGGTGCGGGGCGTCGTCGGGGCGAGGCGCGATCCGTCGCTCAACGTGAGCGTGACTCCTGCCTCCGCGGCCCCGCTGGTCTTCGCGATCAGCAGCGCCGCGACCGCCGGATCGGCGACGCGCTGCGTGACGGCGTCGGTGATCTCGGCGCGACGCCGCGTGAGCACCCCCACCAGCGACGTGACCTCGTCGTACTCGCCGAGCTGGACGAGCCCCGAGATCGTGTGCAGCTGGTTGGCGAACTCGTGGGTCTGGGCGCGCAGGGTGTCGGTGATCGACAGATTCGAGCTGAGCTGGCCCTGCATCGCGACGAGGTCGGTGCGATCGCGCATCGTCGTGACCGCACCGATGCCGCGTCCGTGGCTCGACGCCGAGCGCTGGTTGAACACGATGGCGCGCTCGCCGACGAGCAGCACGACGTCCTGGCTGTCGCCTCCTGCGGCGATGACGTCGACGACCTGCGGATCGAGCCCCAGGTCGCCGATGCGCCTGCCGACGACGTCGCCGTCGAGGTCGAGCAGGGTCCGGGCACCGTCGTTGACCATCGTCACGCGGGCATCGGTGTCGACCGCGATGATGCCCTCGCGGATGCTGTGGAGCAGAGCCTCGCGGTGGTCGGCGAGCATCGCGAACTCGTGGGGCTCGAGGCCGCGGGTGCGGCGCTTGACCAGCCGGGCGAGCAGCCACGACCCCGCGGCACCGAGCCCGGCGCCGAAGCCGAGGTAGAGCACGAGCTCGTCGGCCGACTCGGTCAGCCGGGTCGAGAGTGCCGGGTAGCGCTCCTCGGCGATCGCGAGGCCCACGAGCTCGCCGTTGTCGTCGATGATCGGCGCATGCCCCGCGACGAAGTGGCCGTTCCGGGTGCGCACGTCGCCCTTCCAGGCCCGTCCCTCACGGACGCCGGAGTCGCCGAGGGCGGCCCGCGTGCCGATCACACGGGGGTCGGACGACGACAGGATGCGCCCGGTCGGGTCGGCGATCATCGCCTCCGTGGCACCCGAGAGGTTGACGGCACTGTTGATGGGGCTCGCCAGCGACTGGGCAGCGTCCGGCTCGCCGATGCGGTCGCGCACGACCGCGGTGTTGGCGAGGTCCTCGGCGACCGACCGCATCTGCGTGCCGCGGTCGTCGGCGAACGACGCCGTCGCCTGCTGCACCGAGAAGGCACCGACGATGACCAGCACGACGGCCACGACGACGAGCTGCAGCACCAGGAACTGCCCCGCCAGCGTCAGCCGTCTGCGTCGTGACCACAACGTCCACAACCTCCTTTGGTTCCGCAATGGTGACCCACAGCACAGTGACGGGTCATGATCGGGGTCGATCACAGGAGGTCCCATGACGCCGACCAGGCGATCACACCGGTTCACCGCGACCCTAGTCGTCGTGGCCGCAGCCCTGCTCCTCTCGGCCTGCGGCGTCACCCGCGGCGGCGAGGGCGAGGCCAACCGTCGACTCAGCATGTACATCCCCAACAGCCCGGGCGGAGGCTACGACCTCACGGGTCGCGCTGCCGCCCGCGTGCTCGAGGACGCCGACCTGTCCGGACGGTTCGAGGTCACCAACGTCATCGGTGCCGGCGGCACCGTCGCGATGCAGCGACTGCTCAACGAGAAGGGCGTCGACGACCTGGTCATGTCGATGGGGCTCGGCGTCGTGGGTGCGACCTACACCAACGACTCGAAGGCCCGGGTCTCGCAGGCGACGCCCATCGCGCGCCTGATCGAGGATCAGGAGGCGCTGATCGTCCCGAAGGACTCGCCGTTCAAGACCGTCCAGGACCTCGTCGACGCGTGGAAGGCCGATCCGTCCAGCGTGACGATCGGCGGCGGCTCGTCGCCCGGCGGACCCGACTTCCTGTTCCCGATGCAGCTGGCCAAGACCGTCGGCATCGAGCCCAAGCAGGTCAAGTACATCGTCTACGACGGCGGCGGGCCGCTCACGAGCGCGCTGCTCGGCAAGAAGATCGACGTCGGCACGTCCGGCCCCAGCGAGTTCGAGGGCCAGCTGAAGGACGGCTCCCTGCGGGTGCTGGCCGTCTCGGGCGAGGAGCGCCTCGACACCGTCGACGCGCCGACGCTCAAGGAGTCCGGCATCGACATGACGTTCGTCAACTGGCGCGGCATCCTCGCGCCCCCCGGCATCTCGGACGAGTCGCGCGACCGGCTCGTGGCGATGTTCACCAAGATGCACCAGACGAAGGGATGGAAGGACGCCGTCAAGCGCAACGGCTGGATCGACTCGTTCGCCACCGGCGAGGAGTTCAGGACGTTCCTGCTCGAGCAGGACAAGCGGGTCGAGACGACCCTGAAGGAGCTGGGGCTGGTATGAGCACCCGAGAAGACACCCCGACCGAGACCCGTGCGGGCTCGACGGTCGTCGACAAGGCGCAGTACGGACTGGCCGCGTTCCTGGCCGTCGTCGGCGCGTACGTCGTGTACGACGCGACGACGCTCTCCGACGGCTTCGCCGATCAGCCGGTGCAGCCCTACGCCTTCCCGTACGTCATCGGTGGCGTGCTGATCGTCCTGGCGGCGCTGCTGGCGCTGGCGACGGCGCGCGGCGACGTGCCGCAGGCCGAGGAGGGCGAGGACGTCGACCTGACGCAGCCCAGCGACTGGGCCACGGTCGCCAAGCTGCTGGTCGTGTTCCTGGCCAACATCCTGCTGGTCGACTGGCTGGGCTGGGCCATCACCGGCGCGATCCTGTTCGTCGGCACGGCCTACGTGCTCGGCAGCCGCACCCTGGTCCGCGACGTCGCCGTCGGCGTCGCGCTGTCGGTCGGCACCTGGTACGGCTTCTACTCCGGCCTGGGTCTCGCGATCCCGGCCGGCATCCTGGACGGGGTGCTCTGATGGACACCCTCAACCTGTTGATGGACGGATTCGCCCAGGCGCTGACCGTCCAGAACCTCTTCTACGCCGTGCTCGGCGTCTTCCTCGGCACCGCGGTCGGCGTGCTTCCCGGCATCGGGCCCGCCATGACGCTGGCGCTCCTGCTGCCGATCACCTACAGCGTCGGCCCCGACAGCGCGCTCATCATGTTCGCCGGCATCTACTACGGCGGCATGTACGGCGGCTCGACGACGTCGATCCTGCTGAACACCCCGGGGGAGTCGTCATCGGTCGTCACCGCGATCGAGGGCAACAAGATGGCCAAGAAGGGCAGGGCCGCCCAGGCCCTGGCCACCGCGGCGATCGGCTCGTTCGTCGCCGGCACGATCGGCACGCTGCTGCTGGTCCTGTTCGCGCCGTCCATCGCCGGACAGGTCGTCAAGCTCGGCAACCCGTCGTACTTCGCCCTGATCCTGCTGGCCCTGTTCGCGGTCACGGCGGTGCTCGGCACCTCGCGGCTGCGCGGCTTCATCGCGCTGTTCCTCGGCCTGTCCATCGGCCTGGTGGGCGGTCAGACGGGTCAGGCACGCCTGACGTTCGGCAGTCCGCTGCTGGCCGACGGCATCGACATCGTCGTCGTGGCGGTCGCGATCTTCGCGATCGGCGAGGCCCTGTGGGTCGCGGCGCACCTGCGCCGCCGTCCGCTCGACATCATCCCGGTCGGCCAGCCCTGGATGAGCCGCGACGACTGGGGACGCTCCTGGAAGCCGTGGCTGCGTGGCACGGCCTTCGGCTTCCCGTTCGGCGCCCTGCCGGCCGGCGGCGCCGAGATCCCGACGTTCCTGTCGTACATCACCGAGCGCAAGCTCTCCAAGCACCCCGAGGAGTTCGGCAAGGGCGCCATCGAGGGTGTCGCCGGACCGGAGGCGGCCAACAACGCGTCTGCGGCCGGCACCCTGGTGCCGCTGCTGGCGATCGGCCTGCCCACGACCGCGACCGCCGCGATCATGCTGCTGGCCATCCAGAGCTACGGCATCGAGACGGGTCCGCAGCTGTTCGACACCGAGCCCGACCTCGTGTGGGCACTTCTCGCGAGCCTGTTCATCGGCAACACGCTGCTGCTCCTGCTCAACCTGCCGCTCGCACCCCTGTGGGCCAAGCTGCTGCAGATCCCGCGGCCCTACCTCTACGCGGGCATCCTGTTCTTCGCCTCGCTCGGCGCGTACAGCGTCAGCTTCCAGCCCTTCGACCTGGCGATCCTGCTGGTCATCGGCATCCTGGGCCTGGCGATGCGACGCTTCGGCCTGCCGGTCCTGCCGCTCATCATCGGCGTGATCCTCGGCCCCAAGCTGGAGGAGCAGCTCACGACGTCGCTGCAGATCTCGTCGGGCGACGTCAGCACCCTGTGGAGCGAGCCCGTCGCGGTCATCGTGTACGCCTTCATCGCGCTGGCGCTCGCCGCCATCGTCGCCTCGGGTCTGCGCAAGCCCAAGCCCGAGTCACCCGTCAACGACAAGGAAGAGGTCAACGCATGACGGTCGTCGTGATGTACAGCCCCGACGAGTTCGGACGGGCGGCGCTGTCCTACGGTGCCACCGAGGCGGCTCGCCGCGAGGAGCGGCTGGTCGTGGTCAACCCCACCAAGGGCGATTCCTACGTCGACGCCAAGTTCGCCGGCGACGACGAGCTCACGAAGCTCCGGGCGATGCTCGACCGGCTCGACGTGGAGTCGGAGATCCTGCACGACATCGTCCCGGACATCGCCGGGGCGGTGCTGCACGCGGCGTCGTCGACGGGCGCATCGCTCATCGTCGTCGGCATCCGGCCACGCACGCCCGTGGGCAAGCTGTTGCTCGGCAGCGTGGCGCAGCGGCTGATCCTCGACGCCGAGTGCCCCGTGCTCTCGGTCAAGCCGGACGGCTCGGAGGACCTGCTGGCCTAGGGGCCAGCAGGGCTAGGACGCACCGATCGGCGTGGCGACGACCAACCAGTCGTCGTCACGCCGTTGCAGTCGGACGATCTCCTCGGCCCGCTCGCCGTCGCGGCGGTAGGCGATGCGCACCGACGCCACGAGGTCGTCACGGGCGACGAGCTCGTACCGGAAGGTGTCGGGGCGCAGTCCCTCCGAGCGGTACGCGTCGCGCACTCCCGTCACGTCACGGCAGTCGACGAGGCCGGGGTCGAACGACACCTTCCGCAGCGCCTGGCAGTCGCCCGCCGCGTAGGCGGTCGTCGCCTCCCTCGCGACGGCGACCGGACCGGGTCCGGCGCGGTGCTGGCGCACGGCCGTGCCCACGGCGATCGCGGCGGCGACGGCCGCGGCCAGCGCCACGAGCTGCAGGAGCCGCCGGAGCATGTGCGTCCTTTCCGAGACGTCGAGTCATGACGGTACCGAGCGCCGGGGCCGACGGCGAACCGAGCCGCCTAGAGTGAGCGCGTGACCGAGCCCCGCCGCGAGATCCAGGTCGTGACCGATCGCGACCGCCCGTCGGCGTTCATGCTGAAGGTCGACGGGACCGACCAGTCGTACGTCGACCTCGATGACCCGATGCGGCTCGAGTTCGACTACGTGCAGCGCATGGCCGATGCGATCGACGGACACGGTCTCGAGGGCGAGCCGCTGCGGTGCGTGCACGTCGGGGGAGCGGGCATGACGTTGCCGCGCTACGTCGCCGTCACCCGTCCGCGGTCGCCGCAGATCGTCCTGGAGCCCGACGAGGAGGTCACGGCGCTGGTGCGTGAGCAGATGCCCCTGCCGCGCCACAGCGGCATCAAGGTCCGCCCCGTCGACGGACGCTCGGGCGTCGCGGCGATGCGCGACGACTTCGCGGACGTCGTCGTGGTCGACGCCTTCGACGGCGACCGAGTGCCGGCCGACCTCACGACGCGGGAGTTCTACGCCGATCTCGCGAGGGTCACGACCCCTGACGGGCTGGTGCTGCTCAACCTCGCCGACCGCGCGCCGTTCCCGTACCTGCGGCGGGCCGTCCGCGGCGTGTGCGACGCCTTCGCACAGGTCATGATCAGCGCCGAGCCCGCGACGCTGAAGGGTCGCCGCTTCGGCAACGTGCTCGTCATGGCGTCACCGGCCCAGCTGCCGTGGCAGTCGCTGGCCCGCAAGGCCGCTAGCTCGCCGTTCCCCTACCGGGTGATCCCGTACCGCGAGGTCGTCACGACGTTCGCCGCCAAGGAGCCGTTCACCGACGCCGACTCCGAGCGCTCGCCGTCACGATCGGGCGACACCACGTACTTCGTCTGAGGCCCCGGCCCGCTCCCCGAGTGGTGCGTTCGGAGTCTCGGGTGGTGCGGTGTGGACAGACACGCCGTCCCGATATGTCCAGACCGCACCACTGGCCCCCAAGCGGGAGGTGCCCCCAGCGGATCGGGGTGGCGGTTCAGGCCTCGAGTGCCTCGGCCAGCGCGCCGACCGCGTGGTCGATCTCGTCCTTGGTGATGACCAGCGGGGGAGCGATGCGCAGCGTGCGCTCGTGCGTCTCCTTGCACAGCACGCCGCGGTCGCGCAGGGCCATCGAGACCTCGCGGCCCGTCTTGGCCAGCGGGTCGATGTCGACGCCGGCCCACAGTCCGCGTCCGCGCACCGTCGCGACGCCCTTGCCGACGAGCTCGTCGAGTCGCCCGTGCAGGTAGCGGCCCAGCTCGAGCGACCTGGCCTGGAACTCGCCCGTCTCGAGCAGCCCCACCACGGCTCGCCCGACCGCGCACGCGACGGGGTAGCCGCCGAACGTCGAGCCGTGCTGCCCGGGCTTGAGCACCCCGAGCACGTCGGCCCGTCCGACGACGGCCGAGACGGGGATGATGCCGCCGCCGAGTGCCTTGCCGAGCGTGTAGAGGTCGGCGCGCACGTCGTCGTGGTCGAGCGCGAACAGCCGGCCCGTGCGCGCCAGGCCCGACTGGATCTCGTCAGCGATCATCAGCACGTCGTTCTCGTCGCAGAGCCGCCGGATGCCCGGGAAGTAGCCGGACGGCGGGACCACAACACCGGCCTCGCCCTGGATGGGCTCGAGCAGGATCGCCGCGGTGTTGGGGGTGATGGCCGCCTCGATCGCGGCGAGGTCGCCGTACGGCACCGTGACGAAACCGGGCGTGAACGGGCCGTAGTTGTCGTGCGCCGCGGGATCGTCGGAGAACGAGACGATCGTCGTGGTGCGACCGTGGAAGTTGCCCGAGGCCACGATGATCTCCG
The DNA here is from genome assembly GCF_017876595.1 of Aeromicrobium fastidiosum. Classification (NCBI taxonomy): domain Bacteria; kingdom Bacillati; phylum Actinomycetota; class Actinomycetes; order Propionibacteriales; family Nocardioidaceae; genus Aeromicrobium; species Aeromicrobium fastidiosum. The sequence continues at coordinate 3,027,092 of NZ_JAGIOG010000001.1, read as the reverse complement.
CGCCGTTGAACGCGACGCCCTTGACCTCGTAGGCCCATTTGCGGGCCACCTTGATCGCCGACTCGACGGCCTCGGCGCCCGTGTTCATGGTCAGGACCATCTCGGTCTGCGTCAGAGCGGCCAGCTCGCGGCAGAACGCGCCGTACTGGTCGTTGTGGAACGCCCTCGACGTCAGCGTGAGGCGGTCGAGCTGGTCGCGCGCTGCACCGACGAGGGCCGGGTGGCGGTGACCGAAGTTGAGGGCGGAGTAGCCCGACAGGAAGTCGAGGTAGCGCTTGCCCTCGACATCGGTGACCCACGCCCCCTCCGCCTCGGCGATGACGACCGGCAGCGGGTGGTAGTTGTGGGCGCCGAACTGCTCGTCGAGCGTGATGTAGGACGCGGTGTCGAGGCTCATGTGCCCACCGTAACGGCCCCCCGATATCGTGGGACGGTGAGCCACACCGACCGTCCCGATGCCTGGCGTCCGGCCGATCGTCCGTTGCGGCTCGCGCGCTCGCTCGCGGCAGCGCTCGCCTGCGTGACGGCCGCCGCCGTCGGTCACGTGTCGGCCGGTGGGACGATGCCCGCCGTCACGGTCGTGTCCGCCTTCGTCGGCTCGGCCGCGGTCGCGTGGCTCCTGTCGGCGCGGCGCGTGACGTCCTCGCAGCTGTTGGGTCTGCTGGTGCTGTGCCAGGTCGTCGTGCACCTCGGGGCGTCCGCCCACGAGATGACGATGGGCCCGGGCATGGTCGGCGCCCACCTCGCCGCGACCGCCGCCAGCGTGCTGGTTTTGTCGCGCGGTGAGGCATTCGTCTGGCAGCTCGCCGAGCGACTCGCGCTGCGGGTCACCCCGCTCCTGCGCGTCGTGCTCGTGCCACCGACCCGTCCACGTCCGGTCGCGGTCGTCGCACTCCGCGCGCGCCACGACGTCCGTCTCGCGCACTCGCTCTGGTTGAGAGGGCCGCCGGTCAGCCTCGTCTGACCCGCACCCACATCTCTCGACCAGGAAGAACTCTCATGACACGCACCACCGCGCGGCTCGCCGCTGCGCTCACGACGGTCGCCCTCGTGGCGATCGCAGGCCCGGCCTCGGCCCACGTCGGCGTCTCGTCGCCCGACGCCGCCAAGGAGGGATTCGGCAAGGCCGTGTTCCGCGTCCCCAACGAGTCCGACACCGCCGCGACGACCAAGCTGGTCGTCACGCTGCCGTCCGACACGCCGTTCGCCTTCGTCTCGGCGGGCACCAAGCCCGGCTGGAAGGTCGACGTGGTCAAGAAGCCGCTCGCCAAGCCCACGACGGTCGGCGACTACGACCTGACCGAGGCCGTCAGCACCATCACCTGGACGGCCGAGGGCGACGGCATCCCCGTCGGCCAGTTCGACGAGTTCGCGATCTCGGGCGGCCCATTCCCCGACGCCGACTCGATCTCGTTCAGCGCCCAGCAGACCTACGCCGACGGCGAGGTCGTCGACTGGGACCAGAAGCAGGCCAAGGGTGCCGAGGAGCCGGAGCACCCGGCACCGACGCTGACCCTCGGTGAGCCCACGGGCGACGACCACGGAGCGACGACGAAGGCCTCGGCCGACACGGAGTCCGCCACGGACAGCGGCACGGACCGCATCGGCACCTGGCTCGGTGGCGGTGCCCTCGTCGTCGCGCTGGCGGCACTGGTTGTGGCGCTGCGACAGACTCGGCGTCGTGCGTAACAACCTGCTCCTGCGCGGCATCGTGCTCGTCACGGCCGCACTTGTCCTCGGGGCCGGACCGGCCAGCGCCCACGCGGCGCTGGTCGGCACCGACCCCGAGGACGGGTCGACCCTGGCGGCGGCCCCCTCCTCGATCACCTTCACGTTCAACGAGAACGTGTCGCGGCGAGCGCAGGTGGCCGTCGCCGCCCCCGACGGCAGCCAGGTCAAGGTCACGGGCGTGCGTGGTCTCGACAACACGGTCAGTGCGAAGCTCGCCGACGTCGGCCAGCGTGGCACCTACAGCGCGTCGTACCGGGTCGTGTCCGCCGACGGGCACCCCGTGACGGGCACCATCGCCTACGACGTCTCCGCCGGACGGACCGTGACCCAGGTCGCCGGTCCGAAGCAGGAGGACTTCATCCACCGCCACAGCTCACACCTGTTCTGGGGCATCCTGGCAGCCGTGGTCGCGATCGTCCTGCTGCTCGCACCCCTGAGGAGGCGGAATGACCCAGACGCTGCGTGACACCCTCGTCGGCTTCATCGTCGCGGGCCTCGCGCTCGCGGCCTTCCTGGTGCTCGGCGGCGGATCGTACGAGCGGGCGCCCATCGGCATCGCCGACCCCGGGGCCTTCGTGGGCTGGGCGCTGCCGTTCACCAAGCTGCTCAACGACCTCTCGGCCGTCCTCGTCATCGGCTTCCTGGTCGCCGCAGCCTTCCTGCTGCCGTCGCCGCAGGCCGAGGTGCAGGGTCTCTCGGTCCAGGCCGTGCGCCTCGCCTCGCGCTGGGCGACGGTGTGGGCCGTCGCCAGCGTCGCGTACTTCTTCCTCAAGGTCGCGGGCGACATCTTCGGCAAGCCGCTGACCCAGCTGGCCTGGGCCGACATCACGGGATTCCTCGGCTTCGCGGAGGGTCGGGCGATCCTGCTGCAGGCCGCGGGTGCCGCGGTCATCGCCGTGGCGACGCGCCTGACGCTGAGCACCCGGTCCGTCGCGGCGACGCTGGGACTCGCGCTGGCGACGCTCGGACCCATCGCCCTCACGGGCCACTCGGCGTCGTCGGGCTCGCACGACCTCGCCACGACGAGCCTCTACCTGCACATCCTCGGGGTGTCGCTGTGGGTGGGCGGCCTGACGGCGCTGGCCTGGGTCGCGACGCGCGGCAGCAAGCGTCTCGACGCCGCCGTGGCGCGCTACTCGACGTTGGCCCTGTGGGGCTTCGTCGTGGTCGGGGTGTCGGGAGCGGTCAACGCCGCCGTGAGACTCCGCTCGTTCAGCGACGTCTTCGGCACCGCGTACGGCCTGCTCGTGATCGCCAAGCTGACGGCTCTGGTGGCCCTCGGCTGCTTCGGCGTGGCCCAGCGCCGCCGGATCGTCGCGGCCGGCAGCGGATTCCTGCGCCTGGCCACGACCGAGGTGTTCGTCATGGCCGCGGCCGTCGGGCTGGCGGTCGCACTGTCCCGCACGCCGACCCCTGTCGGTGACGAGGTGCTGCGCACGCCCGTCGAGGAGCTGCTGGGCGGGCCGCTGCCGGCCGCGCCGACGGTGCTGCGCCTGCTCTGGGGCTGGTCGGGCAACGGCGTGGGCCTGGCCATCGTCGCCCTCGGCACCGCGTTCTACCTGCGCGGAGTCTGGGCGATGCGACGACGCGGTGACGCCTGGCCCGTCGGTCGCACGGTGTCGTGGCTCGCCGGCATGCTCGTGGTCGCCTGGGCGACGTTCGGGGGCCTGGGGGAGTACTCGCACGTCCTGTTCAGCGCCCACATGGCGTCGCACATGCTGCTGTCGATGGTCGCGCCGATCTTCCTGGCCCTCGGCGCCCCGATGACCCTCGCGCTGCGCACCCTGCCGGGGCCACGCCAGCCCGGCGAGGTCTCACCTCGAGCGATGCTGCTGGGGTTCCTCCAGTCGCGGTTCTCGCGCATCGTCACGCACCCCGTCGTCGGACCTGTCCTGTTCGTGGGCAGCCTCTACGGTCTGTACTTCACGGGCATCTTCGAAGCGCTGATGGGCAGCCACTGGGGCCACGCGATCATGGAGATCCACTTCCTCGCGGTGGGCCTGCTGTTCTACTACGTGCTGATCGGCATCGACCCGTCGCCGCACGCGCTCGCGCCGATCGCCCGCTTCGGCACGCTGCTCGTGACGGTGCCGTTCCACGCCTTCTTCGCGATCGCCGTGATGTCGTCCAACACGGTCTTCGCGCTCGACTACTGGAAGTCGCTCGACCGTCCGTACCGCACCGACCTGCTGGCCGACCAGTACCTCGGCGGCGGCATGGCCTGGGCGATGGGGGAGATCCCGCTCGTGCTGGTCATGGTGGCGATCCTGTTCCAGTGGTTCCGGTCGGACGCCCGCGAGGCCAAGCGGTTCGACCGTGCCGAGGACCGCAGCGACGACGCCGCCCTCGAGGCCTACAACGCACGGCTGCGCGATCTGGCCGCTCACGGAAAACGGCGGGACCCCGACCAGTAGGTCGAGATCCCGCCGTCGCCGGTGGACCGGATCAGAAGATGATCTGGCCGCCGGAGGTCGCTGCGGTGAAGCGCTCCTGGGCGTCGGCCCAGTTGACGATGTTCCACCACGCCTTGACGTAGTCGCCCTTGACGTTGAGGTAGTCGAGGTAGAACGCGTGCTCCCACATGTCGAGCTGCGTGATCGGGATCAGCGTCGCCGGGATGTTGTTCTGCTGGTCGAACAGCTGCACGACGACGAGCTTCTGGCCCAGGGTGTCCCAGGTCAGGATCGCCCAGCCGGAGCCCTGCAGACCGAGCGCCGTGGCCTCGAACTGCGCGCGGAAGGCGTCGAACGAGCCGAAGTCCTGGTCGATCGCCGCGGCGAGCTCGCCGGTCGGCTTGTCGCCGCCCTCGGGCGACAGGTTCTTCCAGAAGATCGAGTGGTTGATGTGACCGCCGAGGTGGAACGCGAGGTTCTTCTCCAGCAGGTTGATGTTGCCGAAGGAGTTCTTGTCGCGGGCCTCCTCGAGCTGCTCGAGGGCCTGGTTGATGCCGGCCACGTAGGCGGCGTGGTGCTTCGAGTGGTGGAGCTCCATGATCTTGCCGGAGATGTGCGGGTCCAGTGCGCCGTAGTCGTACGGCAGATCCGGAAGTGTGTAGACAGCCACGATCCTCCTCGGGATGTGGGGCACGTCGTGCCCCGGGTGATGGGTTGTGTCGTCAGTTTCAACTCTCAGTCTGTCAGTCCTGTTCCCTCGTGCAACGGCGGTGCCCAGCCCGTGGTCACCGCGGCCGTGTCCGCCAGCGTCCGGTCCGGTCCGATGTCCTACGCTGTCTGTGGACAACCGGGGACGACCTTCCCGACGACAGCGGAGAGGAGACCGGCGAGTGGACGAGCGCATCCTCACCGTGCCGAACGCGCTCAGCTTCGTCCGTCTCCTGCTGGTCCCCGTGTTCCTGTGGCTCGTGCTCGGTCCCGAGAAGGACGGCCTGGCACTCCTCGTCCTCATGATCTCCGGCGTCACCGACTACCTCGACGGCAAGCTCGCCCGCTCGCTCAACCAGGCGTCCAAGATCGGCGCGATCCTCGATCCCGTGGCCGACCGCTTCTACATCCTCGCGGTCGTCATCGGCCTGGGCTTCCGCGACATCATCCCGTGGTGGCTCGCGGTCGTCCTGCCCCTGCGCGACGTCTTCCTGTTCAGCCTCGTGCCGTTCCTGCGCACGCGCGGCTACAGCTCGCTGCCGGTCCACTTCCTGGGCAAGGCGGCCACCGCGAGCCTGCTCTACGCGTTCCCGCTGCTGCTGCTCGGCGACTCGACCGGCACCGTGGCCGACCTCGCGAACGTGTTCGGCTGGGCCTTCACGATCTGGGGCGTCGCGCTCTACTGGTGGGGCGGCATCCTGTACGCCTTCCAGGTCAGGCGCCTGCTCGCCACGACGCCCCGAGTGGTCCGGGCCTGACGATGGCCGCACCGCAGGTGCCCGAGCAGGTCGACGGGCTGCTCGAGAAGATCGCCGACACCGCGCTCGACGACGACTACTACGTCGTCCGGTCGGGCCCGTACGAACAGTCGCGCGAGTTCAACACCGTGCTGACGGGCGTCGTGCTGGCGGTGTTCGCGCTGCTCGTGGCGATCGCCGCGATCCAGACCCGCACGGACCGCCCCGCGACGGAGCGCGAACGGGCGACGCTCATCAGCGACATCGACGCCCGCAAGGCGCTGCTGGCCGGCCGCGAGTCCGCGGCCGCGCGACTGCGCACCCAGGTCGACGAGCTGACGTCGTCCGTCGTGGGGTTCGACGCGGAGTACGAGGAGATGCGGCTGCTGGCCTCTGCCCGGCCGGCGACGGGACCGGGCCTGCGGGTCACGGTGAGCCCCGGTCCGGGCCCACGGGGCGACGTGACCGACAGCGACCTGCAGGTCCTGGTGAATACCTTCTGGTACGCCGGGGCGGAGGCCGTCTCGGTCAACGGCAAGCGCATCGGGTCGCTGACCTCCGTCCACGAGGCGGGCGGCGTCATCAAGGTCAACTACCAGCCGATCGGCCCACCGTTCGAGCTGGTCGTCCTGGGTGACTCCGACGCCCTCGAGGAGCGGTTCGAGCAGACCGGCGTGCGGCGCGACTGGCTCACGCGCGAGAAGAACTCCGGCGTGCTGTTCGACGTGACAGGATCGGACGACCTGACGGTCGAGGCCACGCCGAAGGCACGGCTCGCCATCAAGCACGCCACCGCGATCGAGGAGGGGGACGCATGATCCCGGTCATCGGCCTCGTGGTCGGCATCGCCGCTGGCCTGCTGCTGCAGCCGACCGTGCCGACCGCGCTGCAGCCCTACCTGCCGATCGCGATCGTCGCGGCGCTCGACGCCGTCGTGGGTGCCCTGCGGGCGCTGGGCGAACGACGGTTCAACGACCGCGTCTTCGTGGTGTCGTTCATCTCCAACGTCCTGATCGCCGCCTTCATGGTCTACCTGGGCGACCAGCTGGGCGTCGGATCGCAGCTGTCCACCGGTGTCGTGGTCGTCCTGGGCATCCGCATCTTCGCCAACGCCGCCGCCATCCGTCGCAGGATCTTCCATGCCTGAGACCGACGCCCCCGACCCGCTCGAGCACCCCCAGGGATGGCGCGACCTGCTGCGCCCGCGAGCGACGCAGCTCGTCGTGGCCGTGCTGATCGGAGCCCTCGCGTTCGCGATCACGGTGCAGGTCAACGACGACGACAGCGACGACTACGCAGGCGTCCGCGGCGACGAGCTGGTCGAGCTGCTCAAGTCGCTCGATGTCGCCAACGAGCGGCTCAGCGCGCAGATCGACGACCTCACCACGACCCGCGACGGCCTGCTCAGCAGCACACGCCGCTCGGAACGGGCCGAGGCGCAGGCCAAGGTCCGCGCCGAGCAGCTGGCGATCCTGGCCGGGACGGCCGGTGCCACGGGCCCCGGCATCGAGCTGGTCATCCGTGACCCCGACAAGAACATCGACGCTCCTGCGCTGCTCGACGCGATCGAGGAGCTGCGCGACGCCGGGGCCGAGGCCATCGCGATCAACGGCGTCGCCCGCGTCGTGGCGCAGACCTACTTCCTCGACGACGACGGCCAGGTACGGGTGGGCGGACGCGAGATCAAGCGGCCCTACCGCATCGAGGCGATCGGCGACGCCGACGGTCTCGCGGAGGCGGTAGGCTTTCGCGGCGGACTCGTCGACAGGGTCGCCACCCGCGGTGGATCCGCCACGGTGACCAAGCAGAAGAAGGTCACGATCACCGCGTTGGCCGACGTCAAGAGCCCCGAGTACGCTCGACCAACATCCTGACCCGCCCCGTTTTCGTGACTGCTGAGGAGCACACGGTGATTCCTGAGGACCTGTACTACAGCGAAGAGCACGAGTGGGTGCGTCTCGACGACGACATCGCCACCGTCGGCATCACCGACTTCGCGCAGGACCAGCTCGGCGACATCGTCTACGTCGAGCTGCCCGCCGTCGGCGACCGCGTCGAGGCCGGATCGGTCGTCGGCGAGCTCGAGTCGACCAAGTCGGTCAGCGACATCTTCTCGCCGCTCAGCGGCGAGGTCGTGGCCCGCAACGACGCGCTCGACGGCGGCCCCGAGGTCATCAACTCCGATCCCTACGGCGAGGGTTGGCTGATCAAGCTGCGCCCCTCCGAGGACGATCCCGCCGCATCGCTGCTCGAGGCCGAGGCCTACGCCGCGCTGACGTCCAGCTGATCGTCTCCCGACCCCGGGCAGGGTCCGCAAACCCTCGGTGGCGGACCCTGCCCGGGTGCTAGGTTGGACATCACGTACCGCCCCCACCGAGGTCGACCGCACACAGGAGTGACGCCGATGTCAACGCCGGACCACGAGCCCGACGCCGTTCCGTCCGAACCGCGCACGACCGAGTCCGCTCCCGTTCATCAGACCGATGCCGTCTCCGACCACACGACCCACATCCCGATCCTCGACGCCGACACCGAGGAGATGACGGCGTCCGACGTCTCGGCGGTCGAGAACCTGCCGGCCGGAAGCGCGATGCTCCTGGTGCAGCGCGGGCCTGACTCGGGTGCCCGCTTCCTGCTCGACAGCGACAGCGTCTCGGTGGGTCGTCATCCCGACAGCGACATCTTCCTCGACGACATCAGCGTCTCGCGGCGCCACGGCACGTTCACCCGCAGCTCCGCCGGCGCGGGCGGTTACACCGTGACCGACCTCGGCAGCCTCAACGGCACGTACGTCAATCGCGACCGCATCGACAGCGAGATCACCCTGTCGGGTGGCGACGAGGTGCAGATCGGCAAGTACCGGCTGATCTACTTCGCCGGAGCACTGAAAGCCGCCGAATGACCCAGCCGCTCCCGGAGCTCTCGCGGCTCGGTATCGGCAAGGTGCTCGACGAGCTCCTGCCGGAGTTCCCCGACCTGACGATCACCAAGATCCGCTACCTGGAGTCCGAGGGCCTGCTCGAGCCCGAGCGCACCCCGTCGGGCTACCGCAAGTTCTCGTTCGACGACGTCGAGCGTCTACGGTTCATCCTGCGGCAGCAGCGCGACAAGTTCTGGCCGCTCAGCCACATCCGCCAGGTGCTCGACGACATGGACCGTGGCGTCGTCCCCGACACCACGCAGGGGCCGACGGCGCGGGTACCGCACCTGAGCCTGGCCGACGACGGGCTGCCGACGGCCGAGACGTTCCTCGAGAAGTCGGGCACCCTGCGCCTGTCGCGTGCCGAGCTGCTCGAGGCGGCCGGCATCGACGGTGCCACGCTCGACGCGATCGAGGAGTTCGGGCTGATCCCGCGCCGGCCCACGCAGACGTACTACGACGCGACGGCGCTGCAGATCGCGTCGATCGTGGGGGAGTTCTCCCACCTGGGTCTCGAGCCGCGCCACCTGCGCCAGTTCGGGGCGGCCGCCGACCGCGAGGTCGCGCTGTTCGACCAGGTCGTCTCGCCGCGGTCGCGTCAGCTCGACAAGGAGGCCGCCGAGCGCACCGTCGCCAGCCTCGCCGCCCTGTCGGTGCGGTTCCAGTCGGTCCTGGTCAGAAGTCGATTGCGCGGCTGACCGCATGCGCGAGGTCGAGGTCGTGGGCGTCCGCGTCGAGCAGCCGACCAACCAGCCGCTCGTCCTGCTCCGCGAGGCCGAGGGCGTCCGGTACCTGCCGATCTGGATCGGCGCGGTCGAGGCGTCCGCCATCGCCTACGCGCAGCAGGGCACCCCGACGGTGCGGCCGTTGACGCACGAGCTGATGCAGCACGTCATCGAGTCGCTCGGCGACGAGCTCGACGAGGTGCGCATCGTCGACGTGCAGGAGGGCACGTTCTACGCCGTGCTCGTGTTCGCCTCCGGTGCCGAGGTCTCGGCGCGGCCGTCCGACTCGATCGCCCTGGCGCTGCGGTCGGGCGCGCGCATCGTGTGCGCCGAGGACGTGCTCGACGAGGCGGGCATCGTCTCGTCCGACGACGACACTGCCGACGAGGACGACGAGATCGAGAAGTTCCGCGAGTTCCTCGACGAGGTCACGCCGGAGCAGTTCGACCAGTAACCCTCAACCCTCACGTCAAGGTTGAGAATCCGTCCGTCGCGACACGCCCTCGGTCGTTGACCGGCCCAACTCTCATCTCTACCTTGAGAGTGCTGCCGAAGGTACACGGATGTAGTTCCGTGGCGGTAGTCTTCCCCCACACCAGCTTTGGAAGGCATCCCGGATGATCGAGTCGCACGACAACGACACCACCGCCACCCGGCACGAGGCAGCCGCCGAGGCGAGTGACCAGGGTCTGCTCTTCAACGACGACGTGTCGCCGCTCCCCGTCGACGAGGGCTTCCGCGGCCCCACGGCGTGCAGCGCCGCCGGCATCACGTACCGCCAGCTCGACTACTGGGCACGCACCAAGCTCGTCGAGCCGACCGTCCGCTCGGCCACCGGCTCCGGCACCCAGCGCCTGTACTCGTTCAAGGACATCCTGCTCCTCAAGATCATCAAGCGACTGCTCGACGCGGGCGTCTCGCTGCAGCAGATCCGTGTCGCGATCGACCACCTGCGCGTGCGGGGCACCGACGACCTGACCCAGGTCACGCTGATGAGCGACGGTGCCAGCGTCTACGAGTGCCGCTCGGCCGACGAGGTCATCGACCTGCTGCAGGGCGGCCAAGGTGTCTTCGGCATCGCCATCGGCGGTGTCTGGAAGGAGATCGAGGGCTCGCTGCACGAGCTGCCCAGCGAGCGTGCCGTCGAGATCTCCACGGCCGACGACGAGCTCGCCGCTCGCCGCCGCGCCCGCATGTCGTCCTGACCGCACGATCGTCGGTCGGCCTTGGTAGGCTGACGTCGCTGTCGATCGCGCGTGGGAGAGCTCGCCCAGGCGACGCCGAAGGGGCAATTCCTCCCCGGAACCTCTCAGGCACCAAGGACCACGCGTTCGAGGCAATTCTGGAGCTCCGTCCCTCACCGGGCGCGTGACAGAAGGGGAGGCGTCGTCCACCACGCCTCTACCCTCGGAGCTCCCCGTGCCTGATCAGACCGCGCCTCATGCTTTCGTCGGCCGCCACATCGGCCCGACCGCGTCCGACCAGGACGCCATGGTGCGCCGGGTCGGCTACGAATCGCTCGACGCACTCATGCAGGCGGCCGTGCCCTCGAGCATCCGCAGCACCTCACCCCTTAACCTTCCGGCTGCTCGCACCGAGACCGAGGCGCTCGCGACGCTGCGGGCCCTGGCCGATCGCAACAACCCCGGTGTGGCCATGATCGGTCTCGGCTACCACCCGACCGTCACGCCCGCGGTGATCCGCCGCAACGTGCTGGAGGACCCTTCCTGGTACACGGCCTACACGCCCTACCAGCCGGAGATCTCGCAAGGACGCCTCGAGGCGCTGATCAACTTCCAGACGCTGATCTCCGACCTGACGGGCCTGCCGACCGCCAACTCGTCGCTGCTCGACGAGGGCACTGCCGTCGCCGAGGCCATGACGCTGATCCGGCGCGCCACCAAGGGCAAGGACGCGCTGCCGATCGTCATCGACGCGGGGCTCCTTCCGCAGACGCTGGCGGTGACGCACACGCGCGCCGAGGCGCTCGGCATCGAGCTGCTCGAGGTCGACCTGGCCGGTGGCGTCCCCGACGTCGAGGCTGCGGGCATCATCGTGGCCTACCCCCGCGCCGACGGGGGCATCGTCGACCCGCGTCCGGCCATCGAGGCGGCCCACGCGGCCGGTGGGCTCGCGGTCGTCGTGGCCGATCCGCTCGCGCTGGTACTGCTGGAGTCGCCCGGGTCGTTGGGTGCCGACGTGGTCGTCGGCTCGAGCCAGCGGTTCGGCGTGCCGATGTTCTACGGTGGACCCCATGCTGGCTTCATGGCCGTGCGCGCGGGCCTCGAGCGTCACCTGCCCGGACGCCTCGTGGGCGTCTCGGTCGACAGCGCGGGACGTCCCGCCTACCGGCTCGCGCTCCAGACCCGCGAGCAGCACATCCGTCGTGAGAAGGCGACGTCCAACATCTGCACGGCACAGGTGCTGCTGGCCGTCGCGGCGTCGATGTACGCGGTCTACCACGGCCCGGCAGGTCTGCGCGGCATCGCCGGTGACGTGCACCGCAAGGCCGTCGCCCTGGCCGGTGGGCTGCGCGGTGCCGGCATCGAGCTGGTCTCCGACTCGTTCTTCGACACTCTGGTGGCCGTCGTCCCCGGTCGCGCCGTCGACATCGTCTCGAAGGCGCGGGAGATCGGCATCCACCTGCGTCTCGTCGACGCCGACCACGTCGGTGTCTCGACCAACGAGGCCACGACGGCCGAGCACGTCGAGGCCGTGCTGGGCGCGTTCGACGCCGCAGACCCCGACTGGACGGCTGACGACACGTCGCTGCCGGCCGACCTGCTGCGCTCCGGCGAGATCCTGACGCACCCGGTGTTCCACGAGCACCGCAGCGAGACGCAGATGCTGCGCTACCTCAAGAAGCTGAGCGACCGCGACTACGCGCTCGACCGGGGCATGATCCCGCTGGGCTCGTGCACCATGAAGCTCAACGCGACCGCCGAGATGGAGCCCATCAGCTGGCCCGGATTCGCCGACCTGCACCCCTTCGTGCCGGCCGACGACGCCGCGGGCATGATCGAGCTCGTCGAGACGCTGGAGGGGTGGCTCGCCGAGGTGACCGGCTACGCCGGCGTCTCGATCCAGCCGAATGCCGGCTCGCAGGGCGAGTTCGCCGGACTGCTGGCGATCCGCGGCTACCACCGCAGCCGCGGCGACGAGCACCGCACGGTGTGCCTGATCCCCAGCTCGGCGCACGGCACGAACGCCGCCTCAGCGGTCATGGCCGGCATGCGGGTCGTCATCGTCACGTCGACCGACCAGGGCGAGGTCGACCTCGACGACCTGCGCGCCCAGTGCGAGGCGCACGCCGACGACCTCGCCGCCATCATGGTGACGTACCCGTCGACGCACGGCGTCTACGAGCACGGCATCACCGAGCTGTGCGACATCGTGCACGCGCACGGCGGCCAGGTGTACGTCGACGGTGCCAACCTCAACGCCCTGCTGGGCCACGCCCAGCCCGGCGTCTTCGGTGGCGACGTGTCGCACCTCAACCTGCACAAGACGTTCTGCATCCCGCACGGCGGTGGCGGACCCGGCGTCGGCCCGGTCGCGGTCGCCGAGCACCTCGTGCCGTTCCTGCCGACCCACCCGCTACACCCCGTCGAGAGCAAGCGCGAGGGCGTCGGCGCGATCAGCGCAGCACCCTACGGATCGGCCGGCATCCTGCCCATCCCGTACGCGTACGTCGCGATGATGGGTGCCGAGGGACTGACCGACGCCACGTCGGTGGCCGTCCTGTCGGCCAACTACATCGCCAAGCGGCTCGAGAGCGCGTTCCCCGTGCTCTACAGCGGCGAGGGCGAGCTCGTGGCCCACGAGTGCATCCTCGACCTGCGGCCGCTGACCAAGGCCGCTGGGCTGAGCATCGACGACGTCGCCAAGCGGCTCATCGACTACGGCTTCCACGCCCCGACTATGAGCTTCCCCGTGCCGGGCACGCTGATGGTCGAGCCGACGGAGTCCGAGGACCTCGCCGAGCTCGACCGGTTCTGCGACGCGATGCTGGCGATCCGCTCCGAGATCGACCAGGTCGTCGCAGGGGAGTGGCCCGACGGCGACAACCCTCTCGTCCACGCTCCCCACACGATGCGCACCCTGCTCGACTGGCAGCACGCCTACGACATCGGCACCGGCGCGTTCCCCGCCGGCACGACCGACGACAAGTACTGGCCGCCGGTCGGACGCATCGACCAGGCGTACGGCGACCGCAACCTGTCCTGCTCGTGCCCGCCGATCGAGGCGTTCGCGGAATAACTCAGCTCGCGGCGGTGGCCCACCACTCGACGATGCGATCCACCACGGGCCCGGGGGTCTTGACCCACCGGACGTGGTGGGTCGTGCCGCCCTCGGGTGCTGCGTCCCTGGTGTAGACCCACCGGGTGACCGCCGCAGGGTCGATCATCATCTCGGTGAAAACCTTGTTGGAGGCCGACACGGCGTAGGCGTCGCCCTGCAGCTGCACGACGAGCGTCGGCGACGTGATGCGGTGGGGCACGTCGAACGGCGGACGTCCGGACCGGACGAAACGGGCCCACTCGCGCATCAGGGTCTGCGCGCCCGGTGCCCCGAAGAACGGCTTCGGCAGGTAGCCGCGCAGCCGTGTGACGACGGGGACGCTCACCCCCATGGCCAACACCCCCAGCCCGCCGTAGGGGTACGACCTGAAGTGCGGCACCGACGCACCGACCGTGATGAACCCGTCGGCCGGCGGGTGGTGGATCTGGTGACCCGCGACGAGCTGGGCTCCGAGGCTGTGGCCGAGCAGGATGACGGGGCGGTCGGGCTGCTCGGCGCGCGCGGCCGCGACGGCGTCCGCGATCGCCTGGATCTCGGAGCCGTAGCTCCAGTCGGCCGAGCGTGACGCGATCGGCTTGCCCCGCTCGAAGCCGCGGGTGGGCAGGGCACGTGCCTGCCAGCCTCGCGACTCGATCTCGGCGACGAGGGGCCGATAGAACCCCGACGGGACGGCCATCGCAGCCGCGATCAGTACGACGGGTTCGGCCATGCGGACATCATGGCGCCACTACGATCATCGACATGACGGGGGCGCAGGCAGACGCATCGCCTACCGTGAACGGCTTCTGTTGCAATAGCATCAGTCGACATCTGCGAACACCTAAAGGAGTCTTACATGCGTCTCAAATTGACCACGGCTATTGCCGCATTGCTAGTTTCGCTCGGTGTGGTCGCGACCACACCGACGTCGGCCGTCGCCTCTGGGGGCGACTTGTCTTGTCGGATCAGTGCGGTTGATGACTATGCCAACTACTTTCAGCGCTCGCGCACTTACATGAGTTCGCACCGCAGCACCTACAGCTGGAAGCGCTACTTGCCCGAAGTCAACTCGGCCTACTACGTCGCAAATTGCTTCGTTGGAGGCGGAGCAACTGCTATCCGGTCGTCTCAGCAACGATTCAACAGTTACTACTCTGGACAGCGGTGGTCGGATGGTATTGCTGAGCTCGACTACATGATCAAGGCTCTTAGGCAGGTCGTGAGGGCCTACTACGATTCGGATGCCAATGGCTGTAAAATCTTCCAATGCTAAACCTGCCTGACTAGGTGTATTGCAGCCGCAGGCAGGTTGAGCGGCTGATGTCTGCGGCTTTCGCAGTGTGGACCCGGCGGCCATCGTAGCGACGAATCCAGGCTGGCAGGGCTGCTCGGCTGGCTAACTCGCTGTTGCAGTGACGGTTGAAGACGCAGCGGGCAGCGAGCGTGCGGTTGAACCGTTCGATCTTGCCGTGACCTGCCCCGGCTTTCCCGGACACCAACGTTGGAGCGAGAATTGCTCCGAGTGATTCGGCCTGGGTTTAGTTCCGACTTTTAAGTCAGGATGGGACCACGATGCCGAAGAAATTTGAACCCGAGATGCGCGAGCGCGCGTTGCGGATGCTTGCCGAGGCGATGCCGGAGCACAAGAACAAGTCAGCGGCTGTCCGTCATGTCGCTGGGCTGTTGGGGATGAGCCCGGAGACGTTGCGGACCTGGGCTCGCCGGATTGAAGCGCCCCAGCTTCTCTGCCGCTCCTATGCGGGTTGCGGCTCTCGGTTGAGGGTCGCGTAGTGGGCTTGCTCGAACTCGATGGGTGGAACGTTACCGAGGGTGCTGTGCAGGCGTCGGTTGTTGTACCAGTCGACCCAGCCGGCGGTCGCGAATTCGACGTCTCCGATCGTCCGATACGGGCCCTCGTGGAAGACCGTGGTGCGGATGCATTCGGCTTTGTAGAGGCCGTTGATGGTCTCCATGAGGGCGTTGTCGTATGCGTCGCCGACAGACCCGATCGAGGGGCTGATGCCCTCCAGGGCGAGGTGCTCGGTCAGCAGAATCGATGTGTATTGCGACCCGGCGTCCGAGTGGTGAATCAACTCGCCGGCGACGGCTGGTCGCCCTTCGCGGCCTCGTTCCCACAGCGCCATCCGCAGCGGAACCATGACCAGCTCGGTCTCCTTGGACGTCGAGGCATGCCACGCCACGATCCGTTGGGCGAAGACGTCCACGATGAACGCGACATAGACCCACCCAGCCCAGGTGCGGCAGTAGGTGAAGCCTGTGACCCAGACGCGGTTCGGGGCCGGCGCGGTGAAGTCACGGTCCAGCAGGTCGCCAGCCCATTTGCCGTCCTTGGACGGGATCGTGGTCCGGATCCCTTTGTCCCTGCGAACACCGGACAAACCCAGGGTCCGCATCGCCCGATCGACCGACCCAGCGCTCGCACCGGGAGCGGTGGTCCGGCGCAGATGGGCGGTCATCTTGCGCCGCCCATACAGACCTTCGGGAGCCAGTTTGCGTCGGCCGTGGACGTCGATGCTCCACGCAGCAGCACGGACGGCGTCGACGACACGGGCGTCGCTGACAGTGCGGTCTGACGGGCCGCTGACGCACCACGACCGATAGGTTCTCGCGGCGATCTGGCAGCCCTGCTCACGCAGGACCCGGCAGATCGACTCGACCGCGTGACCTTCGGACCTCATCGTGTCGATGAATCCGGCCATCATCGGTTGCGGGGGTCGAGTCCCCCCGCGAAGAAAGACGTCGCTGCTTTCAGGATCGCGACGTCTTCACGCAGCCGCCGATTCTCGGCCTTCAGCCTCTTGATCTCGGCCAGCTCTTCGGACGTGACACCGCCGCGCTGACCGCCGTCGATCTGGGCCTGCACGACCCACCTGCGGACGGTCTCGCGGCCGACACCGACCTGCTTAGCGACCGCGGCTGACGCCGCCGTCAGCGACGGATACTCGCCGAGATGATCACTGACCAGCCGCACGGCTCTGGCCTGAACCTCGGGATCAATCTTCTTGGGCATGTGCTCATCCTTTCAACTCAAAAGGATGCGGCATCAAACCTGGGGCGCTTCACCGGATCGAGGTTGATCAAGGCCGAACGCCGGGCGTGAAGACCGACGTGATCGAGGAGAACCGGCAGTTGAGGCGGCAGGTCGCCGAGCTGCGCAAGGCCAACGAGGTCCTCAAAGCTGCGAGCATATTTTTCGCCAAGGAGCTCGACCGGCCCACGACGAGATGATCCGGTTCATCGACGAACACCGTGATCAGTTCGGGGTCGAGCTCATCTGCCGGGCCTTGCGTCCGGCGGTGCGTGGCTTCATCACCTCCCGTGGCTACCGAGCCGCGAAGACCAGGCCGCCCTCGGCGCGACGGTTGTCCGATGACCTGCTCGTGCCCGAAGTCGCGAGGCTTCATGCGGAGAACTACGGCGTCTACGGGCGTCGCAAGATGCACGCACTGATGCGTCGCCAAGGCTGGGACATCGGTCGCGATCAGACCGAGCGTCTGATGCGGGCCGCCGGTGTTCGCGGTGTGAAGCGGTCGAAGAGGACTTTCACATCCAAGCGCGACCCGGCAACACCCTTGCCGGCCGATCTGGTCCAGCGCAGGTTCACCGCCGACGCCCCACGGCGGCTCTGGGTCGCCGACATCACCTACGTCGCGACCTGGTCCGGGTTCGCCTACGTCGCGTTCGTCACCGACGTCTACTCGCGGCGGATCGTGGGCTGGAACGTCGCGGCGACCTTGCGGGCCGACATCCTGCCGCTGCAGGCGCTCAACATGGCCGCCTGGGCAGCCGACGGCGACCTGGATCGGCTGGTCCATCACGCCGACCACGGCTCGAACTACCTGGCGGTCGTCTATACCGATCGGATCGCTGAGCTCGGCGCGAAACCCTCGACCGGGACCGTCGGTGACAGCTACGACAACGCCCTCGCCGAGGCCGTCAACGGGCTCTACAAGACCGAGCTGATCCGCCAACGCGGGCCTTGGCGGAGCGTTGAGCAGGTCGAGCTCGCCACCCTCGAATACGTCTGGTGGTGGAACAACGCCCGCCTCCACGGCGAGCTCGGCATGCGCACTCCGTTCGAGGTCGAGACCGAGTACTACGCTGCCCAAGAACCGATCCTGCCGGCGACCGCCGGACAGGAAACCACCTAGGAACTAAACCCAGGCCGAATCAGACCGCGATGGTCGCGACCGGTGCCGAGGTGGGCTGCTTCGATCCGCCCGCGGGCTCGACAGTGACGGCGACGCGGTCGGCTCCGGCCACGCCCTTCATGATCATCTGGCCGTTGGTGTGGAACGTCCCCTGTGAGGTCGGACCAGACTTGTCGATCATCCAGACCTGGTAGACCTTGCCGGCACCGGGCGAGTGCAGACCCTTGGCGATGATGACGGCCGAGTCGGCAGTGGCGGACGAGTAGAGCTTGACGCTGCCGCCGGTGTCGAACGACTTGGCCTGCGTCGAGACGTCGTCGGCCGACAGCACCGACGAGATCGCGACATTCTGGTCGTGCTCCTGCGTGGCGTTCTGGCGCTCGACAACATATCCACCGGCACCGACGGCACCGATCAGGAAGGCGGCTGCCACGGCGAGGCGCGGCAGGGTGCGGCGCAGCGAACGGCGCTCGGCCAGCGACGACACGATCGGGCGCTGCTGCGGCGTCGTGCTGATCTCGGCCAGCAGTCGGTCGCGCAGTGCCGGGGGCGGGGTGTGGCTGACGGCGTCGCCGAGGCGGACGGCCGTGGCCATGAACCCGGCGATCTCGACCTGGCAGTCGACGCACTGGTCGAGGTGCGCCTCGAACCGATCGCGCTCATCGGGGTCGAGGGCGTCCAGGGCGTACGGTGCCATCAGTGAGTGCAGGTCGATGCTCATGCGGTCACTCCCATGCAGTCTCGGAGGCGGACGATCCCGTCGCGCATGCGCGTCTTGATCGTGGCGGTGTTGGCGTCGAGCGCGGCAGCGACCTCGGCGTAGGTGTAGCCCTGGTAGTAGGCCAGGTTGACTGCTTCGCGCTGCAGCTCGGTCAGACCGTCCAGGCAGCGCTTGACCTGCTCGTGCTCGAGCGTGATGGTCACGGTCTCCTCGACCTCGTCGAAGTCGGGCCCGCTCGACCAGTCGTACTTGTTCTCGCGGTTCGTGGCCGCCTGGTCGTGGCGGACGGCGTCGACGGCGCGGCGATGGGCCAGCGTCAGGCACCAGCTCTTGGCGTTGCCGCGAGCCGGGTCGAAGCGCGCCGCGGACTGCCACACCTGGATGAAGACCTCCTGGGCGACCTCCTCGGCACGGGCCGGATCGCGGATGACGCGCCGGGCGAGTCCGAAGACCGCCGATCCGAGCGCGTCGTACACCTCGGCGAACGCGTTCTCGTCGCCCCGGCCAACGCGCACCAGGAGCTCGTTGAGGTCAGGTGCAGCATCGTGCTCGGGCATGGCGGCGAGCTTGAGCTGCGCAGCGGATGCTGACATGTGACTCTCCTTTCCGAGAAGCTTCCTACGAGCCATTCGACGTAGCCTCCGGTCAGGATGGGTGAACATCACCAGAATTTCCGGTGAGTCTCGACGTCAGCCTATTCCGTCTGGCAAGACCCCGGTGCCTGCGCTGACCGGACGAGCCCGACCGTGGGACACTCTCTGTCGGACTTCGACGACGCCTCCTCCCGCGAGGAGGCCCTGAGCAAAGGCACCGCGTGACCGATCCCGTCGCCTACGGCATCGCGTTCCTCGCCCTTGGCGTCGCCGCGTTCGCCGGCTGGCACATGCTCCGCGACAGACAGGTCGGCAACCCGCTCTTCTACGCGGTGTGCGTGCTCGAGATCGTCCTCGTCGTGCTGCTGGTCGCTGGCTCGGTCGCGCTCGGTCGGACGTCCCGCGACGTCGATGGCGTCCTGTTCGTCTCGTACCTCGTGACGATGGTCGTCATCCCGCCGGCCGCCGTCCTGTGGGGGATCGCCGAGAAGTCCCGGTGGGGCACCGGTGTCCTCGTGGTCGCCATGCTCACGACGGCAGCACTCTCCGTCCGTCTCCTCGGCATCTGGAAGGGCACCTATGCCTGACACCGGTTCCGCACGCCCCGACACGTCGCACGGCTTCGGCCGGGTGCTGGTCGCCGTCTACGCCGTGTTCGCGCTGGCCGCGTCCGCGCGCTCGATCGTGCAGCTGCTCACCGAGGTCGAGTCGGACACCCTCGTGCCGTACGCGCTGTCGGCCTTCGCCGGCATCGTCTACGTCATAGCGACGTACGCGCTGGCCCGCAACCACCGACGCCTCGCGGTCGTGACGATCGCGATCGAGCTCGCGGGCGTCCTGACCGTCGGCATCCTGTCCCTCCTCGACCAGGGCCTGTTCCCCGACCAGACCGTGTGGTCCGACTTCGGCATGGGCTACGTGTTCATCCCCCTGGTGCTGCCGTTCGTCGGGCTGTGGTGGCTTCGACGCACCTCAGTGCTGTAACGTCCTGCGACGCATCGCACCGACACCGCAACCAGACCACGACGAGAGGACGCCGATGATGATCAACGCATCGTTCCGTTCGTACCTCGTCGTGCCCTCGTCGCAGCAGCCCAGCCGCAATGAAGAGCTGGCATCGGTCGATGCGCTCAACCCCGGAACCAGGCCTGGCTGACCCGCCACCTGCTCCGGCACACCGAGCCTCGACCGCACCCGCGGTCGGGGCTTTTTGCTGTATCCACCACATCACTCACGGAAAGGTGAGACCCATGGAGAAGATCTCCCAGCGGCTGTTCAGCTGGGCTTCCATCCTGGACGAGAACGCACGCGACCAGGCACGGACGGCGAGCACGATGCCGTTCATCTACCCACACCTCGCGCTGATGCCCGATGCGCACCTCGGCAAGGGGGCGACGGTCGGCTCGGTCATCCCCACGCTGGGGGCGATCATCCCGGCCGCGGTCGGCGTCGACATCGGCTGCGGCATGATCGCGGTGCAGACGCCGTACGTCGTGACGGACCTGCCGTCCGACCGGCGCGCCCTGCGGGTCGCGATCGAGCGGGCGATCCCGCTGTCGGCGGGTGTGGCCAACAAGGCCATCACGCGCCGGCACACCCAGGAGCGCGTCGACGAGCTGCGGGCCGATGCCGAGAAGGCCGGTTTCGACCCGGCCGACCGGGCGTCCCGGTGGGAGCTGCAGCTGGGCACCCTCGGCTCGGGCAACCACTTCATCGAGGTCAGCCTCGACGAGGAGGACCGGGTGTGGCTGTTCCTGCACTCGGGGTCGCGGGGCGTCGGCAACAAGATCGCCCAGCGGCACATCGCGGTGGCGCAGCGACTGTGCGAGAAGTGGTGGATCGGTCTTCCCGATCGTGACCTCGCCTACCTGGTGGAGGGCACGCCGGAGTTCGACTCCTACATCCGCGAGCTGCGGTGGGCGCAGAAGTACGCGCTGCTCAACCGTGCCGAGATGATGGACCGGGTCGTGACGTGCTTCGCCGACTGGATGGGCGTGGACGCCGTGGAGCGGGTCGTCGAGATCAACTGCCACCACAACTACACGACCAAGGAGCGGCACTTCGGCAAGGACGTGTGGCTGTCCCGCAAGGGCGCGATCGATGCGTCCGAGGGCACCATGGGCCTCATCCCGGGGTCGATGGGCACGCGGTCGTACGTCGTGGTCGGCAAGGGCAACCCGGTCTCGCTCAACTCCTCCCCGCACGGGGCAGGACGTGAGTACAGCCGCTCGAAGGCCCGGAAGGCCTTCACCCAGGACGACCTCCGGGTCGCGATGGGTGACATCGAGTACCGCGACACCGCGGCATTCGTCGACGAGATCCCGGCGGCGTACAAGGACATCGACGTGATCATGCAGGACGCTGCTGATCTCGTCGAGGTGCGGCACACGCTGCGGCAGATCGTCAACGTCAAGGGCGACTGAACCCGCAGTGGGTGCCGAAGAAGGCGAGGAACGCCGACCGCTGCTTGCGCGTCAACGGCAGGTAGTAGTCGGCGTCCTCGCCGAGCCCGGTGCCCCGCACGTGGACGCCGAACAGCGTCCCGACCTTGTCCTCGGCGAGGGCGTGCGGGTCGCACCGGGTGGGGACGACCGACAGCACCTGGGTCGTCGTCGGATCGCCGGCTCCGAGAGGCACGGAGACGTCGGCGGGGGAGTCGGCGGTCTGGCGGAACAGGACCGTCGACTCGAAGCCCCCGAACTCGACCCCGGTGCTCCGGCCGGTCGGTGACATCGTCACCGGAAGTCGGAGCACGGAGTCGAGTCCCTCGCCGTCGACGGTCGGCTCGCCCACCGTCACGTCGGCCGCCGTCGTCAGGGTCGTCTCGGCGCAGTCGCGGTCGGCGATCAGCCCGATCGCGCCGTAGATGTCGTCGGCCGGGCCGGTGGAGACGGTGAGGGGACCGTCGCCGAGGCGGTAGTGCAGGGTCACGGTCGCGTCGACGTCGGTACCGCACCGTCCTCGAGGCAGGTCGATCTCGACATCGCCCTGGTAGGTCGCGCCCACGACCTCGCGGCCTTTCCACGTGACGTCGGGCAGGCGAGGGG
The DNA here is from genome assembly GCF_017876595.1 of Aeromicrobium fastidiosum. Classification (NCBI taxonomy): domain Bacteria; kingdom Bacillati; phylum Actinomycetota; class Actinomycetes; order Propionibacteriales; family Nocardioidaceae; genus Aeromicrobium; species Aeromicrobium fastidiosum. The sequence continues at coordinate 3,005,064 of NZ_JAGIOG010000001.1, read as the reverse complement.
AGGTCAACCGCAGGGACTCGACCGTCATGCTGCGGTCGGTGCCGTTGTCGATGCGCACGAACGCCTCGCGTCCCTTGCGCTCCATCCGTGACTGGTCGACGTGCATCACGACGCCGTCCGGCACGGGTGCCTCGACCGGATCCGGGTCGTCGGTGCCCTGACACGCCGCGAGGGCCACCAGCGTGATCGCACCGAGCGCTGCTCGCGTGCGGTCGGCGCGGCGGAATGAAGCCATGCGAACAGTATGGTGCTGCGATCGGTGGAGCCCGAGAACCCAGTACAACAGGCGTGCCCCGGTGCTACGGTCGATTTCCCCGTCACCGTGGAGTCGACATGGATCTCGCAGAGCTCATGGACAGCGTCGTCGAGCCCTCCGCCGTGCACGTCGCGGGCGAGGGTGAGCGGCTCGTGACGATGCGGCTCGCCGACGACTTCAACGTCGGCATGCGGCTCCACCAGCGTGACTCCTACCGCAAGTGGGACGTTCTCGAGATCGCGGTGCGCCCGAGCGGTGACCACTCGATCACGGGCAACGACGTGCACGACCTGCCGATGAATGCGCTGATCGACGAGGCTCGCCGGTTGGCGACGAAGAGCGCGCGACCCGTGTCGTAGCTGTCGTGTCGTTGCGTGCCGACGACGGGGTCGGGACTAGAACGGAGCGGACGCTGTCGAGAGTCCGATCGCCCAGCCGACGAACAGCGACACAGGCAGCGCACCAAGCGCCGTGATGGTCACGGCCATCAACATCACGAATCCCTCGCCGCGTCTGCCTCGCATGATCCTGGCGAGCTGGCCCACGACGAACGCGGCAAGACACCAGACAGCCGCAACTGCCATGGCGACCACGATGACAGCCGCGTCCATCGAACCGACCGTGACGTTCCGTCCGTCGATGGCTCTGCCGAGCGCTTGAGCAGTGACGGCGAGGACCACGCCCGCCAACAGCGTGAGTTCTGGCCAGAATCTGCGGAATCGCTTGGCGCGCGAGCTCGTGGCGAGAACTCTGGTCGACTCCATGGTGCCCTCAGACTAGCGGCCGTGTGAGCGGCAGATGCCCACGCGGCGGAACCGTCACCGATGTCCTGAGACATCATGGCGCTGTCGGGGCTTGAGGTCATCGTTCCCTGCAATGCCAGAGAATTCGGGACCTTCGTCCCTTGGATGTGCCGCTACTCTTGCGTAGAGTTGAACATACGTTCTAGTCGTCCATCCGGGGTTTGTCGCATGTTGATCGAGCAGTTGTCCAGCCTGACTGATGAGGTCGCTGCGCTCGAACCATGGACCCTGACCGGGGCCGAGGTTCGTGAGGTCATCGCGGCGGTGCAGACGACTCGCACCGCGTTGGACGCGGTCATGTCACGACTGGCCGGGTGCGCGGACGACATGGGGTTGCCGAAGGACGACGGTGCGACGTCGACGACGGCCTGGCTGGCGAGCTCGGCGAACATCACCAAGGGTGCCGCGTCCAAGCTGGTCGGCATGGCGAAGGTCACCGGCGAGCGCACCGAGGCGACCCGTGCCGCGTGGGCGACCGGGGCCCTGTCGACCGAGCAGGCCTCGATCATCATGAAAGCCATCGCCGCCCTGCCCGACTGGTGCGGCGACACCGAGCGTGGCGACGCCGAAGCCCACCTCATCGCCCTGGCCGCCGAGCATGACCTGGATGGGTTGCAGCGTCTGGCGAACCGGGTGCTCGAGGTCATCGACCCCGACGGATTCGACGAGCACCTCGGCGAAAAACTCCGCGCGCAGGAAGAACGCGCCCGTGCCCGCACCAGGTTCCAGATGGGCCGGCGTGGTGACGGCACCACCCACGGGTCCTTCGTCGTGCCCGACACCGACGCCGACACCCTCAGAGCAGCGATCGAGGGGATCATCGCCCCACGCCGCAACCAGTTGGCTGCCGAATCGTTCGGCATGGGAGCCGACGACTGGGCCGGCCTGCCCCGCGACCAGAAGATGGGCCACGCCTTCGCCGAGCTCATCAACCACCTGCCGACCGACGCCCTGCCCGTGGCCGGAGGGCTCGCCGCGACCGTCGCCGTCATGGTCGACGTCGACGACCTCCGCACCGGGCAAGGCACCGCGACCACCACCTCGGGCACCACGATGTCCGCGACCAAAGCACAACGGCTGGCGTGCAACGCCAACCTCGTCGCGATGTACCTCGACAGCGACAAACGCGTCATCGATCTGGGCACCACCCGCCGCCTCTACGACCGCCACCAACGACTCGTCCTCGCCACCCGCGACCGTGGTTGCGTCTTCCCCACGTGCGACCGCCCACCCTCCTGGTGCGAAGCACACCACCTGAACTTCTGGTCCGAGAACGGCCCTACCGACCTCGACAACGCCGCCCTGCTCTGCCACTACCACCACCACCTCGTCCACGAGGGGCAGTGGGCGGCCCGCATGGGAGACGACGGGATCGTCGAGATCATCCCCCCGAAGCATGTCGACCCCGAGCAACGACCACAACGCCACTCCCGCTTCGCATCACCGCAACCCCGAGCCGGCTGAGTAGAACGCTTCCGGGGACATCCAGTCTGCTCGTGCCGCCCGCGATTGGGTTGGAGAAATCGAGGTCGAGTTCCACCTGCAGTCGAATCACTGCTCCGACGTCTACCCCTGCTCCCTGCCGGGTAGGGGGGCACCGTGGAGGAAAGCGTGGTAGGCATCTGCCGCGTCGTCGTCAACGGAGGGTTGGCAGTTGCTGTAGCGCGCGTCTGTTCGATCACGCTTCGGTCCGGAGATCCAGAACTCCTCGCCTGTCGCGTGGTCGTAGAAGTTGGAGTCGAAGTTGGCGTAGGCGGTTCCGGTCAGGCGGTGAAGGGTTCGACCGTGGACGTAGGCGGTGCGCCAAGTCTTCGAGAATCTGACTCTCGCGATCCAGGCCGGTCCCTGGTCGGTGTTGTAGCCGGACTTCTGCTGGACATACATGATCCGCTCACGCATGGGTCGATGCTAGGTGGAGATCGCTTCCGCGTCGACGAGGACGCGGCTTGCCATGACGGACGACTCCGCTAGCCCCAGGCCGGTGAGAGCGTCACGACGTCGCCGATCACCGTGATCGCCGGCGACTCGGCACCGACTGCTGTGGCGACCTCGGCCAAGGTGGCGAGCGTCGCGACGGTCACCCGTTGCGTGGGGGTGCACCCACGCTCGATGATCGCCGCCGGCGTCGTCGGGGTGTGCCCTCCGGCGATCAGCTCGTCGCAGGTCTGGCCCAGCCGCTTGACGCCCATCAGCATCACCAGGGTGTGGGCGCCCGTGTGGGGCACCTGGCCGATGTCCTCGTGCCCGGTGACGACGGTGAAGCCGCGAGACACGCCGCGGTGGGTCACGGGGATGCCCGCCGCCGCGGCGACGGCGATCGCGCTGGTGACACCGGGCACGACCTCGACCGGGATGCCGGCGTCACGGCAGGCGATGAGCTCTTCGCCGCCGCGGCCGAACACGTACGGGTCGCCACCCTTGAGCCGGACGACGATCTTGCCCTGGCGTGCCCGGTCGACCAGGATCGCATTGATCTCGTGCTGGGGGATCGGGTGGTGGTCGGGCATCTTGCCGACGTCGATGACCTCGACGTCGGCGTCGAGCTCGGCCAGCAGGGCATGGGGGGCCAGGCGGTCGACGACGACGACATCTGCCTCGGCGAGCAGTCGGCGTCCACGGGTGGTCAGCAGTCCCGGATCGCCCGGGCCGCCGCCGACGAGAGCGACGAATCCGTCGGGATGGTGGGTGCGGTGACGCATCGGCAGCTCACCGGCCTGCAGGGCGGCTGCCACCCCGTCGCGCAGCGCCGACGCGCGGCCCGCGTCGCCGCCTCCGCTGACGGCGACCATGACGTCGTCGACCTGGGCCACGGCCGGGGCCCACGCGGTGGCGTGGTCGGGGTCGCCCCCCTTGAGGCACCAGATCTGTGCCGACTCCGCATCGGCGGCGACCAGGTCGTCGACGGGGGAGTCGGTCGCCGTCTGCACGAGCCACGCACCGGCGAGGTCACCGGAGGCATACGTGCGGCGCACCCACTCGACGTCTCCGCGCCCGATCGACGAGGCGAGCGAGTCGGACACGGCGGGGGAGACCACGACGACCCGCGCTCCGGCGTCGACGAGCGACAGCGTCCGGCGCGTGGCGACGTGCCCTCCGCCGACGACCACGACCTTGCGGCCGGCTACCCGCAGGGTCAGAGGGAGGCTGCCTCCTGTGGTCATGCCGGAGCGGTGACGGCGCCGACCTCGGCCACGGTGTCGAGCAGTGCGTCACCGACCATGCCGGCCGCGAGCGTGCCGCCGTCCTGGGCGTCGACCAGCAGGAACGCACCGGTGTCGCGCGAGTGCAGGTACTCCTCGGCGGGGATCGGCGAGGCCAGACGGAGGGTCACGTGGCCGATGTCGTTGAGCCCCAGGGAGTCGGCCGGCAGCAGTCGGGCGTCCTCGAGGTCGAGCTTGCCACCGATCGCCTTGACCATCGCCTGCACCGTCTTGGTGCCGTGCTTGAGCAGCACCTTGGTGCCGGGGACGAGCGTGTGGTCGGCGAGCCAGGCGATCGTGCCGTCGATGTCCTGGGTGACCGCGGGGACGCTGCGCGACGTCGCGATGAGGTCGCCGCGCGAGATGTCGATGTCGTCGGCGAGGCGGATCGTCACAGACTGCGGCGCGAACGCCTCGTTGAGCGAGATGCCCGCGAAGTCGATGCCAGTGACGGTGCTCGACCGGCCGCTCGGCTGCACCGTGACGGAGTCACCCACCCGGACGAGTCCGGACGTGATCTGGCCGGCGTATCCGCGGTAGTCGCGGAACTCGTCACCGGCGGCCTGCTGGGGACGGATGACCAGCTGCACGGGGAACCGCAGGGGCTCGGAGTGCGGGCTGCCGACCGGTGACAGCTGCTCGAGGAACGACAGCAGGCTCGGCCCGTCGTACCAGGGCGTCCGCTCGGAGCGCTCGACCACGTTGTCGCCGGCGAGCGCCGAGACCGGAATCGTCGCGACGTCGAACAGCCCGAGGCTGCGTGCCGAGGCGAGCACCTCGTCGGAGACGCGGGTGTAGGTGGCCTCGTCGAAGTCGACCAGGTCGATCTTGTTGACGACCACGACGACGTGGGGCACGCGCAGCAGCGAGGCGACGGCAAGGTGCCGGCGGGTCTGCTCCTGGATGCCGTGCCGCACGTCGACCAGCAGCACGACGACATCGGCCGTGCTGGCGCCCGTCACGGTGTTGCGGGTGTACTGCACGTGGCCGGGGCAGTCGGCGAGGATGAACGAGCGCTCCGCGGTGGCGAAGTAGCGGTAGGCGACGTCGATCGTGATGCCCTGCTCACGCTCCGACCGCAGGCCGTCGGTCAGCAGCGCCAGGTCGGCCGAGGCCAGACCGCGGTCACGGCTGACGCGCTCGACGGCGTCGAACTGGTCGGCCAGAACCGACTTGGAGTCGTACAGCAGCCGGCCGACGAGGGTCGACTTGCCGTCGTCGACCGAGCCGGCGGTGGCGAGGCGAAGGAGCGTCCGCATCAGAAGTAGCCCTCTTTCTTGCGATCTTCCATGGCGGCCTCGGAGGCTCGGTCGTCGGCGCGGGTGGCACCACGCTCGGTGATGCGGGTCGCCGCGACCTCGACGACGACGTCGTCGACCGTGACGGCGTCGCTCTCGACGGCACCGGTGCACGACATGTCGCCGACCGTCCGGTAGCGCACCTGTCGCTTCTCGACGACCTCGCCGTCGCGGGGCTGCGAGACGTCGCTGACGCTGATCAGCATCCCGTCGCGCTCGAACACCTCGCGTTGGTGTGCGTAGTACAGCTCGGGGAGGGCGATCTGCTCGGCGGCGATGTACTGCCAGACGTCGAGCTCGGTCCAGTTGCTGAGCGGGAAGACCCGCACGTGCTCGCCCGGACGGTGCCGGCCGTTGTAGAGGTTCCACAGCTCGGGACGCTGGTTGCGCGGGTCCCACTGCCCGAACTCGTCGCGCAGGCTGAAGACGCGCTCCTTGGCGCGGGCCTTCTCCTCGTCACGGCGTCCGCCGCCGAAGACCGCGTCGAACTTGTTGTCGGTGATGCCGTCGAGCAGGGGCTGCGTCTGCAGCTGGTTGCGGGTGCCGTCGCTGCGCTCACGCAGACGTCCGTCGTCGATGTAGTCCTGGACCTCGACGATCTCGATCCGCAGTCCCAGGCGCTCGACCGTGGCGTCGCGGAACGCCAGCACCTCGGGGAAGTTGTGCCCCGTGTCGACGTGCATGACCGGGAACGGCACGGGGGCGGGCCAGAACGCCTTGGTGGCCAGGTGCAGCATGACGACCGAGTCCTTGCCGCCCGAGAACAACAGCACGGGGCGCTCGAACTCGGCCGCGACCTCGCGGATGATGTGGATCGCCTCGGACTCCAGCCACTGCAGCTGGGTGAGACGGCGTTCGTCGGTCAGGGTCATCGCTGCCTTGTCGTCGTTCGTGGGTCGTGGGTCGTGGGGGCGTCGGTCATCAGGTGTGGAGGCCACACTCGGTCTTGTCGAGGCCGGCCCAGCGCCCGGCGCGGGGGTCCTCGCCGGGGGCGACGCGGCGGGTGCAGGTCGCGCAACCGATCGACGGGTAGCCGTCGTTGACCAGGGGGTTGACGATCACGCCGTGGTCGTCGGCGTAGGCCAGCAGCTCGTCGAACGTCCAGGCCGCCAGTGGGTTGATCTTGACCAGGCCGTTCTTGGCGTCCCACGTGATGAACGGCGTGTCCGCGCGGGTGGGGCCCTCGTCGCGGCGGACGCCGGTGATCCACGCCTCGTATCCCTGCAGCGTGCGGTGCAGGGGCTCGACCTTGCGCATCTCGCAGCACAGCGCCGGATCGCGCTCGTAGAGGTTCTCGCCGAACTCAGCGTCCTGCTCGGCCACGGTGCGCTGCGGCGTGACGTCGACGATGGACAGCTTCATGGACGCCTCGACGGCGTCGCGGGTGCCGATCGTCTCGGCGAAGTGGTAGCCCGTCTCGAGGAAGAGCGTGTCGACCCAGGGCAGGTGCTTGGCGACGACATCGGGCAGGACGGCGTCCGCCATGGAGCACGCCACGGCCGTGCGGTAGCCGAACTCCTCGGCCACCCAGGCCAGGACGGTGTCGCAGTCGGTGTCGGCCAGACGCAGCTGGGCGGCCTCGGCGATGGCCCGCAGCTCGTCGTTGCTGCGACGTGGCGCGAGCAATGCCTCACGCTCCGCGAGGTGCACAGTGCGCTCCTGGTCGTGCGCGATCTGCTGCTGCCGGCGTTCGGCGAGCGTCAGGACGGCTTCGGTCATGTCGTCACACCTTTCCGGGCCCAGTTCTTCGTCTCTCAGGGTATGCCGCCGATCCTCCGTAGTGGCCGACCTCGGACCGGCGTCCGGATGGCGGAACGCAAACAGGTGACGGGCGTCACAACGTGGATGACTCGCCGTGTTTGGGGCCCGACCCGCAGGGTACGGCGGCTCGGAGGCGGCCACCGTCGCCCGAGAGAGAGGAACAACCATGGCCTTCATCCTGTGGATCATTGCCGTCGCCATCGCGATCTACGGCATCCTGCGCCTCGTGCGCGGAGACATCCTGATCGGCATCATCCTGCTGGTCGTCGCGGCAGCCGTCGGACCGGGCGGATACAGCATCTTCAAGTGACCTGTGACGAGGGGCCGTGCCACGAGAGGGAGGGCGCGGCCCCTCGTCATGTCCGGGCGTAGTCTCGGCCCATGGTCCGTTTCATCGACATCCACCCCGAGAACCCGCAGCAGCGTGCCGTCGACCAGGCGACCGCGATCATCGCCGACGGTGGCCTGATCGCGTATCCGACCGACTCGGGCTACGCCCTTGGTGCCCAGATCGGCAACAAGGACGCCCTCGACCGCATCCGGTCGATCCGGGCACTGGATGCCAAGCACCACTTCACCCTGGTGTGCAAGGACTTCTCCCAGCTCGGCCAGTTCGTGCACGTCGACAATGCGATCTTCCGGGCCGTCAAGAACGCGACCCCCGGGCCGTACACGTTCATCCTGCCCGCGACGCGCGAGGTGCCGCGCCGGCTGCTGCACGACAAGAAGAAGACCGTCGGGGTGCGCATCCCCGACAGCAAGGTCGTCCAGGCGTTGCTGGCGACACTCGGTGAGCCGATCCTGTCGACGACGCTGATCCTGCCGGGCAGCACCGAGGCGATGACGACCGCTTGGGAGATCGCCGAGGAGCTCGACGGTCGCATCGAGGCCGTCATCGAGTCGGGAGTAGACGTCATCCCCGAGCCCACGACGGTCATCGACTTCTCCGATGGCAGCCCCGAGATCGTGCGCGTTGGCGCGGGCGACCCTACGCCGTTCGAGTGACCCGCGACGCCAGCACCAGCGGGATCGTCAGCAGCGCGACGACCGCGCCCACCGACATCAGACCCGTCGGCGACAGCGTGCGCAGGGCCAGCGTGCTGAGCAGCGGAGCCGCGAAGCCGAGGTAGGTCAGGCTGTAGAAGACCGCGTTGAGCGTGGCGAGGTCGTCACGGTGAGCGATCTGCTCGATCGTCGTGAGCCCACCGACCAGCACGAGCCCGTACCCGGTGCCGAGCAGCACGGCGACGAACGGGAGCAGCAGCGCCTGGTCGGAGTGCGCCACGACGACGCCTGCCAGGAGCCCCGCCACGGCAGCGAGAAGGCCCGCCGCGATGATCAGCCGCGCGTCTCCCAGCCGCTTGCCGAAGGGCTGCACCAGGACGCCGGTCCAGAGGGTCAGGCCGCACAGAGCCCCGGTCACCGCGACAGGTGCGTGGCTGATCGTGACAAAGCCGGGGATCGTCGCGAAGCTCGTCGATGCCGCACCGAACACCCACGGCGCGGTCAGCAGGATGCCGAGCAGGAACGGCCGGCTGCGCACGACGTTCCAGACCTCGCGGCCATGGCGGTCGCGATCGGGGGGTGCGGCGACGGGCTCGGGGGCCGACCAGGCGATCGCGACGACGAACACCATGAGCACGAGGTGCGGCACGTAGGGCAGCACGGTCGGTGCCGGGAGCCACTCGGCGAAGATGCCGGCCACGAGGGGTCCGGAGCCGAAACCCGCCGACAGCGCCAGCGCCGCCCGTCGGGCACCCGTCCCCGAGGGACGATCAGCGGACAGCTCCTTGATCCAGGCCGAGCCCGGCGCGAAGGCGGCACCGGACGCGACGCCGGCCAACAGGCGTCCGATCAGCAGCACGGCCAGGCTGTGCCCGCCCGCGATGAGGATCACGGTGGCGACGATCGACAGCACGAGCACGGGCCGCATGACGCGACGACGTCCCACACGGTCGGAGATCGGTCCGACGATCAGGAGGGCCGGGATGAGCCCCAGCGCGTACGCCCCGAACAGGCCCGTCACGGCCTCGGACGAGAAGTCGTCCTCACCGCGGTAGACCAGCAGCATCGCGGCGAACTGGTTGGCACCCCAGCCCACGGCGAACATCGCCGCCGCGACGCGGAACCACGACGGCAGGCGCGAGCTCACCGAGCGGTACGCAGGTCGAGGCCGTACAGGGCCTTGTCGCCGTCGATCGCCGCGGCGACGACCTGCCAGCCGCGCCCCTCGTAGAGACGCGGAGCAGGACCGCCGTTCGGCACCGTGGCCAGCAGGGCACGCTCGTGGGGGAGTCCGTCGACCAGATGGTCATGGAGAGCACCAGCGATCCCGTTGCCGCGCCGCGCCGGGTCGACGACCAGGTCGACCAGCTCGAAGTGGTCGCCGACCCAGGTCTCGACGATGTCGGCCGGGACGGTCGTGGCCAGCCAGTCGCTCCAGAACTGTCCACGTCGGCCCGTGAATCCGTAGCCGTACCCCGACACCGTGCCATCGGTCGAGGCGACGACGAGCTTGAAGCCGGCCCGACCCGCGTGGCGGGTCAGCGTCGAGTCGACGAAGTTGTCGGCGTCCAGACGGCTCTCCGGCAGGTCGGGGTCGCCGTAGGCGGCGAGGTAGACCGCAGCCAAGGCGTCGCGCGTCGTCTCGTCGATCTGGCGGGGTCCGAGCGTCTCCACGGTCGTCGTCATGTCAGACACAAGCGTAGGGCAGGCCCGAATCATCCCGCCGGCTCAGATTCGTCGGTGATCTACTCGTGCCATGCGGGGTCCGCGCCGCTCGGTGCGTGCCAGCGGGCTCAGGTGCACCAGCCTCACGACGCGGTAGCGGTGACCCCTCCACGGCTCGAGCAGCTCGGCGAGCTCGGCGTCGTCGATGCGCCGTCCCAGCAGGGCGATGCCGACGTCCTTGGCCACATGGAAGTCGCCGAACGGCACCGCATCCGCATCGCCGAGGGCGCGGCTCCCGACCTCGGCGGCAGTCCACACGCCGATTCCCGGGATGCTGCGGAGCCCCCGGTAGACCGAGGTGGGATCGGACGCGTGACGGACGGCGAGTCGTTCGAGCTGCGTCCCGAGGCGGGCTGCCGCCTGGGCCGCTCTCGCCCGGCTCGGGTCGACGCCGGCCACGTGCCACTCCCACGACGGGATCGCCGCCCACTGCTCTGCCGTGGGGAAGACCCGCATCCCGTCGGGCGCCGGGCCGGGTGCGGGCTCGCCGAACCGGTGCAGCAGACGGCGCTGGGCTGCGAAGGCGTCGACGCCCAGCACCTTCTGCTCGATGATGGCGGGGACGAGCGCCTCCAGCACCCGTCCCGTGCGTGGCACGCGCAGCCCCGGGAAGCGCCGGACGCCATCGGTCAGCACGGGGTGTGACGGCACGAAGCCGGACGGATCGTCGTCGATGCCCACGAGTGCGGTGAGCCCCTCGAGCAGCTCAGGACCGCCGGGACCCCATGCCGTCGCGCGGACGCGGTGCGGCGTGAGCTGCTCGATCGCGTAGGTGACAGGTCCGGACTCCTGGCGGCTCGTGCGCCAGGTCAGAGCACCGGCTCGCCGGAACGTGGGGTCGCCGGGGCCCCGCCGCAGCAACGCCAACGTCAACGCAACATTGACGACTGTGGGGGACTCGACCTCACGGACGAGGGTCCCGCTCACCCCTGCCGCCGCGCGCCACGCAGGCGTCGCCGCCACCAGGGGAGGGGAGTGGCGGCGAGCTCGGCTGCCCGCAGCTCGGCGAGCCGAGCCTTCTGCTCCGCCACACGCTGGGTGCGACGCTGCGACCACGCCTCGACCTCCTCGTCGGGATCGCGCAGGGGAGTGATGACGGGCGGGCCGCCCTGCAGCTGCCGGCGGGCCTCGACGATGCGGGCGTTGAAGTCGTCGACGGCGCTGCGGACGCCATCGGGTGTCGCGATGCGGTCGAGCGTCGTGTCCATCTCGGCGTCCTCCTTGCGCAGCGCGAGGGCGGGTGGGAGCGCTCCGGTGATGCGTTCACGCTCGATGAGGCGCTTGACCCACCAGTCGGGGTCGTGGGGACGATCGATGCCCGGGATCGGCTTGCCGGCACCGGGGAGGTCGTCGAACTCGCCCCGTCGCATCGCCTGCTGGATCTGCATGTCGACCCACAGCGCCTGGTGCTCGATGCGGAGGGCGCGCTGGGCGGCGTCGTCGGGTGCCTCGGCCCGGTCGTCCTGACCCTCGGCCGCGGCCGCCTCGGCCTCCGCCTCCAGTCGCTGGCGGTACTCGAACCGCTTGCGATCGCTCGCGCCCATCCGTGTCGCACCTCCCTGGTCGTCCAGTCTACGAGCGACGGCTAGGTTCGACAGGTGGAGCTTTGCGTGCGACCGGCCCGTGTCGAGGACGTCGATGGGCTGCTGGCTTTCGGCATGACGGTGGTGGTCAGGACCGCCGACGACTGGCTCCGCGCCATCCAGCTGTGCGAAGAAGGTTCCCGTGTGTTGCACGTCGCCGTCGTCGATGGCGTGATCGCCGGCTTCGGCCAGGCGCATCGTCTCGACTCCGACGGCGACCACGGCCAGGAGGGCTACTACCTGACAGGAGTCACGGTGCTCCCCCCGTACAGGCGCCAGGGGCTGGCCCAGGAGCTGACACACCCGCGGCTCGACTGGATCCGCGAACGCGCAGACGCAGCCTGGTGCTTCGTCAACGCCACCAACGACGCGTCTCTGCGACTGCACGAGAAGCTGGGCTTCACCGAGGTGGCCCGCGCCACCTCGATCCACGGCGTGACGTTCGACGGGGGACAGGGAGTCCTGATGCGACACACGTTCACGTAGTCGGGCGGGCAGCGTGTGCCCCGTCTACGGTGGTGTCATGACCTGCACCGGCTGCGCGTCGGGCACGGAGCTCGATGTCGACATCAGCATGGCATTCCAGCCGATCTACGACTCCGTCGCCGACGGCGTCTGGGGCTACGAGGCGCTGGTCAGGGGAGTGGACGGCGAGGGAGCCGCCTCGATCCTCGCCCAGGTGCAGCCCGAGCAGCGCTACCGCTTCGACCAGGAGTGCCGGGTCAAGGCCATCGAGCTGGCGTCCCGGTTGTTCCCGCCGTCGGAGTCGCTCAAGCTGTCGATCAACTTCATGCCCAACGCGGTCTACGAGCCGGCGGCATGCCTGCGAGCGACGCTCCGCGCCGCCGACCAGCACGGCTTTCCGTTGACGTCGATCGTCTTCGAGTTCACCGAGGACGAGAAGGTCGCCGACACGGAACACCTGACGGGCATCATCGCCGAGTACCGCAGACGCGGGTTCACGACGGCGATCGACGACTTCGGGGCCGGACACGCCGGGCTGAGCCTGCTGGCCGAGTTCCAGCCCGACCTCATCAAGATCGACATGCTGATCGTTCGAGGCATCGATACCGACCCCGCCAGGCAGGCGGTCGTCGCCGGCATCGTGCACATCGCGGCAGCCCTCGACATCCGTGTGCTCGCCGAGGGCATCGAGACCGAGGGGGAGTACCGCGCGCTCGAGGCACTCGGCATCGGGCTCTTCCAGGGCTACTGGTTCGCCCGTCCGGCCTTCGAGGCGCTACCCGAGCTGCGGTTCGGTACTTGCACGGGGGTTGACCCGTAGTGGACAGGATGTCACCGTGGTCGTGTGGCGAACGAGTCCCGATTGAGCCTGTTCGACGGTCGGAGGCATCGACCGTTGGGCAGCTGCGTCTCCGCGGTGCCGCTGACGTGGCTGGCGATGTTCCGGTCCGCCGACCTGACCTCGGCCCGGACAGCGAGGTTCACCACGAGCGCTGATTCGGCTGTCCGGCGACTGAACGATCTGCAGAACCTTCGGTACATGTTCGCCGCGTACGGCGACGTCTCGCACCACGCGAGCCTGCTGGCCGGCACCATCGCCGCCCATGTGTCGGCGTCGCGATCTGCTCTGGACTCGGCTCGGGTGACGATCGACGTGGGCGAGATCGCGGGGGAGCACCCCGATCCACGCGCCTGGGCACGAGCCCTCGCAGAGGCGCTCGACGCCCTCGACGGGCCAGCACCCGAACCCGCTCCGACCACCGCGCCCGGTGCCGGAGGCGCGGAGATGACGGAGATCGACAAGATCCGCCGCCTGAGGGCTGTCGCCGATCTGGGCATCGGCGAGGCCCGATCGCGTCTTCGCGATCACGAAGGAGACCTGGACGCGGCGCTGGAGGCGATCGAAGCAGCCAAGGGTCACGACGAGCGCGCCCGCGATCGAGCCGGCGCGTTCGTGGCAGGGCTCGTCAGCCCGCAGGAGCTTCCGGACCGGCCGCCATGGCAGGTGCTCCTCGAAGCCAGTTCTCTCGAGTACGGCACCGCATTTCCATCCGCCGACGTGCTCCTGCAGCCATCGCCCGCGGGCGATCGGGATGTTCGCACCCATGCCCGCCTTCTCGGAGAGGCTGTCGAGGCCGGCACCGTCAGGTGGGAGCCGGGTTGGACCGTTCGAGGCAGGACGGCCGAACCTCAGTCCTGGGGCGGAGACTGCAGACATGTCTGACGGCGACGTGCGAGATCGGCCTGAAATGCACCCGGCACTGGCGAGCCGGTTCAGTCCTATGTCATTCGACCCTGACGTCTCGGTCACGCCCGAACAGATCGACGCGCTGCTGGAGGCCGCGCGCATGGCCCCTTCGGCGGGGAACTCCCAGCCGTGGATGTTCGTCGTCGGACGGCGCGGCGACGCCATCCACGAGCGTGTCGTGCGCCATCTCGCCACGAGTTCGTCGATGTGGGCTGGCGCTGCCTCGCTGCTCGTGGTCAATCTCGCTCACGTCTATGTCGAGGGCACGGACAGGTGGGCATACTCCGAGTTCTCGCGCTACGACCTTGGTCAGGCGGTCGCGCACATGACGATCCAGGGTCTGCACATGGGTCTGGATGCCCACCAGTTCCGAGCCTTCGACCGCGATGCCGTGGCCACCGAGTTCTTCGTGCCGCCGCACTGGGAAGTGACTTCGATGACCGCCTTCGGTGTCGCTGCGCACGTCTCGGATGACACTTCCTGCCCGGGGACGAGCAGGGAGCGAGCCACTCGCGCCGAGATCACCTGGCTGCGGGCATGACGGGGCTGAATGTCATCGTCGCGCCGTGAACCGCAGGTAGTATCCGTCGGGATCAGAGACCCGGAAATCGATCAGCCCCCACGGGCGCCTCGTGAGGTCCTCATCCAAGACGATTCGTGCCTCCACGGCATCGTCACGGAATGAGCGAATGTCGTCGACTTCGACGACGAGCTCGGTCCCGGCGGGTATCGCTCGGAGCCCCGGCTCGACCGCTCCGGCCTCGCACGCACCGATCCGCACGTCACTCAGTCTCTGCGAGGCGTACGCAGGCGGACCTTCGCTGCGGCCGGTGACCCTGAACCCCAGACCCATGTAGACGCGAATCGTCCTGTCGAGATCAGACGGAAAGATCTCGACACGCAGTGAGGCGGTCATCTGCTCACCGTGCCATGGGTTCGCCCAGCACGAACCGCGGACCCGTGCCTCACACCCGCTTGCGCATCTGGACGGTGGTGACCTCGAAGCCCATCTGCTCGTACAGCGACTGCGCGCCTGAGTTGAATCCGAAGACCGACAGGCCGACCTCGACCACTCCGCGTTCGCGACACATGTGTTCAGCGGCCGCCATGATGGCTCGGCCGTAGCCCTGACGGCGCAGCTCTGAGGTGACGAGGAAGTCGTATCCGAACGCGTGCAGACCGTCAGATTTCTCGGTGAAGCCGAGCCAGAGCATGCCAACCTCCTCGCCGTCGTCGAACGCCGTCCAGAACTCGTGGCCGGCGGTGTCGACGCCGTGGGGGAGCAGCCTCTCGAAGTCTTCTGCCGCCTTGTGCAGTGCCTCGGGCTCGGGCATCGTCCCCGACTTCACCATGTTGTCCGCGTAGCTTCGTTCAGCGATGGCGCGGTAGGCCCGGTACTGGTCCGCTGACATGGGTGCGAGGCGCACGGACGACATCAGTAGACCGGTCGGTCCATCGTGGCGACGATGATGGGCGTGCCGACAGACACGAGCGCGCAGGCAGTCGCGACGAACCACATCCAACGTGCTGTCCGGCCCCGGAGAACGACGACGAGGTGCGCCAACAGCGCGATCGCGGCGAGTGAGGCGATGACCGTCCCAGCGATGGCCGGCTTGAACGCGGATACGTGCTTCGTTGCCACGCCAGACTCACCGGGCGGCAGGTAGTAGGTCACGGCGATCTGGCTCGCGACCACGACGAGGCCACACACCGCGATCGCGACCAGGATGACGGCGACAACGACGCGGCGCGGTAGGGACATGCACTCATTATGTGGGTGGCCAGCGGGCAACTGAACTCGACGGGAACCCCGCGGTCACGGTCGTGGAACGTGTTCGGCCGCCGCTGGACATCGCACGACATCTCGTGCGAACGTCGATGAGTCGACCTCGGCCGTGACAGGGGTCAGGAACAATCCTCGGGGGGATCCATGAACGTCGCACGTACTGTCCGCACACCGTCGCTGCTCCTGGGGGTGGCCGCCCTCGTCCTCGCAGGGCTGACCTCGCCGGCCCAGGCGGCCGCGAAGACAGGCGCTGTCAAGGGCGTCGTGAAGCTCGACGGCAAGCCGCTGAAGGGTGTGACCATCGAGCTCCACCGCACCGGCGACGATGGGTTCGACTACAAGACGCTCGACGTCGACACCACCAACAGCAAGGGTGCCTACTCGTTCAGGTTCTCGACCGCCGATCCTGAGTACACGGGCCACACCATCCTCATCAAGGATCCTTCCGGGCGGATCGTCAACACGTCGCGCCGATTCAAGGACCGCCCCGGCCGGACGGTCACCCGCAACGCCAGCGTCAAGCCCGGTGCCTCGATCGTCGGTTCGGTGACGCGTGGCGATGGCATCCTCACGAGTCGGCTCCGGGTCGACGTGTTCGGTCCGAGCGACCCGATCGACCACGACCGTGACGAGCCGATGTCCTACGACCCGAGCGCGAAGGCTGCCAGGGACGGCTCGTTCAGGCTCGGGGGACTGCCGGCCGGCGACTACTACCTGCAGTTCGTCGACGACGGCAAGACGTACTTCCCCCAGTGCTACGACAGCCTGCCTGCCGCGACAACCGAGTGCGACGGCACCTTCACGGACGACGAAGAGCCCGTCGGCACCAAGATCACCGTCGGTGCGGGGCAGACGGTCACCGTGAAGCCGCAGACGATGTCCACGAAGGGTCGTCGGATCTCCGGCACGGTCACCGACACCTCGGGACGCCCGATCAGGGGTGCCAGCGTCAGTGCAGCTGGAGTCAGCCAGCCCGGCCAGCTGACCGCCGACTCGGCCAAGTCCGGTGCGTTCACGATCGGCCCTGTCGTCGACGGGAGCTACCGCCTCGCGGTGGCTCCGCACCGCCCATGGGCACCGCAGTCAGTGAGCTCGGCGATCGACGTGAAGGGCGTGGACGTCAGCGGCGTCGCCATCAGGCTCAAGTCCAGGGCGAGCATCAAGGCGACGCTCACTCCCGGCAAGGGCTCGGTCACGGTCGTCGCCGGCATCACCCGTTCGGCGACCGGCAGTAAGCCCGGTGGCAAGGTCACCATCCGATGGGGCTCAGTCGCGAAGACGGTCAACGTCGTCAAGGGCAGGGCCACGGTCAAGCTGTCGGGCCTGCCGAAGGGCACACGCACGATCACCGTGTCCTACGCCGGCACGAGCTCCACCGCGGCGACCAGCAAGACGTTCCGCGCCGCGGTGAAGTAGGCGGGAAGGTGGCGTCGAGCTCGTCGGCCGACGTCAGTCGTCGTGGACGACCACGACGTCGGGGAGGCCCAGCACGAAGCGCGTCCCGCCATCGTGGTGCTCGTCGAGGTCGAGGCTGCCGCCGTGGAGCTCGGCGTTCTCGCGGGCGATCGACAGGCCCAGCCCGCTGCCTTCGCTGCGTCCGCCGCGTGCCGGGTCGCCCTTGACGAACCGGTCGAAGATGTATGGACGCACGTCGGATGGGATGCCCGGACCGTCGTCGACGACGTCGATGACGAGGTCGGCCCCCGTTGCCCGGGCACTCAGCCGGATCGTGGCTGCCTCGCCGGCGTGGCGCACCGCGTTGCCGACGAGGTTGGCCACGATGACGTCGATACGTCGGGGGTCGACCGAGATGCGCAGCTCGTGGGGGACGTCGAGGTCGACCCGCGCCGTCCAGTCACGGGCTGTCAAAGAGCGTCCGACCAGCTCGGAGAGGTTGATCTCGTCCAGTCGCAGTACTGCGGTGCCGGCGTCGAAGCGGGAGATCTCGATGAGCTCCTCGACGAGGCGTGTGAGGTGGTGGGTCTCCTCGGCGACCAGCGTGGCGGCCTCGGCGATGTCGTCGGGCAGCAGATCGGCCTCGTCGGCCAGCAGCCCCGCGACCGCCGTCATGGCTGACAGGGGGGTGCGGAGCTCGTGCGACACGTCCGCGGCGAACCGCCTGGCCTTCGCCTCCATCTGCCGCAGCGTCTCTCGCTCGTCGTGCAGGTCGCGCGACATCTGGTTGAACGAGCGGGCGAGGTCGCCCAGCTCGCCGCGGTCGACTGCAGGAACCTGGATGCCCAGGCGGCCGTTTGACATCTCCTCGACCGCGGCGTGCAGCCTGCGAACCGGGCGCAGCAGGCCCGTCGAGACGAGCAGCGCAAGGATCATCGCGGCGACGACGACAGGGACGGCAGCGGTCGCCGAGGCCTTCACGATCCCGTCGAGCACCGTGTCCTGGGAGCGCAGGGACGTCATGGAGTACACGACCACGCCGGTCGCCGAGTCGTCCGTCCGTGTCACGACCGGCACCGCGACGGCGAGGTAGGTCGATCCGTCCACACGGACGCGCTGCACCAGGGTGCTGGTGGCCGTCCGGGCTTCCCGGCGGATCGATGTCGGCACCGACGGCCCACGTGACGGGGCGACGAGCTCGTCGCCGAACGACGCCGCGTAGGTCGCCTGCGACGACGAGGATTCTGCGCCGGCCGATGGCCCCAGCTGGCTGACCAGCAGTCGCAGCCCGGCTCTGTCGAGCGGAAGCCTCAGGTCAGGCCCGACCGCCTGGACCGACGCCCTCAACCCCGAGACGGCTGCCTGCTGCGACTCGCGCAGCACGACGTCGCGCGCCTGGAGCGTCGTCACGCCGGTTGCGGCAGCGACGGCGAGCACCGAGACGAGTGCGAACGAGAGCAGGAGTCGGCCCCGCAGCGTCGTCGCGGGTGGGCGGATCCTCATGCCGAGAAGCGATAGCCGAAGCCGCGCACGGTCTGCAGGTGGACGGGGTGACGCGGATCGGTCTCGATCTTGGCCCGCAGACGGGTGACGCAGGCGTCGACCATGCGCACCTCGCCGTAGTAGCTCTGCTCCCACACGTGCTCGAGCAGCTGCTGGCGGCTGAAGGCGTGGTCCAGCTGTGAGGACAGGAACAGGAGCAGACGGAGCTCGGTGGGAGTCAGCGACACCTCCGCGCCGCCCTTGCGGACCCGCAAGGATGCGCGGTCGACGGCGAGGTCGCCGAAGACCTCGGCAGGATGGGCGTCGTGGTCGAGCGTCGTCGGCCCGGTGGAGCGGCGGAGCACGGCACGGATGCGCGCGTCGATGACCTCGGCGCTGGCCGGCTTGACGCAGTAGTCGTCGGCTCCGGCGTCGAAGCCGGCGACGATGTCGATGTCGTGGTCGCGTGCCGACAAGATGACGACCGGCACCGTCCCGCGTGCGCGGATCAGCTTGCAGACCTCGATGCCGTTGATGCCGGGGATCATGAGGTCCAGCACGACGATGTCGGGCGGCGACGCGATGATCGAGTCGAGGGCGTCTCGCCCGTCGGCGACCGCCTCGACGTCGTGGCCCAGGCGCTTGAGCCCCATCGTCACGGCCCGCCTGACGGCGAGGTCGTCCTCGACCAGCAGCACGCGGCTCACTGCGAACCTCCAGAGGTGTCGGACGGGCGGTCGACCATCGTGACGTCACCGGTGTCGTTGCAGCGCATCTGCGCGCCCTGCGTGTCGCCGGGTTCGTGCATGTCGACCACGACCTGGTCGGGGGCGACATTGCCGGGGACGCCGGGGGAGGCCGCCACCGTGCACGCGATCTGGAGGATGGCCTGGGAGTCGATGCGGGAGAACGTCGACGGCAGGGCGACATCGACGCGGCCGGTTCGTGCCGTCGCGGTCAGGCTGCCGAAGTCTGGGGGAATGGCGGTCGTGATGCCCCGCGAGCGCTCGGCACCGGTCGGTCCCTCGAGCAGGAGATCCAGCGACGTCTGCACGTCGGATGCGGGCACGCGCTGCCTCCACACCGTCCACAGCCCCCGGGATGTGGTCAGGTAGATGCTCGTCCCTCTGGCAGAGGATGCGGGGGACGTGGCCACGGTGGCCGGCGATCCGCCCGGTCCCGGGTCGCTGGCGCCGAGGCCGACGCCGCACGATGCCGCGAGCAGCGCGGAGGCAACCACCACGAGGCCGCGCATCGACGTCACAGCCTGCTCACGTCGACGGTGCCGGTGCCGAGGTCGGGCTGGGGCAGGCCCAGCCAGAGCAGGGTGATCGCGGCGATCGCGGCGACCAGGGCTGCTGCGCCGGCCGGTCCGCGAGCCCACCGTGCTCGCGAGCGGATCGGGTCCTCGATGAAGCGGGTCGACAACAACCCGACCGCGACCGATGCGAACATCACCAACAACGCCTCGATCCAGTGGCTGCCGGTCTTCAGCGAGCCCGGCATCAGGACGACGATCGGCCAGTGCCATAGGTAGATACTGTACGAGGCGTCACCGATCACGCGCGGGACGCGGGTGCCGGCGGCACGTCCGACAACGGTGTCGGCTCGGGTGCTGAGGATCGCGATGAGGCCCGCGGCGAGCGCCGAGTGCATCAGCAGGCCGCCCCGGTAGAGCCACGCCGCATCGGTGCCGGGCACGGCGATCCACAGCGCGAGCATCGCGGCGGCCAGCAGGACGGTCAGCGCCTCGGCGGTGCGACGGCCGACGGAGGCGGCCACCTGCTGGACGGGCCGCGTGGCGACCGCAGCCCCGAGCAGCAGCGCGAAGGCGCGGGTGTCGGTGCCCTCGTACGCACGGGTCTGGTCGAGGGTGCCCCAGTGGACCATCGCGGCGGCTGAGGCGGCGGCCATCGCGACGATTGCGGCCAGTGCCACCGCTTCCTGGCGACGACGCCGGAAGAGCACCATGACCACGACGGGCCAGACGAGGTAGAACTGCCACTCGACTGCGATGCTCCACAGGTGGGCGAAGACGCGGCCGTCGCTGCCTGCATAGTCGATGTGGTCGCTGATGAAGTACCAGTTCGTCAGCTGGGCCATGGCCCAGGGCGAGTCGTCGATCGCGAAGAAGCGGACGTCCGCGGTGCCAGCCAGCCACGTCGCGACGAGCACGACGGGGACGAGCACGAGGAACGCCGGCTGAAGACGGCGGGCACGGCGTCCGAGGAAGGCCATCAGGTCGACACGACCGCTGTGCCGGGCCTCGCTGATCAACGCACGTGTGATGACGAAGCCCGACAGCACGAAGAACAGGTCGACGCCGAAGAATCCGCCGCGGAGCACACCGGTGTGGAACAAGACGACCGCGACGACCGCGACGCCCCGCAGGCCGTCGAGCTGGCGCAGCCTGCCGATGCCGGAGACGAGCTCCGACACCGGCTGGGTCCGCGGAGCAGAGGGGAGTGGTGTCATCGACCCGGTGTCGAGCACTTGTTCGTGGCGAATTCCTTGGCGTCGGTCCAGTCGCCGGTCGCCCAGGTCGCCGGAGCGGCGGGTGCCACGCCGGTGGCTTTCTTGGCCTGCTGCGTGAACCAGGCCGCGAACGCTGCGGCCCCCTGCTGGCAGTTGTGGGTGCCATCGGCGCTGCGAAGCGCCTGAACGGCCTTCGGGTCGGTGCCCCAGAGCTGTGACGAGTCGACGAACGTGACCGTGCCCTTGCTCGACTCGGCGATGTCCTTGGCCACGACCGGAGCGGTCGCCATCTGCTTGGCGTGCTTGCCGAAGAAGCCGCCGTCGACGACCGGCGGAGCCGAGACCATGACGAGCTTCGCGCCGGCGGACTCGGCCGCCGTGGCGAGCTTGGCGTAGCTCTGCTTCTGCTGCTCCTCGGTGCCCCAGTCGTAGACCGTGATCTGGTAGACGATCGTGGTCGCCTTCATGTCCTTGGCCGCCTTGGCGACGTCGGCCAGGCTCTCCTCTGCGATTTTCTTGGAGTCGTCGTCATCGCCGGCGGCGACGACGTTGCCACCGCCGGGCGTGGCGATGCTGCGGAACGAGGCACCGGCGCTCGTGAACGCGGCTTCGAGAGCGGGTGCCTCCGCCTTGGCGATCGAGTCGCCGGCGAAGAGGATGCGGGCGCTGGTCGTCGTCGCGCTCGGCTGGGTCTTGACGTCGGCCGCTGCGGGGGATGAGTCGGTCTTGTCCTGTGCGCTGCAGCCGCCGAGGACGGCAGCGGAGATGGTCGCCATGCCCACCATGGCTCCGATGCGTCGCCTGCGGCGTGCCGCGGAGGAGGAGCGCGGGGTGGTCAGGTGGGTGTAGGTGGTTGTCATGCTTCTAGGAGACCAGCGGCCCGAGGCCCAATCCGGGCTTGTCACAGACCTGTCACAGAGCTCGCACGAAACTGCGACATCCCGGTGCGCGTCGGGCTGTCACGACGAGCCTGAGCAACGCAGGATGCCGCGGGTGAGTCAGGCTCACCCGCGGCATTCGCCACTCCCATCGGCCGTGTCGTGGTCGATGGATCACCCTCGGAGCAGGCAGCGCTCCTGAGCGATTCGACAGCTCGTCACGGAGCCGCCACCCGGCCAGACAGGCGGGTGACGGCGACGTGCTGCAGCCATTCGAGCGGACCTCTCGTGAAGAATCGTCTCCACACGACGGAGACGATGAGCGCGCCGGCGATGAACAGGAGGTAGTTCCGCGCGTTGCCGGTGGGGATGAACCCCAGGGGAGTGCCGTTGCCGGTGACGAGGAAGTGCACGCAGTACCAGGTCAGCGACATGCTGCCGAAGGCGGCGACAGGCCACAGGAACCGCTTCGCGCCTGTCCGCTCCATGAGCATCAGGAAGGCGCCGAGCAGCGCGGTGATCAGTCCGGCGACCATGACGCAGTCCACGATGCTGAAGTAGGGGGTGGTCGGTCCGGGAGCCGCGTGCGACAGGAGCGACTGCCAGGGCACGTCGGGGCTGGCCGACTTCTCGCTCGCGGCGAAGGCCTTGTCTGAGCCGATGAGCGCGGGCGACACCAGGCCGACCACGAGAGCACCGACGCCGACGGCTGCGCCCCACACCGCCATGCGCACGCGTGTGGCGTGGTCCCTCAGGTCGAGCCGGCCGAGAGCCAGTCCCAGGAAGAGGAACGGCAGGATCGCGATGGTGTCCTGCGTGACGCCGCCGCTGCCGAAGACAAGAGCCTTGAAGAAGGGTCCCCACGCCTCCGGGTGGACCAGGAGAGCGAACCCGGACACGTCGTCCATGAGCCGCATGTCGTGCATCGAGGGGTCGAACATGCCGGCGTTGTTCAGCAGGATCTTGACGACGGGGGTGACGACGCTGAAGACGCCCGCGCACCACAGCAGCGGTCGAGCGCCGAGGACTGTGAACGGCATGAGGATGATGATCCACAGGGTGTAGTAGGTCAGGATCTCGACGCCGCCGAACCCTGCTTGCCCGAGCGACAGACCCACGACGAACAGGAAGACGGCCCTGATGCCGAGCTTGCGCCAGCTCCCGAAGAGCTCACGTCCGCGGTAACGACGGAAGCCGCCGGTTCCCAGGGCGACGGTGAGTCCGGCGAGGACGAAGAAGATGTCTCGCGGCCGGAGTCCGAGCACGATGGTGATCCATTGCCACGCGGTCGTGTCGAACGCGCCGGCCGCCGACATGTCGGGCGCAGGGGCGTTGGCCGGCACGGGTGCCCACGACCCGATGGTGAAGTGGGACCACACCATGCCCATGATGGCCAGGGCCCGCAGCACGTCGATGCCGAGCAGGCGGCCGCGGGGAGTGTTCGATCTCTGGATCGTTGATGTCTCGGCTGGTTGAGCCATGGCAGTGCGTTCCTTACTGGTGGACGACGGATGCCACGACGTGCTTCACCGAAACCTCGGAACCGACCGCGCACGCCGCGACGCGTCCATGCCACCAGCCGAACTGACGCCAGGACCCCGCTGTCACACCGCTGTCATCGAAATGCAGCCGTCTCGGCACAGTCGGCTCATCTGAGGCGCCTGGTCTCGATGACGTCGGTGGGGGTGATCCACGGGGGAGCGGGACCACGTTCTGGATCGGTCTGCATTCGGCTGGCTTCGAGCTCGTCGCCATCGCCCCGCCGCGCCATCCTCAGACGTATTCGTCTGGACTATGCACTCGGCCAGGAGGCAGAGTCGGGTGAAGGTTCGTCGGGCGTTGCTTCGCCGAGCAGGTCGTTCAGAGCGATGTTGAGGGCGTCACGGGTGGCGGGCGAGGCGCACGCGAAAGCACCTGTGGCGGGCGGAACCTCCTGGTCGGGCACGGTGACCACCGCGAGGTCGGCGAGGGACGGATCGGTGGCGAGGTGTTCCCGGTGCGCGAGCGCGACGCTCGCATAGCCTCCAGCGCGCCCGTCGAGCACGGCTGAAAGAGCATCGTCGTACTCGTCGAAGTAGATCAGTTGATCGCGGGGCAGGCCGTTCCGCACGGCATTCTCTGCCTGCACCTGGTCTCGCAGCACAGCAAGTGTGAGGCCAGCGGCCGCGAACGATCGGTAGCCGTCAATCGTCTCCGCATGACGAGCAGGCAGCCTCGAAATGAACCCCGAGACGGGCGAATGCTGCACGGGCGAGCGAGACGTCACAGCCATTCAGCACGCCGTCGTCGTCGAGGTAGTTGAACGGACGCTCATCAATCCACGCAAATCTCACGGCCCGATTCTCGCGGATGACTCAGTTGATGCGCCACAGGCCTACTCGTGGTCAACGTCATGTATTCGTCGGCTCGGCCGCCTGGCCGACACCTCATCACTTCGGTGACACGTGCCGTTAGTTAACATAATGTGCATTATCGGACAACTGTGATCAGCCTGAAGGGCGGGTGCTGCCGTGCCGATTCAGCTGTCTGCGCCGCGGCCCGTCACGCCCTGCAGTCGCTCGATGTGCTCGGACGCCTGCGCCTTGGTGAGATCGGCGTCGAGCGTCTCGCCGGCCTCGCGAGCCAGCGTGTCGAGGTAGCTGCGCTGAGCACCGGTCATCGGCTCGTCGCCGGTGACCCAGTCATCGGGATCCTTCTCGGTCGAGCTCGGCTCTCCGGCTCCCAGCACGTCATTGTCATTGGTCGAATGCATGTTCGATTCAGTCATGTCGCCCACGCTACGTCGGACGACCGACGGATGCATCTCGAGCTCATCACTCGCGGACGCCCCGGTTCAGCACTAGGTTTCACGCCATGAAGACGCACGAGGTGCAGACCCGCGGCGACGACCGCTCGCCGTTCGACCGGTTCGTCGAGGCCGCCTACCAGCGGGTCAGCCGTGCGCCGTTCTTCGGGCTGTGCGCCGGCATCGTCATCATCTGGTTCGTCAGTGTGCCGCTGTGGCCCGACCTGAAGGCGTGGCAGGTCGCGATCCACACGGTTGCCTCGGTCATCTCCCTGCTCCTGCTCGTGCTGCTCGAGAACGCCAGCAGGCGAGCCGAGGAGGCCTCGCAGGAGAAGCTCAACGTCATCGCCGAGGCCCTGTCGGACCTGATGGTCTCAGGCGGTCGGAACGATCCCGACCTGGCCGAGGCCGCGCGCAAGCTGCGCGAGGCCGTCGGCCTGGAGGAGCGTCACTGACGCGGTCGTCAACTCTGCTGGGCGACGTCGAAGGCGACGGCACCGTCGGGCTGCACCTGGGCGTCGAGCACCTTGTCGTCGAGGATCGCCGCGGCGGTCTCGTCGAGGAACACCCGTGCTCCGTGCTCGTCGAGCACCTGGTCACCCGGTTCGGGGACAGCGGCGGCTGTCAACGTGAGGCCGGTCTCGGCCCCCTGCTCGGTTGTGCTGATCCGCAGTCCGGAGGCGTCCGCGTCGGGCACCTGGTCAGCGATCTGCTTGACGATGTCGGCTGCTGTGTCGGTCAGGGTGAGCATGTCGTTCTCCCATTCTTCGGTGTCGTGGCCAAACATCCACACTTGCCGACACGGCGCTCGATGGCAAATGCGCGCCGTCAGGACGTCGCCGCTCGCACGTGAGCCGCGAGGTCGGTGAGCAGCCCACGAGCCTGCACGGGGTCGTCGCCGTCCAAGAAGTAGTGATCGCGCCCCGGGACGACCCGGTGCTCGACCAGCAGCCCTTCGGACGCGAGGCGTGCCGCATACGCATCGCCCTCTGCCCGGAGTGAGTCGTGGGCGGCCGTGAAGACGACCGCAGGTGGCAGCCCTGCCACGGACTCGGCCAGCAACGGCGACGCATACGGCTCGGCGCGCCGCGCGGCGTCCTTGAAGTACGTCGCACGCACGAGCGTCAGCAGCTCCGGACCGATCATCGGGTGCGCGATGGTCGACGGCTTGGCGTGGACGTCGCCGGCGACGTCGAGCGACGGGACGGCGAGCAGCTGCAGCAGCGGCGTGACCGTCCCGAGATCGCGGGCCTGCAGGCAGGCCGACGCCGCGAGGTTGCCGCCACCGCTGAAGCCCCCCACCGTGATGCGTCGGGCGTCCAGACCCCACTCCCCTGCGTGCTCGCCGAGCCAGGCGAGGACGTCGTGCGCCTGCTCGTGCGCCACGGGGTACCGCACGCGCGGAGCGACCAGGTAGTCGACGTTCACCACGGCGACACCCGCCTCCGCCACCAGGAACCGGCAGAAGAAGTCATCCATCTTCGGGTACCGCATGATGAACGCGCCGCCGTGGAAGTGCACGTACACAGGCGGTGACGTCACCCCGGGCGGCAGGTAGACGTCGACCTTGACGCGCCCGTGCCGGGTGAGCACCCGGCGCCCGACCGGACGCGGAAGATCACGGCCCGCGAACTGCAGCGATCGGCCATAGTTCACCGTCACGGGGGCCAGCACACCGGACATCAGCGCGTACGCGTCGTGGATCAGTCCCATGCACGGTGTTCGTAGCAGCGGGGCCGCCGGTTGGCTGCTGGTGCACGATGGGGGCATGGACATCACGCGATTCGGCCACGCCGCCGTGCTGGTGGAGGTCGCCGGCACCCGCATCCTGATCGATCCCGGCACCTTCAGCACCGGCGAGGTCTTCGAGCTCACGGGCCTCGATGCGATCGTCGTCACGCACCAGCACCCCGATCACCTCGACCAGGACCGTGCGCCGGCGCTGCTCGGGCACAACCCCGACGCCCTGCTGCTGTGCGACCCCGAGACCGCCGCCCTCGTGTCGTTCGGGTCGTGGGCCGAGAACGCCGACGGCCTCGACACGCCGGTCGGACCCGTGACGCTGCGCGGCGTCGGTGCGCAGCACGCCGTGATCCTGCCGTCGATCCCCCGCATCGGCAACGTCGGCGTCATCGTGAGTGCGCCCGGCGAGCCGACCCTGTTCCACCCCGGCGACACGTACGAGTACGCACCGGACGGCGTCGACGTCCTCGCGGTCCCGCTGTCGGCACCCTGGGCCAAGTCGAGCGAGACGGTCGACTTCGTCCA
This sequence comes from Aeromicrobium fastidiosum, assembly GCF_017876595.1. Classification (NCBI taxonomy): domain Bacteria; kingdom Bacillati; phylum Actinomycetota; class Actinomycetes; order Propionibacteriales; family Nocardioidaceae; genus Aeromicrobium; species Aeromicrobium fastidiosum. The sequence continues at coordinate 2,978,152 of NZ_JAGIOG010000001.1, read as the reverse complement.
GCGGGTCTCCCCCACGACGATCTTCCCCATCCACGACTGCACGATCTCGGACGTCGCCTACGGCATCTACTGGGGCCAGGTGTCGGGGCACGGCGGTGTCGACGACGCACGACTCGTCGACCAGACCGGGTCGTTTGAGTTATCTCATAACTGAGATAACGTTGCCGACATGAGTGTTCGCGACGACTACCCCTCCCGCATCGGGGCCCTCATCAGGGACGCTCGACAGCACAGCGGGCTCACCCAGGCTGAGCTGGCGACCGAGCTGAAGACCAGCCAGAGCGCCATCAACCGCATCGAGAAGGGTCAGCAGAACCTGACCCTCGACATGCTGGCCCGCATCGGCAGCGCCCTCGACTCCGAGCTCGTCAGCGTCGGAACGTCCGGCCCCAGCCACCTGCGAGTGGCCGGTGGCACGACGCTGTCGGGCACGATCGACGTCAAGTCGAGCAAGAACGCCGGCGTCGCCCTGCTGTGCGCCTCGCTGCTCAACGCCGGCACCACGGTCCTGCGCAAGGTCGCCCGCATCGAGGAGGTCAACCGACTCCTCGAGGTGCTGACGTCGATCGGCGTCAAGGCCACGTGGCTCAACGCCGAGAACGACCTCGAGCTGGTCGTGCCGGCCGAGCTCGACCTCGCCGCGATGGACGCCGACGCCGCTCGACGCACCCGCAGCATCATCATGTTCCTGGGCCCCCTGATGCACCGCTACGACGACTTCGAGCTGCCGTACGCCGGTGGCTGCGATCTCGGCACGCGCACCGTCGAGCCGCACATGACGGCGCTGCGTCCGTTCGGCCTCAAGGTCGTCGCGACCGAGGGCAGCTACCACGCCACAGCTGCCGCGGGTGCCGGCCCCGAGCGTCCGATTGTCCTGACCGAGCGCGGCGACACCGTCACCGAGAACGCGCTGCTGGCGGCCGCCCGCTACGACGGCGTCACCGTCATCCGCAACGCCAGCCCCAACTACATGGTGCAGGACCTGTGCTTCTTCCTGGTCAAGCTCGGTGTCGGCATCGACGGCATCGGCACCACGACGCTGCGCGTCACCGGCAAGCCCGTCATCAACTGCGACGTCGAGTACGCCCCCAGCGAGGATCCCATCGAGGCGATGAGCCTCATCGCGGCGGCGATCGTCACCAAGTCGAGCATCACGGTGCGCCGGGTGCCGATCGAGTTCATGGAGATCGAGCTCGCCCTGCTCGAGGAGATGGGCTTCGAGTACGATCGCACCGAGGAGTACCCCGCCGAGAACGGCGAGACCCGTCTCGTCGACATCACGACGCACGCATCTGTGCTGCACGCCCCGATCGACAAGATCCACCCCATGCCGTTCCCGGGCCTCAACATCGACAACCTGCCGTTCTTCGCCGTCATCGCGGCGACGGCCGAGGGCCAGACGATGCTGCACGACTGGGTCTACGAGAACCGGGCGATCTACCTGACCGAGCTCAACAAGCTGGGTGCGTCGGTCAAGCTGCTCGACCCTCACCGCGTGCTGATCGAGGGTCCGACGCACTGGAGCGGCACCGAGCTCGTGTGCCCTCCGGCGCTGCGTCCGGCCGTCGTGATCCTGCTGGCGATGCTCGCGGCCAAGGGCACGAGCGTCCTGCGCAGCGTCTACGTCATCAACCGCGGCTACGAGGATCTCGCCGAGCGGCTCAACGCCCTCGGCGCGCAGATCGAGACCTTCCGCGACATCTGAGCGCAGCTGCACCTGCGAGGGCTTAGCGTGGGGGCGTGTCCGGCTACCTCGACTCCCCTCCCCTGGCCCTCGCGCACCGCGGAGGATCGGGTGTGGGCGACAACGTCGGCATCGAGAACTCGATGGCGGCGTTCGCCCACGCCTACCAGCTGGGCTTCCGCTACCTCGAGACCGACGTGCGCTCGTCGTCGGACGGGGTGGTCTACGCCATCCACGACGCCGCGCTCGACCGGCTCACCGGCAACGCCGGCGCCGTCAGCGACCTGACGGCCGAGTCGCTCGACCTGCAACGACTCGACCAGCGTGAGCCGTTCGCGAGGCTCGAGGCGCTGTACGAGACCTTCGGCGACGCCCGGCTCAACATCGACCTCAAGTCCGCCGACGTGGTCGAGGCGACCTGCGAGCTCGTCCGTCGCCTCGGCGTCGTCGACCGGACCCTGCTGGCGTCGTTCTCGCACCGCCGGCTGCGTCAGGCCCGCCGGCTGCTGCCCGGGGTCGCCACCTCGGCGTCGAGCGTCGAGGCCGCGCTGGTCAAGCTGCTGCCCACGATGCTGCTGCGCCGACTCAGGCTGGCTCCGGTGTGCCTGCAGGTGCCGGTCGACCACGGACCGGTGCAGGTCGTGACCCCCGGTTTCGTCCACAAGGCACACGCCCTGGGGCTGCAGGTGCACGTCTGGACGATCGACGACGCGGCCGAGATGCACCGGCTGCTCGACCTCGGCGTCGACGGCATCGTGACCGATCGCACCGATGTGCTCAAGGACGTCCTGACCGCACGAGGTTCCTGGAAGGACCCACGATGAGCAGCTCCCCCGCCTCCTCCGCCGTCGCCGACGCCACCCGGCGCGGGCCCGTCATCGCGTGGAGCCTGTGGGACTGGGGCTCGGCCGCGTTCAACGCAGTGATCGTGACCTTCGTCTTCTCGGTCTACCTGACCGACTCGGTCGGCGACGACCTGTCGGGACCGGTCTCGGCGAGCTCCTGGCTGGGCTGGTCGGTCGGTGCCGCGAGCCTCGTGATCGCGGTGCTCGCACCCGTCATGGGCCAGCGCTCGGACGCGTCGGGGCACCGCAAGCGCTCGCTCGCGCTGCTGACGCTGTCGGTCGTGGTGACGACTGCCCTGATGTTCCTGGTCGAGGACAGCCCCTCGTACCTGTGGCTCGGCCTCGTGCTGATCGCCGTCGGCACGGTGCTGTTCGAGCTCGCGCAGGTGCCGTACTTCTCGATGCTGCGTCAGGTCTCGACCCCCGAGACCGTCGGACGGGTCTCCGGCGTCGGCTGGGCGTTCGGCTACCTCGGCGGCATCGTCCTGCTGATCATCGTCTACGTCGGACTGATCTCCGGCGACGGCGGGCTGCTCGGCGTCAGCACCGACAACGGTCTCAACATCCGGTGGGTCGCCGTCGTCGCCGCGGTGTGGTTCCTGGTCTTCTCGATCCCGGTGCTCTTCGCGGTGCCGGAGCTTCCGGCTGACGCCAGCCCCGTGCCGAACGTGGGCTTCCGGGAGTCGTACCGGGTCCTGTTCGCCGAGATCCGGACGATGTGGCGCGACGACCGTCACGTGCTGCAGTTCCTCATCGCGAGCGCCCTGTTCCGCGACGGCCTCGCAGGAGTGTTCACCTTCGGCGCCGTCATCGCGGTCAGCGTCTACGGCTTCACCGACGACACCGTGATCCCGTTCGGCATCGCCGCCAACGTCGCCGCCGCCGCGGGAGCGATCGTCGCCGGAAGGCTCGACGACCGGCTCGGCCCGCGACGCGTCATCGTCTTCTCGCTGCTCGCGATGCTCGGCGCCGGTGCGATCCTGCTGTTCCTCGACGGCATGGCCGCGTTCTGGGTGTTCGGCCTGGTGCTGTGCCTGTTCGTCGGCCCGGCGCAGTCGGCCTCGCGCACGTACCTCGTGCGCCTGACGCCCCCGGGCAAGGAGGGCCAGCACTTCGGCCTCTACGCCATGACCGGGCGGGCGGCATCCTTCCTCGCACCGACGCTCTTCGGCCTGTTCGCGTTCGCCCTCGGCGACGACCGGTGGGGCATCATCGGCATCATGCTGGTGCTCCTGGTCGGCCTGCTGGCGTTGCTCAAGGTGCCGCCGCTGACCGGCGACCGCGCGTCCTCACCGGCAACTGTGTAGAAAAACCCGCTCAGGGGAATCTCATGTGTGTCATCTACGTTGGACATTGGTAAGGCACACGAAAGGGGACGCACATGGCTGAACGTGCATTGCGAGGTGCTCGACTCGGGACGCAGAGCTTCGAGGACGAGCGCGGAGTCGAGATGGCTCCCCGACAGCAGGTCGAGTACGTCTGCGCCGACGGCCACACGTTCACGGTGGTCATGGCCGACGAGGCCGAGATCCCGTTCGAGTGGGAAGACCCCAAGACGGGTCAGGTCGGACAGCTGGCTCACGGTGTCAAGCCCGAGGGCAAGGCCGAGAAGCCGATCCGTACGCACTGGGACATGCTCTTGGAGCGTCGATCGGTCGACGAGCTCGAGGAGATCCTGACGGAGCGGCTCGAGCTGCTCCGCGGCGGCGAGATCGGTCCGCCGCACCTGCACCGTCCGGCCAAGAAGTCGGCGGCGAAGAAGAAGACCGCCTAGGTCACGCGTCACCAAAGGCGACGTACGACAGGGACCCCGGCTCCGGCCGGGGTCCTTCATCGTCTGCGGCGCGTGCCGAGCCACCAGGCACCGAACCCGCCCGCGACGAGCAGCCACTCGAGGTAGCGGCCGATGACCAGGGCCGGAGTCGTGCCGGACGCCAGGGTGACCTTCGCGCTGATCGTCGCCGGTTGGTGCAGGGGCGCGCGCTCGACACTGCGTCCCGACGGGTCGACGACCCCGGAGATGCCGTTGGTCGACGGGACGACGACCCAGCGTCCGGTCTCGATGGCCCGCAGCCGCGAGATGTCCCACTGCTGCTCGGGCTGGGAGGTGCCGGTGAACGCCGCGTTGCTGGTCTGGACGACCATGAGCTGCGCTCCCCCGTCGACCGCCCGGCGGGTCACGCTGTCGTAGGCGATGTCGTAGCAGATCGTGTCACCGATGCGGGTGTCGCCGATCGTGATGGCTCCCGGCTGGTCACCGGGGAGCATGTCGCGCGGGATGTCCCGGGCGAGGCGGTTGACGATCACGCCGGCCTGCTTGCGGAACGGCACGTACTCGCCGAACGGGACGGGCTTGAGCTTGTCGTAGCGGTCGCCGGGACCATCGGCCGTCCAGACGACGCCGGAGTTGCGTGCGGTCTCGACCGTGGGGCCATCGAAGATGCCGCCGACCAGGATCGGTGCCTTGAGCAGCGCGGAGAGGTTCTCGATCTGCGACCGGACGAGCTCGTCGTGGTACGGGTCGATGTCGGTCGCGTTCTCCGGCCACAGCACCATGTCGGGCTGCGGCACGTCGCCGTCGCGGATCTTCTCGACCAGGCGCGCGGTCTCGGCGACGTGGAGGTCGAAGATCTCTCCGCGCGGCCAGGTGAGGAAGACCCCGGGTACGTCGCCCTGGACCAGCGCCACCTGACGCGTCCCGTCGGCGCCTGCGATGCCGGTCGGCAGCAGCACCCCGATGCCCAGTAGCGCCGCGACGCCGGCTCCTGCGGCGGCACGTGCCCGAACCCCGGGCCCCAGCACGACGATCAGGACCAGCGCGGCGACGACGAACAGCACGGCGCTCGTCCCGGGCATCGCCACGAGTCGTGCGTACGACGAGAACGGCGTGTCGATCGAGGTGTGCGCGAACCGTCCCCACGGGAACCCCGTGAACGGGAACCGGCCACGGGCCCACTCCCCCGCGACCCACACGGCAGCGCCCCACAGCGGCCATGCCCGCAGACGGACGGCAGCCCGCAGGGCGAGCATGATCGGGACGAAGAACAGCGCCTCGGCCAGCACCAGGCCGATGTACGCGCCCTGGCTCACGGCGTTCATCCACCAGATCAGCGGACCCATGAAGCCGAGCCCGTACAGGAGACCGGCCACGGCGACCGTCCGCTTGCGAGCGTCAGACAGGCCCCGCGCGACGCCGATCAGCCCGGCGACGCCGACGACCATCGCGAACGGCGCACCGACGGGGTCGAAGTTGAACGACGAGACGACGCCGAGCGCCGCCGCGGCCGGCCAGGCGGCCTTCCACCCCAGCCGGCGGGGCGTCACAGCGCGACGAGCCCGCGCGGAGTGTTGTTGAGCACCTCGAGGCCGTCCGCCGTGCAGACGACGATGTCCTCGATGCGCGCACCGAAGCGTCCGTCGAAGTAGATGCCGGGCTCGATCGAGAACGCCATGCCCTCCTCGAGGACGAGGTCGTTGCCCTCGACGATGTAGGGCTCCTCGTGGGTCTCCTGCCCGATGCCGTGGCCCGTGCGATGGATGAACAGGTCGCCGTAGCCGGCGTCGGCGATGATCCGGCGCCCGACGGCATCGACGGACTCGGCGGTGACCCCGGGTCGCGCGTGCTCGAGCTGCGCCCGCTGCGCCTCCTCGAGGACGGCATACGCGTCGGCGTAGGCGGGGTCGACCGCGCCCCCGGCCAGGTAGTTGCGGGTGCTGTCGGAGCAGTAGCCCGACGGCATCGTGCCGCCGATGTCGACGACCACAGGGTCTCCGGCCTCGATGACGCGGTCGGACAGCTCGTGGTGCGGGGATGCCCCGTTGGGACCGGAGCCGACGATCACGAAGTCGACCGTCTCGTGACCCTCGTCGATGATCGCCCGGGCGATGTCGGCACCCACCTCACGCTCGGTGCGGCCGGGACGCAGCCACTCGTCCACGCGGCCGTGCACCCGGTCGATCGCGAGCCCCGCCTGGCGCAACGCGTCGACCTCGTCGGCGTCCTTGCGGATGCGCAGCTGCTGCACGAGCCAGCCCGCGAGCACCTGGTCGGCGGTCGGGATGGCCTCGCCCAGCGCGAACACCCGCGAGGCCCACATGTGGTCGTCGACGCCGATCGTGCCCGCATCGCCGACCAGCCCGGCGACCAACGCGAACGGATCGTCCGTCTCGCCCCACGTGGCGATCTCGACGTCGACCCCGGACGCCTCGGCGGCGTGACGCTCCAGCGCCGGCACGACCAGCGTCGGATCACCGTGCGCGGGCAGCACCAGGCACGTCAGCCGCTCGAGCGGAAGGGCCACGTAACCCGTGAGGTAGCGAAGATCCGCGCCCGGGGTGACCAGGAGTGCGTCGATGCCGTTGGATGCTGCCAGCTGCTGTGCCTTGCGCCATGTGCTCACGCGTCGACGATACCGGTGGGATCATCGTGGCCGTTCTCGTGCACGCGACCCTCGCGGCCTGACAGGATGTCCTGACCGACGACGAGCTGGGAGACGCGACGTGCTGTACATGGACGGGCTGCTGAGCGTGGTGGTCCTGGGGCTGTGGATCTTCTGCCTCATCGATGTGATCACGACCGACGAGAGTCTCTGCCGCAATCTCTCCAAGACCATGTGGGTGCTGCTGGTGCTGTTCCTGCCGGCCGTCGGCTCGCTGGCGTGGCTCATCGCCGGTCGCCCGCAGGCACCCGCTGATCTGCCCTACAAGGGCAACCGCGGCACGGCTGTCCCGGCGGTGTACGACCGCGAGCGTCCCGCCCACCACGTCGACCCCGATCCCGATGCGGAGGCCGAGTACCAGCGGGCGCTGCGAGCCCGGGCCGAGGAGCAGCGTCAGGCCTACCGCGCCAGGCAGCAGCGCGAGCTCGGCGAGGGACCCCGCGAGTCGTAGTCGCGGCCTCTAGGCTCGGGGCATGTCCCAGACCCGCGGCCGTCTTCTCCTGCTCGACAGCGCGAGCCTGTACTTCAGGGCCTTCTTCGGCATCCCGAAGACGCTCACGGCACCCGACGGCACAGCGGTCAACGCCCTGCGCGGCATCCTCGACTTCACGTCGTCGCTGACGACGCAGTATGAGCCCGAGGCCGTCGTGGCGTGCTGGGACGACGCCTGGCGCCCCCAGTGGCGGGTCGACCTCGTCGACACCTACAAGACGCAGCGGCTCGACGCCGACGGCGGCGAGGCCGACACGACCGACGGCCTGCTCGGGCCGCAGGTGCCGCTCATCGCGGAGGCGTTCGCGCTGCTCGGCATCCCCGTCGTGGGCGCGGCTGATGCGGAGGCCGATGACGTCATCGGCACCCTGGCCACGCTGTGGGACGGTCCCGTCGACGTCGTGACGGGCGACCGCGACCTCTTCCAGGTCGTCGACGACGCCCGCGACGTCCGCGTGCTCTACGTCGCCAAGGGCGTCTCGAAGCACGATGTCGTCGACGACGCGTGGATCCGCGCCAAGTACGGCATCGGTGCCGCCGACTACGTCGACTTCGCCGTCATGCGGGGCGACCCGTCCGACGGCCTGCCGGGTGTCGCCGGCATCGGCGACAAGACCGCCGCGGCGCTGATCGAGGAGTTTGGCGACCTCGACGGCATCATCACCGCAGCCGGCGACGACTCCTCGTCGATCAAGCCCCGCGTACGTCAGTCGCTGCTCGACTCGGTCGACTACATCCGTGCGGCCCGCGAGGTCGTCGCGGTCAAGCGCGACGTCTGCGAGATCCCCGCGCTCGACGGCGCGGTCGACACGGACGGTTTCACCTCGTTCGGCACCACGTGGGGCCTTGGCACCGTCGCTGAGCGGGCGCTGAAGGCCCGCGGCTGACTCCTTTTCTCGAGGTGTGGAAAGCGCTGGGATGGCAGAGTTTTTCTGTCGGTGGTGGCGTCTAGGTTGGAGGTATGTTCGAGACCATGGCACCGGGACGGGTCCTGGATGAGGTGCGTGGTTTCGACTTCGACGCTCTGCCGGTGATCGAGGCTGGCCATGAGCGGGTCGAGGCGATCAAGGCCCTCGACCGTGCTGCGCGGGCGGCGCAGGCTGAGCAGGTCCGGCAGATCGTCGCGCTGCTCGACGAACGCACCCAGCTGATGGTCGGTGCTGGTGATCCGTGCCTGTCGGTGATCGGCGAGGTCTCGATGGCCCGGATGATCGGCCCGACTGCAGCTGGTACCCAGCTCGAGCTCGCCATGGGCATGGACCGGTTGCCGCAGGTGTTCGCCCTGTTCGCTGACGGGACGATCAGCGAGGCCACCGCCCGCGCCGTCGCCCGCGAGACCCAGAGCCTGCACGTCGACGACATGGTCGTGGCCGATGCGGAAATCGCCGGCAAGATCGTCGGGATGACGACCGTGCAGGCACGTCAGTGCGCCGCACGTGTCGTGATCGGCATCGATGCTGAGGCCGCGTACGAGCGGTCGCGTCGTAACCGTGCCGACGCGAGGGTGACGATGGCCCCTGAGGCTGATGGGGTCGCGACGATGATTGTGCGTGGCCCGGCCGAACAGATCCTTGCGGCGTACAAGACGCTGGACGACTGGGCCACAGGTCTCCGGTCGACCGGTGACCCCCGCACCCGTGGCCAGATCATGTGCCAGACACTGGTCGAGCGAGTCACCGGCCTGGCCTATGCCGACGGTGCCGATGTCGAGCTGCAGCTCGTGCTTGACGCCAAGACCCTCCTGGCGGGGCCCGATGGCGACACCCCGGTCGAGCTGACCGGTTACGGGCCCATCGCGCCTGATGTCGCCGACGACATCATCGCCAGAGCCAAGACCGCGTCGGTCCGCCGGTTGCTGGTCGACCCCGTCGACGGCACCCTGCTCGTGCGTGAGAAGCGCCGCCGCCGCTTCGACCGCACCACATCGGCCCACGTCCGAGCCCGTGACAAGTACTGCCGCCAACCCGGATGCGACCTCGCAATCCGCGACGACGACCACATCCGATCCCACCAACACGCCGGCCCCTCCATCGCCGACAACGCCCAAGGCCTCTGCAAGAGGTCCCACACCATCAAGCACCAACCCGGATGGCAGGTCACCGGAGACGGCAAGATCACGAAGTGGACCACCCCCACCGGCCACACGTACACGTCGACCCCACCACCCGTCCTGCCCGGACGAGACCTCGGGCACCTGCGCCAATAAGGAGCACTCAAGCAGAAACACCACACAAAGCCAGCCCGGACGCTGGCATCTGAGTCACGTGAGAAACACTCAAGCGGTGCGCAATCGTCTGATTCACTCCTCGTGGTGGGTGCTGTCGCTGGTCTTCGGATCGATCTATGGCACCGCTATGACGTTGTACTCACTCGTCGCCGAGTCGGGCGGTGTCGCCTCCAGCGCCTTGGGGGGCCTTGTCGGCGGAGTGATCTTCGGGGCCTTCATGGGTCCTGTGACGGCTCGTCAAGCACGTCGGCAACGGTCGGCGATCGGCGACATCTCCCCGCATCAGGTCAGCGCCGTGATGCGGGCATCGAGGCGTGGGCCTGTCCCAGTAGATCCGGAGCTCCGTGCAGCTGCTTTGCGCGCCGCAACCCATCAGCTGGACGCCAACCTCAGGCAGCGCACCTTCGGCTCAGTCCTCTTCGCGGCGCTGACGGTAGCGTCGATCGTCTTCGTGGCAGACAGTCCGTGGTGGTTGCTGGCCACGGGGATCTTCCTGGCCCTACTGGCAGGTCAGTGGCTGACGCCCAGAACTATCCGGCACCGCATCAAGCTGCTCACGTCGAGCAGAGACGAGATCCTGCACCGCGACGATAGCTGAACATCACGCGTTCATGCTGGTGTAGCTCACGACGCCGTGGCGCAGCAGGTCGAGCGAATCGCGGGCGGTGTCGCGCAGCGGTCCGGCACCGGCGGCATCGGCGATCTGTGCGGTGACGTCGATGAGCTGCTTCATGGCCCGCACGAAGTCGCCGGCCGCGAGGTCCATCTCGCCGAGGACGTCGTCGAGCGTCGCGTCGTTGCACCACTGCCAGACGGCCTGCGAGAAGCCGAAGTCGGGCTGGTGCAGGAACTTGACCCGGTGCTCGCGCTCGAGCTGCTGGAGATCGGTACACAACCCGGACATCGTGGCGGCGACCTCCCGCACGTGCTGGGTCGGCAGCCGTGGTGCCGGCACGTCCTCGGCCATGCGCGACTGGTAGGTCAGGCCGCTCACGACGGCGGCGAGCTCGGCGGCGTCGAGCCCGTCCCACACGTGCTTGCGCAGGCACTCGCTGACGAGCAGGTCGACATCGCTGTAGAGCCGCTTGAGCTTCTTGCCGTCGGCCGTCACTTCGTCGCCGTCGAGGTAGCCCAGGACGTCGAGCACCTCGCACACGCGGTCGAACTGGCGGGCCACGGTGTTGGTGCGCTGCTCGATGCGTCCCCGCTGGTTCTGGGTGTCTCGCTCGAGCTTGAGGTAGCGCTCGGCCCAGCGTGCGTGCTTCTCGCGGTCGGGGCACTGGTGGCAGGGGTGGTCGCGGATCTTCTCGCGGATCGCGCCGATGCGCGGGTCCTCGCGGGACGGCTGCGCCCGGTTGCGCTTCTCCTGCTGCCACGCGACGCCGTCGGCGCGCTGACGCAGGGCCGAGGCGAGATCGCGGCGGGACTGGGGGTTGCGGGCGTTGAACGACTTGGGGATGCGCATCGTGGTCAGCGGGACGACCGGCACCGTGAAGTCGATCATCGCGAGTCGCCGGGCGTTGCGGCTCGCCGTCAGCACCATGGGGCGTGGTCCCTCGGTGTCGGTGACACGGCCCGGGTCGAGCACGACGGCGATGCCGGCGTACTTGCCGACCGGGACGTGGATGACGTCGCCCGGTCGCAGCGTGACCAGCGACCGCGCGACGTCCTCGCGCTCGGACTGCCGCCTGGCCTTCGAGCCGGACGCCTCGATGTCGGTGAGCTCGCGGCGCAGCGACGCGTACTCCATGAAGTCGCCGCGGTCGCACACGACGTTCTCGCGGTATCCCTCGAGCGTGTCGTCGGCCTTGCGGATCGTGCGCGCCATGCCGACGACCGCCCGATCGGCCTGGAACTGGGCGAACGACTGCTCGAGCAGCTCACGGGCCACACCGCGGCCCACCTGGCCGACCAGGTTGACGGCCATGTTGTAGGAGGGGTGGAAGGAGGAGTTGAGCGGATACGTGCGGGTGCTGGCCAGGCCGGCGACCTGCTTGGGGTCGAGGCCTGGCTGCCAGAGCACGACGCCGTGCCCCTCGACGTCGATGCCGCGGCGCCCGGCGCGGCCCGTCAGCTGGGTGTACTCCCCCGGCGTGATGTTGGCGTGCGTCTCGCCGTTCCACTTCGAGAGCTTCTCGATGACGACCGACCGGGCCGGCATGTTGATGCCCAGCGCGAGGGTCTCGGTCGCGAAGATGACCTTGACGAAGCCGGCGCTGAACAGGTCCTCGACGCACTCCTTGAACGTCGGCAGCATGCCGGCATGGTGCGCCGCGATGCCGCGGGCCAGGCCGTCGCGGAACTCGTAGAAGCCCAGCACGTGCAGGTCTGCCTCGGGCAGGTGGGCGCAGGCGGCGTCGACGAACGCCGTGATCTCAGCCTGCTCCTCGGGCGTGGTGAGCGAGAGCCGCGCGTCGAGGCACTGCTGCACCGCGGCGGCGCAGCCCGCGCGGCTGAACACGAAGGTGATGGCGGGCAGCAGGCCCTCGGCGTCGAGGCGTTCGACGACGTCGACCCGGCTGGGCGTGCGGTTGCGGCTCTGAGGCCGGCGTCCGCCCTTGGCCTTGTGCCCCCGCATCGTGCGGGTCAGCTGCCAGTCCTCGCGGGCCAGACGCTCGAGCGCCTTGTTGACCTCCACGCCTCGGTCGTCGGGGCTGGGCTCGAACAGCGGGAACATCTTCCGTCCGACCAGCACGTGCTGGTGCAGCGGGATCGGCCGACGCTCCTCGACGATCGTGACGGTGTCACCCCGCACCGCGGTGAGCCAGTCGCCGAACTCCTCAGCGTTCGACACCGTCGCCGAGAGCGCCACGACCGACACCGACTCAGCCAGGTGGATGATGACCTCCTCCCAGACCGCTCCGCGCGTGCGATCGGCGAGGTAGTGCACCTCGTCCATCACGACGTAGCCGAGCGTGTCGAGCGTCCGCGAGCCGGCGTACAGCATGTTGCGCAGCACCTCGGTGGTCATGACGACGATCGGCGCCTCGCCGTTGATCGTGTTGTCACCGGTCAGCAGACCGACGTTCTCGGCCCCGTAGCGCTCGACCAGGTCGGTGAACTTCTGGTTCGACAGCGCCTTGATGGGGGTCGTGTAGAAGCACTTGCGGCCGGTCTGCAGGGCGAGGTGCACCGCGAACTCGCCCACCAGGGTCTTGCCGGATCCGGTGGGTGCGGCGACCAGGACGCCGTGCCCGTCCTCGACGACCTTGCACGCCTCGACCTGGAAGCCGTCGAGCCCGAAGTCGTAGAGCCCGCGGAACTCGGCCAGGTGCGGATACTGCCTGCTCGTGCGGGACTGTGCGTACTTCTCCGCCGGGCTGCTCATGGCTCCAGCCTACGCGGGCGGGCGAGGCACGAGGACGTGCAACGCGCCCGGTCGGACGGTCGTGGTGAGCGGCAGCGGCCCGAGCCGTTCGCCGTCGCCGTAGGCGACGATGCCCGGCGACGACAGCGTCACCTCGCGCACCAGGTGGCGCTCGAACTCCGGCAGACGGACGTGGGTGCCGCGGTAGAGCTGCGGGAACACGCGCAGCAGCTTGCCCTTGCTGACGGGATTGATGACGACGACGTCGAGCAGGCCGTCGTCGATCACGGCACCCTCGCAGATGCGCAGGCCACCGCCGAACGACGGTCCGTTGCCGACGGCCACGAGCATCGCCTCGCGCTGGATCGTGCTGCCGTCGAGCGTCAGCGTGAACTCCAGCGGCTCGAACGCGCGCAGCTCGGCCACGATCGCCAAGTTGTAGCGCATGTTGCCGCGGGGCCACGTCATGTCGTTGGCGCGCTCGTTGACCTTGGAGTCGAATCCCGAGGCGATCACCGTCACGACGTCGGTGGTGCCCGTGCGAGCGAGGTCGATCGTCCGCACGTGTCCGGCCAGCAGCACGTCGATCGCTCCGTCGACGTCCTTGGTCGGGATGCCGAGCGCACGGGCCGTGTCGTTGCCGGTTCCGGCGGGGACGAGTCCGAGCACGAGCTCGGTGCCGGCCACGAGGTCGAGGACGTCGTGGACTGCTCCGTCCCCGCCCACGACCACGACACCGTCGACGCCCGTGTCGATCGCCTGCCGGAGCAGTCGGAGCGCCGACGGACCGTCGGACCCCTCGATCAGCTGGATGTTGTGCCCGGCGCGAGCCAGCCGCCCAGCGACGCGATCCGCGATGGCGGGCGCGCGTCGCCGTCCGGACGCCGGATTGACGACGAGGGCGAGGCGCACAGGTCAGTCGCGCAGGTCGGACGGGCCGCCGAGCTCGGCCGGACCGTCGATGGGTGCGGCCTCGTCGTCGGCGACACCGGCATCGGCGATCTTGCGACGCTTGCGGTCGGTGAGCTTGGCGATGACCTCGGAGATCAGGTACAGCACGACCATCGGCGCGGCGAGGAACAGCATCGTCAGCGGGTCGGTCGTGGGCGTGGCCACGGCCGCGAACACGAAGATGCTGATGATGGTCCACGGCCGGGCATTGGCCAGCTGGACGGCACTGACCGCGCCGATGCGGTTGAGGATCACCACGATGAGAGGAATCTCCGCGGCGACGCCGAACACCAGCATCATCCGGATGATGAAGTCGAAGTACTCCGCGCCCGTGACCAGAGAGCCGAATCCCTCGGGCACGAAGCCGATCAGGACGTCCATCGCCTTGGGCAGCACGACGTAGGCCAGGGCGGCACCACCGACGAACAACGGCGCGCCCGCCGCGGTGAGCAGCGCGGCCCACTTCTTCTCGTTGCGGTGCATGGCCGGCAGCACGAACGCCCAGATCTGCCACAGCCACAGCGGGCTGGAGATCAGGATGCCGACGACCAGCGAGATCTTGAGCTGGAACTGGAATGCTCCGCCGATGCCCGTGATGACGATATCGGTCTCGATGCCCCGATCGGCCAGCAGCGGGCGGATGTCGTTGTACGGCTGGGTGAGGAAGTCGAGGATCGGCTCGTACGCGATCCACGCGGCGATGGTGCCCAGCAGGATCGCCAGGACCCCACGGGTCAGTCGCGTGCGCAGCTCACGCAGGTGTTCCATGAGCGGCATCGAGCCGCCCGGTGCGGGAGCAGGCTTGCCGCTGGTCAGCGCCAAGCGTCAGGCCTGTTCGCGCTTCTTGTCGGCCTCGGCGGCTTCGACGGCCTCGAGCGACGCCGGACGGACCGGCTTCGTCTCGGGCTGCTCGTCGTCGTCGTTCATGGCCTTGACCTCGGACTTGAAGATGCGCAGGGCCTTGCCTGAACCGCGCGCGAGTTCGGGGAGCTTCTTGCCGCCGAACAGCAGGAGCACGACTCCCAGGACGATCAGGATCTCGGTGGGACCGATCTGACGGAACATCATGACTCCTTAGGGACGACGTCATCACTGTACGCCTGCAGGGCCAGCCGGGCGTCGTCAACCACCTGTGAACGCAGTGTGTCCGGTTCGATCACCGAGACGCTGCCGGCGTTGCGGAGCACGAGCCGGCGCAGCCACGACCAGTCGGCCCCGTAGATCTTGGCCCGCCAGATGCCGTCGTCGTCCTGCGAGACGAGGTCGACCTGGTAGTACTCGGTCAGCCAGTGCGCCTTGGGGTGGAGATCGACCACGACGAACGGGGTCTCCTCCCCCACCGTGAAGAACCCCTCGGACAGATCGCGCGGGGCGTCGTCGTGGTCCTCGGCGTCGACCGCGAGCACGTCCGCCGAGACGATGCGGTCGAGGCGGAAGAACCGCATGTCCTCTACCTTGAGGCAGTAGGCCTCGAGGTAGAGCTTGCCCTGCTCGGTGAACAGTCGCTTGGGGTCGACGTCGCGATCGGACCGCTCGTCGCGCGAAGCCGTCGCATAGGTCAACGCGAGCCGCTTGCGGCCCGTGAGGGCCTCGACGATCGTCCCGTGGATCGCGGGGTCGACCTTGTCGAGCAGCACGTCGACCGACGCCGAGACGGTGTCGCCGACGGCGCTCTCGAGCTTGGCCAGGGCACTGTCGATGACGTCGACCTCGAGGCCGCTGGCGGACGCCCGCAGCGTGCGCAGCGCGACGATCAGGGCGATGCCCTCACGCGCGCTGATGCGCAGCGGACGGGTCATGAACTCCGCATCGCGGATGTGGACGATGCCGTCCTGCTCGAGCGCCGTCAGGTCGAAGTCGATGAGCTCGCCTGCGTACTCCCCCGTGCCGGTGTACATCAGCAGCCGCAGGTCGTCGCGGATGACCTTGGGCGTGACGCCAAACTCGGCGGCCACCTCGTTGACGGGGACGCCGTCATTGCCCTGCAGGTACGGCACGAGGGCCAGCATGCGCACGACCTGTTGCCGTGAGCGGCTCATGACCGTCCCTCCAGGCGTCCGGAGACGGCCGCGGTGAGTCGGTGGACGACCGCGTCGCGCACGTCCCGCGGCGACACGACGACGACGTCGGGACCGTGGGAGGCGACCTCGGAGGCGAGCTCCCAGGGGGACGAGTAGCGCAGGTGCACCTCGTCGATGCCGTCGCCCAGCGGGGTGACCTTCTCGGCGATGCGGCGCAGCGACTGCCCGCGACCGGTGCGGACGTGGAGGACGGCCGCCGTCTCGGGCTCGGGCGGGAAGAGCTCACGCGCGATGGTCTTCATGTCGACGCCCTCGGGCACGTCGTACGAGCCGGGCTCGCCCTCGGTCGTCACCTCGCCGATGACGCGCGACAGCCGGAAGATGCGCGGCGCGCCCCGGTCGAGGTCATGACCTCCGACGTACCAGCGGTCGTGCCACGAGAGGATGCCCCAGGGCTGCAGGTGCCGCTCCATGGCCTCGGCTCCCGGCCGGGCGTAGTGGAACGCGATGGGGATGCGGCGGGTCGCGGCGTCCCACATCGCGTCGAAGGACGGCTCGTCGGTCGACAGCCGCGGCTCGGCCATGCGCAGGACGCTGGTGTCGACGTCGACACCGATCGCCTTGAGCTTGACCAGCGCCGTGGTCGACTCGCTGGCCAGACCGGCGTGCTCCCAGACCTGGGTGGCCAGGCCGATGACCGCGGCCTCCTCACGCGTCAGCTCGAGATCGGGCAGCTCTGCCTCGTCGCGGCGTATGCGGTAGCCCGGCTCGTCGTTGAAGTACTTGTCGATCGACCCGGTCTCGACGTTGATGCCCAGCTCACGCAGCTCCTCCTTGTCGCGCTCGAACTTGCGGTCGAACGCCTGGGGAGTCGAGTCGCGGTAGTCGGCGATCGACTCGCGGATCTGTTCCTTCGTCAGGTACTGGCGACTGACCAGCAACGCGAAGATGAGGTTCATCAACCTCTCGGTCTTGCGCTCGGCCATAGGAGGAGGATGTCAGGAAGCGTCGAGCAAGTCGATCGCGAAGAGCAGCGTGTCGCCCGCCTTGATGTCGGGGCTGCGGTTGGCGTCGTTCGGATCGTCACCGTAGGCGACGTCCGAGGGGCACACCAGGACCACGCGGCTGCCGATCTTCTGACCGGGGAGCAGGTCGTCCCAGCACTTGATGAGAGCGCCCTTGCCGATGGGGGCGATGAACGCGTCAGGACGCGACCACGACTCGTCGAAGATCTTCCCGTCGGGGTAGACCTGACCGACGTATTCCATGCGGACGGTCTGGCCGGCCTCGATCGCGGGCCCGTCGCCCTGGATCACCACGTGGGCGCTGGGGTCGCTCTGCTGGGCGGCGGTGTCGGCGGTCTTCTTGAAGCCGCTGGGGTGGTTGTCGGCGTCGAGGACGATCTTGGGGAGGTCCTTCGGCAGCTTGACCGCCGCGCCGGAAGCCTCGGGGGGCACCGTGGAGTCGATGTCGAACAGGAACACGATCGTGTCGTTCTTCTCGATGTCGAGCTTCTTCTGGGCCTGCCCGAAGCCGTCCTTCGGCGAGATGGCGACCAGCACCCGGCTGCCGATCTTCTGGCCCTCGAGGCCCTTGATGAATCCCGGGAGGATCTTGCCGTCGATCAGGTCGACCGTGTACGGCTTGCCGGTCGTGAACGAGCTGTCGAACTGCTTGCCGGTGCGCCCGTTCACAGCGACGTAATTGACCTTGACGGCCTCGCCGGAGACGACCTCGGCCCCCGTGCCCTTGGTGAGCACCTTGGTCTCGGTCTTCGCGACCGAGAAGCCCTTCGCGACGGTCACCTTGGGGGTGTCACCGCTGCTGACCTCGACGTCGCCGAGGCTGCCGACCGTGGTGTCGGTGTCGCTGCTGCCACATCCCGCGAGGAGCAGGGCGGCAGCGGCTGAGACCAGCAGGATGCGACGCACGTGGGACGTCCTTCGATCGAGGGCACAGAACGCCGATCAGCGTATCGGCCTCTGCCAAGGCCGGGACGTCACATGCCGTCGATGAGCCGCTGCACGCGCTCGTCCTCGGAGCGGAACGGGTCCTTGCAGAGCACCGTGCGCTGCGCCTGGTCGTTGAGCTTGAGGTGCACCCAGTCGACCGTGAAGTCGCGGCGGCGCTCCTGCGCACGCTTGATGAAGTCGCCGCGGAGCCGGGCGCGCGTGGTCTGCGGAGGGATCGACTTGGCGGTGAACACGTCGAGGTCGTTGGTGACCCGCGCGACGGCACCCTTCTTCTCGAGCAGGTAGAAGATGCCGCGGTCACGGCGGATGTCGTGGTACGCCAGGTCGAGCTGGGCGATGCGTGGATCGCCCCAGCCCAGGCCGTTCTTGGTGCGGTAGCGGTCGAGCAGCTTGTACTTGATGACCCAGTCGATCTCGCGCTCGACGAGCGACAGGTCCTCGGACTCGACGGCCTTGAGCGTGCGCTCCCACAGGTCGAGCACCCGGGTGATGGTGGGCGTGTGGAGGCCGTGCTTGTCGACGAACTCGGCGGCCTTGCCGAAGTACTCGGCCTGGATCTCGAGGGCCGACAGCTCGCGGCCGTTGGCCAGCAGCACCTTGCGGCGTCCTGTCATGTCGTGCGAGATCTCGCGGATCGCCCGGATGGGGTTGTCGAGCGTCATGTCGCGCATCGACACCCCGGCCTCGATCATCCGCAGCACCAGGTCGGTCGTCGCGACCTTCAGCAGCGTCGTGGTCTCGCTCATGTTGGAGTCGCCCACGATGACGTGCAGGCGGCGGAACCGCTCGGCGTCGGCGTGGGGCTCGTCGCGCGTGTTGATGATCGGGCGCGACCGGGTCGTGGCGCTGGAGACGCCCTCCCAGATGTGCTCGGCGCGCTGGCTGACGCTGAAGACCGTGCCCCGCGGCGTCTGCTGCACCTTGCCGGCTCCGCAGATGATCTGCCGGGTCACGAGGAACGGGATGAGGACGTCGGCGAGGCGACTGAACTCGCCTTGCCTGCTGACGAGGTAGTTCTCGTGGCACCCGTACGAGTTGCCTGCGGAGTCGGTGTTGTTCTTGAACAGGTAGATGTCGCCCTCGACGCCGTCGTCGGCGAGTCGCTGCTGGGCGTCGATCATGAGGCCCTCGAGGATGCGCTCACCCGCGCGGTCGTGCGTGACGAGGTCGACCAGGTCGTCGCACTCGGGCGTCGCGTACTCGGGGTGGCTGCCGACGTCGAGGTAGAGCCGCGCTCCGTTGCGCAGGAACACGTTGCTGCTGCGCCCCCACGACACGACCCGCCGGAACAGGTAGCGCGCGACCTCGTCGGGCGACAGGCGGCGCTGACCCTTGAACGAGCAGGTCACGCCGTACTCGTTCTCGATACCGAAGATCCGCCGGTCCATGACGTCAGCCTAGTCCGGTGTCGTGCGCCACGCGGGTCGACGCGCGAAGGTCTCCGGTTCAGCCCACTTGGCGGCCCGAGAGCGTCAGGCCCACGCTGCTGCTGTACAGGTCTGTGCCCTTCTGGTCGCTGAAGGTTCCGGGCTCGCCGACCCGCCCCGGCCCCTTGGCCATCGGACGGATCGTGATCCAGTCGAGCAGCGCACGGTCGCCGTCGGGCGTGTTGGGGCTTCGGTAGTTCTTCACGATGACGGTGAATCGATGCTCCACGGTGTCACCTGCGGCGACTGGATCGCCGAAGGCCACCGATGACGCCTCGGGAGCCGCGTAGCCCCAGAGATTCGTGCTGGAGTACTCGCGGCACGTCGGATCCGAGGAGAAGTACTGCTCCACGCGGACGCGGTCGTCGTCGCGCGTCGGTGGGGTGCCTGCACCGGAGTAGTCGCCGTCGATGTGCTGGACGATGAAGGCCGCGCGGATCGAGGTGCCGAAGTCAGCCGTGGTGGCAGTCGCCCTCAGGACGCCGGGCACGGCGATGTCGAGAGCAGGATCGAAGTCGCAGACGCTGCCGATGACGTTGTCGCCGTTGACGCCGCCCTCCACGGGTTCCTTGACCGAGATCTCGAGGTCGTAGCTGTATCCGTCCTCCGTCGCGTAGTCCCATCGCGATGTCCCGGCGACGGCAGGCTCCGGTGCCGGGCCGAAGGCGAGGGGCACCGCCAGGTCGCCATCGCCGGTCATCGTGACTGTCTCGGTGAGGTCCGAGATCAGGGCCATTCCTGGTGGAACGGTCGTCGTGTCGATCGCGATCCGGTAGTCACCCGCCTCCAGCTGCACGGACGCGGTCCCGTCGTCGGCGGTGACCTGCGAGCCCACTGACGTGCCATCGGGCGAGACCACCGAGAAGGCCAGGTCAGCCACGGGCTGGTCCAGGGCCTCTGCCGGACTGGACGACGTCGCTGTGACGTTGAGAAAGGACGTGACGTCCTTCGACGACGAGTCGTCGGACTGCCCTCCGCCGGTTGACCCGCACGCTGCAAGGGCCGTCATCGCCGCCAACGCTGCGAGCACGCTCCTGAGACCGTCAACCATGTCCATCCTCCTGCCAGATGTCGCATCCACGACGCCTCGCACGCTACTGAAGGCGGACGTCGTCGGGGCGCAGACAGCCGGGCCCTGGCGGAAAGGAGGACAGCGCCGTGCAACCGGTCAGGCCCGTAAGGCCGCCACGACATCCGCGTCGCTGAGGCGCTTGAACTTGCGCGGCTGGGGTCGCACCCGAGAGAGCGTCGCGATCTCGAGCTGGGACGCGTCGACCGTGCGGGCCGGGTCGGTGTCCTGGCCGAGTGCCGTCACGGCGAGCCGGATCGCCGATGAGAGATCGAGACCGTCGGTGTAGTGCTCGCCGAGGTAGGTCTCGACCTGCTCGCTCTGGCCGCCCATGACGCCGAAGCGCTGCACGTCGGCGACGGACCCGTCGTACATCAGGCGGTAGACCTGGTCGTGGGCCGCGTCGTCGCCGAGCTCGCCGACGAAGATCTCGACCTCGTACGGCTTCTCGCCGCCGGAGGAGAAGATCGCGCCGAGCGTCTGCGCGTAGGCGTTGGCCAGGCCGCGCGCCGTGACGTCGCGACGGTCGTAGGCGTAGCCGCGCATGTCGGCCAGCCGCACGCCGGCGATGCGAAGGTTCTCGAACTCGTTGTAGCGACCGACCGCGGCGAAGCCGATGCGGTCGTAGATCTCGCTGATCTTGTGCAGCGCCTGCGAGGGGTTCTCGGCCACGAAGACGATGCCGTCGGCGTAGTGGACGACCGCGACGCTGCGTCCGCGGGAGATGCCCTTGCGGGCGAAGTCGGCCCGGTCCTTCATGAGCTGCTCGGGCGAGACGTAGAACTGCTGGGTCATGCGGCCATCCTCATCGGGTCAGTGCTCTCAGCTCAGGGGTGCGGACGGTCCGTCGGGGCGCGCGAGTCGCCCGCCGATCACGTCGTCGGCGATCGCGCCGACCTCGTCGTCGGCCAGGCGCCGGTAGCCGTCGGCCGTCACGACCGCCACGACCGGGAAGATGCGTCGCGTCAGGTCGGGGCCGCCCGTGGCGGAGTCGTCGTCGGCCGCGTCATAGAGGGCCTGGATCGCGGCGGTGACGCAGTCGCCCTCGGTCATGCCGCGGTTGTACAGCTTCTTGAGCGATCCTCGCGCGAACAGCGATCCGGACCCGACGGTGTGGAAGCCGCTGTGCTCCTCGTAGCGGCCTCCCGTGACGTCGTAGCTGAAGATGCGGCCCTGCTGCGTCTCGAGGTCGAAGCTCGCGAACAGGGGGACGACGGCCAGGCCCTGCATGGCCAGGCCCAGGTTGCCGCGGATCAGTGCGGCGAGGCGGTTGGCCTTGCCGTCGGCCGACAGCACCGTGCCCTCGATCTTCTCGTAGTGCTCGAGCTCGACCTGGAACAGCCGCACCATCTCGATCGCCAGACCGGCGCTGCCGGCGATGCCGATGCAGGAGTACTCATCGGCCGGGAAGACCTTCTCGATGTCGCGCTGGGCGATGACGTTGCCCATCGTGGCGCGCCGGTCACCGGCCATGATGACGCCACCGTCGAACGTCGCCGACACGATCGTGGTCGCATGGGGCGCGAGGTCGCCGTGCGCTCCCGACGCACGTGAAGCCGCACCCGGCATGAGCTCGGGTGCCGTGGCGGCGAGGTAGTCGGCGAACGACGACGAACCGGTCAGGCGGGTGCCCTCCGGCAGCATCACTGTCCGCCCTTCTGCACGAAGCTGCGGACGAACTCCTCGGCGTTCTCCTCGAGGACGTCGTCGATCTCGTCGAGGATCGAGTCGACGTCGTCGTCGAGCTTGGCCTTGGCCTCGGTGTCGACCTCGGTGGGCTCGACCTGCGCCTCGTCGGCCTCGGAGGGCTTGCGGGTGCTCTTGTGCTGCTGCTCAGACATGTGTCAAGCCTAGCCCTTACCGGCCAGTGATCGCGGTGAACAGCTCCTGCGCCGTGGCGCTGGTGTCGAACAGCGCGCCGACGTGCTCGGCCGTGCCGCGCAGGGGCTCCATCGTCGGAATGCGCTGCAGGGAGTCGCGGCCAGGCAGGTCGAAGATCACCGAGTCCCACGACGCCGCCGCGATGTCCTTGCTGAAGCGCGCCAGGCACATGCCGCGGAAGTAGGCGCGCGTGTCGTGCGGCGGATCGGTCACGGCAGCGGCGATCTCGGCGTCGGTGAACAGCCGGTCGACGCGGCCCGTGCGGACGAGCTGGTGGTAGAGCCCCTTGCCGAGCCGGATGTCGTGGTACTGCAGGTCGACGAGATGCAGCTTGGCGTGGTCCCAGTCGAGCGAGTCGCGCTCGCGGTAGCGCTCGAGCAGCGCCAGCTTGGCGACCCAGTCGAGCTCGCGCACGCACTCCATGGGGTCGCGGGCGAGGCGCTCGAGCACGCTCTCCCAGCGACGCAGCACGTCGTCGGTCTGCTCGTCGGAGCCCCCTCGCGCGACGAAGGCCTTGGCGAGCTCGAGGTACTCGCCCTGCAGCTGAAGGGCCGTGAGGTGCCGGCCGTCGACGAGCTCGACCGTGCGGGTCAGCGTCGGGTCGTGAGAGATGTCGTGGACCGCACGAACGGGATCGACGAGCTCGAGGGCCCGGCCCATGAAGCCGGCCTCGATCATCGCCAGCACCAGAGACGTCGTGCCGTGCTTGAGGTAGATCGCGATCTCGGAGCAGTTGGCGTCGCCGATGATGACGTGCAGCCGGCGGTACTTCTTGGGATCGGCGTGGGGCTCGTCGCGGGTGTTGATGATGGGACGCTTGAGGGTCGTCTCCAGGCCGACCCCGACCTCGAAGTAGTCGGCGCGCTGGCTGATCTGGAAGGCGTGCACGCTGCCGTCCTGCTGCTGACCCACCCGCCCGGCCCCCGTGAAGACCTGTCGGGACACGAAGAACGGCGTCAGGTGGTCGACGATCTCGACGAACGGCACGTCGCGCCGCATCAGGTAGTTCTCGTGCGAGCCGTACGAGGCGCCCTTGTTGTCGATGTTGTTCTTGTAGAGCACGATCGGCTGCGTGCCGGGTATCTGCGCGGCCAGCTCGGCACCGAGGCGCATGACGTTCTCGCCGGCCTTCTCCCACCGGACGACGTCGAGCGGGTTGGTGACCTCGGGGCTGGAGTACTCGGGGTGCGCGTGGTCGACGTAGAGCCGCGCCCCGTTGGTCAGGATGATGTTGGCCAGGCCCATGTCGTCATCGGTCAGCTGCGAGGGATCGGCGGCCTCGCGGCTCAGGTCGAACCCCCGCGCGTCGCGCAGGGGGCTCTCCTCCTCGTAGTCCCAGCGGGCGCGGCGGGTCAGGCCGTGGGCGGCCGCGTACGCGTTGACGACGTGGGTCGAGGACACCATGGGATTGGCGTTCGGCTTGCCCTGCACCGCGATGCCGTACTCGACCTCACTGCCTTGCACACGCCGAACTGTCATGCCGTGACCCTACGGGGTGCTGGCGATCGTCTTGGCCAGGTGCACGCTGTCGTCGTAGTCGGCGTAGAAGCCGAATGCCGGGATCGTCGCGTAGCCCGACGACTCGTAGAGAGCGATCGCCTCGGGCTGCGCCGTCCCGGTCTCGAGCACCAGCCGGGTGATGCCCGCCGCGATCGCCGTGCGCTCCAGCTCGGCGAGGATCGTGCGCGCCAGACCACGGCGGGCGAAGGCGGGACGCACGAACATCCGCTTGATCTCGCCATCGGTCGCGCCTCCCGGTCCCCCGCGCCGCCACCCACCCATCGCCGCCGGCACGTCGTCGACGTAGATCATCACGAAGTGGCCCTCGGGCGCGTCGAACTGATGCAGGTCGATCGGCGAGATGTCGCCCTCGCCGCCGTACCTCCGCCCGTACTCGGCCTGCACCTCGACGGTCAGCAGCTGCGCGTCGTCACTCGCGTACGAGACGACACGCAGGTCGGTCCCGGGCATCTACAGGTACTGCCCCGTGTTGGCGACGGTGTCGATCGAGCGTCCGGGCTCGTTGCCGCTCTTGCCCGAGATGAGGGTGCGGATGAACACGATGCGCTCACCCTTCTTGCCCGAGATCCGCGCCCAGTCGTCGGGGTTGGTGGTGTTGGGCAGGTCCTCGTTCTCCTTGAACTCGTCGAGGCATGCCTGCAGCATGTGCTGCACGCGCAGACCTCGCTGCTGGTGCTCGAGGAGGTCCTTGATCGCCATCTTCTTGGCCCGGTCGACGATGTTCTGGATCATGGCACCGGAGTTGAAGTCCTTGAAGTACAGGACCTCCTTGTCGCCGTTGGCGTACGTGACCTCGAGGAACTGGTTGTCCTCGGACTCGGTGTACATCCGCTCGACGGTGCGCTGGATCATGCCACTCACGCACGCCTGCCGGTCGCCGGCCCACTCGGCCAGGTCGTCGGCGTGGAGCGGCAGGTTGGCCGTGAGGTACTTGCTGAAGATGTCGCGCGCCGACTCCGCGTCGGGACGCTCGATCTTGATCTTGACGTCGAGGCGACCCGGACGCAGGATCGCGGGGTCGATCATGTCCTCGCGGTTGGACGCACCGATCACGAGCACGTTCTCGAGCCCCTCGACGCCGTCGATCTCGCTCAGCAGCTGCGGGACGATGGTGTTCTCGACATCGGACGACACCCCCGTGCCACGCGTGCGGAACAGCGAGTCCATCTCGTCGAAGAAGATGATGACGGGCGTGCCCTCGTTGGCCTTCTCACGGGCCCGCTGGAAGACCAGGCGGATGTGCCGCTCGGTCTCGCCGACGTACTTGTTGAGCAGCTCGGGGCCCTTGATGTTGAGGAAGAACGAGCGTCCCTCCTCGCCGGTGCGCTCGGTGACCTTCTTGGCCAGCGAGGCCGCGACGGCCTTGGCGATCATGGTCTTGCCGCAGCCGGGCGGGCCGTACAGCAGGACGCCCTTGGGTGGCTTGAGCTCGTGCTCGATGAAGATCTCGGGGTGCAGGTAGGGCAGCTCGACGGCGTCGCGGATCGACTCGATCTGCTGGCGCAGGCCACCGATCGAGTCGTAGTCGATGTCGGGGACCTCTTCGAGGACGAGCTCCTCGACCTCGGACTTCGGGACGCGCTCGTAGACGTAGCCCGACCTTCCGTCGAGCAGCAGCGAGTCGCCCGGACGGATCTTGAGTCCGATGAGCGGCTCGGCGAGGCGGACGACCCGCTCCTCGTCGGCATTGCCCATGACGAGCGCGCGCTCGCCGTCGGCGAGGATCTCCTTGAGCGAGACGACCTCGCCGGTCTGCTCGAACTCCAGGGCCAGGACGACGTTCATGGCCTCGTTGAGGATGACCTCCTGGCCGCGGCGCAGGGCGTCCTTGTCGACCGCGGGGCTGACGTTGACCCGCAGCTTGCGGCCGCCCGTGAAGACGTCGACGGACTCGTCGTCGTTGCGCTGCAGGAACGTGCCGAAGCCCGTGGGCGGCTGGGCGAGGCGGTCGACCTCTTCCTTGAGGGTCACGATCTGGTCGCGGGCCTCGCGCAGCGTCGACGAGAGCCGCTCGTTCTGACCGCTGGTCGCGGCGAGCTTGGCCTCGAGCTCGGTGAGGCGCGTGTCGGTGGACCGTTCGGTGCCGAGTCGGCGCCGCAGGTGCTCCACCTCCGCGCGCAAGTAGGCGATCTCCTGGTCAGATCCGTTGTCACTCATACGTCACCTCCTGCTCGTGTGAATGACCCTACCCGTAGCGGCCAGGATGCGAATGTCATCTCAGACACGCCGCGCGGCGTCGGTCACTCCTCGTCGTGCCCGAAGGGTCGCGGACCCGTGTAGTCGGGCCCGTAGGCGCCCGGCGCGGGACGCCGCGACGTGCCCATCGAGTGGTGGCCCGGTGCCATGCGCCGTGCCGTGACCAGGAAGGCGGTGTGCCCGTTCATGCTGTGCTGCGGACGGACGGCGAGCCCCTCGAGGTGCCACTCGCGCTCGAGCGTCTCCCATGCGCGGGGCTCGGTGAAGCCGCCGTGCTCGCGGACCGTCTCGACGAACCGCGACAGCTGGGTCGTCGTGGCGACGTAGGCGCACACGATGCCGCCCGGCGTGAGTCGTTCGGCGGCCAGCGGGATGCAGCTCCACGGGTCGACCATGTCGAGGATGAGCCGGTCGATCTCGGTCTCGGTGATGACCTCGCGGACATCGCCGACCGTCAGCGTCCAGCCGGGCAGGTCGGTGCCCGAGACCTCGTGGACGTTGCGCAGGACGTTGTCGGCGAACTCCTCGCGCATCTCGTACGAGCCGAGCGTGCCGGTGGGGCCGACCGCGCGCAGCAGGTATGACGTCAGGGCGCCCGATCCGGCTCCGGCCTCGACGACGCGCGCGCCCGGGTAGATGTCGGCCTGCACGATGATCTGCGCTGCGTCCTTGGGGTAGATGATCGCGGCGCCGCGGGGCATCGAGACGACGTACTCGAACAGCAGCGGCCGGAACACCTGGTACGGGTGGTCCATCGACGAGTGGATCACGATGCCCTCGGGCTGGCCCAGCATGTCGTCGTGGCGCAGCTGGCCCTTCTTGGTCGAGAACTCCTTGCCGGCGACGAGCTGCACGTTGTGCCGGCGTCCCTTGGGATCGGTCAGGCGGACCCACTCGCCCTCGACGAGGGGTCCACTGCGGGTGTAGGAGGTCATCGGCGGCTCGCTCGGTAGGCATCGTCGACGGCGCGGGACGTGAGCACGCCGAACACGGAGCCGTCAGGCCTCGTGAGCGCGTACGCCTCCGCCGGGTGCGCCGCCATGGCCCGGAGGAGGTCGGAGCCCCGCAGGTCGACCGACAGCGTCGGTGCCCCCGGTGGCGGTGTGGCGCCGGGGAACCCGATGTCGCGGGCCACCAGCAGGTTGATGCGCGCCGTGCGTCCGGCGTTGCGGAGGGCGTCGCTCGCGCCCTCCCACAGGAACCACGCCACGAACGCGGCGATCAGCAGGTTGATGGTCGTGTCGCGGGTGTCGCCGCGGGTGAGCAGCGCGACCACGAGGACCGCGACGGCCGTCGCGCGTCCGATCCACGCGGCGATGCGCACGCCGGTCTCCTCGCGTCCCGTCACCTGCCAGACGAGCGCCCGGAAGACCCGGCCGCCGTCGAGCGGCAGGCCGGGCAGCATGTTGAAGCCGGCGACCAGCAGATTGACCCAGGCGATCGACCACACGACGTCGGACGCGATGTTGAAGCCCATCGCGTCGGAGGCAGCGAAGGCCCCCGCTGCGATGGCCAGCGAGGCGAGCGGACCGACGATCGACGTCACGAGCTCCTGCACGGGCGTGCGGCTCTCCCCCTCGATGACGGTCTCGCCGCCCAGCAGGTGCAGCG
Organism: Aeromicrobium fastidiosum; assembly: GCF_017876595.1. Classification (NCBI taxonomy): domain Bacteria; kingdom Bacillati; phylum Actinomycetota; class Actinomycetes; order Propionibacteriales; family Nocardioidaceae; genus Aeromicrobium; species Aeromicrobium fastidiosum. Next base: position 2,950,508 of record NZ_JAGIOG010000001.1, on the reverse strand, counting down.
TCACGGAGTCGACCCGCATCCGGTACGCCCGCGCGGCCAGCACGTGGGCGATCTCGTGCACCAGCACGGAGACGTAGAGCGCGACGACGAACACCGTGGCCAGCAGGTAGGGGCTCGTGTCGGAGCGGTCCTCCCAGCGGGGTGCGAACAGCACCACGAGTGCGACGCCCATCAGGAGCAGCGACGGCTTGATCAGCACGTCGACGCCGACGACCCGGCCGATGCGCCACGTGCCGGGTCGCTGGGAGCTGCTCACGGCGCCAACCTATCGGGTGCCCGGACGCTGTCGGTGGGCGCAACTAGAGTCGTCGGCATGACTGAAGCGGCCCCGCCCCTGACCTACCGGCGGTCGCTGTCGCCGAGCCGCGCGGGCGACTTCCAGAACTGCCCGCTGCTCTACCGGTTCCGGACGATCGACCGCCTGCCCGAGCCCGCCAGCCCCGCCATGGTGCGCGGCACGCTGGTGCACGCCGTGCTCGAGGACCTGTTCGCCGAGCCGGCACCCGCACGCACGCTTGATCGCGCGGTCGAGCTGCTGCCCAGCGAGTGGGAGCAGCTCCGCCAGTCCGATCCCCGAACCGCGGAGCTGTTCACCGCTGAGCAGGCTGCCGACGAGACAGCGTGGCTCGCGTCCGCAGTTGACCTGCTCCGGACCTACTTCACGATGGAGGATCCTCGCTACCTCGAGCCCGCAGCCCGGGAGGAGCGGGTGACGTACCAGCCGGAGCCCGGTCTGTCGTTCGGCGGCATCGTCGACCGCATCGACGTCGCCCCCGACGGACGCATCCGCGTGGTGGACTACAAAGGCGGAAGGTCCCCGAGTCCGTCGTTCGAGGGCAAGGCGATGTTCCAGATGCGGTTCTACGCACTGGTCATCTGGCGCACCCGTGGGGTCATCCCGACGCTGCTGCAACTGATGTACTTCGGCGACGGCCAGTTCCTGCGCTACGAGCCCACCGAGTCCGATCTGCTGCACACCGAGGCCAAGCTGCTCGCGCTCTGGGCCGCGATCGAGCGTGCCATCGAGCTGCGCGACTTCCCACCGCGCAAGAGCGGCCTGTGCACGTTCTGCGCCCACCAGTCGCTCTGCCCGGCGTGGGGCGGCACGCCCCCCGAGCTGCCGCTGCTGCAGGTAGCGTCGCCCTCATGACCACGCCGATTCCCGACCTGCTCGCTGCCGTCCCCGCGATCAACGACCCGCAGGAGCCCTTCGTCTTCACGGTCGAGGGCGACCGCATCATCGGTGCCTGGGACATCGTCAAGGCCACGACCCTCTACCCCTCGGCGCTCGAGGTCGAGCACGTCGACGAGGACTACCGCATCACGGTCGAGCTCGACGCCGACAAGGGCACGTACGACGTCACCGAGAACCGCACGTCGACGACCGGCTCGGCCGACATCGACGGCGACACCCTGAAGCTCGGTGGCGAGAAGCAGTTCTTCTCCGGCAAGAGCACGAGCAAGCAGTTCAACGTCTCGTTCGGCGGCATCACCAAGAAGGATGACGAGCCGCTCACCGTCGCGCCGCTGGTCTATTCCTTCGAGACCAGCCGCATCAAGGATCCGCTGTTCGCCTTCCTCGAGCAGCACGGCTGGAAGCGCAAGAAGGGCTTCCTCGGAGGCCTCTTCAACCGCTGAGAGCACCGAAGAGGGCACCGAGGTCGTCGGGGTGCAGGCCCTCCAGGGTCGGCACGAGCACGCGACGGTCGGCCTCCGGCACCGTCACGAAGTGGGGCACGGCCAGCACGTCGCAGCCGGCCGCGTTGGCCGAGGCGGCACCCGTGCGCGAGTCCTCGATCGCCAGGCACCTCGCCGGGTCGACGCCGAGCTTCTCGGCGGCCAGCAGATAGGGGTCCGGAAACGGCTTCGGTCGGGCGACCGTGTCGCCGGTGACGACCGCCGCGAACGGCAGCTGCGCCACGATCGGCTCGGCGATCGCGGTGTACGACATCGTCACGAGCGCTTGCGGCACGCCAGCAGCGTCCAACGCCGTGATCAGCTCGCGGGCTCCCGGACGCCACTCGACGTGTTCGCGGAGAGATCCGGCGAGCGAGGCGACCAGGTAGTCGACGATCTGCTCGGCCGTCATCTCCAGCTCGAGCCGGTCGCGGATGTACTCCCCCGACGCGATGAGCGAGTTGCCCACGAGCTGCATCGCGTCCTCGTCGGTCCAGATCTTGCCGTGCTCGACGGCGAGCCGGTGCTCGGCGGCCATCCAGAGCGGTTCGGTGTCGACGATCGTGCCGTCGAGGTCCCAGAGCACGGCTGCGTACGAGGTCACGTCGATCACGGTAGTCGGGCGTAACGCTGCGTCGCCCACCGCGTTGTCCATGCGGTGGTCGACATCCCACGGGTGCTGGTGCCCCATGAGACAATGGAGACCACCAGTTCGGGAACCCACCAAGGCCCAGGCGAGCCCGCCGCCGGCTGGAGTTCCCCAGCACTCCTTACCGATTCGCACCTCGAGGACTGCTTGTGTCAGAGACCACCATCCGCCCCGACGCCACCGCCGAGCTCACGGAGCTGCTCCAGAGCCGCATCCTGGTGCTCGACGGCGCAATGGGAACCGCGATCCAGCGCGACCGGCCCGATGAGGCCGGCTACCGCGGCGAGCGGTTCAAGGACTGGCCGTCCGACGTGCAGGGCAACAACGACCTGCTGACGTTGACGCAGCCGGAGATCATCGCGGGCATCCACCGCGAGTACCTCGAGGCCGGCGCCGACATGATCGAGACCAACACGTTCAACGCCACGACGATCTCGCTGAGCGACTACGGCATGGAGGAGCTCGCCTACGAGCTGAACTTCGAGTCGGCTCGCCTGGCCCGTCGCGAGTGCGACGCCGTCGCCGAGGCCACCGGACGTCCGCGGTACGTCGCCGGAACGCTCGGCCCCACCAGCCGCACCGCGTCGATCTCGCCCGACGTCAACGACCCGGGTGCCCGCAACGTGACGTACGACGAGCTGGTCGAGACCTACCGGGAAGCAACCCGAGGCCTCCTCGAGGGCGGCTCCGACGTCATTTTCATCGAGACGATCTTCGACACCCTCAACGCCAAGGCCGCGATCTTCGCGGTCGAGTCGGTCTTCGAGGACTTCGGCCGGCGCTGGCCCATCGTCATCTCGGGCACGATCACGGACGCCTCGGGGCGCACGCTGTCCGGCCAGGTCACCGAGGCGTTCTGGCACTCGATCCGGCACGCCAAGCCGCTGCTCGTGGGGCTCAACTGCGCCCTCGGTGCCAAGGAGATGCGTCCCTACATCGCCGAGATGGCTCGCGTCGCCGACACGTTCGTGTCGTGCTATCCCAATGCCGGCCTGCCCAACGCCTTCGGCGAGTACGACGAGGAGCCCGACCAGACCTCGGCGATCGTCAGCGAGTTCGCCGATGCCGGCTTCGTCAACATGGTCGGCGGCTGCTGCGGCACGACGCCGGCCCACATCGCGTCGATCGCGCGCGACGTCGAGGGCAAGACCCCGCGGGTCGTCGCCGAGACGAGCCCCGCGCTGCGGCTGTCGGGTCTCGAGCCCGTCACGGTGGTCGAGGACACGTTGTTCGTCAACGTCGGCGAGCGCACCAACATCACGGGCTCGGCCCGCTTCCGCAACCTGATCAAGGCCGGCGACTACACCACCGCCCTGGCCGTCGCGCGCCAGCAGGTCGAGGCCGGGGCCGAGGTCATCGACGTCAACATGGACGAGGGCATGATCGACGGCGTCGAGGCGATGGACCGCTTCATGAAGCTCATCGCCACCGAGCCCGACATCTGCCGCGTGCCGACGATGATCGACTCCTCCAAGTGGGAGGTCATCGAGGCCGGGCTCAAGTGCGTCCAGGGCAAGGCGATCGTCAACTCGATCTCGATGAAGGAGGGCGAGGAGAAGTTCATCCGCGAGGCCCGGCTGTGCCGCAAGTACGGTGCGGCGGTCGTCGTCATGGCCTTCGACGAGGACGGACAGGCCGACAACCTCGAGCGTCGCAAGCAGATCTGCCGGCGCGCGTACGACATCCTCGTCGACCAGGTCGGCTTCCCGGCCGAGGACATCATCTTCGATCCCAACGTGTTCGCCGTCGCCACGGGCATCGAGGAGCACGCCAACTACGGTGTCGACTTCATCGAGGCGACCCGCTGGATCAAGCAGAACCTGCCCGGTGCGCTCGTGTCCGGCGGCGTGTCCAACGTGTCGTTCTCGTTCCGCGGCAACAACCCCGTGCGCGAGGCGATCCACGCGGTGTTCCTGTACCACGCGATCAACGCCGGCATGGACATGGGAATCGTCAACGCGGGCGCTCTCGAGGTGTACGACGAGGTGCCCGAGCTGCTGCGCGACCGCATCGAAGACGTCATCCTCAACCGTCGACCCGACAGCACCGAGCGCCTGCTCGAGATCGCGGCCGACTTCGCCGGCGACGGCTCCGTCAAGGAGGTCGCCACCGAGGAGTGGCGCTCGCTGCCGGTCGGCGAGCGGATCACGCACGCACTGGTCAAGGGCATCGACGAGTTCGCCGAGTCCGACACCGAGGAGCTGCGCGCCGAGATCAGCGCCCGCGGCGGACGTCCGATCGAGGTCATCGAGGGCCCGCTGATGGCCGGCATGAACGTCGTCGGCGACCTGTTCGGCGAGGGCAAGATGTTCCTGCCGCAGGTCGTCAAGTCGGCCCGCGTCATGAAGAAGGCCGTCGCCTACCTCATCCCGTTCATCGAGGCCGAGAAGCAGCCCGGCGACGTCGAGCGCAGCAACGGCAAGGTCATCATGGCCACGGTCAAGGGCGACGTGCACGACATCGGCAAGAACATCGTCGGCGTCGTGCTGCAGTGCAACAACTACGACGTGGTCGACCTCGGCGTGATGGTGCCGGCGCAGAAGATCCTCGACGCGGCCAAGGAGGAGGGTGCCGACGTCATCGGCCTCTCCGGACTCATCACGCCCTCGCTCGACGAGATGGTCAACTTCGCCGCCGAGATGGAGCGGCAGGGCTTCGACATCCCGCTGATGATCGGCGGTGCGACGACGTCGCGCGCCCACACCGCGGTCAAGGTCGCCCAGAAGTACCACGGCCCGGTCATCTGGGTGAAGGACGCCTCGCGGTCGGTGCCGGTCGTCGCGGCCCTGCTGTCCGACGAGCAACGCCCGAAGCTGGTGGCCGACACCAACGCCGAGTACGAGACGCTGCGCGAGCGTCACGCGGCGCGCCAGGACACCCGTTCGCTGCTGACGATCGCGGCCGCACGCGAGAAGGCCACGCCGATCGACTGGAGCGACTACCAGCCGCCACGCCCCCGCATGCTGGCGCAGCAGGCCCGTGACCTGTGCTCGGGGCCGGGGTGCGACCACCGCCACGGTGCCGCGTCGCAGTTCGTCAAGACGTTCACCGACTACTCGCTCGAGGAGCTGCGTGCGTACATCGACTGGCAGCCGTTCTTCAACGCCTGGGAGATGAAGGGCCGCTTTCCCGACATCCTCAACAATCCCGCGACGGGCGAGGCCGCCCGCAAGCTGTACGACGACGCGCAGGCGATGCTCGACCAGCTCGTGGAGGAGAAATGGATCCGCGCCAACGGCGTGTTCGGCCTGTTCCCGGCCAGCCAGGTTCCGGGCGACGACATCGAGCTGTACACCGACGAGTCGCGCGCGACGGTTCTGACGACCCTGCACCAGTTGCGGCAGCAGGGCGAGGGACGTGAGGGCTCGGCCCGCAAGTCGCTGGCCGACTTCGTGGCCCCGAAGGAGACGGGGCTGCGCGACTACGTCGGTGCCTTCGCCGTCACGGCGGGCGTGCACATCGGCGAGAAGATCGCCGAGTTCAAGAAGGACCTCGACGACTACAACGCGATCCTGCTGGAGTCGCTGGCCGACCGCTTGGCCGAGGCCTTCGCCGAACGCATGCACGAGCGCGTCCGCAAGGAGTTCTGGGCGTACGTGCCCAACGAGTCGCTCAGCAACGCCGACCTGATCGGCGAGAAGTACGCCGGCATCCGTCCGGCCCCGGGCTACCCGGCGTGCCCCGAGCACACCGAGAAGCAGACCATCTGGGAGCTGCTCGACGTCGAGGCCAACACCGGCATCGAGCTCACCGAGAGCATGGCCATGTGGCCGGGCGCATCGGTCAGCGGCCTGTACTTCTCGCATCCCGAGTCGCAGTACTTCGTGCTGGGACGCATCGGTCGTGATCAGGTGCAGGACTACGCCGACCGCAAGGGCTGGACGCTCGACGAGGCCGAGAAGTGGCTCTCGCCCAACCTCGGCTACCGCACCGAGAACGAATAGCCCGCCGCCACTAGACTTCTCGTCATGAAGCGCCCCCGAATACGTCACGCCCACCTCCCGTCGCATCGGGCAGGTGGGCGCTGATGGACCAGCAGACGCTGCTCAACTTCGGCCTCGTGCTGGTGTTCGTGCTGGTCGGCGGGGTGTTCTCGGCCACCGAGATGGCTCTGGTGTCCCTGCGGCCCAGCCAGCTCGACCGCCTGGAGCAGCAGGGCGGTCGCGGGGCCAAGGTCGCCTCGCTGGCTCGTGACCCCAACCGGTTCCTCGCCGCGGTGCAGATCGGCGTGACGGTCGCGGGCTTCTTGTCTGCCGCCTACGGCGCATCGACACTGGCGCCTGACGTCGCCCCGATCTTCACGGGGCTCGGCCTGTCCGAACGTGCGGCCGACAACGTCGCGCTCGTCGTCATGACGCTGCTCATCGCCTACATGTCGCTCGTGCTCGGCGAGCTCGTGCCCAAGCGCTTCGCCCTGCAGAAGTCGGCGGGACTGGCCACGGCCGTCGCTCCCCCGCTGTCGCGCTTCGCGACGCTCATGCGTCCGGTCATCTGGTTCCTGTCGCTGTCGACCAATGCGGTCGTTCGCCTGCTCGGCGGCGACCCCCACGCGACCAACGAGGAGATGAGCGAGGACGAGCTGCGCGACCTCGTCGGCGGGCACGAGGGCTTCGACATCGACGAGCGCCGCATCGTCCAGGACGTCTTCTCGGCGACCCAGCGCACCGTCAAGGAGGTCATGCAGCCCCGGCACAACGTCGACTTCCTGGCCGCATCGACACGTCTGGCCGAGGCCGCGGCCACCGTCCGCGACATGCCGCACTCGCGCTACCCCGTCACGGGCACCTCGGTCGACGACGTGCTGGGCTTCGTGCACGTGCGCGACCTGCTGCAGGCCGACGTCGAGCCCGCCGCGACGGTCGGCTCGCTGGCGCGCGACATCCCGGTGCTGCCCGGCACCAACCGGATCCTCCCGGCGATGGCGCAGATGCGCAACGACGGCGTGCACATCGCCCTGGTGATCGACGAGTACGGCGGCACCGACGGCATCGTGACGCTGGAGGACCTCGTCGAGGAGCTCGTCGGCGAGATCCGCGACGAGTACGACCTGCCCGGACAGACCGAGGAGGCCCACGACGTGCGCCGCGACGGCCTGTTCGACGGTGGCCTCAACATCGAGGACTTCTCGGAGGTCACGGGCATCGAGCTGGTCGACGGAGCCTACGAGACCGTCGCCGGATTCGTGATCGACCAGCTCGGCCGCATGCCCGAGGTCGGCGACACGATCGTGGTCGACGACGCCTCCCTGTCGGTGGCCGAGCTCGACGGGCGACGCATCTCGCAGATCATGGTCGAACGCATCGAGGCTCCCGAGGACGGGGATAGGCTGGACGGGTGACCTCCACCCCTGACATCCCGCAGCTGCGCAACCCCTGGATGGTCGCCGCGTTCGAGGGGTGGAACGACGCCGCCGATGCCGCATCGGGTGCCGTCGACCACCTCATCGACGAGTGGGACGCCGAGCTGCTGATCGAGCTCGATCCCGAGGACTACTACGACTTCCAGGTGCACCGTCCACACGTCCACACGACCGACGACGGTGACCGCCTGATCACGTGGCCGGCGCCGCAGATCTTCCACGCCCGTCCGGCCCGGCTCGATCGCGATGTGCTGCTGCTGCGCGGGCCGGAGCCGAACTTTCGCTGGAAGGCGTTCTGCTCGACGGTCATCGGCGTCGCCCAGCTGGCCGGCGTCACCGAGCTCGTGACGCTCGGCGCGCTCCTGGCCGACTCGCCGCACACGCGCCCCGTGCCGGTCAGCGGGTCGACGTCCGATCCGGCCCTGATGGAGCGCATGTCGCTCAGCGCATCGACCTACAACGGACCCGTCGGCATCACGTCGGTTCTGGGCGAGGTCGCGGCCCGCGAGGGCATCGCCTCGGCGTCGCTGTGGGCAGCAGTGCCGCACTACCTCGCCGAGCCGCCCTGCCCGAAGGCAACCCTCGCCTTGTTGGGTGCGCTCGAGGACGCCGTCGGCATGCCACTCCCCCAGGGCGTCCTGACCGAGATGACCGAGGCGTGGCAGCGTGGTGCAGAAGAGCTGACCTCCCAGGACGTCGAGATCGCCGAGTACGTCAAGGCACTGGAGAACGAGCGCGACACCAGCGAGCTGCCCGAGGCGAGCGGTGACGCGATCGCCCGCGAGTTCGAGCGCTACCTGCGCCGCCGCAACGTCGACCCGGAGTGAACTGAACCTGTTCACAACTTGCGCAACGGCCGAACGAGGCCACACTCGAGGCATGACCTCAGACAACAGCTCGCCGACCATCCAGCCCGTCACCGACTGGGCCGACCTCGGCCAGGAGATGTGGAACTACCTCACCGGCAAGGGGGCGGCCGTCAACTACGAGTTCATCGACATGGCCGTCGAGGTGCCTCGCGACACGGGCGACGACGCACCCCGTGCCACCTGGAAGCTCAACGGCACCCTGCGCATCACGACCAGCGACGACGAGCTCGCCGGCGCCGACCAGCACCGCTCCTAGCCATGACCGCCGTGCTTCACCTCGAGGCCGATCTCACCTTCGACATCGAGACCCCGGGTCCCGACGGCGCAGCCGGCAGGCAGCTGCGTGGGACCGTGCAGGCCTCGGGCAACCGGATCACGATCCAGACCGATGACCTCATGGCCGTCGCCGGGCAGCCGTCACGGGCCGCGGTGCGAGGGATGGCCGAGCAGCTCGCCCGTCTCGGACTCGTCGTCGAGGTCTCCGGACCCGACGGCACGGTGGTCACGATGGGTGCCGTTCGCGCCCACGCCCTGCAACGCCTCGTCACCCGCTCGCGGCACATGCGCCTCGGCAGCTGGTCGCAGGCGCTGCGCGCCGTCATCGCCCGGCGTCCTTCCGCGCCCGGTGCGGTCGATCTGTCGAGCGCAGGCCTTCCGCCCGGCACGCCGTGGCCCCCCGTCCCGCTGCGCGGCATGCCCCGGGTCGTCACGACGACCCACGACCCCGTCGGCGGACGTGGTCATCCGCGGCTCTACCTGTCCGACACGTCCGACCCGGGTGCCGACCGGCGTGTGGGCGTGTTCGCGCTGCCGCTCGAGGGCGTCACGATCGGCAGCGCCGAGGGCTCGGGGCTCCGACTGGCCGGCGTGGATGCCGTCCAGGCCGAGATCATCCGCACCGACGACGACGAGTACGTGCTGATCGCGCGCAGCACCCAGGTGCTGACGACCGTGGGCGGCCTGCAGCTGCCCCGTCAGCGGCTGCGCACAGGATCACGCATCCAGCTCGGCTCGTGGCGGCTGTCGTACGTCCGTGACGAGTTCGCCGATCACGGTCGGCCGTACGGCGGACGCATCGGTGGTGAGCTGGGACGGCAACGCACCCAGCCGAAGCCGGTCAACCGCAGCGACCAGGGGTTCTAGGAGGCTCTCTTCTAGAGAGCCACTCCGAGCAGCGCATCAAGTGCGCTGCGGACCGTGCGGCCGGCCTGCGGGTCCTCGCCTGCATCGTCAGCCGCCCACGCGTCGACCGCGGCGAGGGCCGCCGGCGCGTCGAGGTCGTGAGCCATCGCGTGGCGGACCTGTGCGAGCAGCGCCTCGCCCGACGGCGCGACAGTCCGAGCCACGGCTGCGCGCCAGCGGGCCAGACGCTCCTCGGCCCGCACGATCTCGTCGTCGAACCACTCCCAGTCGCTGCGGTAGTGGTGCGCCAGCAGGGCCAACCGGATCGCCATGGGGTCGTGCCCGGCCGCGCGCAGCTTCGAGACGAGCACGAGGTTGCCCTTCGACTTGGACATCTTCTCGCCCTCGAAGCCGACCATGCCGGCGTGCACGTAGGCCCCCGCGAACGGCTCGCCTGTCGCGACCGTGGCCTCGGAAGCCGACATCTCGTGGTGCGGGAACACCAGGTCGGAGCCGCCGCCCTGTACGTCGAACGCGGTGCCCAAGTGGTGCAGGGCGATCGCCGCGCACTCGATGTGCCAACCGGGGCGACCACGACCCAGGCGGGTGTCCCACGCGGGCTCGCCGGGACGCTCGGCCTGCCACAGCAGGCAGTCGAGCGGGTGCTTCTTGCCCAGACGGTCGGGGTCTCCCCCGCGCTCGGGGAAGATGCGCAGCATCGTCTGCTCGTCGAAGCCCGAGACCAGACCGAAGCCCTCGTCGGCGTGGACGTCGAAGTAGAGGTCGTCGTCGACGGCGTAGACGGCACCGGCCGCCCGGAGCCGCTCGACCAGGTCGACCACGAGGTCGATCGACTCGACGGCACCGATGTAGTGGGCCGGCGCGATGACGCGCAGGGCGGTCATGTCCTCACGGAACAGCTGCGTCTCGCGCTCGGCGAGCTCGACCCAGTCGACGCCCGTCGCGGTGGCCCGCTCGAGCAGCGGGTCGTCGACGTCGGTGACGTTCTGGGTGTACGTGACGTCGAGGCCGCGGTCGCGCCAGGCGCGCTGCAGCAGGTCGAACGTCAGGTAGGTCGCAGCGTGCCCCATGTGGGTGGCGTCGTAGGGCGTGATGCCGCAGACGTAGAGCCGGGCCCGGTCAGCCGGGTCGACGGCGACCGATCCGGCGGTCGAGGTGTCGTGCACCGACACCTCCGGACCACGTCCGAGACCCAGCTCGTCGAGTGACGGGACCTCAGGACTCGACCAGCTGCGCATGCCGTGAGCCTATCGGTGGACAATAACGACGTGATCATCGACTGCGCGGTCTACCGCGACGGCGTCAGGGAGACGACCGAGCACGACTCGGAGTCGCTCGACGCAGCGCTCGCCCGGCTCGGCGAGGACGACTTCCTGTGGGTCGGCATCGGCAACCCCACCGCCGACGAGATGCACCGGGTGGCGGGGTCGCTCGGGCTGCACCCCCTGGCGGTCGAGGACGCCCTCGAGGCGCACCAGCGTCCGAAGGTCGAGCGCTACCCCGACCACACGTTCATCTCGATCCGCACCGTGTCGTACAGCGACGACGACATCACGACCCATGAGGTCAACATCTTCCTCGGCGTCAACTACCTGCTCACGGTGCGGCACGGCGGCCCGACGCTCAAGAACGCCCGCAAGGCCGCCGAGCGGATGATCGAACCGTTGTCGCACGGACCGACCGCGGCCCTGTACGCCGTCGTCGACAGCATCGTCGACCACTACGAGGACGTCGCGGCCGAGCTCGAGACCGACGTTCAGGAGGTGGAGACCTCGGTCTTCTCGGCGCAGCGCTCGAGCGACTCGACCCGCATCTACCGGCTCAAGCGCGAGACGCTCGAGTTCCGCCGTGCGGTGCTGCCCCTGCGCGAGCCCCTGCACCGCTTCGCCCTGGCAGCGGCCACCGAGGACGCGCGACCGTACTTCCGCGACATCGCCGACCACCTCGCGCGCGCTGCGGAGGCCATCGACTCGATCGACCACCTGCTCGACAACGCCCTGCAGGCGCACCTGGCGCAGCTGAGCGTCCAGCAGAACGAGGACATGCGCAAGCTCACCGCGGGTGCCACGATCTTCGCCGTCCCGACCGCGATCGCCGGCATCTACGGCATGAACTTCGAGCACATGCCTGAATTGACGTGGACCTACGGCTACCCGCTGTGCGTCGGCGTCATCGGCACGCTCTGCGGCTACATCTACTGGCGCTTCAAGCGTTCGGGCTGGCTGTAGGTCGCCAGACCTACCCGCGTCCGAACAGACCCTTCTTGGGCACCCGCTTGCGGGCGATGCCCCACTGGAACTTGGGCACCTCCTCGATGTCGTAGCCGAGGTGGTCGGCGATGAGCTCGAAGGTCATGCGGACGCCCTTGGCGGCCTTCTCGTCGTCGGAGTACGCCTCGTACGTCTTGGCACCCTCGGGCGTGCGGGCCTGCGGCGAGCCAGCGATCGACCAGTCGAGGTCGTCGAGCAGGATGATGCCGCCGGGCTTGAGCATCATGTCGACGAGCAGGAAGCCGAATCCGGTGACGTCCCAGGTGTGGCCGCCGTCGAGGTAGCAGAAGTCGAACTGCGGGCGGGGGGTCTGCTCGACCATGCGGCCGAGCTCCCACGTGAACGAGCGGTGGGCGAAGATCGGCGTGACCCGGTGGGCCAGCCCGACCGTCTCGAGCACCTCGTTGATCTCGGGCTGGTGACCGCGGGCGGAGATGCGGTCCATCGTCGTGAGGTGGCCGCGGCCGAGGTCCTCGAGCACGGCACCCATGTAGGCGCTGCTCTTGCCCTTGTAGAACCCCAGCTCGAGCAGGTCGCTCAGGTCCTCGCGGACGATCAGGTCGCGCAGGTACTTGGCGCGGGCCAGGTTCATGTACTTGAGGTCGCCCCAGGTCTCTGTGACGCGGTCGAAGGAAGACATGGGGGCGAGCCTAACCGGCGACGCCAGCGGTGATGGCACCCGCGCCGACGAGCACCAGGACGAGGCTGCCCAGCCCCACGCGGTAGAGGACGAACGGCGTGTAGGAGTGCGTGCTGACGTACTTGAGCAACCAGTGGATGACAGCCAGGCCGACCACGAACGACACCACGGTGCCGACGATCGTGGGGCCCGTCCCGTACGCGTTGTCGCCGCCTATGTCCTTGAGCTTGAACACACCGGCACCCACGACGGCCGGGATCGCGAGCAGGAAGGCGTACCGGGTCGCGGCAGCCCGCTCGTAGCCCAGGAACAGCCCCATGCTGATCGTCGCGCCCGAGCGCGACACTCCGGGCACGAGCGCGCCGGCCTGCGCCACGCCCAGAAGGATCGCGTGCTTCATCGTCAGGTTCTCGATCGGGCTGGTCTTGCGCCCGACCCGCTCGGCGATGCCGAGGACGATGCCGAGGACGATCAACGTCGTGCCGATGACCCACAGATTGCGGAACTCACGGTCGATCGCGTCCTGCAGCACGAGGCCGAGCACCACGATCGGCACCGAGCCGATGATGACGAACCACCCCATGCGCCACTCCGGGGCCTGCCGCGCCTCGGCGGAGAACACGCCACGCACCCAGCCAGAGCCGATCGTCCAGATGTCGCGCCAGAAGTAGAGGAGCACCGCGAGCTCGGTGCCGATCTGGATCACGGCGGTGTAGGCGGCTCCCGGATCGTCCCAGCCGAGGAACTTGGGAATGATCGCGAGATGGGCACTGCTGGAGATCGGCAGGAACTCGGTCAGCCCCTGCACCACCCCCAGGACGACGGCACGGAGAAAGTCCACCGTGCGAGCCTACCGCCGCGTCTTCACGCCGCCGACTATCTTTGCGGCATGCAACGTCGTCGCGTCGGTCACTCCGGCCTGGAGGTCTCGCGTCTCGGCCTGGGCACCATGACCTGGGGCTCGACGGTCGACGCGTACGAGGCGGGTGACCAGCTCACGACGTTCCTCGACGCGGGCGGCACGCTGATCGACACCGCCCCCATCTACGGCGACGGGGCCTGCGAGGAGCTGCTCGGCACGCTGCTGGCCACGTCCGGCGTCCGCGACGAGATCGTGCTGGCCGGCAAGGCAGGCTTCGCCCGCCGCGGCGGCGAGGTCGTCAAGGACGGTTCACGACGCGGCCTGCTCGACCAGCTCGACGTCTCTCTGCGCCAGCTCGGCACCGACCACCTCGACCTGTGGCAGATCCACACCCCCGACCTGTCGGTGCCGCTCGAGGAGACGCTGGGCGCGCTCGAGCACGCCGTCCGCACGGGACGCACCCGCTATGTCGGCGTCTCCAACTTCACGGGCTGGCAGCTCGGCATCGCGAACACCTGGCTCGCCGGACGGCCCGAGGGCATCGCGCTGGTCAGCAACCAGGTCGAGTACTCGCTGGTCAACCGCGATCCCGAGGACGAGGTCGTGCCCGCATCAGCCCACCTCGGCATGGGGCTGCTGGCCTGGTCGCCGCTCGGCCGTGGCGTGCTCACGGGCAAGTACCGCGGCGGCGTGCCGTCCGACTCCCGTGGCGCGACGCCCGGGTGGGACGAGTTCGTCGGTGCCTACCTGACGCCCGGCAAGTCGGGCGTCGTCGAGGCCCTGGCCCGCGCCTCGGAGGGACTGCACGTGTCGATCGCGCATGTCGCCCTCGCCTGGTTGCTGGCCCGCCCGCAGCTCTCGGCCGCGATCGTCGGTGCCCGCACGACGCCGCAGCTGCAGGAGAACCTCGCCGCAGAGGACCTCGAGCTCCCGCCCGAGATCCTGCAGGCGCTGGACGACGTGTCGCACGCTGCTCGCTGATGAGAGGTGAAGCCATGCTGGAGTACGAGTTCTGGAATCTCACGATCGATCGCACCAAGTCGCGATCGGCCGTCTGTCGCATGCTGACCGATGCCGCCGAGTACCAGGGCTGGGAGCTCGACCGCCTCCGCAAGGACGGGACGGGTCAGCGCACCGTCACGCTGCGCCGCAAGATCATCCGCATGCGCAGCACGCTGTAGCTGGCACCGAAGGTCAGGCGATCCCCAGGAAGTGGTCGAAGACCCGGCTGCCGAACTCCAGTGACGCGGTCGGCACCCGCTCGTCGACGCCGTGGAACAGCGCCGTGAAGTCGAGATCGGCGGGCAGCTGCAGCGGCACGAAGCCGAAGGACGTGATGCCCAGCTTGTCCCAGGCCTTGGCGTCGGTGCCGCCCGACATCACGAACGGCGCGATGTGCGCCTCGGGGTCGAGGGCATGCAGCGAGACGGTCATGGCGTCGACCAGGTCGCCCTCGAAGGCGTACTCGAGCGCCGGCTGGCCGATGTAGGGCTCGACCGAGACCGCGTCGCCCACGATGCCCTCGACGGCCGGCACGAAGCTGTCGCCGTGACCGGGCAGGAAGCGCCCGTCGACGTACGCGACGGCCTCGCCCGGCACGACGTTGTGCTTGTAGCCGGCCTGCAGCATCGTGGCGTTGGTCGTGTTGCGGATGCCGGCACCGATCATGCGCACCGCGGGTCCGAAGTGCTCGAGCAGCTCGTCGGGGCTGCCGTGCGAGCCGGTGAGCTCGCGCACCTTGGCCAGCAGCAGCTGCATCGACGGCCCCGGCTCGGCGGGCCACTCGTGCTCACCGAGCGCCAGGAGGCCGCGTGACAGGTGCATCACGGCGTTGTCGTCGTTGCGCATCGAGCCGTGGCCGGCGGTGCCGCGGGCCCGCAGACGCATCCATGCGATGCCCTTCTCACCCGACTCGATGAGGTAGAGGCGCTTGCCGCCGACCTCGGTCGAGAAGCCACCGACCTCGCCGATCGCCTCGGTGCAGCCCTCGAACAGCTCTGGACGGTGCTCGACGAGCCAGTGCGCGCCCTTGACGCCGCCGGCCTCCTCGTCGGCGGTGAACACCAGCAGGATCGGACGGTCGGGAATGACGCCCGCGCGCTGGCGGGCCCGCACGACCGACAGCAGCATCGCGTCGAAGTCCTTCATGTCGACCGCGCCGCGCCCGTAGAGGTAGCCGTCGACGATCTCGGCGGCGAACGGGTCGACCGTCCAGTCTGCCGCCTGGGCCGGGACGACGTCGAGGTGACCGTGGATCAGCAGCCCCGGTCGCGTCGAGTCCTGGTTGCCCCAGCGCGCGACGACGCTGGCCCGTCCGCGCTCGGACTCGATGACCTCGGACATGATGCCGACCTCGGCCAGCGACGCCGCGACGTACTCGGCGGCGGCCCGCTCCCCCGGCCCCGAGTCGTCACCGTAGTTGCTGGTGTCGATGCGGATCAGGTCGCGGCAGATGTCGACGGCTTCGGTCTCCGGTGCGTAGGCCATACCCGCGATCGTACGGGGAGTAGTCAGGCGAGCAACCCGTCGATGACGCGGGAGAACAACGCCTTGCTGGACGTCCGGGTGACGCCGTCCATGAATCGCGGCATGCCCTTGACGTGCAGGTCCTCGCGCCACGTGACGCGGCTGCCGGCAGGCAGGGGGTCGACGGACAGCTCGGCCCAACCGGTCACGACGCGCCCGCGCTTCTCGAGCCGGCAGAAGGAGGGCGCACGCCACTCGACGACCTCCATGGGGTCGTGGAATCCGATGCGTCCGACTCCGGTGAAGGCGTCGAAACCGTCGGACGTCAGCGAGATGCGGGTCAGCGGGACGAACTCGCCGTGCCGTTGCCACGCCGTCACGCGCGCCCACGCCTCGGTCGCACTCAGAGGTACCTCACGGACGATCTCGATCAGGGCCACGGCATCATCGTAGGCATGCGCACCATGCCGTTCGACTCGATCGCCGATGTCAAGGCCAAGCTGGCGTCGGCGGGCTATCTCGCCTCCGACGCGATCGCGACCACCGTCTACCTCGCGAGCGAGCTCGGCAAGCCCCTGCTCGTGGAGGGCCCGGCCGGTGTCGGCAAGACCGCGCTGGCCACCGCCGTCGCCACCGCGTGCTCGACCGATCTGGTGCGCCTGCAGTGCTACGAGGGCGTCGACGAGGCCCGCGCCCTGTACGAGTGGAACCACGCCAAGCAGCTGCTGCGCATCACGGCCGGTCAGGGCGAGACGTGGGACGAGGCGCGCAACGACATCTTCAGCGAGGAGTTCCTGCTCCCCCGCCCGCTGCTGACGGCGATCCGCAGCGAGGAGCCCATCGTGCTGCTGATCGACGAGACCGACAAGGCCGATGTCGAGATCGAGGGTCTGCTGCTCGAGGTGCTGGGCGAGTTCCAGGTCACGGTGCCCGAGCTCGGCACGATCACCGCACGGCACCGGCCCTTCGTCGTCCTCACCTCCAACGCGACCCGCGAGCTGTCGGAGGCGCTGCGACGTCGCTGCCTGTTCCTGCACGTCGACTTCCCGGACACCGCGCTCGAGGAGGAGATCGTCCGCCTCAAGGTGCCCGGTCTCGACCAGACCCTGGGCGAGTCGCTCGTGCGGGTCGTCAACGCCCTGCGCGCGATGCCGCTGCGCAAGGCGCCCTCGGTGTCGGAGACGATCGACTGGGCCCGCACATTGGTCGCCTTGGGCACCGACATCCTCGACGACGAGGTCGTCAAGGACAGCCTGGGCGTCATCCTCAAGCACCAGGACGATCTCGAGAAGGCACGCACCCGCCTGGATCTCGACGCGGTGCTCTCGCCGTGACCCAGGACGTCGCCGGCCGGCTGATCGAGCTCGTCGCGGCGCTGCGCAGCAAGGGCATCCAGGCGGGCACCAGCGAGACCGTCGACGCGGCAGCCGTCGTCGAGGTGCTCGGCATGGCCGACCGCGAACAGCTGCGTGAGGGACTCGCCTCAGCACTGATCCGCCGCGGCGGGCAGCGTTCGGTGTTCGACATGGCCTTCGACATCTACTTCCCGGCCGGCGTCGGGGCGCCCCAGGCGGCGCTGGACGCGGATGACGACATGGACGTCGACGACCTGCGTGACCTGTTGGCGATGGCGTTGGCCGAGCACGACCTGCGCACGCTCGAGCAGGTCGCTGCGATCGCGGTGGACGCGCTGGGACAGGTCGGCACCCCCGAGACCCAGAGCGCCGGCTTCTCGGCCTATCAGACCCTCGAACGGCTGCGTCCGCAGACGCTGCTCATGCAGGCCCTGCAGATGCGGGGCGCGGGCGGGGGCCAGGGACAAGGCCAGGGTCAGGGTCAGGGCGACTTCGCCGATCGCCTCGAGCGCGACGAGGTGCGACAGGACATCGACCGGTTCCGCGAGCTCGTCGCGGCCGAGGCCAGGCGACGCACGGCCGAGGTGCGGGGCCGCGACGTCGTCACCCGCCACGCCGTCCGGTCCGGCACCGACCGCGTCGACTTCCTCAGCGCCAACCGGCAACAGCTCGAGGAGCTCGTGCGCGAGGTGCAGCCCCTGTCTCGCAAGCTGGCCACCCGGCTCGCGGCTCGACGTCGCAGGAACCGGCGCGGACGCATCGACATCCGCCGCACGCTGCGCCGGTCGATGTCGACCGGCGGCGTGCCGATGAATCCCGCATTCGAGAAGCCCCACCCGTCGCGGCCTGAGCTGGTGCTGCTGTGCGACGTCTCGGGGTCGGTCGCCGGCTTCTCGGGATTCACGATGCACCTCGTGCAGGCGTTGAGCGGGCAGTTCAGCAAGGTGCGGGCCTTCGCCTTCGTCAATGCGATGGACGAGGTGACCGATCTGGTCAAGGAGCAGTCGGACGACCTGTCGGCGCGCATCCAGGCCGAGGCCCACATCACCAAGTGGCACACCAGCAGCGACTACGGGGAGGCGTTCGCCGACTTCCACGCCGACCACATGGCAGCGATCGGCCCCCGGACGTCGGTGCTGATCCTGGGCGACGCCCGCAACAACAACCAGGACCCCAATCTGGCCGCGCTGCACGACATCAGCCAGCGCGCCCACCGCACGTTCTGGCTCAACCCGGAGGCAACGATGCGCTGGGGGCTCGGTGACTCCGTCGCCCCGCTGTACGCCGAGATCGTCGAGATGCACCAGTGCAGCAACGTCGACCAGCTGACCCGGTTCATCACCCGCCTGCTGCCGGTCTGATCACCCGGGAAGAACTAGGGACCAACCCAGGCCCGTCCTAGGTATTGAACCTCTGTAGGCCTACCGTCTGTTCATGGGGAGCAGGAGCCGCCGGGCCACCGTCGCGGGCATCGTCGCCGTCGCCGCGACTGCCGCTGCGTTGCACGGCCCCGCCGAAGCGCACGAGCGCTCCACGGCA
Source organism: Aeromicrobium fastidiosum (assembly GCF_017876595.1). NCBI lineage: Bacteria > Bacillati > Actinomycetota > Actinomycetes > Propionibacteriales > Nocardioidaceae > Aeromicrobium > Aeromicrobium fastidiosum. The sequence continues at coordinate 2,931,679 of NZ_JAGIOG010000001.1, read as the reverse complement.
GACCGGCTGGGCATCTCGACCAGTGCCGCGAGCTGGAAGCCGTCCGCCGCGGCCCGTCTGCGCACGGTCACGGTCGGCGGGGTCCGCACCCTGCAGATCAGGCCCCGCAAGACGTCGGGACGTGCGACGCTCGCGGCCCGGTCCCCCGTGTCGACCGACGTGATCGACCGGGCCGGGACCCTCGTGACGGCGTCCGCGCGCGTGCGGTCGACGCAGCCTGGTCGTCGCCTGACCCTGCGGATCATGGAGGTCAGCGCCGGCCGGGTCGTCGCGAGCCGCTCGCGGACGGTCAAGGCCGCGTCGCGCAGCTGGCGGCGGCTCGAGGTGTCGTTGCACACGACCCGTCCCGGCAGCCGCATCCAGCTCTCCACCCGGGCCTCGCGCGTGTCGGGCCGCCATCTCGTCCGCCTCGCCGACGTCACGGTGAAACGAATCACGCCCACACCGAGCCCGGCGAAGCCGCCCCCGGCGACGGCGGCAGCCTGCGAGGCGATCGACTACTCCGACCCGGCCCAGGGCGTGCGGACATTCACCGACGACTTCTCCGGCACCTCGATCGACCCCGCGAGCTGGCGCGTGCGCGACAACACGTCCCTCAACCACGACAAGGCCTGGATCACGAAGGACGCCGTGTCGGTGCACGACGGCTACCTCGACATCACGGGACGACGCCTGCCACAGGACCAGTGGAGGCGCAACAACAACCCGCTCTACAAGGAGGAGAACGCGGTCCGCGACTACTCCACGGGCTACGTCGACTCGATCGACCGCTTCAGCCAGCGCTACGGGCACTTCGAGGTGCGTGCCTGGGTGCCCAGCGCGTCGACGATGTCGCGCGGCATCTGGCCCGCGTTCTGGCTGCGCGCCGACCACCAGCCCGGCGAGATCGACCCCATGGAGTCGTACGGCGCACCCACGATCCGCTCGTTCGACCCCTCCAGCTCGTACGAGTGGAACAGCTGGTCAGACACCGCGCAGGGTTCGACGAGCGACCCGGTCAAGCAGAAGACGCAGGGACGCGCGGACGTCGGTGCCGACAAGATCTGGCAGGGCTGGCACACGTACGGCGTCAACTGGTCACCGACGTGCCTGCGCTACACCTACGACGGGCGTACCGTGGCGACCGTGCTGTTCGACGATCCGAAGACGCTGAGCTACTTCCGCGGTCCGACGTTCGCTGACACGTTCCACATCCGGCTCAACATGCAGGTCGGATCGAAGTACTGGGGCTGGGCCGACCCCGAGCACACCCGGTCGGAGTTCAGCTTCAAGATCGACTGGGTGCGCGTGCACCAGGGACACGGCCTGACACCGTGAGCATCCAGGCCCAGCCGACCGCGATCGCCGCCATCGACAGGACGCCCCACGGCGGGTAGACGTGCTCCTGCATGAAGCCATAGGCACCCAGCAGGGCGACCACGGCACCCGGCAGCACCTTGAAACCCGCGACGCGCACGAGGCATCCCGCGGCGGCGGCCGTCGCACCGATGAACGCGATCGACCCTATCTGTCCAAGATCGCTCGCATAGCCGAACACGGTCCCCAGGCCGCCCTCGCGGTCGTGCTTGAGGGCACCCGCGGCGATGCCGGCGAGGATGTCGAGCGCGCTGTAGAAGCACGCGTAGACGTAGCCGAGCACCAGGGTGATGCGCCCGTACACCGGCTCGATGGAGCGCGCCACGAGCCACGGTCCGACCGCCAGCAGCGGGAACAGCGGCAGCAGGACGACGTGGAGATCTCGCCACCACGCCGACGCGTCCTGCGTCAGGTGGGCGGGGTGGGTGAGGCCGACGAGGCCGATGACGACCGGCGGCGCGAGGACTGCGACGGTCGTGCGGAGCCTGCTGACCGACGCATCCATGTGTCGAGCCTAAGCCCGACGACGAGGAGCAGCACGGCGACGACACCGTCGAGCCACCAGTGGTGGCCGGTCGCGGCGACGACGAACACCGTGACCGGCAGGTGCATCAGCACGAGCCACCTCACGCGGCTGCGGGTCATGGCGAACGTCCCGAGCGCCACGACGGCCGCCCAGCCGACGTGGATCGACGGCATCGCAGCGAACTGGTCGGACACGCCCGTCCCGACGTCGCCGTAGACGCCGAGCCCGTAGCGCGTCGACAGGTCGACGAAGCCCAGCTCGTCGACGAAGCGGGGCGGTGCGACCCGGATGAAACGGATGACCAGGCACCCGGCCGTGACGGCGACGAGTCCGTTGCGCCAGTGGGGGTAGCTGTCGCGGTGGCGCACGAAGGCCCACACCATGAACGCGATCAGGGCGGGGACGTGCACGATCGCGTAGTAGCCGTTGACGAACCGGGCGAGCCAGTCGTGCGCGATGACGAGGTGCTGCACGGAGATCTCGGTCGGCAGGTGGAGCAGCCGCTGGACGTGGTCGATGTCGCGGGCGCGCTCGAGGGCACCCGACTCGTGCGTGATCGGCAGCATGCGGGCCAGCCGCCACACGGCGTAGAGGCCGGCGACGAGCGCGAACTCGCGGAAAGCCGGCACCAGCGCGTCGACCACGCGCGAGCGCGGCAGCCGCGTGCACACGATCCAGGCGATCAGGCTGAGGAGAGCGGCTGTGCCTGACTGCTCCCACGACGGCCACGGCACCCGACCATTGTCACACCTGCGGCGGGCTCCCCTGCTGCACCTCGTCCGAGCCGGTGCGGCGGAACAGCGGCGGCATGAACCGCAGCATGAGCCCCGACCATGTCAGGTGCGTCAGCATGGGTGCCTGGATGCCGCCGGATGCCCGGCGCTGCAGGCCGAACAGCGTGCCCATCACGCCGCTGGCCAGCACGAGCGCGGGGTTGCGGGTCGCGGTGGTGGCGAGCGCGTAGACGGCGGTCGACTTGGCGACGGGGTTGTCGGTGCCGACGGCCGCGTAGAGGGCTCCGCGGAAGAAGAACTCCTCGGCGGCGCCGTTGGCAAAGGTCGTGAGGGTCACGAGCGGTGCCGAGCCCTGGTCGGCGAAGGCCAGGATGTCGGTGAGGGCGCGGTTGAGCAACGGGATGCGGCGGGCGACGAGCGCCGCACCGTAGAAGGCCCCGAAGGCACCGACACCGAGCGCGACGGGAGTGATGAAAGGCCGCCGCAACCCGTCGTCATCGGTCTGCTCGTAGCCCAGGTGCAGTGGGCCCGAGGCGAGCGCCCCCGACGTCCAGGTGGCGGCGACGCCGAACGTGAGGCCGTAGAACTCCTTGGAGTCCGGCTCGGTCGACAGCGACTTTCCCAGAAGGGCGGCACCGGCCAGGCTGACGCCGGCCACGACCCGTCGTCGGCGGTGGAAGGCGGCGTCGCTCTCGAGGTGGTCACGGGGCACCTTGGCGGCCAGGCTGCGCAGAAGACTCATCACCTCGACGCTACAAGGTCTCCCCCGGGTCCGCATCGGCTAGCCTCACCGGATGACGGCGACCTTCCGCCTGGGCTTCAAGAACGTCCTCGGATCCAACTGGACCCTCACCCGCAACCGGTGGCCGGGGCGCGCGGTGATGCTCGACCGCGAGATGAACGGCCCCGACGGCATGCGCGCGAGTGCCTACTTCCTGGTCGAGGTCAACCAGCGGCCCGAACGGCGCAGCCTGTCGGCGATCCTGCCGGGCTGGGACGTCGTGCGGTCGCCGCGCGGGCACAACGACGTCTACAGCGATCCGGCCGTGCACCGGCTGGTCGACTGGCAGGAGATCGCCCTCGGCACCCGCACGCGCCAGCAGCGCTACGTGACGATCGCCCGCTACGAGCACCTGGCCAGCGGCGTGGAGTGGACGGGAGCGACGACGCACCTGTCGTCGTCGGTCGGCACGACGGTCGAGAAGGCGCAGGCCAGCCGGCAGGTGCAGGGCACCCGTCTGGCCGAGCTGTGCGCCGAGCACGACGTCGACGTGCTGGCCGGCGACATCAACAACATCGTCGTGCGCGACGACACCCCTCGCGGCATCCTGCAGGCCGCCGGTTGGGTCGACTGGCGTGCCGCCGTCGACGTGGAGAACGTCGACCACGACGTGCACCACGCGATCGGCCGGGACAACCCGCGCACCGGCAAGCACCTCGACGCGATCTACCTGGGACCTCGCGTCGAGGCGCTCGCCGGTCGCGTGCAGGTGACCGAGCCGGACAGCTCGGACCACCTCGGCCTGGTCTGCACGGTGCAGATCAGGCCACGCCCACCGCGCCCTCGCTAGGGATGTCGTCCTTCTTGGCGTTGATCAGCACCGCGGCGGTGATGAGCGCCAGGACCAGCATCATCGCGCCCCAGAAAAAGGCCGTGTGATAGCCGCTCAGGAGTGCGTCGGCCGGGCTGCCCTTCTTCTCGGTGAGGAACGTCGTGACGGCCCCTGCGTACAACGTGTTGAGCAGGGCCGTGCCGAGCGAGCCGCCGACTTGCTGCGAGGTGTTGAGCAGGGCGCTCGCGACACCCGCGTCGTGCGATCCCACCCCGACCAGCGCCGTGCTGGACGCCGGGATGAACACCGCGGCCATGCCGACGCTCATGAGCACGAGCGACGGCAGGATGTGCAACCAGTACGAGCTGTCGGCCGTGATCTGGGTCAGCAGCAGCATGCCGATCGCGGCGCTGGTCAGACCGGGAAGCATGATCGGCCGGGGACCGAACCGGGGCAGCAGCTGCGAGATGACGCCGGCACCCACGATGATGCCGATGCTGAACGGCAGGAAGGCGAAGCCCGACCGCAGCGGGCTGTAGCCGAGCGTGGCCTGGAAGTAGAACGTCAGGAACAGGAACATCGCGAACAGGCCCGCGCCGATGAACAGGAAGACCAGGTAGGACCCGCCGCGGTTGCGGTCGAGCGCGACGCGCAGCGGCAGCAGCGGGTGGGCGGTGCGGCGCTCCCAGAGCACGAAGGCCACGAGCAGCACGACGGCCGCCACGAGGAAGCCGACGGTGGTGGGGTCGGTCCAGCCCTGCACCTCGGTGCTCTGACCGGGGTTCTTCTCCTTGGCCGCCTCGGTGAAGCCGTAGACCAGGGAGACGAGTCCGAGGGTGACCATCACGGCACCCGGGATGTCGTACTTGGTGTCGCCCTCGGCCTTGCTCTCGCGCACGACGCGGGTGGCCGCCCAGGCCGCCAGCAGCGCGATCGGCACGTTGACGCCGAGGCACCAGCGCCACGAGGCGTACTCGGTGAGCACGCCGCCGAGGATCAGGCCGATCGCCGCGCCACCGCCGGAGATCGCGCCGAAGACGCCGAACGCCGTGGCGCGCTCCTTGGTCTCGGTGAACGTGACCGAGATGAGCGACAGCGCCGCAGGTGCCAGCAGCGCCGCGAAGACACCCTGCAGGCCGCGTGCGGCGTAGAGAAGCACGGCCGTGCCGGCGATGCCGCCGAGCGCCGAGGCCGCGGCGAAGCCGATCAGGCCGATCACGAAGACCCGCTTGCGTCCGACGAAGTCGGCGATACGGCCGCCGAGCAGGAGCAGGCCGCCGAAGGCCAGCGTGTAGGCCGTGACGACCCACTGGCGGTCGGCGTCGCTGATGCCAAGGTCGCGCTGCGCGGACGGCAGGGCGATGTTGACGATGGAGGCGTCGAGCACGATCATCAGCTGCGCGACGGCGATGACGCCGAGGGCGAGCCAGCGCCGCGGATCGGGGGCTGCTGGTGCAGTGGACATGGGGGTCCTCACGAGGAGACGGGATGATGGACGGCCGTTCGGCGCCGTCGAGATCAGCACCCGTGAGCATCCTGCTATTCCGCACCGACAAAAACGCCGCTGCGGCGCATGTCACACTCGCCGCATGACCGCCCGCCCCATCGCCCGTCGTCTGCTCGGCGCCTTCCTGCTTTTCGCCGGCCTCAGCCACCTGTTCTGGGCGCGCGACACCTTCCGGGCCCAGGTGCCGGAGTGGCTGCCGCTCGACGTCACGTTCGTCGTCGTGGCGTCCGGCGTCATCGAGATCGCGCTGGGGTTGGCACTCATCTGTCTCACCAGCCGACGCGTCGCAGTCGGCTGGGTCGTCGCAGCGTTCTTCGTCGCGGTGTTCCCGGGCAACGTCAACCAGCTCGTGACGCACACCGATGCCTTCGGCCTCGACTCCGACCTGTCACGGTGGCTGCGGCTGCCGTTCCAGCCGCTGCTGATCGCGTGGGCGCTGTGGTCGACCGACGCGTGGCGGCACCGACCGGGACGGGCAAGGATGGACCCATGAGACGAGTCATCCACACCGATGTTCCCGACGCGGGTGCCTACGCCCTGCTCAACTCGCTGGTCGTGCCGCGCCCCATCGCCTGGATCTCGACGGTGTCGGTCGACGGCATCGGCAACCTCGCGCCGCACTCGTTCTTCAGCATTGCCTGCGCGAACCCGCCGATCATCTCCTGGACGTCGGTCGGCCACAAGGACACGCTGGCCAACGTGCTCGCCACCGGGGAGTTCGTGGTGAACCTGGCCACGCTCCCCGACCTCGATCTGGTCAACGCCACCAGCGCGAGCTTCGATGCCACGATCGACGAGTGCCAAGAGCTCGGCATCGCGATGGAGCCCAGCGAGCGTGTCGCCGTACCACGAGTCGTGAGCTCGCCGGCATCGCTGGAGTGCGCGCTGCACTCGACGATCGACCTCGGCGACTCGGTGCTGGTGCTGGGCGACGTCGTCGTGGTGACGGTCGACGAGGACGCGATGGACGGCGACCACCCCGACTTCGCGAAGCTGCAGACGGTCTCCCGGCTGGGCATCAACGAATGGGGGCTGCCCCCCGAGGTCAGGGCGGTCGACCGACCGCGTTAGCCCAGCAGCTCCTGCACCGATACGTCGCCGTCCTCGGACTCGATCGCGTCGGCGATCGTGGTGACGTCGTCGGGCTGCACCTCGACCGCGACCTCGTCGAACCCTTTGCGCAGCTCTTCGACGACGACGACCTCGGTGGCCCCGTCCTGGTAGGCCGCCACGCGGTCGACGACGTTCTGGATGGCTTCGATCTGTTCGCTCTCGTAGTCACTCATGATCGCGGCGTACCCCGGTCCGACGGCACCAACCGTCCCGGATGGCTGGGCCACCAGAACCGCTCGCCGATCAGCGTCGCCAGCGCGGGCACCAGCAGGCTTCGAACGACCAGGGTGTCGAGCAGCACACCGATCCCGACGATGACCCCGATCTGGGTGAGCGCCACGACCGGCAGCACGCCGAGCACCGCGAACACCGCGGCCAGCACCACGCCGGCGCTCGTGATGACCCCGCCGGTGACGGCCAGCGCCGTCGTCATCGCGCCGGCGACGGGCTGCGAGGCCGCCTCCTCGCGCGCACGGGTCGTCAGGAAGATGTTGTAGTCGACACCCAAGGCCACCAGGAAGATGAACGCGAACAGCGGCACCGGCAGGTCGAGGGCCGGGAAGTCGAAGACGTGGGTGAACACGAACCACCCGGCACCCATCGCGGTCACGTAGGTCGCGACGACCGTCAGCGCCAGGACGACGGCAGCCACGACCGAACGCAGCAGCACCAGCAGGATCAGCATCACGATCGCCAGCACGAGCGGGATGATCAACAGCCTGTCGTGCGCAGCGGCCTCGGCGGCGTCGAGGTCCTGCGCGTCCGGACCGCCGACCAGAGCATCGTCGCCAAGCTCGGTGCGCAGTCGCTCGACGGTGTCGGCCGCCCGTGCGGAGCCCCGGTCGCTGTCGAGCACGACGTCGAGGGACGTCCACTCGTACGACGACGCCCCACCCTTCACCGACGAGACGCCGTCGACGCCGTCGACGCGCGCGGCCACGTCGGCGACGGCGCCGGGCCGGGCGAGCACGACGGTCGGCTGGGTGGAGCCGGCCGGGAACGCCTTGGCCAGGGTCTCCTGCCCCAGCACCGACTCGGGGGTCTGCCGAAAGCGGTCGTTCTGCGTCAACCCGACGTCCAGTCCCACGGCACCGACCGACAGGACCGCCAGGAAGACCAGCGATGCGGCGACGAAGGTCTTCGGACGGGTGACGACCCGGTGCCCCACCTTCGACCAGGTGCCTGTGCGCGACGGCTCGTCCTGGCCGACACGTGGCACGAAGGGCCAGAACAGGCCGCGTCCGAACAGCACCATCGCGGCGGGCAGCGCGAGCAGGCCGAACAGCACCGCGACGACGATGCCGATCGCGGCCGACCAGCCGAGGGCGCGGTTGGACGGCGTGTCGGCGAACGACAGGGTCAGCAGCGCGAGCGTCACGGTGCCGGAGCTCGCGAGGATCGCCGGCGCCGCCTGTCGCCAGGCGGCACGCATCGCGGCGAAGCGGTCGTCGTGCCGGCGCAGCTCCTCCCGGTAGCGCGCGATCAGCAACAGGGCGTAGTTGGTGCCCGCTCCGAACACCAGAACCGACGTGATGCCGGTCGTCGAGCCGTCGACGTCGTAGCCGAACACCTGCGTCGCAGTGGCCACGGCCAGCGCCGCGACACGGTCGCCCAGGGCGACGACGACGAGCGGAACGAGCCACAGCCACGGACTCCGGTAGGTGACCAGCAGCAGGAGCGCGACGACCAGCGCTGTCGCGATCAGCAGCCGGACGTCCGCGCCGGCGAAGGCGTTCTCGAGATCGGCCTGGAAGGCCGGTCCCCCGGTCACCTCGACCGTCAGCCCGTCCTCAAGGCCACGGTCGGCCGTGTCGCGGATCTTCTCCACCTGGTCGGCGCCCGTCGTCGCCTTGAGCGGGACGGCGACGAGTCCGACCGTGCCGTCGTCGGAGTATCGCGGCTCGCCCGCGCGCAGCGTCGTGGCGAGCCGGGCGACCGCGTCACGGTCGTCGGTGTCGAGCTTCTCGCCGTCACGGCTGACCACGACGATCGCGGGGACGACATCGCTCTGGGGCAGCTGCTCCTGGATGCGCGCGACCGTCGTCGAGTCGGCGGAGTCGGGCAGACCGGCCGTCGGGGCGTTCGACTCGCGTGCCTCGGGCGCGAGCGCGAAGACCGCGCCAGAGACCAGGACGAAGGCCAGGACGACGAGGATCGCCGCTCGCCGTCCAACTGTTTTAGTTCGATGATCGAATGATTCCACGAATGAAATAGTACGATGCCTGCATGAGCGAAGCGAGTCGAGGCGACCTGAGCCCGGCGGCGGGCGATCTCGTCCGTGAGCTCCGGACCTTCAACCTCGAGATCGAGCGCTACGTGCAGCGCATGAGCCACCTGCACGCGATGCACCGCACCGACCTGTCGGCGATCGGCTTCGTGATGGACCACGGAGGCGCGACGCCGAAGGACATCGCCGAGGCACTCAACCTCAGCCCCTCGGCGACCAGCGCGATGATCGACCGGCTCGAGCGGGCCGGCCACGTGCGCCGCGAGCGCGACGCGCACGACCGCCGCTCGGTGCACGTCGAGATCACCGACCAGGCGCTCGCGGTCGGCTCGTCGATGTTCGGACTCCTCGCCGCGCACATGCGCGGTGTCCTCGACGGCCACGACGAGCGCGAGCTCGCCGCGATGGCCACGCTGATGGAACGACTCAACGCGTCCGCCCGGGCAGCCGCCGCCGAAGCAAGTTCGGCCCCGACCGACTAACGTCGAACGGGTGCCCGAACCAACTCTTCCCCCGCAGTCGTCCGGCTGGATCCGCGTACGCGGTGCCCGCGAGCACAACCTCCGGCAGGTCGACGTCGACCTGCCCCGCGACTGCTTCGTGGTCTTCACGGGTGTCTCCGGGTCGGGCAAGTCGTCGCTGGCGTTCGGCACGGTGTTCGCCGAGTCGCAGCGGCGCTACCTCGAGTCGGTCGCCCCGTACGCCCGCCGCCTGATGTCGCAGGTCGGTGCCCCGGAGGTCGACTCGATCGACGGGATGCCACCGGCGGTCGCACTCCAGCAGGCCCGCGGGGCGACGGGCACACGGTCGTCGCTGGGCACCCTGAGCTCACTCTCGGACGTCCTGCGGCTGCTCTTCAGCCGCGCAGGCACCTATCCGGACGGTGCCGACCACCTGCCGGCGTCCGCCTTCTCACCCAACACCGCGGTCGGCGCGTGCCCGACGTGTGGCGGCACGGGCGTCTCGCGCAGCACGACCGAGGCCCTGCTGGTGCCCGACCCGACGCTGTCGATCGACGACGGCGCGATCGGCGTCTGGGCGAGCCGCGCGTGGGTCGGCCAGAACGTGCGCCGCATGGTCACCAAGCTGGGCATCGACGTCCACGCCCCGTGGCACACCCTGCCCCAGGAGACGCGCGACTGGCTGCTGTTCACCGACGAGGAGCCGCGCATGCTCCTGACCGGCAACAAGCAGGGCGAGGCGAGCCAGTACCACGGCCACTGGTCGTCGGCCGAGAAGTACCTCATGCGCAACCTCGCCCGCACGCAGTCGGCGACGCAGCGCGAGAAGCTCGAGGCCTTCCGGGCCGAGGGCCCGTGCCCGACGTGCCACGGCAAGCGGCTCAGCCCTGCCGCCCTCGCGGTGACGTTCGCGGGTCGCGACATCGCCCAGATCGCGGCGATGCCCCTGACGGACCTCGGTGGCCTGCTGGAGAAGGGCCTCGCCCAGCAGGCCAGGGGCACCGACCGCCACGGTGCCGCCGCGTCGTCCGCGGCCCGGTCGCTGGTCAAGGACTTCGGCGAGCGCGTCGAGGCCATCATCGGACTCGGGCTGGGCTACCTGTCGATGGACAGGTCCAGCACCGCGCTGTCTCCCGGCGAGCTGCAGCGCGTCCGCCTCGCGGGCCAGCTGCGGTCGGGGCTCTTCGGCGTCCTGTACGTGCTGGACGAGCCGTCCGCGGGGCTCCACCCGGCCGACTCCGAGGCGCTGTACGCCGCCCTCCGCCAGCTCGTCGCCCGCGGCAACTCGCTGTTCGTCGTCGAGCACGACCTGTCGATCGCGCTGCACGCCGACTGGGTCGTCGACGTCGGACCCAGCGCTGGTGTGATGGGCGGCGAGATCGTCTACAGCGGTCCACCCGCCGGCCTGGCTGACGTGACCGAGTCGACGACTGCCGAGTTCATGTTCGGGCACACTCCAACGCCCACGCTCGCCGCGACCGCCCCGACGTCGTGGACGACTCTCGAGCACCTGACGCGCCACAACGTCGACGACGTCACGGTCGACGTGCCGCTGGGCGTCATGACCGCGGTCACGGGGGTCTCGGGGGCCGGCAAGACGTCCCTGCTCACGGCGATCACCGAGCGGCTCGAGCAGGACCGCCGCGTCACGGTGATCGACCAGCGTCCGATCGGACGGTCACCGCGATCGAACCTTGCGACATACACGGGCCTGTTCGACGGCGTTCGGCGGCTCTTCGCCGCGACGCCAGAGGCCAAGGACCGCGGCTGGGGCGCCGGCCGGTTCTCGTTCAACGTCGCCGAGGGTCGCTGCCCGACCTGCGACGGTGAGGGCTTCATCGCGATCGAGCTGGTGTTCCTGCCGACCAGCTACTCGTCGTGCCCGACATGTCACGGCTCGCGCTACAACCCCGAGACGCTCGACGTGCACTACCGCGGCCGGGACATCGGCCAGGTTCTCGCGATGACGGCCGTCGAGGCGGCCGACTTCTTCGCCGACGTGCCGGCCATCCACCGGTCGCTCACGACGCTGCTCGACGTCGGGCTCGGCTACCTGACTCTGGGCCAGCCGGCCACCGAGCTGTCGGGCGGCGAGGCGCAGCGCATCAAGCTCGCGACCGAGCTGCAGCGCCCGCGCCGCGACCAGGGCGTCATCGTGCTCGACGAGCCGACCGGCGGGCTGCACCCCGTCAACGTCCGCGACCTTGTGCGGGTGCTGCGGCGGCTCGCCGACGCGGGCGACACCGTCATCACGGTCGAGCACGACATGCAGGTCATCGCCGCGTCCGACTGGGTCATCGAGCTCGGCCCGGGCGGCGGCGACCAAGGCGGCCGCATCGTCGCGGCGGCGACACCGGCCGATCTGCTCGACCACCCCGACAGCGTGACGGGTCCCTACCTCAGGCGCGCGATGGACGGGCCGACGAGGTCGCCGGCATTCAGCCCGCGTACTCCATGAGCACGGGCTCGTTGAGGGCCTTGCGGAGGATGTGCTCGAGCGTCGATCTGGTCGACCAGTGCAGCACGCGGTGTCCCTTGTGGGTGTGATGTCGTCGGCACAACGGGCCGAGGTTGTCACCCCTCGTGGGGCCATGCGGATACGGGATGCGGTGGTCGGTGTCGCACCGCTCGGCCGGGACCATGCATCCGGGCGCCTGACACGTGCCGTGCAGGAACTGCAACGCGATGTCGAGGACATCTGGGGCGAATCGGCCGAGATATTCGTGGCTCAGGACGTCATCGGTGACCGGATCGACCACGACACGGTGCCAGAAGCTGCTGCCCGAGCCGGCGACTGCCGCGACCCAAGCCGCGGGGACGCCCCACCGGCCGTCGGAGGATTCTGCGAACCCTGCACGGGCACCGGCGAGCACATCGGCGTCGACCGTGACCGCGATGTTCGCGTCGACCGCAGATGTCGCGGCATCGGAGCCGAGGCACCACGCGACCAGCTGGTCGGCCTCACGCTGCGACACCGTCCGATCGTCGTCAGGGTCAACGCCCGTGCGGGCGGCCCTGCGATAGCGGGCCTCGATCGCTGCCAGCTCGTGCGAGGGCAGGTAGGCGTTGAGCCACCCCATCGAGTCGTCACCGTGAGTGATCGACACGTGCCGCTTCTCGCGCTCGGCATCAGCCCGCTCGACCGCCAGATCGGCCTCGACCCGGCGGACGAAACGCCGCAGCCACTGGCGCAGCTCGGCGACCGTGTGGGTCGATGCGTAGTCGACGACGCCCCGGTCGAGTCGGTGCACCGACTCGGCGCGCTTCAGCTCGCCCAGCGTGTGCGCGATCTCCCGCACCCGAGCCCAGTCGACCCGGCCCCGCAAGAACGCCAACCATGTCAGCGGTGACTGGTCACGCACCCGGTCAGCCTGCGACAACCGCAGCTGCACCTGCCCCTCGCTCAGACCGAGCGCCTCGCCGATGCACAGCGCGATCGCGCCACGCTCCACGAGCCGGCGCATGGGCGACTCCTCGCGCCCGATGCGCACCAGCTCACGGTCGCGGAACTCCAGCATCGCGACGACCTCCCGCGCCTCCGCACACGCACGCTCCCGGGCGACGTCAGCCAAAACGTCGGTCGAGGCGGTCGCGGTCGAAGTGGCCATACATCCAACCTAGACACGACCTCTGACACGACCTCCGAGCCGCGGATCGCCCTGTGCACAGACCTGCGGATCGATCGCCTACGGTCGTTCGGTGACGCCCACTCCCCCACCCGTCGCCGACGGTCGCGGCCGGCTCGGCGCCTCGCTGATGTTCTTCACCAACGGCGTCGCGATCTGCGCCGCAGCAGCGGCCGCCCCGCTCATCCGCCGCTGCGGTGCCACGCGGGTGACCTGGGTCGGCTCCGCCGCGCTGGCCACGATGATGGCCGTCGCCGGCGGCAGCCCGACCGTGTGGGTGTTCGCGGCGGCACTGTTCGTCGCCGGAGTGGTCGACGCGATCGTGGACGCCGCCCAGAACGTCGCTGGCATCGCGGTGGAACGGTCGTACGGGCGCTCGACATCCCCATCGGTCTGCAGATGATCGTCAACGGGTCGGTCTGGAGCCTCGTCGCGCTGATCGCGAGCCGGCTCGCGTCGGCCGGAGCAGCGCTGCAGCCGGTCGTCGAAGAGCGCCCCGCTCCCGCGCAGGCGGGTTCGCGTCCGGCCTGGCGGCTGCTGGCACCGCTCGTGCTGCTGGCGATCTGCGGCACCCTCGTCGAGGACATCGCCAACAACTGGGCCGTGCTGTTCATGCGGGACGAGACCACGGCACCTGTCGCGGTGGCCGGGCTCGCGATCACCGTCATGGTCGGCGCGCAGTTCGTCGGCCGACTCCTCGGCGACCGGATGACCGACCGGTGGGGACGCGAGAGCGTCGCGCGTGCCGGCGGCGTGCTGATAGCCCTCGGCATGGGCCTCTCCGCCACCAGCCCGACCGCCGCGGTGGCGCTCGCCGGCTTCGCCCTGGCCGGGTTCGGGAGCGCCACGCTCGTCCCGGCAGCATTCGCCGCGGCCGACCGAGTGCCGGGTCTTTCGGCGGGGACGGGGGTCGCGATGCTCGGGTGGCTCATGCGACTCGGCTTCCTGCTCACCTCACCGAGCGTGGGTGCGCTGTCGGACGCGACCGACCTGCGGGTCGCCCTTGTCATCCCGGTCGGAGCCGGCGTCGTCGCAGCCACGATGGCGCACCTGGCGCTCCGGCGGGCGAGGCGCTAGTCGCGGTCAGGAGCCGAGGTACCGGCCGGCCATCCGGATCTTCCCGGGACCGTCCGGCACGGCGTGCGACGCACACTCCCCTGTGATGGCGTCGCACGTCGTGACCTTGGTGCCGTCGACGCGCATGAGGCGGCCATCCGGCGTCCACCCGTAGGTGCGGGCGTGACCTGGCAGAGTGATGCGGCGACCGGTGTCGACGTCTGTGACGTAGACGACGGGCTCGCCGACGACCTCGTCCAACGCGGCGTCGAGAACCTTGCGGACGCTCCCGTCGTCATCGATCTCGACGAAGGTGTTGATCGTCTCGACGAACCGTCCGTCGGGCGACAGCGTGTTGGACGCCCAGCCCGGCTCGCCCGGCTCGCTCGACACGGCCAGGTCGTCGGTCGAGCGCAGCGCCTTGGAGTCGCCGAGACGGTAGGTGACGGCCCCCAGGTCGTTGCCGAGCGCACGGCCACCGCCTGTCGACGGCAATTGCCCGACCGGCAGATCCTCGACGCGCTCGCCCGTCCGCCAGTCGATGACCTGCTGCGCTCCGTCGACGCCAATCACGACGTAGTCACCCGTCAGGCCGATCGGGGGGACGTCCCACCCGGCCCACGTGTACTTCGCGTCGTAGTCGCGCTTCGCGAGCTCGCGTCCAGTCGACGCCTCTACCACGTGGATCTCGTATCCGGCGTCCTTCGTGGTCAGGTAGGCGAAGCGGTCGGCCTGCGCGTCCGTCCCGGGCACGATCTTGCCGGGCAGCTTCAGGTCACGCACCGATCCGTCCGTGCCGACGTAGACGTAGTCTCGCTTGACGTCCCCCGCTTCGTTGTTCGAGACGCCGGCCACGACACCGTCCGCGGTGTACAGCATCATCTGGATCGTGGTGCCGACGTCGACCGAGTACGTGGGGTCGCTGAACCACAACGTGTCGCCCCGCGAGTACGCGCCGCCGGTGCGGTAGGCCGCGGAGACGAGGTCGACGTCGCCCGCCGAGAAGCTGGTGCTGACGTCGAGACGCGTCGGGGCGCTGTCGTGCCCGGTGCCGACGACGATCGCCGTGCCTGCCACGGCCGTGACGACAATGCCCGTGATGCCACGGCGCACGACGGCGCGACGGCGGCGCACCCGACGTCCTCGCAGCATGATGCGGGCGACGTCGAGCTCGGGGACGGGCTCGGCGTTGGCGTGGTCGCGGATCTGCTCGAGCAGGTCAGTCATGGTGACGGCCTTCCGGTGAGAGGTGGGCGTGCGAGCGCAGCGCGGCGAGCGCTGCCGAGGTCTGGCTCTTGACGGTGCCGGCGGTGACGTTGAGCAGGTCGGCGGTCTCCTGCACCGACAGGTCGTCGAGGAACCGCAGCGCGACGACAGATCGTTGACCCAGCGGCAGCGACGCGAGGACGTCCGCCAGGGCAACGCGATCGACGAGCCCGGACGAGTGGTCGTCGCTGGACTCGGTGTCGTGCGCCGTCACGTCGGCGGCCTTCTCGTGCGTCCAGGAGTGCTTGCGGAACCAGTCGTGCGAGAGGTTGACCATGACACGGCGGGTGAAGGCGTGCGCCTTGTCCGCCTCGCGGAGCCGAGGCCACGCGAGGTAGGTCTTGACCAACGCCGACTGCACCAGATCCTCGGCCAGCTGCGGGTCGCCGACGATCATCACCGCTGTGCGGTAGAGCCGCGGCCACGCGGTGGTGGCGAACTCGCTGTAGTCCGCCTCGCTGGTCTGGCGCACGCTGGCTCCTCGGTGTGGAAGACGCTGTCACCTTCTAGACGGGATGGGCTGCCCGTTCGGTTGGCTACTCGTCGGAGGCGGTTGCCGAGACCCGGAAGACGGGCCACCCGATCTCGGTGCGCCAGGCCGATGCGTCGGCGGTGTCGCGCGGCCCCACGAGGTACGTCTCGCGCACCGGCCCGGAGACAGCGAGCGCGTTGGCGACGACCCACGAGCCGAGCTCGCCGTAGGTGACCTCGATGTCGTCATGGTTGCCCACGTGCGTGGTTACCGCCAGCTCGACCGCGGGGAGCGTGACGGGGCGGACGCGGCCGACGTGCGCAGCCTCGGACGTGGGTCGGTACACGAGCACGTGGCCGTGGCCGTTCTCGAACAGGGCGTTGTCGAAGAGACCACCGGGTGCTCCCGCGCGGTCCGTGACGACGGCGTCGAGCTCGGCCATCGCGCCGGCGTACCAGGCGAGGACGTCGTCGAGCGCCACGTCGTCCTCGACGGCGGCGACCGTCGTGGCGGGCACCGAGCGCAGCTCGACCTGCAGCGGTGCCGGGGCGGGGGTGAGCAGCCGCCGCAGGGACGAGACCGCCGCCCGGGTGCGGTCGAGCTGCGACTCCAGACGCTGCAGGTGCTCTGCGACGAGCGCGGCGCGGACGTCCGGATCGGGTGTGCGCAGGATGTGCTGGACGTCCGACAGCGGCACCTCGAGCTCGCGGAGCCGGTGGATGACCTGGGCGGTCGGGATCTGGTCGGGGCTGTAGTAGCGATAGCCCGTCGCGTCGTCGACCGTCTCGGGCACGAGCAGGCCGGCGTCGTGATACCGGCGCAGCGTGCGCACGCTGAGGTGGGTGAACCGTGAGAACTCGCCGATCGCCAGCACGCGCCCAGTGTGCACCCTCTCCCCGGGGGAGAGTCCAGTGCTTGCGTCTCCCCCGCCGGGACGCCACAGGGTGATGGCATGACAACTCTTCCTGACACCATCAGCACCTTCCTGACCGCCCACGCTGCCGACGACGTCGAGGCCACCCTCGTCACCCTCGCGCCCGACGCCGTGGTCACCGACCAGGGCAGCACGTTCCGCGGCACCGACGAGATCGACCGCTTCCTGCGCACCGCCGCGAGCGAGTACACCTACACGACCGAGCTGACCGGCTCCGAGCGCGTCGACGACGACCACTGGGTCGCCCGCATCCGGATCGAGGGCAACTTTCCCGGCGGCGTGGCCGACCTGGCGTACCGGTTCACGCTGGCCGACGGGCTGATCACCGAGCTGCGCATCGGGTGATGTGCATGTAACGCGTCGACACTTCTAGGTTGAGGCACGATCTGGGAGCGACGATGACACACGACGACACGAATCACGGCTGGACGGACGACCACGGCCCAGCGCTTCGGGCCGCGGCACCCGAGGTGCCGCAGCTGACCCCCGAGCATGAATCAGAGCTGTGGCAGCAGATTGAGTGCGCCGGACGTCAGCCAGTGGTGCGGCGCACCCGGCGCTGGAGGACGGTCGTCGCCGGCATCGTCGCGGTCGGGGCTGTGGGTGTCGCCGGTGCTGCAACCGCGAATGTGCTGAGCGCGCACACCGGGAGGTTCGCGTCCGACGCGGAGGATCTCGAGCTCGGCGGTCCCGGGGAGCGGATCGACCCGGCAGCTCCCGACTTCGCGACCGTCCTCGACGGCGCAACGCGCGACATCCACTTCCCTTCGCTGTGGACGCGAGCCAATGCCCTGAGCTGGGAGGTCGGTGACCTCTCCGACGAGGACACGGTCGTCTCCATGGGGGCGCTGCGCCTGTGGATAGCCAGTCACGCCGTCTGCTCGTGGACCGACCGGTGGGCCGCGGCCCTGCGAACAGGTGACGAGCCCGCCGAGGACGAGGCCGCGGCGGTGATCCTCAGCGCTCGCACCTGGCCGTCGATCACGGACACCGACGACGAGCTAGCGAACGAGTCCGAAGCCTCGTGGCTCCCCGTCCTCGAGCGGGCAGTCCGTTCGGAGCAGCCGTCCGCGGCCGCAGCCGCGCTCAACGGCCAAGCCTGCATGCCCGGGCTCGCCCCCGAGCTCGGCTACGACCCACGATGGTGACTCCGCGACCCGCGACACCGGCGGACGTCGAGGAGCTGTACCGCCGGCACGCACGCGAGATCCACGGGTACCTCTGTCGCCGGGCCGGCGAGTCGGGCGCGGACCTCCTCGGCGAGGTGTTCGTCATCGCACTGCGCCGCATGAATGACCTTCCGGCAGCGGAGCTGCGGCGTGCCTGGCTGTTCGGGACGGCACGAAGGCTGCTCCTGGCCGCGGAGCGAACGACGTCCCGGCGACGTGTGGCCGAGCACGAGCGCGTCCGCGTCCACGACGGCCGGGCAGGCGACGCGTCCGCCGATGGGGCTCCGTCGGTGCGGGCGGTGCGTGAGGCGCTCGCATCGCTCAAGGAGCCCGATCGGGAGCTCATCCGACTCACCGAGTGGGAGCAGCTGTCGATCGCCGACGCCGCGTCGGTCGTGGGCATGCGCCCAGGGACGGCGCGGGTCCGACTGCACCGGGCGCGTCGTGCCTTGGCGGCCCACCCGTTGCTCATCGAGCTGGTGCAGCGCCCCGCCGAGATGTCCGGACGTGCATCAGGTGGCACTCCGGGAACCGGCGGAACCCGTCGGCCGGCGGGGTGACCATGCGCCAGCGCTCGGCGAGGCCGACGGTCGCGAGCATCGCCGACATCGCGTCCGGCCGCCACCGCCAGGCGGGTGCCACGACGTGGTCGAACTCCTCGACGTCGTGCGCGGCATCCGTCTCGATCGCCTGGAACGCGGTCATCACGACGCCGCCCGGCCTCAGTCGCATGGCCCATGCGGCAAGGACGTCCGCGAGCTGCTCGGGCGGCACGTGGATGAGGCTGTACCTCGCGAGGATGCCGGAGAGCTGCCAGGTGCCCAACGACCCGAGGCGTGCGTCGTCCTGGACGAGCGCGAGGTCGGGGAACCGGCGGCGCGCGTGCGCCAGCATCTCGGCGGACGGGTCGACACCGATGACGTCGAACCCCTTTGTCGACAATTCGTGCGCTTGGTGGCCAGTGCCGCAGCCGACGTCGACGACGGGTCCGGATGCTCCGCTGTCGGCCAGCGCCGTGTCGAAGCGGTCAACGGCGGCACGCTCCTCGTCGGACGAGTAACCGTCGGGGAACGTCTGGTCGTACAGATCCGCCAAGGCGTCGTACCCGGGCTGATCCGTCATGGCGCCAACGTATCGCCGTGCCCGCGACCCGGTGCACAATGGGCGCGTCTCCCAGCCGAAGGACCCCGACATGACCCGAGTGCGCGCCGACATCAACATCTCCCTGGACGGCTACACGTCCGGCGGGCACGATGTGGAGAACCCGATGGGCCAGGACTGGGGACGTCTCATGGCGGCCTACACGTCGACCCGCACGATGCAGGAGCGCGTCTTCGGCGACACCACCGGAGCAGGGACGACCAGCACCGAGGACGACTACGCGCGGGCGTACTTCGAGGGCGTCGGTGCCGAGATCATGGGCGCGGGCATGTTCGGCCTGCACACCTTCCCGGACGATCCGGACTGGGAGGGCTGGTGGGGCGACGAGCCCCCGTTCGACATGCCGGTCTACGTGCTGACCCACGCCGCACCGCGGCCGTCGCTGACCAAGGGCGGCACAACCTTCCACTTCCGCAGCGGCGCCATCAAGGACGTGCTGGCCGAGGCTGTCGCGTCCGCCGACGGTCAGGACGTTCGTATCGGCGGCGGAGCCAGCACCGCCCGCGACTTCTTGCTCGCCGGTCTGGTCGACGACCTCCACGTCGCGATCGCACCGATCGTGCTGGGGCGCGGCAACCGCTTCTGGGACGGACTCGAGGGGCTCGAGCTCACCCACCAGGTGACGACCGAGGTCGCCGAGAGCGGGACGACGCACGTGACGTTCCGGCGGTAGATGGCTGCTTGACGGCTCAGGCGTCGGCCGTTTGGAGATCATCGGACGGCTCGGTGCCGCCGCCTGAGTACGGGTCGGCGAATCGGTTGAGCGCGTCGAGGTAGCGACCGCCCACCTCGATGCGGGTGACGTCTCGGTACTTCCAGCGCTCGATCTCAGGTGCCCACTCCCCGTCGCGTCCGACGTAGTGGATGTCGAACGACTTCTTGCGGAGCTCGATCAGTCGGCCGATGATCAGGGGCTCGTCCTCAAGCACCTCGCAGTAGAAGGTGAAGATGCCGTCTCGAGCTGACGCCAGAACGAGCAGGTCGGACACGCTCACGTCGTCGTCGCAGGTGAACTCGGTGACCGTCTCGCCGAGGGCTGCGATGGCGCGGTGGTGATAAGCGTCGTCGTCGCGGAACAGAACCCGTGAGATGTCCCGCAGACGCAGCATCACGATGCCGTCGAGGTACACGCCGTCGAGCGAGTGCAGAACCACCCAGTCGTCCGTCAACGCGAGCACGAACCCGTCGGTGAAGGTGAGCTCGAAAGCGTCCCTGACGATCGTCGCGATCCGGCCGTCCTCCATGGACTTGAGCAGGCGACGATCAATCTTGGTCTTCCTCATGGGCCTCAGTATGAAGTAGTACGAACGTTCATCGCCGTTGGCAATCGACTACCGTCCATCGAAGAACGGCATCACGACGGAGACGCGCGCCGCTGCCTCGACCGGACGGTCGTCGATGTCCGGCCGGTCGACATCGAGGACCTCGGGTGCGGGAGCATCCCGTGCTGCCAGCAGACGAGCCGCCCAATCAGGTGGGTTCGGGGTGGCCAGGCCACCCAGCGTCCTACCCGTCGAATCGACAGCGAGGCCGTGCTCGTCGTCATGCAGGAGGTGCTCGATCTGGAAGTGGAAGTCGCGGAGAAGAGATGGCGACGCCTTCGCGGCCAGCATCAGCGCCTCGTCGAGGCACATGCTGATACCCACCGGCGTCATCGCGGGGCCCACGCAGTGGGAATTGGTTCCCCACGCCCCCAACTGCGTCCGACTGACCGACGGGCACGCCCCGAAGGCTGTACACGCGTAGTCCGGAAAGTGTTGAGGAGGTGCCAAGCTCACGAAGGGGGGAAAGAGGTCGTTGTAGAGCAACATCCCCGGGACACGACCGTGAGCGTTGGCCCAGTCGATCAGCTTCTGGTTCTGCGACGGAGACCACCTGGAGTACGTTGCTGAGGATTTCGACACCTTCAGCGCCTTTGCCTGCAGCAACAGATTGAGCCACAGGCCGGGACCGATCTCCACCGCGAGCTCGAGGTCCGCACCGCTTGGGACATGCACCTGCCGCCCCTTCCGCTGGTAGCCCCCCTCCAAGCGCTTGGTGTGCTGCACTGCCAACACTCCTACCTGCTGTCCGTAGTACGCAAGATGGCGCAGCAGATTGCCGGTGGTCGTCTCCTCGTGCTCGGTGGCTGCCGTGACAGTGAAGTCAGTGTGCATCTCCTTGACATAATTTCGGGTCAGCCCCGTCTCCCATCTCGCCTGATGCGAGACGTTCCACAGCAGTTCCTCAGTGCTTCCCGCGATCGTCATGACCCGGACGCTAGACCTGTTCTCTGCGATGACGTGATTAATACCTGCGACGGGCTTCGAGCGGTGGAGAACTTGTCACCGACGTGACAAGTCCTGTGCCTTCCGGCGCGCGCCGATCAATCCTCCTTGACAGCCTGTTCCATCGGCGGGGACGATCGAGCGACGACGAAGGCGCCCGACGGCGATTCGCTCGTGCCCCAAGGGGGCAGCAGTGTGACACCAGACATCCAGCTGAAGCCGGTGGTGATCGGCCTCGCAGTGTCAGCAGCGATCCTGGCCGGGGTGTTCACGGCGGGCGCGGTGTTGGGCGACGATCCTCGGCCGCCATCGGCGTCCCCCTCGCCGACCACTCCCGACTCTCCTTGGGCCACGGCCCACAGATCCATCGGCGAGCGCTGCGACGACGTGCTGACACGTGGCGGTCCGCGGGTGTCGGAGCAGACGGCCGACGCCGATCGCGAGTACATGACCGAGCAGCTGATGGGCGGCCCGCCCGACACCGGGGACATCCGCAGCGTCGGTCTCAGCTCGTGCGGGGACCTGCCCGTCGTGAGCGTCGGGGTGCGGCACGACCGGGTGCGGATCCCGGCTATCGCGCCGGGAGGCACACCCGTCGTGGTCTTCCGCGAGCTGCCGATCGTCGCGTTCTGACGGTATCCAGCGGCGCTACGGCGCCCAAGACCGCCAGCTGGAAGGCGTCAGAACCGATCAAAATAGGCCGAGATGGCGGAGTCAGTATCGCTGAGGTCCCGGGCCGCCCCTCGCTCGGACTCGGGTGCGGTCTCACTCGTGGCCTCGTCTGACTGGTTCTCTCGCTCTGATGCCTCGTCGAAGTAAGCGTCGAGGTCATATGTACCGAAATCGTCACTCAATGATCTAAGTGTAGATAGCTCCGGCGGCGCAGGATCCCAGCGCTCGAGTTCCGCCTCCGCATGCTCGGTGAATCGCTCCGCGTAATCGCCTGGCAGCGGATAGGTTCCCTCGGAGGCTAGAAATAGACCGAGGAGCCTCCAGTCTTCCGTGACAGAGAGCTCACCTTTCAGCCAATCCTCAAGCACAGCCTCCGCAGCTGGAGGAAAGAAGTCCCTCGCTTGGGAGCGCGCCCCGAAGATGAAGTCATACGCCAACGTCTTATCGCCTTTGTGGTTCGTCCAGCGGGAGAGGAGGTGAACGGCGTGCGACTTCAGCCATTTCTTCTTCGGTCGCCACGCCGCTGGCAGACTGACTACGAATGCGAAACGGTCCTCCAACGACTCGGACGCGCTGCCGTGGTAATTCGTGCGTGGTGCGAGCGGGTCGCAAGTGTATAGGCGATCGGCAGCCGCAGAGTAATCAGCGGCGGCGAGAGAGCTAAGCACTTTCGACCGGGATGCACTGGTGCCAGACCTATCTGAGACGGTCGTAGTCGCTGTCTGGGATGCCCACAGACGTTCGAGCTGTTCGAAGTGAGTTGCGCTTCGAATCAGGTCGCGCTGCATCTCCGTGTCATCCTGCAACTCATTGAGGACAAAATCAACAATGGAGGGATTGTGAAACTGCACGACCGCTCCGCGGTGGTCCTGATTTACGGCGATAAAAGTCCCCTCCAACGTTTCCAACGACCGCTTCAACGCTGCTGACGAGAAGGGAAGTGAAAGCCGTTCGAGGAGACTTCGGTACGCAACCTTGACCGCTTCCAGCTCGACGGACCCACTAAACGACGCGAGAACGAAAAGTAGGGCCCTGTCCTGATCCGTTAAGTGACTCTCAAATGTCCTTCGCCAGAGCGTCGAAGGGTTGTCGAGGGCGTACACGAATGCGTCGAGCCAAGATCCCTGGCTAGCATCCCAGTCTAGCCTTGTGCCGTATTCGACCAACCTAGGACTGAAGTTCGGGTGATCGATAATTCGCTTCCACCCGCCATCCGAGAGTTCCGAAAGGGCGGATGGACTAAGCCCGGAACGCCAAGCATGATTGTAAAGAATCCGAGCTCGGTCGTTTCTGGAGTAATGCTTCAGTTCTAGGATATATCGACCACGCCGACTAATCCCGTCAAGGCGCGAGTATGCAATCCGGGCGTCGCGCAAGATGTATTCGCGCGTCGTAAGGATGAGCCGCGTTGATTTCTGAAAACGAATCTTGTCCACAAAATCGCTCAACCGTGAATCCTCATTCTTCCCAAGCCTTTCAGAAAACGCGAGTTGACCTAGGAAGTCATCATAAATGAACACTTGGGGCCTATTAGGGTCAAGTGCAGTCCACGCTTCGTCGATGTCGCCGGAAACCTCTACTACATCGAAGCCGCGCCGCATATGATCTGCAATAAGCATGTGAGCCAAGACCGTTTTCCCAACGCCAGGCTGCCCCGCAATCAAACAAACCTTCTCTTTTTCGAGAATGTTCTTTGCGCGCTCAAATGTGCCCATTCCAACATAGTTAGAGATTGTTCGATCAATGCGCTCCCGCAACGCTTCGGATCTCGAGGCCAACTCGGGGTGCATTGCCCAGAACAGATGCGCGCCCGTCGCTAGCCATAACTTGACATGCTTGCGGTCGACCGTCTCGTTCTTGTCCAGCAACTGATCCAGATCCATGCCACTGAAGACGTCGCTGGGATCCCTCATCCACGGATCAAAGAGATCACAGATCTGGCCTTTTTGATGGACGGTAAGTTCGCGCGAGGTAGCGAACACGTAGCGAGCTGGTTTTAACTTGCGAACCTTCGGGATCTCCTTCGATGCGGATGCTTTGAGTTGCCCAAAGGACGAGTCCAGATAATGCTTGCACTGAGCAATCCCGTACTTCGCCGAACCTATTCTCCAGCGGAGGTCAATCCCCCCGTCCGCTCCTCGGCCGAAACGCTCAATGCGGGTATTAAACTCCGCACCAAGCAAATCCGCCGAAAGCTCTTCAAAATCGATATCGGTCAAAGTCCGCCAGTTTCGCACCGTTGCACTATCTCATCGCATGCGGCCCACACGGGTCTCGACGCTCCAACCGCGCCAAATCGCGCGGGCTAGCCATTGCGCAAACCAGAGGAGCTGAGCCAACTGAGGCTGACGGCACAGATGGCCTGCGGAACGTGGCAACCCAGCCGCGGACAAACTTCTCCTCGGCGTTGATGAGCAGATCGACGCTGGGAATCTCAAGCTCGAATTGGACGAGGCCGGCCTCGGATGCGTGGCTCATAGAGCCGCGAACCCGTACTTGCCGCCCATCCAGGTCACGACTTCGATCACTCTGACGGCGCAGACCTGTCAAGGAGATCGGCGTTTCGTCGCAGTCTCACCGGGCGCTCTTGGAGGGAGGTGTCTGCGGTCAGATGCGCTCGCAGCGAATTCCCTAGTTGATGAGGCCCAATAAGTTCGGCTAGGAGCCGAGTCGTAGATGGGACGTAGGTGAGGCCTCCTTTGGACCGGCAACTTGCTCGCCGTGGTGGGTCGGACACCGGGAGAGTCAGCAGCGCGTCGTGGAGGTTCCACCCCCGCCCAGTCGGCGGGCCACAGTTCGACAGCCGCGTCGACGAGATCCCGGCCAGGACCCAGAACCGATGGCAGGTCCGTTACCGCCTGTGCTCGGGTATCGAGCAGCCGGATGGCCGCCTGCGCCCGACACGTCCACCGACAAGAATATGACGGCCACGAGGTCGTCTGCCGTGAAGCAGTCGCGGTCGGCCATGCGTAGTAGCGGCGCAGCACGGCCAGGGCTCGAGCGTCGCTAGGGTCCTGCAACAGGTGAGGGAGGCGCGTTCGTCGACCATGGCACGCGTCAGGTTCATGCTCGACGGACGACGATCGCTCAGTCGAGCGTGGTGTCGACCCAGCCGATGAACCTGCTGCCGACTCCCGGCACCTCGGCGCGCAGGTCGCTGGTACGCGGGGGCGGGAGCTCGGACGAGTCGTGGGAGTCGCAGCTGACGTAGGTGAACGTCGGCCACCACTTCTTGGGCCTGGCCTTCTCGCTGAATCCGCAGACGTCGCACACCAGATCGACCCAGACCGGCTTCTTGCTGGTGCGGTTGGTGCGGGACTGGACGAGCCACGGTGGCGGGTTGCCCTCGATCTCGCTCAGTTGGTCCTCCGTGAGGTGCGCCGGAAGTCCGTGGCGGGCCGCCATCTCCAGCGGGATGTCCAGACGCTGGGCGGCGTCGCGTCGAGTGATCATCGCCCCGAACGATAGTCGAGGGCCGATCGAACGCTGGTCAGGCGTCTGCCGTCATCGCTGCGGGCGGCAGCCAGTCGGCACCGAGCAGCGCCGCGAGGTCGGTGAGGCCGGAGGTGTCGCTGCCCACGGAGTCGGAGGCGGCGGCGATCCGTTCCACCATGACCTTGCCGACTTGTTCCTCGACGGTGCCCTCGGCGTACGCGATGTGCCACGGCGACACCTGGTGATCGCGGTGCGTGCGGCCGGTCACCTGTCGTGCGGCGATGCCGGAGAAGCGGGCCTGGTGGAAGATGCCGACTCGTGGCTGGGTGCTGGCCTGTCGGCCGTCCGCGAGGGTCTCGCCGGCGTGCAGACTGATGGACGCGACGGTGGTGAAGACGCAGACCTTGGCCCCACCGGTCTGGAACCGGAGACGCTCTGCCTCGACGTCGAACCGGTCGCGGCCGTAGATCGTCGCCACCTCGATGCCGGAGTCGCGCAACCGGTCGACGATGGGATCGGCGGCGGTCGTGACGAACTCGACCGAGCACGCGACCTGCCGCTCAGCCTGCACCTGCTGGGCGATCCAGGCCACGGTCGAGTCGACCCGGATCAGCCCGGCCTTCTGGCGGAACCGCAGCAGCGCAGCTCGTCCCTTCGCGACGCTGCGTCCGCGCCGAGCGAGGTCCATCTCGCGGCAGAACTCTCCCCACTCGGCCTCGTAGGCGGTCCGTTCGATCGGCGTGAGCGTCACCGGCATGCCGGAGATCGGCACCGGCCCCCACGAGGCCGCGCGGTGCAGCATCGCCGGGGGACGCTCGTCGGCGAGCCAGCCGCGCACCAGCCGGAGGTCTGCCGCCCGCCGCTCGGGGTCGGTCGTCCAGGTCGCGCCGTAGCGACCGTGCTCCACCCCGACGCCGTGACGCTCGAGCGCGGCGGCGAACGCGGGGCCCGGTTTCGCCGCAGACGTCCACTCCCGCATCGGCTCCCCCAGCACCTGCGCGTAGGCGGGAGCGAGGTACGGCAGCTCGAGCGGCGTGTGCCCGGGCGTCGCGGTCGTCGCGATGACGAACGGTGCCTTGTCGTGCGGCAACCGGTGACCCGAGATCGTCGCCCAGAGCTTCCACCGCTTGGTCTCGGTGCGGCGCAGCGCGTGGGCCTCGTCGGCGATGATCACGTCCCAGGTGTGGTCCTTGACCTTGTCGAGCCTGTCCCAGGTGATGACGACCCACTCGAGCCCACCGTCACCCAGCGCCGTGATCGTCCGGCACCAGTGCCCGATCGTGATGGCAGCGGGACGATCGGCGACGACGAGAACGCGCCGGGCACCGCGAAGGTCACCGACTGCCGTCGCGCCGAGGACGGCCGAGATGGTCTTGCCCACGCCCGGCTCGTCGGCCAGGAGGAACTGCCGTCCACCGGCGGCGGCGCGTTCGGCGATCGCGTCTGCGGCCTCGAACTGGATCCTCCGAGGCTCGAGAGCACCCGTCGGCTCAGGGCCTGGCTTCGGGTCGTCGGGGTTGAGGGAGTTCTCGATGAACCGCCCCAGCGTGTGTGCTGTGGGGGCGTACGGCTCGAGGTGCACCGGCAGCGCGCGCCCCACGAACAGGTGAGTCTTGACCGCCGAGTGCCAGGCAGCACCGTCGACCTGCGTCCCGTACGGGACGTCGAGCACCCACAGGCGCTCCCCCGGCCCCGCGACCGGCAGCGGCGCTGGCGCCTTGCCACCCCGAGGCGACGAGCTTCGTCGGCGGGCCTTCGATCGGCGGGTACTGGCCACGCCCGGACGCTACACGGGTCACGAGCGACTTTGCTGCCTGCCCGGTCACGGCGCACGTCCGAACTTTTCACTTGTCGATTGGCTAATGAAATGTAGAGTGGGACCCATGACGAGAGCCGAGCAGGCCAAGCGCACCAAGCAGGCGGTGCTGAACACCGCGCGGCAGCTGTTCGCCGACCGCGGGTTCGCGGGCACGTCGCTGCAGGACATCGCAGACGCCATGGGCGTCCAGAAGGCGAATGTCTACTACTACTTCAAGACCAAGGCGGCGATCCTCCATGCGCTCCTGGACGAGCGGGTCTCCGCGTTGGAGGCACTGCTCGAGTCCTTCGAGTCGGAGGCCTCGAGCGAGGTGCGCCGCGAGCGGATGATCGCCGCCTATGTCGACAACGCGGTCACCGCCTACCGCACGGTCGCCCCGGTCGACTTCGCCGACCCGGCGGTGCGGGCGCAGCCGGAGGTCAAGGAGCGGGTGGACGCGCTCATGGGCCGGTTCGCTGCGGCGGTCCTCGATCGTCAGCCCACCGTCGATCAGCTCGCTGGCCTGGCTTTCCTGCAGGACCTCAAACCAGCGCTTCGCGCGCTCGACGCACTGCCCGACGACGAGCTGCGCGCAGCCCTGGCACGCCTGTGTCACCGACTACTGGCATGACGAAGGAGAAACAGATGTCCCACGCGATGGTGATGACGGAGTTCGGTGCGCCCGACGTGCTCGAGTGGCAGGAGGTGCCGGCCCCTGAGCCAGGGCCGGGCGAGGTGGTCATCCGCGTCAAGGCGGCCGGGGTGGGCCCGACAGACCTTCACATCCGCGCGGGTCACCTGGCCGCCGTCTTCCCCCAGCGCGCAGGAGACGTCCTCGGCTTCGAGGCAGCCGGGGTCGTCGAGGCCGTCGGTATCGGTGCCGATGCAGCCGTGGGTGACGAGGTCGCTGCGCTGCTCGCTGACCAGGGAGGTTACGGCGAGCTGGTGCGCACATCGGTCTGGCATCCGAAGCCCCCGTCGGTGAGCTGGATCGACGCGGCCGCGCTGCCGGCGTCCGCCGAGGCAGCGGTCGGCACCTTGCTCCAGAGCCACGCCGCACGGGGAGAGACCTTGGTCGTCCTGGGTGCTGCAGGTTCGGTCGGATCGATCATCGTGCAGCTTGCCCGTGCGAACGGGGTCCGCGTCGTCGGAGCGGCACGCCAGCGAGATGCAGAGCTCGTCCGAGAGCTCGGCGGCGAGTTCGTGAAACACGACGACAACGTCTTCGACCGCGTCGCCCGCCGCGTCGATGCCGTCATCGACGCGGCGGGACGCGGCGGTCTGACGGCCGCCGTCGCGGCTGTCGGCGACCCCAGCAGGGTCGTCACCCTGACCGGCGGTCCAGAGGTCGCGTCCTCTGGGGCGCTCATGTCGCACCCCGGCCCCGATCGTGCGCCGGGCGCGCTCGCCGTGACGGTGCCGATGCTCGCCGCCGGGACACTGCGCCTCAAGCGGCGGCGGGTAGTGCCGATCACGGAGGCGGCCCAGGCACACAGATTGCTCGAGTCGGGCGAGACGCACGACAAGCTCGTGCTGACCTTCGACTGAATCCATGCGAAGAGGAGAAACACCATGACCGACGACCAGGTGCTCGTCACAGGAGGCACTGGCTTCCTCGGCACTCACGTGATTGCTCAGCTGCTCGGCTCCGGCCATCGGGTACGGACCACGGTGCGTGACCTGGGCCGCGAGGACGAGCTGCGTGAAGCGCTGGCCTCGGCCGGGGTTCAGAGCGGGGATGCTCTGCAGCTCGTCGTGGCCGACCTGTCCGAGGACGACGGGTGGAACGACGCCGTCGAGGGAGTCCGCTTCGTCCTGCACGTGGCCTCCCCATTCCCACCGGCGATGCCCGACAGCGATGACGACGTGATCCGCCCCGCTCGCGAAGGCGCGCTGCGAGTGCTCCGCGCGTCGCGTGACGCCGGTGTCGACCGGGTCGTCATGACGTCGTCGTTCGCCGCCGTCGGCTACGGACACGAACCGACGGACGAGGCGTTCGACGAGCACACGTGGACCAACGTCGACGCGCCGCTCAGCGCCTACATCAGGTCCAAGGCCCTGGCGGAGCGGGCCGCCTGGGACTTCATGGACTCGGAGGGTGGGGACCTCGAGCTCGCGGTCGTCAACCCCGTCGGCATCTTCGGCCCTCCCCTGACGTCAGACCTGTCGGCCTCGACCGGTCTCGCGCACCAGATGATGACCGCCATGCCGGCGGTTCCACGGCTCGCGACGACAGTGGTCGACGTCCGCGATGCGGCGGACCTGCATCTCCGAGCGATGACCGACCCGGCGGCCGCCGGCGAGCGGTTCTTGGCCTCGACCGGAGAACCGCTGACGTTCCAGGAGGTCGCACGGATCCTGCGTGCCGCGGTCGGACACGACCTCCCCGAGCTGCCTCTGCTCCCCGACGAGGCCGTGCACCAGGCCGCCAGGACCGACCCGGGAATGGCCGGCATGGTCGGCGAGCTGGGCAAGGTGCGCCGGGTCTCGAGCGAGAAGGCCCGGACCGTCCTGGGCTGGACTCCGCGCTCGAGCTCCGATGCGCTGGAGGCCACGGCTCGCGCCCTTCGTGACCTGGGCCTGTTGGGCGAGTAGGTGCTTCGCGTTGGCAGCAAACGCGGAGGACGTTGCGGAGCCCGTCGTGCGTGGGCTCCATCAGCCCGAACGACTCGACGCCGGTCTGCTCCTGCGTCGCGTCGGTGCGACCGAGGCCCACGCCGTCGTCACGAGCGCTACACGGGTCGCCGTGTTCAGGCTGCCGGTCGTTCCGGCTGGGGTCTGGTGCTCCAGTGCAGGAGCCCATGCCCCTTGTAGGTGTGGTGTCTTCGGCACAGTGGCCCGAGGTTGTCACCCCGTGTCGGGCCGTGTGGCCAGGGAACTCGGTGGTCGATGTCGCATCGTTCGGCCGGGACCACGCATCCCGGGCCCTGACACGTCCCGTACAAGAACCTGAGGGCGATGTTGAGGACGTCCGGGGCGAACCGACCCACGTACTCATGGGCCAGGACGTCGTCACTGACTGGGTCGACGACGATCCGGTGCCAGAACGTGGACCCGGACGCGATGACCGCTGCGATCCACGCAGCCGGGACACCCCAGGTGCCGTCGGTGGACTCCGCGAACCCAGGATTCGCGCCGGCCAGGACGTCGGCGTCGATGGTGACGCCGATGTTCGCATCGATGACACCTTCGGCGACATCCGATCCCAGGAGCCAGGCGGCGACCAGGTCAGCCTCGCGCTGCGCCACAGTGCGGTTATCGCCCGGGTCGGCCGGCCGGCGGGCTTCTTTCCGGAGCCGGTCAGCTACAGCAGCCAACTCATGCGATGGCAGGTACGCGCCCAGGAACCCCATCGAGTCATCACCGTGCTGCACGGACACGTGCCGCTTGGCCCGCTCGTCCTCGGCCCGTTCTGTGGCCAGGTCGGCCTCAACCCTGCGCACGAACCGCTTCAACCAAGCCCGCAGCTCCGCGACGGTGTGGGTCTCGGCGTACTCGACGACCTTGGCGTCGAGGCGGTGCACCGACTCGGCCCGCTTCAGTTGACTGATCGTGTGCCCGATCTCCCGCACCCGCGCCAAATCGATGCGCCCGTCGGTGAAGGCGTTCCACGTGGTCGGCGAGTGATCACGGACCGTGTCGGCGAACGACAACCGGTGCTGCACCTGCCCCTCGCTGAACCCCATCGCCTCACCGATCGCCAACGCGATCGCACCACGCTCGACCAGCCGCCGCATCGGCGACTCAGCCTCCGCCTCGATCCGTTCCAGCTCACGATCGCGGAACTCCAGCATCAACGCGACCTCTCGAGCCTCGGCCCGCGCACGTTCACGAACGACGTCGGTCAAGACGTCGATCGGAACAGCTGCGGTGGTGGCCATACATCCAACCTAGACGCCGCCACCGACACCCCGTTTTCGCTGCGATCGCAGCCTGTGCACAACCGATCGACAACCGAACAGCGACCGCTGCTGGGTGGTTGCTGCGTCGAGGCGGTGCCAGACTTGAACGATGAAAGCAGTAGAAGCCATCGCCAACCTGCACACCGACGACATCGAGCGGGCGAGGGAGTTCTTCGGGTTCCTCGGGCTCACCGACGACGGAATGAACCAGGGCTGGGTGGCCCGGTTCACCTCCGCGGACTCGGGAGCGTGCGTCCAGGTAGTGACACGGGATGCGACGGCACCAGAGGACTCCGCCATGACCATCAAGGTCGATGACGTCGACACCGCCTACGAGGAGGCTCAGCGGCGTGGCTACGAGATCGTCCACCCGATCACCGACGAACCATGGGGCATCCGCCGGTTCTTCGTCCGAAGTCCTGATGGCCACGTGGTCAACGTCGCCCAACATCGCTCATGAGCGATGCAGGCGCGGGTCCATCGGCGAGGAAGGAGCCTGGTCGGGCCAGCCGTCGATGGTCGCCTCCAGCTCCAAGACCGCGCTCGACGCGCTCACCGTGCACGCCGCGCGAGAGTTCGAAGGCACCGCGCAGAAGGTCAACGCCAGAGCCCCCGCCAGCATCAACGCTGGCGGGGGCTCTGTGCGAACCGAAGCGATCAGACCAGGTCGTAGCGGTCCAGGTTCATGACCTTGTCGAACGCGGCGACGAAGTCGCGGACGAACTTCTCCTTGGCATCGTCGCTGGCGTAGACCTCGGCGATGGCGCGCAGCTCGGAGTTGGAGCCGAACACCAAGTCGTTGCGGGTGCCGGTCCACTTGACCGCGCCGCTGTCGTCGCGGGCCTCGAACACGTCGGCGGCGTCGGACGTCGCCTTCCACGTCGTGCCCATGTCGAGCAGGTTGGCGAAGAAGTCGTTCGTCAGCGTGCCGGGCGCGTCGGTGAGCACGCCGTGCGACGAGCCGTCCCAGTTGGTGCCGAGCACGCGCAGGCCACCGATGAGGACGGTCAGCTCGGGAGCGCTCAGCGACAGCAGGTTCGCGCGGTCGACCAGCAGGAACTCCGCCGGCAGGCGGTGACCCTTGCCGAGGAAGTTGCGGAACCCGTCGTGCGCCGGCTCCAGCGCCGCGAACGACTCGACATCGGTCTGCTCCTGCGTCGCGTCGGTGCGACCCGGCGTGAACGGCACCGTGATGTCGTGGCCGGCAGCCTTGGCAGCCTGCTCGACACCGACGACTCCACCGAGCACGATGACGTCGGCCAGCGAGACCTTGACGCCCTCGGCGTTGAACGCCGTCTGGACACCCTCGAGCGTCCGCAGCACCGACGCGAGCTGGTCGGGGTTGTTGACCTCCCAGCCGCTCTGCGGCTCGAGACGGATGCGAGCACCGTTGGCACCGCCGCGCTTGTCGCTCGCCCGGAACGTCGAGGCCGAGGCCCACGCCGTCGTGACGAGCTGCGAGACCGTGAGACCCGTGTCGACGATGGCCTGCTTGAGGGTCGAGATGTCGTTGGCATCGATGACCTCGGCCGGGGCGACGGGCAGCGGGTCCTGCCAGAGCAGCTCCTCCTGCGGCACCTCGGGGCCGAGGTAGCGCTGGATCGGGCCCATGTCGCGGTGCGTCAGCTTGAACCAGGCGCGGGCGAACGCGTCGGCGAAGGCAGCCTGGTCGTCCTTGAAGCGGCGCGCGATCGGCTCGTAGATCGGGTCGAAGCGCAGCGCCAGGTCGGATGTCAGCATGCGGGGCTCACGACGCTTGGTGTCGTCGTGGGCCAGCGGCACCATGTCGGAGCCGGCGGATCCGACCGGACGCCACTGGTTGGCACCCGCGGGGCTCTTGAACAGCTCCCACTCGTAGCCGAACAGGATGTGGAAGAACTCGTTGTCCCAGCGCGACGGGTGGTACGTCCAGGTGACCTCGAGGCCGCTGGTGATGACGTTGTCGCCCTTGCCGTCGCCGAGCGACTGCTTCCAGCCGAGGCCCTGCTCCTCGATCGAGGCGCCCTCGGGCTCGGGGCCCACGAACTGGTCGGGGTCGCCCGCGCCGTGCGTCTTGCCGAAGGTGTGACCGCCGGCGATCAGCGCCACGGTCTCCTCGTCGTTCATCGCCATGCGGCCGAACGTCTCGCGGATGTCGCGCGCCGAGGCGAGCGGGTCGGGGACGCCCTCGGGGCCCTCGGGGTTGACGTAGATCAGACCCATCTGGACGGCCGCGAGCGGGTTGTCGAGCTCGCGATCACCGGTGTAGCGCTTCTTGCCGCCCTCGTCGCCGCCGAGCCACTCGCTCTCGGGGCCCCAGTAGACGTCCTCGTCGGGCTCCCACACATCGGCGCGACCACCGGCGAAGCCGAAGGTCTCGAAGCCCATCGTCTCGAGGGCCACGTTGCCGGTGAGGATCATGAGGTCGGCCCACGAGATCGCAGCGCCGTACTTCTTCTTGATGGGCCACAGCAGGCGGCGGGCCTTGTCGAGGTTGCCGTTGTCGGGCCAGCTGTTGAGCGGGGCGAAGCGCTGCATGCCGGCCCCGGCACCGCCACGGCCGTCGCTCGTGCGGTACGTGCCGGCGCTGTGCCACGCCATGCGGATGAAGAACGGGCCGTAGTGACCGAAGTCGGCGGGCCACCAGTCCTGCGAGTCGGTCATCAGCGCGGCGAGGTCGGCCTTGACGGCGTCGAGGTCGAGTGCATTGAACGCCGCGGCGTAGTCGAACTCCTCGCCCATGGGGTTGGCGACGACGGGGTGCTTGCGCAGGATCTTGAGGTTGAGCTGGTTGGGCCACCACTCCTGGTTGGCCGAGCCGGCGGTCGGGTGCGGACGCTCACCGCCCATCACGGGGCACTTCGCGACGCCCTCGTTGCTCTCGTCGTTCATGTCGCCGACGACGGCGTCGTGGTGCTGGTTCTCGGGCATGTGGTTCCTTCCGGAGTGGTGGAGTGGAGACGTTGAAACAGTTCAAGAGGCGCGGGTCGCGGCGCAGGCGGGGCACGTGCCCCAGTAGATGACCTCGGCCTCGTCGATGTCGTAGCCGTGGCTGTCCGACGCGACGAGGCACGGCGCGCTGCCGTGGGCGCAGTCGACGTCGGCGATCGACCCGCACGAGCGGCACACCACGTGGTGGTGGTTGTCGCCGACGCGTGCCTCGTAGCGAGACAGCGAGCCGGATGGCTGGATGCGCCGGACGAGGCCGGCCCCGGTCAGCGCCTTGAGGACGTCGTACACCGCCTGGTGCGACACGTCGCCGGCCTCGGCACGGACGGCCCCGATGAGGCTGTCGGTGTCGGCGTGCGGGTGCTCGTGAACCGCGGTGAGCACCGCGACTCGGGGCCGCGTGACGCGCAGTTCGGCGGCTCGGATGAGCTGCTCGATCTCCGGCGCGGTGGGCATGTGACCAGATTACGGCCAAACTTGAATGAGTCAAGGAACGACACGCAGCGTTCGCCTGATCGTCACCCCGGGCCCCGGCAACCCGGCTGTTAGCGTGCGAGCGTGACGATCCGACCCGAGCTCCTCGACCTCCTCGCCCGTCGTGCCCTCACTGAGGACGCGGCCCGCCCCGACGCTGTCGATCGGCTCCACGCGCGGGGCGGGCGCACCGCCCGCGAGAACGTCGCCGCCCTGGTCGATCCCGGCAGCTTCGTGGAGTACGGACGCTTCGTCACCGCCGCGCAGGCCTCGCGCCGCAGCGTCGACGACCTGCTCGACCGCACCGTGGCCGACGGCATCGTGGGCGGCCTTGCCACCGTCGACGGCCACGCCTGCGCCGTGATGTCGTACGACTACCTCGTCATGGCCGGCACCCAGGGCATGCGCGGCCACCGCAAGACCGACCGGCTTCTCGACGTCGTCGCACGGCTCGCGCTGCCGACCGTGTTCTTCGCCTCGGGTGGCGGCGGACGGCCCGGCGACACCGACATCCCGCTCGTCTCGGCGCTCGACGTCACGACCTTCGCCGCATGGGCACGTCTGTCGGGGAGGGTCCCGCGCATCGCCGTGGTGGACGGCAACTGCTTCGCCGGCAACGCCGTCATCGCGGGCTGCGCCGACCTGATCGTCGCGACCCCGCAAGCGTCGCTCGGCATGGGTGGCCCGGCGATGATCGCCGGCGGCGGGCTCGGCGACGTGGCCGCCGCCGACGTCGGTCCGATCGACGTCATGACCGCCAACGGCGTGGTCGACGTCGTGGTCGACGGCG
The DNA here is from genome assembly GCF_017876595.1 of Aeromicrobium fastidiosum. Taxonomy (NCBI): domain Bacteria; kingdom Bacillati; phylum Actinomycetota; class Actinomycetes; order Propionibacteriales; family Nocardioidaceae; genus Aeromicrobium; species Aeromicrobium fastidiosum. The sequence goes on along the minus strand of NZ_JAGIOG010000001.1, from coordinate 2,896,252 downwards.
AGGACGTCGTCGCCGAGGCCCGGCACCTGCTGGGCTACTTCCTCGGACCGGTCGACGACTGGACGGCATCCGAGCAGGCCACGCTGCGCGAAGCCGTCCCCGAGGGCGAGCGCACCGCGTACGACGTCCTGCCGATCATCGAGACCCTCTGCGACGACGACAGCGTCACCGTCCTGCGCCCCGCGTTCGCGCCGGAACTGGTCACGGCGCTCGGACGGATCGAGGGCCGCACCATCGGGCTGATCGCCAACGACACGCGCCACACCGCCGGGGCGATCACCGCCGACGCCGGCGACAAGGCCGCCCGCTTCCTGCAGCTGTGCGATGCCCACGGCTTCGCGGTCGTCTCGCTCGTCGACACCCCGGGGATGATGGTCGGCGCCGACGCCGAGCAGACCGGACTCGTGCGGCACACGTCCCGCCTGTTGGTTGCCGCCGCCCGCATGCGCGTGCCCCTCATCGGCGTCGTCCTGCGGCGCGCCTACGGCCTCGGGGCCCAGGCGATGCTCGGCGGCAGCACCCACGAGCCGCTCATGACCGTGGGCTGGCCCGGCGCACACCTTGGCGCCATGGGCCTGGAGGGAGCCGTCCGCCTCGCGATGCGCAAGGAGCTCGAGGCGATCGACGACCCGGATGAGCGCGAGCGCCAGGTGCGAGAGCTCACGGCCCACGCGCAGGCCAACGCCAGCGCGCTCAACGTCGCCCGGCACTTCGAGATCGACGACGTCATCGATCCCGCTGAGACCCGCGGGCTCGTGGCGCAGCTCGTGTCCGCCGCGGCCCGCGACGGACGGCTCACCGGCAGCGGTGCCGCCATCGACACCTGGTGATCCTGCTCCCGCTCAGTCGATCAGCCCGGCGGCCGCCGCCACCGCGAACACCACGACGACGACCGACAGTGCGAGGAGCAGGCCGGAGACGAACGGTCTGCGCTCCACGAACGGCGACCGCATGCCCACGGACGCCTTCAGCTCGAACCGTCTCGCCGGCGTCTCCCTGAGCTGCACCCCGAGCTCGGCCGCGATGGCCCGCTGCGTCTCGGCACCCCACAACGGGTGCACCCAGATGCTCTCCCGACCGTCCGTCATCAGGAGGATCCGGTCGCTGGCGTTCGTCGTCCAGCCGCGCAGCACCGGCGCGAACGCAGCCCCGTAGCTCTCGACGTCCCGGTGCACGACGGTCCGGACGGTGCTGCGGTGCCCACCCTTCACCAGCTCCACGGTGTCGGGCGTGACCACGATCGTCCGGCTGACGCCATGGCGCCAGACGGCGATGAAGGCGATGGGCGCCGTCACGCCCACGACGACGGCGAAGAGCGCCGGGGCGGCCCACCAGTCCTGGTCGGCCAGCAGCGCGACAACGGCCACCACCGCGAGCACCATGAAGATCGCCAGCATCACGAGGCCATCGGCACCGGTCCAGGTGCCCCGCCGCAGCGGCTGAAACTCGCGGTCTTGGGTCACACGCCTGATTTTCGCACCTGCCCGGCAGGTCGTGGTGCCAGCGCCTATGTTGGGACGTCGGGAGCTGGACCGACGAGGACTGAATCGATCAAGGAGGCGGCGGCATGCTCGCAGGCAGGTACGAGCTCGACCGCGAGATCGGTCGCGGCGGCATGGGCTCGGTCTGGCTCGGCCACGACACCGTCCTCAACCGGGACGTCGCGATCAAGCAGATCGGCATGGCTGCCGGCGGCGTCGCCCCTGATCTCGAGCGCGCCGAGCGCGAGGCCCACCTCGCCGCCCGCATCAACCACCAGAACGTCGTCGCCGTCTACGACCTCGTCGACGAGGACGGCTACCAGTGGCTCGTCATGGAGCACGTCGACGGGCCCACCCTCGCTGCGCTGATCGCCGACCGCGGTTTCGTGCCGCCCGCCGAGCTCGCCTCCATCGCCGGGCAGGTCGCCGGTGCCCTGGCGGCTGCGCACGCCCACGGCATCGTGCACCGCGACGTCAAGCCCTCCAACATCCTGCTCACGAGCGCCGGGGTCGCGAAGCTGTCCGACTTCGGCGTGGCCCGCGCGCAAGCCGATGCGTCGCTGACGCAGACCGGCATGGTCACGGGCTCCCCCGCCTACCTGTCGCCCGAGGTCGCCAGCGGCCGCCCGGCCACCAGCGCCAGCGACGTCTGGTCGCTCGGCGCGACGCTGTTCCACGCGCTGTCGGGCCAGCCGCCCTATGCGGTCAGCGACAACGTGCTCGGCACGATGTACCAGATCGTGAACGACGAGCCCCCGCGTCTGGACGGCAACGACCCGCTGACGACGCTCGTGGCGTCGATGATGCAGCACGACCCCGCGGCGCGTCCCACGATGGACGCCGTCGAGGCCACCGCAGCGGGTCAGCCACTCAGCCCCGTGCCGACGATCGACCTGGAGTCGACGCAGGGGTTCGCCGCATTCACCGACACCGTGGCCGCGCCGGTTCCTGAGAGTGCGCCGACACCTACCGCCGCCCCCGAGCCCGTGCCGACGACGGCGTTCCGTCCGCTCGCTCCGCCGGTCGCGACGGAGGCACCTGCGCCGACGGCACCAGTCGCCACACCCGCCGCGCGCAGGCGTCCTCCCGCGTTCTGGGCCGCCGTCGCGGCGGCTGGCGTCCTCGTCGCGCTGGTCGCGTTCATCGCCTTCGGGCGCGGCGACGGCAAAGACCCCGCGGACGACCTGCCCAGCGCGACGGGCACCAGCCAGCAGCCCGCTGCCACGGACGCGACCCCGACCGAGCCCGAAGCCGTCGACGGCGTCACCGCTCAGGCGCTCGAGGGCTTCGTGGCCGACTACCTGACGACTGCGGCGAGCGACCCCGACACGGGCTTCACGCTGCTGACCCCCGCCTTCCAGGAGGAGAGCAAGGGCATCAAGGGATACAAGGGCTTCTGGAAGGACGTGACCGACGTCAACGTCAAGCAGGTCGAAGCCGATCCCGCCACGCTGCGGGTGTCCTACACGTACTCGTACAAGAAGAAGGACGATCCCCGCGAGGACTCCGTGACGCTGCAGCTCGAGAAGTCCGGCGACACGTTCCTCATCGCCGGCGAGGCCTGACCGACCGGTTGGTGACCCTGCCAGGTGATCTGATCTGTGCATGTCGTCGACGCGCACCTACTCGGGCAGGCAGCTTCGATCGCTGTGGGGTGCCTTCCTGCGCAAGAACCGGCGTAGCATCGTGGTCGTCGTCGCCGTCGAGATCATCAGTTTCAGCATCGGCACTTGGGCGCTTCTCCACGCCTTCGGCGACGGCCCCGTGGTGACGTACCTACTGGGTGCCCTCCACGCAGCCATCGTGGCGATTCTCTACTTCACGCTCCGCATCTCCTTCATCGCCGCCAACCAAGATGCCGTCCGACAGATGCGCGGTGACTTCGGCGAGACGTTCACCCGGGACGAACTCAAGAAGGCCAAGCGCCGGAGGCTCATCTGGGGATGGGTCGACAGCATCACGGTCTCAGGGGGCGACATCGACCACCTCGTCGTCACCCGGGGAGGGGGGCTCGTCGCCATTGACTCCAAGTGGCGCAGCAGCACGATCGGCAGCGACATCGAACGATCGGCCGGGGCGGCACTCAAGTCAGCGGGGCGCGCGACGTCCGTCCTGCGACACCTCGGGTACTTCAAGCGCGAGCACACGGCTCGTCGCAGGGCCGATGAGCGGTCGGTCGTCGTTACGCCCCTCGTCGCGTTGTGGGGACCGATCAGTCACGACGTTCCGCCGGCAGCACGCGTGCAGGACGTCGACTTCATCGCCGGAACGCAGCTGGTCGGCTGGCTGCGTCAGCGGAGCTCAGAGAAGATCAGCCGGCGAGCCGCGAAGGTGCTGTTGGACGAGCTCGAGGACTTCCGCAAGGAGCACCAACAGTCCTGACCACGACAGTCAGCCGGCCCAGAAGCCGCGACCGCCGCCCCACATCCCGTCGAGGCCACCGCCTCCTGCTCCCCCGCGGGACGTGCGTGAGCCGAGGTACGAGCCGACCACCGCGGCCCCCAGATCGTCCAGCTCGGGAGCGACGACCGTGCCGCCCGCACGGTGCGCCATCGACTGGATGAACCGGGCCAGGCCCGGGTCCTCCCCCAGACGGAAGAACGTCGTCTGCGCACCGAGCCGCGTGGCATTGTCGAGCTCGCGCACGGCGTAGGCGATCGTCAGCGGATGCGGCGGGTACTCGAAGTAGACCTCGCCGCTGCTCTCGAGGTGCGACGTCGGCTCGCCGTCGGTGACGATCAGCAGCACCGGCTGGGCGTTGGGTTGCTTGCGGAAGTGCCGGTTGGCCAGCAGCAGCGCGTGGTGCAGGTTGGTGCCCTTGGCGTACATCGCGTCGAGGCCCGTGAGCTGCTCGATGTCCATGACCTCGGCATGACGGCCGAACGCGATGAGCTGCAGGTCGTCGCCGCGGAACCGACTCTTGATGAGGGTGTGCAGCGCGAGCGCGGTGCGCTTCATCGGCACCCAGCGACCGTCCATCGCCATCGAGAACGAGGTATCGACCAGCAGGGCGACGCAGGCCTGCGTGCGGGCCTCGGTCTCCTGCACCTCGACGTCGCCGATCTCGATCCGGACGCCGGCACCGGTTGTCCCGCCCTCACCCGCCGTGCGGGTCAGGGCGTTGGTGATCGTGCGGGTGACGTCCCACGGCTCGGTGTCGCCGAACGCCCACTCGCGGGTGGCGCCCGAGCGCTCGCCGGCGGCACCCGACTGACGGACGTCGCGGGCGCCGTGGCGTCCGGACATCTTGTTCGCGACGTCGCGCAGCAGCGCCTTGCCCAGCTGCCGCATGGCCTTGGGCGTCAGCTTGAGCTGTCCGTCCGAGCCGCGCTTGAGCGTGCCGGAGTCGCGCAGCGCCTGCTCGAGCTGCTGCAGCGTGCGGGCGTCGACGGCGGCCTCCGGTCCGAGCTGCTGGGCCAGCTTGTCGAGGTCGAGATCGTCCATCCGGGAGCCGTTGTACGACTGGGCGAGCTGCTCGGCCAGCGAGTCGAGGTCGGCGATGTCCTGGAACACACCGGTGCCGTCACCGAGGCCCAGGCCCTCGTCGCCGTCCATGCGCTCCGAACCGCCCCAGTCCTCGCCGGGACGCATCGCCTGCAGGTTGCCGTCGAGCTGTGCGAGCGACTGCATCAGCTCGGGCGAGCCGAACGCCTCCTGGGCCAGCTGGTCGAGCTCGGCCCGCTGCTCGGCGGTCATCGAGTTGCGCATCCGCTGGGCCGCGGCCGAGCGCTGCGCGAGGGTGTCGAGCAGCTCGTCGACGGTCTGCGGGTTCTCGGGGAAGAACTGTCCGTGCTTGGCCATGAACTCGTCGAACTGCTCCTGCGTCCCCTCACCGCTGCGGTGCTGCTCGAGCAGCTGGTTGAGGTCGCCGAGCATCTCGTTGATCGCGGCGCGGTCCTCGTCCGTCGCGTTCTCGAGGGCGTCCTTCATGCCGGCGAAGCGCTGGTCGAGCATCTCGCGGCCGAGCAGGTCCTTGATCTTCTCGAAGTCCTCGCGGGCCTCGCTGCTCCTCCAGTCGTAGCCGTTGAGCTCGCTGACGGCCGCCGCTGGCGACGGCGGCAGGTTGTCGAGCTGCATCTCGGCCAGGGTGCGGTCGGCGTCGTCCATCTCGACGTCGCGGGCCAGTTGGCCCCGCTCGGCCAGCACCGCCTTGTCGAGCAGCTCCTTGATCTCCTGCAGCGTGCCGTCGAGATTGTGCTTCTGCGCCAGCTCGCGGCGCTTGTCCTGCACACGACGCGCAAGGTCGTCGAGCCCCGTCTGGTCCTGGCCCCCGCGACGCAGGAACTCCCGCATCGCGAGCTCGGGCGAGTAGCCGGCCATGACGTCGTCGCCGATCTGCGCCAGCGCCTCGGTGAGGTCGACCGGCGGTGCCAGCGGATCGGGGCCACCCTCGTACCTGCCGTAGCGGGACGCGCGGGTGAGCCTGCGATTGGCCCTAGCCATAGATCGTCTCGCCGCCGCCGCTGTCCTTGCTGATCTGGCGCGAGAGGAAGAGCCCCTCGAGCGCCAGCTCGATCGCACCGGCACGCTGGCCGTCGTTGGTCGCGCCGAGGCGGTCGCCGACCTCGTCGTACAGCTCGGACTCGCCGAGGGTCGGCAGCCCGGTGAGGAAGTCGCGGGCCGTGACCTGCTCGCCCGTCGTGACCATCGCGCCGTTCTCGATCGCCTCGACCAGCAGCGTGAAGTCGATGCCGCGGAAGTGCTCACGGACGGTCTGGGCCGTCGCGGTGCGCAGCAGGTGGTCGAGGATCTCGTCCTCGCGCCCCTCCTCGCCCGACTCGAACTCGATCTTGCCCCCGAGCACGTCGACCGCGGTCTCGAGGTCGACCGGACGGGCCACGGCGACGTCCTCTCCCTGGCGGGTGGCGCGGTGGATCGCCGCGGCGGCGATGGTCTCGGCACCCGCGATCGCGAAGCGTGCGCTGACGCCGCTGCGCTGGTCGACCGCGGACGACTCGCGCAACGCGCGGGTGAAGCGGGCCAAGATCTCGACCAGGTAGTCGGGCACCTCGGCGACGAGCTCGGCCTCCTGCCGGATGACGGCGACCTCGTCGACCAGCTCGGTCGGGTAGTGCGTGCGGATCTCGGCACCGAAGCGATCCTTCAGCGGCGTGATGATGCGGCCACGGTTGGTGTAGTCCTCGGGGTTGGCGCTGGCCACGACCAGCACGTCGAGCGGCAGCCGCAGCACGTAGCCGCGGATCTGGATGTCGCGCTCCTCCATGACGTTGAGCATCGCGACCTGGATGCGCTCGGCGAGGTCGGGCAGCTCGTTGATCGCGACGATGCCGCGGTGGCTTCGCGGGATGAGCCCGAAGTGGATGGTCTCCGGGTCGCCCAGGCTACGGCCCTCGGCGACCTTCATGGGGTCGACGTCGCCGATGAGGTCGGCGACGGACGTGTCGGGGGTCGCCAGCTTCTCGGCGTACCGCTCGTCGCGCGAGCGCCACGCGACCGGCAGGTCGTCGCCCAGCTCGGCGGCCCTGCGCAGGCTGCCGGTCGTGATGGGCTCGTACGGGTGCTCGCCGAGCTCGGACCCGTCGATGACCGGCGACCACTCGTCGAGCAGGCCGACCATCGTCCGCAGCAGGCGGGTCTTGCCCTGCCCGCGCTCGCCCAGCAGGACGATGTCATGCCCCGCGATCAGCGCACGCTCGAGCTGCGGGATGACGGTCGACTCGAAGCCGTGCAGGCCGGGCCACGGATCGCGGCCCTCTCGCAGTGCGGCGAGGAGGTTGTCGCGGATCTCGGCGCGCAGGGTCTTGAGCACGTGCCCGGAGGCGCGCAGCTCGCCGGCGGTCGAGATGGACGGGGCGGGAGTCGTGGGTGCAGTCACCCTTGAAACGCTACTCCGGCGCGCAACGGTGGAGGGCGCTCCAGCCGTCGCCGTCGCGGTCAGTCAAGCACGCCCAGCGACTCGAACATCGCGCGCAGCGCCTTCTGACCCTGGGCGTAGGCCCCGACGCTCGGCATCCCCCGCCACGAGACGTACTGAGCGTCCCTGACCGACGGAGCGTCGGCGATCCCATGACCCGACTCGAGCAGCGCCGTGAGCTCGTCGGAGGGCCGGGGTGACGTCCTGCCGCCGACCGCCGTGAGGATCGACGCCTTCTCGCCCTTGATGCTGACGGTCAGGATGCCCATGCCCTTCTTGACCCGGACGTCGCTCACAGGCGCCTGCCACACGACTTGCAGGTCGTTGGACTGCAGCGTGAGGTGGCTGCCGTCGGACGTCAGGGCTCCGGGGCGGGCGACGCCCATCAGGTAGTTCTCGCGGTAGTAGACGAACGCACGCACGGTATCCATGCCGCGAGTGTTCCAGCAGCGGTCAAGCGCGCTGTCGTATCCTCTCGGGGTGGCCAACAGACGCAATGTGGTTGCGGTCGAGGACTGCCTGAAGGCGATCTTCTCAGTCGGCGAGTGGGACGAGAGCGCACGCACCGTCGGTGACATCGCGGCCCGACTCCGCTCATCGACGTCTTCGGTCTCGGAGATGGTCAAGCGCCTCACGGACGACGGTCTGGTCGAGCACGAGCGCTACGGTGCCGTCGCTCTCACGGATGCCGGCCTCGCCCGGGCCCTGCGGATGGTGCGACGCCATCGGCTGATCGAGACCTACCTCGTCACGGCACTCGACTACGGCTGGGACGAGGTGCACGACGAGGCGGAGGTGCTGGAGCACGCGATCTCCGACCTCATGCTCGACCGGATGGACCGGCGGCTGGGTCACCCGTGGCGCGATCCCCACGGCGACGCGATCCCGACCGCCGACGGCGTCCTGCACCGGCCCGTCGCGCGTCCCCTCGGCGAGCTCGGCGAGGGCGAGGGCGGGCACGTCGTCCGCATCGACGACGACGACCCCGAGCTGCTGCGCTGGTTCGCCGAGCACGGCCTGGTGCTCGACGTCGGGTTGACCGTGACGGGCCTCAAGCCGTTCGGCGGTGCCACTGAGGTGCGGGTCGACACCGCGGACGGGTCGACGACCCTCGACCTGGGTTTGCAGGCCGTCGCCGCGCTCTGGATCGGCTCGACTCCGCCCGTCAACCGGGCCGTCGCGGACGGTTGCCACTACCCGTCGTGCGAGCACGTCGGAGCCGAGAGTTCGTAAACCCGAACTCTGCTGTTGGGGAGACGCCGTTTGCCCCGGCCCTGCGCGCCCATAGCGTCGGACGCATGGTCCACGTGCTCCTGCTGGTCGTCTGCGCCGTCGCGATCTACCTGTCGTGCGAGTGGTTCGTCAACGCGATCGAGTGGCTCGGCGTCCGCATGAAGGTCGGCGGCGTCGCCGTCGGCACGATCCTCGCCGCAGCGGGCACCGCGCTGCCCGAGTCGGTCGTGACTCTCATGGCGGTGCTGTTCGGCAGCGAGAAGAACGGCAACGACATCGCCGTCGGTGCCGCGATGGGCGGCCCGCTCGTCGTCGGCACGCTCGCGTACGCCGTCACGGGAGCCATGCTGTTCCTGCGGTTCCGCAAGACCCGGGCCAAGGCGCTGGCGATGGCCGGCCCGGGCGACTCCGCACCGGCGGGCCACGACCTGCGCGTCGACGAGGGCATCGACACCCGCCGTCTCGCCCGCGACCAGGTCTGGTTCCTGAGCATCTTCGCGTTCAAGGTGGCACTCGGCCTCGTCGCGTTCGCGATCAAGCCGTGGCTCGGCCTGCTGTTCCTCGCCGCGTACGGCGTCTACTTCTACCGCGAGATGACCAGCGACGGCGAGGACGCGTCGGCGGATGACCTCGAGCCGCTCAAGCTGCGTCCGAAGACCGCGACCCCGGGCACGTGGTTCGTCGTGGCGCAGACCATCGGCTCCCTGGTCGTGATCTTCGCGGCATCGCAGGTGTTCGTGAAGCAGCTCGAGTGGGCCGGCCCCGCCCTCGGGCTCCCGGCCGTCGTCGTCGCCCTGCTGCTGTCGCCCATCGCGACCGAGCTGCCCGAGATCATGAACGCGATCATCTGGGTGCGCCAGGGCAAGGCCAACCTCGCGCTGGCCAACATCTCGGGCTCGATGATGATCCAGGCAACCGTTCCGTCGGCGATCGGCATCGGCTTCACGAGCTGGAAGTTCGACACCCCGCTGATGCTCGCCGGCTTCGCGACACTCGCCTCGGTCGGCTACCTGCTGTGGGTCATGCACCAGAAGTCGTTCACTGCGGCAAAGCTGTTCTACGCGGGCGGGTTCTATCTGGTCTTCGCGGCCGGACTGGTGCTGACGGTCTGATTGGGCAGCACTCGAACCGGGAGGTCGATCTCGACCGCCCGGTCGTGGTCCACCCGCTCGACGCGGAAGGCAGGCTTGCCGGGACGCTCCGACACCGCCTCGACGAGGGACCCGTCGCGGAACAGCAGGGCCGTGAAGTCGTCCACCGCATACCCGTCACCGAGCGACCCATCGGCGACCCAGCCCACGTACTTCTCGCGCCGCCCGGGCTCGCCGAGGTAGTGCGGGCACGCCGTCGCGTCGATCAGGCCGAGCCCGTCGGTCAAGGGTGCGAGCGGCCCGAACGAGTCGGTCGACGAGCCGGCGAACCAGCAGTTCATCCCCGCGCTGACACCGGCCAGGATCGTGCCGTTCGCCGCCGCCTCGACCAGCAGGTCGGGCAGGCCGTGCAGCCGCCACACCGCCAGCAGGTTCGCGGTCGAGCCGCCGCCCACGTAGACGACGTCCTGCTCCAGCAGCATCGCCGGGTCGCTCCATCCCCACGGGTCGTGGCTGAACAGCGACAACACCGACGTGTCCGCTCGGCCCGCGAAGGCGGCCTCGAACGACTGGCTGTAGCCGTCGGCGTCGCCGCTCGCGGTGGGGACGAAGCAGACCCGCGGACGACTGCGGCCCGTCAGCTCGAGCAGGAAGTAGTCGATCGCGGACGTGCCGTCGTCCGACATCGAGAAGCCACCACCACCGAGCGCGAGCACTGTGCCGATCATGACCGGAGGCTAGCAGCGATGGCCATGCTGAACAGCCTGTCGTGAACCAGCGACAATGGTGTGATGAGTCGTGTCGAGCGTTGGGAGCGCCGTTCCGAGATTCCGCTGCTGCTGCTCGCTGTCGCCTTCCTGACCGCCTATGCGTGGCCGGTGCTCGACCCGCGCCTGGACACGGGGTGGCGCGAGTTCTTCAGCATCGTCTCGTGGACCGTCTGGGTCGCCTTCGCCGTCGACTTCATCGCTCGCCTGTCGCTCGCGGACCGCCGCGGCGAGTACGCGATCAGCCACTGGTACGACGTCGTCCTCATCGCTGTGCCGATGCTGCGCCCCCTGCGTCTGCTCAGGCTGCTGGCGCTGGTGCGCATCATGGATCGCTCCGCATCGAACACCCTGGCCGTCCGCGCTCTCGTCTACGTCTCGGGGTCCGCCGTCGCAGCAGTCCTGCTCGGGGCCGTGGCGGTGCTCGATGCCGAACGCGATGCATCGGGAGCCAACATCTCGAGCTTCGGCGACGCCGTGTGGTGGGCGTGCGCCACGGTGACGACGATCGGCTACGGCGACTTCTACCCCGTGTCCACCGAAGGACGTGCGGTGGCAGTCGTGCTCATGGTCGTGGGCATCGGTGTCGTCGGAGCGATCACAGGTGCCGTGGCAACGGCCATGATGACCCGGGCGCAGCACGAACGCGCCGACTCGTAGCTCGAGCGGGACGACCTGCTCGACGACCGCGCCTCGGGCGTCAGTGACGCCGTGGGCGGACCGTCCACCCGGCATGATCCGCGCTCAAGACGGGACGTGAGCGAGGTCGGCAGGTAAGAATGGCGTCGGCACCCCAGCCGGGTCGAGCCAAGACCTTCGGGAGGAATGACCGTGCAGATCGACACCGACGACCTCGTCCCCGAGGTGCCGCCCACCGGCACCGGCTGTGTGGAGTGCGAGCAGACCGGCGGCTGGTGGTTCCACCTGCGACGCTGCGCGCGGTGCGGGCACATCGGCTGCTGCGACGATTCACTGTCGCGCCATGCGACTGCCCACTTCACCGAGACGGGCCACACCGTGATGCAGAGCTTCGAGCCCGGCGAGGACTGGTTCTGGGACTTCGCGTCGCAGAACGCCTTCGACGGCCCCGAGCTCGTCGCACCGCACCACCACCCCGTGACGCAGTCCGCGCCGGGGCCTGCCGAGCGTCTGCCCGCCGACTGGCAGGACATCCTCGTGCGCCGCCAGGACTGATCAGCCGGTCACCCGGCGAAGCTGATGCCCGCGTGTCGCATCTTCCACCACAGGATCGGGTGCCTCAGCTTCCAGCGGTACGTCGGCCGCCACGATCCGTCCGGCTGCGGAGGACCCCACAGTCGTCGTTCGCGGCGCTCGGCCTTGGCCTCGTAAGCCATCTGACGTCGCAGCTCGGCCCTGACGTGCTTCGGCCACGAGTCGACGAACGCGGCCATCTCCTCGGTGCGGAAGCCGAGACTCTCGGCCGGCGGCCACGCCTCGCCGTCCTCGCCCCGGTCGTACTGCGGCTCGAGGAAGCCGATGCTCACGCAGGTGCCGGCGTAGCCGTCGCCGCTCGCGAGCCCGGCCTCGAGCTCGTCCATGATCCGCAGGGCGAGTTCAGTGTCGCCGCGCAGCGCCGCCTCGGCGACGAAGCTCGCCAGCTCGCCGCAAAACGGCATGACCGCGGGTTCGGTCCACTGCTGACGGATGCGTAGGTCGATGTCGGCCGTCTCGGGCGCGACCTCGATGATGCGCGCCATCATCGTCTCCGCCGCATTCGACGGCGGTCGTCGCGGCGCAGGCCCGGTGCGCCTGTTCTCGGAACGGCGGAAGTACGTCGGCCGCCACCAGTACAAGGCTTCGTGATGCTCGGGCCACGGGACGTTGTCAGGGTCGTCAGGTCCTCACTCGAAGTCGTCGAGCTCGGGGTCAAGGACCCGCCACCCGGCCTCGCGCTCCTCGCCCGGCCAGGGATCGCGCGTCTGCGGGACGAACGCCTGCGCGCACGCTCCGACCTCGGCGAAGGTGCGCTGAGCCTCGATCAGGCTGATGCCGTTCGGCCCGTCGGTCATGGTCGGCCAGCGCAGCTGATCGCCGGCGTCCTCCCAGAAGCACACGGGGCACAGGTCGTAGTCGCCAGCGCCCTCGAGCGTGCGGTGGCCGCAGCACGGACAGAGCCACGCCCCGTGACTGTCCGGGGCGTTGGTCGGTCGTCGCCAGCTCGCCATGGCCGCAATCTACGCGACGGGGTTCGCCGCGGCACACTGCTCGTATGAGCACCCTCGACCCGGCACGTTCCGCCGCTGCGGTGGCGGTGCTCCTGGCCATCGCGTTGCTGACCGTCACCGTCGCCGGCGTGCGCGTGCGGGCCGACGCCGTCGTGGCGGTCGCCCGAGGAGCCGTCCAACTCGTCGTCGTGGCGCTCGTCATCGCGTTCGTGTTCCGACACCCCGGATGGGTCGTGCTCTACCTCGGCGTCATGGTCGTCGCCGCGACGGCCACCTCCGCGCGGCGCATCGGCTGCGACGCCCGCGACTGGGGCGAGGTCGAGGGATGGCTCGCCCTCGGGGCCACTCCGCGGCAGGCCACCGCGGCACTGGGTCGGGTGGCAGCCGGTCGCGCGCTGATCCCGGCGATCGACCAGACGCGCAGCGCCGGGCTCGTCACGCTGCCCGGCGCATTCGTCGGCCTGCTGCTGGGCGGCGCCTCCCCCGCGGAGGCGGCCGAGGTCCAGCTGCTCGTCCTCGTCGGCCTGCTCGCGGCCGAGGCCGTCGCGGCCGTCCTCACGGCCCGCCTGCTCGGTGGGTGGGTCGGGACGACCCGTCCCGAGCCGGGGACTACAGCGGCGGGATGAGGTTGCGACGTCGCAGGTCGTCGAAGACCCGCGCGAAGCAGTCGACCGTCGTGCGGCTCTCCTTGAACCCCGCCTGCCGGCTGCGGCGCATGTCGGTCAGGCACTCGAAGTCACGGCCCAGATCAGCGTCGGTGTGCCACCACGAGGCCAGCTGGTCGACGTCTTCGACGGCCAGACCGTGGCGTTCGCTGACGACCTGCCAGTCGTCCGCCGCCCCGGCCACCTGCTGCTCGAGGGGACGCGGCGCATCGGCGAACCCCTCCGGCTCGACGCCGAGCAGCTCGGCGATGCGGGGCCACATCCAGCGCCAGCGGAAGACGTCACCGTTGGCGATGTTGAACGAGGTGTTCGCCGCCTCGGGCGTCGTCGCGGCCCACTGCATGTGCTCGGCCAGCAGGCCGGCGTCCGTCATGTCGGTCAGACCGTCCCACTGGGTCTGCGAGCCCGGGAACACGAATGGTCGGCCGTGCTCGCGGCAGATCGCCGCCTGGACGGCCAGGGTCTGCGCCATGTTCATCGCGTTGCCGACGGCGGTGCCGATGACGGTGTGCGCACGGTGGACGCTCCACGTGAAGCCGTCGCGCGCCGCGGCCTCCCAGAGGACGTCCTCCTGGGCGTAGTAGAAGTTCGGGTACGGGAGGCGCTCCTCGTCCTCACGGAAGGGGGTGTCGCGCACCTCGCCCTTGCCGTACGCCTCGAACGGGCCCATGTAGTGCTTGAGGCCCGTCATCAGCGCGACGTGCTGCACCGACCCGGCAGGCCGGACGGCGTCGAGCAGGTTGCGGACGATCGCGCTGTTGACGGCGATGTTCTCGTCCTCGGTCGCACCCCGCACCCAGGCCGTGATGAAGACGTGCGTGAACGCCTGGCCCGAGAGCGCCCGACGGGTGTCATCGGCCGACTGCAGGTCGACCCGCACGTCTGTCACCCCGTCCAGGTCGAGCGTCCGGCTGCGGGACAGGCCCGTGACGTCCCAGCCCTCACCGACGAGGCGCTCGGCGAGGGCGGTGCCGGAGATGCCGGTGGCTCCGACGATCAGTGCATGAGGGGAAGACGTCATGCTCTCCACGGTCTCAGACCGTCCCAGGTACGCGAGCTGGCTTCACGCAGTCAAGCGACCGCGGACCCGAACTGGCGTCCAATCGCGTACGTGAGCGCGAAGCCTGTCGCGTGGATGACCCGCAGGGGCGAACCGGACGAACGGACCTCGTCGACCGCGACGCGCAGTGCGCTCGGCTGCTTGTCGACGATCGCGACGACGACGGGTTGGGTGGTGGTCATGGCTGCTCCTGAGGACGGTGTGCCTCCACCGTGCCCCCGCAAGCCGATCAGCAGCACGGCCCATCGACCGTGATCGTGTGGACGAAGGTCCCCGCCTCGGGGACGTGCCGTGACGCGCAAGAAGGCAGGCATCGCGATGATCCAGGCCAACATCTAAATTCGTGACCCCACGGACAAGGAGTCGCATGCCTGACAAGACTGATGACACGTTCAGCCCTGACTGCGGATGCACCGACGGGAATCTGGTGTGCGCACATCACCAGAACCTGTACGCGTACAAGCAGGCGTTCGCAGGTAGAACGACCGCCCGTCTGCCTGTCCTGACGGTTCGACCCACGCTCAGGACGTTCTGGTCCGAGTTCGACGGCTCGCGAAAGTTCCTCCTGGCCATCCTCCTTCTCGGGATCCCCACGATCGCGTTTCTCAGGGGACTTGGCGTTGTCGCGACTCTCCTTCTCATCGCGACGCTCATAGGAGCATGCGCGCTGCCCGTCGCCGGCATGTTGGTGAAGAAGCTGACGCTGGATCCAGCCAACGGGGCCGTCAGGTCCCGGAACTGGAGAGGCAAGACCGTCACCCTGCGAGTCGACGATGAGATGCAAGCCGCAGCGTTCCAGTACCTCGCGCTCGGCGTGACCTCGTTCGCGGCCAACGTGGTGCTCTGGACTCCGAGCGGATTCGCGCGACTGGACCAGCGGCAGTGGGGCGTGGACAACCTGGACGACATCGTGTTCGTGCTGGGCGTGCGAGTCGGTGGCGTCTACGGCGACGAGGACATCGCACGGGAGTTCCCCGGCGTCGTGCCAGCAGCCGTGATGCACCCCAGGACTACGGCTGCCATCGGCATCGTCGTGGCGTTGTTCTTGGTGATCGGAATCGGTGCCATGGTGGCGGCGTTCAATCCCGACCACGAGGACGATGACGTCGGAGGCCAGCGCCGGGAGCCGACGTCCGTCGAGGTCAACGGGCCGAAACCCACGTCGCTGCCACCTGAAGTCGTTGCCAGGCAGGACGCCCTCGACGAGTCGCTCAAGAAGGCGCTCGCAGGAAAGGTGTCCTGGGAGTCCGAGAGCGCGTTCCGTCCTTGCGACGAGCAGCCCGGATGGCAGAGGGAGAATCGCTACTCGGTGCAGGAGGGAGCGCGATTCCCCGGCGACGAGGTGACTGAGGCGTTCGACGCGGCGGTCCGGGCGTCTGGCCTCGTGCCGGTGCCCGATGACAGAGCAACGAATCTCAGCACTGTTCTGAGCACCGAGTACGACAGCCCGACGGGAGCGGGCGCGCGCGCATACATCTCGGCGTTCGAGGCGACGTCGTCCTACGACGCCACGTCCGGCGTCAGCGTCTTCACGCAGAGCGACTGCGTCATCACCCCGAGGTGATTCACCTCGTCGACCACGACAAACATCCCCCTTCCGAAGGAGGAGGGATCAGGTCGAGGCCATGGCGGCCGGTTTCGCTGGGACCGGTCGTCGTGCACCGTGGCGAGCCGACGGTCGAGGTACGCGGCCGCAGCAAGAGGCGTCATCGTGAGGCAGCCCGGGCTCGCGCCCCCGCCCCGCAACGCGGGGGTCTTGGTCAGCGCTCAGTCGTTCCCAGGTACATGTCGAACAGCCCAGCGCTGTCCTCTGGTGCCTTGCCCGGCTTGGGCTCACCGACCACGTACACCTCCGCCGTGAACGGGATGCGTGGGCGGCCGGGAACAGTGCGGGCGAACACGAGGCTCTCGCTTCCCCTGGATTCGCACAGCTGCTGGGCGGTCTCGGGCGTGAACGGCTGGGTGCTTTCCTCCGGAACGACGCTCATCGTCTGCATCTTGGCCTGGGTGGCCCACGCGACTGCGCTGTCGCACACTTCCTGCGGTGTCATGGTCAGGCTGAACTTTGCTGCGGCATGTACCGAAGGGTCGTCGCAGTAGGCCTGCAGCTTGGGGCACACTCGCGCCCGCTTCCAGGTCTCGACTGCACCGGTCGGGTAGGAGAAGACCCGTTTGGCGTCCGCCACGTTCTGCTTCTGTTCCTTGGCTTCGACGGAGTGGGAGGTCGCCTTCTGGATGGCCACGACGGCCGCCAGAACGCCGCTGACGAGGAGTGCGGCCAGGCACAGGACAACAGCCATGCGCGTTGACAGGGTGTTGGGTCTGGCCATCGTGTCCACCTTCTGACGTGCGCGGTCCCTGGAGCAGGACGGTCCGTGTGGCCGCTCTGCGTGCAACGGTCTGCCGCAGCCGCGGCCCCGATGATGTTCGCACGTGACCGTGCCCACCGGCGGCACCCCGGCAGCCGCAACGACCTACAGAGACGCGCCGCGAAGGAAACACCCTGACAAGCGATCCCCAACGCAGTCAAGGACCCCGCCCACACAAACAACCCCGCCCAGACCGTGGTCTGAGCGGGGTTGTGTT
This sequence comes from Aeromicrobium fastidiosum, assembly GCF_017876595.1. Taxonomy (NCBI): domain Bacteria; kingdom Bacillati; phylum Actinomycetota; class Actinomycetes; order Propionibacteriales; family Nocardioidaceae; genus Aeromicrobium; species Aeromicrobium fastidiosum. The sequence continues at coordinate 2,879,308 of NZ_JAGIOG010000001.1, read as the reverse complement.
CTTGTGTCCGAGGGGGGACTTGAATTCGTTTGGATGCCGTAGCGCCAAGTCAGCAGTGAAGCGTTCTGCACTAGAATTGCAGCATAAAAGTCAGTGCATAGACGACCTAAGCTCCACGAGGCGGCGCTGCGTGAGCACACGGGACACACGGATTCGGACATAGATTTCGAAGGTCGTGCATCTCGCTGGATGAGATAGCCCGACGGTAAGACTGAACGACGACTCTCGTCACCCTCGGCGTGCCGTGACATGTACCTATTCACATGCATACGCTGGATCGAGCACGACTGTCGGAGCGCGGCGATAGCGTTTATCCATGCCGACACGCCGTCTCAACAACCCCTTCTCGGATCAACCCCGCCGCGTACTGGATGTGTCACGGGGCCTCTGCGCGTGCTGCCAGCTCCCATTCAGGGCGAAACCTCAGGACGAGAATGCCGGTCGGTCTTACTGCGACGACTGTCGTGAGCACTACGCAATTCATGGCGAATCATCGGAGAGACGAGAGACGCGGTTGGTCACCGATTTCGACCGAGTCCGAGAGTTTTACCACCAGATGCGAAAGCTCCTGAACAGAAACGAGCGGGAGCTGAAGGAGGCGCGGACCAAGGTCCGGTTCGCACTTCGATCTCGTGATCAATGGCAGGCCAAGGTCGAGTTCATCGGTAAGACGCACAAGCCTCGCGATCAAGGGGGCGGGTGCATTTGCGGCTCCGTCGACTGCCGGGTGCTCTACGCGATAGAACACGTGACCGCCTCACCACATGAGTGACTGCCAACCCGCTGCTGCGTCCACTCTCAGTGGGCTCGGACGGAGAGCTTCTGCCATCCGTCGGGGACGCGGGCGTCGAGCTGGGCGAGGGCGGCGTCGTAGTCGTCGGCGGTTTCGGTGAGGACTTCCATGGCGAGGCTGTCGCCCTTCTTGGCTCCTTCGGCGGGGCGAGTGCGGATAGTGGCGGTGAGCTGCATGACTGCGACGGTAGGGGCCGATTGCGACAAATCGGTCGCAGCGGAGAACCCCCAGATGTGCTGTCGCGATCGACGACAGCGAACGACTGGCTCGTCCTACAAGTGCGAAAGCTGACCGTGAAGATAGTCATCCCGAATGGCGCGAGGCTCTAGGGCATCGAGTCCTTCCTGCCAGCTTGATCCGGTAGCGCGTGTCGGTGGATTAGTGGACCGACGGGCGCGACGAGGCCCCGAGGGGCCAGCGGTATCGATCACCATCGTGGTGCTCGTCCCGCTTGAGCATGTACTTGGTGCCACGCGCCCTAAAGAATCCCCACAATCGTGAAATTTCCAGAACACGTCGCGATGCACCCCGGTCCCGATACGTTCTCCCCGTGCCCCGACGACACGCCGCAAACGGACCTCCTAGAATCCTCACGAAGTCAGACCGTACCGCCGTCGCGTGGCTCTTAGTCGCCGTCGTGGCCATCCTTGCGCCGGCGATCGCTGCTAAACAGAAAGCCTACGAGTCAGGGGCCATACCTCGGCCCAATTTTGACTACAGAGACCCGCGTCCCTTCCCCGGCTCGATCATCTCATTTGAAAGCACTGGACGAATCGTCGTGCTCGTAGCGGCGGAAATCGGAGATCGCCGACACTGGTACTGCCAGCCGTCGACCACGCCCGACACTGCCCAATGCCTGCTATCGGCTGACGAATACAGGGACGTGGTAGGTGGCTACACCGAAGACTTGACGTCGCTCATCGATCCCTCCGCGAACCAAGATGACGGCAATTCGCTGGATCTACCGCAATGGGTGCCGACAGTCGGATCAGGTCTCGGATACCTCATCATCTTCGTAGTACTGCTCCGCTGGGTCGCGGCAACGCTTTGGGAGGGATGGAAGTCGCGCGAAGACGTTGAGGCCGCGCTTGCTTCCGTCCGAAATACCCCGAAAAGGTGGCGCCGGTGGCGGCGAGCACGTCACGAATCGCGTCGTCACAAACGATCAGCCTAGATTCACCAGCATGCTGTCCTCGACGGCGAAGCCGATGAAGGCGGCGAGGTTGCGGACGAACCTCATCAGCACGACCGCCAGACGCCGTCGGTGACGAAGCCGTGCGTGCCGCAGTCGTCGCAGAGGATCGACGGCTGGACGGTCGCCGGGCTGTCGGCATCGGACCGGGTGAGCGTGTGTCCACCCTCGAACTGCAGCCGCGGCGCGCACACGATGACACCTCGGCCACCACGGTCACAGACGTGCTCGAAGGACACGACTCCGGCCGGGTACGTCAGCAGCGCTTTCGCGTCCCCGACCTCCTCGCGGCGGTCCCAGCCCTCGCGCACCACGACTACCGGCGAGTCGCTCACGGCAGCTCATCGTCGAACGCTGCGGACTCGTCGCCGAGCGCGAGCTCTGGCTCCAACTGGTTGGCGGCCGGCCGGTTCGGGACGGCACACGTGCCGACAACTGTCGCGACGATCGCCACGACGGTCAGCACCTTCTTGACCGGGGTGTCGGAGGCGTAGACGGCCAGCAGCGCGGTGGCGACGGACCCGACGAGCGCGGCGACGGCCTTGGCCATGCGGCGGGTGAAGTTCTTGACCTGCGGGTTGGGGAGCTCGAGGACGCAAACGATGTCGCGGCCGACCTTCGCGATGTCGTTGACGATCGCGGGGATCCGCTGCTCGATCGTCTTCGCGCCGCGGACGAAGTCGAAGCCGGCGAGGTTGCGGAGGTCGATCCCGAACCACGCAGGCGCGGCCGGAGCGAAGACGGGCGGCTTCGGGGTTGCCGTGACGGGGTCGGGCATGAGGCGGACGCCGTCGCCTGTGACGATGATGTAGCCGACGAGCTTCTTGCCTCAGGCCCGCTCGGCGTCGGCGACCTTCACGCGACCCCACCGGCCGTTGCGGGGCTGGTCCGTGGAGATCTCGTACAGCCCCCCGCCGCCGTCGGCCTTAATGGCGACGTGGCCAGCCTTGCCGCCGTTGGTCGTCGCGCCCTTCCGGGGGGTGTGGAACAGCAGCGCGCCGGCAGGGATCTTCGTCGGGTCGGACGTCTTGACGACCTTGCCGTGCTCGACCGCCGCGAGCCAGTAGTTGTAGGCCCACGCCTTGCCGTTGCCCTCAAACGTCCACGGGCCCGAAATCGGGAGCGGCGGGTTGTACGCCGGGTTGATGCACTCGGCCAGGCACGAGCCGATCTGGTCCGACCTACGCCTTCGCGCGCGTGAGCGCCTGGGCTGGGGTGTTCGTCATGACTGCCTCCTAGGCATGGGTGGGAGCCCGACGTCGAAGACGGCAGGCTGAGGGTGAAGAGCGGGTCAGTCTGTGGCAGCTGCGGGCTTGAGCGGCCCGTAGCGGCGGTGGTACTCGTCGAGCTCGGCGCGGACACTGCGGACCTCGGTACGCAGATCGGCGAGGTCGTCGTGCGCTGCGCGCAGCTCGGCACACAGGGGGCGAGGAGCTCGACAGCGGTCTCGCTGATGACGGCGACGGCGTCGGCTCCGGTCTTGGTGGTCTGCGCGTCGTCGTGTCGGTTCTGTGCGCGGGCGCGGGCGCGGAACAGCGGCGGACGTGCACGAACTCTGAATGCCGCACGAATGGGCCGAGACGCAGCCAGATGCTCTCCGACTCGGTATAGCTTGCGTCCCGGTTCGTCGGAGGTCTCGGCTACTTTCGATGGATGAGTGTCCGATATGACCGTCAGAAGACGCCGTTCAAATGCCCCGAGTGCGGATCCGAGATCAAGTTCGTCAAGCAGTTCTTCGCGACGGCTCAGACACGTGGCGAAGAACTGCGATGGAGTAGGTATGAATGCGATCTCGCACCGAACGAACATGACGTCAGTGGCGTGGTGATCTAGCGCCCACACGTCGCCGCTGGTCGAAACAGAACGCGTAGGGCCGGACGTGCGGTATGAATGCCGAATGCACGCACCAACGCCGACTCCGCCCAGCGCGCCATCGCCAGTTGAGCCAATTCGGGTCGTGCTTGAACAACCAGACACAGGACTTGGCTACTGGCTCGAACTGCTAGCTCAAGGCTCGCTTGCCGCCTTGGTCGGACTTGCTGGCGCTTTACTGGTCTTCACGCTGACCAGACGAGGTGAGGCAAAGGACTCGAGACTCGAGGCCGACGCTGTAGATAACCGCGCGCGCCTAGCACGAGTATCCGAATCGATCGCCGCTGTAGTGTCGGCCGGGTATGCGGCTGTCCGCGTGATTCGCGAGCCTGGCACATCGGCGGAAGACAAGCGCGCTGCTGCGGAACCATACCGAGAGTCGCTCACGCTCTTTGTAGTGCGCGAGATCGGAGACCATCCGCACGTCGCTGGATGGGTGAGCCTTCAGGGTCAGCGGTTTGCGGGCTATAAGGGCGACACACTGAAAGACGGCTCGAAAGCAAGCAAGCACATTGCGCAGATGATCGCGGCGCTGTCCCGATGGCGTGCGCAGGGCGCTGAAGATGCGGCGTTCGAGAAGAAAACCCCGGATGTCGAAGACTACGTACTGAAGGTGCTTGGTCTGTACCAAGAACCACCTGCTGCCGAGCCCCTGTCAGGCGGCTGACCCCTGCCCTCCGAGATCACCAAGGCTCACGATCACGCGCTGGATGGACATGCGTTCGATGTCGTCGAGGCGCTGGTGGGCGAGCGGCCTCGACCAGGCGCGCTCGTAAATCCGGCGGCAGGAGATCTTCGTCCCTGCTGTGACATTCGCCAGAGTGTCGAAGTAGTCGTTGGCGTACTCCTCGAGCGTGACTACCCCTGTGCTGTTGCGCCGGTTGTCGTCTCGCTCGGTAGCTTCCTTCCAGCCGAGAGCGTCGAGTTCTTTGCGGAAAGTGTCGGCTTGAGTACAGGTTGCGAATGTCCGCGATGTGGGATTGACGGCGCGTCCTTCGCCCTCGCGGTAGCGAACCCTGAATCGCTCGCAGCCAGCGCTGGTCGTGTTGGACTTCACTGCAATCACAAGACCAGTTTAGGCGTCCGCGTGCCCGTGGTGTGCATGCAAAAAGGCCTGACCGGCGTTTCCGCAGGTCAGGCCTTGTGTCCGAGGGGGGACTTGAACCCCCACGCCCCTAACAGGGCACTAGCACCTCAAGCTAGCGCGTCTACCATTCCGCCACCCGGACATGCGCTCGAGACGAGCGCGGTGCAGCACTGAACTCTAGCAAAGGGTCAACCGGACGCCGAACCCCGGTGTCCCCGCGAGCGCTCTGGTGGACGTCAGATGCGCGGGTGCCCCTGCGATGCCAGGGTGAGCAGCTGCTCGAGGTGGCTGTCGACCTCGTCCATGTCGTAGCCGGGACGCAGCCGGACCGGGGCGAACCGTACGCTCTCGATGCGGTCGGCGAGCTCGTTGTTGGGCAGCCGTCCGTCGAGCAACGGGCGGACGCCCGCCAGGAACCCGTCGACGTCCTCGATGCGGTATCCCTCCCTCAGCCGGACGCGGGTGAAGGATGGATTCGACACGGAGCTCATGGTTTCAGCCTGCCATGCCGGGGTAAGTCAGCCATCGCACGGCATCTGTTTGAGATGTCCACACTGTGACGCCCGTCACCCACAGTTCACCCGAAGTTACCCACAGGTTGTCCACACTTGTGGACTGAGTCTCCAGACAGGGTCGAGGGTTCAGATCACCGTCGAGACGGCATGGATGACGAGACCGGCCAGCCCGCCCACGACGGTGCCGTTGATGCGGATGAATTGCAGGTCGCGGCCGACGTGCAGCTCGATGCGGTCGGCGGTCTCCTTGCCGTCCCAGCGGTTGACGGTCGCCGAGATGATCGTCGCGACCTCGTGCCCGTAGTTGTTGACGGCGTAGGCGGCGATGTTGGAGATCGTCGTGTCGACGCGGGTGCTCAGCTGCTCGTCGTCGATGAGCCGGCGGCCGAACCGCTCGATCTCGTCCTTGGCCCGCGTGCGGAGCAGGCCGGTCTCGTCGCCGAGCGACCCGATCATGGCCCGGCGCAGGGCGTCCCACAGCGCGATCGACGTCGAGCTGACCCGGTCCTGCGTCAGCATGCGCACCTTGAGCCGCTCGAAGCGCTCCATCGTGTCGGGATCGTGCTGCAGGTCGGCCGCGAGGTCGCGCAGCCAGCTGTCGAGCGCGATGCGTGCGTTGTGGTCGGGGGTTCGGCCGATCTCGGCGACCCACTCGACGACCTGCTCGTGCACCCACGTCGACACCCGCTTGTCGAGCCACTGGGGCGTCCACGACGGTGCCCGGTTCTCGATCAGCGCCGCGACCTCGTCGTGGTTGTGGTCGAGCCAGCGCGCCAACTCGTCGACGGCGAGGTCGACGAGCCCGCGGTGGGCGTCGTCGCGCAGCACCTCGTCGAGCAGCTGGCCGACGACGGGGCTGAGCTCCTCCTCCTTGAGCCGCGGGATGAGCGCCTCCTGGATCACCGCGGCCACATCGGACTCCTTGACCTGCCCCAGTGCGTCGGACAGGATCCGCGACCCCTCACGGACGATGCGGTCGGCGTGCCGTCCGTCGATGACCCACTCGCCGACCCGCCGACTGACTCCCGCCGAGCCGATGCGCTCGCGGATGACGTCCTCCTTGAGGAAGTTGTCGGCCACGAACTCCTGCAGGCTCTCCCCCAGCGATTCCTTGCGGTTGGGGATGATCGCGGTGTGCGGGATCGGCAGCCCGAGCGGGTGACGGAACAGCGCCGTGACCGCGAACCAGTCGGCGATCGCGCCGACCATCGCGGCCTCCGAGCCCGCGTTGACGTAGCCGAGCCAGCCCGTGTCGTGCTCGCGCGTCAGCACGTAGACGACGGCGGCGAGCACCAGCAACGACAGGGCCAGCGCGCGCATGCGGCGCAGCCCCTTGAGGCGGAGGGCGTCGCCCGCCGACATCTCCTCGGGCAGCGCGAGTCCGGGGGCGGTCTGTGTCGTGGTCACACGGCAACTATCCCGGGTCCGAAGCCATCTCGCTGCGTAGACTCCTCACCCATGAGCTTCAACGACGGCGCCAAGCTGGACACGAGCCAGGTCACCGGCGGTGGATCCCGAGGAGGGCTCGCGATCGGCGGCGGCATCGGCGGTCTCGTGATCACGCTGGTGGCGGTCTTCCTCGGCGTCGACCCGTCGGTCATCACGGGTGCCACCAACGGGAGCCCCTTCGACACGAGCCAGGTGGCCACCGGCGGCACGGAGTCGACCACGACGTTCGACCAGTGCAAGACCGGTGCCGACGCCAACCGCGACACGACGTGCCGCATCATCGGGACGGTCAACAGCGTCCAGGACTACTGGACCGAGGCACTGCCAGCCGACGTCAGCCGTCAGTACCGCGCCGCCAAGACCGTCATCTACCAGGGCCAGACCCAGTCTCCGTGCGGCACGGCGTCCAACCAGACCGGCCCGTTCTACTGCCCGTCCGACGAGCGCATCTACATCGACGCGAGCTTCTTCGACGAGCTGGAGTCGACGTACGGCGCCGACGGCGGTGCGCTCGCCCAGGAGTACGTCGTGGCGCACGAGTACGGCCACCACGTCGAGAACATCCTCGGTCTGCTCGAGAAGGGCCAGGACGGCAAGACCGGCCCGAGGAGCGGCGGCGTCCGCATCGAGCTGATGGCCGACTGCATGGCCGGCGTGTGGGCGAAGAACGCCTCGACCACCGAGGACGCCGACGGCAACACCCTGCTGAAGCCACTGACGCAGGCCGACATCGACTCGGCACTCTCGGCGGCCTCCGCGGTCGGCGACGACCACATCCAGGAGGAGCTGGGCGGCGGAAGCGTCAACCAGGACACCTGGACACACGGCTCCAGCGAGTCGCGCCAGAAGTGGTTCACGGCCGGGTACGACGCCGGCACCGTCAACTCCTGCGACACGTTCGCCACCGACGACCTGTGACCTCGTCCGACCCCACCCGGGCCACCGACAGGCGGCTCGCGGTCGAGACCTGGATCGTCCTGGGCCTGTCGCTGGGCGCCTCCGGCGTCTACGCGGTGGTCAGCCTGATCCGCAAGGCGACCCTGCCCGGTGGCATCGAGGGCCAGACCGCGACGCTCAACGCGTCCCGAGACAACCGCGAGGTCTTCGACTTCGTCTACCAGGTGCTGGGCATCGGGTTCGCGCTCGTCCCCGTCGCGCTCGCGCTGTACCTGCTGTCGCTCGACCCCGTGAAGGAGCGCGTCAGCGAACGGCTCGGCCTCGACCGGCACCACCTGCGGTTCGACGTCCTGTGGGGCATGGCGCTCGCCGCGGTCATCGGTCTGCCCGGGCTCGGTCTCTACGGCATCGGACGCCTGTTGGGCATCACAGCCCAGATCATCCCGGCCCCCGACATCGCCTACTGGTGGACCGTCCCGGTGCTGATCCTCGCTGCGCTGCAGAACGCGATCCTCGAGGAGGTCATCGTCATCGGATACCTCATGACGCGCCTGACGCAGCGCGGCTGGGGCACGGCCGCGACGATCGTCGCAGCGGCGGCCCTGCGCGGCAGCTACCACCTCTACCAGGGCGTCGGGCCCGGCATCGGCAACTTCGTGATGGGGCTGGTCTTCGGCTATTGGTTCCACCGCACCAAGCGCGTCATGCCGCTCGTCATCGCGCACACGATCCTCGACGTGGTGGCGTTCGTCGGCTACTTGCTGCTCGCCGATAGGCTCGGACTGAAGTGAAGATCGAGTACCCAGCCGCGCTGCCCATCTCCGAGCGGCACGACGACATCGCCGCCGCGATCCGCGACCACCAGGTCGTGGTCGTCGCTGGCGAGACCGGCTCCGGCAAGACCACGCAGCTGCCCAAGATCGCCTACGAGCTCGGACGCCGCTCGATCGCGCACACCCAGCCGCGCCGCATCGCCGCGCGGTCGGTGGCCAAGCGCATCGCGGACGAGTGCGAGGTCGAGCTGGGCGGCGAGGTCGGATACGCCGTGCGCTTCGACGACCAGACCAGCGAGTCGACGGCCATCCGGCTCGTCACGGACGGTCTGCTGCTGGCCGAGCTGCAGCGCGACCGGCGGCTCTCCCGCTACGACACGATCATCATCGACGAGGCCCACGAACGGTCCCTGTCGATCGACTTCCTGCTCGGCTACCTCAAGCAGCTGCTCCCCCGCCGCCCCGACCTCAAGGTCGTCATCACGTCCGCCACGATCGACGTCGAGCGCTTCGCGGAGATGTTCGACGCCCCGATCATCGAGGTCAGCGGACGTACGTTCCCCGTCGAGATCCGCTACCGGCCGCTGGCAGAGACGGGCGCCGACAACGAGCTCGACGCCTTGGCGCACGCGGTCGAGGAGCTGTTCTCGACGGGCTCGAAGGACGGCTCCGGCGACATCCTCGTGTTCATGTCGGGCGAGCGCGAGATCCGCGACGCGGCCGAGTTCCTCAGCGGTCGCAAGTACCCGCGCACCGAGATCCTGCCGCTGTACGGACGCCTCGCCGCCGCCGACCAGCAGAAGATCTTCAGCTCCCATGCCGGACGTCGCATCGTGCTCGCGACCAACGTCGCCGAGACGTCGCTGACGGTGCCGGGCATCCGCTACGTCATCGACCCGGGCTTCGCCCGCATCTCGCGGTTCAGCCAGCGACTCAAGGTGCAGCGGCTGCCGATCGAGCCGATCTCCCAGGCCAGCGCCTCGCAGCGCGCCGGGCGGTGCGGTCGCGTCGCCGACGGCATCTGCATCCGCCTGTACTCCGAGGAGGACCACGACGGCCGTCCGGAGTTCACCGACCCGGAGATCCAGCGCACCAACCTGGCGTCGGTGCTGCTGCAGATGGCCTCGCTCGACCTCGGCGACATCAAGGACTTCCCGTTCCTCGACCCGCCCGACTCGCGCGCCGTCAGCGACGGACTCAACCTGCTGTACGAGCTGGGTGCCCTCGACACGTCCACGAAGGGCAGCACCCGGCTGACCAAGATCGGTCGTCGCATGTCGACACTGCCGACCGATCCGCGTCTCGCCCGGATGCTGCTCGCCGCCGACCGGCTCGGCTGCCTCGGCGACGTGCTCGTGATCGTCGCCGCGATGTCGATCCAGGACCCCCGTGAGCGTCCCCTCGAGCACCAGCAGGCCGCCGACGAGAAGCACCGCCGGTTCCGCGAGCCCGACTCCGACTTCCTGTCGTACCTGACGCTCTGGAAGTACGTCCGCGAGATGCGCGACGAGCTGTCGAGCTCGGCGTTCCGCCGGCTGTGCCGTGACGAGTACCTGCACTGGCTGCGCATCCGCGAGTGGCAGGACGTCCACTCCCAGCTGCGCCGCACCGCCAAGGAGCTGGGCCTCAAGCCCGGCGCTGTCGGCGCCGACCCCGACCGCATCCACCAGGCGCTGCTGTCGGGCCTGCTGTCGCACATCGGGCTGAAGGACGCGGACGGCCGGGAGTACCTCGGCGCGCGTCAGGCCAAGTTCATGATCTTCCCGGGGTCGGGGCTGGCCAAGAAGACCCCGCGCATGGTCATGGTCGGCGAGCTCGTCGAGACCGGACGCCTGTGGGGTCGCACCGCGGCCAAGATCCAGCCCGAGTGGGTCGAGGCCGCCGGCGAGCACCTCATCAACCGCTCGTACAGCGAGCCTCACTGGTCGACCCGCCGCGGTGCCGTCATGGCCCGCGAGAAGCTGCTGCTGTTCGGCATCCCGCTCGTGGCCGACCGGCTCGTGCAGTTCGGCCGCATCGACCCCGTCACGTCGCGCGACCTGTTCATCCGGCACGCCCTGGTGCAGGGCGAGTGGAAGACGAACCACGCCTTCTTCGCGGCCAACCAGCGGATGATCGCGAGCGTCGAGGAGCTCGAGGAGCGCCTGCGCCGCCGCGACCTGCGGGTCGACGACGACACCCTCTACGCGTTCTACGACCAGCGCGTGCCGGCCGACGTCGTGTCGACCCGCCATTTCGACACGTGGTGGAAGAAGACCCGGCAGACCCAGCCCGACCTGCTCACGTTCGACCCCGCGATGCTGTCGCACGGCACCGACGACGCTGACGAGGAGTTCCCGCGCGAGTGGCACTCCGACGGCGCGTCCTACCCGCTGACCTATGCCTTCGAGCCCGGCATGAGCGACGACGGCGTGACGGTCGACCTGCCGCTCGCCCAGCTCATGGTCGTCGACGACCGCGCCTTCGACTGGCACGTGCCCGGGCACCGCGTCGAGCTCGTCACCGAGCTGGTCCGGTCGATGCCCAAGCGGCTGCGTCGCGAGTTCGTCCCTGCCGGTCAGTTCGCACCCCGCCTGGTCGAGGCGATGGACCCGGGTGCGTCCGACCTCAGCGCCGAGCTCGCCCGGCAGATGCGGATGCTCAACGGCACCGTCGTCTCCCCTGACGACTTCGACTTCGACGCCCTGCCGTCACACCTGCGCGTCACGTTCCGCGTCGTCGACGGTGCGGGAATGGAGCTCGGACGTGGCAAGGACCTCGCAGCGCTGCGCAGCGAGCTGTCGAGCCACGTGCGAGCCGACCTGACCAAGGTCGCCCGACAGGAGGAGCGGTCGGGCATCCGCTCGTGGGACGTCGGCACGATCGAGCCGACCATCACGGCGGGGCAGGTCACGGGCTACCCGTCGCTGGTCGACGAGGGGACGTCGCTGGGGCTGCGCATCCTCGACACCGCCGAGGAGCAGCAGGTCGCGATGGTCAAGGCGCAGGCACGGCTGCTGTCGTTCAGCCTCGCGACACCCGTGCCGCAGCTAGGCCGGTCCCTCGACCTGCACGCCAAGCTGCTGCTGTCGACCGGCCCGCACGGCGATGCCGCCGCGGTCATCGAGGAGTGCTGGCTCGCGGCGCTGGAGTCGCTCGTGGTGCGTCACGGCGGGCCGGTGTGGGACGAGGCCACGTGGTCGCTGCTGCACGATGCCGTCCGCCCCGAGGCGTACGGCACGACCGAGCGGGCCGTGCAGGGCGTCATCGCGACGCTGCGGGCGCTCGGCGACGTGACTCCCCTGCCGTCCACCGAGGCGGGCGAGGACGTCCGCGTGCAGCTGTCGTGGCTCATCTACCCCGGCTTCATCCGCGACGTCGGTGTCGACCAGCTGCGCCGCCTGCCGCTCTACCTGCAGGCTGCGGCCAAGCGGCTCGCGGCGCCGTTGACCGACGACCTGCTGGCGGCTCAGGACCTCGAGGCCCGCTTCCACGCGCGGACGGCCGAGCTGTCGGTGTGGGCGCGGCTGTCGCCGCGGGTGCAGCACGTGCGGTGGGCGCTGGAGGAGCTGCGCATCGGCCTGCTCGCGCAGGGGCTGCGCACGGCGTTCCCGGTCTCGGTCAAGCGCGTCACAGCCCTCGTCGACGCGCTCTGAGCTGGCCGGCCCCGGCCAGTCTCAGAGGACGCCGAGGGCTTGCAGCGCCGACGACGCGATGAGGACGCCGATGATGCCCAGGATCCATGCGGTGTTCTCCTGACCCGTGCGCGCCATCCAGTCGTTGATGCGTCGCAGCACCGGCTCGACCTGGCGCGCAGCGCCGATGCGACCGGCCAGCAGGAGCAGCGCCGGCAGGATCATCACGAGGCAGTAGCCGACGAGCGTCGCGACGATCGCGGCACCGGACAGGTCGGAGGTGCCGATCAGCCCGATCGCGGCGAGGTACGGCACCATCGACGCCGCCTCGATGAGCGCCGCGGTCAGGGCGAGCGCCATGAGCCCACGCACCGAACCCTCGTCGCCGACGGCACGCTCACGCCAGCGCATCAGGCGTCCGGATCCGTCCCGCTTCTTGCGCATGCCCACCCACAGACCCGCGCCGAGCAGCGCGGCACCGAGCACGACCTGCGCCACCTGCACGGGCCGGGTGTCGAGGGCGTCGGAGATCTCGTCCGAGAAGCTCGCGACACCGGCGACGAGCAGCAGGCCGAGGGCAAGGTAGAACGTCGCCACTGACGCGAGGAACACGAGGATGCGTCCGGGCCGCAGGCGTCCCGGTGCCAGCATCAACCAGATCGGGATCAACAGCGTCCCGAAGCTCGTGCTGTCGACGAGCGCGAGAAGGGCCAGCGTCCCGAGCAGAGTGACGGTCATGCCGTCAGTCCACCAGGACGCTGGCCCTCGCGCATCGGCCGAGCGACTACACCGCCGTGGCCGAAGGTCGGAGTCGCTCTCAGACTCCGAGCAGGTCGATCACGAAGACGAGGGTCTTGCCCGACAGGCGGTGTCCGCCACCGGCGGGGCCGTAGGCCAGCTCGGGCGGGCAGATCAGCTGGCGACGTCCGCCGACCTTCATGCCCGGGATGCCCTGCTGCCACGCGGCGATGAGCTGCGGGAGGGGGAACTTGGCCGACTGGCCACGGTCCCAGGAGGCGTCGAACTGCTCGCCGGTGTCGAACTCGACACCGACGTAGTGGACGTCGACGAGTCCGCCGGGCACGGCCTCGGGGCCGTCGCCGACGATCAGGTCGGTGATGGTGAGCTCGGTGGGCGCGGGCCCCTCGATGAAGTCGATCTCAGGCTTGTCAGTCATGGTCTCGATCCTTCCACATCGCCGAGCCGTCGCAGCGCGTGCCTGACAGACTGGGCACCATGCGCGCCACCGTCCTCCATGCCCCCCGTGACATCCGCCTCGACGACGTCGACGACCCCCAGCTGCAGCTCGGCACCGACGCCATCGTGCGGGTCGTCGCGGCCTGCGTCTGCGGCTCCGACCTGTGGCCCTACCGCGGGCTCAACCCCGTCAACGAGCCGACCCGCATCGGGCACGAGTTCGTGGGCGTCGTCGAGCAGGTCGGCGACGCCGTGTCGTCCCTGACCCCGGGCGACTTCGTCATCTCGCCGTTCACGTTCTCCGACAACACGTGCGCCCTGTGCGTGCGCGGCGTCCACACGTCGTGCACCAACGGCGGCTTCTGGGGCCACCCCGACAAGCAGGGCCACGCCACCGACGGCGGACAGGGCGAGCTCGTGCGCGTGCCGTGGGCCGACGGGACGCTCGTCGCGACGCCCTCTCAGCCGTCCCAGGAGATGGTCACGCAGCTGCTGACGCTCAGCGACGTCTTCCCGACCGGCCACCATGCCGCCGTCTCGGCAGGTGTCACCGCCGGCAGCACCGTCGTGGTCGTCGGCGACGGGGCCGTCGGACTCAGCGCGGTGCTGGCCTCCAAGCGCCTCGGCGCTGCCCGGGTCGTCGCCATGTCGCGGCACGAGAGCCGCCAGCAGATCGCGCGCCGGTTCGGTGCCGACGAGGTCGTCGCCGAGCGCGGCAAGGAGGGCGCAGCGGCCGTGCGCGAGATGCTCGACGGCATCGGTGCCGACTTCGTGCTGGAGTGCGTGGGCACCGGCGACAGCATGAAGCAGGCGATGCTCTCGGCCCGTCCCGGCGGCCGCATCGGCTACGTCGGCGTGCCCCACGACGTCCAGCTCAACGTCCCGCAGATGTTCGGTCGCAACATCGGCCTGGCCGGCGGCATCGCCCCGGTCCGCGGCTACATCGAGGAGCTGCTGCCCGACGTGCTCGACGGCAGCATCACCCCGGGCGACGTGTTCGACCTGACCGTGCCGCTCGACCAGGTGGCCGATGGCTACCGCGCGATGGACGAGCGCACGGCGATCAAGACGATGCTGAGCCTCTGACGTACGGCTCGGCCGACACGACGGCGTCGACGTTGACGGGGCCGTACACGTGCGGGAATGGCAGCGGCTGGCCCGGCACGTCGTCGAGTTGCCACGGCGACGTCAGCAGGTCGGTGTCGATCGTCAGCCGGATGACCGGCTCCGTCACTCCGCCGTAGTAGCGCTCGTGGACGCCGTCGACCTGCTCGGCCTGCGAGCAGTGGATGAAGCCCACGTCGTCGAGGTCGAGGCCCAAGGTCGAGACCCGGTAGGTGCCGTTGGCCTGGGCGTCGGTCCAGGCGCTCTGCAGGGCGAGGTGGAAGATCTGCACGGCGTCCGCCTCAGAAGTCGCGCTCGGCGCGGTCGTTGAGCCGCGTGAGGCTGCGGGCGAACGATGCGACCTCGTCGGGCGTCCAGTCGTCGATCAGGGTGACGAGCCGGTCGTGGCTGCGGCGACGGTACTCCGCCACGCGCTGGGTCGCGACGGGCTCGGCGACCAGCAGCTGCGCGCGACCGTCGTCGGGGTCGGGGACGCGCGTCACGAGCCCGAGACGTTCGAGCGTGGCGACCGACCGGCTGGCAGTCGACTTGTGCACGCCGAGGTCCTCGGCGAGCTCGGAACCGCGGATGCCGTCGGGCGCGTCGACGATCGCGAGCAGGAACATGAAGTTGCCGTAGTCGAGCTTGGGGTGGATGTCTCCGAGGTGCCGCAGCGTGCGGTTACGGACACGGCGGACGAAGCGCGTCAGCTCGAAGTCGACGTCGAGGCCGGCTGGGAGTTCATTCGTCATGCCCGAACCCTATAGAACGACCGTGCACCTCCTCGAGGTCCGAGGGGGTGCACGGTCGTGGGTGGTGTCGCTCCGCTCGGTCTCAGCGCAGCTCGGACGAGCTGAGGTTGAGCAGACGGCGAGCCACGATGAGCTGCTGGATCTGCTGCGTCCCCTCGAAGATGTCGAGGATCTTGGAGTCGCGCGACCACTTCTCGATGAGCTCGTTCTCGCTGTAGCCCAGCGTGCTGGCGAGCTCGACGCACCGCAGCGTGATGTCGTTGCCGACACGTCCCGCCTTGGCCTTGGCCATCGAGGCCTCCATCGAGTTGGGCTTGCGGTTGTCGGCCAGCCACGCGGCCTCGAGCGTCAGCAGCAGCGCTGCCTCCCAGTCGGCCTCCATCGCGATGAACGTCGCGGCGGCGTACGACTGCGTCTGCGCGGGACGGTCGTAGTCGATCACGACGCCGGCCTTCTCGAGCAGCTCGCGTGTCTCCTCGATCGCGGCGCGGGCGCAGCCCACGGCCATGCCGGCGACCAGCGGACGCGTGTTGTCGAACGTCGCCATGGCACCGGCGAAGCCTTGCTTGGTGTCGATCTCCGGGTTGCCCAGGAGGTTCTCGGCCGGCACGCGGCAGTTGTCGAGCAGGATGACCGCGGTGTCCGACGCGCGGATGCCGAGCTTGTGCTCGAGGCGCTCGACCCGGATG
This sequence comes from Aeromicrobium fastidiosum, assembly GCF_017876595.1. Taxonomy (NCBI): domain Bacteria; kingdom Bacillati; phylum Actinomycetota; class Actinomycetes; order Propionibacteriales; family Nocardioidaceae; genus Aeromicrobium; species Aeromicrobium fastidiosum. The sequence continues at coordinate 2,863,374 of NZ_JAGIOG010000001.1, read as the reverse complement.
CCCGGGAGGCTCTTGGGCACGAGGAACGACTTGATCGCCGCGCGGCCCATGCTCTTGTCGAGCGTCGCCCAGACGACGACGGAGTCGGCGCGCTCGCCCGACGTCACGTAGATCTTCTCGCCGTTGAGGATGTAGGCGTCGCCGTCCTTGACCGCCGTCGTGACGATATTGGCCGAGTCGGAGCCCGTGCCGGGCTCGGTGATCGCCATCGCGGCCCACGTGCCCTTGAAGCGCTCGAGCTGCTCCTCGTTGGCGACCGAGGCGATCGCCGAGTTGCCGAGGCCCTGGCGGGGCATCGAGAGCAGCAGGCCCACATCGGCCCAGCACATCTCGATGATCGAGAGCACGGACGACATGTTGGTGCCGTTCTTCACCTTGCCCTTGGTCGCCTTGTCGTCGTCCTGGTTGCCGACCGCCGCGGCACCGGCACCCTGGCCCTGGCCGGAGTCGCCCATGCCGTCGACGAGCGACGCGAGGAGGTCGAGCTCCTTGGGGTAGGCGTGCTCGGCGAGGTCGTACTTGCGCGAGTTGGCGCGCAGGAACTCGTCGGCGACCTGGTGGGCCTGCTTGATGAACGGTCGGAACTTGCGGGGGGTCTCGAGATTGATCATGGTGTTGTCCGCCCTCAGACGAGGACTGCTCCTTCCATCAGGCCGACGGCTCGCAGGTCGCGATACCACCGCTCCACCGGGTGCTCCTTGACGAAGCCGTGACCACCGAGCAGCTGGACGCCGTCGGTGCCGATCTTCATGCCGTACTCCGACGTGAGGCGGCGGGCGAGCGCGACCTCACGGGCGAAGTCCATGCCCTGCTCGGCGCGCGAGGCGGCCTTGAGGGTCACGAGGCGCATGCCCTCGAGCTCGATCGCGATGTTGGCGACCATGAACGCGACGGCCTGGCGGTGGGCGATGGGCTCACCGAAGGCCGAGCGCGTCTTGACGTAGTCGGACACGTAGTCGAGCACGGCGCGACCCGTGCCGAGAGCGAGCCCGGCCCAGGCGAGGCGCGAGAGACGGATGCACTCGCGGTAGTCGTCGGCCGACCCGTCCCCGAGGACGGCGTCGGCCGCCACTGTGACGTCGGTGAGGACCAGCCGGCTGAGACCGGCTGCCCGCAGGCCCATGCTGGGGTCTGCCTCGATCGTCACGCCGGGGTTGCTCGACTCGACGAGCACGAGGGTGGGGCCGCTGCCCTCGACGTCGACTGCGACGACGAACAGCTCGGCCTCGCTGCCGCGGACGACGGCGGACTTGACGCCGTTGATCACGAGGCCGGCGTCGGTCTTGACCGCCGTGGTCTGCAGCTCGAAGGGGTCGAACAGCACCCGCGGCTCGGCGACGGCCAGCGCGGAGGCGGGCACGTCGTCACCGGAGAAGGCCGGCAGGTAGGTCTGCTGCTGGGCGTCGGAGCCCCACAGCGAGATCGCCGTGGCGACGGCGGCGGGTGCTAGGCACGCGACGGCCTGGCCCATGTCGCCCTCGGCGAGGGCCTCGGCCACGAGGACGCCCGTGACGGCCGAGCGGTCCTCGGACAGTCCGCCCAGGCTCTCGGGGATGTTGAGCAGCGTCAGGCCGAAGTCGCTGGTCTGCGCGAGCACCTCCTTGGAGGTGTCGTTGCTGCTCTCGGCGTCAGCCGCGCCCGGGCGGAGCACCTCGGCGGCGAACTCCTTGATGACGCCGACGATCATCTGCTGGTCCTCGGTGGGCTCGAGGTCGAAGACACCGCTGTCGGACGTCCGCGCGAGGCGGGTCGGCTTGCCGCCACCCTTGACGCGCTTGAAGGCGCGGGTCGTCGCGCCGGCCACGCGGAAGCCACCCTTGGCACCCTCGTAGACGGCGCGCTCGGTGGTCTTGCGAAGTTTGAGCTTGTCGATGGTCGGCGAGCTGGCGATGCGGTTGAGGACCGCCAGGCCGATGCCCATGGGATCGCGACGAGTGGCCACAAGGACTCCTAGGTGACTGCGGTGCTGCGACGACGGGTTGGACTGAGGTGCCCACCCCGTGATGACTGTAACTGAGAGTTACGTTTCTACATACCCATGGTATCCGACCTCACAGGCGGGGACCAGAGAACCACGCTGACGATGTTCTCGTTAGCCTGTTCTGGTCGGTCGGCCAGGTCACCCCGCGACCGCCGACGACGACGACCACATCGACACAGAGGAGCACCGCCCCGTGCCCAGCACCGACACACCGTCCAGCGCGTCGCAGTCCCGTCCCCTGCCCGGCGGCGGTTCAGTGCGACCCATCACGCGGTGGGGCACTCCCGTGATGCACCACGAGCTGGCCGACGTCACGGTCTTCGACGACGAGCTGCGCACCCTCGTGGCCGACATGGTCGCGACGATGTACGCCGCCCGCGGGGTCGGCCTCGCGGCCAACCAGGTGGGCGTCGACCTCAAGGTGTTCGTGTTCGACTGCCCTGATGACGACGACGTCATGGTCACGGGTGTCGTCTGCAACCCCGTACTCGTCCTGCCCGAGGGCAAGGACCGCAACCTCGAGGACGCCGACGAGGGCTGCCTGTCGCTGCCCGGCGCGTTCACCGGTTGCGCACGTCCCGACCTCGCCCGCGTCACCGGCGTCGACGAGAACGGCGAGCCGGTCGCGTTCGAGGGCACCGGGCTGTTGGCCCGCTGCCTGCAGCACGAGACCGACCACCTCTACGGCACGGTGTTCGGCGATCGCGTCCCCGAGCGGGCGCGCAAGAAGCTCTACAAGCAGCACGACGAGCTCGCCGACAACTACCCCGACGACTGGCCCGTCACGATCCTCGTCGACGAGGACGTCATCGAGCGCTGAGGCGTCGCGCTGGAGACATCCTTTCTTGTCACAGTGAGCCTTCTGACCGGTAGCGTGGGTCCACTGCGCCGATGATCAGGGAGGGTCATGTCGGATCTGCCGTACGTCAGCGACGTCCGTGACGTCCGCCGCGCCCTCCGCCTGGTCGAGCGCGGCACCATGCCGTCGACCGTCACCGCCAAGCACCTCGCCGCCAACGGCATCCCCGAGGACGACGCCGATCGCGTCCGCGAGCTGCTTGAGTCGCTGGACTTCGTGACGTCCGCGGGCGTGCCGACGCCGGTGTGGGTCGGCTACCGCGAGTCGGACGACCGCCCGGGCGTGCTGGGCGAGGCGATGCGTGCGACATATGCGCCGCTGCTCGAGGCTGGCTCGACGGAGCCGGATGCCCTGGCGCAGCTCGTGACCGAGCAGGGTGACGTCCCGGGCGATGTCGTCCCCCAGGTCGTCTCGACGTTCCTGGCACTGTGCGAGCTGTCGGAGCACCTCACGGACTCCCCCGTCTCCCCTGTTGCTCGCCAGCGGCGCGCCGTCGTGAGTCACATCAGCAGGCTGCTGCAGACGTCGATCAGCGAGTTCGACACCGCCCGCGTCTGCCTGCAGCACGACTTGCGCCGGCCGGCGGTCGTCGCGGCATGGAGCAGCTATGCGGCGCTGGCGTTCGCGCACCTGGCCGATGACGACTTCGCGATCCTGCGCACGTCCGCCCGCCGGGCGACGCTCGACGCGGACGACCTGATGCGCCGGGTCAGCGGTGCCGAGCTCATCGAGCTGCTGCTCGTCGCCGAGTTGATCGGACCGGCCGACCGGGCCGTCCTGGAGTGCCTGCTCCACGAGCGCGACGACTGCGCGCGCCCGAGCCCGGCCGATCCCGATCGCGAGCAGGTCGCCGACTACCTGAGCCGGGTGCTCGCACAGTCCGACCAGCTGACGCGGCACCCGTTGGGGCATACGTCCTCTGCGGTTCCTGCCGGCGACGTCAGCGCGGTCTGAGCTCCCAGCACGCCACCGCCACCGACGAGGCGACGTTGAGCGAGTCGATGTCGGCGGCCATGGGGATCGTGACGCGGTGGTCGGCCTGCTGCTCCCAGTGCGGCGTCAGGCCGTGGCCCTCCGAGCCGACCACGAGCGCGAGCCGTTCGACGTCGCGGGGCACCTCGTCGAGGGGCACGGAGTCGTCGGCCAAGGTCATCGCGTACGTCGTGTAGCCGGCGTCGCGCAGCAGCTGCGGCGCGCCGTACCAGTCGTCGACACGGGCGTAGGGCAGCCAGAAGACCGATCCCATCGACACCTTGATCGCGCGTCGGTAGAGCGGGTCGGCGCAGCGGGGTGACAGCAGCACGGCGTCGAAGCCGAGGGCGGCGACACTGCGGAAGATGGCTCCGACGTTGGTGTGGTCGACGAGGTCCTCGATGATCACGACGCGGCGCGCGGCGTCGAGCACCTCGCGGGGCGTCGGCAGGTCGGGGCGCTCGAGGGCGGCGAGGGAGCCGCGGTGCACGTGGAAGCCGGTGAGCCGCTCGATCGATGCGTCGTCGAGCACGAAGCAGGGCGCGTCGGTGGTGTCGAGGACGTCGGCGAGACCCTCGAGCCACCGTGGCGACATCAGGAACGATCGGGGACGGTGGCCCGACTCGACCGCTCGGCGCACGACCTTCTCGCCCTCGGCGAGGAACAGCCCGCGCTCGGACTCGAGCCTCAGTCGCAGCTGGACGTCGCGGAGGTCGGTGTAGTCGCGGAGTCGCGGATCGTCGAGGTCGTCGAGTCGTACGATCTGAGCCACCGGGCTAGCGTAGAGGTCATGAGCCTCGACCGACCCGTCACACCCGATCCGTACGACCTGCTGCCCTCGGTGGCGAGCTTCACCGTCACGAGCGACGACGTCGCCGACGGCGAGCCGCTCAAGGACGACCAGGTCGCCGATGCCGGCAACACGTCGCCGCAGCTGTCGTGGAGCGGTGCGCCGGAGGGCACGAAGTCGTTCGTCGTGACGTGCTTCGACCCGGACGCTCCGACGCCGTCGGGCTTCTGGCACTGGGTGGCCGTCGACATCCCGGCCGACGTCACCTCGCTCGACACGGGTGCTGGTGCGTCGGACGACTCACTGCCGGGTGCGGCCTTCCACGTGAGCAATGACGGCGGCTCGCTCGACTTCATGGGTGCCGCTCCCCCGCAGGGTGACCAGGTGCACCGCTACTACTTCGTGGTGCACGCCGTCGGCGAGGAGACGCTCGGCGTGGACGCCTCGGCCTCCCCCGCGGTCGTGAGCTTCAACCTCGCGTTCAAGACGTTGGGGCGCGCGATCATCCACGGCACCTACGCGCACTGAGCTAGACGGTCTGGCTCAGGTACTCGACCATTTCGGCGAACTCGTCGGCCCAGGGGTCGGCGGGTAGCTCTGGGGCTTCGTTATCCCAGCTCGCGATAGGTAACGGTTCTGGGGTGCGTGTGTAGGTGTGCCCGGTGCTGGTGGTCCATTCGAAGACCCCGGGCGCGGGTTGTCGAAGCCTCAGGTGTCCCTCGGTCTTGAGGTTGTGTGCACGCCGGTTCAACGGTCCAGTGTTCGCAGCGGAGGTTTCGGCGGGCCAGGGGTCACTGTGGTCGGTGTCGCAGGCTCTGGCTGGGACGGTACTGGTCGGAAAGACGCTGGTGCCGTCGCGGAACTCCAGCACCTGCGCCAACCGGGTGGGTGCGAACCTTCCGAGCCAGGTGACGGTCATCAGGTTGCCGACGTCATCGGTGACCAACCGGTAGAGCAGCGAATGTTCGTCGGCCATCGCGGCCCGCACGATGTGCGCCGGGATCGTCGCGGACCGGTCCGTCAGCTCGCCCGGGACATCGCTGAATCCCAAGAGGGATGACAGCGGGACCGTGACACCGATGACCGCCTTGTACCCGAGCCCACCGGGCTCACGACCGAGCAGCGCGTCGACCATGAGGTCAGCACGCGCCTGGTCGATCGTCCGACCGTCATCAGCAGGCAGCCCATGCGCGGTGCCGGTGAGCGACTGCATGACTGCCGCAGCGTCGGTGGAGGCGACGTCTGCGGTCAGGCGGGTCATCCCGTCACCCAACGGCCGGGAGGAGACCTTGCGGTCGGCGTGGGCACGTTCATGGCGGCGGGCCGATTCGGTGGCTTCGGTGCGTTCGACCCACCGGTCCAGCCACCGGGTCGCCTGACCCGGCGTCAACCGACCCACCCGCTCGACGGCGACGTCATCCAACGCGGCCACCGACTCCGCGTGGACCAGACGCGTCGCGGCGCGGTCGATGGCCGTGACGTGGGTGGTGCTGATGCGTCCGTCGAGCCACGCCTGCCACACGTCGGGCATGCTCGACCGCAACCGCCGGGCACGGGCCACACGGCGTTCGACCGTAGGGACCGGTAGCCGCATCGCGAGCGACAGCTCGTGCACCGCCGCATCGACCCGACGACGTCCCTGCGCCTCACTCGCCATTTCGCCAGCGGCACGGGCGCGGTCGACGAAGTCCAGCATGTCGACCGCCTCGGCAGCCTCGAGCGCGGCCAGCGCCTCACGACGCACGACCACCTGCTCGATGACCTGCCGATCTTCCAACACCCGAAAACCCCCGCCGTCTCAACCTTTCTCCCACTCTAGAGACAGGGTCCGACAACACTTTCAGGCGAAGCGCCGCCACGTGGACAACTATCTGTCGGAGTACCGGGCGCGAGTCAGATGTCGGCGCACGCCGTCCTTCACGGGCAGCACCCGGCACTACAGACACGATTAGCTACAACGTCCTGGCGTTGCATGTGCCACGCTGATGCCGTGCGCAAACGAGAGCTTCTCGCCGATAGTCGAACCTCAAGGACGTCACCTTGACCTCGTCCAGGATGGACATCAGATGGCCAGCGGTGGGCGAGGTCCTGCGCTACTCCAAAGGCGCTGACAGGAGCATTCCCGAACTCAATGGATTCACGAATTTTCACTACTTGACTCGTGATCCCGAAGTTCCCACAGGGAAGCGAATTCTCCTAGAGAGTGGGATCAATCGCGTTTCCACCGTGACCCACGACGGAGTTGAGCGCCGTCCGCTTCTAGCTCTTCGGTCTAGTCCTTGGAAAGCAGGGGTCGCGACGACCCCCTGGCAAGATGTCTTCTCGCTTGACTACGGCCACGTCCGATACTTCGGCGACCACAAAGTGTCGACGATGGGCCCGGTCGGCAGCACGCCAGGCAACGGAGCACTGCTGGAAGCGTGGAACCTTCACGCGAGTCCTGTCGAATCCGAGCGACTGGACGCTCCCCCCATCCTGATCTTTCGAGCAGTACCGCAATTCATAGGCAACGTCCGCGTTGACAAGGGGTACGTCGACTTCTGTGGTGTCGCCGTCATCGAGCGTCTGGAGCATGTCGTCCAGAAGGACCCCATCACGGGTATCACGTTTCCCAACATCGTCGTCGACCTGTGCGTGGTTGATCTGTCAGACCGCGAGGACCGGTTCGACTTCCGATGGATCGACGACCGCCGCAACCCCGAACTGTCGAGCGCCCAAACCCTTCGTCACGCCCCTGACGCATGGGAGCGGTGGACTCGAGAGGGAAAGGCGTCTATCTCTCGTGTGAGACGCCGTGTGATCAGCTCCCGCGTATTGGCCAAGTCCGATCAACAGCCGCCAGCAGGCTCTGACCAGGCGGACGTACTCGAGCGCATCTATCACCAGTTTGACGACAACAAGCACGCCTTCGAGAGTCTCGCCGCAAGGGTTGCTGGCCGTGTTCTTGGTAGCTCCGGAGCTAGCTACCGGGACGGTTGGATCACGAAGGCCGGAGGCGACGGTGGACTGGATTTCGTCGGCCGACTCGACATCGGCTTTGGTGGATCAACCACCCCAATCGTGGTGCTCGGACAGGCCAAGTGCAAGCAAACCTCGTCGTCGATCAGTCCCGACGAGGTGGCGCGGCTTGTTGCCCGACTCAAACGGGGATGGGTCGGGGTCTTCGTCACCACTGGCAGCTTCTCAAGGCAAGCTCAGATCGAAATTGTTGACGATCAGTACCCCGTCGTACTGATTCACGGAAAGACACTCGTCGAAGAAGTCCTCAACATCGCTGCGGAGTCGTTCGGAGGCGACGTAGACGCATTTCTCGCATCGGCGTTCGATGCTCACGCGACGTCGGTAGCTCACCGAAGGCCCGAAGAGATCCTGCTGGCCTAACCAGTATGCGGAAGGACCCCGGTCGATTCGGCCGGGGTCCTTCCGCTTCTACTACCTGGATATCAGCTGTCGCGTTTCATCGACTTGTCACAGGTCGTAACACGATGCCATCTACTATCACCATCATCGCGACTATCATGTTGCTATGACATCTCGACAAGACGCGATCGCGTCTCTCGCTGAAGATGTCGGGCGCGCGCTTGTGGCGTTCGCCGAACGTCTCCGAGAAGAGGATACGTCTCCACCGCCAGCCGCAGCAGCTGCGACACTCGGGCGGTCCCTAGGCAGGTCGCAGCAGAAGGTCCTAGATGCTGTGGCGGCAACGTCTGCCACAGGGCTGACGGCAGCGGAGGTTGCCACCAAGACGGGCATCGCGTCGACAAACACTCCTCGCATCCTGAAGGCGTTAGCCGACCGGGGCCTCGTCACCGCCAGCTCCGAGACGCCAGCGGTCTGGCGCGCACTCCCGGACGGACGATCGGACGTCCGCTAGCCCGAGTCGCCGAGCGTGCGACGTCCCGCGCCGGGTTCGATGCCTCGGTCTGCGTCAGAAGGGACGGCGGTCGATGAGCACCGGGATCGCGAACCAACATGCGACCGCGAAGGTGCCGCCTACCACCCAGGCCAAAACGTAGCCGACTTTGTGTAGGGGTCTCGCGTCGTGCCATTCCCCCATGAAACGGTGGTACGCCGCTAGCGGGACCGTGGTCAGGAAGAAGAGCCAGATGCATCCGCCGGTGACGGCAACGTTGTACAGACCGGCGCAAGCGTTAGCGAGGAAGCCGTTGTCGGTGAGCATGTCAACACGGTCCGGGCAAAGCTTGCGGCGGCCAGGATCTCGGAGTGTTCAACTGCGCGGGCAGGCGACAGTGCGGTTGGATGACGTAGTGAGCAGCCCTCCGCCCGAACCGTCGGATGAGTCCGGTGAAATCGAGGCCATGAGCAGGCTGTTGTTGACGGCCATCCTGTGCCTTGCCGTTGGCGCCGTCATCGGCTGGCTGGTCGGTTCGCCTGAAGACGTCGCCAGCGGGCGTCTGCGGATCGTTGGGACCGCCGCCGCCGTGCTTCTGTCTCTGTACGCGGTACTCGACCACTGGGAGCCCTACCTCGAAGGTTTTGGTACAGGAACCATCCGGCGATGCCGAAAGCGCATGAAGCTCATCGTTCCCATGGTTGCCCTAGGCACTGCCATGGCGGTAGCCGCACAGGCTTGCTTTGATGCTGAAGGAGCGGACATCGTCGTGTACGCGGTGTGCGTCATCGGGGCACTCTTCGTGCTTCTCTACTACGCGTTCCGAGCTCGCGTCAGCGCGCAGCGTCTGGTTGACGAGGGCAGGAGAACAACGTGACCGCCGGCAACTACCGGGGCAAGCACTACACGGACTGGGTCGACAAGGTCAAGGAGCTCAAGCGCGACGACCGGCTCGACGAAGCCCTGACCCTGCTGAACGGACTCGTGAAGGCTGTCGAGAGCGAAGCCAAGTCCACCGGCCACGGTGTTCCCCCGTTCTACTACGAACAGATCGCCATCATCTACCGCAAGCGCGGCGACCTCGCAGGCGAGCTCGCGATCTTGCAGCGGTACGACAGCCAACCTGCCGCACCAGGGTCCGGCGCCCCGAAGATGGCCGCACGCCTGCGCAAGGTCAACGAGATGGTGGCCGCGGCGAAGGAGGCTGACGCGCCGCCGGCGTGCCCGGGGTGCGGCGTCGTCCTGCCCGAGAAGCCTGCCAAGTCCGCGACGTGCCCGGAGTGCGGTGTCGGCATCGTGGTCCGCAAGCGTGCCGGACAGGCGCAGCTGTTCACCCTCGAGCAGGCCGCCGAGCTGAAGGTGTCCGACGCCGCAGCACGTGAGCGGAACAAGGTCCTCTTGCTGGCTGGGCGCATCGGGTTCGACGAGGCAGCGTTCGACGCCCAGGCCGACGAGCTGACCGCCAGGTTCGGAACACCTGCCCTGCTGGGAGACGTGTACTGGGCGCTGAGCAACCGGCGCGTCATCGAGCTGTCCAAGGACAACGACACGTTCGGGCTCTCCTCGGTCTACTACGAGCAGGCCCAGTTCCTGCACGCCGAGGGCCGCGACTGGGTCCAGGCCGCAACCTTGCGGGTCCAGTCCACGTTGGCGTCACTGTCGCGCTACCCCGAGCTCGTGTTCATGCGGTGCCCGTGCCCGCCATGCCAGACGTTGCCAGCGCGCACGTACACCCACGACGAGGTCGAGGCGTCGATGCCGGTGCCGCACCTGGACTGCCAGAAGCCCCCGTGCGTGTGCGTCCCCTCGCCCAAGCGCGACGCCGACGGCGGCCTGACCATCACCTACGAGATCGACCTGGACGCCATTTCAGCCCGTGCTGCGAAGAAGCCCTCGCTGTTCAAGCGGATCTTCGGCTGACCCCGCACGCCCGGAGCCCGCGGTCCGCGAACGCCGGGGCGCGAAGTTCTAGGCCCGGTCCGCGCCGTCAGTACCTGCCGGGCGGTCGGCGGCAGCCGAGACGGGGTCAACGGCCAGTAGGCGCACGTCCCGGTCGCCATTGCTCAGCTCGGCCACCAGGTAGAGGCGCTGCTCGACAGAGTCATCTACAACCATGACGACGTCACCCACGCTCAGGCGCCCGAAGGCGGACCTAGGTAGGCGGGCCTCGATGACCCGAGCACCCCCATGGGCGCTCAGGTCCAGCTGGAGTTCCAGCACCTCGGATGACACGTCACTCGCCCTTGCGCCGACGAGAGGACGGACAGGTGGCCAAGTTCGAGCTCATGACCAGCAGCCTAGGACGAGACGCCGACAACTCTGCCGATCGTGCGCGCGTTGCCGGCGAACTAGAAGCCGATCGCATGCACCGGGCCGGCCACCGTCGGCACCACGGCGGGCCACCCGTCAGGAAGCTGAAGTCGCCCGCCCGCTTGCTCACGAGACAAGACGGCTTCGACCAGTCGTCGTGCGTGCTGCTCGTACTGGTCTGCGGTGAGGTGAGCAGACAGATCCGGTACAGCCGGGATAGAAGAAGCGCCGAGCTGCACCATGTCTGCGAAGCGCACCATCCTGCCGACGTCCGAGTGGGCCATCAGGTCGTAGTCGATGGCGCCAGCAACGAGAACGCGAGCATTGTCAGCAGGCCCGTAGTAGGTCGGGAACAGGGCCACACCGCCAGAACCCGACAAGCCAGCCTGGATCTCCACAGCACGGTACGAACCGCCTTCGGAGCCCACGACCAGGACCTGAAGGAACTCCGACGCATCCACCTCATGCCCCACGAGGGTCCGCCACTGGGAGTACGCGCCGGTCAGCAGAGGTCCTGCGGCTTGGATGAACTCACCGGTGACGTCCGCGAGGGTGTTCGCTCGTCGTAGTGCTTGGGTCAGCCAGGTCGCCACCTGCTGGCCAGACACGTCTGACAGACCGGCGAAGGCTCCGGCCCTGGTGCCGACCTGGACGTGCTTGACGTAGCCGGTACCCCACCGGCCGGTGGGCAGGTCGATGTGGACGCTGTCAGTAGCCAGTGCCACGCCGTGATGGCCGAGCACGGCGACGATGACGGACATGCTGCTCCTACGCGACTGCGGACGTGTGCTGGTCGTAGACCAGAGGGAGCGTAGCGGGAGCGTCACTTGTGAAGTGTCGTCACCGCGCGGTCACCCGAAGAACGGCCGCACGCGCGGCACCCGACCGGGTGCGTCACTGAACCACTGTCATCAGATGGCAAACCAGCACAGTTCTGCCGTATGATGGCTTCTATGGCACACGAGACCTCTTTTGACACAACGATGAGCAAGGAAGGCCGCGTCGTCATCCCTGCCGAGCTCCGTCGAGCCCTCGGCGTCAAGGCGGGCGACGTCCTGCACCTGTCGCTGGAAGGCGCGTCTCTCAAGGTGACGACTTCCCACGCCCTGATGGCTGAGGTGTGGGCCAACAACAGTGGCGAACCCACTGGAGATGCCGGCGCGGACGTGCGCGCCTTCCGCGACGGCGACACCGCGCTGGACAACGCCCGACACGCGGCGCTGGCGGACACCCCCGCCGACCCCCTGACCGAAGACGCCCTGGCCGATGACCTGCTGTCACGTCTGGGACTGGCTGGATGAAGCTCAGCTTCGACTCCTCGGCCCTGATCCGTCTGATACTGAAGCAGCAGGGGTGGAAGGGCATCCAAACCACTCTCAGGAAGATCCAGAACGATGAGGACTACGCCGGCATCATGGCTGGCCCGGTCCTGACCGAAGTCATCGCCCGATCGCGCGCGAAGGGCAACTCCAGCTCCGGTCAGCAGATCGCTTCGGCGTTGCTAAGCCACGGGCTGACCATCGAGCCCGCTACCGAGGTTGACCTCATCCGGGCCGCCGATCTGCTCGAAATCTCCGAAGCGCACCCGGGGCCACCGAAGAACCCTCACGACGGCGGGTCCACGCTCTCCTTGGCAGACGCCACCATCCTGGCCATCTCAGAGCGTCACAAGGCACGAATACTGACCGCAGACAAACACTGGGAGTGGATGGTCAAGGCAGGCCTCATCAAGCACGACATCGTCACGCTCCCGTAGACAGACACCTTCACAACGGCCGAAGCCGCAACCCTGAGCAGTCCAGCCTCACGCGACGAAGCCCCGCGGCTTGGCCAGCCAGAATCGGCCTCACGGGCGCAGGTGGACCCGTACAGTCCTGTTCGGGCGCCACCATCTACGAAGGGATGCCGCTGGTGACAGGCAAGAACCTGCTATGCACCGCGATCGGTGCGGTCTGCGCGATGATGCTCGCCGCGTGCAGCACGAACTCTCAGTCAGACTCAGCTCCCGTACCGCTCGCGGCCGCTACGACGACTGCTGACTCTGCGACGCCGGCACTCCCTGATGAGGCTGTGCTGGCCGTGACGTCGTCGTGTGAGAACGAGTTCCCGCTGGTCATCGAGCCGTCCACCTACTCGTTGGTCGCGACCGGGAACGTCTCGAACTCCGGCACCGTCGCGGGTGAAGTCGACGTCACGGCCCAGTGGTTCCCGGTCGGGCAGGAGGCCTACACGGCGACCAAGACCGTCACCGTCGGCCCGGGCGAGGATGTCCGCGTCCCGTTCTCGGAGAAGGTCCCCACCGAGGTGATGAACGGGATGGTCGGTCTCCAGCACGGCGACCAGATGTGCGACGTCAACATCACACCGAAGTAGCCATCCCTGCGGAGACGGTTCTGGTCAGCCTCCGACGCGGTACCTGTCGGCGTACCGTCGAACAGCACGTCCTGCGCGGCGCGGGTTGGTGACCATGATCTGCTCCGGGACGTCGCCGGACAGCAGCGCGACAGGCTCAGTCAGCCACGCCCAGACCAGCCATGGTGACAGGCCCGCATCCTGAAGGACTGCGACGTGCGGGGCTAGCTCAGGTCGCAGGTCGCCGGTGTCGGTGAACTGGAACGTCGGGTAGACGGGGCCGGCGGCGTCGGCAAGGACAAGGACTGCGCTCCCCTGCGTTCTCGCCCAGTCTGCGGTGGCTGCCGTGTTGGGGTCGCGTCGCTGGGAACGGAGCGTTTCAAGATCCAGCACCCCGGACTCGAGCAGGCGCGCTTGCAGGTCGCGGAACGCTTGGCGCCACTTCTCGGTCGGGTCGGTCACCGTCCCATCGTGGCTCCCGCCACCGACAGAGCCGTGGTGGCCGGACTCAGCTCAGGACGGTGGTGGTGCCGTCGGGCCGGTACTCGACCATGCGTCCGTCCTCGTCCAGCGCGACGGTCGTGATGCCACTGGTAGCTAGGATGTCACCGAGGTGGGTTTCTTCGACCGCGCGTGCGAGCGCCTCCGCTAGGGCCATGTTCTTGGCCTGCTCTGCGGCACTCCTGCGAGGCAAGACGCTCATGCCTCCAGTGTGCTCCCGTACCGCTCGCGGATCCAGGGGGCAGCAGTTGACGCACCTCACGTCTGGGCAGGAACGGTGCGCCGAGGAGGGGACGCGGCCTTGAAGAAGGCTCGCGCTCGTCCTACTTCGCCAGGGCGTTGTCGATGGCGTCGATGAACTCGTCGGTCGTCGACGGGATCAGGGGTTCGCCGTTGAGGTAGAAGGACGGGGTCCCGGTGACGCCGAGCCGCTGCCCGTCGGCCACGTCCTTGGCGACGCGTGCTGCGACGTCGGGGCTGGCGACGTCGGCGTCGTACTGGGCCATGTCGAGGCCCAGCTCTTGGGCGTAGCTGCGGAACAGGTCGGCCTTGGAGTCTTGGGACTCTCCCCACTCGGCCTGGGTGTCGTACATCCGCTTGTACATGTCCTCGAGCTTGCCCTGGCGGGCGGCGGACTCCACCGCGTACGCGGCGTTGTTCGCGTTGGTGTGGCTGGGGATCGGGAAGTAGCGCAGGACGAACGTGACCTGGCCGTCGTACTGCTCGCGGAGCTGCTCGACGAACGGGTACGCGGCACGGCAGGCCTCGCACTCGAAGTCCAGGAACTCGACCAGCGTGACCTTGCCGTCATCGGCGGTGTCGAGACGGTGACTGTCCGCGCGAACGGTGATGTCCTGTCGTTCGGTAGCGTCGGCGGGTTCGGTGCCACCGAGGTTCTGGTAGACGAACGCCCCGCCGAACAGGGCTACTGCGATGAGCCCGAACAGGATCGCGATCTTGGTCTGTCTGGTCATGGTCTTCATCGGTCGTCTCGTTCCTGGGGTGTTGGTCACCAGTCGATCTCGTGGCACTCGCGTGCTGCGGTGCGTTCGACCTGGAGGGTGGCGTGCTCGATGGCGTAGGTGGTCTTCAACGTGGTGCGGGCGCGCTCGAGGATGCGGGGGAACTCATCGGTGTCGTCGGCGACGAGGTGGGCGGTGGCCACGTTCATGCCCGACGTCAGGACCCAGATGTGCAGGTCGTGGACGTCGGTGACTCCGGGGATGGCGGCCAGGTCGTCAGCGACCGCGTCGATGGCCATCCCCTCTGGGACGTGCTGACCCAGGACGGCCAGGACCTGCCGGCCGAGGATGACGGCGCGGACAGCGACGAACGCACCGATGGCCACGGCAACGGCCGTGTCCCACCACGCCTGCCCGGTGGTGGCGATGAGGATGCCGGCGGCGACGACGCCCACGGACCCGGCGGTGTCGGCGACAACCTCGAAGTAGGCGCCCTCGACGTTCAGGCTCTCCTTGGACGCGGCCCGCAGCAGGAGCATCACGACGACGTTGACGACCAAACCGAGCCCGCCGACCACGACCATGGGCCCCGAGGAGACCTCAGGGTCGCTGCCGATGCGGCTGATGGCCTCGATGACCACGTAGGCCGACACTCCCAGCATCAGCAGGACGGTCAGGCCGGACGCGAAGACCTCGGCCCGGTAGGACCCGAACGACCGGCGGCCGGTCGTGTCCTTGCGGGTCGCGATCTTGGTCGCAGCCAGTGCCGCGCCCAGGGCTACGACGTCGGCCGCCATGTGGCCGGCATCGGAGATCAGCGCCAGGGAGTCCGCGAGCAGGCCGTAGACGAGCTCGACAACGAAGAACGTTGCGATGAGCCCGAACGCGATGGCCAGCTTGCCGCGATACTTGGCGCCGGCGTGTCCTGCGGGAGGCCCGTGGCTGTGTCCGGACCCCATCAGGACTTGCTGTCTGTGCCGAGCTGAAGGACCTGCGGCGCGCTCGACGGTGCGCAGCAGTCGTCCTGGCAGTCGGTGCAACCGCAGCCAGCGTCGTCGCTGTCTCGGCTGATGGGTGAGCAGCAGCCGTCGCCGCGCCACGCCTCGAGTCCTTCACGCACGGCGACGCCGGCGATGATGAGCCCGGCGATGGGATCAGCCCACGACCAGCCCAGCGTCGCGTTGAGGACCAGACCGACCAGGAGCACCGCGGACAGGTACGTGCACAGCAGCGTCTGCGTGCCGTCGGCGACGACCGCGTTCGAGCCGAGCGCCTTGCCGGTGCGGCGCTGCGCGTAGGAGATGAACGGCATCACGACCAGCGACACCGCTGCCAGGACGATGCCCACGGTCGATGGGTCGGACTCGGCGCCGGTCAGCAGGCTGCGGATGGACTCGAACCCGACGTAGGCGGCCAGGGCGAAGAACGAGAACGCCAGCAGTCGCAGCGCCTGCTGCTCGCGGGACTCCGGGATGCGGTGGGAGAACTGCCACAAGATGATCAGCCCGCTGGAGACCTCGACGACCGAGTCCAGGCCGAACCCGACCAGGGCTACGGATCCGGCCACGATGCCAGCGGTGATGGCGATGACGGCCTCGACGACGTTGTACGTCACCGACAGGCCGGCAAGCATCTTGGCGCGACGTCCGAGGCGCTGCTTGGTTGCTTGGTCGAGGGTGCTCATCGGTTGACTCCGTAGGTCGGGCACAGGGTGACGGCGAAGCCGGTCAGGTCCAGCAACGTCTCGGCCGCTGCCAGCAGCTGGGTCGTGGCTTCAGGGTGGGTGACGCTGAACACCGACGCCCGGCCCTGTGGCCGGGAGGTGACCAGGCCGCACTCCTTCAGGCAGGCCAGGTGCTTGGACACGGTGGACTGGGCCAGTCCCAGGTGCTCGGTCAGCTCAACTACCCGGTGCTCGCCGGACAACAGGTGCTGCAAGATCACCAGGCGCGAGCGGTCACTGAACCCGTGAAAGAGGCACGCAGCAGCGGTCAGAGGCTCTTCGGCTGTCGCAGCGGCTGCATCCAATGTCATCGTCATGCGGCGATGATAGCGCAGTCTGGTGAGCTCCGGGTAAGGTCAAGGCGCCGACGGGCGGACGCCTTGGTGGTTCAGCGGTCGAGCAGTCCGGCACTTGCGGCCGAGTGCGAGTCATTTCCCGCTCCGAGGTCGTCAGCGATCGACACGACGAGTCCGCCGAGCATGAAGGCGACGATGACCGCGACCAGGGCGTTGGTCGGGATGGACGGGATGAAGCGCCGGAAGCCGGTAGCCGCGGGGGCGGCCTGGTGGTATTCGTGAGTCAGCGCGTGGCCCTTGCCTCGCTGGAGCAGGTACCGGTTGACCGGGTAGGCGGCGAAGAACGCCACCGTCAGCGAGATCATCATCCCCACCCAGAACAGGACGTTGACCAACCCGGCGTCCATGGCACCGGGGATGACTGCCATGACCAGGTTGTCCACGACTTCCATGGTTGCGATGGACAGCGTGTCCGCGGCCAGCACCACGCTCAGCGCGGCACCCACTCCCAGGCCTGCTTTCAGCAGTGGTAGCGAGGACAGCGAGAAGCCGAACACGAACGCCAGCGCCACCGAGATGACGATGGTGACCCCGTTGGACAGGCCTGCGGCAGTCCCGATCATCAAACCAAGGATCTCGCCGATGGCGCACCCGGTCAGGCAGTGCAGTGTCGCGCTGGCCGCCATCGAGTTCACGCCACCCCCGTGGCCGGCGTGCCCCGCGTCGCCGTGGTCGGTGTGGTCCATGTCGTGGTGGTGGTGTGTGCCGTGCTGGTCCATCGCGTCCTCCTGAGCCCTTTGTCTGGTCACTCAAGCATACCCCCGGGGGGTATAGGTCTCTGGTGGCGAGTGTTCGAGACCACGCTGGTCTGTTCTCGTTCTGTCGGGCCGGTCGGGGCGCGGGTCCGTAGGATGAGGCTGATGTCGTACCCCGTCGCACGCTCGAGAGCGTCCGTCGGCCCCCGGTGGCTGATGGCGCTTCTGGCGCCTGCGCTGATCCTGGGGATCGTGCTGATGCACAGCCTTCTGCTCGAGCCGGCGTCCGTTGGCGGGCACGACGCTCACGCCCAGATGGCTTTGGGGGCGGCGCCGGCGCATCACTCCGACGTCGCGCAGGTGGCCGTGGTGGCCGTGGTGGCCGCTCCGGACGGCGGGGATCCGATGGGTCAAGGCACCGAGGGTGGCATGGCCGACTGCAGCGGCTTGATGGCGATGTGCTTGGCGCTGCTGGTCTCGTTCGTCGCGCTGATCGGGTGGCCCCGTGGGGTGTTCCGATGGGTGCTGTGGCAGCGCCCGCCGCCGACAGCAGTACGGCTCGGAACGCTACGCGATGCGTTCGAGGCCATGACGGCGCGACAACGCACGACCGTTCTGCGCTGCTGACAGGCAGCCTTCGGCGTGATCCTGCGGGTTCACGCCGTTCAAGCGACCCCTGTCAAGCAGACCCCAAGGAGAACAGCTCGTGCGTACCCGAATGAAGGTGGCGACCCTCGTCGCCGTGGCGGCAGCAGCCCTGACCGCCTGTTCCAGCAGTGACGACTCGTCGGCCAGTGCCGACTTCAACAAGGCGGACGTCTCGTTCGCCCAGGACATGATCCCGCACCACCGCCAGGCCACCGAGATGGCAGCGCTGGCCAAGACGCGAACCGACACCGCCGCCGTCCTGGAACTGGCTGCGGACATCGAGGCCGCCCAGGGCCCGGAGATCGACACGATGACCGGCTGGTTGAAGGAGTGGGGCAAGGACGTCCCTGCCGACGGCGACGACATGGGCGGGATGGACCACTCGAACATGGGCGACGACTCCAGCTCGATGCCGGGCATGATGAGCGACGACCAGATGGCCGAGCTCGAAGCGTCCTCGGGCGTGGCGTTCGACCAAATGTTCTTGACCATGATGGTGGCGCACCACGAGGGTGCGGTCCAGATGGCCAAGGCTGAGCAGAGCGACGGCAAGAACGCCGAAGCGAAGGCGCTCGCCGGCACGATCCGCAAGGACCAGACCGCCGAGATCGCCACGATGCGGGACCTGCTCGGTTCCTAGGAGCCGAGCACCTGGCCCGCTCCAGCCCTTGCAAGAGGGCTGGCGCGGGCCGGACGGTCGACGACGCCATGAATCACACACACCTTCCCGCTCGGGTCGGCGCGACAGCGCTGACCCTGATGCTCACCTTGCTGGCTGCCTGCTCGCAGCCAGCCCAAGACGCCCCGACCGCTCTTGCGTTCGGGCACGTCCACGGCCTCGGCCCCAACCCAACAACCGGCGATCTGTGGATCGCGACCCACGACGGCCTGTTCACCCTGGACGACGGCGTGCCCCAACGGGTCGAACAGGCCCCGCACGACCTGATGGGCTTCACCGTCACCGGTCCCGACCAGTTCGCCGCCAGCGGACACCCTGCGACAGCCGACGCGACCAACCCGATGGGGCTGGTCACCAGTACCGACGCCGGCCGCACCCTCGACCCGATCAGCCTGACCGGGCAGGCCGACCTGCACGCCATCGACACCACCGGAACCAGAGTCGTGGCCTACGACGCGGTCACTCAGACCGTTGTCGAGTCCACCGACAACGGACGCACGTTCACCCCGCTGGCAGAGCTGCCAGCCATTGACGTGGCAATCGGCCCAGACGACAGCGTCCTGGTCACCGGCGCCAACTACACGCTGAGGCAGACCACCGGCAGTCAGACCGAACGAGTCAGCACCGCGCCGCCGCTGGTCTACATCGACGGCGACACCACGCTGGCCGGGATCTCGCCGACCGGGCTGGTGTGGTCCTCGGAGGACGGTCAGACCTGGAAGGGTCGCGGCGAGCTGCCCGGGCAACCGCAAGCGCTGACCGCCAACGACGACGCCTGGTACGCCGCCACCACGACCGGCATCTACGAGAGCACCGACGACGGGGCCACCTGGAAGACCATGCTGTGAGCGGCGCTCGGCGACGCCACCCGACCAAGAGTGAGCTGACGGTTCGGCGGCTGTCGGTAGCCGTGGCCGCGCTCGCTGCGGCGACGTTGCTGGTGGCCGCCGGCGTCGCAGGTCAAACAGCACCGCCACGTCCTGACCCCGCCGCCCGGATCGCCCCCACCCTCAGCACACCACCAGCCCCCGCAACACCTGCCACCACGGCGCCAGAGCCAGCCACGGCGAGACCAACGCCAGCCCCTGACCCCACGACCGTCCCCAAGGCAGCCGACGGCACGTTCACCACGGCCAAGAGCACAAGTGACCGCTTGGGTCAGGCCGGCACCGTCATCACGTACCGGGTGGAAGTTGAGGACGGACTTGGACTGAAGCTCAGCCGGTTCACCCGCGCCGTCGACGCCACCTTGGGTGACCGACGGGGCTGGACCGCCACCGGCACACGCTCGTTCCGCCGCACCCCAGACGCGGCATTGCGTGTGGTGCTGGCCAGCCCGGCGACGACCGATCGCCTGTGCGCGCCGCTGCGCACCCGAGGCGAAGTGTCGTGCCGCAACGGCAACGACGTGGTCATCAACGCCAAACGGTGGGTCCAAGGCGTCGACTCCTACGACAACCTGGGCAAGTACCGCCAGTACGTCATCAACCACGAGGTCGGACACGCCCTCGGGTTCAACCACCAACCATGCCCTGCGCCTGGCGCCAAGGCACCGGTCATGCTCCAGCAGACCCTGGGCCTCGACGGCTGCGCGGCGAACCCATGGCCATGACCCACGACACGCACCCCGGGTCCTCGGGCCCGAAAGACTTCACCCTGGACTCAGCGTCCACACGAGCGGCCTCCGTCCACACGACAGGACGCTTCGGAAACCACGATCTCGTCTTGCGGCCGCCACAGCTTCTGGACGGCCCAGGTTGGCGCCACACGTGTCTGCGCGAAGCCGATCGGCTCAAGCCGTCGATCGGGGCCGCGGACGTGGACTGGGAGAAGTCCGTTTCGCTGACCTCGTGGGCGGACAAGGTCACTGCTCAACGGGCCGCGGCACGCGCCGGGCGGCTGGTCCCTCTCGTCCTGGCCAACGGTGGCGGTGATGTCCTGGGCGAGATCTCGTTTGCCGTCGACCCCCGCACCGGTGTTGCCGAGCTGTCGATCTGGTTGTCCGCGAACACATCAGCACCAGCACGCGCGTGGGCGTGGCGCACCGCCCTGACTCGCGTGGTCGGGCTACCGGCCGCCGTCCGCGGCGTCGTCGCGCCCGTGGCAGTCACCAACACGGGGCCGGGGCGGATGCTGACCGAGCTCGGCTTCACCCGACGCGCGACCACCAGGCAACTTCGCCCGTACGACGGCGTCCCGACCGACCACGACATCTGGTGGCTCCCTCGCACCACACCGGCGGAGGCTGCTCCCGACCTCGCGCGACAAGTGACAGGCCGGTCATGGGCGACGACGCTCCGTTCATGCGCCCTGATGATGTTGCCGTGCGCGCGAGTGGCCGTTCGACGCGGTCGCCGGGTCCTGCGCCGCTCCACAACACCGTCGGCGCAGCTTCCACACGCGCACGACCACGGGGTGCGTCTACCCCACGACGGCTTCGGGACGGTCACCATGGACGACGGCTCGCCTGCCGGAGTGGCGGACATACGGCACGACCACGGGACCTCGACCCTTGAGGTCTGGACCGACCTCAAGAACCTAGACGGCGCACAGCGAGTAGCCCAGACGCTGCTGGATGTCGCGGACACTACAGGCGCACGGCGCCTGGCATGGAGCGTCCGGCCTGGCTCAGTCGAGCAGGTCGCAGCCGCCGCCGTCGGGTTCGCCCCAGAGGGACAGACGTCGCCACCGGTGTGGGCGTGCGACGTCCCGCACGAGCTGTGGGGTCGAGCGCAGAACCAAGCACACCCCATCCCGACAGTCACCAACCCCGCGAAACCTCAACCGAAGGAACCCTGATGGACATGAACATGACCAACAACGTCCCGGACTGGCTCACGCCGATCGCCTGGGCGTTCATCGCCCTTGCGGTGCTCAGCGCCGCCCTCATCGCCATCGACATCTACGGCCTAAGGCGCCGGCACCGCACCGTCGCCGCCGAGGTCGTCTGGGTCTGCTCTGGGCTCTACCTCGGACCCGCAGCACTGTGGCTGTACACCAAGACCGGTCGAGCCCCTGCCCGCACCGGCCACGTCAACCGCGACTCCGCAGCGTCGGCGGCGAGCGTCAGCCTGCCCGGCGGAGCGGCCAGCGCCGTCGCACACCTCATCGGAGTGCCCCTGGTCCTGGCCTCAGGCCTGACCATCGCCGGCATCGACCTGTGGGTCATGCTGCTGGTCATCGGCGCACTGGCCATCGTGCTGCTGTTCACGTTCGAGCGAACCGCCGCGACAGGGTTGAGCGTCGGCGCCGCAGCAGGCGCAGCGGTGCTGACCGTGCTGGCGTTCGACATCGGCATGGCCGGATGGATGCTGCTGCTGCACTTCAACGAGTACATGCCCCCCGCCTCGGAAGGGTCGTTCTGGTTCCTCATGCAGATCGGCATCGTGCTCGGCCTGGCAACCGGCTACCCAGTCGCCGCGGCCCTGGCACGCCGCAACGGTGCCGCCACAACAGCCAGCACGCGGTAGACACCACAACGAGCGCGCACGCGAAGGGGCCGCACCGAGCCTGCACCCGGCAAGGTCGCGGCCCCGGCGCTGCGGACCGCGCCGATCGGGTCGTCCGCCGGTGACGGCGGTGGCACAGTAGGAAGCGAACCCTGCCGGCCACAAGGAGCATCCGATGCGTGTTGAGCTGTTGTACTTCGATGGATGCCCGAACTGGACGGTCGCCGACGGGCGACTGTCCGAGGCACTTCGGGCCGCTGATCACCAAAACGCCACCGTGGAGCGTCGCCGGGTCGAGACCGTCGAGGAGGCAGAGGCGACCGGGTTCCTGGGGTCTCCAACCATCCGCATCGACGGCATCGACCCGTTCGCGTCCGGTACCGAGCAGGTGGGGCTCGCCTGCCGGGTCTACACCACGCCGACAGGGCTCAGTGGCTCACCCACCACCGACCAGCTGATCGCGGCCCTGCCGTGAGACGCGCGGTTCTTGTCCTGGTCGGCGCCTACGTCCTCATCGCAGCCGGCAACAGGCTCGCGGAGCACCTCGGCGCAATGCGCTGCGGCTGCGCCACGGACTGCTGGTGCCGCAAGCCCGGCCTGAGCCTGTTCCGCTGGGTGTTCCCATGGGAGCACCGATCCGTGCACACCGCCGAGGACGACACCGAACTCGACTCGACGCGCAGCTGAGCGTGCCTAGTTCGACGGCGAACTCGGCCGCGCGAGTCACGTCCTGGGACTGACCGACAGCTCAAGGTCCAGGGCTGCGCAGATCTGCAGCACCACGCGCATGTCGGTCCAGGCACCGCCGGACTCCAGCCTGGAGACCGTGTACTTGGACACCTCTGCCTGCTTAGCCAGGTCCTCCTGCGACCAGTACCGGCGCGACCGAGCAGCCCTGACCTCGACGGCGATGTTCGCGGCCATAGTGACCGCGGCACGCAGCGCGGGACTCATGTCGGTGCGGGTGAAGGGTCCCTCGGGCCACTGGTCGGCCCTGGCGTACGAGCTGGGCGGGCGGGTGGCAGGCACCTGCGCAACGTAGGCGAGCAATGCTCCACGCTAGCTCTCTTGTCACTGTAGTTGCGTCACTAGCGTCCGCATTTGCGTCAGACGCCGCTGCTAGGAATGCAGGCAGGCAGCACAGTCCATGGAATCAGCTGCCAAGCAGGCACCCACCACCTGCTCCAACCAAGGACCACGTCATGCGAGACCACTCGACCCCTATGTTCGCCACCGCGAACGCCCTGGACCAGCTCACCGTCAGGTTGCTGCTGCTCGACCAGCCCGAGCAGACGCTCCAGGCCGACGTCATCAAGGACCTGATGGCTGAACACGGCAGCCTGCGCGGCAGAGGTCCCAGCGCTTCGCTCCAGCTGCTGGCGTCGGCCGCTATCACCTACCGCCGCCACTTCACCATGGACGACAGCTGGCAGCGGGCCGGCGCGAACGTCAGCTCCGGGCTCATCGCATGGCAGAAGTCGGCCACCGGAGACCTCGTCATCGACCGGGTCTGTGGACGCGGCCTCAGCTCCTTCCCCGGCGTCGACACGGTGCCGCTGACCACCGGGACGCTGCTGCGGGTCTGCGACCTGACCAACCCTCACCAGTCGGTCACCTACGTCGGCAAGACCCGCGGGTGGGCACCGTCACCTGACCCCAAGGCGCCGAAGACCACTCTCGAGAAGCTGGCATGAGGGCCTCCGAGCGGCAGGCCCTGACAGCGATGCTGAACCAGGCCATCGCCGCCGGCGGAGGCAACGTCACCGGCGACGTCGTCCGTCGTGCTGCCGACGGGTTCGGCATCTCCACCCGTACCGTGCACCGCCACCTCAAGACCATGCGCGACGGCGGCCCAGCCACCCACACGGTGCGTGCCGGGTGGTGGAGCGACCCGCAGACCAGACAACTGGTGCTGGCCGCCGTCGCCAGCTGCGACAGCCTCAAGCAGGCGTGGCGCCGCCTGCACGCTGACAAGACCATCACGGTCAGCTACCCGCAGTTCACGCGCCAGTACAGCGACAACATCGCGCCGGCTGTGGCGGCCGGTCTGCGAGGCAACGGCCGCGAGGACTACCTACAGATGTCGCTCTACCTCGAGGACGTGCCCGAGCGCCCCAACACCCGTTGGCAGGCCGACTCCCAGGAGGTGCCGGTCTGGGTGCGCCCGGACAACGGGACGGCGCCGTTCAAGCCGTGGCAGGTCACGTTCGTGGACGAGGCCACCCGCATGGTGATGGCCACCATCTTGCTGCCCGGACCTCCCGGCGGTGAGGACGCCGTCGCCGCGCTTGCTGCCGCAGTGCGCGGGTTCCGCACTGCCGACGGCACGTTCGTTGGCGGCATCCCACAGACCATCAAGTGGGACAACGGCACCGAGTTCATCAACCAGACCGTGACCGCCGCATGCCTGCGGCTCAACATCGCACCGTTCCCAGCCGCCCCGTACTCGCCATGGCAGAAGGGAAAGATTGAGCGCTGGCATCGGACCATCCAGACCGAGCTGTACTCCCACCTGCCCGGTGCGTCGGACGGGCCACGGTCGTTCCAGGGAACCGAGTGGTGGCGAGGCGCCGACACCAACCTGCTGCCGTTCTCCGCGCTCGTGCTGAAGATGCAGGACTGGGTCGTGGAGTACAACACCGAACGCGTCCACTCAGCCATCGGGTGCACGCCACTGACCGCGTGGAAGGCCAAAGCGACCAACGTGGCCCAGGCTGCCCCCCAGCAGCTGTTCCCGCTGATGCTGCGCGCCTCGAGCAAGCGGACCGTCAGCAAGGACGGCATCCGGTTCGAGGGGCGCCGCTACCTGGCCGCCGGGCTGGCCAAGTACCGCGGCTGCAAGGTCGACATCAGGCTGCTCCCGCTGGACGGCAACACCATCTACGTCTTCGACGGGGACGACTTCATCTGCGAAGCCGTGCCCAGCGGCCAGCTCGGCACCGACGAGCGCCGGACCGTCGTCCAGCAGCGCCACGCGGACTGGCAGACCATCAAGGCCGCCCACGAACGCGCCGCCGTAGTTCGAGCGCAAACGGCCGTCATCAACGCTGCCACAGCGCCGCCGGCCACGAAGACGGCAACGCCCACGCCGAGCAGGCCGCCGTACGACGCGGCCGGCGCGACTGGCATCTTCGCTGAGTCCGACGCCCTGACCGACCTCCTCGGGGACGATGACCTGTGAGCGCCCAAGGACCGCGCCACCTGCCCGGACTGGACGACGCCAACGTCGTGCGCACCAAGACCACGGCGTTCGCCGAGCTGAACCTGGCATCGGCCATCGACCGCAACGGCATCGCCGTCGTCCACGGGGCACCCGGCAACGGCAAGACGTTCACCGTCGACCA
The DNA here is from genome assembly GCF_017876595.1 of Aeromicrobium fastidiosum. NCBI lineage: Bacteria > Bacillati > Actinomycetota > Actinomycetes > Propionibacteriales > Nocardioidaceae > Aeromicrobium > Aeromicrobium fastidiosum. The sequence continues at coordinate 2,837,900 of NZ_JAGIOG010000001.1, read as the reverse complement.
GTTCCTGGACCGGCACCGCGTCCCGGGCGGCCGGCCTGTCCACTGGCTCGACATGCCTCCCGCCCCGGCCCCCAAGGAGGTCACCGTCAGGCTGTTGTCGGCCATCGGTGTCCCCCACCGCACACGGGACTCCCAGTTCGAGCTCACCGACCAGCTCGTCCCCGAGCTGACCGGGCGCATCGTGGTCATCGACGAAGCCCAGAACCTGCGCCAGGCGTCGCTGCAACAGGTCAGATACCTGCACGACATGGGCCGTGCGTCGTGGGCTCTCGTGCTGGTCGGGTCGACCGTCGACGAGGCGATGAACCGGGCCCCCGAACTCGGTAGCCGGGTGTCCGCCCGTATCCAGTTCGCACCCTTGGAGGACGAGGCGCTTCTGAGGGCCATCCGCGCCTGGCACCCCCTCATGGAGACCATCGAGCCCAAGTTCCTGCTGCAGCTGGACTCCACCTACGGGTACGGCAACTGGCGCCGGTGGGGACAGCTGCTGTCCGCGCTCCTGGACCTCATGAAACAGCTGCCAGCAGGCACGGAGGTCACACCCAAGCACCTGTCCGCCGCCCTGGCCATGGTCCAAGGATGAGCGCCGCCCCCAGCCGGGTCCACGTCGTCAACGACCACGACTCCAGCACCCGCGACGTCCACGCGTCAACGTTCACCAACCTCACCCAGTCTCGAGTCGGGGTGTGGGCTCGCCCGGACACCCGCCGGATGAGCACACTGGCCACCGACATCCTCACCTCGTTCGGCGTCCAAGACGGACTGGCCGGCAACGGCCGCCCCGGCGAAGGGCAGCTGACCCGCGTCGTGGCCTGGGCCCGGGCGTACGACATCGACGACCTGTACGTCCAGAACGCGTTCCTGCTCCCCCTGCCTGTCATCACCGAGCTCCTGACAACAACCATCTCGGCGGGCTGGCACGTCTGGCTCGTCGGAGACACCGGCTACCGCACAACCGTCCAGGACACCGTCGACGACTTCTGCCGCAACCACCAGCTCCCGCCAGCGGACGTCGTCGACGCGTCGCAGTTCCTCGACACGTTCAAGACCGCGCTCACAGAGCCCGACCCCATCGAAGACGTCGTACCGGTCGTGAACTGGCCCGAGCACGTTCCCAGCGATGACTTCACGACGTTCCGCGCCGCGTGCCGAGACCTGCTGGCACCACCGGTGTTGGAGGTGGTCGACGAGTTCTTCGTCCGTCACGCCCGTGCCGCCGCAGACGTAGCCAAGACCCTGCCACGGGACACCGTCGCCCGTGAACAGGCCATGGCCGACTGGTTCCATGCCCGATGGCGCGAGGTCGAGACCGTCACCCAGTTCGTCGTCGTGGTCCGTGCCGCACAGGTCGGACTGTTCGCGTCCCAGCTCCACCTGCGCGTCGAGCTGGACCGCCTCGTCGGGACAGCGCAGACCATGCCGCACGACGCGCTGCGACGCCCGCACGCCTGGCGACGGTTGCGGGCGTACGCCGACCCAGCCCGGGGTGCGGCCTGCGCGTTCGCAGCCGCCGGCGTGCCCCTCGGGCACACGGCCATCGTGCTCGTTGGTGACGTCGCAGCCGACGGGTCGACCGTCCGCACCGAGGCCGGCGTCTACGACATCTTCGAGCCGGCCCGACCCTTCGTACGCGCACAGCACCACCTCCGCACGAATGAGGGCGCCGGGCCGGATGACGTGTTCTTCGAGGGCCAGAACCAGAACAAGACCGACCAGCGCCTGGCGCGCTTCCTGACCGAAGCACGCCGCGAAGCAGGAGTGGCTGTGGCCGCGTCGTACAAGGAGCGCGACCTCGCCTCGGGTAGCCGGTGGCTGACCCGGTGGGGCTTGAGCATCAGGGAACTGACATGAGCGCTTACCTGGCCACCGACCCCACCATCGACGGCGGCCTCGTTCGGGCGCGTCGGCTCGAGCTGGGCTGGTCCGAACGGACGTTCGCCGCACACCTGGGCGAGGCGTTCTCCACGTCCATGGTCCGCAGCATCGAGTCCGGCAACACCAGCTCCGACCTGACCCTGGGTGACGTACGGCGTCTCGCGAAGGTCCTAGAGCTGTCCTCCGACGCGCTCCTTGTCGTCGAAGGTCACTCAGCCACCCCAGCCTCGTCCGAGGGCAGCGAGCTCCTGCGTCAGGTCGGAGCAACGCTGCGTGCGCTGGACTCACCCGCGCCCGTTGACGCACTCGCAACTGCCCTCGGCACCGACCTGGAGACCCTGGCCGGCGCCCTGACCGAGCTGGCCGCCACAGTCGCCGTCGCGGGCCTCGAGGTCCGGACCACTGATGGGACAGTCCAGCTGGTCCCAGCGTTCCGCGCTGCCCCAGTAGAGGCCCTGAAGGACCTGACCCGCCGTCACCTGGGCCGCGTCCAGCTGGACATCAGCCAGGCCAACCTGGTGTCTCGGACCGCCCGCGGCAAGCGGTTGAAGTCGACCAGCAACGTCGACAGGGTCACCAAGGGAGCGCTGCTGAACGCGGGCATCGTCGAGACCACGTCCGGCGGTGGTCTCGAACTCGCTGAGGACGTCTCCTACTCGCTCTTGCTTACGACGTCGCGCCAGCATCCTCTGGACGATGCCGAGCGGTAGTGACGCAGACCGGCCCGCGGGCGGTAGAAGCACTCGGACGACCGGGACGCGCTAGTGCCGCGGGATGTTGAGTGTCACCGTAGCGAACCCGACCGCTGACCTCAGGCGGCGTCGCGGACGGCGTCGATGACGGGATCGAACACCTTCTGCCACCTGTCCTGCACCCGTTTTGGCTGTCGCACGATGCCGCGCAGCTTGTCCTGCAGGAAGTCCCGCATCGACATGCGCTGCATCGGGGAGGTCCTCTTCTCGTCCAGCAGCGCCATCAGGCTGTGCCCGACTTCGACGGCACCCTCGGTAGCGCACAGGTCTTCCAGCTCCATCACCTCCAACGGAGCGACGTCGTCACCCTGAAGGAGATCCTCCTCGCGCAGACGTTCCCACAGCATCGTCATCGTGATCGGCGAGGCGGGGAACCTCGTGGTGACGACCAGGACCGGATAGAAGGTGCGGACCGTGTTGCTACGGCCGTCCTTGGTCAGCCGGTTGGTGTCGCGTCGCAGGTTGTCGATGGTGGCGTGAAGTTGCTTGGCCTTGCGGACGGCCTTGTTCAGGTCCTGTGTCACCGCTTCGGGGCTGGTGCCGGCGGCGGTCAGGTCCTGGAACCCGGTGGTAGTCACCTCGATGGCGACCCACGAGTGCCCGTAGTCCACTGCCATGTCGGCGACCTTGGACTTGCGTCCGTATGCCGCGACGAGCGCGTCCTCGTCGTAGAGCCGGCTCTTGCCGGCGACATCCCTCAGAGTCTCCAGCGCGAACTTCTCATGAGCCCGGTGCGCCGCCGCGCTGACCTGGCTCGCGCGGTCGCGGTCTCGTTGGGGCCCGTCCTCAAGGGCGCGTTGGATGTCCATGAGCGGCCACAGCCCGGTGGCCCTACGCAGCAGGAGTTCAGGGTCGAGCACGGTGACGTGGCTCCCCCACCGGATGACCGGGTGATACGCGAAGTTGCGGGTGGTCCACAGCAACCCGTACCTGTGCTCAGCGGTGACGATGTTGGTTCGCATCTGGTCTGGGTCGCAGCTGATGAGGTCTAGTGCCCGTTCGAGACGCTCGGTAGACCACCCGAAGGCGTTGACTCTCGAGATCTCCAGGACGGTGTTGCCGTTCACGGCGCTGGCCCACAACATCACGCACAGGGCTGTGAGGTCGCCTAGCGGCACCCCGGTCGCATCCTCGAACTCGGCCGGAAGGTCAAGCATCCGAGGGTCTTCGACGTCTTCTGCAGGGATCTCGATCCAGCAGCGCTGGAACACCGCGGTCGCGGTCATGACGTCCAGGTGCGAGTTGAACAGGTGGTTGGCGATGAAGTAGCACGCGAGTGGCCCCGCATCGGCGGTCACGGTGTGGTCTTCGTCCTCCGCGAGCGCCTCAACGCCAGAGTCCAGGTGCGCCGGCAGGTGCAGCAGAACGGTCAAGAGCGCCTCGCCCTGGTCAACTTCGACCGGTGCCTCCTCCGGGCACACGATGAACGCGAGCTTGGCCAGGAGATGGATCGCCTGGGGGACGACGAGCGCCCGGTCCCGCTCACGCATGAGGTTGAGCGCCTTGGTCTTCCAAGGGTCGGCGAGGAACGCCTCGATGAACTCGACGTCGCCGCCGCGGAGCCGAAGCCCGGGAGTAGCGCGCTTCGCCAGCATGGCTGCGGCGAAGGTGACCGCGTTCAACCGCGACACCTGCTTGAGGATGGTCAGCACCTGCGCGAACGACAGGGTGAAACCGAACAACTCCTCGGGAGTGATGAAGACGTAGGCGCGTTCGATGGGCCCGCGCGGCTTGGCAGTTCCTCGCGGCAACCACATCCCGCACGTGTCCAAGGCCCACCCGTCGTTGATAGCTGGTGCGACTGTCCCGTACGCGAACTCGTCACCTGGACGAACGACCTTGAGGTAGGTGCGGTCGGTCGGGTCCTGGCTGGAGACGGCGTGCGTCAGGCTGGAGATGGCGTGGCGGAGGTCCGGAGGCGGCGTGGTCATGGGTTGTCCTTCCTAGTGGTGACCGAGGACGGCCCGCCCGGCGATGCCGGACGGGCCGCTGCCTCACCTGCCGCGCTTGGGCGACTGTGCCAGGGCGCTGGCGGCCGCGGACTTCGCGGCCTTGCTGTAGTTGCCGCGCATGACCTTGCTCGCGTTCTTCGCAGCCTTGCTACCGGTCTGCTTGGGGTTCTTGGGCATCGTCTCCTCCTCTCTTCGTGCTCGACTTGCTCGGGCACACGAAGAGGTGGTGAGATGCGGTTGGAACACCGATGCGGACACCACCTGTCCGTGCCACGCGAACCCCGCCCTGCAAGGCGGGGTTTCGTGTTTTCCGGCCGACCCGGGTGGGCGACCGACCTGCGAGTGCCGCGTACGCCGCACCCAGGAACGGGCCCGGCCCGGGCACTCCATGAGGGAGCGCACGGGCCGGGTTGAGGGGTTGCGACATCGAGCTATCACTTCGACTATGACTTTCAGCGTCATAGTGATGGTGAATGTCAATCACGCAACTCGTTGACATTTGACGCAACTCCTCGTGACAAAATGACGCAACTTGAGATCAGCTGCAGCCGCTGGTGCTTCCGCAGCCCTCGCACACGTGGCAGGAGCCGGCGGGGCGCATCTTGGTTCCGCAGGTCATGCAGAGCGGGGAGTCGACGGCGGATCCGGTGATCTGCTCGAAGAGCTCGGCGCTCGTGTGGGCGGTGGCCGGGGCGGGCTTCGAGGCGGCTGCCTCGTGGCTGTCGCCCGACACCGACGGGGACTCGATCGCCGAGGCGGACTCGGTGACCTTGGAGTTCGAGGCTTCGACAGGCTCAGCCGGCGAGGTCTCGACGAGCTCGGCGGCGGTGGTGCCGTTGCCGACGGGTGCCTCGTAGGAGCCCGTGTCGAGGAAGCGCTGGCGCTCCTCGGACGAGTGGATGCCGAGAGCCGAACGCGTGTCGAAGTCCAGGTAGTCCAGGGCCAGGCGACGGAACGTGTAGTCCATGATCGACTGGCTCATGCGGACGTCCGGGTCGTCGGTCAGACCGGCGGGCTCGAACTTCATGTTGGTGAACTTCTGCACGAAGGTCTCCAGCGGCACGCCGTACTGCAGCGAGATGCTGATGGCGATCGAGAAGGCGTCCATCATGCCGGCCAGGGTCGAGCCCTGCTTGCCCAGCTTCATGAAGATCTCGCCGAGCGAGCCGTCCTCGTGGGCGCCCGAGGTCATGTAGCCCTCGGCGCCGCCGACGGAGAACGACGTCGTGATGGCCTGGCGCGACTTCGGGAGACGACGACGGATCGGCTTCTCGACGATGACCTCGCGCACGACCTCCTTGACCTCGGTCGAGCCGGACGACTTGGCCTCCTTGCCGTCCGAGAGCGGCTGGCCGACCTTGCAATTGTCGCGGTAGACCGCGAGCGCCTTGAGGCCGAGCTTCCAGCCCTGGAAGTAGACGTCCTTGATCTCTTCGACCGTGGCCGTCTCGGGCAGGTTGACCGTCTTGGAGATGGCACCGGACAGGAACGGCTGGCAGGCGGCCATCATCAGCACGTGGCCCATGGGCTTGATCGAGCGCTTGCCCATGGCGGTGTCGAAGATCTCGTAGTGCTCGGTCTTGAGACCGGGCGCGTCGACGACGTGACCGTTCTCGGCGATGTACTCGACGATGGCCTCGATGGTCTCGACGTTGTACTTGAGCTTCTGCAGCGCCGCGGGGATCGTCTGGTTGACGATCTGCATCGAGCCGCCACCGACGAGCTTCTTGAACTTGACGAGCGAGAAGTCGGGCTCGATGCCCGTCGTGTCGCAGTCCATCATGAAGCCGATCGTGCCGGTCGGGGCCAGGACGGACGCCTGGCTGTTGCGCCAGCCGTTCTTGGAGCCGATCGTGAGGTTCTCGGCCCACTGCTTGGCGGCCTCACGGTGCACGTCGATGTCCATCGAGTGCAGCGTGCGGATCTCGTCGTTGGCGGCCTGGTGCTTGCGCATGACGCGCTCGTGCGCCGAGGCGTTCTGCGCGAAGCCGTCGTACGGGCCGACGACGCCGGCGATCTCGGCCGAGCGGCGGTAGGACGTGCCGGTCATCAGCGAGGTGATCGACCCGGCGAGGGCGCGGCCGCCGTCGGAGTCGTACGCCAGGCCCGACGCCATGAGCAGCGCGCCGAGGTTGGCGAAGCCGATGCCGAGCTGACGGTAGGCGCGCGTGGTGTCGCCGATCGCCTCGGTCGGGAAGTCGGCGAAGCAGATGCTGATGTCCATCGCGGTGATGATGAACTCGACGGCCTTGACGAACGTCGCGGTGTCGAACGAGCCGTCGTCCTTGAGGAACTTCAGCAGGTTGAGCGATGCGAGGTTGCAGCTCGAGTTGTCGAGGTGCATGTACTCCGAGCACGGGTTGGACGCCGTGATGCGTCCGGCCTCGGGCGAGGTGTGCCAGTCGTTGATCGTGCCGTCGTACTGGATGCCGGGATCGGCGCAGGCCCAGGCGGCCTTGGCGATGTCGTCCCACAGCTTGACCGCGTCGACGGTCTCGATGATCTCGCCGTTGGTGCGGGCGCGCAGGCCGAACTCCTTGCCGTCCTCGACCGCGCGCATGAACTCGTCGTTGACGCGGATCGAGTTGTTGGCGTTCTGGTACTGCACCGAGGTGATGTCGGCACCGCCGAGGTCCATGTCGTAGCCGGCGTCGCGGAGGACGCGGATCTTGTCCTCTTCCTTGGCCTTGGTCTCGACGAACTCCTGGATGTCGGGGTGGTCGACGTCGAGGACGACCATCTTGGCCGCACGACGCGTCGCGCCGCCCGACTTGATCGTGCCGGCCGAGGCATCGGCACCGCGCATGAAGGAGACCGGACCGGACGCCGTGCCGCCCGAGGAGCGGAGCAGCTCCTTGGACGAACGGATGCGGGACAGGTTGAGGCCGGCACCGGAGCCGCCCTTGAAGATCAGGCCCTCCTCCTTGTACCAGTTGAGGATCGAGTCCATCGAGTCGTCGACGGCCAGGATGAAGCAGGCGCTGACCTGCTGGGGGCTCGACGTGCCGACGTTGAACCACACGGGGCTGTTGAAGCTGAAGACCTGGTGCAGGAGCATGTGCGTCAGCTCGTGCTCGAAGATCGTGGCCTGCTCCTCGGAGGAGAAGTAGCCGTTGTCGCGACCGGCCTGCGTGTAGGTGAGGACGACGCGGTCGAGCAGCTGCTTGAGGCTCTGCTCACGCTCGGGCGAGCCGACGGCACCGCGGAAGTACTTGGTCGTCACGATCGTGGAGGCGTTGACGCTCCAGAAGTCGGGGTACTCGACGCCGCGCTGCTCGAAGACGGTCTCGCCGGTCTTCCAGTTGGTCTGGACGACGTCGCGGCGCTCCCACGTGACGGCGTCATAGGGGTGGACGCCCTCGGTCGTGTAGACACGCTCGATCTTGAGGCCGGCTCCGGCCTTGGCCTTGGCCGACTTGCGTGGGGATCCGGTGGATCCGCTGACCGTCTCTGTCATCCTGCTGCTCCTGTGTGGTTGCCGTGCATACGTGAGTGAAGTTTCGTGCGGTGCTGCGTGGTCGTGCGGTCGTGCAGGGGTCGTGCGGGAAGTTCAGGCGTTGCGGGTCTCTTCTGCCAGCTCGCCATCGGCGGCCGCGACCATGAGGGTCGCGATCTCGGCGGCGAAGTCGTCGGCGCACTCGAACGACTTGTAGACGCTCGCGAAGCGCAGGTACGCGACCTCGTCGAGTGCCTTCAGGGGCTCGAGGATGGCCATGCCGACCTCGTGAGCGGGGATCTCGGCCGCACCGCGGTCACGCAGTGCGTCCTCGACCTGCTGGCCCAGACGTGCGAGGTCGTCGGCCGAGACCGGGCGACCCTTGCACGCCTTGGCGACACCGGCGATGGCCTTGTCGCGGATGAACGGCTCGGTGGCACCGGACCGCTTGGCGATCATGAGCTGCATCTGCTCGATCGTCGTGAAGCGCTTCTCGCACTGGGCACAGACCCGGCGACGCCGGATGGCACCGCCCTCGTCGGCCACACGGCTGTCGAGCACCTTGGTGTCGGTGTTCTTGCAGAACGGGCAGTGCATCGCGGCGCTCCTTCCGGTGGCTGTCTCAGCGAGACGGGACGGGGGTTGGGGGTGGATCTGTGGACGCTTCTGTGGATGATGCTGTGCACTCAGGTCGATATCTGTGCACCAGCGGCGACATCCTGTGGACCCACATGTGGAGAACTACATCGGTGTAAGTACTAGATGTAGTGGTAACCATACGCGTCGGGCACCACGCATGCAACGACCTTGGCAAACGGGTCGGACATTTCTCGGGTATGTCCCGGGGTGCCGGCAAATGCGCAGGTCAGACGTCGTGCGAGTCACACCCGTCACACGCGACACGCGCCGCGAGACGTCCGCTCCCCTGGCCAATCAGCGTCCCGCGGGACCACGATGGGGCCATGACCGAGCACCCAGGACGTCCCGATCGGCCCGAACGCTGGACGCGCGCGACCGTGTACCCCGACATGTGGGCCGACCCCGCCGACGACCCGCGCAACAGCGACGGGCCGAGCCCCGACGGCGAGCTCGCGACGTACGACGACTACCTGTCGGACTACCGCATGACGCTGCTCATGAAGTGCGACGGGCTGGACGCGGAGCAGCTCGCCCGCCGCTCGGTGCCGCCGTCGACGATGTCGCTGCTGGGCATGATCCGGCACCTGGCCGAGGTCGAGCGCGACTGGCGCACCTGGATCGACGGCGAGCCGCTCGACAAGCTCTACGGCCGGCGCGATGCCGATTTCGACGACGCGACCGCCGACGAGGCCCAGGTCGAGGCCGCCCGTGCCGACCTGGCACGCGAGCAGTCACTGACCGATGCGGCTCTCGCATCGCACCCCGATCCGGCCGAGCGACTCGCCAAGGACGGCATCTCGGTGCGCGAGCTGCTGGTGCACCGCATCGAGGAGTACGCCCGCCACTGCGGTCACGCCGACCTGCTGCGCGAGTGCGTCGACGGACGCGTGGGCCAGTAGGCCCGGGAGACCCCGTCGAGGCACGCTGCCGTTCCGTGCGGCCAAACCACCTCGGTGAACCCCTCACGGTCCTACGATGGGCCGAACGAGCACCACTGCCCGACCAGACCGGAGACGCAGCCCCATGCACGCTCCGAACGTCGTCCCGACTGCAACCCTCAGCCGCACCGGCGAGGTGCTGCGGGCCGACTCCGACCTGGCCCTCATGCTCGACGTCCCGCTCGACGAGGTCGTCGGTCGGCAGCTCGAGTCACTCGGCCGGAGCGCGCCGGACGTCGAGGACATCCGCGCCTGCGTGCTCGCAGCGTCAGGCGGCCAGACCGCCGAGGCGCAGGTGTCGCTGCGCTCGCTCGACGCGAACGGGCTGCACGTGCAGCTCGTGGCCACGCCGGCGGGCGACCAGATCCTGGTCGTCGTGATCGACGAGACCGAGCGCATCCACGAGGAGCGCGACCTGGCCTCGTCGCACCGCCGCTGGCAGTCGCTCGTGCGCAACGCCGCCGACATCGTCTTCACGATCCAGGACGACGGCACCCTCACCTCGGTGACATCCGCCCTGCGCGGACGCATGGGCTGGGACGCCGACGACGTCGTGGGCGTCGAGGGTCTCGACTTCGTGCACCCCGACGACCGCAGGCGCGCCTATCACGCCTGGATCGCGGTCTCGGAGCGCGGGAGCCGCCAGGAGACCCTCGAGCTGCGCCTGGCACACGCCGACGGATCGGTGTCGTGGACGAGGCTCGTCATCACCGATCTGCGGGACGACCCCGATGTCGCGGCCGTCGTGGGCAACGCCACCGACATCACCGGCAAGAAGCTCGCCGAGGAGGCGCGCCGGGCCGACGAGGCGCGGTTCCGCAGCCGGTTCGAGCAGTCGCGGGTCCCGCAGACGATGCACGGGCTCGACGACACCCTCACGGCGGTCAACGACGCCTTCTGCGCACTCGTCGGTCGTTCGCGCGAGGAGCTGGTCGGCCAACCGATGGCCACAATCCTCCACTCCGAGGACGGGCACTCGGTGCACTCACGCGTCACCGAGGTCGCCGCGCAGGGCATCGACACGATGCAGGTCGAGCGCACCCTGCGCGGCACCGACGACCAAGCCATCCCCGTCCGGGCCACGTTGACGGTGTTGCGCGGCGACGACGGCGAGGCCACGGGATACGCCGTGAGCATCGAGGACCTGCGTCCGCTCCACGACAGCGAGCGCGCCAGGCAGGAGCTGCAGCAGCTGTTCGACGTCGTCGCCGAGCGGTCGCGCGACTTCGTGACGCTGCACGACGCGAGCGGACGCACGTTGTACGCCTCTCCCCCGGGACGACGGATGTTCGGCCCCGGCTACGCCGACCCGGCGACCGACCACAGCCGGTCCGTCCATCCTGACGACATAGATCAGGTCACGGCGACGTGGCTGGACGCGCAGACCACGACCGAGCCGCAGACGATGCGCTTTCGCTGCAAAGGTGCCGACGGCGAGTGGATGTGGGTCGAGCACACCTCGATCAACCTGCTCGACACCGGCATCCGAGGCATCCTGTCCACGATCCGCGACGTGACCGTCGAGGTGTCTACGCAGCAGGCGTTGAGCCTGTCGGAGGCCCGATATCGCGCGATCGCCGAGACCGCCGAGGAGGGCATCCTCGTGATCTCGCCCCATGGCACAGCCACCTACGCCAACGCCCGCCTCAGCACGATGCTCGCCCTGCCCCTCGACGTCATCACCGGTTCGCCGGTGTGGAGCGTCCTGGACGGCGACGCCAGGGACTTCGTCATCGACCGCGTCAGCACGCGCCACACCCGAGGGGTCGAGCGCTACCGCGTGCCGTACAAGCACCCCGACGGGAGCAGGCACGTCCTGCGGGTCTCCGCGTCCCCCATGCCCGACATCGACGGTCAGCGGCAGGGATCGCTCGCGATGATCACCGACATCACCGAGAGCCTGCAGCGCATCGACGAGCTGCGGCACGCCGCCGAGCACGACGCGTTGACGGACCTGCCCAACCGGTCGACGCTCATGACCCACCTCGAGTCGCTCGACCTCGGCCACCGGTCGGGGGTCGCCCTGCTGTTCGTCGACCTCGACCACTTCAAGGAGGTCAACGACGGACGCGGCCACACCGCCGGCGACGGCGTGCTGACCGAGGTCGCCGACCGTATCGTCGCGACGGTCGGGCCCGAGCACATGGTCTCGCGGTTCGGCGGCGACGAGTTCGTCGTCGTCATGAAGGACGTCGACGAGCCGGCGGCCCGCACCATGGCGGGACGCATCCTGTCCGAGCTGACGCTCCCGTACGCGGTCGGTCACCACATGATCCGGGTGGGCGCGACGATCGGCGTCGCGCGCTCGCCCGCGGAGTCCGGTGACGACCTGTTGCGCTTCGCCGACTCCGCGATGTACGCCGCCAAGGCCGGTGGACGCGGCCGTGTCAGGGTGTTCGACGCCGAGCTCGCGGCGCAGACCGAGGAGCGCTCGGTCGTGTCCAGCGAGCTGCTCGACGCCCTCGAGAACGACGACCTCGAGCTGCACTACCAGCCCGTCGTCGACATCAGCACGGGCGAGGTGGTCGGCGTCGAGGCCCTCGCTCGCTGGCACCACCCGACGTACGGCGAGATCCGTCCCGAGCGGTTCGTGGCGCTCGCCGAGATGAACGCCAGCTCGACCGACGTCGACCGCTGGGTCGTCCGGCGTGCCCTGCGCGACATCAGCGAGCTCAAGGCCGACCTCACGATGCCGGAAGACGCGTACGTCTCGATCAACCTGTCGGGTCAGAGCCTGTCCGACGAGGGTCTCGCGGCCTACATCGTCGACGCCGTCGAAGAGGCCGGGCTCCAGCCCAGCGAGGTCATGCTCGAGATCACCGAGAGCGCCCTGATGACCGACCAGGACATGGCGATCACGATCCTGCAGCAGCTCGGCGACCGGGGATTCGACATCGCGCTGGACGACTTCGGCACCGGGTACAGCTCGATGGCCTACCTGCGCGACCTGCCGATCAACGTGCTGAAGATCGACCGCGGCTTCATCGAGGGCATCCCCGAGGACACGCACTCGCTGGCGATCGTCCGGTCACTCATCGAGCTCGCTCGGTCGCTCGACATCAAGGTCGTCGCCGAGGGCGTCGAGACGCAGGCGCACCTTGACGAGCTGAGCGCCCGCGGGTGCGGACTCGGGCAGGGGTGGCTGTGGAGCCCGGCGGTGTCGGTCGAGGCCCTGCGGGCGTCGAGGATCCTGACCGACCGCTTCGCGGCGGCCGCCGTCGACACCCGGGCGCAGTGATGAGCGCTGTCGGTCGTCAGTGCTGCGTGGCCGCCCACCGCAGGAACGCCGCGGTGTGGTGCAGGTCGTCGAATCCGTCGCCGGCCAGCTCGACCAGCAGGTCGTTGCTCCACACCGCCAGACGACCGATCGTCAGCGACACCTCGTCGACGACCGGCAACTCGATGCCGTAGACCGCGAGGGCGATGGCCCGCTTCTCGTCGTACGTCACGATCGGCACGAACCGGTACGCCTCCGCGACGGCGAGCGTCTTGGTGAGCAGCGCCTCGTCCCAGCCGGGCATCGACTGCGCGAACGAGCCGTCGACCAGCGTCGTCAGACGGTCCTCGAGATCTCCGCTGCCACGCAGCAGGTGGGTCGTGGTGGCGCGGATGCGCCGTGCAGCCTCGAACTCCCCCAGCAGCACCCATGCCTTGTCGAACACCGTCGGGTCGCCCGTCGAGCCGCCGATCGGCGAGTCCGCGAAGTACTTGAGATCGGCGATCGCGACCTTCTCGAGGCCGTCGGCTGAGAACACCCACCGGTACTTGGTCCAGTGGGGCGCGACGAGCGCGCTGGGCTCCCAGGGCCCGGCGGCGAGGAACTCCTGCTTGAGCCGGTCGGCCCGTTCCTGGGCGGCAGGATCGACGTCACCCGCGAGCGGGAAGCGCTTCGCGACGACGGCGATCGGGACGACGACGGGCTTGGCCACCCGGGCCGTGGACGTCCGTTTGCGGGGTGCTGCGACCTTCTTGGGCTCGACGGGCGCGCCGTAGACGAAGGCGAAGTCGCAGTCGTCGCACCGGGCCTCCTTGCGGCCGTCCTCGAGGGTGCGGACGAGGTGGACGTCGTCCTCGCGGACGCACAGCGGGCAGACGATCAGGGCCATGGGTCAAATCTACGGCCGGGCCCCCACGACTCACCGAGCGCCCGGGCGCCCACAGCACCGCCCCCGTGTGCCTCGTGAGCACGTCGGGGGCGGCGGGGATATCTGTGGGGGTCAGACGCGCGAGCGTCCGCCTACCTTGCGCCAGACCAGCAGCGCGATGATCGCGCCGATGATGGAGCCGATGATGCCCGACGCCGTCAGGTCGGCGGGGCCGTCCTGGATCAGCGAGCCGAGGAATCCGCCGACGAACGAGCCGACGATGCCCAGGATGATCGTGCCGATGACGCCGAGGTCGTCCTTGCCCGGCACGACGGCGCGAGCGACGAATCCGGCGATGAGGCCGACGATGATGAATCCGATGATGCCCATGGGGTTCCTCCCTTGGTGGTGTTGCCGACGCGGATGCGCAGGGTGTGCGCGCGGCGGCGACAGCAGACGATAGCCACGACGGTCGGGGACGGCATCTTTTGCGAGGCGCGCATGATCTCGGCCGCAAGGGGTACGAGCACGCCATGGCTACTTCACCGAAATTCACCATTCCCGGCCTGAGCCCTGCTGAGGGCGAGAAGCTCGCGGGCATCCTCCAGGAACGCCTCAACGCACTGAACGACCTGCACCTGACGCTCAAGCACGTGCACTGGAACGTCGTCGGACCGCACTTCATCGCGGTTCACGAGATGATCGACCCGCATGTCGACGAGGTCATCGCGATGGTCGACGAGACCGCCGAGCGCATCGCGACGCTGGGCGTCTCGCCCCTCGGCACGCCCGGTGCCATCGTCAACGGCCGCTCGTGGGAGGACTACTCGCTGGGCCGCGCCACGACCAACGAGCACCTCGGCGCGCTCGACGAGGTGTACGTCAACCTGCTGCAGGACCACCGCAAGGCGCAGGAGGCCACCTCCGACCTCGACCCGGTCACCGAGGACATGATCATCGGCCAGCAACGTCAACTCGAGCTGTTCCACTGGTTCATCCGGGCCCACCTCGAGAGCACCGGCGGTGCCCTCTCCACCGAGGGCGCGAGCTCGGAGAAGACGGCCGCCTCGGCCGCCCACGACGCAGCGGACGTCACCGACTGACGTCGACGCCTCCCAAGCCCGAGGCCCCGATCCACACGCTGGGTCGGGGCCTCGTACTGTCTCGCGGCGCGTGAGCTGGCTGGTGTCAGCGCCTGCCGCGGGGCTTCGGCTTGGGGCCGCTGCGCCGCTGGTCGGGCGCCTTGTAGGTGCCGCCGGCGATGCGCGCCATCAGCAGCTGCGGGTCACCCTTCTCGACCTCGCGGACGAACTGGTGGGCCCGCTCGCCGCGCAGCACCGCCGACTCGGCACCGTGGTGACTGATGACGACCTCCTTGCCGCGCACCTCCCAGGCATAGCCACTGGGCCGGCCCTTCACGCGACGTCCCGGTCGACGCGCAGGTAGGTCAGCGCGGAGTCGGTGAGGGCGTGCGCGAGGTTGCGGGTCTTGGGCGCCCACGCGTGAGCCTGGCGCACGAGCTCCTTCGGGTCGTCGCCCGTGTCGCCGTAGTAGAGCTCGTGCACCCAGTGCTCGTACGTCGCCGGGGTCACCTCGGGATGGAACTGCCAGCCGATCGCGCGCGCACCCCAGCTCTCGTCGACGATGCACTGGGGGCCGCGCCACGACGTGCCGATGACCCGCGACGTCGGGCCGGGCGCGAAGACGTCCTTGTGCATCTGCCCCCACGGCCCCTCCGGGCACAGCACCCGGTCGGTCGTGTCGACCCGCTGCCAGCCCAGCTCGGGCTTGTCGGCGCGCCACGACGTCCCGCCCAGTGCCCGGGCGATCACCTGCGCGCCGTAGCAGATGCCCATGACGGGCGTGCCTGCCGCGAGGGACGCCCGGATCAACCGGATCTCGGCGGTCACCGACTCGATCCACGTCTCGTCGTGGGCCGACTTGTCGGACCCGAGCAGCAGCACCAGGTCGGACCCACCGATCGTGTCGAACGTCGGCAGGTCGTCGCGGTCGAGGGGGACGAGCTCGGCGCCCCGCTGCTTCAGGCGCTCGGCGACGTAACCGCCGTCGGTGTCGGTCGCGTCGGCGACCACGTGGACTCGCATGCGTCCATTGTCGCCTACGGCCAGGACGCCGTCGGCGGGTCGGGTCGCGGCAGGACGTCTGGGCGCTCTTCCTCGGGTCGCTCGTGCTCGGACCTTCGGCGATCGATCGCCCACGCGAGCAGACCTGCGACGACGATCGCGACGATCCACGGGGCGAGCGGCCGATCGGCGGGCTGGACGGATTGCCGCCACAGCTGGCCCGCCGCAGAGAGGTACTCCTGCACGAAAACCGCCGAGCGCGGACCCCGGCTCAGCGACATCGCGAAGTAACCCGAGGCCGTCACCGTCGGTGCGACGAGCCAGGCCAGTGACAGCGCCACGAGCCAGCCGCCCAGGTGACGCACCGGGCGGACACCGATCGCGACCAGGGCGACGATCAGCACGACGGCCATCGACCACTCGGCCGGAACGTCGAGATAGCCGTTGAAGGCCGCGGTGCGGGAGATGCTCGACCCCAGCTGGTAGACCCACATCGGGGCGGCCCCCGCCGCGGCCGCCAAGGCGAGGCCGAGACCCAGGCGTCCGGCCAGTGACGACGCACCCAGCGCGACGGCGACCAGGGCCACCCCGACGACGAGCGCGCCCAGGCCGGCCGTCACCCGCGGATCGGTCGTCTGACCGCCGGTGCCGCCGTCGCCGAATGCGGCGCGCGACTGGACGATCGTCGCCGTCGCGGCCAGCATGACGCCTGCCACCACGGCGGACAGCCGCGCGAGGCGGCTGCCACGCCCGAGGAGCACCACGAGCCCGGCGAGGATGCCGCCGACGCCAGAGCTCACGATCAGGCTGTCGGTGCTGCTGGCCGCCAGCAGCGGCAGCGCAGCACGGGGGTAACCGTTGACCGTCATGATGTTGCTGCCGAACAGGTCGACGATCCACCACGAGAAACCGGCAAGCCACCAGACGGCCGCGGCCAGCGGAACCAGCGCCAGGGCGGGCAGCCCGCTCCGGTGCCGCTCGTGCTCGCGCTCGTCGTGCCTCGCTGCTGTCCCAGGCAGCTCGATCGTCACGACGCTGCGCTGCGCAGGAACGTCTCGAGCAGCGGACCCGCGGTCTGAGAGCCAGACTCGCCCTCCGCCACGAACACCGCGACGGCCAGGTCGCCCTGCGTGGCGATCATCCACGCATGGGTGCGCGGCGGGGTGTCGGTGCCGAACTCGGCCGTGCCGGTCTTGGCCGACACCGGCCCGCCGGGCACGTCGGACAAGAAGCGTCCGCTGCCATCGGTGACCACTCCGCGGAACAGCTCCTGCAGTTGCGACGCCTCCTGCGGGCTCAACGGCTTCTTCGCCGCGGCAGCCGCCGTGGTCGGGGTGTCCGCCAGCAGCGTCGGCGTGACCCGCTCGCCCTTCGCGATCGATGCTGCGACGACCGCCATCGCCAGGGGCGACGCCTCGATGCGTCCCTGCCCGATCATCGAGGCCGCGCGCTCGGTGCCCTCGGCCTCAGTCGGCACCGACCCGAGGAACGCCGGGTAGCCCAGGTCGAGGTCGGGGCCGAGACCCAACGCCGCCGCAGCGTCGGCCAGATCGGCCTGCGGGGCCTTGTCGCGCTCGGCGATCATCGCGGTGTTGCACGAGTTGGCGATCGCCGACCGCAGCGGGATGTCGCCGATCGCGCTGCCGGGGTAGTCGGAGTAGTTGGTGAACGTACGGCCGTCGACCGTGATCGACGGCGTGCACGGGACGTCGGTCGAGGGCGTCAGGCCCGATCGGAGCAGCGTCAGCGCCGTCACGAGCTTGAAGGTGGAGCCGGGCGGGAATCTGCCGCCGGCTGCGGTGTCGGACCCGTCTCCGCCCGGGCCGCTCGACAGCGCCACGACGGCACCGGTCGACGGACGGATCGCGACGATCGCGCTGGCCGGTCCGACATCGGCGAGGATGTCGTCGGCCGATGCCTGCAGGTCGACGTCGATCGTGGTGCGCAGGGGCTTGCCGGCGACGGCCTTGCCGGCGAACAGCTCGCGGGGCTCGGCCCCCGCGGCGGACGGCACCGCCTCGACCGTCACTGCCGGAGTGCCGCGCAGCTGACGGTCGTAGCGCAGGGCCAGCCCGGACAGTCCGACCATGTCACCGGACTGGACGGCGCCCTTGGACTTCTGGACGATCTCGGCCGTGGCCTCTCCGACGACGCCCAGCATGGGCTGCCCGAAGGTGCGGGTCGGCGCCAGCGGCAGGGACCCTGCCAGCTGGACGGCACCGGGAACACCGGCCAGCTGCTCCTGGCTCGGCGCGCCTCCACCGTCGGCGCGCACGACGAGCGCGAGCACGAAGGCCTGTGCTCCGGCCTGCGTCACCCGCTTGGCGTACGCGTCGGCGTCGATGTCGACGAGCTGCGCCAAAGCCCTCGCGGACGCGTCGACCTGCGCTGCATCGACCTTGGTCTTGTCGATGCCGACGCGTCGGACGTCGCGCTCGGTGACGATCGGCGTGTCGCCGGCACCCAGGATGTCGCCGCGGTCCGCGAGGGTCGTGCGCAGCCGCAGCCGGTCGTCCGCCGCGAGATCGGGTGCCACGACGGCAGCGCTCCACCGCACCTGCCACGTCTCGCCGACGTACGACAGCGTGACGGGCGTCGAGTAGGTCCAGTCGTCGTCGGACAGCGTCCACGTCGAGCGCAGCGTAGCCGTGGCGGTGTCGTCGTCCTCGGAGACGTCCTCGACCGAGACCTTCGGCTTGGCACCGTCCATGCTCTTGACGATGCGCTCGAGATCGGCCTGCGGCTCGCGGCCACCGGCCACGAACGGCACCTTCGAGACGTCCTGCCGGGTGAGCCCGGCGGCGAGCTCGTCGGCGGCGTCACGCGCGTCGGGGCGGCCCGACGAGCAGGCTGCCAGCACCGCCGCGGTCAGCGCCAGCACGCACATCATGGACGTCGTCCGTCGACCGGACCGCTCGGTGATGCTCACCTGGTTGCTCCCCCGTTGGTGTCAGGCCACCGCGAGTCAAACAGGTGTGGTCCCCCGGGTCAACGACCGAGCCCGGCGGGGTCACCTTCCCTTGTGACCACACCGGGCTGCGTCGTGCTGGGTGTTGCGTACTGCTTGCTGCTTGCTACCGCGAGTCGGCTACTTGTCGTAGACCGGCACCGCGATCTCCGAGCCCATCTGCAGGGCGGAGGCGTTGGGGAGCGAGTTGAGCTCGATGATGTCGTCGACCGTGGCGCGGATGTCGCCGTCGGGGTTGGCCTCGGCCGCGATCTGCCACAGCGTGTGACCCGGCAGCACCTGGACCGTCGTGGTCTCCTGCGGTGTGCCGGGCAGGTCGGTGGCCGTTGACGACGGGCCGAGGACGATGGCCAGCACGCCGATCGCGAGGATCGCGAAGGCCAGGACGACGGCCTTGCCGCGACGTGTCAGCCGAACCGCGGGTGCGACCGTCGGGGCGGCGGGACGCTGGAACGAGTGGACCTGTCCGAGGGTGATGGTGCTCATGTGTGCCTCCGTGGGGGAAGTGAGACGGATGATTGGTGTGCTCGACCGGACGCTGTTCTCGATGTCATTCGATGGTGCGAACAGGCGTTCGATCGAACACATGTACGACGATAGGGGTCGGGTCCGACAAAAGGAAGGTCTGATCGAACAGAATTTCGAACAGTTGCCTCTGCGGCCTGCAACCACAGGGGAAAGTGGTCGAACATTTGTCACACGTCACACCTGCAGGTCGGTCCGGGAGGCATCGCCGCAGCGTCAGCACTACCGTCGACACATGGCTGCGAAGAGCACGATCGTCACGTCGTGGAAGCAGGCGTCGGCCCAGCAGGCACCCCTGCTGGCGGCCGGTGTCGCCTTCTACACGTTCCTGTCCCTGTTCCCCGCGCTGATCGCCGGCGTGCTCACGTACGGCATCGTCGCGTCACCCGAGACCGTCCGCCGCCAGTCCGCCGAGCTCGCCGACGCCCTGCCGGCCGATGCCGCCTCGCTCGTCACGGGTCAGCTCGACGCCCTGGTCTCGACCGACAACGGCTCACTCGGCCTGGGGCTCGTGCTGGCCGTGACCCTCGCGATCTACAGCGCGTCCGGCGGGGTCGGCAACCTCGTGACGGCGATCAACGCGATGTACGGCATCCGCGACCAGCGCAACTTCATCCAGAAGAAGCTCGTCGCCCTGGGCCTCACCGCGGGCGCGCTGGTGTTCCTCATCGTCGTCGTCGGCCTGGTCGCGGCGGCACCGGCGGTCTTCGACGCCATCGACGTCGTGCCGGGCACCCGCGCGCTGCTCGAGCTGGCCCGGTGGGCGCTGCTGCTCGGCGCACTCGTCGTCGCGATCGCCGTGCTGTTCCGCGTGGCACCCGACCGCCACGACTCCACTCCCCTGGTCACCAAGGGCGTGCTCGTGGCCAGCGCGCTGTGGGTCGTGGTGTCGATCGGCTTCTCGGTGTACGTCGACAACTTCGGCAGCTACGGCAAGACGTACGGGGCGCTCGCGGGTGTCGTGGTGCTGCTGCTGTGGCTGTGGATCGGCCTGTACGCCGTGCTGCTGGGTGCCACGGTCGAGGCGGTCCGCGAGGACATCGTGACCGCCGACACCGTCGCCGAGGACGCCGAGATCGCCGATTTGCGCGGCACCGAGGCCGGCGGCGACGACGTGCCCGTCGAGGTCGTCGACGAGGACGAGGACGCGCCTGCGTCCGTACCGGCGCGGCCGACCCCGGTGTTCAAGCGGCTCCGCAACCCGTTCCGCCGCTGACCGCGTCCTCCCCGAGGCTCAGCGCAGACCCGCCCTGCGGAGCCGGCGCGCCCCGATGCGACGCAGCAGCGGGTCGGCGTGCATCGACGCGGCCGGCGACAGCGACGCCGCGCGCGCCACGACGCCCCGCCACACCGGCATCGTGCGGTAGACGCGGCGCGTGCCGAACATCGCGACGAGCTCGCGGGCGACCTGCTCGGGCGTCAGCATGACGCCGGCGGCGAGGATCGCACGCGTGCCGCCGTGCACGTCGAAGCCGTCGACCATCGCCGTCGCGACGCCGTCGGGGCACACCGCGTGGACGCGGATGCCGTCGGCGCGCAGCTCGGACGCGACCGATGTCGTCAACGACAGCACCGCCGCCTTGGTCGCCGCGTAGACGCTGAGGTTGGGGACGGGCGCGTGGGCGCTGAGCGATGCGACGACGCCGATCTCGCCGCCCCGTACGCCGATCGCCGCCTGGTCGCGGAACACGTCCGCCGCGGCGCGCATTCCCCACATGACGCCCAGCACGTTGACGTCGACGCTCAGCCGCACCTGACCGTCGGTCAGGTCGACCAGATCGCTGTCGAAGGCGACGCCCGCGTTGCAGACCCAGGCCCCGAGGGGCGCGATGTCCCTCGCCACGGCCGCGACCTGCCGATTGGCGTCGGGGTCTCGCACGTCGAGCGCCATCCCTGAGTGGGCACCGATCTCGGCGGCCGTCGCGGCGGCACCGACGGCGTCAAGATCGCTGACGACGACCTCGTAGCCGAGGCGCACCAGCTCAACGGCCGTCGCCCGTCCGATGCCGCGGGCGGCTCCCGTCACGACGGCGGAACGGGGACGTGTGGGTGTCGTGCGGGACGGGGGCATCGCGCCAAGGTAGGCGACACGCCGGCGACACGCCATCGAACATATGTTTGAACTGACCCCCCTGCGCGGGCTAGGGTCGGGCCATGACCGATGAGCGCACCGCAGACGTCACCGAGCTGCCCGACGGCCCCGCCGACTCCTCCGGGCTCACCGCCCGCCAGCGCAAGGTGCTGGAGTTCCTGCGCGACGAGATCGAGAAGCGCGGCTACCCGCCCAGCATGCGTGAGATCGGTGCCGCGGTCGGTCTGACCAGCACCTCGTCGGTCGCCCACCAACTGCGTGCCCTCGAGGCGCTCGGCTACGTCAAGCGCGATCCCAACCGTCCCCGGGCGCTCGAGATCTTCCTGCCCGACGTCATGGCGGCTCGCCGGTCCATGAGCGCCACGCCCGACGACGGGCACATCGACGAGACCGGCATCAACGATGCGGCCCCGACGGCGGTCAACATCCCGATGGTCGGACGCATCGCCGCCGGCGGACCGATCCTGGCCGAGCAGCGCGTCGAGGAGATCTTCCCGATGCCCAAGTCGCTGGTCGGCGACGGCACGCTGTTCATGCTCGAGGTCTCCGGCGACTCGATGATCGACGCGGCGATCTGCAGCGGCGACTACGTCGTCATCCGGCAGCAGCCCGACGCCGAGAACGGCGAGATCGTCGCGGCGATGCTCGACGGCGAGGCCACGGTCAAGACCTTCCAGCGCAAGAACGGCCAGGTCTGGCTGCTGCCGCACAACGACGACTACTCCCCCATCGACGGCACCCACGCCACGATCCTGGGCAAGGTCACCGCCGTCATCCGCCGGGTCTGAGGCAGGAGGCCGCTCAGGCCGGGTGGGCGTGACGCGCCTCCCAGGCGCTGCGCACCATGTCGTCGATCGAGTGGCGCATCGTCCAGCCGAGGTCTCGCGACGCCAGTTCGCCGGAGGCGACGATGCGCGCCGGATCACCGGGACGGCGCTCGCCGATCTCGGGCTCGAAGTCGATGCCCGTCGCCCGCGCCACGGCATCCATGATCTGACGCACCGAGACGCCGTCGCCGCTGCCCAGGTTGTAGACCGGCTCGACCGGCTCCCCTGCGAGCAGCCGGCGCGCCGCGACGACGTGTGCGTCAGCGAGATCCGCGACGTGGATGTAGTCGCGCTCGCAGGTGCCGTCGGCGGTCGGGTAGTCGGCTCCGTTGATGCGGGGCGTGCGTCCCTCGAGCAGCGCCTCGATGACCAGCGGAAAGAGGTTGTGCGGGCTGGTGTCGTACAGGTGCGGCACCGCCGACCCGACGACGTTGAAGTAGCGCAGCGAGGTGTGGTGCAGCCCTGAGGCGCGTGCAGCATCGCGCAGCAGCCACTCACCGATCAGCTTGGTCTCGCCGTAGGGCGACTCCGGCGCGGTCGGCGTCGTCTCGGTCACGAGGTCGACATCGGGCGTGCCGTACACCGCAGCGCTCGACGAGAACACGATGTTGTCGACGCCCGACTCCTGCATGGCCTGCAGCACCGCGACCGTGCCCTGCACGTTCTGCTCGTAGGTGTGCAGAGGACGCTGCACCGACACCCCGGCGTACTTGTAGCCCGCGAGGTGGACGACGGCCTGCACCTCGTGCTCGACCATCGCCTTGGCGACGACGTCTGCGTCGAGGATCGTCGCGTCGACGAACGTCACGCCGTCGGGCACGAACTGTCGATGACCGCTCGACAGGTCGTCGACGACGACGCAGTCGAGTCCGGCGGCGCCGAGGGCACGCACGACGTGCGAGCCGATGTAGCCGGCACCGCCGGTGACGAGGACGGTCATGCAGGCGAGGTGGTCAGTCGCCGAAGCGGAGGTTGCCCGCGTTGCGCGTGCGACCCGACTTGACGGTGACGAAGTGGCGGCCCTTGAACGTGCGGCCGATTCCACGCCACGAGTCGGCGTTGACCGTGACCTTGTAGCGGCCCGGGGCCAGGCCGGCGACGTAGAAGTTGCCGGCACCGTCGGTCAGGTCGGTGCGCAGGACGCGCTTGCCGTCGGTCGACGACAGCGTCACCATCATCTCCTTGTTGGTGCGGCCGGGGGCACGGCTGACGTGACCCTTGACGACACCGCCGCGCTTGGAGACCAGCGACGTGCGCTTCTCGCCCGAGCCGGGTGAGCCGATCTCGACGACCTTGATCGCGCCTGCGCCGAGCGCCTTGCAGTGCTTGCGGTACATCCAGCCCTTGCCGCCGGCGGGCTTGCGGCCCTGTGCCGCCGACGTCGCGGGGTTGGGCTGCACGCGGCGCGCGATGCCCTCGAGGCCGCTGTTCTCGCCGCCGGACAACTTGCTCAGGTACGGGAAGGTCTTCCAGCGCTCGGAGCCGCGGTCGAGGCCCTTGAAGTACGTGTTGTTGTTGGTGTAGCGGCTGGCGTACCAGTCGGCGCACCCGGTGCGGCGGCCGAGCTCGACGTAGTAGCGACCCGGGGCGACGTTGTAGAACGTCGTGCTGCCCGTGCTGCTGGCGGCCTGCTTCTCGGCGACGATCGGCGAGTCGAGGATCGGCACCCGCGGCGATGCCTCGCGCAGCGTGACCCAGCGGTCGCCCTGGGGCGTGGCCTTGAAGCCCTTGAACGTCCCGCGCACCGTGAGCTGGTTGCCGCTGGCACCGACGCTGACCGGGTAGTTCGTGCCGCCCTGGTCCAGGGCGATCATGTTGGACCGCGAGTAGCGGTAGTCCTGGACGTCGAAGCAGCTGCCGAAGGAGTTGTTCCAGCGCTCGTCGGTGCCGAGTCGGGCCGCGACCATGAAGCGCTTGTCGCCCGGCGAGAACGGCAGGAAGTCGACGCGGTACGAGCCGCCGGTCACCTGGGTGGTGGCATACGTGTTGGCGCAGCCCGGGATGTCGAGCTCACGGCGTGCGTCGTTGCCGCCCGAGTAGGTGGGGGGTGCCGCGGTCACGGTCAGGCGCGTGCCGTTGGGCGCGGTGCCGCCGATCGAGGAGTAGCGGAAGTCGGCGCGGAACGGCGCCGACTTCGTCGCGGTGATGGCCGTGGCGTCACGCAGGTGGCGACCGCCGGTCGTGGGTGCGCCCGTGCGACCCCGCCAGTACCAGGAGCGGGCCTCGCCCGATGACGGTGCCGCGACGATGCGCAGCCGGTACGGGCGGGACAGCTTGTTGGTCTTCTTCTTGCCGTTGAGCGGGACCCTGAACGAGTAGGCACCGCCGTCGGGGATGTTGTTGACGAAGCGCACGACCCGGGTGTTGCCGCCGCGGTCGACCGAGATGAGCTCGACACGCACGGGTCCGACGTTGCCGGCACCGCCCGGGCCAGCCACGGTGCCGGTGATGACCTGTGACCCCACCGCCTCGGCCGGCGACGCGACCAGGAGGCCGGCGACGAGAGCGCCGACAGCAGGGATCAGGAGTGCAGGACGAAACTTCATGGAATCCCCGAAGGCTAGGCGAACAACCCGATGACAATATCAGCCGGATGCGGCGAGAGCGGCCTCATCGAGCCGCCGGAGCGCCGCGAGGGCCGTCGCACGGTCGGTCGTGCGCCACATGTCGGGCATCGAGGCGGTCAGGAACGACCCGTAACGTGCCGTCACGACGCGGGGATCGAGCACCGCCACGACGCCCCGGTCGGTGGCCCGGCGGATGAGCCGTCCCGTGCCCTGCGCCAGCAGGAGTGCCGCGTGCTGGGCCGCGACGGTCATGAAGCCGTTGCCGCCGCGCTTCTCGACGAGCCTCTGTCGCGCGCTCATGAGCGGGTCGTCGGGCCGCGGGAACGGGATGCGGTCGATGATGACCAGCTGGCACGTGTCGCCGGGCAGGTCGACGCCCTGCCACAGGCTCAGGGTGCCGAACAGGCACGAGCTGGGCGACTCGGCGAACCGCCGGGCCAGCTCGGGCAGCTGGGCGTCGCCTTGGCACCAGATGTCGAGGTCGGGCAGACGTTCGCGCACCTCCTCGGCCGCCTTCTCCGCACCGCGGCGCGACGAGAACAGCCCGAGGGTGCGGCCGCCCGCCGCCTCGATCAGATCGGTGATCTCGGCGAGCTGCGCCTCCTCCAGGCCGTCGCGGCCCGGGGCCGGCAGGTGTCGGGCGACGTACAGCATCCCCTGCTTGGCGTAGTCGAAAGGCGAGCCGACGTCGAGCGACGCCCACGGCGGGTCGTCCCCCCACAGGCCGAGCGACCGCGCGACGGGCTCGAAACCGCCCCCGAGCTTGAGGGTCGCGCTGGTGAGCACGACGGTCTTGTCGGCGAAGAGCTTGTCGCGCAGCGCGCCGGACACGTCGATGGGCGCGATGTGCAGCTGCTTGTTGCCGCGGTTGTCGCTGATCCACAGCACGTCGGTCTCGATCTTGGAGGCCATGCGCTCGGCGATCTTGCGGACGTCGTCGACCATGCCCTTGGCCTGCTGCAGGGCGGCGTCGGGCTCGCCCTTGTCCTCCTTGGGGAACGCCGACAGGCACGCTCGCGCTGAGTCGCGCACCAGCGACAGCACGGCGTGCAGGGGCTGGGGCAGCTCGTCGATGCGTCCGGCCTCGGTGCGGGCCAGGATGTCGGCCAGCGCGTCGGAGGCGTCGGTGAGGTCGTCACCCTCCCCCGAGCTGATGCGTGCACGAGCGCGTCGGGCTGCTCGCTCGACGATGACGGGGTCGAGCTCGTCGGTGGAGGCCTGCGTGACGCGGGCGGCCAGCTCGTGCGCCTCGTCGACGACGACGGCGTCGTACTCGGGCAGCATCGGCACGCCGTCGATCGCGTCGATCGCGAGCAGGGCGTGGTTGGTGACCACGACCTGGGCGCTGTGGGCGTCCTCGCGGGCCAGCTCGGCGAAGCACTCGAGGGCGTGCGCGCAGCGGGACGCACCCAGGCACTCGCGGTGGCTGACGCTCACCTGCCGCCAGGCGCGGTCGTTGTGGGACGGCGCGGAGTCGCGATCGCCCGTGTGCCCCGCGGCGGCCTGCTCCTCGGCCCACTCGCGCAGCTCGACGACCTCGGCACCGAGCGATCCGTCAGGGATCTCGACGAGCGTGCCCTGGTCGTCGGGCGCGCCCTCGCGCACCCGATGCAGGCACGCGTAGTTGCTGCGCCCCTTGACGACGGCGTGATGCGGGACCTTGTCGAGCGTCGCCCGGGCGGCGTCCTTGAGTGCCGGGATGTCGCGCTCGACGAGCTGGTGCTGCAGGTTGAGCGTCGCGGTCGCGACGACGACGCGCTTGCCGTGCAGGAGGCTCGGGACGAGGTAGCCCAGCGACTTGCCGGTGCCCGTGCCGGCCTGCACGAGCAGGTGCTCGCCGGAGTCGAGGGCGTGCTTGACCGCCTCGGCCATCTGGATCTGGCCGGGACGGTCCTCGCCGCCCACGGCCTCGACGGCGGCGTGGAGGACGTCGCGGATGTCAGGCACCCCCGAAGGCTATCCGGGGCGCTCCGACGTCACGCGACGCCGTCCACACCGCCGCGTCAGCAGACGATCATCAGGCTGAACGCCGCGTCGGCGAAGGGCGCCCCTCCCGCGGTGACGTCGCGTGCGACGACCTCGACCTGGTTGCCACTGACCGTGACGGCACCCGTGTTGCGGTTGGAGGTCGTCGCCGAGGACGTGACCCCGCACGGCGAGGCGTCGAAGGTCAGCTGGACGTCGTAGGTTCCGGTGCCTGCCCTGCTGGCAGACACCACACCCGGCGACCTGGCCGTCAGGAGCCCGGACGCGTCGACCTTCGCGAAGAAGATGCGGCTGGATCCGGCTGGGACGGGCGGCAGCTGGCCGGGCGCGAAGTCACCGGCCGTCAGCGAACCGTCCTTGACGTCGGCCCCCGTGACCACACCGTCGCGGATGTCGGACGACTGCACGGCGCTCTTCTTGATCTTGGTCGTGGTGACGGCATTGTTCTTGAGCTGCTTGCTGCCGATGCTGTTCTTGGCGACGGCGTACGCACCACCGGCGGTCGACATCACGAGGGCCAGCACCGCGATGGTCAGGACGGGCGCGGTGCGCCACCAGCTGTCGCGGCGCGTGCGGGACGGTGCGGACATGGGAGCTCCTTGGGTCGGGGTCTCCTGATCCTGCTCGCCGCAGGGCCGTCCGAACAGTGGGGTTTTCCCGCGTTCTCGGCCCGTGCGATCAGCCCGCGGCACTCGCGAGCCCGAGCAGCTCGCGCACGGGCCCGGCTGGCGGCGCGTCGCTCCCTGCCCAGACCGCGCGAAACGTGCGCCGCAGGTCGAGACCTGTCGTGGGCACCGCGACGAGGTGCCCCGATGCCAGGTCGCCCTCGACCACCAGCGAGCTGAGGAAGGCCGGCGCTCCCCCGGCCCGCACCGACGAGCGCACCGCGGTGGACGTCGTGAGCTCGGCCTCGGGCGGTGCCATCTCCAGGCCGTGCTCGGCGAGGGCGCGCTCGACCACCTCGCGGGTGCCCGATCCGACCTCGCGGCTGGTCAGCGTCAGGCCGGCGACCAGCTGCGGGCCCAGCGCCCGGCGGGTCGCGGCCAGCCGGTCGTCGGCTCCGACGACCAGCACGAGCTCGTCGGACCCGACGTCGCGGACGGCGAGGCCCTTGCCCTTCGGCGGCTCCGTGCCCTCGACGAAGCCGAGGTCGGCCGATCCGTCGACGACCGCGGCGACGACGTCCCGGCTGTTGGCCGCGTGCAGGCTGACCGTGGTCGGCGGGACGCCCTCTCGCACCTGTCGGCGGCGCAGCTGCACGAGCCACCGCGGCACGAGGTGCTCGGCGATCGTCATGCTGGCGGCGACGTGCAGCTCGCGGCGGACGTCGTCGCGCAGCGTGGCGATGGCACCGTCGACCTCGTCGGCGACCTCCAGCAGACGCGACGCCCACTCGACCAGCACCGTGCCCGACGGCGTCAGCGTCGATCCCCGCGCGCCACGGCGCAGCACCGCGAAGCCGACCTGGGTCTCGAGCGACCGCAGTCGCTCGGAGGCAGCCTGCTGCGTCGTGCCGTGCGAGCGGGCGGCCGCACCGATGCTGCCGAGGCGCGCCACCTCGACCAGCAGCGCGAGGGCTGCGACATCGGGCAGGTGGGGGCTGGGCGGCACGTCGACAGCGTACGCCCACCCACAGGTCGACCCTGTGGATGCACGCCGATCTGCCTCTACTGCCGGGCGGCGTCCCGGACGACAGTGGACTCATGACCACGACCGTTTCCCTCGGCCTGCGACGCGGCTCGTCCGACGACGCGCTGTCGGCGGTCGGGCCGCACTGGTTCACGTGGGTCATGGGCACCGGCATCGTCGCCACCGCCGCGGCCGGCCTGCCGGTCCACGCCCGCGGTCTCCACGCGCTGTCAATCGTGATGTGGGCCCTGGCGTCGCTGCTCCTGCTCGCGGTCGGCGCAGCGACGGCGGCGCAGTGGGGGCTGCGTCCCTCGACGGCACGCGGCCACGTCGAGCACCCCGTCATTGCCCACTTCTACGGTGCGCCCGCGATGGCACTCATGACCGTCGGGGCGGCCACACTGCTGGTCGGGGTCGACCTCGTGGGCCTCGGCGCTGCCGTAGCCGTCGATGTCGTCCTGTGGTCTGCCGGCACGGCACTGGGCCTGTGGACGCTGATCAGCATTCCCCGCCGCACCCTGCGCGGAGCGGACCCCTATGGCGGGCCGGCGTTCGGCGGATGGCTCATGCCGGTCGTCCCCCCGATGGTCAGCGCCGCGACCGGCGCGCTGCTCGTCCCGCACCTGGCTGCCAGCCTGCGACCCGCCATGAAGGTCGGATGCTGTGCGTTCTTCGCCGTCGCCTTGGTCGCGAGCGCCCCGCTGCTGCTCACGATCGTCCGTCGCACGCTGGACGGGCACATCGGGGAGCCGACGAGCATCCCGACGCTGGTCATCGTCCTCGGGCCGTTGGGCCAGTCGGCCACTGCGGCGCACGTGCTGGGCGGGCTCGCCGGTGGCACCGCTCAGGCCGTCGCGCTCGGCTACGGCTGCGCCGCCGTGGGGGTCGCCCTGACGTGGGCACTGGTCGCCGCGGTGATCGTGGCCCGTGCCATCCGCGATGGACTCCCCTTCGCCCTGACCTGGTGGTCGTTCACGTTCCCGGTCGGCACCGTGGTCACCGGCACGTCCGGCCTTGCCGTCGCCACCGGCTCGGACGTCCTGTCGGCCCTCGCCGCCGGCCTGTTCGTCGCACTGGTCGGTGCCTGGACGGTCGTCGCGGCGCTGACGGTGCGCGGCCTGGTCGGCGGTGTACTGCTGGCACCGCCGACCAGGCGCGGGTGACTCACACCCGACGTTCGACCTAGAGGGCCTTGGCCGGGATGTCCGGCGTCGCGACGAGATCCGTCGAGTCGCCCGTGATCGTCACGTAGAACCGCTTGCGGTTCGCGTCCGTCGTGACCCGGCCGTCGCTGAGTCGCGGGCTGACCACGAGGTGCTTGCGGTTGTCCGTGCCGGCCGGCGCGCAGGCGACGACGTTCGTGATGCCGCACACCGTCGAGGTGATCTCGCCGGAGAACTCCGGGTTGGCGTCGGCGGCGTCGGCGCGACCGTTGACGTTGCCCGCGCCCGGGGTGCTCTCCGCGTCCTGCTCGGTCTTGTTCTGCAGGGCGATCGAGACGGAGATGGCGTTGTTGCTGAGGTCCTCGTTGGCGTTGATGTAGACGTTGCCGACAGCACCGGGCGGCGTGGTGCCGGGGATGGCGTTGTAGGCCGACGCGACGCTGAAACCACCCGACTGCGCGACGATCGCTCCGCTGGCGTCGACGAGCAGCCAGCGGCCGGCACCGGCCGGACCGGTGGCACCCTTGTCGCCCTTCGGGCCCTGCTGGAGGACGCCGGGGCCGAAGTCCTGGGCGCGGAGCGCGCCGTTCTTGATGTCGGAGCTGCGTATCTCGTTGCTCTTGACGTCGACACCGCGGATGGAGTTGTCCTTGATCTCGGCGGAGCCGATCTTGGTGGCGGCATAGGCGGTGCCGCCGGAAGCGACCACCACGAGGGCGAGCGAGGCGATGACGAATGCGGGAGTGACCTTGATGCTGGGACGCATGGGGACGACCTTCTGTGAGGTAGGTAACACTGATTGCTCACAGTTCGGCACCGACGCACCCGTGGATGGGTCGGATCGCCGGGAACTTCTCAGGCCGTCCGATCAGGCCGAGTACTGCTCCAGCTCGTTGGCCAGCGCGCCGTTGACGAGCGCGACGACGTGCGTGCCATCGGCCTCGTGGTCGAGCGACTCGATCTCGCCCTGCGTGTGGATCAGGTTGAGCAGGTCGCCGCGGGCGTACGGCAGCACGATGTCGACGCGACTCGACGGCTGCGGCAGATCGGCCTCGATCGCGCTCAGCAGCTCGTCGATGCCCTCGCCCGTGCGGGCGCTGACGACCACGGCGTGCGGCTCGCGCACCAGCAGCTGCTTGAGGACGAGCGGGTCGGCGGCGTCGGCCTTGTTGATCACGACGAGCTCGGGCACCTCGGCGGCACCCGCCTCGAGGATGACCTGGCGCACCGCGCTGATCTGTCCCTCGGGGTCTGGATCGGAGCCGTCGACGACGTGCAGGATGAGATCGGACTCGGCGACCTCCTCGAGCGTCGACCGGAACGCCTCCACCAGCTGGTGCGGCAGGTTGCGCACGAGACCCACGGTGTCGGACAGCGTGTAGACGCGACCGTCGGACGTCTGCGTGCGCCGCGTCGTCGGGTCGAGGGTCGCGAACAGCGCGTTCTCGACCAGGACGCCTGCATCGGTCAGCCGGTTGAGCAGGCTCGACTTGCCGGCGTTGGTGTAGCCGGCGATCGCGACGGACGGGATCTCGTTGCGCTGCCGGTTGCCCTTCTTCGTCTCGCGGGCCTTGCCGAGCTCCTTGAGCTCGCGGCGCAGCTTGGTCATCTTCATCTGGATGCGACGACGGTCGGTCTCGAGCTTGGTCTCACCCGGACCTCGTCCACCGATGCCCTCGCCGCCCGCGGCCTGTCCACCGGCCTGACGGGAGAGGTTGCCACCCCAGCCGCGCAGCCGCTGGGTCTGGTACTGCAGCTGGGCGAGCTCGACCTGGGCCTTGCCCTCCTTGCTCTTGGCGTGCTGCGCGAAGATGTCGAGGATCAGCGCCGTGCGGTCGACGACCTTGACCTTGACCTTGTCCTCGAGGTTGCGCAGCTGGCTGGGCGCGAGCGCACCGTCACAGATGACGGTGTCGGCACCGGTCGCCTCGACGACCGCGCGCAGGTCCTCGACCTTGCCCGAGCCGATGTAGGTGGCCGGGTCGGGCTTCTGGCGGCGCTGGATCAGCGCGTCGAGCACCTCGGAGCCGGCCGTCTCGGCGAGCAGCTTGAGCTCGGCCATCGAGTTCTCGGCGTCCTCGACGGTGCCCTCGGTCCAGACCCCCACCAGGACGACCCGCTCGAGCCGCAGCTGGCGGTACTCGACCTCGGTGATGTCCTCGAGCTCGGTGCGGATGTTGGCGACACGCCGCAGCGACTGCCGCTCCTCGAGCTCGAGCCCGTCGGTGCCCTGCTGCTGCGGGCCATTGCCCACTGAGCCTGTCGAAGTGTCGGTCATGCAGTCCATTCCATGGTGCCCCGCGCGACGATCTCTGCGGGGCCGGTGAGTGTGATGTGGTCGTCTGCATCCCACGTGACGTGCAGCGTGCCGCCGGGCACGTCGACCCGGTAGGTGACGGGTCGCTGCGCCGCATCGGCCACGGCGGCGGCCACCGCCACGGCGCACGCACCGGTGCCGCACGAACGTGTCTCCCCCGCACCGCGCTCGTGCACACGCATCGCCACGTGGCGATCGCCCTCGCGGACGACGAACTCGATGTTGACGCCGTCGGGATACACGGCCTGGTCGTAGTCGGGCTCGGTCAGCAGCGGGCCGACCTCGTCCAGCCGGTCGACGAAGGCCACGGCATGGGGATTACCAGTACGAACGTCCTGCGCCTCCCACGTATTTCCGGCAGCCGAGACCTTCGAGACGTCGCGCACGTGCGGGACGCCCATGTCGACGCTGATCGAGTGGCCCCTCGAGCCTGTCGACAGGTCGAACGACATCGTCTTGTCGCCGTCGCGCGTGCCGATCACGAACGGCTGCGACGGGTCGACGAGGCCCTCGTCCGCCAGGTGCAGGGCGAAGACCCGGGTGCCGTTGCCGCACATCTCACTGATCGAGCCGTCGGCGTTGCGGTAGTCCATGAACCACTCGCCGGCCGACTCGATGCCGATCGCGCTGCTGCGGATGACGCGCAGGACCCCGTCGGCCCCGATGCCGCGCCGGCGGTCGCACAGTGCGGCGACGAACGACGCGTCAAGATCGCCGTGGACCGTGCCGTCATGGTCGGGGAGCAGGACGAAGTCGTTCTCGGTGCCGTGCCCCTTGAGCCATGCGAACGTCATATCTCCCATGTTATCGCGGTGCCACGAGCGACATGGCGCGCTCGAGCAGGTCGTCGGCACCCGACGGGAGCCAGTGAACGCGCGGGTCCTTGCGGAACAGCCGGTCCTGTCGGCGGGCGAACTTGCGCGTGCCCGTCACGGTCGCCACCCTCGCCTCGTCCTCGGTCATCTCACCCCGCAGGAACCCCAGGATCTGCTGGTAGCCGAGAGCCCGCGACGCCGTCAGGCTGCCCTCGATGCCGGCAGGCAGCAGACCCCTGACCTCGTCGACGAAGCCGTCGGCCCACATCTGGTCGACCCGGTCGGACAGCCGCGGCTCGAGGACGTCGCGCGGCACGTCGAGGCCCAGCATCGTCAGGTCGTCGTAGATCGACTCGAGCGGCGGCATCGAGGCGACGAACGGCCGTCCCGTCAGCTCGCCGACCTCGAGCGCGCGGACGATGCGCCGGCCGTTGGTCGGCAGGATCTGCGCGGCCGCCGCGGGGTCACGCCTGGCCAGCTCGGCGTGCAGCGCCTCGTGGCCCCGTCGCTCCAGCTCGCCTGCCCACCAGAGCCTCACGGCAGGGTCGGTGCCCGGGAAGTCGAGCCGGTCGAGGACGGCCCGCACGTACAGGGCGGACCCGCCCACCAGCACCGGCGTCACGCCACGGGCATGGCGGTCGGCGATGACAGTGCGTGCCTGCTGCTGGAACTCGGCGACGCTCGCGTCCTCGGTGACGTCGAGGACGTCGAACAGGTGGTGCGGCAGGAGTGCCCGCTCCTCGATGCTGGGCTTGGCCGTGCCGATGTCCATGCCGCGGTAGAGCTGCATCGAGTCGGCGTTGACGACCTCGGCCGTGCCCAGGCGCTGGGCGATCCGCAGGGCGAGCGACGACTTGCCCGAGGCAGTCGGCCCGACGACGGCGACGACGTGATTTCGCTCGGGCATGGCTTGAATTGTCGCAGTACCGTGATGGTCACGCACGACCACACCGACGCACGAGGAGCAGTCATGGGATTCCTGGACAACCTCAAGAAGAAGGCCCCTGAGCTCAAGGAGAAGGCGGCCGACCTGGCAGCGACGCAGAACGCCAAGATCGACCAGGGCATCGACAAGGCCGCAGGCGTGGCGCGCAAGGCCACCAAGGGCAAGTACGACGCCAAGATCGACGGTGCCGCCGGCAAGGCCAAGGAGGCCGCCGACAAGCTCGCCGAGGAGGGTCGCAAGAAGCCGTAGCCGGTCGGGGCAGCGGTCGGGCTGCCGGCGGCGGTCAGGTCGTGAGCAGCCAGTCGGCCACGACGTAGCCGACGCCCAGGGGTGCCCCGTCGTAGCGCAGGTGCGCCGTGACGGAGGCACCCCTCGTTGCGTCCAGCACGATGGTGCCGAGGGTGCGCAGCGGCGGGACGCCGCTGGCACCCAGCTCGGCTCCGAGCGCAGGATCGAGTGCCACGAGCGCGGCGGGATCGCCGCCGGCCAGCGCCGACGAGATCGACGCGTCGAACGGCTCGGCCCGGTCGTCGAGGAATCCCGGTGCCTTCTCCGAGCGTCCGTTGCTGCCGTCGGCCATGACGAGGACGGCGACGCGGCTGCCGGCGTCGATCGCCGGCCGGCCGGTCGAGTACGTGCGAGGGCCCGTCCAGCCCGCCTCGTCGAGCAGCCAGGCACCGATCGTGAGGCTGAGCGGCAGCAGAACGTCGTCTCCGCCGGCACGCCGGTCGACGCCGTAGCCGGCGAGGGTGCCGCCGGCGGTCTCGTCGAGATCGCGGTCGAGCTCGCCCGCCCCGACGACCACGATCCGGTCCGGCTCCATCGCCGTCAGCGTCCCGACCGCGGCGTGGCAGGCGGCGCGCAGGTCGGCGAGCTCGTCGGTCGTGCCCGGTGCGACCTCCGGCACCAGCAGGGGCGGGTGCGGGCAGACGGCAGCGGCGACGATCACGGGTCGAACGCTACCCGGCATGGCACGATGACACCGTGGTCGATGCTCACGAGACACCCGCGTACCCGCCGGCGCACAGCACCTGGCAGTTCGCTCCCCCGGCGCGACGCAACAGCCGTCGGCGCACCGCCGCCCTCGTGGCACTCGGCGTGGTCCTCGCGGTGGTCGCGGCAGGATCCGTCGCGGGCATCATCACGATCGGGGTGGCCATCGCGCAGTCGACCTCCCCCACCACGATCGATGACGACGCCCTCACGCAGACCATCGCGGAGGAGTGCGTCGTGATGGAGTCGACCGTCGAGTCGATGCCGGTCTACGGCACCGCCCAGCAGCAGTCCGACGCGATCCGCGACCAGAACCGTGCCGTCGAGGTCATGATCGCGGCGATCCGGTCGAAGCGGGCCGACGAGATCCTCGCCGATCCGCCCGCCGACCAGTGGCTCGACGATTGGCAGAGTCTCGTCGACGCCCGAGCCGAGCTGGCCGACGAGCTGCTGAGCGATCCCAATGCGTCCCTCGTCGTGCCGGTCGACCGCGCTGGCGATCCGATCACCGATCGGATGGACGACGTGTGGCCGTTCGTGCCGACGTGCACCGTGCCGGTCGCGTTGACGGCGCCCGACGCCGACGCCCTGTCAGGCTGAGTGTCGTCAGGCTGAGTGGCGTCAGGCTCAGGGCTGTCAGGCTGAGTCGCGTGCGGCCTGCTTGGCCTTCTGCTTGAACGCCCGCACCTTGGCCAGCGACTCGGCGTCGACGACGTCGGCCACGGACCGGAAGCCCTTGCGGCCGTAGTCGCCCGTGACGGTCGTCCATCCGCGCGGCTTGACGTCCAGCTGCTTGGCCAGCAGGGCCGTGAAGATCTTCGCCCTCTGCTCACCGAACCCGGGCAGCGCCTTGAGCCGCTTGAGCAGCGCCTCCCCCGTCTTCGCCTCGGTCCAGATGCGTGCCGCGTCACCGTCGTACTCGTCGACGACGATGCGGGCGAGGTCCTGCAGCCGACCGGCCATCGAGCGTCCGTAGCGGTGGATCGCGGGAGGAGTCGCGCAGAGGTCGGCGAACGCCTCCGGATCGGCCTCGGCGATCGCAGCCGGGTCGAGCGTGCCGAACCGGTCGAGCACCTTGGCCGGACCGGCGAACGCCCGTTCCATCGGGAACTGCTGGTCGAGCAGCATCCCGGCGAGCAGCGCGAACGGGCTGTCGGTCAGCACCTGGTCGGCGTGGGCGCCCTGGGCGATCTGGATCGGCATGCGCTCATCCTGTCACCCACGCGCGTCCGCGCCGCCCCTCACGCGAATTGTGCGCTTCTGCACCGGTCCGATGCCGAGACCGGTGCAGAACGTCACACATCGCTGCTGGAGCGCACCTGCGAGAGTTGCGTTCGTGACCCAGTTGATCGTGGACGTCGAGAGCGGTGCGGCCGCTGAACGCGTCGCCGCCCAGATCTGGGCGGAGGCGACGGCTCGCCGCGACGGGAGCGAGCCCCGCGATGCCGCGCAGACCCTGCCGGGTGTGCGTCGACGCCTCGAGCTGGACGGGGCGGCGCTCCTGGTCGCACGTGCGGACGGCGTTCCGGTGGGATTCGCGATCGTGGCCCCGCGGACGTCGTCGCTCGAGGTCTTCTACCTCGCCGTCGCGCCCCGGGCCTGGGGTGGCGGGGTCGGCGGCGTGCTGCTCGCGGCCGTCGACGAGCAGGCCAAGGCACTCGGACACTCCTCGCTGGAGCTGTGGGTCATCGCCGACAACGACCGCGCCCTCACGGTCTACCAGCGCGCGGGGTGGACCGTCACCGATGACGTCCAGCAGACCGGTCCGGGTGACGACGCCACGATCGAGCGTCGGGTCGTCCGTCACCTGCCCGACTGAGCACCTGCCCAGCTGCCCACGGTGTGACACACTCGCGGTAGAGCCCTGACGGGCTCCCGGACGAGCGGTGCCGTACCCGGTCAGCGACAAGACGGCGCCAAGGAGAACTCATGTCCTGGCTCGTGCTCGCCCTGTCCGGTGTCCTCGAGGCGGTGTGGGCCACGGCCCTCGGCCGCTCGGAGGGCTTCACCCGGCTCGTCCCCAGCGTCGTCTTCGCCGTCGCCGTCACGCTCAGCATGGGCGGGCTCGCGTACGCGATGCGCGAGCTGCCGGTCGGGACAGCGTACGCAGTCTGGGTCGGCATCGGCGCATCCCTGACGGTGGCCTACGCGATGGTGTCGGGCGACGAGCCGGCGTCCGTCCTGAGGGTGCTGCTGATCTCCGGCATCGTCGTGTGCGTCGCCGGCCTCAAGCTGCTGCACTGAGCTCGCATCACTGGCTCGGCAGCGGCCTCGTGCCAGCCAGCAGCAGCATCGGCAGCGTCGACTGGAGCAAAGCGGGGTCGACCTCGCGCCCCTCGGTGACGGCCTCGCGCAGGGCCTCGTCGTACGTGCCCGCGAGCACCGTCGCGGCATGGCGCGGGTCGATCGTGAACTCGCGGCCGAGCGCCGTGACGACCGACGTCATGAGCTCGACGAGCTCGTCCTTCATCCCGCGCCACGACGTGTTGAACTCCGCGCCCACCTCGTCGCCGCGGATGCCGCGGATCGCGAACTCCATGTGCACCAGCAGCCCGGCGCGGTCGAGCGACTGCAGGCCCAGGAAGCGGTCGATGATGACCCCGACCGCCGCGGTCGGGTCGAGGCCCCGGAGCGCATCGGGCTCGCTGGCGGCCCGCATGCTCGCGAACATCCGGTCGCGCTCGCGGTGGAACAGCGCCAGCAGCAGGTCGTCCTTGCTCGCGAAGTTGGAGTAGAACGCTCCACGGGTGAACCCAGCCTGCTCGCAGATGTGCTCGACGGAAGCACCCTGGATGCCCTCGCGGGCCAGCACCTCGCGCGCCGCATCGAGCATCCGCTCGCGCGTCACGGCGCGACGGCGCACCGCGGGACGTTCATCCTGCTGGGGCATGGTCCTCCTCGTGTGACGCGCACAGCATACTCGATACATTGACGTATCCAATACACAAACGTATCGTGAATGACGTGTCGAACTCCCTGTATGCCCTCGGCCGGTGGGCCTTCCGTCACCCGGGCCGCGTGCTGGCCTCGTGGGTGCTTGTCCTGCTGGTGACCGCGATCGCCGCGGTGGGTCTCGGCGGCGGCACCAAGAACTCCTTCGAGATCCCCGGCACCGAGTCGCAGGAGGCGATCGACTCGCTCGGACGCACGTTCCCCGAGCTGAGCGGCACCTCGGCCTATCTCGTCGTCGTGGCCGACCGCGGCCGCACCGTCGACGACGCCGAGACCCGTCGCCTCGTGACCGATGCCATCGCCGGCATGAAGAAGGTCGAGGGCGTCACCGAGGCCGTGTCGCCCTACGACGAGAGCAACACGATCGGCGTCTCGCCCGACCGGCGCGCCGCGCAGGTGCAGATCCAGTTCGACCGCGAGCTGACCGACGTCACGCCGGCCGAGCGCGACCAGCTCGTCGACACCGGCGACGCCCTCAAGGCGGCCGGCTACACGACGGCCTTCGGCGGCGACGTCTTCACGAGCACCGGGCCGCAGCTGTCGATCGTCGAGGTCATCGGCGTCGTCGTGGCTTTCATCGTGCTGTTCCTGATGTTCCGCTCGCTGCGGGCCGCGGTCATGCCGATCGTCACAGCACTGCTCGGCGTGCTCGTGACGATGGCCATCACGATCGCGCTGACAGGGTTCATCACGATCTCGGCCACGGCTCCTCTGCTGGCGCTCATGATCGGTCTCGCCGTCGGCATCGACTACGCCCTGTTCATCGTGTCGCGACACCGCGAGCAGCTCGCCGACGGGCTCGAGCCCGAGGAGGCAGCAGCCAGGTCGGTCGCCACCGCCGGATCGGCCGTGGTGTTCGCCGGCGTCACGGTCGTCATCGCGCTGCTCGGCCTGTCGATCGCCCGCATCCCGTTCCTGACCATCATGGGCGCCGTCGCCGCCCTGTCGGTCGTCATCGCGGTGGCCGTGGCCCTGACCGTCCTGCCGGCGTTGCTGGGCCGGGCCGGCGACAAGCTCA
The DNA here is from genome assembly GCF_017876595.1 of Aeromicrobium fastidiosum. NCBI lineage: Bacteria > Bacillati > Actinomycetota > Actinomycetes > Propionibacteriales > Nocardioidaceae > Aeromicrobium > Aeromicrobium fastidiosum. Next base: position 2,799,341 of record NZ_JAGIOG010000001.1, on the reverse strand, counting down.
CACCGGGCACCGGGCACCGCCCCGGGGCGTTCTCGCGCCGGTGGGTCACGGTCATGACACGCTTCCCGCTCATCGCGATCGTCGTGGTCGTCGTCGGCCTGGCCATCGCGGCCGTCCCGGCCAAGGACCTGCAGCTCGCCCTGCCCGACAACGGCACGGCCCCCGTCGGCAGCACGCAGCGCACGGCCTACGACCTCGTCGACGAGCACTTCGGCCCCGGCTACAACGGTCCCCTGCTCGTCAGCATCGACATCATCTCGACGACCGACCCGGTCGGCGTCGTCAACGACATCGCCGACGACCTGCGGACCATGCCCGGCGTCGCCGCGATCGGCCTGGCGACACCCAACCGCACCGCCGACACCGGCATCGTCCAGGTCGTGCCCACGACGGGTGCCACCGACGAGGCGACGGCCGCCCTCGTCCGGGAGATCCGTGACCGCGAGCCGCAGTGGCGAGCCGAATACGGGGTGCCGGTCGCCGTGACGGGCCTCACCGCCGGCGGCATCGACGTCTCGGAGCGCCTGCAGGGCGCCCTGCTCCCGTTCGGCATCGTCGTGGTGGGGCTGTCGGTGCTGCTGCTGATGATCGTGTTCCGGTCGCTGGTCGTGCCCCTCAAGGCGACCATCGGCTTCCTGCTGTCGACGGGGGCGTCGTTCGGCGCGGTCGTGGCGGTGTTCCAGTGGGGCTGGCTGATGCACGCGATCCACCTCGAGCAGACCGGCCCGCTCATCAGCTTCCTGCCGATCATCCTGATGGCCGTGCTGTTCGGCCTGTCGATGGACTACGAGGTCTTCCTGATGGCCCGCATGAAGGAAGAGTACGTCCGGTCGGGCGATCCGCACCGTGCGATCGTCGACGGCTTCGTCGGCAGCTCCCGGGTCGTGACCGCGGCGGCCGTCATCATGCTGGCGGTGTTCGCGGCCTTCGTGCCCGAGGGAGATCCCAACATCAAGCCCATCGCGTTCGCGCTGGCGGTCGGCGTGTTCGTCGACGCGTTCCTCATCCGGATGCTGTTCGCACCGGCCGTGCTCGAGATCTTCGGCCGCCGCGCGTGGACGCTGCCGGCAGGCCTCGATCGCCGTCTCCCCCACGTCGACGTCGAGGGCGAGGGCCTGCACCGCCGCGTGGAGCTGCAGGCCTGGCCGCGACCCGCCTCGACCGCCGCGATCACGGCGGCATCGGTGACGACGCAGGGCCCGGACGGACTCGTGCTCAACGACGTGTCCGTCGAGGTCGAGGCCGGCGACTGGCTCGTGGTCCACGGCCCGAGCGGCGCGGGCAAGACCGCGCTGCTGCTGACGTTCGCGGGCCGCATGGCCTTCGACACCGGACGCCTGAGGGTCAACGGTCACCTGCTGCCACAGGAGGCGTCGCGCGTGCGCCACTCGGTCGCGCTGGCCGAGCTGACCGGCGTCAACGACCTCGAGGACAACCTCACGGTCGACCAGCACATCGCCGAGCGTCTCTCGATCCGCTCGTTCGGGCTGTGGGTCAGCCGCAACCGGGTCGCGCCGATCCTCGCCGGGCTCAACCGCGCCCTCGAGATCGCGCACGACGAGGCCGGCATCCCGTTCGAGCCGGTCGACGGCTCGGCGCTCGTGTCGTCGCTGAGCCGCCTCGAGCGCAAGCTGCTCGGCGTCGTCCTGGCCCTGACCGACGCCCCCCGCATCGTCATCGTCGACGACGCGGACGACCTGCGCGCCGCCGAGCACATCGACCTGCTGTGGTCGGCGCTCGCGGCACTGCTCGACGGACGCGACGTCACGCTCGTCGCGAGCGTCGCGTCGGAGTCCGCCGCTCCCCCACCGTCCGCGAGGCTCCACCACCTGGAGCTCGACACCCACCGCACCCTCCACGAGCTGATGCTGCCATGATCCCGTCCCCCACCCTGCCCTGGTTCGAGCTCGCCCGGTTCCGCCGCAGCCGGCTGACCCGTGCGGCCGTCATCGCCGTGATGCTCGTGCCGCTGTTCTACGGCGCGATGTACGTCTGGGCCAACCTCGACCCCACGGGCCGCCTCGACCACGTCAAGGCCGCCGTCGTCAACGAGGACCAGCTGGTCGAGATCGAGGGCACCGACGGTGCCAAGCAACCCGTCGCGATCGGCCGGCAGCTGGCCGGCAACCTGGTCAGCAACGACGACGACACCAACTACGACTGGGTGCTGACCGATGCGGCAGACGCCCGGCGCGGTCTCGCGGACGGCGACTACAAGGCCGTCCTGACGATCCCCGAGAACCTCTCGGCCGCAGCGACCTCGACCAGCGGTGACCCGGCGCAGGCCGTGCAGGGGCGGCTCGACCTGCAGACCAACGACGCCGTCAACTACATCAACGGGACCATCGCGCAGACCATCCTGCGCGCCGCCAAGGGCGCGCTGAACGCGCAGGTCACCGAGACCTACCTCGACAATGTCTACCTCAGCTTCTCCGACATCAAGGGCTCGCTGACCGATGCGGCCGGCGGCGCCTCCGACCTCGCCGACGGTGCCGACCAGCTCGGCGTCGGGGCCCGCAAGCTCGCCAACGGAGCCGACGATCTCGCCGACGGTGCCAGCACGTTGGCCGACGGTGCCGACGATCTTGCCGCCGGCAACCGGCGACTCGCGGACGGTGCCGACGAGGTCGACCGCGGAGCGAGGACGCTCTCGGACGGGCTCGGCCAGCTGCAGTCGCGCACGGCGACGCTCCCCCGCGACACGCAACGCCTCGCCGACGGATCGCGTCAGGTCGCTGACGGCACGGCCCAGGTCGACCGGCTCGTGCAGGGCGTGACGAGCGGCATCCTCGGTGCGACCGACGGGGCCGATGCCGACATCGACCGACTCGCCACGACCCTGCGCGGGCTCGCCGACGACTGCCGCACCGATCCGCCTCCCGGGCTCGACTGCGCCGCGATCGAGAGCGCGGCCGGCCGTGCCGGCGACCTCAAGACGTTCGTGCGCGACGTCCGCGGGCAGGCGACCGGCGCGAGTCAGCAGACCCGGCAGCTCGCCGACGGGGCCCGACAGGTGGCCGACGGCAACGCCGAGCTGGCCCGCAACGTCCCGGCCCTGGTCGGGGCGATCGGCCAGGCCCGCGACGGCGCCAAGCAGCTGACCGACGGCACGTCCCAGCTGCGCAAGGGTGCCGACGCCGCCGCTGCGGGTGCCAGCAGGCTGAGTGGTGGCGCCGATCAGCTGGCCGCCGGCAGCACGCGGCTGGCAGACGGCGGCGACCGGCTCGTCGACGGTGCCGGCGAGCTGTCGGCGGGGGCACGCAAGCTGGCCGACGGCCTGCGCGACGGCAGCGACAAGGTGCCCGACTACGACAAGGCCGAGCGCGACCGGCTCGCCACGACCGCCGCGACGCCGATCGAGGACGTCGCCGACCGGGTCAACCCCGTCGACAACTACGGTGCCGCGCTCGCGCCGTACTTCATCTCACTGGCGCTGTGGGTCGGCGCGATGGCGATCTACCTGCTGTTGCGACCGATCTCAGCCCGGGCGATCGCGTCCACGACCGGCAGCATCCGGGTGGCGCTCGCCGGGTATGCGCCGGGCCTGGCGGTGTCGGTCGTCCAGGTCGTGCTGCTGCTCGCGGTGCTGCAGGGCGTCCTCGGCGTCCGACCGGCCAACGAGCTGCTGCTCATCGGCATCGCGCTGGCCACTGCGGCGGTCTTCACCGCGATCAACCAGATGTTCGTCGCCCTGTTCGGCGGGGCCGGACGCTTCGCGGCGCTGGTGTTCGTGAGCCTGCAGCTCACCTCGGCCGGGGGCACGTACCCGATCGAGACGGCGCCGCGGTTCTTCAACCTGCTGCACGATCTGCTGCCGATGACGTACACCGTGCACGGCCTGCGAGCTGCTCTCGCGGGCGGCACCGACGGGGTCGTCCGCGACTTCGTGGTGCTGGGGGTGTTCACGGCCCTGGCCCTGGGTGTCACGGTCATCGCGGCCCGTCGCCGCCAGACCGTCACGCTCGCGCGGCTGCATCCGACCCTGCAGGTCTGACACCACAACGCAGGAGCCCTCCGACCTGGCTGGTCGGGGGGCTCCTGTGCTGTGGCGGGTCAGCCGGTGATCGTCAGCGCGGGGCGGCGATCTTCTGCTGCTCGAGCCGCACCTGCTGCAGCACCGAGAGCTTCTTCGCCGACTGCGCCTGGGCCTGGGCCCCGGCCGGCTCGGGCCTGGGCTGCGGGATGGCCTTGCAGTAGGCGTCCGCCCGGTTGCCCTTCTTGCGCGACGGCAGCGTGCCGTTGTAGAGGTAGCGGGCGATCTTGTCGTCGACGCAGCTGTAGCCGTTGAGCGAGTTGGAGTGCGTCGTGCCACCCTGCGTCGCGACCAGGCTGGCGTTCGGGTACAGCTTGCGCACCTGCAGACTGCCTTCGTACGGGGTCGCCGCGTCGAGGGTCTCGTTGAGCATCAGGACGCTCTTGACCTTCGAGCCGTCGATCTTCTTGGGCGTGCGCGACGGGGCCGGCCAGTGGCGGCACGACTCGTTGTACCAGGCGTTCGACCAGGTCAGGAAGGGCGACTTCTTGGCGATCTTGTTGTTGTCGTTGCGCCACGTCTTCCAGCTGGACGGCCAGGACGTGTCGGTGCACTGGACGCCGAGGTAGACCGCGTAACCGTTGTCGTCGCCGAATCCCGAGGCGTCGAGGTAGGCCGCCTCGAGCCCGGCCACGTCGCCCTTGTTGACGTAGTTCGAGAACGTCGTGGCCAGGTCGGTCCACGTCGACTCGTAGTAGCCCGCGTACAGGAAGGCGTCGGTCCACTCACTGCCGCCGAGCTTGTCGCTGCTGCCGTGCACGCCGCCGGGAGCGGTGACGGGGTTGGCGTAGAGCGCGTTGCGGGTCGCGTAGAACGTGTTGCGGACGGCCTTGGTGCTCTTGCCCAGGTGGTACGTGCTGTCGTACTTGGCGAGCCACTTGAACCAGATGTTGATGTTGCGGTCGAACGCGGTGTCCTGGCTCAGGTTGGCCTCGTACCAGACACCTCGCGGGTCGACCGTCCCGTCGAAGACCATGCGGCGCACGCGCTCGGGGAACATCGACGAGAACACCTGACCGAGGTACGTGCCGTACGAGAAGCCGAAGTAGTTGATCTTGCTGGCACCGAGGCGCTGGCGGATCAGGTTGAGGTCACGCGCGACGTCCTTGGTCGTCAGGTGACGCAGGATGCCCGAGGTGTTGTTGGCCTTGCACGCACGCGTGTAGGCGTTCGTGATCGACGGCCACGGGTCCTTCTTGTCGTACGAGCGGTAGGGAACGGCTTTGGTGGGGTCGTACTTGGGACGGTTGTAGCCCGCCCAGTTCGGATCGCAGCTGACGGCCGGCTCGCTCTCGCCGACGCCACGCGGGTCGAAGCCGATCCAGTCGTAGGCACCGCCCACGACGCGTCCCTTGTAGTCGGGCACGGCGCCGCCGAGCAGCGACAGCGACAGGCCCGAGCCGCCGGGTCCGCCGGGGTTGACGAGCATGACGCCCTGGTACTTGCTGGACTTCACGGTGTGCTTGACGCGCGAGATCGCGATCTTGATCTTCTTGCCGCGTGGCTTGTTCCAGTCGAGTGGCACCGACACCTTGGCGCACTGCGCGCCGGCCTTCTGGAGCCGTGCGCTGGTGCAGGCTCCCCAGCTGATCGACGACTTGGCGGCCGACACGTCCGAGCCGGCGGACGCGGTCGACGCCTGCGCCGACGAGATGCCCGCTCCGCTCAGCGTCGCGGTCGCGACGGCCGTGGCCGCCAACGTCCCGATGATCTTCTTGTGCATGTTCCCCCCAATGGGATCGACCGACCCTGTGTCGGAACGACCCGCTCAACATCACACGGACAGTTTCATTGCGCAACAGAACCTGGGTGTCGAAACGGCTACGTCGACGCAGACAAGCTGTACCGTCCGGCCGGTCTCCGACGGTCGTTCAGACCGCGCAGGGCGACTCGACCACCGGCAGCGGATCGGGCACGCCGAGCGACGGCATGCCGAGGCCGACCGAGCGAACCTCGGTGCGTCCCTGACGCGACTCCCAGGCGTCGCCGGCCGGCGTGCGGCGGTAGCTCAGTGGCGCGTCATCGCTCACGAGGTGGTGCGGCGCTGCGTACGTGATCCGCACCTCGACCATGTCGCCTGGACGGACGTCGTGGTCGCCCGGCACGAAGTGGACGAGCCGGTTGTCGCGGGCGCGTCCGGTCAGACGACGCATCGCACCGTCCTTCTTGCCCTCGTGGTCGGCCACGAGCAGCTCGACGACCTGACCTTCCTGCTTCTTGGCCTCGGCCGTCGCGACCTCGTCGACCACCGCGGTCAGTCGCATGTAGCGCTCCTGCACGACGTCCTTGGGCAGCTGGTCGGGCAGGTCGGCGGCGGGAGTGCCGGGACGCTTGGAGTACTGGAACGTGAAGGCTCCCGTGAACCGGGCCTTGCGGACGACGTCCATCGTCTGGGCGAAGTCGTCCTCGGTCTCGCCGGGGAACCCCACGATGATGTCGGTCGTGATCGCCGCGTCGGGCATGGCCTCGCGCACCCGGTCGATGATGCCGAGGAACTTGTCCTGACGGTACGAGCGACGCATGGCCTTGAGCACCCGGTCGGAACCCGACTGCAGCGGCATGTGCAGCTGCGGCATCACGTTGTGGGTCTCGGCCATCGCGGCGATGACGTCGTCGGTGAAGTCCTTGGGGTGCGGGCTCGTGAACCGCACGCGCTCGAGGCCCTCGATCTCGCCGCACGCGCGCAGCAGCTTGGCGAAGGCCTGCCGGTCGCCGAACTCGACGCCGTACGCGTTGACGTTCTGTCCCAGCAGCGTCACCTCGACGACGCCGTCAGCGACCAGCGCCTGGATCTCGGCGAGGACGTCACCGGGGCGACGGTCCTTCTCCTTGCCGCGCAGGGCCGGGACGATGCAGAACGTGCAGGTGTTGTTGCAGCCCACGCTGATCGAGACCCACGCCGCGAACACCGAGTCGCGCTTGGTCGGCAGCGTCGACGGGAAGACCTCGAGCGACTCGAGGATCTCGACCTGCGATTCCTCGGCGATGCGCGCGCGCTCGAGCAGCACCGGCAGCGAGCCGATGTTGTGGGTGCCGAAGACGACGTCGACGTACGGGGCCTTCTTGGTGATGGTGTCGCGGTCCTTCTGGGCCAGGCAGCCGCCGACGGCGATCTGCATGCCGGGGTTCTTGGCCTTGACCGACGCGATGTGTCCGAGGTTGCCGTAGAGCTTGTTGTCGGCGTTCTCGCGCACCGCGCACGTGTTGAAGACGACGAGGTCGGGCGTGACGCCGTCGTCGGCGCGGACGTAGCCGTCCGTCTCCAGAAGCCCGCCGAGGCGCTCGGAGTCGTGGACGTTCATCTGGCAGCCGTAGGTGCGCACTTCGTAGGTCTTCGTCATGACTGGTCAATCGTACGCGGCGCGGCCGGCCGCGGATCCTGATGCATCCCGACAGCCCATCGGTGTCGGTGCATCAGGATCGTCGTGGTCAGTACCCGTCGTCGAGGGAGATGACCGACGTCCACTCCGCGGGGCCGTAGCAGAGCCGGGCGAGGGCCGTCACGTCCTGCACGTCGTCCGGGTCACCGCTGGGGACGACCGGGAAGACGTGGCACGTGCCACGGTCGGCGTCGGAGATGCTCGGAGCGCCGTCCTCGTCCCATCGCTCGGCCGCGAGCTCCTCGAACAATAGGTCGAACCGGCGGTTGCCGACGCCGACCAGCCGATCCATCTCGTCCTCGGTGGGTCGGGCGCCCGAGTCCGATGCCCAGTCGCTCTGAGTCTGTTCATCGACCACCGCGTAGGCCTCCCCCGCCGCGTCGGCGTCCGCAGCCGCACCGACCACGGCGTCCCGCTCACCGTACGACCACGTGTCCTCGGCCCTGTCGACGAGCATCGGAGCGGCCCAGGCCGCGACGAGAGCCAGCACCACGGCTGCCGTCGTGGATGTCACGGGATGCGTGTCGGACGACCGTGCCGAGCGGTTGAGGTGCCTGATCATCAGCGCCAGGAGGATCAACATCACGACCGGGACAGCCCACGCCGCGATCGTCCACGTGGCGTGAGTTGCGCAGGCGATGGAGCCGTCGGCCGACTGCCGGCACGTCTCGGCATCGAGCTCGGCCCGCCCGATGATCGAGATGATCGCCAGCGGCACAGGCAGCACTGCGGCCATGATCTTGTCGCGCCACGGCCAGCGTGGTGCCGTGAGCACGTGGTACCAGCCGACGCACAGCCCTATCGGACCCAGCAGCAGCCCCACGGTGAGCCAACCGACGGCGCGGCGCTCGCGACGGCCGCCGACCGCAGGCACGTGCTCCACGGTTGCGACAGACATGCGCACATCCTGCCAGTCACCTGGGGCAGAACGGCGGATCACGTGGTCGACGGACGGATGGCGAATCATCAGATCACTCCTGACGGGACGTCGAGCGGCTCACGGCGGCAACGACTCCATCCGCGTGCCGGACCCCCGGGCGTCGCGGGTACGTCACACCCTGTTGCGATTCGGCGCGGGGTGACCCGCACCGTGGCTACTCTGGCGCTCCGGCCCGGACGAGAGGAACGTCGTGGCACCGCAGCAGACCCTCAACAGGATCCACGAGCCGCACCGCCGCGTCCGGCTGGGCCCTGCGGCCCTGCGCGAGCTGTGCGACGCGATGGCGTTCGAGCAGCCCTATCGTGACGACCTGCCGATGATCCACATCGCGGGCGACGACTGGACGGCCGGTAACGCCGACGACCTCCTGGCGATCCCGCTCGTGTCGTTGAAGTCCCTGAAGCTCGCGAGCGCCCGTAGCGGGCTGGCCCTCACCATCACCGGGACCATGGCCGTGTTGCAGACCCCTGCGGCCGGCACGGCGACAGCCGCGTCCGAGGTCGCTGCCGAGAAGGTTCGGCGCATCCTTGGCGCGAATCGGTGCGCGTCAGCAGCGCCCTTCCGCACGATCGCGGCCATCATGCTCGGCTACCTGGCAGCCGTCGGACTCCTGATCGTCGGACTCGCCGTCTGCTCCGCCGCGATACCGGTCAGCTCGATGCTCGGCATACTCACCACCGGCATGCTCTCGACGGTGGTGCTGATGAGACACCTCTCCGCACCGCTCCCGCCGCCCGACGCCGTCATCCTCGACGAGGACGCCTGGGCCACGCGCCCCTTCTTCACGAAGTGCGGGCTGGAGCTCATGCTGGTCGCTGCAGCCATCAGCATCATCGTCGCCACGATCTCGCCGTTCCGGGGATCGTGACCCGGCCGGAAAGGCGACCGTCGCTACGTGGCGTCGCAGGCTGAGGCTGGCGACTGCGGGTCGTCGACGGTCTCCGGTCCGATGGTCCTGTTGCTCCTGGGATAGATCATGCGGTGCTTGTTCGTGCGTGCCACGGCGACGACCGTCGTGAGCACGCACGTCCCGTCGTCGAAGCGGAACGCGACCTCTGCGTGAGTGCCGTCGCTGATGCCGGTGGGCACCAGGAACCCGCCGGCGTCTGAGGCTGCTCCCACCTGCGATCGCTCGCCGGCCAGGACCGGGAGCCACATCTCCGTCGACGTGACGTGGATGGGGAATCGGTCGACCCAGATCGAGACATCCATGAGTGCGACGTCGAGGATCCCGCCCTCCAGCTGGGCACCCACGGCGGTCGATCCGTCGCTGTTCAGCACCAGCACCGGGTCGACCACCCGCACCGTGGCGTGACCACCGTCGACGTCGATCACGGGCTCGATCTCGCCGCTCTCGCCGCCGGCCGACCGGACCTGGCTCACGGGAGGAGGCGGAGTCCACGCTGCCACGTCCGTGTCGACGCCGTGCACGAGAACCGTACCTGCGGCAGCACTCAGGCCGAAGCCCGCCAGCGCTGCGATGCCCAGCCAGATCCGCTTCACGGTTCCGTCCCGTCGGTCAGAGGTGAGCACAGTCTCGAGGTCTCGTGACTGCCTGTCAACATTCCGTGGGGGTTAGGGGCTCTCCGGGCCCGCCGACCCCTCGGCGAGGTGAGCCGCATCGGGCACGACGTCGCTGAGGTGCCGATCGCCTCGAGGCCCGAGCACGCGGACGGACGTCCCGGGGTCGACGTCGAGGTTGGTCACGACCGTCCAGGCGAGCTGCTGCTCCCTCAGCACGAGGGCCCCACGACTCAGGTCGCACAGAGCGCCGCCCTCGCCGGTCAGCCGGACGACCACCGGCCTCCCCTCCGACGGCGGCTCGACCGACTCGACTCCCGTACCCAGGCCGCACATCCGGCCCCACAGGCTCGAGTAGCGTTCGCCGGACTCGGCCGCCGCCAGCAGCGCCGCGACCCCGGCCGCGGCCCGCTGCCGGAGCGTGGACGCGTCGGCGGGCTCGACCGGTATCGGGACGGGTCGCAGCGAGCCAGAGCCCGATTCGATCAGGTACATCACGATCTGGGGCGCCGCGGACTTCGTCATCGCCCCGGGGCCAGCGCGCTCGCGCTGATACGTCAGGTCGGCGCCGTCGAACGTCAGTCGATCCAGGAGGACGCGCGGTCGAGACGGGCACGCCACGTAGGAGGCAAGCCGGACGTCCGACCTGACGGTCGTGCCGTCACGGTCCAACATCCACCGCCCGGCCACCCGGTTGCACCCGTCGGACCCCGTGAGCGTGCCGTCGTGGGCGAACCGTACCCACGGCTCGCCCCGACGCTGGGCAGTGTCGGGGTCCGCGCCCCACCGGCCGAGCAGGCGCTCCGCGGTCATCGCAGGCCGCGCCACCGTCGGGGCCGAGGTGTCGACAGGCGGCTGCACGGCATCGCTGCCGGACGACGAGCAGCCACTCGCGATGGCGAGGGCGAAGATCGCAGATGCGAGGAGCAGAACTGGACGGCGCACACCTGCAGCGTGTCCGCCGGCCACCGATCGTCTCAGCTCTTCGGCGTGACCCAGAGGTGGATCGTGCCGGCGACCGTGACGGTGCCGTCCTGGGTGACGGCCTTGACCGTCACGGGCACGTCAGGCGCACCGGCCCAGTCGGCCTCGGTCGTCTCGGCCGTGCACGTCAGCGAGGTCGTCGACTTGGCGAGGTACTGCACGTCCATGCCCTTGGGCAGCCAGCGCATGTCGGGCGGGCACGTGGCCTCGGCGAGCAGACCCATCGCCGCCTCGAGACCGTTGCACGCCGCGATTGCGTGGACCGTGCCGATGTGGTTCTGCACCGACCGACGCTTGGGGACCACGACCTGCCCCAGGTGCGGCTTCATCTCCTCGACGGTCAGGTGCACCGAGGCGAAGTAGGGAGCCTTCTGCGAGAACAGGACCGAGAAGATGCGCTTGCCCTGGGGCAACGCGGTGACCTTCTTGTAGAGCGCGAGGGTGGATGACATGGCAGTAGGTTACCGGCAAGTAACTCTCGCTCGCGGCCGGCGTCGAGCCGTCACAGCACCGCGGCGCGGATGCTCAGCACGTCGGGCAGGTTCGACCGGATCTCCGTCCACGTCGACCCCTCGTCATTGCTGGCCCAGATCGCGCCGTGGCGGGTGCCGATGTAGAGGCCGGCCGGGTCGGCCCGGTCGGTGCTGAAGCCGTCGCGCAGCACCGAGGTCCACGCCTCGGGCGGCAGACCGGTCGCGACCTCCTCCCAGGTGTGGCCGGCGTCCTGCGACCTCCACACCGCGGGGCGTCCACCCGGAGAGAACCGCTGGTCGCCGCCGAGCAGCGGGTAGACGTAGACGGTGCCGGCTCGGTGCGGGTGCGCGACGATCGGAAAGCCGAAGTCGCACGGCAGGCCCTCGTCGATCGACGTCCAGCTGCGGCCGGCATCGTCCGAGCGGAACACTCCCCCATGGTTCTGCGCGTAGAGCCGGTCGGGGTCGCCCGCGTCGACCGCGACCTTGTGCACGCACTGGCCGAACTCCGGCGGCTCCCCCGGCAGGAACTCCGTCGTGATGCCCCGGTTGTGCGGCTGCCAAGTCTCGCCCCTGTCGGACGACCGGTAGACGCCCCCGGTCGACATCGCGACCGTGACGATGTCGGGTTCGGTCGGGTGCGGAACGACGGTGTGGATCGCCTGACCACCGAAGCCCTCGCCCCACTGCGGACGGTGGGGGTGGTCCCAGAGGCTGCGGACGAGCTCGAACGTTTCACCGCCGTCGTCTGACCGGAAGAGCGCCGACGGCTGGGTGCCGGCCCACACCACACGGCCGTCCGCCGGGGAGGGCTGCAGCTGCCACACCCGCTCGACCGACGCCCCGAGGCCCTCCGGGAACCGGACGGTGCCCGAGTGCGACTCGTCCCACGTGCGGCCCAGGTCGTCAGATCTGAACACCTGTGGCCCGTAGTGCATGCTCGTGGCGCCAGCGAGCAGTCGCGGCGTGTCACCGCGGTCGTCGATCGCGACGGAGTAGACCCCCTCCATCGGGAACGTCGGAGCGTCCCAGGTCCACGCGGAGCGGTGCTCGTCGGAGCGACCGATGAACAGGCCCTTGCGGGTGCCGGCCAGCAGGATCGTGTCAGTCATGACGCAGCCTCGCTATTCCTGGTAGGAACAGTACGCTAGGCCCGTGACTCCATCACTGTCAACGACGTCGTACGCCCTGCTGAGCCTGTTGGTCATCGACAGCGGGTCCGAGGACGGACTGACCGGCTACGAGCTCAAGCAGCGCGCTGACTTCACGTTGCGCTTCTACTGGGTCTCGCCGGCCATGAGCCAGATCTACACCGAGCTCGAGAAGCTGACCTCCCACTCCTACGTCAGCGTCGACGAGGACTCCTCGGGCCGCCGCACCACCAAGCACTTCAGGATCACGCCGGCCGGGCGCGCGGCGCTGCACGCCTGGCTGCGCGAGCCGTCGGACGACTTCCCGGTGCTCAAGCATCCCGTTGCACTGCGGCTCATGCTCGGAGCCATGATGGGCACCGACGAGGTCACCACGATGCTCGACCGCTACGAGAAGGCGCTGGACGAGCGTCGGCGCGAGCTCGAAGCAGTGCGCGAGATGCTCGGCGACCGCGAGTCGGTGGCCTATGCGGCACGGGTCGCCGACTGGGGCCTGACCTTCTTCGACGCCGAGGCCAGGGCCATCGAGCAGACCCGCGACTCGCTCTGACCCCTCCCTGTGACCCGTGACGACCGCTCGCCTCACATGCTCTCGAGCGGCTCGACCTCGGCACCCAGCTCTTCACGGACGACCTGGAAGGCCAGCTGGGACGGGTAGCCCTTGCGGGCCAGCATGCCGACGAGCCGGCGGGTCTTGGTGGTGTCGTCGAAGCGCGACATCGACCGCAGCTTGGTGCGCACCAGCCGGTGGGCGGCCTCGACCTCGGCCTCCGGATCGAGCTCGCCGATGACCTCCTTGGAGATCTCGTCGTCGACGCCCTTGGTGCGCAGCTCATTGGCCAGGGCCCGCGAGCTGAGCCCCTTGCCGCGCTGGCGGGCCTGCACCCACGAGCGGGCGAAGTCCTCGTCGTCGATCAGCCCGGCCGCCTCGAACTTGGCCAGGGTCGCCTCGACGACCCCCTCAGGCACCTGCTTCTTGGCAAGTGCCTGAGCGAGGTCGCTGCGGCTGTGCGCACGCTCGCTGAGCTTGCGGATGACGATCTCCTTGGCGAAGCCGGCCAGCTCCTCGGAGGTCATCTCCTCGACAGGCGTCCGCGCCATGGGTCAGGACCGTCAGAACTCGGTGGCCGGCAGATCGGGGCCGTCGACGACCTCGAGCGCAGGCTTGTCGGCCTGCGGGCCGATGCCCTTGGCCTCCATGATGCGCTTCTCGAGCTCTTCGGCCAGATCGGGGTTGTCCTTGAGGAACTGGCGGGACTTCTCCTTGCCCTGGCCGAGCTGATCGCCGTCGTAGGTGTACCAGGCACCGGCCTTGCGGACCAGGCCGATGTCGACACCCACGTCGATCAGGCTGCCCTCGCGGCTGATGCCCTGGCCGTACATGATGTCGAACTCGGCCTGCTTGAACGGCGGGGCCAGCTTGTTCTTGACGACCTTGACGCGGGTGCGGTTGCCGACCATGTCGGTGCCGTCCTTGAGCGTCTCGATGCGGCGGACGTCGAGACGGACCGAGGCGTAGAACTTCAGCGCCTTGCCGCCCGTCGTCGTCTCGGGCGATCCGAACATGACGCCGATCTTCTCGCGCAGCTGGTTGATGAAGATCGCCGTGGTGCCCGAGCCGTTGATGGCACCGGTCATCTTGCGCAGCGCCTGGCTCATGAGCCGGGCCTGCAGACCCACGTGGCTGTCGCCCATCTCGCCGTCGATCTCGGCGCGGGGCACGAGGGCCGCCACGGAGTCGATGACGATGATGTCGAGCGCACCCGAGCGGATCAGCATGTCGGCGATCTCGAGCGCCTGCTCACCGCTGTCGGGCTGGGAGATCAGCAGGGCGTCGGTGTCGACGCCGAGCTTGCGGGCGTAGTCGGGGTCGAGCGCGTGCTCGGCGTCGATGAACGCCGCGACGCCACCGGCGCGCTGGGCGTTGGCCACGGCGTGCAGGGCGACCGTCGTCTTACCCGACGACTCCGGACCGTAGATCTCGACGACACGGCCGCGCGGGAGACCGCCGATGCCGAGCGCGATGTCGAGCGTCGTCGCGCCGGTGGGGATGACCTCGATCGGCGCGCGGGCCTGGTCGCCCAGTCGCATGACGGCTCCCTTGCCATGGGCGCGGTCGATCTGGGCCATCGCGTTCTCGAGGGACTTGTCCTTGTCCTTGCTCGTCGCGATGGAGCTGTTGGGCTGTGCCATGGTGTGTCCGTCTCTGCTCGTGGGTGGCCGGTCATCGACGACGCTAGAAGGACCCTCAGACATAAGTGGGCCTCATCGACCCGTCTGTGGATACCGCCCCTCTGGCATCCAACCTGTGCACGACTCTAGCCCGAACAGGTGTTCGATGGCGCGCCGACACGCCGGACCCTTAGATCGTGGCGGACGTGCGCCCTCAGCCGTCGTCGCGGACGCTGCTGCGTCGCAGCATCAGCTCGACCGGCAGCACCATCTGCTCGGGTCGGTGCTCATCGGCGTCGACGTGGCGCAGCAGCATCTCGGCCATGCTCCGTCCGAGCTCGACCAGTGGCTGACGCACCGTCGACAGCGGCGGGTCCGTCGTCTCGGACGCGGTCGTGCCGTCGAAGCCGACGACACCGACGTCGTCGGGGATGCGTCGGCCTTGGGCGCGCAGCGAGCGCATCGCGCCCATGGCCATCAGATCGCTGGCGGCGAAGACACCGTCGATGTCGGGACGACGCGCCAGAAGCTCCTCCATGCAGCTCCAGCCACTGTGCTCGCTGAAGTCGCCCTCCACGACCAGGTCGCCGTCGAGCTCCATCCCCGCCGCCTCGATCGCGGCGACGTAGCCGTCGCGACGGTCCCGCCCCGATGCCATCGCCTGGGGTCCCGAGATCGTCGCGATCGTGCGCCGACCCGTGTCGACGAGGTGGGCGACGGCCTGCCGGGCCCCGTCGACGTTGTCGACGTCTACGTAAGACCCCGCCCAGTGGGCCGACCGACCGCCGACGACGACCGGCAGGCCCCTGGCATCGAGGTCGACCGGGAACGGCTCGTCGTCGTGCAACGACAGCAGCAAGACCCCGTCGACGTGCTGGCGGGTGAGGTATCCCCCGAGCCGCTCGGCCTGGTCGGTGCTGTGCACGAGCGACAGCACGAGCTGGCGTGATGCCTCGTTGAGCGCCGACGAGATGCCACGGACGACGCCGGCGAAGAACGGCTCGCCGAAGATGCGCTCCTCGGACTCGGCGATCACGAGCGCCACGGTGCCGGTGCGCCGGGTCACGAGCGTGCGGGCTGCCTGGTTCGGCACGTAGCCGAGCTCGCGGACCGCCTGCATCACGACCTCGCGCGTGCGCTCGCTGACCTGCGGCGAGCCGTTGATGACCCGCGACGCCGTGCCCCGCCCGACCCCGGCGCGGGCCGCGACCTGCTCAAGCGTCGGCTGCTGGGTGCGCGTCTCGTCCAAGCTCATCCGCGCGCCCGCGTGTTCGTGCTCACGAGCCCAGTATCCCGGCTCGGTGCTCCCGGATGAGGTCGGCGTACCGATGAGCGCTGTCCTTGAACGTCCGCACCTGCGTCTCGTAGTCGACGTGGACGATGCCGAAGCGCTTGTCGTAGCCCTCGGCCCACTCGAAGTTGTCCATCAGCGACCACGCGAAGTACCCGCGGACGTCCATGCCACGGCGGCACATCTCGGCCAGCGAGGCCAGGTGCGTCTCGATGTAGTCGACGCGCTCCGCGTCGTGGACCACGCCGTCGACGACCTCGTCGTCGAACGCCGCCCCGTTCTCGGTGAGGTAGATCGGGATCGGCGGGTAGTCGCGCTGCACCTGGGTGAGGATGTCGACCAGACCCTGCGGGTCGACGTCCCATCCCGTCGCCGTGCGCGGCAGCCCGTTCTCGAGCTGGAACCGGACGTCCGCGCTGCCCGGCCAGTTCCCGGCGCCGACCACGTGCCGCGTGTAGTAATTGACGCCGAGGAAGTCGAGCGGCTGCGCGATCGTGCCGGTGTCGCCGTCGAGGACGAACGACGCGTCGGTGACCGGTGCCAGGTCATTCAGCACGTCCTTCGGGTAGCTGCCCTTCAGCAGCGGATCGAGGAACCAGCGGTTCATCAGCCCGTCGATCCGTCGCACCGCGTCGTCGTGCCGACCCGAGTCGTCGACCGGCGTGACCGGGTAGAGATTGACCGTCACACCCACCTGGGCGTCCGGCACGACGTCACGCAGACGCTGCACCGCGAGGCCGTGACCGAGCATCAGGTGGTGCGAGGCAGCGACCGCGTCGGCACCGTTCGTCCGCCCGGGCGCATGGACGCCGCTGGCGTAGCCGAGGAAGGCCGCGCACCACGGCTCGTTGAGCGTGATCCAGTGCTTGACCCGGTCGCCGAGCGCCTCGGCCGTGATCGCGACGTACTCGGCGAATCGACTCGCCGTGTCGCGCACGGGCCAACCGCCGGCCTGCTCGAGCGCCTCGGGCAGATCCCAGTGGTAGAGCGTCGCCCACGGCGTGATGCCCCGCTCCAGCAGCCCGTCGACCAGCCGGTCGTAGAAGGCGATGCCCGGCGCGTTGCCAGCGCCCTCGCCGTCCGGCTGGATCCTCGGCCAGGCGACGGAGAACCGATAGGCGTCGAGCCCCAGCTCGGCCATCAGGTCGATGTCCTCGCGCCAGCGGTGGTAGTGGTCGATCGTCACCGATCCGTCGTCGCCGTTCGCGACCCGACCGGGCGTGGCGGCGAAGGTGTCCCAGATCGACGGCGTGCGGCCGTCCTCGTCCACCGCACCCTCGATCTGGTACGACGAGGTCGCAGCGCCCCAGCTGAAGCCGGCCGGGAGTCCTGAGATGTCGAGGGTCATGCCTTGAGCCCACCTTCCATGATGCCGCCGATGATCTGGCGGCCGAAAACGATGAAGACCACCACGAGCGGCAGGGTGCCGATGAACGTGCCGGCCATGATGAGTGACTGGTCGGAGTAGTAGCCGCTCGACAGCCGCGAGAGCGCGACCTGCACCGTGGGGTGCTCGGCGTCGAGCGTGAGGTACGGCCACAGGAAGTCGTTCCACCGCTCCATGAACGTCAGCAGGCCCAGCACGGCTGCGGCCGGACGCAGAGCCGGGAACACGATGCTGAAGAAGATGCGGAACGTCGAGGCCCCGTCGACACGCGCGGCCTCGATCATCTCGTCGGGTATCGCCTGCTCGGCGAACTGCCGCATCATGAACACGCCGAATCCCGCGACCACGAACGGCAACGTCACGGACGGCAGCCCGCCGCTCAGCCCCAGCTTGGTCATCAGCATGTAGAGCGGGATGAGTCCCAGCTGAACCGGCACCATCATCGTGCCGATGACGAACAGCAGCAGCGCATTGCGGCCCCTGAACTTCAGCTTGGCGAAGGCGAATCCGGCCAAGGACGACGTCACGACGACGCAGACCGTCGCGACCGAGGCGACCAGCAGGCTGTTGAGCAGCGCCTGGCCGAACAGCACGTCGGCGTTGCCGAACACGCGGTCGAGGTTGGGGAACAGCTCGCCGCCCAGCGAGAACGGCGGCGGCAGGGCCACGATCTCGTCGTTGACCCGCGACGCCATGACGAGCATGAAGTAGAGGGGGCCGACGGACAGCAGCACCACGGCCGACAGGCCGACGTACATCAGCGGGTTCTTGGTCCTCATGTCAGTCCACCGACCTGATCCGGCGCAGCAGCGCCACGTTGATGACCGCGAAGACCGCGACGAGCAGGAAGAGCACCCAGGCGACCGTCGAGGCGTAGCCGAAGCGCTGACCGGTGAAGGCCTGCTGCACGAGATACATCGCAACGGTCTGGAACTGCCCCGTCGAGCCCCCGGAGATGGCGTTGACACCGGCGCCGAACAGCAGTGGCTCGGTGAACAGCTGGATGCCGCCGATCGTCGCGACGATCGACACGAAGATGATCGTGGGCCTCAGCATCGGCACCGTGACCGACCAGAACTGGCGCCACGCCGATGCTCCGTCGATGCGCGCAGCCTCGTAGAGCTCTTTCGGCACGGCCTGGAGGGACGCGAGCAGGATCAGCGCGTTGTAACCCGTCCACCGCCAGTCGACCATGACCGAGATCGCCAGCCAGGACGACCACCGGTGGCCCTGCCAGTCGACGGGGCCGACGCCGACCAGCCCCAGGCCCCAGTTCACGACGCCGTAGTCACGGGCGAAGATCAGCCCGAAGATGATGCCGACCGCGGCCACGGACGTCACGTTGGGCAGCAGCACCCCCATCCGCCAGAACGTCTTGGCACGCAACTTGCTGTTGAGCACCTGTGCGAGCACGGTCGCGAGGACCAGCTGCGGCACGGTCGCGAGCACGAAGATGCCGAGCGTGTTGGTCAGCGCCCGCCAGAAATCGGCGTCCTGTGCCAGCTCGCGATAGTTGTCGAGCCCCACGAAGCCCTGGTTGCCCGCCAGCAGGCTCCAGTCATGGAGCGACACCCACAGCGTGTAGATCAACGGGAACAGCCCGAAGATCGCGAACACGATGAAGAACGGGGAGATGAAGGCGTACGGGGCGACGCGGGCCTCGGTCTTGGTGAGCCGATCGCGGATCTTCACGTGTTCCCTTCCTGCGCTCGTCTGGTCTCGTCTGGTCCGGCCGAGCCGGTGCCCGCACCCACCGGATGACGGATGCGGGCACCGGGGCTCGATGTGCGCGGATGCGCTACTTGGCGGCCTTCTCCGCGGCCTTCACGGCCTCCGGCCAGCCCTCCTTGGCCGATCGTTGACCGTTCTCGACGCTGCGGAGCACGTTCTCGAAGGCGTCACGGACGGGGACGTTCTTGGCACCGAGGTAGACCGGCTTCAGGTTCTTCGCGCCGGCCACGAAGAGCTGACCGACGGGCGCGTCGTTGAAGTAGGGATTCGTCGCGTCCTTGAGCTCCGGAGTGTCGTACAGGGCCGGGAGGGACGGCAGTCGCCCCTCCGCCTCGAAGGCACCCATCTGACCTTCGGCGCTGGAGAGGAACTTGATCAGCTCGACGGCCTCCTTCTGGTGCTTGCTCGACTTGGGTACCGCGAGCCACGAGCCACCCCAGTTGCCGCTGCCTCCGGGAACCGTCGTGATGTCCCAGACGCCGGCGAGGGCATCACCGGCCTGGCCCTTGATGTTGCCCGTCATCCAGGCGGGGCAGGCGACGGTCGCGAACGAGCCGTTCTTGAACCCCGCGTCCCACTCCTTGGAGAACGCCACGATCTTGGCCGTGAGACCGGCATCGATCATCTCGTTGGCGATGTCCCACGCGTTCTTGACCGCGGGATTGGACTCGACCACGAGCTTGTTGTCGCGGTCGAAGTACGTCTCGTCGCTGCCCTGCATGAGGATCGAGTTGTACGTGTTGGTGGCGGCGTCCACGAAGTGGATCTTGTCGTCGCCGATGCCCTGCTGGAACTTCTCGCCCGTCGTGATGAAGTCCTCCCACGTGGGCCACAGCTTGGCCACCTCCTCGCGATCCGTGGGCAGGCCGGCCTGCTCGAACAGATCGCGGCGATAGCACATCGCCAGGCCGCCGACGTCGGTTCCGAGACCGATCGTCGCCGAGCCGTCCGAGGTCGTCGTGGCATTGGCCACGTACGGCAGGTAGTCACCCTTGATCGCGTCGTAACCGTGCTCCTGCAGGTTGACGAACTTGTCGGGTGTCTGGAGGAAGTTGACCGTCTGGCCCTCCTCGATCGCCACGACGTCACCGGCTGATGCGTTCGCCGCGATCTGCTGGGAGAGCTTGGTGTTGTACTTGCCGAGATCACCTTCAGCGGTCTCGACGATCTTCACACCGGGGTGCTCCTTCTCGAACTGCCGGTAGAGATCCTTGTAGCCGAACTGGCCGAACAGGTTGACCCGCAGGGTGATCGTGCCGTCCGAGCTCTCGTCACCCGATCCTCCGCAGCCGGCTGCCAGCACTCCCACCACGAGGGCTGAGGCTGCAGCGGCGGCGATGCGCTGTGTGCGATTCACGTCGTACCTTCCTCCGACTCCCCCGGTGGGAGCGCTTCCACGGAAGTATGAGCCAGGTCACATCAGCACGTCAACCCAATTTTGGGAGCGTTCCCAAATATGTTGTCCGAGAGGGCAATTAGTCTCGACAGACCACGACGACCCACGTACGGTGTGACCACCATCACTCGGATCGTCCGGCACGTACCAGCCGGTGAAGGGACGTCAATCCATGTCCACCGTCACGTTCGACCAGGCCACACGGGTCTATCCCGGGCAGGACTCCCCTGCCGTCGACCAACTGCAGCTCGAGATCGAGGACGGCGAGTTCCTCGTCCTCGTCGGCCCTTCGGGCTGCGGCAAGTCGACCTCCTTGCGCATGCTCGCCGGCCTGGAGGAGGTCGACGCAGGTCGCATCCTGATCGGCGACGAGGACGTCACCACCCTCCCACCCAAGGCACGCGACATCGCGATGGTCTTCCAGAACTACGCGCTCTACCCACACATGAGCGTCGCCGAGAACATGGGCTTCGCGTTGAAGATCGCCGGCACCCCGAAGCAGGAGATCGCCGCCCGGGTCAAGGAAGCGGCGGCTCTGCTCGACATCGAGCGCTACCTGGACCGCAAGCCCAAGGCCCTGTCGGGCGGCCAACGCCAGCGTGTCGCGATGGGACGCGCCATCGTCCGCCAGCCCCGGGTGTTCCTGATGGACGAGCCGCTGTCCAACCTCGACGCGAAGCTGCGGGTGCAGACCCGCACCCAGATCGCCCAGCTGCAACGCCGGCTGAACGCGACGACCGTCTACGTCACCCACGACCAGGTGGAGGCCATGACGATGGGCGACCGGGTCGCCGTGCTGAAGGACGGACTTCTGCAGCAGTGCGCAGCACCCCGCGAGATGTACGACCGCCCCGCCAATCTCTTCGTGGCAGGCTTCCTCGGCTCGCCGGGCATGAACCTCGTGGAGCTTCCGGTCATCGACGGCGGTGTGCGATTCGGCGACCACCTCGTGCGGGTTCCGCGCGACACGCTCGCCGATGCCGACGCGGCGACCGTCATGGTCGGTGTACGCCCCGAGAACCTGGCGATCAGCACCTCGGGGCTGAAGGTCGAGGTCGACGTCGTCGAGGAGCTCGGTGCCGACGCCTACGTGTACGGCCGTGCTTCGCTCGGAGCCATTCCCCACCCGATCGTGACACGCGTCGACTGGCGGCACCCCCCGGCGAAGGGCGAGACCATCAACGTGGCCCCGGTCGACGACACCGCGATCCACGTGTTCTCCACCGCCACGGGCGAGCGTCTCGGCTGAGCGGACGCCTGAGGCTCGGCCGGCTCAGCGCTCGGAGGCGGGCAGACCACGCGTGGCGTGGACGGCTCGCCAGACGGTCTTGGGGTCCTCGCCGGCGTCGAGCGCCTCGGTGGCGGTGCGACCGCCGAGGATGCTCATGACGTGACTGTCGGCCCATACGCGCGCGTAGCCGCGACCCAGGTGACGGTCCATGAGCTCCCAGAACTCGCTGTGCCTCATCGGGCACCGCCGTGACGTGCTGGGACGAACGAGCGCGTCAAGCGGCGGAGACGGACACGTCGGGGGCGATCGAGGAGATGCTCGCGATCTGGTCGACCGATGCCTCTTCGAGCTCGAGCATCGCGCTGACGTCGAGCAGCACCTTGGACAGTGGCACGTCGAGCGCTCCTGCCAGGGCGGCGAGCAGCTCGGAGCTGGCCTCCTTCTGGCCGCGCTCGACCTCGGAGATGTAGCCGAGGCTGACCCGGGCCTTGCCCGAGACGTCACGCAGCGTGAGGCCCTGCGAGATGCGGCGGGCGCGGAGCACCTCGCCGACGAGCTGTCGCATCGCGGTCATCGGGTGCCTCCGTCCTTGCCTGCCATGTAGTGCTCAACCTCGACCGTGCTGAGATTCTTCCCCCACCCTAGCGACCAGCCACGACAACAGCGCGGCGACCGTCCCGGTGCGGATGCCGTCGCGGTCGCCGGACAGCTGCAGGAGCCGCGTGCGGACGCCGTCAGGGCCAGCCACGGCGACGTGCACCGTGCCCGCGGGCTTGCCCTCGTCGGGCCCTGGCCCGGCGACCCCGGTCGTGGAGATGCCGTAGGTCGCGCCGAGGCGCTCGCGCACTCCCAGCGCCATCGCGGCGGCCACGTCGGCGTCGACCGTGCCCCGCTCGGCGATCAGCTCGACGGGGACCCCGAGGGTGGACGTCTTGACGTCGGCCGCATAGGCCACGACCGAGCCGCGCACCACCTCGGACGCTCCCGGCACCGCCACGAGCGTCGCGCACACGAGCCCGCCCGTGAGCGACTCCGCCGTCGCGACCGTCGCACCGGCACCCCGCAGAGCGCCGATCGCATCGACGGCCTCGGCGGTCGGGCTCATGACCGAGCAGCGGCCCGGGCGTCGCGGCGGATCGTGCGGGCGTCGCGGACGTACATCGCGCCGGTCACGACCGTCACCACCACCGCAGCGGCCATCAGCACCCAGGTGATGAACAGCAGCAGGTCGGTGAAGGGGTTGTTCCAGATCTCGAGCGGCAGCACGAAGCCGCCGATCGCGAACGCCTGCAGCGTCGTCTTGATCTTGCCGCCCTGGCTGGCCGGCATGACGTCGTACTTCTTGATGAAGAAGCGCATGACCGTGATGCCCCACTCCCGCACCAGCACCACGATCGTGATGGTCCAGAACAGCCAGCCGAACGACTCGTCGTTGAAGATGATCGCCAGGCCGACGAACGCCATGCCGGTCAGTGCCTTGTCGGCGATCGGGTCGGCGAGCTTGCCGAAGTCGGTGACGAGGTCGTACTTGCGCGCCAGGTCTCCGTCGATGCGGTCGGTGATCATCAGCAGACCGAACGCGACCCATGCGGCGACGCGGTAGCCGACGGACTCACCGCCCTGCGTCAGCAGCAGCCACCCGAACAGCGGCACACCTGCGATCCGCGCGACCGTGAGGACGTTGGCGATGTTCAGGTTGCTCGGCTGGGTTGCCCCGTCCATGGCTGCCTCTCCTCGGCGCGGCTGAAACGACTCCTCAGTATGCGGCAGCCTCGCGGCGGCGCGCCAACTGGACCTCCGCCTCCTGCGGCGACGAGCTCGTCGCGAGGCCGAGCGGCGACGTGTAGAAGCGTCGACCGTCGGTGCTCACGACCTTGATGCGGGGATCGTGCCGGACGCCCTCGCGAGGCTCGACCTTGATCTCGCCGAGCTCGCTCCACAGCAGGCCGACCCAGCCGCGCTCGCCGCGCAGACGGACACCGTGGTCGTCCGCGACGAACAGCGGCGTGCGCGCGTCGCGCAGTCCCCGGGCCAGGTTGAGCCCGAGCACCAGGAGCACGCCCGCGATGACCCCGTGCAGGGGCTCCCGGCGGTCGAGCGCGAGCCACCCGAACCCCCCGGCGAGTGCCAGGCACAGCAGCACCAGCACGAGGTAGAGCCCCGTGCGGCGCCGGATCTCGAAGGCGTCGTCCACGTCAGCCGACCTGGATCGTCGCGAGGCACTGCTCGAGCTCGTCGGGCTTGACCAGCACGTCGCGGGCCTTGGAGCCCTCGCTGGGTCCGACGATGCCCCGGCTCTCGAGGATGTCCATGAGTCGCCCGGCCTTGGCGAAGCCGACGCGCAGCTTGCGCTGCAGCATCGACGTCGAGCCGAACTGGGTCGTGACGCACAGCTCGATGGCCTGCAGCACGAGGTCCATGTCGTCGCCGATGTCGTCGTCGATCTCGCGCTTGGCCGCGGCGACAGCCGTGACGTCCTCGCGGTACGTCGGCTGCAGCTGCGTCTTGCAGTGCTCGACGATCGTGTGGATCTCGGCCTCGGTGACCCAGGCCCCCTGCATGCGCATGGCCTTGTTCTGGCCCATGGGCAGGAACAGACCGTCACCCTGGCCGACGAGCTTCTCGGCACCCGGCTGGTCGAGGATGACGCGGCTGTCGGCCAACGACGACGTCGCGAAGGCCAGGCGGCTCGGCACGTTGGCCTTGATCAGACCCGTCACGACGTCGACAGACGGCCTCTGCGTCGCCAGGATCAGGTGGATGCCAGCCGCGCGCGCCAGCTGGGTGATGCGGACGATCGAGTCCTCGACGTCCCGCGGGGCGACCATCATGAGGTCGGCGAGCTCGTCGACGACGACCAGCAGGTAAGGGTACGGCGCGAGCACGCGCTCGCTCATCGGCGGCAGCTGCACCTTGCCGGCCTTGACGGCCTTGTTGAAGTCGTCGATGTGCCGGTATCCGAAGTTGGCGAGGTCGTCGTAGCGCATGTCCATCTCGCGCACGACCCACTGCAGCGCCTCGGCGGCCTTCTTGGGGTTGGTGATGATGGGCGTGATGAGGTGCGGGACGCCCTCGTACGCCGTCAGCTCGACCCGCTTGGGGTCGACCATGATCATGCGCACCTCCTCGGGCGTCGAGCGCATGAGGATCGACGAGATCATCGAGTTGACGAAGCTCGACTTGCCCGAGCCCGTCGCGCCGGCGACCAGCAGGTGCGGCATCTTGGCGAGGTTGGCCACGACGTAGCCGCCCTCGACGTCCTTGCCGAGACCGATGACCATGGGGTGGTGGTCGCTGCGCGCCTTGGCCGAGCGCAGGACGTCGCCGAGCGAGACCATCTCCTTGTCGACGTTGGGGATCTCGACGCCGATCGCCGACTTGCCGGGGATCGGGCTGAGGATGCGCACCTCGTTGGACGCCACGGCGTAGGCGATGTTCTTGCTGAGTGCCGTGACCTTCTCGACCTTGACCGCGGGGCCCAGCTCGACCTCGTAGCGCGTGACCGTCGGACCACGTGTGTAGCCCGTGACGGCCGCGTCGATCTGGAACTGCTCGAGCACCTCGGTGAGCCGCTCGACGACCGCGTCGGACGCCTTGGAACGCGCCTTGTGCGGCGAGCCCTCGCGCAGCATCGTGCTGTCGGGCAGCGAGTAGACGACATCGCCCGACAGGGCCAGCTGCTCGGCGCGCGCCGGGATGGGCTCCATCGGCGGGAGCTCGACCTCGGCCTCCGGCTCGTCGTCGTCGAGGTCGATCAGCACGGGAGCGACCGGCTCGGGCTCGAAGACGCGCGCCGGGGCGGGCTTCTCGTCGTCCGGCCCGTCGACCAACGGGTTGTCGTAGGGCTCGTCGGGCGTCGTACGGGGGTGACGGCGCTTCTTCGGCTCCACGGGGGGCAGATCGGCCGCCGACTCCTCGGCGTCCGGCTTGCGGCCCAGCGCCAGGTCGCGGATCTCGCGCAGACGGTCGGGGATCGCGTAGACCGGGGTGTCGGTCACGACGAGAACGCCGAAGAGCACGACGAGCACCAGGATCGGCGACACGATGTAGGCGCTCTTGAGCAGGTCCATCGGGATCGCGGAGAACAGGAAGCCGATCGCGCCGCCGGCCTCGCGCATCGTGTCGGGGTCTTGGTCGCTCGGCCGGGGGACGTCGTGGGCGATGTGCACGAGTCCCAGCACGCCGCCACTCATGGCACCCCAGCCGATGACCTGCCGTCCGGCGGGGCCATTGCGGTCGGGATGACGCAGGGTGCGCCAGGCCAGCACCATCAGCAGGATCGGGACGGCCCACGCCAGCAGGCCGACAGCGCTGGACGTGACGTCCCGGAACGCGTTGCCGACCGCGCCGGGCATGTCGGACCACACCGAGCCCGCGGTGACGATGCCCAGGGCCAGCAGCCCGAAGCCGAGACCGTCACGGCGCTGCTCGGGGTCGAGGTCGCGGGCGCCGTGCCCGATGCTGCGGGCGATCGCCCCGACGACGCCGGCCAGGCCCAGCCACAGGGCCGTCGAGACGCGCAGCAGCGCCGTGAGGACGACAGCAAAGGGACCAGGCCCGGTGTTGCGGGCCACGGGCTTGCGGGCGGCAGGCTTGCGGGCCTGGGGCTTGCGCTTGCTCGTGGTCGGCTTCTTGCGGGCCTGGCTGCCGGACGGCCGCTTGCGCGGCGGGGAAGTCGTTCGGGACGCCATGATCCAAAGGGTAAAGCACAGGTCGAAGGTTGCGCGTCAGGCACGCGGGGAGGCCGTGCCTGCTGTTGCCGGGAAGGGGGACCGATCTTGAGACGTTCAGGGCGTCCCAACGACCCCGACGTCGCAGGAACCGTCGGCTCCACCGCTGACCATCAGCTATGGGCGAGGCGGGGTCCGGGGTCTCCCCCGACGGGTGCCCACCCGCCGCGCGACCGCGCACGGGCCAGGACGAGGCTCACGATGCGGGGATCGGGCGGCCCCCCGTCGAGCATCGGCGCCGTGACGACGTCGGCACCGGCCGCGATCATCTGGTCGTGCACGGCCCCCGGCGTCAGGACGTAGCTCGACACCACGACCCGCCGGCCGTAGGCGCGGGCGACGTCGACGGCGTCACCGAGGTGGGTGTCCGGGCCGCCCAGCGTCCCGACGTGCACCCGGCCGCCCCAGACCGCGCTCAGAAGCCTGGCCGCCTTGCCGACGTCGGACACCGCACGGTCGTCGGTGGCGGTGTCCGCGGCCAGCACGATCGTGTCGTCGGAGCGCGCACCGGCCTCGAAGAGCCGTCGCACCCCGACCTCGGCGAGCACCCAGTCGGGGCCCAGCGGCGCCGTCACCGTGACGGCCGGGTCGAGGTGGGAGGCGCGCACGATGTCGACGCCGACGGGACGGTCGTAGGCCAGCATGAGCGGCACGAGGGCACGAGGTCCGGCGGTCTCGACGACCACCTGCGCGATGCGCGGCTCCTGCACGTCGACGAAGGCGTCGACGATGTCGAGGTCCTGGGCCTCGCGGCGCACGGCGTTGACCAGGCCGGAGAAGGCCGCACGCCCCCTGGAGGCCTCCGAACCGTGCGCGCACAGGATGAGCGTGCGGTTCATCGAGACCCCCAGGCGTGGCCGACCGCGGAGCCCGAGATGTCCGCGGTGGGCACGAGGCCGTCGGGATGCGCTGCTGCCGACGGGACACCCCCGATGGTTCCGCCGGCAGCGCGCACCCCCCTGACGGTCGCGGACCCCCGGCGGTGCGTCGTTGCGTGAACGGCGCGGCGCGGGTGCCCGACGTGGAACCCGCGGTCCGACATCGTCTCCGTGGTGCCATCGAGCAGCATGTGCACCCCTTCGACCGTCGGACCAGGGTCTCCCCATCAGCACCACCAGACTGGGCGACCGCTGTTTCGCGTCGGTTAACTCAGGTGCTGGTTTTGGTTACAAGTGCGCCGGCGCGGCCGCGCCCTGGCCCGCCGCCGACCAATCGAGCCGTTCGGCCGCCTCGGCGAAGCGGTCGAGCACGAGCGAGACGAGCTCGGTCGCGACGGGGCCGTCGTCGAGGAGCGGGCCCGTGACGACGTCGGCACCGCACCGGTGCATGCGGTCGAAGAAGAACCCGGGTGCCATGAGGTACGACACGATCACGGTGCGCCGACCGGGCTGCGCGACGGCTCGCACGACGTCGGCCATCGGCGTCCCTGCTCCCCCGACGTGCCCGACGGCGACCGGTGCACCCCACGCGCGGGCGAGCGACTCGGCCGCCGCGTCGATGCTGCGCAGGGCGGCCGGGTCGGTCGACCCGGCCGTCCCGAGCACGATGACGTCGTCGCGCGTCGCGCCGGCCTGTGCCAGGCGACGCAGCATGACGTCGGTGAGCCGGTCGTCGACGCCGAGGGTGCCGGCCGCCACGACCCACTCGCGCTGGGCCGCTCCCTGGATGTCGACCCGCACGTGGAAGCCGGGTGCCAGCAGCAGCGGCACGACGACGGCCAGCCCGTCGACGAGGTCGAGCGCCGTGTCGACCCGGGGACGCTGGACGTCGACGAACGCCTCGCGGACGTCGAGGTGGGGTGCCGCCTCGGCGACCGCGTCGACGAGGGCCGTGATCGCCGACTGCGCCGCGGGGACGTCGGTGCCGTGGCTCGTGGCCACCAGGGAGATCGTCATGACGCCACCTCGCCGACCGCGAGCCGGTAGCCGCGCTTGACGACGGTCTGGACGATCGGACGTCCGATCGCCTCGCGCAGCCGGGCCACCGCGACCTCGGCCGAGTGCGGGTCGTCGGACTCGCCGGGCAGCACCGCGAGCAGCTCCTCGCGCGACCGGACGACGCCGGGCTCGCTGGCCAGCATCCGCAGGATCGCGAGCCCGCTGGGCGAGACCGGCAGCACGGCGTGGTCGAGCGTCGCGGCCGTCGCCCGGACGCGCAGGTCGCCGGCTGTCGTGGACACGCTCACGGAGGCGTCGCCGAGGTACATGACCAGCGACCGGACGAGCGCCCCCAGGCGAGCGCGATCGGGCAGCAACGGGTCGAAGCCGGCGCTGCGCAGCGGATCGGCCGTCACGTGACCCACGGCTGCCAGCACGACACGACGGTCCTTCTCGAGCCGCCGCAGCTCGTCCTCGACACCCGCGGCCCGCACCGCGCCGAGCCACGCCGACGCGCCCGGCGCCGAGGTGAACACGACGGAGTCGTAGGCACCGCAGGCCGCGTCGCGCACCGACCGGTCGACGGCCGCGGGGTCGGGCGGAGGACCCCAGCGGTAGACCACCAGGCCGAACGGTCGTCCCCCCACGGCGGCGAGCCGCTTCTCGAGCCCGTCGTCGCCGGCACCGTGGTGCTGCACCGCGATCGTCATCCCCTCGACGCCCTCGGCGACCAGGAAGTCGGCGATCTCGGCGGACGTCTCGGACTCCGCGACCCAGTCGGGGGTCAGACCGGCCGCCTGCAGCGCGCCGCGCGCCTTGGGACCTCGCGCGACGAGCCGCACGGCCTGCAACGCCTCGACGAGGTCGTGGCCGATGCCGGCTGCCTCGGCTGTGTCGAGCCAGCCGCGAAAGCCGATGCCGGTCGTGACGACCACGATGTCGGTGCCGGTCGCGATCATCTGGCGGGTCTGCGCGAGCAGCGTGTCCTCGTCGATGTGCGACTCGACCCCCAGCGAGGCCGCGACCGTCACCTCGGCACCGCGTCGCCCCAGCGCCAGCGACAGGTCGGACGCCCGACGCTGCGCCGTCACGAGGATCTGGGTGCCCGCGAGCACCGGGCCGAGGGTCGTCACGCCGTCCCGCCGCCGATCTCGACCCAGCCGTCGACGACCCTCGTCGGCCACACCCGCAGCGTCACGTCGGCGTCGTCGAGGCACTGGCCCGTCGTGAGGTCGAACGATTGCTTGTGCATCGGCGATGCGACGGTCGGGACGTCCTGGCGGCTGCCGACCAGGCCGCGCGCCATGACGTTGGCCCCGCTGAAGGGATCGTGGTGGTCGATCGCGTGCACGTCGCCAGAGCCGCCGAGCCGGAAGACCGCCACCTGGTGGCCATCGACGAGTGCCGCGACGCCCCTGTCGGGCACCAACGCGTCGAGGGCGCACACGCGGGTCCACGTGGTCGTCGTGGTCGTCGTCATGCCGTCACCTCCGTCGTGGGCCGCACCGGGATGCTCGCGCCGGCGATCAGCACGGCACGCTCCGCCTCGTCGGCCGGACGTCGCTGGCCGCGCTCCTCAACATAGGCGAGATCGGGGTCCGGGGTGTCGGGGGCGTTGACGAACGAGACGAACTGCGCCAGCTTCGCCTCGTCGGCCAGGGTCGCGGCCCACTCGTCCTCGTACGTGTCGACGTGCGAGGCCATCGCGGCGTCGAGGTCTGCCCCGATGCCCAGGCTGTCGTCCAGGACCACCGCGCGGACCGCGTCGAGGCCTCCCTCGACCGACTCGAGCCACGGTGCCGTGCGCTGCAGCCGGTCAGCGGTGCGCACGTAGTACATCAGGAACCGGTCGATCGCCTGCACGAGCTCGTCGGTCGTGAGGTCCTCGGCGAAGAGCTGCGCATGGCGCGGGGTGAACCCGCCGTTGCCGCCGACGTACATGTTCCAGCCCTGGTCGGTCGCGATGATGCCGACATCCTTGCCGCGGGCCTCGGCGCACTCGCGGGCGCACCCCGACACCCCGAGCTTGATCTTGTGCGGCGACCGCAAGCCGCGGTAGCGGTTCTCGAGGTCGATCGCGAGGGTCGTCGAGTCCTGCACGCCGTAGCGGCACCACGACTGCCCGACGCACGACTTCACGGTGCGCAGCGACTTGCCATACGCCTGGCCCGACTCGAAGCCCGCGTCGACCAGACGTCGCCAGATCGCCGGCAGCTGCTCGATGCGGGCGCCGAACAGGTCGATCCGCTGACCGCCCGTGATCTTGGTGTAGAGGCCGTAGTCGACCGCGACCTGCCCGATCGCCACGAGCCCCTCGGGCGTGACCTCGCCCCCGGGGATGCGCGGGACGACCGAGTACGTGCCGTCCTTCTGGAGATTGGCCATGACGTGGTCGTTGGTGTCCTGCAGGGCGGCGTTCTCGCCGTCGAGGACGTGCCCGTGCCGCAGGGTCGACAGGATCGATGCCGCGACCGGACGGCAGATGTCGCAGCCGCGTCCCGTGCCGTGCTGCTCGATGAGCTCGCTGAAGGTCGAGATCTCGCTGATACGGACGATGTCGAACAGCTGCGCGCGGGTGAACGCGAAGTGCTCGCACAGCGCCGTGCTGACCTCGATGCCGGCCTCGGCCAGCTGGACGTCGACGAGCTTCTTGACCAGCGACACGCACGAGCCGCAGCTCGTGCCGGCCTTGGTGCACGCCTTGACGCCCGCGAGGTCGGTGCACCCCTCGTCGGTGACGGCGCACCGGATCTGTCCGGCCGTCACGTTGTTGCACGAGCAGACGTTGACGTCGTCGGGGAGCGCCGCCCCGGCCCCCGGGGGCTCCATCCCCTCGGGCAGCAGCCAGCCGGTGGGGTCGCTGCCGAGCGCGCGGCCGACCATGGGCCGCAGGTTGGTGTACGCGCTGGCGTCGCCGACGAGCATCCCGCCCAGCAACGTCTGGGCGTCATCGCTCATGACGAGCTTCTTGTAGACGCCGGCGGTCGGGTCGGCGTAGACGACCTCGAGGCTCCCGTTGGTCGCGGCGAACGCGTCGCCGAAGCTCGCGACGTCGACCCCCAGCAGCTTGAGCTTGGTCGACAGGTCAGCTCCTTCGAACGTCGCGGTGCCGCCCAGCAGGCGATCGGCGACGACCTCGGCCATCGTGTAGCCGGGACCGACCAGGCCCCACACGCGTCCGGCGATCTGGGCGACCTCGCCGATCGCGAAGATCGACTCGTCGCTGGTCAGGCAGCCCGGGTCGGCGACGACCCCACCGCGCTCCCCCACCGCGAGGCCGCTCTCGCGCGCCAGCTCGTCGCGCGGACGCACACCGGTCGCGAACACCACGACGTCGGCCGCGATCCTCTCGCCGTCGGCGAACTGCATGCGGGTGACCTTGCCGTCGCGGCCGGCCTTCAGCTTCGACGTCGCGGTCGACGTGCGCACCGAGACGCCCAGCTGCTCGATGATGCGACGCAGCGCGCCGCCGCCGGCGCGGTCGACCTGCAGCGGCATGAGCCACTCGGCGAACTCGACGACCGTCGTGTCGGCACCGAGAGCCGTCAACGCACCGGCGGCCTCGAGACCCAGCAGACCGCCGCCGACCACGGCACCCTTCACCTTGCGGCCCAGGGCCGCCTCCCGGTCGAGCACCCACTGACGCAGCTCGGCGACGTCGTCGACGGTGCGGTAGACGAAGCATCCCGGCAGGTCCGAGCCCTCGACCGGCGGCACGGTCGCGTACGAGCCCGTGGCCAGCACGAGCCGGTCGTACTCGAACGTCGTGTTGCGGGCGTGCAGCACCTTGGCCTCGCGGTCGATGCGGCTCACGACGGAGCCGCGGTAGAGACGGACGCCGGGGCGCTTCCAGAGGCTCCCGTCGCCGAGCAGCAGGTCGTCGGGATCGCGGTCGTTGAAGAACGACGTCAGCGCGACACGGTCGTACGGCGGACGCGTCTCGTCGCCGAAGACCTCGATGTCCCACGTCTGGTCGGCGTCCCGCTCGACCAGCGCCTCGACCAGTCGGTGGGCGACCATGCCGGCGCCGACGACGGCGAGCTTCTTGCGGCGTGGCGTGGCCGGGGAGTCCGTAACGTGCTGATCGATCGTCATGCCCTGAACGCTAGGAACTGCGTGTGTCGTGGCAGCGATCTGCGTGTTACCTCGTCGGAACGTTTGTCTCACGGACGCCGGAGGTGGTCTGTGAGGACGGCGCGGGGTCGGTCGCCTGCAACCAGTCGACGATGCCGCACACGAGCTTGGTGCATCCCCCGCACCCTGTCGTGGCGAGCGTCGATCCGGCCAGCGCCTCGACCGTCGTGCATCCGGCGTCCCACGCGTGGACGAGATCGCCCTTGGTGACGCCGTTGCACCGGCACACCGTCGTGGCGGCCGGCATCGTGGTCGGCGAGGCGCTCTCGACCGCGCCGGGCCCGGACGCCCCCATCAGCAGCTGCATGGGGTCGGCCGGTAGCATCCCGGGTCGGTCGAGCTGGGTCGACAGGTGAGCCGCCAGCTCGGGCGAGCCGACGCAGGTGACGCCGACCAGGGTGTCGCCGCGAGCGACGAGCTCGACGTGACGACGGGCACCGTGGTCGGCCAGCGACACGACGCGGTCGGTGGGCAGCGCAGTGGACGACCGCACGCCCATCGTCACGACGCTCATGCCGACGGCCTTGAGCCGCATCGCCGATCCCGCGATCGTCGGCAGCTCGACCGGCTCGTCGCGGGCGAGGCTGCGGGCGAGCGCCCGGGCCTGGGCCCAGCCGGGCGCGACCAGGCCACTGACCCCGGCCGGTGTCTCGGCGCAGTCGCCGATCGCGAACACCGCGGGGTCGACGGTGCAGCGCAGGTCGTCGCCGACGACGACGCCCAGGTTGGTCTCGAGACCCGCCGCAGCGGCGAGCGTCGTGTCGGGCACCGAGCCGCAGGCCAGCACGACGAGCCCCGTCGCCAGGGTGCGGCCGTCGTCGAGGTGGACGCCGTCGACGCGGCCGTCCCGCACGCCCACCGATGCGACGCCGGTGCCTGTCACGACGTCGATGCCGAGCGACGTCGCCTGGTCGCGGGCCACGGAGGCCACCACGGCGTCGAGGTCACGTGCGAGCAGACCCGTCGGGGCCACGAGCGTGACGGCGACTCCCCGGTGCCGCAGGGCGCACGCCGCCTCGACGCCGAGCGGTCCGGCACCGATCACGACCGCGGTCGATGCGTTGAGGGTCGCCGCGGTGATGTCGCGGGCGTCGTCGACCCGGCGGACGACGTGCGCTCCCCGCGGCAGCGTCCCGCCGAGGCCCGGGACGTCGATGACCCGGGCGCGGGCACCCGTCGCCAGCACCAGGACGTCGTAGTCGAAGTCGCCGTCGGCCGTCACGACCGTGCGGCGCGTCCGGTCGATCTCGAGCGCCGTGGCGCCCGCGCGCACGCGCACCCGTCCGCTGTCGGGCGTCGGCAGCGACAGCCCCGCGAGGTCGATGCGACCCGCGACCAGCTCGGTCAGCATGACCCGGTTGTAGGGCTCGTACGACTCGTCGCCGAGCACGTCGACGTCGACGTGCGGGGCCAGGCGGCCCAGCTCGTCGGCGAACCGGTGGCCGACCATGCCGGCCCCCACGACCACGACCTTCATGCGTCCTCCCTGCGGATCTGCACGGCGCACACCTTGAACTCCGGCATGCCCGAGACGGGGTCGGTCGCGGCGTTCGTGACCGCGTTGACCATGCCTTCGTCGGCGAAGTGGAACGGCACGAACACCGTGTCGGGGCGGATGTCGGCGCTGATGCGTGCCTGCGCGACGATCGAGCCGCGCTTGGACGTGATGCGGACGTCGTCGATGCCCTCCAGCCCGATGCGAGCCGCGAGCACGGGGTTGATCTCGACGTGCGCCCGCGGTGCGGAGTCGTTGAGCTTGGCGACCCGCCGGGTCTGCGCCCCCGACTGGTAGTGCTGCAGCACGCGGCCCGTCACGAGCCAGACCGGGGCCTCGGCACGCAGCGGCTCGTCGGGTCCGACGGCGCGCACCGCGACCATCCGCGCCCGTCCCGACGGCGTCGGGAACGTGTCGGCGAACAGGCGGGGCGTGCCGGGGTGCTGCTCGTCGGGGCAGGGCCAGTAGAGCGCCTCGCCGGCGTCGAGCCGGTCGTACGAGATGCCGGCGTAGTCGGCCCGGCCTCCGGCGCTGGCCCGGCGCAGCTCGTCGTAGACCTCACGGGGCTCGACCGACCAGGTGCCCGGCGCGTCGAGGCGCGCGGCCAGCTCGGCGAAGACCTCCAGCTCGGAGCGGACGCCCGCAGGCGGCTCGACGGCCCGGCGGCGGCGCAGGACGCGTCCCTCGAGCCCCGTCATGGTGCCCTCCTCCTCGGCCCACTGGGTCACTGGGAGGATGTAGTCGGCGAGCAGCGCGGTCTCGGAGGGCACGAAGTCGCACACCACCAGCAGGTCGAGCGCCTCGAGCCGCCGGCGCACCACCTGGGCGTCGGGCGAGCTGACCAGCACGTTGCTGCCGTGCACGAACAGGGCACGTGGTCCCCCGGGCTGACCGAGGCTCGTGAGCAGCTCGACCGCCGGCACACCGGGGCCGGGGATCGTCCCGGGATCGACGCCCCACACCGCCGCGACGTGCTCGCGGGCCGCCGGATCGGTGATCATCCGATAGCCCGGGAGCTGGTCGGCCTTCTGGCCGTGCTCGCGTCCGCCCTGGCCATTGCCCTGCCCGGTGATCGCCCCGTAGCCACCGCGCTCGGCACCCACGAGGCCCAGGGCCAGCGCGAGGTTGATGACGGCCGTGACGGTGTCGGTACCGTCGGCGTGCTGCTCCGAACCCCGGCCCGTGAGCAGGAAGGCACCCCGGCCGCCCCGGTGCGGGCTCGCGGCGGACAGCATCCGGGCGATGCGCCGCAGCTGTGTCTCCGGCACGCCCGTGGTGGCGGCGACCCGCTCGGGCCACCACTCCGCGACGCTGCGACGGACGTCGTCGAGACCGTCGACCCGGGCCGCCAGGTAGTCGGCGTCGGCAAGCCCCTCGGCCAGGACCACGTGGAGCAGGCCCAGCGCGAGGACGAGATCCGTGCCCGGCACGAGCTGCAGGTGCTCGCCGGCCCCCTCGTCGGTCAGCCTGGCGGTCGCGCTGCGTCGCGGGTCGATGACCACGAGGCCGCCGCGCTCACGCGCTCCCCCGAGGTGCTGCACCGCGGGAGGCATCGTGTCGGCGAGGTTGCTGCCGAACAGCACGACGGCATCGGCGTCGGCCAGGTCGGTCAGCGGGAACGGCAGGCCCCGGTCGACACCCAGCGAGCGGTTCGCCGCCGCCGCTGCCGACGACATGCAGAAGCGTCCGTTGTAGTCGATGTTGCGGGTCCGCAACGCCAACCGGGCGAACTTGCCGAGCTGGTAGGCCTTCTCGTTGGTCAGGCCGCCCCCGCCGAACACCGCGACGGCGTCGGCGCCGTCCTGCTCGCCGATCGCCCGCACGCGGGCCGCGATGTCGTCGAGCGCGACGTCCCAGCTCACCTCCTCGAAGCCGCCCCCGCTCCCTGAGCTGCCTCCGCTCCCTGAGCCTGTCGAAGGGACCCGCCGCAGCGGCGTCGTGATGCGATCGGGAACCCGCAACAGCTCGGCACTCGTCCACCCCTTCTGGCACATCCCCCCGGCATTGGTCGGGAACGCGCGCGGCTCGACGACGACCTGCCCGGCGACGGCATCGTCGTCGCCGCCGGGCGTGATCGTCTGCGCGCACTGCAGGGCGCAGTAGGGGCAGTGGGTGTCGGTCATGGCGCGCTACACACCGGCCTTCGCCATGACCGAGCGCGGCCGCAGGTAGAACGCCCACGTCACGGCCAGGCAGATGACGTAGAACGCCGTGAACACCACGAATGCGCTCTTGACCGCGTCGACGGGATCGGCGATCCACGGGGCGCTGAACGTGATCGGGATCAAGAACCCGCCCAGCGCGCCGATCGCGCCGGCGATGCCGATGACGGCCGAGGCCTCCTTGGTCGAGCGGCGCTCGGCGGCCACGCGCGCGGGCGTCCCGTCCGGTCCGGCCTGCGTGGCGTACGCCTTCCAGATGAGCGGGATCATCCGGTAGGTCGAGCCGTTGCCGATGCCGGTGGCTGCGAACACGACCAGGAAGGCGGCCAGGAACCACGGGAAGATGTCCGAGTTGTGGTCGACCGCGGCCCGCACGGCGTCGGAGTACTGGAACGTGGCGGGGTCGGGCGCGGGTGCGCCAGCCGGGGGCTTCGGCACCGCGTCGAGCTGCGCGAGCGCCACCATCACGAGCACCGTCCCGGCGATCATCCCGATGAAGGCACAGAGCGTCACGCGGGCGCCGCCGAAGCGGTCGGCCAGCCAGCCGCCGAACGGCCGGGTCAGCGATCCCACGAGCGCGCCGAGGAAGCCGTAGAACGCGAAGTTGATGCCGATGCCGGGGATCGTCGGGACCGGCTGGTTGAAGAAGTTGATCTTGATGAGCAGCGGCATCGCGGCCGAGTAGCCGATGAACGAGCCGAACGTGCCGATGTACAGGAACGACATGACCCAGGTGTGCTGGTACTTGACGACCGCGAGCTGCTCACGGGGCTTGGAGTACGCCGCCGAGAGATTGTTCATGAAGAAGTAGGCCGTCAGCGCCGCGACGACCGCCAGCGCGGCGTACAGGTAGCCGACCCGCTCGAGCATGATGCCGCTCTGGCTGGCCTTGACCAGGCCGAACGCCCCGGCACCCCCGACGATGATCGGCAGGAAGAACTGGATGACCGCGACGCCCAGGTTGCCGCCCGCGGCGTTGAGCCCCAGCGCCGTGCCCTTGAGCCGGGCCGGGAAGAAGAAGTTGATGCTGGCCATCGACGAGGCGAAGTTGCCTCCACCGACGCCTGCGGTGGCGGCGATGACGATGAAGACCCAGTACGGGGTGTCGGGACGCTGCACGAACCAGGCGAACAGCAGCGTCGGCACGACCAGCATGAGCGCGCTGAACACCGCGAAGTTGCGGCCGCCGAACTTCGGGACGGCGAACGTGTAGGGCAGGCGCAGCAGCGAGCCGACCAGGTTGGGCACCGCGATGAGCCAGAACAGCTGAAGCGGGGTGAACGCGAAGCCGACCTTGGCCAGCAGCGCCGCCGCCGCGCTCCACAGCAGCCAGACCGAGAAGCCCAGGTGCTCGCCGAAGATCGACCAGATCAGGTTGCGACGGGCGATCTGCTTGCCGCCGGCGTCCCACTGCGCGGGGTTCTCGGGATCCCACTCGTCGATCCAGCGCCCGGTACGGCGCGCGGATGGGACCGGCGGGGCCGGCGCGTGGTCAGGAGGGCTGGTGACGGCACTGGTCATGGAACGCTCCGTGGTCGGTGACCCGGCGGTCGCCGGATCTCGTGTCACCGAACCTAGGGAGCGCGTGTTTCGAGCGGATGTGTCGCGGCGTCAGCGACGCGTAACACTTCGCGCACGGTCGGGG
The DNA here is from genome assembly GCF_017876595.1 of Aeromicrobium fastidiosum. Classification (NCBI taxonomy): domain Bacteria; kingdom Bacillati; phylum Actinomycetota; class Actinomycetes; order Propionibacteriales; family Nocardioidaceae; genus Aeromicrobium; species Aeromicrobium fastidiosum. The sequence goes on along the minus strand of NZ_JAGIOG010000001.1, from coordinate 2,761,608 downwards.
TCACCGCACTGTGAGAAGTTCGCGGGTCACGGGTCGGGGGTGTCCCAGGCGTCGATCGCGGCCCGGACGTGCTCGAGCACCTCGGCGACCCGGGCAGGGTCGCCGCCTGCCTGGCCCACGGCCACGCCGACGAGGTACGTCGTCAGGGGCGCCGCGGGCCGCATGACCCCGTGCGCGGCATCGGACGCAAGGTCGAGGATCGTGTCGACGTCGAGCGCCTGCTCGATGCCGAGGTCGGCGGCGAGACCCGAGGCCCAGCCCGTCAACGCTGATTCATCCATGCGGGCTCTCCCGGGTGAGTCGGTCAAGGTCGGCGGGGGTGTCGACATCGGAGACGACCTCGGCGTCGAGATCGAGCTCGACGAGGTCGAGGCCGCTCGTCACCCGGGTCGCCGACAGATCGGCCAGGGGCTCGTGCGCTGCGAGCGCCGCGACGAGCGACCGCGTGCGGTGGCCCGCCAGCAGCGGCTGGCGGCGACCGTCGGGCGTGCGCGCGACGACGCCATCGTGGTCGGGGTGCGCGGCCAGCCCCGCGAGCAGGGCGTCGACCGCGTCGCCCACGCGGGGAACGTCGGCGGCCACGACGACCACGTGCTCGGCCGCGGCGTCGCCCAGGGCCCGAAGTCCCGTGCCCATCGCCGCCGCGGGACCCGAGAATGGCGGGTCCTCCTGCACGCGGAGGACGCCCGCCGGCAGGCCGGCGGTGCCCTCCGGGGCCACGACGACGACCCGACGGGCGTCCGCCACGGCCGCCAGGGCATGCGTCAGCAGGGTCGCGCCGTCGACGACCACCTGCAGCTTGTCGACGTCGCCCATGCGGGTCGAGCGTCCCCCCGCGAGCACGATCGCGTCGTAGGCGAGGGGCTCGACCATCGCGGCGGTCAGGCCTCGATGACGACCGGCAGGATCATCGGACGCCGGCGCAGGCGACGGCCCACGAACGATCCGATGACCCGGCGGATGACCTGCTGCAGCTGGCGGTTGTCGCGCGTGCCCTCGGACAGGGCCTCCTCGAGAGCAGCCACGAGCTTGGGCACGATCTCGTCGAACGCCTTGTCGTCCTCGGCGATGCCGCGAGCGTGGATCTCGGGGCCCGACAGGATCTTGCCGGTGGCCGAGTCGATGACGACGACGACCGAGACGAAGCCCTCCTCGGCCAGCACGCGGCGGTCCTTGAGCTCGGAGTCGGTCAGGTCGCCGACCGACGAGCCGTCGACGTAGACGTAGCCGACGTCGACCGCACCCGTGATGGACGCGTGACCGTCGACCAGGTCGATGACGTAGCCGTCCTCGGCCAGGATGACGTTGGGGACGCCGGTCTGCGTCGCAAGCTTGGCGTTGGCGTGCAGGTGACGGATCTCGCCGTGCACCGGCAGCACGTTGGTGGGCTGCACGATGTTGTAGCAGTAGAGCAGCTCGCCGGCCGAGGCGTGGCCCGAGACGTGCACCAGCGCATTGCCCTTGTGGACGACGTTGGCGCCGAGCTTGGTCAGGCCGTCGACGACACGGTAGATCGCGTTCTCGTTGCCCGGGATGAGCGACGAGGCCATGAGGACGGTGTCGCCCGGCTCGAGGCTGACCTGCTGGTGGCTGTTGTTGGCCATGCGCGACAGGGCTGCCATCGGCTCGCCCTGCGAGCCGGTCGACATCAGCACCATCTTGTTGGGCGGTGCCGCGTCGATGCGGTCGACGACGACGCCGTCGGGCACGTGCAGGTAGCCCAGCTCGCGGGCGATCTGCATGTTGCGGACCATCGAGCGTCCGACGTACGCGACCTTGCGACCGTGCTTGGCGGCGGCGTCGATGACCTGCTGCACGCGGTGGATGTGCGAGGCGAACGAGGCCACGATGATGCGGCCCGTGCTGTTCTGGAACACCGCGTCGATCGCCGGCGTGATGTTGCGCTCGGACGTCGTGAAGCCCGGAACCTCGGCGTTGGTGGAGTCGGTCAAGAAGAGGTCGACCCCCTCCTCGCCGAGACGCGCGAAGGCCCGCAGGTCGGTGATGCGGCCGTCGAGCGGCAGCTGGTCCATCTTGAAGTCGCCGGTGTGCAGCGCGACGCCGGCCGGGGTCTTGATCGCGACGGCCAGGGCGTCGGGGATCGAGTGGTTGACCGCCACGAACTCGAGCTCGAACGGCCCGAGGTCCATGATGTCGCCCTCGGAGACCTCGTACTTGGGGGCGTCCTTGAGCTTGTGCTCCTTGAGCTTCGGATCGAGGAACGCCAGCGTCAGCTTGGAGCCGATGATGGGGATGTTGCCGCGCTCGCGCAGCAGGTACGGCACGCCGCCGATGTGGTCCTCGTGGCCGTGCGTCAGGACGATGCCGACGACGTCCTTGAGGCGGTCGCGGATGGGTCCGAAGTCGGGCAGGATCAGGTCGACGCCGGGCTGGGTCTCCTCGGGGAAGAGGACGCCGCAGTCGACGATGACGATCTTGCCGCCGTACTCGAACGACGTCATGTTGCGGCCGATCTCACCGAGTCCTCCCAGGGGGATGACGCGGAGGCCGCCTTCGGGCAGCGCGGGCGGAGCGTCGAGCTCCAGGTGCATGTGGCTCATGTAGGTGTGTTCAGCTTTCGAGTCAGTGTTGCTCAAGGAGGCCAGCTGCGACGAGGCCGTCACGAACGATCGCGACTTCTTCCTCGGACGCGGCGAGCAGAGGGGCACGCATGGTGCGGTTGTCGAGCACGCCGAGCAGCTGCATGGCTGCCTTGGCCGTGATCGCGCCCTGCGTGTGGTTCATCAACGCCCGGACGGCGGGCTGAAGTCGGAGGTTGACCGCGCGGGCGGTCGTGAGGTCGCCGGCGTCGACGGCCGCAACCATCTCGGCGTACTGGCGACCGGCGGCGTGGCTGACGACGCTGACGACGCCGGCGGCGCCCATGGCCAGCCAGGCCAGGTTGAGCGGGTCGTCGCCGGAGTAGATCGCGATGCCGGTCTCGGCCATCAGCCATGCACCGCGGTCGAGGTCGCCGACGGCGTCCTTCATCGCGACGATCAACGGGTTGTCGGCCATCGCGACATAGGTCTCGTCGGCGATCTGGACGCCGGAGCGGCCCGGGATGTCGTAGAGCATGACCGGGGTGTCGTCGCCCGCACGGGCCACCTCGGTGAAGTGGTGCAGGATGCCCGACTGCGGCGGCTTGCTGTAGTAGGGCGTCACGATCAGCAGACCGTGGGCGCCGTGCTTCTTGGCCTGCTCGGCCAGCTCGACGGAGTGCCGGGTGTCGTTGGTGCCGACTCCCGCGACGACCGTGGCGCGGTCGCCGACGGCCTCGAGCACGGCTGCCAGCAGGCGTCCGTCCTCCTCGACCGTCGTGGTGGGCGACTCGCCCGTCGTGCCGCTGACGACGAGGCCGTCGTTGCCGTGGTCGACCAGGTGCGAGGCCACCTTCTGGGCGGCATCGAGGTCGAGCTCACCGTCGACGGTGAACGGCGTGACCATGGCGGTCAGCACACGCCCGAAGGGCGCGGCCTCAGAAGCGAGCGGCGACGTCATACCCCCGAGGCTACCGTCTGCCGGCCGCTCCCCCGCTACCGGCAGGATGAGTCCATGACTGCGGACTACTACGATCTCGACACCGCATCCGTCAGCCGGGGCGACGGAGTCCGTGACGCGACCCTGACCGACCGGTGGAACACGCCGCTCGGCACGCCCAACGGCGGTTACATCCTGGCCACGATGCTGCGCGGGCTGCACGACGAGACAGGTGCCGACGACCCACTCGTGGCGGCCATCACGTATCTCACGGCACCCGTGCCGGGGCCGGCCGAGATCCGCACGGCGTCGGCCCGTCAGGGACGCCGCGTGCAGACGGGCAGCGCCACGCTCTGGCAGGGCGAGCGGCAGATCGCCACGATGACGGCGAGCTTCGGACCCCGGCCGGACGGCCCGACCAGCGAGCTCGGCGCGCCTCCGCAGCTGCCCCCGCCCGACCGGTGCGCCGATCCGCTCGACCACGGCATGCCGGCCGACGGGCTCTTCGGCCGCATCGACTACCGGCTCGCCTCGATGCCGGGCTGGGCGGCCGGCGCACCGTCCGGCGACCCGTCGATCGCGCTGTGGCAGCGCCTCCACGACGGACGCGCGATCGACCTGCCGGCCCTGGCGCTGCTGTGCGACTCGTTCGCCCCGCCGGTGCTCGAGCTCGGCGACGGGCACCAGAAGTCGATGACGGTGCAGCTCACGGTGTTCCTGCACCGCGTCCCGCGTCCCGGCTGGATCGCGACGCGGCTGAGCACGCGCCACGTCGTCGACGGCTTCCACGACGAGGACTGCGAGCTGTGGGACGAGGACGGCAACCTCGTGGCGCAGAGCCGACAGCTCGGCATCCTGCTGTAGCCGTCCCCGCGATGTGTGACGTCCTGCACGGGTCCGGCGTCCGGACCGGTGCAGTTCGTCACGAATCGCGGTCGTGGGTGACGATGTCGAAGCCGTCGTGGGGCTCGCGCGACGTCTCGGGCCAGTGCGACCAGTCGACGTCCGGGAACCAGGCATCGCCGTCGGGCGACTGGTGCACGCGGGTCACGACCATCCGGTCGACCACTCCCGTCGCCAGCGCCTCGGCGTACACCTGCGCCCCGCCGATCAGGAAGACCTCGTCGTCGAGCGACGCCGCCGTCGCCAGGGCGGACGGCAGGTCACCAGCCACCTCGACGCCCTCGGACGTCCACGAGCCGTCACGGGTCAGGACGATCGAGGTGCGTCCGGGAAGAGGCCGCCCGATCGACTCGAACGTCGTGCGTCCCATGATCATCGGGTGCCCCATCGTCAGGGCCTTGAAGTGGGCGAGGTCGCCCGTCGGCGGCCACGGCAGGTCGCCGTCGCGGCCGATGACGCCGTTGTCGCCGATCGCCACGACGATCGTGACGATGGGGCCGCGCGTGCTCGTACGGCGCTCGCTCATACGGCGATGGGCGCCTTGATGAGCGGGTGCGGGTCGTAGCCCGTGATCGTGATCGAGTCGAGCGTGAAGTCGTCGATCGACTGGACGGACGGGTCGAGCGACAGTTCGGGCAGCGCTCGCGGCTCGCGGGTGAGCTGCTCGCGCGCCTGGTCGAGGTGGTTGACGTACAGGTGCGCGTCGCCGAGGGTGTGGACGAAGTCGCCCACCTCGAGACCCGCGACCTGGGCGACCATGTGCGTCAGCAGCGCGTACGAGGCGATGTTGAACGGCACGCCGAGGAAGACGTCGGCCGAGCGCTGGTACATCTGGCACGACAGCTTGCCGTCAGCGACGTAGAACTGGAAGAACGCGTGGCACGGCATCAGCGCCATGGCGTCGAGGTCGGCGACGTTCCAGGCGCTGACGACGTGGCGGCGCGAGTCGGGATTGGCCTTGATCTGCTCGATGACCTGGGCCAGCTGGTCGATGTGCTCGCCGTCAGGGGTCGGCCACGTGCGCCACTGGAAGCCGTAGACCGGGCCGAGATCGCCGTTGCCGTCGGCCCACTCGTCCCAGATCGTCACGCCGTTGTCGCGCAGGTAGCGCGTGTTGGTGTCGCCCTTGATGAACCAGAGCAGCTCGGCGACGACCGACCGGACGTGGATCTTCTTGGTCGTCACGAGGGGGAAGCCCTCGGAGAGGTCGAACCGCATCTGGTGGCCGAAGACGCTGCGGGTGCCGGTGCCGGTGCGATCACCCTTGGCGACCCCTTCGTCGAGGATGCGCTGGACGAGATCGAGGTAGGCCCGCATGTCGCCACACTATCAATCCCGGAGCGTCCGGACGGTATGCGAAACTCTCCCCATGCCGAGTGTTGAGTACGACGCGACCCCCGCCGAGGTCCGCAGCTTCGCGCTCCTCCAGATCGGGCTCACCGGCGGCTTCCTGGTGCTGCTGTTCTTCATGCTCGGCGGCGACGATGCGCCGTTCACGCCGATCTGGCTCACCGTCGTCCTGCTCGTGCTCGTGGCTGCGGGTGCCTTCCTGTCCGAGCGGGTGTGGCTCAGCGCCTCTCCCCTGCCGGCCGACACCGATCCTGCCGAGGCCGAGCGAGATGCCGTCGGCATCTTCGCCGCGCAGACCGTCCGCAAGCTCATCTTCTGCGAGACGCCGATGCTGGTGGCCGTCGTCGTGGCGTTCGTGGCCGACCACGGCGGCTGGCCGCTGGTCGTCGCCGGCTTCCCGGGCATGCTGGTGCTGACGTACGAGGTGTGGCCGAGCCCGCGCAACACCTCGCTGACCGCGGCGATGGTCGACTCCCAGGGCGCGGAGTCGCGCCTCGTCGAGAGCTTCCTCGACACGTGAGCGTCCATGCCGACGTCAGTGCCCGCCTCGCGTGGCCGGCCGACGCCGCGGCGATCGTGCGCATCCAGCTGGCCTCGTGGCGGACGAGCTTCGGCGACGCGGCGGCCGAGGTCGAGGCGCTCGACCCCGTCCAGCTCACCGAGCGGTGGACCTCGCTGATCAGCTCGCCGCACGACGCCCGCCTGCGGGTGCTCGTGGCGCTCGAGCGGGCCGAGGTGCGCGGGTTCGCCCTCGTCCACCCGTCGTTCGACCCCGACAGCGACCAGGTGGTCGACGGCGAGGTCGGCGAGCTCGTCGTCGATGCGGCCCACCAACGGAACGGGCACGGGTCCCGCCTGCTGCAGGCTGCGATCGACACGCTCGTGGCCGACAAGTTCAGCCGCGCCGTGTGGTGGATCGGCACGGGTGACGACGCGCTCCGCTCGTTCGTGACGGAGTCGGGCTGGGCACCCGACGGCGCCCATCGCGAGCTCGAGTCGGCGACCGGCGCGACCGTCAAGCAGGTGCGGCTCCACACCAGCCTCGTATGACGTCCGACCGCAGCATCGTCGTCGACTCGCTCGGCGTCGGGCTCGCCACGGGTGCGTGCGGCGTCTCGTTCGGCGCCATCTCGACCGCGTCGGGGCTCAGCGTGCTGCAGACCTGCCTCATCTCGCTGCTGGTGTTCACGGGAGCGTCGCAGTTCGCGTTCGTCGGCATCGTCGCCTCCGGCGGCAATCCCCTGACCGGGGCGCTCACCGCGACGCTGCTCGGCAGCCGCAACCTGTTCTACGGCGTGAGCCTGGCACCTCGCCTCGACCTCGACCCGCTCGCCCGACTGGCCAGCGCCCACGTCGTGATCGACGAGTCGACCGCGATGGCCGTCACCCGCGACACGCGGCGGCAGGCGCGCCTGGGGTTCTACTGGACGGGCATCTCGATCTTCGTGCTCTGGAACCTCACGACGTTCGTCGGCGCGCTCGCCGGCGACGCGATCGGCGACCCGCGCACCTACGGGCTCGATGCCGCCGTCGGTGCGGCCTTCCTGGGCCTGCTGTGGCCCCGGCTGGCGACCTGGAAGGGCCGGATCGTCGCGCTCGTCGGTGCCGCGGTGGCGCTGGGCCTCGTACCGGTCACGAGCGCCGGGCTGCCGATCGTCCTCGGCGGCGGCGTGGCCGTCCTGCTCGGCATGCTGTGGCGGACGCGGGCCGCATCGTGACGGGCGTGTGGGCCGGCATCGCGGTCATGGTCGTGGGCTGCTTCGCCCTCAAGTACGCGGGGCTGTCGGTCCCGCCGTCGGTGCTGCAGCACCCGTTGACCGTCCGGGCCGTCGAGCTGATCCCCGCGGGGCTGCTGGGCGCCCTGATCGCCGTGCAGGTGCTCGCCGACGGCGCGTCGGTGCAGGTGGACGCCCGCCTGCTGGCCCTCGGCGTCGCCGCGGTGCTGCTCACGCTACGCGTGCCGTTCCTGCCGATGGTCGTGGTGTCGGCCGCCGTCGCCGCGCTCGTCCGCCAGCTCTGACACCCAGCCCCTCGGGGCGGGCTACAAGCCGAGGACGGCGTCGAGGCCGACCGTGACACCGGGACGGGAGGCCACGCCCGAGACCGCCGCCACCACGCCGGGCATGAACGAGCTGCGGTCGTGCGAGTCGTGGCGGATCGCGAAGCCCTCGCCCGCGCCCCCGAACAGCACCTCCTGAGAGGCCACGAAGCCCCGCGCGCGCACGGCGTGCACCGGGATGCCGCCGACCTTGGCACCGCGGGCGCCGTCGGGGTCGGTCGTCGTCGCGTCCGGCAGGGGTGCCGATCCGGCGGTCTCGCGTGCGGCGGCCATGAGCTCGGCGGTGCGCACCGCCGTGCCCGAGGGGGCGTCGATCTTGTCGGGATGGTGCATCTCGATGACCTCGATCGACTCGAAGAACGGCGCTGCCGTCTCGGCGAAGCGCATCATGAGGATCGCGCCGATCGAGAAGTTCGGGACGATCAGGACGCCCGTGGCGGGCTCGTCGCCCAGCAGCGCGCGCACGGCCTCGATGCGGTCGTCGTCGAAGCCCGAGGTGCCGACGACGACGTGCACGCCGTGCTCGACGCACCACGTGACGTTGTCGAGGGCGACACCCGGCTGCGTGAAGTCGAGGGCCACCTCGGCACCCGAGGACGTGATGAGGTCGAGCGGGTCGCCCTGGTCGATCTCGGCCACGACCTCCAGTCCGTCCGCCGCGGTGATCGCCCGCACCGACTCCGAACCCATGCGCCCCTTGGCACCCAGCACCGCGACCCGTGTCATGCGGTCAGCCTATCGGCGCGACGACCTCGCCCAGGATGCGTGTCGCCGCGGCGAGCTCGGCGTACGACGTCGTCAGCGGCGACAGGCCGAGACGGATGAGGTCGGGCTCCCTGAAGTCGGGCACGACGCCGCGCTCGATCAGCTGGGCCGTGATGGCCCGGGCGTCCGGATGCCTGACCGTGACGTGGCTGCCTCGCAGCGCGGCATCCCCCGGCGTGACGAGCTCGAGCCCCAGCTCGTCGAGCAGCTCGATCGCGTGGCCGGTCATGAGCTCGGACTTGGCACGGATCGCCTCGACACCCACCTCGGCGATGAGCCGGACACCCTCCTGCACCGCCAGGATGCCCGCGACGGACGGCGTGCCGCTGAGCATCCTGCGGATCGACGGCGACGCCTCGTAGGTGTCGGACATCCCGAACAAGTCGGCGGCACTCCACCAGCCCTCGATGGGCTGCCGTGCGTGCGTGAGGTGCCGCTGCGCGACGTACACGTAGGCGGGTGCGCCGGGACCTGCGTTGACGTACTTGTAGGTGCAGCCGACCGCGAAGTCGGCTCCGGACGCGTCGAGCGCGATCGGCACAACGCCCGCGGAGTGGCAGAGGTCCCAGATCACCAGTGCACCGGCCGCGTGGACCGCCTCGGTGAGCCCCGGCAGGTCGAGCAGCGTGCCCGAGCGGTAGTCGACGTGGCTCAGCAGGACGACGGCCGTGCGATCGCCCAGCGCCCCGGCCAGCACGTCGGCCGTGACGTTGTCGACGAGATCGGGCTCGATCCAGCGCACCGTCATGCCGCGCGCCTCGGCGACCGCCTCGACGAGGTAGCGGTCGGTCGGGAAGTTCGTCGCGTCGATCACGATCTCGTCGCGGCCCGGACGCAGACCCGCCGCGGCGTGCAGCAGCTTGTAGATGCAGACCGACGTCGAGTCGGCGATGACGGTCTGCCCTGCCGCCGCACCGAGCAGGGCAGCACCGAGCTCGTCGCCGACCGTGACCGGCAGCTCGACCCAGCCCTCGGACCAGCCGCGGATCAGCCGTCCGCCCCACTCCTCGCGGACGAACGCCGCCAGACGGTCGAGCGTCGCCCGCGGCAGGCGTCCCAGCGAGTTGCCGTCGAGGTAGGCGACCAGGTCGTCGTCGATCACGAACCGGTCACGCATGGCCGCGAGCGGATCGGCGGAGTCGAGCTCGTGGGGGGACGTCGTCATGCGCCGATCCTGTCACGGGCCTCGACCAGAGAGACCTCCCAGGCCTACAGTGGGCGGACCCCGGAACGCCAACCTCGAGGAGCAGCCATGTTCAGCGGATTCGAGCTCCATGCGTCGCCGCGGACCGACACGGGGCACCACGAGGGCACCCTCTCCCACGACGCCGAGATCGGTCGCGCCACGGCCGAGCGGGCGTCCCAGCGCGTCGTCCGCCGCGCCACGCTGCGCGAGATGCTGGCCAGCCTCTTGAGGAGCGACCGGCGCATCTCCTGACGACCACTGCCCGCCCGAGCAGGTACGCGAAAGGCCCCGCTGCCGGAGCAGCGGGGCCTTTCGTGTGAGCGACGATCAGGCGTCGGCCGGCTCCTCGGCCGCGGGGGCCTCGGGCTCGTCGGCCTTGTCGACGACCGGGATCAGCGAGAGCTTGCCGCGGTCGCCGAGCTCGGCGATCTCGACCTGGATCTTCTGACCGACCTTGACGACGTCCTCGACGTTGTTGACGCGCTGGCCACCGTTGAGGTCACGCAGCTTGCTGATGTGCAGCAGTCCGTCGCGGCCCGGGGACAGCGACACGAACGCGCCGAAGTCGACCGTCTTGACGACGGTGCCGAGGTAGCGCTCTCCGACCTCGGGCATCGTCGGGTTGGCGATCGCGTTGATCGCGTCGCGCGCGGCCTCGGCAGCCTCGCCGTTCTCGGCGCCGACGTAGACCGTGCCGTCGTCCTCGAGCGAGATGTTCGCGCCGGTCTCGTCCTGGATCTGGTTGATGATCTTGCCCTTGGGGCCGATGACCTCGCCGATCTTGTCGACGGGGATCTTGATCGTGATGATCCGCGGCGCGTAGGGGCTCATCTCGTCGGGCTCGTCGATGGCCTCGGCCATGACGTCGAGGATCGCGACGCGGGCGCCGTAGGCCTGCTTCAGGGCACCGGCCAGCACGTCGGCGGGGATGCCGTCGAGCTTGGTGTCGAGCTGCAGGGCCGTGACGAACTCGCGCGTTCCGGCGACCTTGAAGTCCATGTCGCCGAAGGCGTCCTCGGCTCCGAGGATGTCGGTCAGCGTGACGAACGTCTGCTTGCCGTCGACCTCACCGGAGATGAGGCCCATCGCGATGCCGGCGACCGGCGCGCGCAGCGGGACACCCGCGTTGAGCAGACCCAGCGTCGAGGCGCAGACCGAGCCCATCGACGTCGAGCCGTTGGAGCTCAGCGCCTCGGAGACCTGACGGATCGCGTAGGGGAACTCCTCGCGCGTCGGCAGCACGGGCAGCAGCGCACGGCCCGCGAGGGCACCGTGGCCGATCTCGCGACGCTTCGGCGAACCGACCCGGCCGGTCTCACCGGTCGAGTAGGGCGGGAAGTTGTAGTTGTGCATGTAGCGGCGCGACGTCTCGGGCGAGAGCGTGTCGAGCTTCTGCTCGAGGCCCAGCATGTTGAGGGTCGTGATGCCCATGATCTGGGTCTCGCCACGCTGGAACAGCGCGGAGCCGTGCACGCGGGGGACGATGCCGACCTCGGCGCTCAGGGCGCGGATGTCTTCCAGTCCACGGCCGTCGATGCGCACCTTGTCGCGCAGGACGCGCTCGCGGATGACCGACTTGAGAACGGAACGGACGGCAGCGCCGAGCTCCTTCTCGCGACCGGCGAACTTCTCGCCCAGCTGGTCGATGACGTCGGCCTTGATCTCGGCCTCACGGTCCTCGCGCTCGGCCTTGTGCAGGATCGTCGCGGCCTCGGCCAGCGGGGCCTTGGCGATGGCCTCGACGGCCTCGAAGGCGTCGTCCTCGTAGTCGAGGAAGATCGGGAAGTCGCGGACCGGCTTGGCGGCGGTCGACGCGAGCTCGATCTGCGCCTCGCACAGCTGCTTGATGAACGCCTTGGCGGCCTCGAGGCCACCGGCGACGATCTCCTCGGTGGGTGCCTGGACGCCGCTCTGGACGAGGTCCCAGGTGACCTCGGTGCTCTCGGCCTCGACCATCATGATCGCGACGTCGCCGTCGGCGGTGATGCGGCCGGCGACGACCATGTCGAACACGGCGTTCTCGAGCTGGCTGTGCGTCGGGAAGCCGACCCACTGCCCGTCGATCAGCGCGACGCGCGTGGCGCCGACGGGGCCGGTGAACGGCAGGCCCGAGATCTGCGTCGACGCCGAGGCGGCGTTGATCGCCAGGACGTCGTACGGGGTGTCGGGGTTGAGCGCCAGCACCGTGATGACGACCTGGACCTCGTTGCGCAGACCCTTCTTGAAGGTCGGGCGCAGCGGGCGGTCGATCAGGCGGCACGTCAGGATCGCGTCCTCGGAGGGACGGCCCTCACGACGGAAGAACGAGCCCGGGATGCGGCCGGCGGCGTACATCCGCTCCTCGACGTCGATCGTCAGGGGGAAGAAGTCGAAGTGGTCCTTGGGGTGCTTGCCGGCTGTCGTGGCCGACAGCAGCATCGTGTCGTCGTCGAGGAACGCCGACACCGAGCCGGCGGCCTGCTGGGCGAGGACGCCCGTCTCGAAGCGGATGCTGCGGGTGCCGAAGGCACCGTTGTCGATGACTGTCTCGACGGAGTGGAGTTCGGACATGGAAGTCCCTTCCGCAGGCCTGGGGCCTGCCTGTTGGGACGAGTGCCGGTGGGCGGCGGAACCATGCCGGTCTTCGATCGAGGCCTGCGGGGGCGGCTCTGAACGAGCGTCCCGAGGGCCACTACCGAGGACCGAGCACTTCTGAGGTTCGCACCATCGTGCCTGGCGGCGCTCGTCGGGAGTGTTGCGGTGTGGAGTTGTGACGGAGGCGGTCACTTCACGTGAAGTGACCGCCTCCGGGTGGTGCTAGCGACGCAGACCGAGACGCTCGATCAGCGAGCGGTAGCGCTCGATGTCGGTGTTCTGCAGGTAGTTGAGCAGGCGACGACGCTGACCGACGAGCAGCAGCAGGCCACGACGGCTGTGGTGGTCGTGCTTGTGCTCCTGCAGGTGGTTCGTCAGGTGGGCGATGCGCCCGGTCAGCAGCGCGATCTGGACCTCGGGGGATCCGGTGTCGTTGTCACTGAGTGCGTACTGCTTGATGATGTCTTCCTTGGCGACGCCCGCAACTGTGGGCGCAGCAGTCTTCTTCGACACGTTTCTCCTTGAGGGGTTCCGTTGCACGGCGCGCCCGGGCACATCCACCGGGGCACTATCGATCCGTGGCCGATCACACGGCAGCGACCAGACTATCAGCGGCGATGTTCGCAGGGCCAATCGACGCTTGGAGCGGTGGCTAGCCTCGTGACCATGAGAGTCCGGTGGAGTCGTGGCGTCCTCGCCGCGTCGACCACGCTCCTGCTGGCCGTCCTCGGCGCGTGCAGCTCCGGCGGCACCTCGTCGGACGGCCCCAGCCCGACGTCGTCCACATCGCCGTCTGCGAGCGCGACCACGTCCTCCCCCGACCGCGACGCGTACGTGGCGCTCGGCGACTCGTTCACCGCGGGGCCCGGCATCGACCCGCAGAGCACCGACGCAGGTCTGTGCCAGCGCTCCAACGCCAACTGGCCCGCACTCGTGGCCACGACGCTCGACCGTGACCTCACGGACGTGAGCTGCACGGGCGCGACGACCACCGACCTCGCCGCGACCGTCGCGTCGGGGGCGGTCCCCCGCGACACCGGCCTCGTCACGGTCAGCGCCGGCGGCAACGACGGGAGCCTGTTCGTCGCGCTCATCCGTGCCTGCGCGACCGGCAGCTCGACGTGCCGGGCGTACGTCTCCGACGAGCTGCCGGGGGTGCTCGACCAGACCACGGCCGACCTTGCCGACCTGCTCGGATCGGTGCGTGGCGATGCGCCCGACGCGGACGTCGTCCTGGTCGGCTACCCACGCATCATGCCGACGACCGGCACGTGCCCCGAGGTGCGCATCCCCGCCGCCGACGTCTCGTCGGTCGTGACGGCCGAGGCCGCCCTCGACGCCGCCCTCGCGAGCGCCGCCGACCGGGCCGGCGTGCGGTACGTGTCGCTGCGCACCGCGTCCGAGGGCCACGACGCCTGCGCCGGCGACGCGGCGTGGACCAACGGCACGTCCCCCACCCCGGGCGACGGCATCGTCTTCCACCCCAACGCCCGCGGCATGCAGGCGGTCGCCGACGTCGTGGCGGCGGCAGTCCGCTAGTCGGCTGACGGAAGGTCGAGCACGGCCCGCGTGCGTTCGACGTCGTCGGCCATCTGCACGAGCAGCTCGTCGACGCCGTCGAACCGGACCATGCCGCGCAGCAGGTCGACGAACTCGACCCGGATCGCCTCGCCGTACAGGTCGAGGTCGGTGCGGTCGAGCACGTACGACTCGACGCGTCGCTCGACCCCGTCGAACGTCGGGTTGGTGCCGACCGAGATCGCGGCGGGCAGTCGCGCACCGTCGGCCCGCACGAGCCATCCGGCGTAGACGCCGTCGGGCGGGACGGCATACGCCTCGTCGACCGGCACGTTGGCCGTCGGGTATCCGAGGTCGCGGCCTCGCTGGTCGCCCTTGCGGACGACTCCGGCGACCTCGTGCGGACGGCCGAGGACGTCGGCCGCTTCGCGCATGCGTCCTGCCGCGACATGTGCCCGCACGAGCGTCGACGAGTACGGCTCGGCACCACCGTCGAGGTCGAGGGCATCGACCGTGAACCCGGCCTGCTGCCCGGCCTCGCGCAGGAAGGCGGTGTCGCCCGTGGCCCGGTTGCCGAAGCGGAAGTTGTCGCCGACCGCCACGAGGGAGGCCCGCAGCTCGTCGCGGAGCACCCGGTCGACGAACTCCTGCGGCGACCAAGCGGCCATCTCGCGCGTGAAGTCGAGGATGCGGATCTCGTCGGCACCAGCTGCAAGCAACAGCTCGACGCGGCGCTCGGTCGTCGCGAGCCGCTTGGGTGCCCTCTCGGGGGCCACGACCGCGAGCGGGTGGGGCTCGAACGTGACGGCGATGACCGGGAGGCCGCGGGACAGGTCGCGCGTGCGCTCGATGACGTGCTGGTGACCGCGGTGGACGCCGTCGAAGTTGCCGACCGTGACGGCGGACGGCGAGGTGCGTGCCGCAGTCGAAGCTCCGGGGAAGTCACGCCAGATCGTCACGGGAAAACTGTGCCACACGCGCCGCCGCCCGCCGTGGCTGGTCGAACCTAAGAACTCTCTCATCGGCACCTCATCGACGCCGCGGGGTGCATGCGGCAGGGTTGGGCCATGTCCTCGTCCCGTCGGCTCCAGGCCGCCGCGCTCGCCGTCGTGGCGATCGTGCTGGCTGCCCTGGCCGTCGCGCGGGTCGCTGCGGACGCCGATCCGTCCCCGCAGGACACCACGCCGATCGTCATCACCCCCGGGCCCGAGACGACGCCTCCCGCTCCGTCGCCCGCGCCGACGACGTCCCCGTCCCCTTCACCGGTGCCGGGGGATGACGACGATGACGACGACGAGCCGTTCGACCGCACCGTCCCGGCCCCCCGCGACTACGACGACGATGACGACGACCCCGACGGTCCCGACGGTCCCGACGACGACGATGACGACTGACCGACGATGCCCTTCACCCCCGCCCTGTCGCGCCTGTCGGTGCGGCAACGCCTCACCGTCACGATCGCGCTGCTCACCTCGCTGGCCCTGGTCGCGGTCGGCCTGACCCTCTACGTCGTCGAGTCGCGCCGCATCGACCGGGCCATCGACACGAGCCTGACCCAGGAGATCGGCGAGTTCCGAGCCCTCCAGCAGAACGAGGTCGACCCGCAGACGGGAGCTCCGTTCGCGTCCGCCGACCGGCTGCTCGAGGTGTTCCTCGAGCGCAACCTGCCTGATGACAACGAACAGCTGTTCGCGTTCCCGAGCTCCGGCAAGCCCGTCTACCAAGGAGCGCCCGACCCCGCTCTGCAGCAGTCGGAGGAGTTCCCGCGCGTCGTCGCCGAGATGTCGCGCGACGGCGGCTCGCGCACCGCCGAGATCGCCGGGCGCGAGTACCGCATCGCGGTGCTGCCGGTCGTCGCCGGCGACCAGCGGGGCTCGTTCGTGGTCGTCCACGACGTCAGCGGCAGCCGCAGCGACCTGCACGACCTGATGACGACGTACGCGCTCCTGGCAGCGCTGTCGGTGCTGGCCATCGCAGGTCTCGCGTCGTGGAGCGCCGGACGCCTGCTGCGTCCCGTCAGGCGGCTGCGCGACACCGCCCGCGGCATCAGCGACGGCGACCTCGGCGGGCGCATCGAGGTCACGGGCCACGACGACCTCTCCGACCTGCAGCGGACGTTCAACGACATGCTCGACCGGCTCGAGTCGGCCTTCGTGACCCAGCGTCAGCTGCTGGACGACGCGGGGCACGAGCTGCGCACGCCGCTGACCGTGCTGCAGGGTCATCTCGAGGTGCTCGACCTCGACGACCCCGACGACGTCGCCGCCACGCGCGACCTGCTGCTCGACGAGATCGAGCGGATGACGCGTCTGGTCAACGACCTCCTGATGCTCGCCAAGGCGCAGCGCCCCGACTTCGTCCGACTGGCATCCGCCGACGTCGAGACGCTGACCCTCGGGGCCGTCGACCGCGCCCGGGCCCTGGCCGAACGGCGCTGGGTGCTTGACGCCGTGGCCCGCACGACCGTGCCGCTCGACGGGCAGCGCATCACGCAGGCGCTGCTGCAGCTGTCGGCCAACGCGGCCCGTCACACGCAGCCCGGCGACGAGATCGGCATCGGTTCCCGGCTGCACGACGGCCGGGTCGAGCTCTGGGTGCGTGACACCGGCCCCGGGGTCGATCCGGCGCTCGCACCGCAGATCTTCGAGCGGTTCACCCGCGGCGACGAGTCCGACGAGGGATTCGGGCTCGGCCTGTCGATCGTCTGCGCCATCGCCGAGGCGCACCACGGGGACGTCGTCCTCGACCCGTCGGACGTCGGAGCCTCCCCGGGCGCCACGTTCCGTCTCCGACTCCCCCTCCCCCCACGCACGGAAGCAGGCCAGCAGTCATGAACCGGATCCTGATCGTCGAGGACGAGGCGCGCATCTCCTCGTTCGTCGCCAAGGGCCTCAAGGCGGAGGGCTTCACGCCGACCGTCGTCGACGACGGCGTCACGGGGCTCGACTACGCCCTGACCGGCGAGTTCGACCTGATCGTGCTCGACATCGGCCTGCCGGGCATGGACGGCTACGCGATCCTCGAGCGCGTGACGGCGGAGCGTCCCGCGCTGCCGGTCATCGTGCTCACGGCGCGCGACTCGGTGACCGACACGATCGCTGCGCTGGAGGGCGGGGCCGCCGACTACATGTCCAAGCCGTTCCGGTTCGGCGAGCTGCTGGCCAGGGTGCGGCTGCGGCTGCGCCCGCCCGGCGAGGCAGCACCCGACGACGAGCTGGTCGTCGGCGAGGTGCGGCTCGACCTGCGCCGCCGGCGGGCCTTCGTCGCCGACCGGGAGGTCGAGCTGTCGGCTCGTGAGCTGGCCCTGGCGGAGGTGCTGATGCGCAACCGTGGTCTCGTCCTGTCGCGGGAGCAGTTGCTGTCGCAGGTGTGGGGGTACGACTTCGATCCGGGCTCCAACGTCGTCGACGTCTACATCGGCTACCTCCGCAAGAAGCTGGGTGCCGGCCTCGTGACGACCGTCCGCGGCCTCGGCTACCGCGTGGACTGACCTTGGACGGTAGGGACGGATCGTGAGACCTTGAGGTCGCCGGGACGACCCGAAGGTCTCAGGATCAGTCGGTCCACAGACCGGGACGGCGTCCCGGCATCTCCACAGGACTCCTCGGCGAACGCGACGTACCTCGCAGACGGCGGCACGCTGACCCGATGACGGTCATGAGGACAGGCACTGCAGTCGCCGACCATGGGCGGTCCGCCGTCCGCCACGCGATCGCCGCGGGTCGGTGGCAGCGTCCGGCGCGTGGCGTCGTGGTCGACCACAACGGGCCTCTGAGTCGTGACGAGCTCGACGTGGTCCGGCTCCACGCGTGCGCGCCGCGGTCGGCACTGGCGGGACTGTCGGCGTTGCGGCTCGACGGGTTCACCGGTTTCGCACCACCGCACACCGATGTCGTCCAGCCGGAGGGTTCGAAGCGGCCCAGCAGTGGTCTGGCCGGGCTCGTCCCCCACTGGAGCACCGAGCTCGGCGACCTCGACGTCCACCCGCTGCTCGTGCCACGTCGGACGAGGTCGGCGCGCAGCGTCGTGGACGCGGCGGCGTGGGCCACCTCTGACCGGCAGGCTGTGGCGATCGTGCTCGCCGCGTTCCAGCAGGGTCTGGTCGCCGCCCGGACCGTCCACGATGCACTGGCGCGGCGCGGACCGATGCGGCGGCGGGCGCTCGTGCGGGAATCGGTGCTCGATGCCGGCGGCGGGGTGCAGTCGTTGCCCGAGCGCGACTTCGATGACATCCGTCGAGGTGCCGGGCTGCCAGCGCCGTCCCGGCAGCGAGCCGTCCGGAGCCCGACCGGTCGCTACTACCTCGATGCCGGGTGGGACGCGTGGGACGTCGCTGTCGAGATCCACGGACTGCCCCATCTCGAGGTGCAGCAGTGGAGCGCCGACGTCGTCCGGGCCAACGAGGTCGTC
This sequence comes from Aeromicrobium fastidiosum, assembly GCF_017876595.1. Classification (NCBI taxonomy): domain Bacteria; kingdom Bacillati; phylum Actinomycetota; class Actinomycetes; order Propionibacteriales; family Nocardioidaceae; genus Aeromicrobium; species Aeromicrobium fastidiosum. Next base: position 2,743,363 of record NZ_JAGIOG010000001.1, on the reverse strand, counting down.
ATCGGCGGGCCACGCCTGATCGCGTTCACGTCGTACGCGACCCGTCACCAGAAGGCGCTCGTCGCCGACCAGCTGACCCGTCTGCTCCGCAGCGCCGGCTGGGACTGACCTTGAGACTTTCGGGTCGCCGGGACCACCCGAAAGTCTCAAGCTCAGTCGGCGTGGGCACCGACGGTGAGTCTTTGTGGTCACTGGGACGACCCGGATGTCTCAAGGTCAGCCGCACCGTCAGCGGGAGATCTTGAAGCCGGACAGGCGGGCCTGCGGCAGACGCTCCAGCATCGGCTCCAGCGCTCCGGCGACGTCGGACGGCAGGGGCCGGTCGGTGGGATCGGGGGCCAGGCAGGCCAGGATCAGGTCGCCGAGAGCGGTCGGCACGAAGTGCGGCAACGGCGCGGGATCCGTCGTCAGCTGCTGCCACCGGGGCTCGCGGTCGAAGGCCCGGTAGCCGGCCGCGGCGCGGAACATCGTCGCTCCCAGGCCCCACATGTCGCTGGCGTGGTCGATCGTCCCCTGCTCCCCCGGCAGGCACTGCTCGGGGGCCATGTACTCGTCGCTGCCGACGGGGTGGTCGAGCGCCCGGGCCTCAACGACGGGCATCGCGACGCTCAGGTCGATGAGCTTGGCAGGTGCCCCCATGATGACGTTGCTGGGCTTGACGTCGAGGTGGCAGACGCCCTCGTGGCGCAGGTAGTGCAGGGCCGAGCTCAGCTCGAGGCCCAGCGGCAGCAGCTGGTGCAGGGGCAGGTAGCCGTGCTTGCTGATCAGCGACGAGAGATTGGGCCCGTCGATGTTCTCCAGCACGAGGTACGGGCGCTCCGCCTCGTCGTCGTAGGCGAAGAGGCGGACGACACCGGGATGGTTGAGGCATGACAGCATCTCGACCTCCCGCAGCAGTCCCGTGCGCGAGCTCTCGACGTCGACGTGGCCGGGTCGCATCAGCTTGACCACGACGGGCGCATGCAGGCGCTCGTCGAAGGCCAGCCACGCCTCGTAGACCTCGCCGCCGCCGACGGCGCGGACGGCCGTGAGGCCGGGGGCGATCGTGTCGCCCCCGGCCAGGCCCCAGGTGTCGGACATCGACTCAGTCGCCCGTCGCGGACGTCGGTGCGGTGTTCTTGGTCGGCATCGACGGGACCGTCTTGACGGTGTTGCCCGTCGGCGTGTTCTTGGTCGGCGTGTTCTTGGTCGGCGCGGTGTTCTTGGTCGCCGTCGTGTTGACGGTGTTGACCGTGCTGCCCGTCGGCGAATCGACGCCGTCCACGTCGTCGAGGTCGTCGCGCAGGTCGTCGTCGACGTCGGTCGACTGCGTCCACGACGACGAGGTGTCCTCGCGCTTGACGACGACGGGCTCCTGCGTGTCGGCGGTGCTGGCACTGGCCACGGCGAACCCTGCCGTGCCCAGGCCCACGGTGGCGGCCACGGTGACGATGCCGGCGCGTACGAGTGTCTTCATGATGTCTCCTCTGTCGGGGTCGTGCTGACAGAGCAAGACTCACGCCGCCCCGTGAGCCCCACGTGAGCCGCGGATGAGAGGGCTCTCATGGGCCGGACCGTCAGGCCGGACCGTCAGGGCAGAGGGGTCAGAGCAGCGCGGTCAGAGCAGCGGGCCCAGCGGCTTGAGGATCGCCTCGTAGACCCGCGCCAGCACGGGCCGCCGCATCCACTCGTCGAGGCTCAGCTGCTCGCACTTGCGGCAGTCGTCGGAGAAGATCTGCTCCATGCCCCGCGCCAGGCCGGCGTCGAGGATCTCGAGGTTGATCTCGTAGTTGCCGAGCAGGCTCAGCCGGTCGATGTTGGCCGTCCCGATCGTCGTCCACTCACCGTCGATCGTCGCGGTCTTGGCGTGCACCATGTGGTCGGCGTAACGGTGGATCTCGACGCCCGCCCGCAGCAGCCGACCGTAGAAGCCGCGCGACAGCCAGTCGGTCACGACGTGGTTGGACACCTTCGGCACGATGATGCGCACCCGCACGCCCCGCCGCCGCGCGTCGAGCAACGCCTCGAGGATGTCGCTGTCGGGGATGAAGTACGCCGCGGTGATGTCGATGCTGATGTGCGCGCGGTCGATCGCCTCGAGGTACATGCCGCGGATCGGGTACATCAGCTGGCGCGGGACGTTGCGGTGCGCGCGGATCTCAGGACGCCAGCCGGCCGCCGGGAGCTGCGTGATGCGGTCGGTCGTCCGCTCGGGATGGGTGTTCCAGAAGTCGACGAACGCGTTGTCGAGGTCCCACACAGCCGGACCCTCGATCTTGAGGTGGGTGTCGCGCCACTCCGTCGCGTACGACGAGCCGATGTTGTAGCCGCCGACGTAGGCCACCTCGTCGTCGACCACCAGGATCTTGCGGTGGTCCCGACCCAGGTGGCGCGGGCTCAGGAACTTCCACGACGAGATCAGCGGGTAGCGCAGGACGTTGACCGGTGCCGGGAAGGTCAAGAAGCTCGGGCGCACCACGAGGTTGGCGAACTGGTCGTAGATGACGTAGACGTCGACGCCCCGGTCGGCCGCGTCGATCAGCGCCTGCTTGAAGCGCCGCCCCATCTCGTCGCCCTTGATGATGTAGGTCTCGAGCAGGATGCGCCGCTTCGCCGAGGCGATCGCGGCCAGCATGTCGTCGAAAAGCACCGCACCGTACGTGTACGTCGTGGCGACGCTGCCGTCGGCGATCTCGTGCGACACCGGCCGTGCCGGCTCGAGATCGGGGATGCGGCGCCCCCGCAGCAACCGGCGGACGCGATCGGCACCCATCAGCGAGACGACCGCCGCGACCTGGGCGGCCAGCACCCCGAGGACGCCCTGTCGGACCAGGCGGCGCGTCGACTCCTGCAGTGACATGGCCCCGACCCTAGACGAACACCGCGACGGGCTTGGCGACACCGCCCCGCTGCTCGTACAGCGCGAGGAACTGCCCCGCCGGGTCGAACAACGCCACGGCGCGCGGGGCGCCGAGGTCGATGCCGGTCAGCGCACGGCCGAACCGGACGTCCTGGGCCTCGCGCTCGGGCAGGTCGTACGAGTCGAAGCTGGCACGGGCGACGTCGTCGAGGCTGATGACGTGCAGCTCGTTCTCGAGCTCCTCGAGCGTGCGGGCCAGGCGTAGCGGGAAACCGCCCACGCGGGTGCGGCGCAGCATCGTCAGGTGACCGCCGACGCCCAGGTCGTCGCCGATGTCGCGGGCCAGTGCCCGGATGTAGGTGCCGCTGGAGCAGACCACGCGCACGTCGACGTCGACGACGTCGCCCTCAGCCCTGAAGGCGTCGAGGTCGAACGTCGAGACGGTGACGGGTCGGGCCTTGAGTGCGACTTCCTCGCCCGCTCGCACCTTGGCGTACGACCGCACGCCGTCGACCTTGATCGCCGAGACCGAGGACGGCACCTGCTGGATGTCACCCGTGTAGCGGGGCAGCACGGCGCGCACGGCCGCCTCGTCGACGTGCGCCGCCGACGTGCTCGCGATGACCTCTCCCTCGGCGTCGTCGGTGACGGTCGACTGGCCCAGACGAATGGTCGCGACGTACTCCTTGTCGGCGTGGGTCAGGTAGCCCAGCAGGCGCGTCGCCCGGTTGATGCCCAACACCAGGACCCCCGTGGCCATGGGGTCGAGCGTGCCCGCGTGACCGACCTTCTTGGTCTGCGCGAGGCGGCGCATGCGACCGACGACGTCGTGGGACGTCCACCCGGCCGGCTTGTCGACGATGACCAGGCCCGACCCGACGTCGGTCACGCGGTGGCCGACCTGTCGGGGTCGACGTCGCCGTCGGTCTCGTCGTCGGCCACGGGCTTCTTGTACGGATCGGGGTCGCCGGCGTACTGCGCACCAGCGGTCCGCGACAGCACCTCGTCGTCGGAGGCCTTGACCTTCGCGAGCAGGTCCTCGATCTCCTTGGCCGTCTCCGGCACCGAGTCGAGGAAGAACGTGATCGACGGCGTGATGCGCGTGCCGAGCTGCTTGCCGACCTCGGACCGGATGAGCCCGGTCGCGCTGCGCAGCGCATTCGCGGTGTCCTGACGCTGCACCTCGTCGCCCATCACGGTGTAGAACACCGACGCCTGCTGGCCGTCACCGGTCATGCGGACGTCCGTGATGGTCACGAACCCGAGGCGCGGGTCCTTGACGCGTCGTTCGAGCATCTGGGCGACGATCACCTTGATGCGGTCGCCGACCTTGGCGTTGCGGGGTCCTGCCATCGTGCTCACTCCTCCGGAAAGACGCGTTGCGTCATAGCTTCGGTTGGTCTGGGACCACTGAAGCTATGACGCAACGCGAGGTGGTGCTGACTACGCGCGGGCCTTCTCGCGCAGCTCGAACGTCTCGACGATGTCGCCGATCTTGATGTCGTTGTAGCCACGGAGCACGAGACCGCACTCGAAGCCCTCACGCACCTCGGACACATCGTCCTTCTCGCGACGCAGGCTGCTGAAGTCGAGGTTGTCCGCGACCACGGAGCCGTCGCGCAGCAGGCGCGCCTTGGCGTTGCGCTTGATCGTGCCGCTCGTGACCATGCAACCGGCGATGTTGCCGATCTTGCTGGAGCGGAAGATGTCGCGGATCTCGGCGGTACCGAGCTGCGCCTCCTCGAACTCCGGCTTGAGCAGGCCCTTGAGCGATGCCTCGATCTCCTCGATCGCGTTGTAGATGACCGAGTAGTACTTGATCTCGACACCCTCGCGGTCGGCCAGCTCCGTCGCCTTGCCCTGCGGGCGGACGTTGAAGCCGATGATCACGGCGTTGGACGCCGCGGCCAGCATGACGTTGGTCTCGGTGATCGCACCGACACCGCGGTCGATGACCCGCAGCGCGACCTCGTCGCCGACGTCGATCTGGGCCAGTGCGTCCTCGAGCGCCTCGACCGAACCCGAACCGTCACCCTTGAGGATGAGCAGCAGCTCGTCGGTCTCGCCCTTCTCCATCGAGGACATGAAGTCCTCGAGCGTGCGGCGACCCGTGCGCTGAGCCAAGAGGGCGTTGCGCTCGCGCGCCTCGCGCTTCTCGGCGATCTGACGCGCCAGGCGGTCGTCGCCGACCACCATGAAGTTGTCACCTGCACCGGGCACGGCCGTCAGACCGAGCACCAGGGCCGGACGCGACGGGGTCGCCTCCTCGATGTTCTCACCGTGCTCGTCGAGCATGGCGCGGACGCGGCCGAAGGCCGGTCCGGCGACGATCGAGTCGCCGACCTTGAGGGTTCCTCGGTGGACGAGGACCGTCGCGACGGGGCCGCGGCCACGGTCGAGGTGCGCCTCGATGACGAGTCCCTCGGCGTTCTGCTTCGGGTTGGCGCGCAGGTCGAGCGAGGCGTCGGCCGTGAGGATGACGGCCTCGAGCAGCGCGTCCATGCCGGTGCCGGCCTTGGCCGACACGTCGACGAACATCGTGTCGCCGCCGTACTCCTCGGGCACGAGTCCGTACTCGGTGAGCTGGCCACGGGCCTTGGTCGGGTCGGCGTCGGGCTTGTCGACCTTGTTGACCGCGACGACGATCGGGACGCCGGCGGCCTTGGCGTGGTTGAGCGCCTCGACCGTCTGCGGCATGACGCCGTCGTCAGCCGCGACCACCAGGATCGCGATGTCGGTCGCCTGGGCACCACGGGCACGCATGGCGGTGAACGCCTCGTGACCGGGGGTGTCGATCAGGGTGATGCGACGCTCGGTGCCGTCGACATCGGTCGCGACCTGGTAGGCACCGATGGTCTGCGTGATGCCACCGGCCTCCTTGTCGACCACGTTGCTGCTGCGCAGCGCGTCGAGGAGCTTGGTCTTTCCGTGGTCGACGTGACCCATGACCGTGACGACCGGCGGACGCGCGATGAGATCGTCCTCGTTGCCCTCGTCCTCACCGAATTCGATGTCGAACGACTCGAGCAGCTCGCGGTCCTCGTCCTCGGGCGAGATGACCTCGACGGTGTAGTTGAGCTCCTCGCCGAGCAGCAGCAGCGTCTCGTCGTTGGCCGACTGCGTGGCCGTGACGACCTCGCCGAGGTGGAACAGCACCTCGACGAGCGATGCGGAGTCGGCGCCGATCTTGTCGGCGAAGTCGGCCAGCGACGAGCCGCGGGTCAGGCGAACCGTCTCGCCGTTGCCCTTGCGGACGCGGACGCCGCCGATCGCGGGCGCCTGCATCTGGTCGAATTCCTGACGCTTCGCGCGCTTGCTCTTGCGTCCACGACGCACGGGTCCGCCGGCGCGACCGAACGCGCCCTGCGTGCCACCGCGGGTGTTGCGACCTGCGGGGCCACCCGTGCGGGGAGGTCCGCTGAAGCCGCCGCCACCGGGACGACCCGGAGCACCGCCACCAGCGCCGCCACCGGGACGACCGGCGAAGCCACCGCCCCCGCCGGGACGACCCGGGGCACCGCCGCCGGGACGACCGGGAGCGCCACCGGGACGACCACCGGGGCCGCCACGACCGGCCGACGGGCCCGGGAGGCCCGACTGGCGCGGCATCATGGCCGGGTTGGGACGAGGCATGCCCGTGCCTCCGCCGGGAGCACCCGGAGCGGGGGCTGCACCGCCCTCACGGGCGGCCGGCGGACGCGGCGTGTTGCGCTGCATGCCCTGCGTGGACGAGAACGGGTTGTTGCCGGGGCGTGCGCCGCCGGCAGCCGGCGGACGCGGTCCGGGCGTGGGGCCCGGCGTCGCCTTGGCAGCCGGAGCCGCGGGCGCTGCCGGCGTCGGGGCGGACGGTGCAGGTGCCTCGGCCGCGGGGGCCGGCGCTGCCTTGACGGGAGCCGGCTCCGGGTCGGGGACGACCTTGCGGGGTCCGGGGACGGGTCCGGGCGTGCGGGCCGGGGCGGCGGAGGCAGGTGCCTCGGCCGGAGCGGCCGGCGCTGCCGGAGCCGGTGTCGCAGGTGCGGCGGGAGCAGCGGCAGCAGGAGCTGCGGCGGCTGGTGCAGCCTCGGACTCGGTCTTGGCCGGTGCCTTGCGGCCGGCCTTCTTGGCGCCCTGCGCGCGCAGGGCCTCTCCGTGCTCCTCGTTGAGGCGCCGGACGACGGGGGCTTCTACGGTCGAGGAGGCCGACTTCACGTACTCACCCATGTCTTTCAGGGTGGACAGGACGACCTTGCTCTCGACGCCGAACTCGCGTGCGAGCTCGTGGACTCTGACAGCCACTTTTCTCCTTCAGGGGGGTCCGACCCCGAAGGAGGATCAGACCACTAGTTGACGAACGTGCTCATTGCGCAGTACTCATCGCGCAGTACTCATCGGCCGAGGCCATTCATGTGGGACATGAGCGAGTGCTCCGATTTCGGTCAGGGAGCGCTGTTGCGCTCCTCGTGGTCATGCTGAGGTTCTCGATCCGTGACGATGCCGGCCACGGCGTCCAGGTCGAGCGGCCCCTCGACTCGAAGGGCCCGACCGAACGCCTTGCGGCGTGTCGCCAGATCCAGGCACCGGGTCGTGGGGTGCAGGTGCGCCCCTCGTCCCGGCAGCGTTCCGCGCAGATCGGGCGTCACGACCGTTGCCGTGGACCCTTGAACTGCGACGAATCGCACCAGATCGGTCTTGTCCGAGCGCTGCCTGCAACCGATGCACGTCCGGACGACCTCGACCAGTCTACCCGTTTGGCGAAGAGGTTGCGCCATCGGTCAGTCGGCCTGCTCGCGCGGTGCCTCGGTGTCGGAGCGGATGTCGATGCGCCATCCGGTCAGCTTCGCGGCGAGGCGGGCGTTCTGGCCCTCCTTGCCGATCGCGAGCGACAGCTGGAAATCGGGCACGACGACGCGCGCCGACCGGGTCGACTCGTCGACGATCGTGACGCTGCGCACCTGCGACGGCGACAGCGCGTGGCCGATGAACTCGGCCGGGTCGTCGCTGAAGTCGACGATGTCGATCTTCTCGCCATGCAGCTCGTGCATCACGTTGCGCACGCGCTGGCCCATGGGGCCGATGCACGAGCCCTTGGCGTTGACGCCGGGCACGTTGGCGCGCACGGCGATCTTGGTGCGGTGCCCGGCCTCGCGGGCGATCGCGATGATCTCGACCGAGTTGTCGGCGATCTCGGGCACCTCGAGGGCGAACAGCAGCTTGACCAGGTTGGGGTGCGTGCGCGAGACCTTGACCCGCGGGCCCCGCAGTCCCTTCTCGACCTCGTAGACGTATGCCTTCAGGCGCTCGCCGTGGGCGTACTTCTCCTCGGGCACGCGCTCGGTGCCGGTCAGGATCGCCTCGACCCGGCCGAGGTCGAGCATGACGTCCTGAGGGTTGCGGGCCTGCTGGATGACGCCCGAGACGATGTCGCCGACCTTGCCCGAGAACTCGCCGTACTTCGACTCGTCCTCGGCGTCGCGGATCTTCTGCATGATGAGCTGGCGAGCGATCGTCGCGGCGAACCGGCCGAAGTCGTCGGGGGTGTCGTCGAACTCGGGCGTGAACGTCGCGGGCGGGCGCGGCGCGGGCTCCTCGCCCTCGACGGGCTCGGGTGCCGGCGGTGCCTCGATGCGCTCCTTGGCCCACACCGTCACGTGGCCCGACGCGCGGTCGAGCTCGACGCGCGCGTGCTGCTTGGCGATGCCGGTCTTCTGGTACGCCGAGAGCAGCGCCGTCTCGATGGCCTCGCAGATCGCCTCGAAGGGGATCTCCTTCTCGCGCTCCAGGGCGCGCAGCGCCGCCATGTCGATGTCCATCAGGTGTCCTTACGGTTGAGCTCGACCTGCACGAGGGCTGAGGTGATGTCGGTGTAGGCGTAGCGGGTCTCTCCGGCGCGGCCGAGGATCTCGACGCCGTTGTCGTCGCTGGCACCGATGCGCCCGTCGACGGACGAGTCGTCCCCGTCGAGCCGCAGGCGCACGAGGCGTCCCTCGTTGCGCCGCCAGTGCCGCGGCTCGGTCAGCGGACGATCGACGCCGCGCGAGGTGACCTCGAGCGTGTAGGGCTGCTCGCCCATGACGTCGGAGGAGTCGAGCACCTCGGACAGCGCGCGGGTCGCGTCGGTGATGTGGTCGATGCCGACCCCGCCGTCGCGGTCGACCGCGATGCGCAGGACCCGCTTGTTGCCCGCGGGCGTGAGGTCGAGGGCCTCCAGATCGAGCCCCAGCGACGTCACGGTGCTCTCGACGAGGGTCTCCAGACTGTCGGTCATGGTGCGTCCTCCGTCTTCGGTTGTCGGCGGGGATGTGTCGCCCGCCGTGGTGCCTCGGTCCACCCTATCGGGTGCTGGAGGGTGCCCCGACCGCCACGACGTCGTGGCCGGTGGGTGGACGTCGGATAGCCTGCCGGGATGATGACTCGCCGTGTGCTGATCGGCACCGGCACGGCCGTCGCCGTGGGTGCCGGACTCCTCGTGGCGGGCGAGCGCACGGGCCGCCTCGACGACGTCGCCGACGCCGTCGGGCTCGATCCCAAGCCGCTGCCCGACCCCGACGACACCCGTGTCCTGCGCCGCGCGGCGACGTCCACCGCAGGTCTGCTGGCTGCCGTCGAGGCCACGGTCGCCACACACCCGTCGCTCGACCTCGTGCCCGTCGCCCGGACGGTCCGCGAGCAGCTCGCCGCGATGGGCGGCGCGACCGCGAGCCCGTCCACCGCTCCCCCGGCAGATGCACGAGCTGCCCTCCGGGCCCTCGACACCGCCTTCGGCGAGGCCGCCGAGGCCCGCGCCCGCGACGCCCGCTCGGCCGGCTCGGCGGCCCTCGTGCGGGTGCTGGCCTCAGCGTCGGCGGGTCACGCCCAGGCCCAGCGCATCATCGGGGAGCTGCGATGACTCCCGTCGAGCAGGCGGTGCAGGCCTGGCTCGCGCTCGAGCACGAGGCGGTGTGGCTCTACCCCGTCGTCGGTGCCCGCGTCGACGGACTGCGCAAGCGCGCCGGCACCTCCTACCGGGCCCACCGCGACACGCGCGACGCGTTGCTCGCCGCGGTGCGCTCGCTGGGCCTCGAGCCGGTCGTGGCCGCGCTCGGCTACGCCGCGGGCCCGCTCACGACACGGGCGCAGGCGAGCGCGGCGGCGCAGTCGCTCGAGAGCCGCATCAGCGCCGCGACCCTGACCCTGGCCGGAGAGGCCGAGGGCGATCTGAGGGCGCTCGCGATCACCCACCTGCGTCGCTCGGCTCTTGCCGAGCTCACGTGGGGCGCGGAGCCGAAGGCCTTCCCGGGTCTCCCCTGACCTCTCGCCCCTTCAGGCGCGGAGGGTCGCGATCAGCTCGGCCAGGGGGACGTCCTGGCGCTCGCCCGTGGCACGGTCCTTGACCTCGACGACGCCGTCGGCGAAGCCCTTGCCGACCACGACGATCGTCGGGACGCCCACCAGCTCGGCGTCCTTGAACTTGACGCCCAGCGACACCTTGCCGGGCCGGTCGTCGAACAGCACGTCGAAGCCCTCGCCCACGAGATCGGCGTAGACCTGCTCGGCACCCGCGACGACGGCCTCGTCCTTGCCGGCCACGATGAGGTGGATGTCGAAGGGCGCGAGCTCCTTGGGCCAGATCAGGCCCGCGTCGTCGTGCGCGTACTCCGCGACAGCCGCGACCGCGCGTGAGACGCCGACGCCGTACGAGCCCATCGTGACGGTGACGAGCTTGCCGTTCTCGTCGAGCACCTTGAGGTCGAGCACCTCGGCGTACTTGCGACCAAGCTGGAAGATGTGGCCCATCTCTATGCCTCGAGCCAGCTCGAGCGGGCCCGAGCCGTCAGGTGCGGGGTCGCCAGCGCGCACCTCGGCGGCCTCGATCGTCCCCTCGGAGGTGAAGTCGCGGCCTGCGACGAGGTCGATGACGTGCGACCCCTTCTCGTTGGCGCCCGTGACCCACCGCGTGCCGTCGACGACGCGCGGATCCGTCAGGTAGCGGATGCCGGACACGTTGTCGGCGCCCAGCACGCCGGGCCCGATGTAGCCCTTGACGAGCGCGGGGTTCGCGACGAACTCCGCCTCGCCGAAGGGCTCGACCTCGGCCGGCGACACAGCGGCTTCGAGGCGCTTGGCGTCGACCTCGCGATCGCCGGGCACGCCGATCGCGAGGGGCTCGCGGGTGCCGTCGGGGTGACGCAGCATCACGAGCACGTTCTTGAGCGTGTCGGACGCGTGCCACGGACGGTCGTCCCGAGGGAACGCCTCGTCGAGGTGCGCCACGAGGGTCGCGATGGTCGGGGTGTCGGGCGTCTGCTCGGCGTGCGCCGCGGGCAGACCGTCGAACGGGACCGGCGCGGGGGCGATCGTCGTGACGGCCTCGACGTTGGCCGCGTAGCCGCCGGGCGAGCGGACGAAGGTGTCCTCTCCGGTGTCGGAGACTGCCAGGAACTCCTCGCTCGCAGAGCCACCCATCGCGCCGGAGTCGGCGTGCACGATGACGTACTCGAAGCCGAGGCGGTCGAAAATGCGGACGTAGGCCTCGCGGTGGGCCTGGTACGAGCGCTCCAGCCCGGCGTCGTCGACGTCGAAAGAGTACGAGTCCTTCATGATGAACTCGCGACCGCGCAGGATGCCGGCTCGCGGGCGCGCCTCGTCGCGGTACTTGGTCTGGATCTGGAACAGGCTCAGCGGCAGGTCCTTGTAGGACGAGTAGAGATCCTTGACGAGCAGCGCGAACATCTCCTCGTGCGTCGGACCGAGCAGCATGTCGTTGCCGCGACGGTCCTTCAGGCGGAAGAGGTTGGGGCCGTACTCGGTCCAGCGGTTGGACGCCTCGTAGGGCTCCCGGGGCAGCAGCGCCGGGAACCGGACCTCCTGCGACCCGATCTCGGCCATCTCCTCGCGGATGATCTTCTCGACCTTCCCGAGCACCTTGAGCCCCAGCGGCAGCCAGGAGTAGATGCCGGGGGCGACCCGGCGGATGTAGCCGGCGCGCACCAGGAGCTTGTGGCTCGGCACCTCGGCGTCGGCGGGATCGTCGCGGAGCGTGCGGAGGAAGAGCTTCGACATGCGCATGGCGACGAGCCTATCGGTCGTCGCGCACGGCTCTCGCCCCGTGGGCGGTCAGCTGCGGGCGGCCTTCAGCGCGATGCGGATCATGGGTGCCTGCAGGGGCAGACGTGCGATGGTGCCGGCCTTGTACCAGCGGGGCGCGCGCGAGCTGCGCAGCGCATCGGCCGTCATCTGGAGGTTGGCCGGGAAGACTCCCGCCAGCAGCGCGACGGCGCCCAGACCGCCGAGCCGCCGCGTGCGGGGGTGCAGCATCATGGCGCCCGCCGCGATCTCGACGACGCCCGAGGCCAGCACGAGGTCCTTCTTGCGGGGCAGCGCCTTCGGCACGATCTTCTCGAACGGCTCGGGACGGACGAAGTGCAGGATGCCGATGCCGATGAAGGCCCCGCCCATGACGGTGATGTCGCGACTCATGCAGGCACCCTAGCCGCCCGCACCGTGGCATCGGGCAGGTCGCCACGCCGCCTCACAGCAGGATCGACGCGAAGGTCTCGGTGTGCTCGAAGCCGACGCGCTCGTACGCGCGGCGAGCGGGCGTGTTGTGGTCGTTGACGTACAGCGTCACGACGGGTGCCACGGTCTGACGCACCAGGCGCACGACCGCCGACAGAGCCGGACCCGCGATGCCGCGACCCCGCAGGTCGGGATGCACGTAGACGCCCTGCAGCTGGCAGGCCTGCGGCGTCGCGGCACCGACCTCGGTCTTGAACAGCACCTGGCCGTCCTCGATGATCGCGAACGCCCAGCCCTGCGAGATGAGCTGCGCGACGCGAGCGCGATAGCCGCTGCGGCTGCCGGCCTCCGGGTCGACGCCGACCTCCTCGGTGAACATCGCGACGCACGCCGGGTAGATCGTGTCGAACTCGTCGATCAGCACGGGCCGCACGCGCGGGTCGGGGGTCAGGCGGCTGTCGCGGTCGAGCACCATGAACGGCTGCGCGAGGCGCGGCGAGCGAGCGGGACCCCACCGCGGCTCGAGCAGCTCCCACAGCGGCAGGACGGCGTCGCGGGGACCGACGATCGACGACGGGCGGACGTTGTCGCCCAGCACGCGCTCGGCGAACGCCCGCAGCGCCTTGCGGGTCGCCTGCACCGGCACGAGGTTGGTGCCGGCGTGGCACGCCGAGACCAGCACGCCGTCCTCGAAGTAGCCCCACACCTGGCCGCCCAGCCAGCGGGCCTGCAGCCGCGTGGAGTCGACCCGGTTGCGGACGAACAGGTTGACCAGCGGGTCGCGGTCGAGCAGAAGATGCAGCTCGGGCAGGTCATCGGGCGTGAGCGCGCGAACCTGCGACGTGGTCTTCAGCACTGTTCCTCCCGATCGGGTGCCCCCAGCCTACGTCCGGCAGGGGGCGGTCGTGCCGAAGGTCGGGATCAGCTGACGGTGACGGCGGCCGAGCCGCCCTCGACGGGCTCCATGTCCTCGGCGAGGCGCATGGCCTCCTCGATGAGGGTCTCGACGATCTTGGACTCCGGCACGGTCTTGATGACCTCGCCCTTGACGAAGATCTGCCCCTTGCCGTTGCCTGACGCGACGCCGAGATCGGCCTCGCGCGCCTCGCCCGGGCCGTTGACGACGCAGCCCATGACGGCGACGCGGAGCGGGACCTCGAGGCCCTCGAGGCCGGCCGTGACCTGCTCGGCCAGCGTGTAGACATCGACCTGGGCGCGGCCGCACGAGGGGCACGACACGATCTCGAGCTTGCGCGGACGCAGGTTGAGCGACTGCAGGATCTGGATGCCGACCTTGACCTCCTCGACCGGAGGGGCCGAGAGGGAGACGCGGATCGTGTCGCCGATGCCGCGGCTCAGCAGCGAGCCGAAGGCGACCGAGCTCTTGATCGTGCCCTGGAACGCGGGCCCGGCCTCGGTGACGCCGAGGTGCAGCGGCCAGTCGCCGGCCTCGGACAGCAGCTCGTAGGCCTTGACCATCACGACGGGATCGTTGTGCTTGACCGAGATCTTGAAGTCGTGGAAGTCGTGCTCCTCGAACAGGGACGCCTCCCACACGGCCGACTCGACGAGCGCCTCGGGCGTCGCCGAGCCGTACTTGTCGAAGATGCGCTTGTCGAGCGAGCCGGCGTTGACGCCGATGCGGATCGAGACACCGGCGTCCTTGGCCGCGCGGGCGATGGCACCCACCTGGTCGTCGAACTTGCGGATGTTGCCCGGGTTGACGCGCACCGCCGCACAGCCCGCGTCGATCGCGGCGAACACGTACTTGGGCTGGAAGTGGATGTCGGCGATGACCGGGATGTTGGAGTGCGTCGCGATCTCCTTCAGCGCATCGGCGTCGTCCTGGCTGGGGCACGCGACCCGGACGATGTCGCAGCCCGCGGCGGTGAGCTCGGCGATCTGCTGCAGCGTCGTGTTGACGTCGGACGTCAGCGTCGTCGTCATCGACTGCACCGAGACGGGCGCGTCGCCGCCGACGTCGACGGTGCCGACCTTGATCTTGCGGGTCTTGCGGCGCGGCGTGAGGACCGGCGGCGGCATGGCCGGCAGGCCGAGGTCGGTCATGAGAGGGATACCGGGTTGACGATGTCGGCGTAGATCAAGATCACGCTCATCAGCATAAGGAGCGCCCCCATGGCGTACGCCACGGGCAGCATCTTGGCGACGTCGACGTGGCCCGGATCGGGCGCCCCTCGCAGCTTCGCGAACCCGCGTCGGACGGCCTCCCACAGGGCACCGGCGATGTGGCCGCCGTCGAGGGGCAGCAACGGGATGAAGTTGAACATCGCGAGGAACAGGTTGAGGCCCGCCAGCAGCACCAGGACGCGCTGGGCGCGCTCGGACCACGTGGGGTCGTCGACCGTGAACGACTCCCCCGCGACCCTGCTCGCGCCGACGACGCTGATGGGTCCCTCGGGATCGCGCTCGGCACCGAACGCCGCCTTGGTGACGTCGACCATGCGCTCAGGCAGGTGCCAGATCGCCTGGGCGGCGCCCTGGACGTAGTCGCCCATGACCTGGGCGACGTAGACGGGGCCCTGCCGCTGCATCTCCTCGGTGGGCTGGACGCCGAGGAAGCCGACCTCGACGGTCTTGGTGGGATCGTCGGTGTCGGCGCGGGCCAGCACCGAGGTGGCGACGGTCGCGCTCAGGTCGCGCCCGTCGCGGACGAAGTCGATCGTGGCCTCGCGGGAGCCGTTGGCGCGGATGACCTCGGACAGCTCCTTCCAGTCGCTGATCGCCTCGCCGTTGAACCCCGTGATGCGGTCGCCGGCCTCGAGCCCGGCCTTGCTGGCGGGCGTCTCAGGATCGGTCGCCTGGCACGTGCGCCCTGCCTCGGCGTCGCTGATCGCGCAGTCGGACACGGCCCGGACGGTCGTGGTGGGCGTGATGGCCCCGAAGCCCATGAACACGATCGCGAACAGGAACACCGCGATGACGATGTTGACCATGGGTCCGCCCGCCATGACGATGAGCTTCTGCCACCACGGCTTGCGGTAGAAGAGCCGGTCGAGGTCCTTGTCGTCGACGTGCTCGTACTCGGCGCTGCGCGCGTCGGAGATCAGCTGCGTGAACAGGCCCGTGTTGGTCGTGCGCACCTCGTGCGGATCGGCGTCCTTGGCCGGCGGCAGCATGCCGACGAGCTTGACGTAGCCGCCGAGCGGGATGGCCTTGAAGCCGTACTCGGTCTCGCCCCTCTTGGTCGACCACACGGTGTTGCCGAAGCCGACGAAGAACTGCGTGACCTTGATGCCGAACTTCTTGGCCGGGTACATGTGGCCCAGCTCGTGCAGCGCGATGGACAGCACCACGCCGATCACGAAGACAACCACGCCCAGCGTGTAGATCAGTGCGTTCATCGTCGGCGTCCCACCAGTTCTTCGGCCCGGGCACGGGCCCACGTGTCGGCGCCCAGCACGCCGTCGAGGGTCATCTCCTGGCGGGCGGCATCCGGGTCGGAGACATGCTCGTCGAGGACTGCGCCCACCGTGTCCACTATGCCGAGGAAGTCCAACCGTCCGTCGACGAATGCCTCGACGCACACCTCGTTGGCGGCGTTGAAGACCGCCGGGCCCGTGCGCCCGAACGTCCCCGCCGTGCGCGCCAGGCCGACGGCCGGGAACGCCTCCTCGTCGAGCGGGAAGAACTCCCACGTGGCGGGGCTGCTCCAGTCGCAGCCCGCCGCGGCGTCGGGAACGCGGCCCGGCCACGACAGGCCCAGGGCGATCGGCAGCTTCATGTCGGGCGGCGAGGCCTGCAGCATCGTCGCCCCGTCGACGAACTCGACCATGGAGTGGACGATCGACGGCGGGTGGACGACGACCTCGATGCGGTCGAAGCCGATGCCGAACAGCAGGTGCGCCTCGATGACCTCGAGCCCCTTGTTGACCAGCGTGGCGGAGTTGATCGTGATGACCGGACCCATGTCCCACGTGGGGTGCGCCATGGCCTGCTCGGGCGTGACGTCGGCGAGCTCGGCGCGGGTGCGTCCGCGGAACGGGCCGCCGCTGGCGGTGACGACGAGCCGGCGCACGTCCTCGGGCCTCTCGCCCCGCATGGCCTGGGCGAGGGCGGAGTGCTCGGAGTCGACCGGCACGAGCTGCCCGGGCCTGGCCGCGTCGATGACCAGCGAGCCGCCGATGATGAGCGACTCCTTGTTGGCCAGCGCGAGCGTCGTGCCGGTCTCGAGCGCGGCGAGCGTGGGCAGCAGGCCGACGGCCCCGGTCATGCCGTTGAGGACGACGTCACAGGGCGTACGGGCGATCTCGGTGGCTGCGTCGGGCCCGGCGAGCAGCCGCGGCACCCGGTGGTCGCCGTGGGCGTAGCCCCGTCGCTGCGCCTCGGCGTAGAGAGCCAGCTGGACGTCCTCGGCCGCACTCGCCCGGGCGACGCCCACGAGCGGCACGCCGAACGCGATGGCCTGCTCGGCGAGCAACCGTGGGTTGGCCCCGCCGGCGGCCAGCGCGACGATCTCGAAACGGTCGGGGTTGGCGGCGACGACCTCGAGCGCCTGGGTGCCGATGGATCCGGTCGAGCCGAGGACGGCCACACGCGTGCGCATCCGGCCATTGTGGCACCCGGGGCCGACGGTCACGTCGGCGAACGACAGTGGCGACGCGCTGGTGTGCGCGTCGCCACTGTCATGATCCGGATCGTGCGGCTGAGGATGTCCTGTCGCCGGCCGCGCGACCCGGAGGTCTACTTGACCTCGGAGCGGAGCACCGCCCAGACGCCGAGGCTCAACGGGATGACCAGCCAGATCAGGCCCGACGTGGCGAGGTGTGCCCACTGCTCACCCTCGGGGCCCCCGTCGACCAGCGGACCCTGGGCGAAGTTGAAGTCGATCCACGGGCGCAGGTCCCTGAACCAGTCCTGGAGGCCCGCGAGCAGCTGGAAGATGACCGGCAGCAGGAACGAGTAGACGACGTACCCGACGATGGCACCGGGCGTGTTGCGGATCAGGACACCGAGCATGAATCCGACCAGCAGGCCCAGCACGTTGGCGACGAGGAGTCCCACGACGTCCGACACCCCGAAGTCCCAGACCGCGTCGACGCCGTTGATGGCCGCCGCTGCCAGGTTGCCGACGACGCCGATCAGCAGCGCGACCGACATGCCGACGACGCCGACGATGACCGATGCGACCGCCTTGGCGGCGATGACGCTGGCGCGGTGCGGCACGAGCGTGAAGGTGATCAGCCCCGTGCGCTGGCTCCACTCCCCCGTGACTGCCAGGATCGCGATGACGGGCAGGAGCAGCGCCATCGGGAACCCGATGGCAGCGCCGAACACCGAGTACTCGAGCTGGTCGTTCGGCACGAACAGGATGCAGCCGATCGTGGCGAGCAGGGCGACGATCGCGATGCTCATCATGAGCCAGAAGCCCGAGCGGGTGTTGAACATCTTGCGGAGCTCGACCTTGATCAGGCGACTCAGCGGCACACCGGGACGGGTCGTGTCGATCGTGATGGGTGCGGCGGTGCTCATGCCTTCGCTCCTTCGGGGGTGGCTTCGCGCTGGGTGGTCGACGTCAGCTGGAGGAACATCTCCTCGAGGCCGGCACCGTCGGCGGGACGCAGCTCGACGAGTGCGACGCCTGCCGCCGCGGCGGCCTTGCCGACCGTGGCCGGGTCGGTCTCGGTGCGCAGTCCGCCGTCGCCCGACGGGCCTGCCGTGATGCCGGCGGCGGTCAGCGCATTGGCCAGGGCCGACGGGTCGCCGGCCTTGACGAACGTCCCGGCGGTCTGGAGCAGCTCGGCCTTGGTGCCCTCGGCGACGATCTTGCCCTGGCCGATCACGATGATCTCGTCGGCGATGACCTCGATCTCGTGGAGCAGGTGCGACGACAGCAGCACCGTGCCGCCGCGGTTGGCGTAGTCGCGCAGCAGGCTGCGCATCCAGTGGATGCCGGCCGGGTCGAGTCCGTTGGCGGGCTCGTCGAGCATCAGGATCTTGGGATCGCCCATCAGCGCGTTGGCGATGCCGAGGCGCTGGCGCATGCCGAGCGAGTAGTTCTTGACCCGGCGCTTGGACTCGTCCGGGGTGAGGCTCACGAGCGCCAGCATCTCGTCGACGCGCGACATCGGCAGCCCCATCGTCAGGGCGCTCAACGTGAGGATCTCCCGGCCCGTGCGGCCGGCGTGCTGCGCCGATGCGTCGAGCAGCACACCGATCTGCGTGCCCGGGTTGGGGATGTCGAGGTAGTTGACGCCGCTCACGTGGGCGGATCCGGACGTCGGGGGCGTGAGACCCGCGATGATGCGCATGGTCGTGGACTTGCCGGCGCCGTTCGGGCCGAGGAAGCCTGTGACGGCTCCCGGGCGGCACGTGAACGACACGTCGTCGACGGCGCGGTAGGCACCGTAGGTCTTGGTCAGACGGTCAACTGTGATCATGACTCCACTGTGGTGCACCCGGGCCGCCGAGTCATCCACCCGGCGTCCATGTCGCGATAGCCGAAAGTATGAGCCGTCGCAGACCTTCGCCCGTCCCGCAGCGATCGGCGCGGCCCTAGCCTTGGACGGTGAACCCCGTGACGTACCAGCCGCAGCTGCGGTGGTGGAACCAGCTGTGGCGCTACGCGCTGGTCATCGCGATCAGTGCCGTCACGTGGTTCGAGGCCGCACAGTGGCAGTGGGACCACGCCCGCTGGTGGTTCTGGACCGACCTGGCGCTGGGACTGGTCGGACTGGGCGTCCTGCCGTGGCGGCGTCGCCATCCTGTCGCCGTCGCGGTGGCGACCAACGTCCTCGCCTTCGGGTCGTGGTCGGTCGGCGGGCCAGCGTCCTTGGCCCTGGTGTCGTTGTCGACCCGCCGGCGGCTGCGCGAGATCCTCCCTGTCACCACGCTGGCCCTCGCGGCGGGTCTGGTCCTCGAGGCCACAGACCGTGCCACGGAGCAGACGTACGCCGTGGTCATCCCGCTGACCCTGCTGGTGCTCGCCCTCACGGTGGGCTGGGGAATGTTCATCGGGTCGCACCGCGAGCTCATCGCCACGCTGCGGGAGAGGGCGCGGGCCGCTGAGGACGACCAGGCGTCCCGCGTGGCAGGCGCCCGAACGGCCGAGCGGTCCCGCATCGCCCGCGAGATGCACGACGTCCTGGCGCACCGCATCTCGCTCGTCACGATGCACGCCGGCGCGCTCGCGTACCGCGACGACCTCAGCCGCGAGGAGGTCCGCGCGACGGCAGGCATCATCCAGGACAACTCGCACCAGGCGATGATCGAGCTGCGCGAGGTGCTCGGCATCCTGCGCGACGGGCCCGGCGACTCCGCCCCCGAGCGGCCCCAGCCCTCGGCGGCCGATGTCGTCGACCTGGTCACGGAGGCGCGCCGGTCGGGCATGCGGGTCGAGCTGGGCGGCAGCATCGCGCTCGGCGACGTCCCCGACAGTCTCGGGCGCACGGTGTTCCGCGTCGTCCAGGAGGCGCTGACCAATGCCCGCAAGCACGCCGCCGACACGCTCGTGTCGGTCGTCGTGACGGGCGGTCCCGACACCGGCGTGACGGTCGAGGTGCGCAACCCGCTGCGGGTCGGCGAGCTGCGGGCGGCACCGCCACGCTCGGGCCTGGGGCTCGCGGGGCTGGCCGAGCGGACAGAGCTGGCCGGAGGGCGACTGACCCATCGCATCTCCCCCGCCGCCGAGTTCGTCCTCGAGGCGTGGCTACCGTGGCCGGCATGACGATCCGGGTGCTGCTGACCGACGACGACGCACTGGTGCGCGCGGGGCTGGCCCTGATCCTCGGCGGGTCCGCCGACATCGAGGTCGTCGGCGAGGCCGCCAACGGTCAGGAGGCGGTCCGGCGCGTGCGTGACGGCGGCGTCGACCTCGTGCTGATGGACATCCGCATGCCCGTCATGGACGGCATCGCGGCGACCGCGGCCATCCGGGCGACGCCGTCACCGCCCAAGGTCATCGTGCTGACGACGTTCGATGCCGACGAGTACGTCGTCCGAGCGCTCGCGGCCGGGGCCAACGGCTTCCTGCTCAAGGACACGCCGCCGGCCGACATCGTCGACGCGATCACCCGCGTCGTCGCCGGCGAGCCGATGCTGTCGCCGGCGATCACCGAGCAGCTCATCCGCCAGGTCACCGACGCCGTCCCCGACACGCTGACGGTCCGGGCCGTCGAACGCGTGGCGTGCCTGACCGACCGCGAGCGGGAGGTCGCGATCGCGGTCGGCCGTGGATCGTCCAATGCCGAGATCGCCGTCGCCCTGCACATGAGCGTGGCCACCGTGAAGGCGCACATCTCGCACCTGTTCACCAAGCTCGACGCGACCAACCGCGTGCAGGTCGCGATCGCGATGCACGAGGCGGGCCTCTTGTAGCTGGCCCGGCTCCGCGCTGTGTGACGCCCACGGCGTCACTGAGGGGTCTTGGTGCCGTGAACGTCACAGATCGCGGGACGAGCGGGGTCAGGGGCAGGCCCCTACCGTGGGTGGCATGGCCTCTCACCTGACCTCCGTCGTCGACACGATCCTCGACAAGACCCTCGTCCCCGGATACTCGTCGATCGGGCCGGCGCTGCGTCGCCGCTGGTGGGCGGCCGACCCCGACCCGCAGGCGCTCGTCGGGCGGCACGTCGTCGTCACGGGTGGCAGCAGCGGACTCGGCCGGGCCGCCGCCACCGGCATCGCCCGCCTCGGCGGCATCGTCCACCTGGTCGGCCGCAACGCCGACCGCCTGCAGGAGTCGGCCGAGCTCATCCGCCGCGACGTCCCGGACGCCCAGCTGCTCGAGGAGGTCAGCGACATCAGCGACCTCGACTCCGTCCGCGCGTACGCCGCGAAGCTCGCCAAGGACGTCCCCGCATTGCACGCGATCGTCCACGACGCCGGCGTCATGCCGCCCGAGCGCACCGAGACCGCGCAGGGTCACGAGCTGGCCCTCGCGACGCACGTCATCGGGCCGGTGCTGCTGACCGAGCTGCTGCGCGAGAGCCTCACGGCCGCCGATTCGCCCCGGGTCGTGATCGTGTCGTCCGGCGGCATGTACTCCGCGCCGCTCGACGCGTCGATCGGCGACGACATCGAGTACGAGCGGGGGACGTACGAGGGCATCCGCGCCTACGCGCGCACCAAGCGCATCCAGGTGACCATGACCGAGCTGCTGGCCAGGCGCTATGCCGCCGACGGGATCGTCGTGCACAGCATGCATCCGGGCTGGGCCGCCACTCCTGGCGTCACGGAGTCGATGCCGAGGTTCGCCAAGGTGCTCGCGCCGATCCTGCGCACGGCCGAGGACGGTGCCGACACGATCGTCTGGCTCACCGCCTCGGGGCTGGCGACGCGCACCAGCGGCCAGTTCTGGAGCGACCGGCGCGCACGCTCGACGTACTACCTGCCCCGCACGAGCGACGACGCCGACGCCCGGCGCAGCGTGTGGGGGTACGTGCTGGACGCGGCCGGCATCGACCACGCGCCTGCCTGAGCAGCTCGACTCAGGCGTCGCCCCAGACGTCCTCGATCGGCACGTCGCGCCCCAGCACCGCGACCGCCGCCCGGTGACCCGAGCTCAGCGCCGCGGTGACCGTGGCGGGATCGTCGGTCCACGTCGCCTCGCCCGCCAGGTGCAGCACGCCGCCGACAGGGGTCGCAAGGTCGTCGTGGTCGGACGTCGTCGAGCCGACGGTCATGTACGCGTACGACCCGCGTGCGTACGGATCGTCCTGCCAGCGGGTGACGTGGACGTCGGTCGGCACGCCGACGTGGTCGCCGTAGAGGCGTCGCAGCTGGGCCAGCACTGACTCGACGACCTGCGCGTCGTCCCAGCCTCGGATCGCCCGGGCGGCCGGGCCGGCAGCGAACGTCAGTAGGGTCGGGGGCCCGCCGGCCGGGGTGAGGTCGTACCAGGAGTGCCACCACGCACCCTCCGGTCCCTGCTGCCTGACGGCGTACACGTCGTCGTCCCAGAACATGGCGGGAAAGCGGAGGAACACCTTCTCGAAGGCGTTCATCGCGAGGCGTCCCACCGCGCCTGCCACGGGCTCGGGCAGGGCTGGCTCGATGACCAGGTCGCCGCTGCGGAGCACCCCGATCGGGACCGTCACGACGGCAGCGTCGGCCGTCATCGTGCCGCGGTCGGTCGTCACGGTGACGCCGTCACCCCATCGGACGTGCGACACGACGTGCTCGAGCCGGACGTCGAGACCGGCCGCCAGGTGCTCGGGGAGGCGGTCGTACCCGTCCGCGAAGACGACCTCGTCGCCGTCGATCTGGTCGTCGTCGAGACCGTGGGCCGCGAGGTCCCCGATCCATGCGCCGTACTGCTCCTCCGCCCGGTGCCGGAGGTACTCGCGCACGCGCTCGGCACGCTCGACGTCCCAGCCCTGCGCGGCGACGACCGTCTCGGTCACGTCGAGGTACGAGGCGTCAGCGGCCGATGCGTCGACGACCTCGGGCAGCCGGGCGTCGACCCGGTGGACGTCGTCGACGAACTGCTGCGTCTCGCCATCGGACAGCCGCCGCCCGTCGGGACCGTAGTAGGCGATGGGCCGGCTGTCGGGCTGGAACCCGCCGACGGTGAACTCGGTCATCGACATCCCGAACGCCCGGGCCGCGGCGGCCACGGGGCTGTCGGCGATGCCGTGGATCCACGAGGCACCCAGATCGGTGACGAGCCCGTCCGACCGGTCGGTGCACACCCGGCCGCCGATGCGGTCGCGCGCCTCGACCACCACGACCCGCCGACCGGCCCGCGCCAGCAGACGGGCAGCCGTCAGGCCGGCCACCCCAGCACCCACCACGATCACGTCGTACCGATCCACCTGCGCCTCCTGCTCGTCCGCCTCAGTCTGCCGGTCGTTGACGTCCACCGCGCGCCAGTCCGCGCGGCGTCGATCGCTGCACCACGGATTCCGAGGTTGCCAGCGTATTGCACGACGAATTCCCTTGTCCTGCTCCATGATCGCGGCGATACTGGGCTCATGAGCCTCGACGATTTCGACCAGTTGCAGGAGGCCGGCAAGCGGCACCTGTGGATGCACTTCTCCCGTCACGGGAGCTATGACGACACCCACGACATCCCGATCATCGTCAAGGGCGACGGCATGCACATCTGGGACGCGCAGGGACGCAAGTACCTCGACGGGCTGGCCGGCCTGTTCGTCGTCCAGGCCGGTCACGGTCGCGAAGAGCTGGCCGAGGCTGCCGCCAAGCAGGCCAAGGAGCTCGCGTTCTTCCCGTTGTGGACGTTCGCGCACCCGCACGCGATCCGGCTGGCCGAGCGCATCGCGTCGCACGCGCCGGGCGACCTCAACCGTGTCTTCTTCACGACGGGCGGCGGCGAGGCTGTCGAGACCGCGTGGAAGCTGGCCAAGCAGTACTTCAAGCTGACCGGCAAGCCGGCCAAGACCAAGGTCATCAGCCGCCAGGTGGCGTACCACGGCACGCCGCACGGGGCGCTGTCGATCACGGGCATCCCGGCGATGAAATCGATGTTCGAGCCGCTCGTGCCGTCGACGACCCACGTGCCCAACACCAACTTCTACCGGGCACCCGAGGAGTCCCTCGGCGGGTTCACCGACGAGAAGGAGCAGCAGCAGGCCTTCGGCCGCTGGGCCGCCAACCGCATCGAGGACGCGATCCTCGCCGAGGGTGCCGACACCGTCGCCGCGGTGTTCCTCGAGCCGGTGCAGAACTCCGGCGGATGCTTCCCGCCCCCGCCGGGCTACTTCGAGCGGGTCCGCGAGATCTGCGACGAGCACGACGTCCTGCTCGTCTCCGACGAGGTCATCTGCGCGTTCGGACGCCTCGGCGAGATGTTCGGCGCGACCAAGTTCGGCTACCAGCCCGACATGATCACGTGCGCCAAGGGACTGACCTCCGGCTACTCCCCCCTCGGAGCCATGATCGCGTCCGACCGCCTGATGGAGCCGTTCTTGAAGGGCAACGCATCGTTCGCCCACGGCTACACCTTCGGCGGCCACCCCGTGTCGGCCGCCGTCGCGATGGCCAACCTCGACATCTTCGAGCGCGAGGACCTCAACGGGCACGTGCTGCGCAACGAGGGCGCGTTCCGCTCGACGCTCGAGAAGCTGCTCGACCTCGACCTGGTCGGCGACGTCCGCGGCGACGGCTACTTCTACGGCATCGAGCTGGTCAAGGACAAGGCCACCAAGGAGACGTTCGACGACGTCGAGTCCGAGAAGCTGCTGCGCGGGTTCTTGTCGAAGGCACTGTTCGACAACGGCCTGTACTGCCGCGCCGACGACCGCGGCGACCCGGTCATCCAGCTCGCTCCCCCGCTGATCGCCGACCAGTCGCACTTCGACGAGATCGAGCAGATCCTGCGCTCGGTGCTGACCGAGGCGCAGGGCCTGATCTGACCATTCGGCGTTCCGCCCCTTGAGCTTGTCGAAAGGGCCCTTTCGAAAAGCTCAAGGGGCGTTCTGCTGTCACCGTCAGGCGGCGAGGGCCTTCTCCTGGCGACGTCGCATGATCTCGTTGCCCAGCACGATCGCGATCGAGATGACGAACATCGCGGTGCCGATGACGTTGACCTCCATCGGCACGCCACGCTGGTTGGCGCCGTAGACGAACATCGGGAAGGTCACCTCCTGGCCGGAGTTGAGGTTCGTGATGATGAAGTCGTCGAACGACAGCGAGAACGCCAGCAGCGCCGCTCCGACGATGCCGGGGAGCACGAGCGGGAACGTGACCCGCCAGAAGGTCTGCGACTCCGTGGCGTACAGGTCCATCGCGGCCTGCTCGAGGTTGTCGTTGAGGCCACTGAGCCTGGCCTTGACCGTGACGATCACGAAGGACAGGCAGAACATGATGTGGGCGATCAGGATCGTCCAGAACCCGAGCGGGAAGCCACGCGACACGAACAGCGCCAGCAGCGACGAGCCCATCACGATCTCCGGCGACGCCATCGGCAGGAAGATGATCAGGTTGGCCGTCGAGCGTCCCGCGAACCGGTGACGGACGAGGGCGAACGCCGCCAGCGTGCCGAGGATCGTGGCGACGAGCGTCGCGAGCAGGGCGATGCGGATGCTCAGCCAGACCGAGTCGGCCATGCCGTCGGCCCAGCTGCCCGGGTGCAGCCAGTTGTCCCACGTGAACTTCTGGAACTTGTAGACGTTGCGCTGCTTGCTGCTGTCGTTGAAGCTCATCAGCACCACGATCGCGATGGGGACGAACGTGTAGGCCAGCACCAGCAGACCGAGCCCCAGCACCAGGTGGTCGCCGATCCATCGGCGAGCCGTACGCAACCCGTTCATACGAGCTCCTCCGTTCCTGCGGTGCGGACATAGGCCATGACGGCCGCGACGATGATGACCATCAGGATCACCGACAGCGCACCGGCCGTGGCGTAGTCGAGCTGCGTCGTGAACAGGCTCTGGATCGAGTTGCCGATCATCTTGGTGTTGGTGCTGCCGAGCAGCTGGGCGTTGACGTAGTCGCCGGCCGCCGGGATGAACGTCAGCAGCGTCCCCGCGACGACACCGGGCAGCGACAGCGGGAACGTGACCTTGAAGAACCCGCGCATGGGCGAGGCGTACAGGTCGCCGGCGGCCTCGATCAGCCGGAAGTCGACCTTCTCGAGGCTCGCGTACAACGGCAGCACCATGAACGGCAGGAAGTTGTAGGTCAGGCCCGCGATGACCGCGAACGGCGTCGCGAGCAGACGGTCGTCGGTCGTCGTGAGGCCGACGATGTTGAGCGCGTCGGTCAGGTGGATGGCCTGCGCGACACCCACGACCCAGCCGTCATCGGCGAGGATGAGCTTCCACGACAGGGTGCGCAGCAGGAAGCTCGTGAAGAACGGCGCGATGACCAGCACCAGCATGAGGTTCTTCCAGCGTCCGGCCTTGAAGGCGATGGCGTAGGCCAGCACGTAGCCGACCACGAGGCACACGGCCGTCGCGATCCCCGCGTACAGCAGCGATCGTCCGAGCTGGCCCTTGTACTGGTTGAACGCGTCCCAGTAGTTGCCGAAGTGCCACGTCATGTCGTAGCCCGTGAGCACCGACCCGTCGGGGTCGAACAGGCTCGACGCGACGAGCGAGTAGAACGGGATGACGAAGAAGACCAGCAGCCACAGGGCACCGGGCAGGATCAGCCAGTAGCCCGTGAGCTTGCGCTTGGTCCGCCGTTGCGGGGCAGCGACATCGTCCAGGGTCGCCACTAGTCGTCCTCGATCCCGGCCTTGGCGTCCTGGCTCGCATCGAGCAGGAAGGCGAACTCCGGACGCCACGAGATGTCGACCTTGGTGCCGACCGGGAGCATCGACCGGGCGCCCGTGTTTTGCTCGAACACCGTCAGCTCCTGGCCCCACGGCATCATGACGGAGTACTGCGTGCTGACGCCCACGAAGCTGACATCGGTGACGTAGCCGCCCGTGATGACGTCGCCGGGAGCGTCGATCGGCTGCCCGGCCTCGGCGATCAGGACCTTCTCGGGGCGGATGCCCAGCCAGCCCTTGCCGGAGTCGGAGTGCGCCCGGTCGCCCGGGACCGACGCGACGGCACCCTGCACCCGGACCTTGACGTGGTCGCCCTCGCGGCCCTCGATCTCGCCGGCGATCAGGTTGGACTGCCCGAGGAAGTTGGCGACGAACGTCGTACGCGGGTTCTCGTACAGCTCGCTCGGGGCACCCATCTGCTCGATGACGCCCTGGTTCATGACCGCGATGGTGTCGGCCATCGTCATGGCCTCCTCCTGGTCGTGCGTGACGTGCACGAACGTCAGCCCCACCTCGGTCTGGATGCGCTTGAGCTCGAGCTGCATGCCGCGGCGCAGCTTGAGGTCGAGGGCACCGAGCGGCTCGTCGAGCAGGAGCACCTCGGGCTTGTTGATCAGGGCCCGGGCTAGCGCGACGCGCTGCTGCTGGCCGCCCGACATCTGGGTCGGCTTCTTGTGCGCCTGCGACGTCAGCTCGACCAGCTCGAGCATGTCGGCGACCTGCTGCTTGGTGTTCTTGATGCCGCGGCGCTCGAGCCCGAACGCGACGTTCTTCGCGATGTCGAGGTGCGGGAACAGGGCGTAGTTCTGGAAGACCGTGTTGACCGGGCGGCGGTACGGCTTCTCGTACGTGATCTCGGTGTCGCCGAGGTGGATGGTTCCGGACGTCGGGACGTCGAGGCCCGCGACCATCCGCAAGGTCGTGGTCTTGCCGCAGCCCGACGGGCCCAGCAACGCGAAGAACTCGCCCTGCGGCACGACGAGGTCGAGCGCCTTGACGGCGGTGAACGTCGCGTACTCCTTGGTCAGACCCGAGAGCCTCAGGTCGCGTGCCCCGCTCGACGCCGATCCGGTCGGCGTCGCCGCTCCCTCATGCACCTGTGACATCGGCGTAGTCCCCTTCGTAGGTTCGCATCGTGGCCTCATCGAGGGCCATGAAGCGGTGGGTCTGCGACAGCGTCTCGTCTGTCGGAAAGATCAGCTCGTTGTCGACCTGGTCGGGATCGACCTTCTCCATCGCCTCCTGCGCACCCTTCACAGGACAGATGTAGCTGTTGTAGGCGGCGAGCTTCGCCGCGACCTCGGGCTCGTAGTAGTAGTTGATCCACTGCTCGGCGTTGTCTTGGTGGTCCGCGAGATTGGGCACCATCATGTTGTCGGCCCAGATCATGATCCCCTCCTCCGGCGGGATCCAGACGAGGTTGTCGTCGCCCGCATTGGCGATGTCGCCCGACCACGCCTCGCACGCCAGGATGTTGCCCGCGGCGAGGTCCTGGACGTACTCGTTGCCCGTGAACGAGCGCACCTGGCCGTCGCTGCGCGTCTTCTTGAGCAGGTCGACGGCGTCCTGCCACTCGTCGTCGGTGAAGTTCTCGGGATCGCCGCCGCCGATCATCAGCAGGAAGCCCATCGTGTCGCGCATCTCGGTCAGCAGCGAGATGCGTCCCTTGAGGTCCTTGCGGGTCAGCATCTCCTCGAACGACTTGATCTCGCCGACCTTGGCCTTGTTGTAGGCGATGCCGGTCAGACCGCTCTGCCACGGTGCGGAGTAGTCACGCTTCGGGTCCCACTCCGGCGACTTCAGCGAGTCGATGATGTTGGCGTGCAGGTTCGGCACCTTGGCGGCGTCGAGCTTCTGGATCCAGCCCACCTGGATCATCCGGGCCGCCATCCAGTCGGTCAGCGCGAAGATGTCCCGCTTCGACGACGTGCCGGACCCCAGCTGGTTCTTGACCTTGGCGAAGAACTCGTTGTTGTCATTGATGTCCGGGGTGTACCGCACCGAGATGCCGGTGTCCTTCTCGAACTGCGTCAACGTCGACACGTAGTCGCCGTCGTCCTCGTCGATGTACTCGGGCCAGTTCGAGACGATCAGCATCTTGTCCGTCGCAGAACGATCCTTGGCCATCAGCTTCGTCGGGTCCTGGGACTGGTCGCCGGTGTTGAAGCCGTACTTGAGCGCCACCCCGCTGAGTCCCAGCGCCGCAGCACCGCCCACGCCCTTCAGGACCGTCCGTCGGTCGACACCCGCCATGCGTCACCCTCACTTCTCCCGTGTTCACGCATACTCGCAACATCCGGCGACCAGCACAAGGGATTCCGGCGTTAAGACTGTGTTTCGCTTTCGAAATCGTTGACCTACCACGTGGCAGCCGGCACACGATCGCTCGTGCGGCACAATGGCCGTCATGACCGACCGGAAGCCCGTCCACCCCCGGGCGCAGAGTCTCGACGACACCGCGAAGCGCATCATCGAGCTGCTCCAGGACGACGGCCGCCTGTCCTACTCGGCGATCGCCAAGGACGTCGGCCTGTCCGAGGCCGCCGTGCGCCACCGCGTGCAGAAGCTCATCGAGAGCGGCGTCATGCAGGTCGTCGCCGTCACCGACCCCCTGCAGATGGGCTTCGCCCGCCAGGCCATGATCGGCATCAAGGTCAGCGGCAACATCCGCGAGGTCGCCGCCGAGCTCGCCACGATGCACCAGCTCGACTACATCGTCGTCACCACGGGACGCTTCGACATCCTCGCCGAGATCGTCGCCGAGAGCGACGACGAGCTGCTCGACATCATCTCCACCCAGGTCAGCGCACTCGACCGCGTCGTCTCCACCGAGACGTTCGTGTACCTGCGGCTGGAGAAGCAGACGTATGCCTGGGGCGTCCGTTAGGCGCTCGTTCCTCGCGCCTCCCGGTCAGCCGCTCGTTCCTCGCGTCTGGCTGGCTTCGCCAGCACGCCTGTCTCCCTCGCTTCGCTCGGTCGACCCATGATCGGGGGGCGGTCTCAGACCTCCGTGATGGTTCCGCCTCGTTCCAGGGTTTCGATGATGTCCTTGTAGGTGGTGCGCAGGTGTTCTTCGTAGCCCTCGTCGTCGTGCTCCGGGGCCGCGGCAGGTTCGGTGCGGCCCGCCTTGTCGAGGACGTCCCAGGTCACCTCGGTGCTCGGCGCGTGCAGGACCGGCGGGGTGCCTGCCAGGCGGAACGCCGCCGTGTCGGCCGGCACCGCGCCGATGCGCGCGCACGCCAGCACCGACGTGACCAGGTCGCGTCCATGGAGGCCGTCGAGGACGACAGGCGTGCCCGGCTCGACGCCCATGTGGCGCAGGCCCGCCGCGATGCAGGCCGACTCGTGCAGCAGCTGCGCGTACGAGACCGTGCCGCGGGCGTCGGAGACCGCGAGGTCGTCGGCCAGGCCGGAGACCACGTGCCAGTCGAGGATGCGGAAGACCAGACTAGTCATCACGCCCCCCTGAAGACCGGCGCACGACGCTCGGTGCGGGCCAGAGCGGCCTCCTGCACGTCGTCGCTGGCCCAGACGTCGGCGAAGCTGCGCCCGATCGCCTCGTCGTCGGCCGACGAACCGTTCAGCACCAGCTTGTTGTGCGCCAGCGCCAGCGGCGCGAACTCGGCGATCTCGTGCGCCCACGCGATCGCGTCGGCCACGGTGCCCGGACGGTCGGCGAGCCCGCACGCCAGCGCTTCGTCGCGGTCGAGCGACTCGGCCGCCAGCATGAGCCGCCTCGCGCGTCCCGCCCCGGCGAGCTCGCTGAGCGTGCGGATCGTCCACGCGTCGACCGCCAGGCCGTTGCGCGCGGTCGGCACCGCGAACTTCGCCGTCTCGTCCGCGACCCGCAGGTCGCACGCCATCGCCAGCTGCGTGCCGGCACCGATGGCCGGCCCGTTGACCGCCGCGATCAGCGGCACCGGGAGCTGGGTCAGGCGGCGCAGCATCCCGTAGAGCCCCTGCAGGAAGTCGGGCCCGTAGACACCCCCCAGATCGGCACCGGAGCAGAACGCGGAGCCCTTGCCGGTCACGACGATGACCCGCGCCCCGTCGGCGACGGCGGTGTCGGCCGCTTCGTGGACCGCGGTGCACAGGGCCAGGTCGAGGGCGTTGCGGCGGTCCTCGCGCTGGAGCTCGACGACGGCGACGTGGCCGTCACGGGAAGTGGCGATCATGGTTCTCCTCGGGGTCGTCCTCACGCTATCGCCCCGCCGAGCCGGGAGACATATGACCCGGGGGTAACCCACGCGGTGTGAGGCTCGTTACACCAGCATGACGATCAGCCGCCGCACCCTCATCCGCACCGGAGCCGTGATGGGCGGTGTCGCCGCCGTCGGCGTCCGCCCGGGGACGGGCTGGGCCGCGCCGGGCGTCGTCGCACCCCAGCACACGACCCTCGACAGCTGCTACCGCCGGGGGCCGGCCGGTGCGGGCGGCTACACGCCGGTCGTGTCGACGGGCGGCGAGCCGCACACCGTCCGCGACGAGCTGGGCGCAGCACCGGGTGCCGCGCGCGCCACCAGCCGGACTCCCGTGCTGAGCTTCGCGCACCTCACCGACGTCCACATCATCGACGCCCAGTCACCCGCGCGGGTCGAGTACGTCGACCGGTTGGACGACTCGTACGGCGGTGCGCCGACGCTCGGCGGCCTGCTGTCGTCCAGCTATCGACCGCAGGAGATGCTCACCCCGCAGATCGCCGACTCGATGGTGCGCTCGGTCAACCGCGTGGGTCGCGGGCCCGTGACGGGCCAGCAACTCGCCTTCGCGATCCAGACCGGCGACAACTCCGACAACTGCCAGTACAACGAGGTGCGCTGGAACATCGACGTGCTCGACGGCGAGCGCATCACCCCCGACTCGGGCAGCCGCACCGCGTACGAGGGCGTCGCCGACACCAAGGTCTGGGACGCGCACTACTGGCACCCCGAAGGCCCTCGCAAGGCAGGCGGCACCGAGGACATCTACACGTCCCGCTTCGGCTTCCCGCGGGTGCCCGGGCTGCTCGACGCAGCGCGCCGGTCGTTCGAGCCGCAGGGACTCGACATCCCGTGGTACTCGGTGTTCGGCAATCACGACGGTCTCGTGCAGGGCAACTTCCCGCACACCCTCCCGCTGTCGATCCTGGCGACCGGCCCGCTCAAGGCCACCGCCCTGCCCCCGGGGCTGTCGCAGGCGGACGTCATCGCGAGCCTCGCGACGGCGAACGCCGGCACGCTGCTGGGAGCGGTCTCGCTGACGTCAGCGACGCTCGTCAGCGCCGATGCGCAGCGCCGCACGCTGACCCGCGGCCAGGTCGTCGAGGAGCACTTCAAGACGTCCGGCTCCCCCGTCGGCCACGGCTTCACGGCGACCAACCGGCAGAGGAAGACCGCCTACTACAGCTTCGACCGCGGCCCCGTGCGGTGCATCGTGCTCGACAGTGTCAACCCCAACGGGTACGCCGACGGCTCACTCGACAAGCCGCAGCACGAGTGGCTCACGGCACTCCTCGCGGCGTCGACCGACAGGTACGTGTTCGTCTTCAGCCACCACACGTCGAAGACCATGACAAACCCCCTCGTCGTGACGGGGCTCGACCTCAACCCCCGTGTGCTCGGCGACGCCGTCGTGGCGACGCTGCTGGCGAGCCGCAACGTCGTGGCCTGGGTCAACGGCCACACGCACCGCAACGAGATCACGGCCCACCGCAGCGCCGACGGCACGAGCGGGTTCTGGGAGATCAACACCGCGTCGCACGTCGACTTCCCACAGCAGTCCCGGCTCATCGAGCTGGCCGACAACCACGACGGGACGCTGTCGATCTTCACGACGATGCTCGACCACGCGGGGCCGGCATCGCACGGCGGGACGTTCGCCGACTCCGTGCACCTGGCGGCGCTGGCCCGAGAGCTGTCGGCCAACGACCCGCAGCAGCGATCGGCTGCCCAGGAGGGTGCCGTCGACGACCGCAACACCGAGCTGCTGCTGCCGAACCCCATCGCCTGATCCCGCCGCGGACGTCATCACCGTTGCGGCAACGCAGGTACTGACGTGATGACGTCCCGGGACCACCTGGCGGACGTCATCACCGTGGCGGCAACGCAGGTACTGACGTGATGACGTCCCCGGCGGGTCAGAGCAGGGACTCGAGCAGCTGCGCCACGCCGTCGTCGTCGTTGGAGGCGATGACGACGTCGGCGACGGCCAGCACGTCGGCGTGCGCGTTGGCCACGGCATGGGCGCGACCGGCCCACTCGAGCATCGGCAGGTCGTTGGGCATGTCGCCGCACGCCCACACGTCGGCCGCCTCGATGCCCTGCTCCTCGCACCACGCGGCCAGGCCGCTGGCCTTGGTGACCCCTGCTGCGGTCATCTCGGCCAGCCCGATCGCGCCGGAGAAGCCGAGCTCGACGCGAGTACCCACGACCTCCTCGACCACGCGCAGGAACTCGTCGGGGTCGATCCCGGGGCTGCGGGCCAGCAGCTTGCCGACGGGCGGGGACATGGGTGCCGTGAGCTCACCGACCACGGTCACGGCGCTGTGCTCGACGGGGTACGCGTAGACGTCCTCGCGTCCCATGCCGTCGGCGCGCTCGACCGCGAACGTCACGCCGGGCAGCGCCTCGCGCAGATCGGCCACGACCTGCGCCATGACGTGCGGGTCATGACCCCGCGACGCCGTGACCTTACGCCGCACCAGGTCGTAGACGAACGCGCCGTTGCCGCAGATCGCGACCCCGTGACCCCCGACGGCGTCGGCGAGCTCGTCGAGCCATCGCGGTGGGCGTGCCGTCACGAACAACGTCGGGACGCCGGCCGCCTCGGCAGCGACGATCGCCTCGCGCGTGCGGCTCGACAGCGAGCCGTCCGACCGCAGCAGCGTCCCGTCCAGATCGGTCGCGACGACGCGGGGGCGGGACGGCATGAGGCTCATGACTGTAGTCGTCCGTCGTGCGACCCGCTCGATCTGCCACGATGCGTCCATGACATCTGCCCCCGTCGTCATCCCCGGCGTGGCCGGGCCGGTGACGGCCGAGTACTCGTTCTGGTCTGGGTACACCTTCGTGGTGGACGGACGCAGGGTGTCCAGCCGCAACCGGATGCAGAGGAATCGGGTGACGTTGCCCGGCACGTCGGGTCCGGTCGAGGCCACGATCAAGGGGGCGCTCGGCTACCTGCAAGCGCATCCGACCTTGGTGGTGGACGGTGCCGGCTACCCGATGGGACCAGCCACGCCAGTCGTGCTGAAGATCTTGTCGGCGCTACCGGTGCTGCTGGTGCTCGGCGGCCTTCTCGGCGGAGTGGCCGGTGCGGCGGCGATGGCGACCAATGCCACCTTCGTGCGGCGCACGTGGCCCGCGGGGGTCAAGGCCGCGCTGATGATCGGCATGTTCGCCGCCGCCGCAGGTCTCTACGTCGGGGCCGTGCGCGTCCTGCTCTAGCTACTCCGCGGCTGCCAGCTGCCCGCAGGCACCGTCGATGTCGCTGCCGCGGGTGTCGCGGACCGTCGTCGGGACGCCCTTGGCGATCAGTCGCCGCACGAACTCGCGCTCGTCCTCGGGCCGCGACGCGGTCCACATCGAACCGGGCGTCGGGTTGAGCGGGATGAGGTTGACGTGCACCCAGCCCCAGTCGCCGTACGACTGCAGGACGTCGCCCAGCAGGTCTGCGCGCCACGCCTGGTCGTTGATGTCCTTGATCATGGCGTACTCGATCGACACGCGTCGCCCGGTCTTGCGGGCGTACTCCCACGCGGCCTCGACGGCCTCGTTGACCGACCAGCGGGTGTTGATCGGCACGAGCTCGTTGCGCAGCTCGTCGTCAGGAGCGTGCAGCGACAGCGCCAGCGTGACGGGGATGCCCTCGTCGGCGAGCTGCTTCATGCGGGGCACGAGGCCCACCGTGCTGACCGTGATGTTGCGGGCCGACATGCCGAGGCCGTCGGGTGCCGGGGCGACCATGCGACGCACCGCGCCGATGACGGCCTTGTAGTTGGCCATCGGCTCGCCCATGCCCATGAACACGACGTTGGACAGACGTCCCGGGCCGCCCGCGACCTCGCCACGGGCCATCTTGCCGGCCGCGTCGACGACCTGGTCGACGATCTCGGCGGTGCTCATGTTGCGCTCGAGGCCGCCTTGGCCGGTGGCGCAGAAGGGGCACGCCATGCCGCAGCCGGCCTGGCTCGACACGCAGATCGTCGCGCGGTCGGTGTAGCGCATCAGGACCGACTCGACGAGGGCACCGTCGAAGAGCTTCCAGAGGCTCTTGACCGTCGTGCCCTTGTCGGCCTCCATCGTGCGGACGGGGTTGAGCAGCGTCGGCAGCAGGGTCTCGACGATGCGGTCACGGCTCGCGGCCGGCAGATCGGTCATCTGCGCCGGATCGCGCTCGAGCCGCGAGTAGTAGTGATTGGCGACCTGCTTCACCCGGAACGCGGGCTCGCCCATCGCCTCGGCCGCTGCAGTGCGCTCCTCGGCGCTCAGGTCGGCGAGGTGGCGCGGGGGCTTGAGGCGTCCGCGCTTCTGCTCGAAGACGAGCGGCAGCGGGTTCGGGTTGACGGAAGACACGTCGTCCATTCTCGCATTCAGGGCCCCATCTCCCGAATCGTCCGGTTGCAGCGGCACCGCGAGTGGTGCGTTCCGGGTCCCGAGTGCTGCATCGTGGTCAGACACGCCGTCCCAGAACGGCCAGGACGCAGCACTCGGCGATCCCGGGCGGGGGTCAGCCGCGGGGCAGGTCTGCGACGAACTGGAGCTTCTCGAGCACCGGGGTGGGAATCACGAACGGGTAGAGCGCGCCCTTGCCCATGCTGCGGTTGATCTGGTTGAGCGCGATGCTCAACGGGATCCAGACGCCGATCACGAGATCGCGGAACGAGGTGAAGTCCTGCGGCGAGGCGACGGTCGCGAGGCCGAACGCCGATGCGGTCTCGATCGTGTCGCAGATGTGCATGTAGTGCGCGAACGTCTCGGCGAAGTCCTCGAAGGGGTGCATCGTGGCGTACATGCTGATGTAGTTCTTCTCCCAGCCTGCCGGCGGGCCCTCGGAGTAGTGCCGCTGGATCGCGTCGGCGTAGCTCTCCTCCTCGTTGCCGAAGAGCTCGCGGGCGCGCATGATGTTGTCGCCGCGCACGTGCTGCCACTCGATGTAGTGGCCGACCTCGTGCCTGAAGTGGCCGAGCATCGTCCGGTAGGGCTCGTCGAGCCTGACCCGCACCTTCTCGCGGTGCGCGTCGTCGCTCTCGGCCAGGTCGAGCGTGATGATGCCGCTCTCGTGCCCGGTCGTCACGTCCTCGTCGACGCTCGACAGCAGGTCGAAGGCGAGACCGTTGTCGGGGTCCTCGGCGCGCGTGACGATCGGGAAGCCCAGCGTGTCGAGCTCGACGACGAGCCGGCGCTTGGCCTCCTCGGCGACCTTGAACTCCTTGAGCCCGACGACGTCGGCGTCGCTGGGGCGCGTGCGCGTCAGGCCGCAGCTGAAGCAGTAGCCGCCCGGGAACTCCGTGAGCCACGTGCAGCCCGACAGGTTGAGGTTCTTGCAGACGTGCCAGATGTCGCCGTCGGCGTCGACGTACTGCCCCTTGGTGTCGACCGGGACGATCGCTCGCTCGGAGCGCGAGAACCCGAGGTTGGTCTTGCACGAGACGCAGATCGAGTTCTCGAAGTACAGGGCGTTGCCGCACACGCGGCAGGAGAAGGCCTTCACCGCACAAGTCTGTCAGGGTCTCGCGGAAGGGCGAGCGCTGCAGCCGCGTGCCGCGTCACACGCCCTTGTCGGCCGTGATCCCGTCGACCAACCAGACGCCGTCGTCCTTGACCAGCGCGTAGACGAGCTTGACGGTCTGCTTGCCGGCCTCGCTCGAGAACGTCTCCTCGGTGCGCACCGACGCCGTGTCGTCGCGGACGTCGGACGATCGCACCGTCAGCCGGAAGGAGGCGATCGACGCGTCCTTGGCGTTGACGTCGAACTTCGCGCACGACGTCAGGCCCAGCTCGGTGCGGAAGCTGCGGGTCGTGAGGTCGTTGAAGCCGTCGCAGTCCTTCTGTTTGAACACCGCGTCGTAGTCCTGGACGGCCTGGACGGGGTCGGACCCGCCGTCCGACGTCGTGAGCACGACGGCGGTGGCCGCCCCGGCGACGACGACGGCGACGGCTGCGACCATCGCCACTCGCCTGCCCCGCCGCCGCTCGGGCGTGGTGACGGGCGCAGCCGTCGGATCGGTGGGCTCGGGCTGCGTGTCGGTCACCCGTCGATTCTCGCAGTCCGATGCGATCCCGCCCGCTGAGATGCGCAGGTCACAGCACCCGACTCACAGCGGCGCGACGTCGACCTCGACGCGCAGGGTCGAGGTCTTGGCCTCGGTGAAGATGACACCCTTGACGGGAGGGACGTCGGCGTAGTCGCGTCCCCACGCGACGGTGACGTAGCGGTCGTTGACGAGCTGGTCGTTGGTCGGGTCGACCGTCAGCCAGCCGTCGCCGGGTATCCAGACCGCGGCCCAGGCGTGCGTCGCGTCCGCGCCGACGATGCGCTCCTTGCCGGGCGGCGGGGTCGTCGCGAGGTAGCCGCTGACGTACCGGACGGCCAGGCCGTGCGAGCGCAGGCAGGCCAGCGTCAGGTGGGCGAAGTCCTGGCACACCCCCGCACGCTTGTCGAAGATGTCGTCGACCGTCGTCGTCACGGTCGTCGCGGTCTTGTCGTACGCGAAGTCGTCGTGGATGCGGTGCATGACCTCGACGACTGCGTCGCCCACGGGCCGGCCGGGGCGCAGCGACTCGGCCGCGTAGGCGTGGGCCTCCGGCGTCTGGTCGGCCAGCGACGAGGCGAGGGCGAAGTCGTGGGCGCGCCACGCGTCGGCGACGTCGGGACGGTGGGCCGGTCGCGCCTGCTCCCACGGCACGGCCAGCGCGGCGTCGCTGTGCTGCGGTGCCCCCGCCTCGACCTCGCTCACCGCCAGGATGTCGAGCACCTGATGGGGCTCGGTGACCTGGAAGTAGGTCGCGGTGTTGCCGTAGTAGTCGACGTCCTCGGACTGGTCGAGCGGCGACGGCGCGACGGTCAGCTCGCGCGACACGACCCTCTGCCACGGCAGCTCGCGCGGCACGAGATAGGCGATGCCGAGGCTGTCGGTGACGTCCTCGTCATACGAGTACGTCGTGCGGTGCGAGACCCGGTAGCGGCGCGTGCTCACTCCGTCACCGTCGCGAAGCCGAAGGAGCGGGGCACCGGGCCCGCCGCGAAGTGCAGGTCGCCGACCGCGTCGGACAGGCGGGTCAGCTGCCCGATGCAGCCCGTCAGGAACTGCTCGAGGTTGGGGCGACGCTCCCCCTCGATGGCCGCGAGCGTCGCCAGGTCGGCGCGGTCGAGCTCCTCGGCGAGGTCGTCGAGCAACCGCTCAGGACGCGTCGAGCCCGTCGACTCCGGCATCGCGGCGAGCTGCTGGCGCATCTCCTCGATGCCGGACGCCAGGGAGCGGGGGTTCTCGACATCGGTCAGCAGCAGCTCGAGCACGCTGGTCAGCCGGACGTAGCCGCGGTAGCGGCGGCGGTGCGTCACGGCGCTCTCGGCCGCTGCCAGCACGGCGTTGTGCACGTCACGGTCGATGTCGAGGCCCCGGCGGACGGTCGTCGTGGCGCTCAGCAGGTGGCACAGCTGCAGGCCGCGCTCGACAGCGCGTCCCGTGCAGATCATCCGCCAGCCCGGATCGCGCATCATGTTGGCCGTGACGCCCTGCAGCGACAGGATGCCGGTCAGCATCTGCCCCGCGCTCTCGGCCACCTGGTGGCTGTAGTGGTACGCCGACAGGTTCGACGAGGCCCGCTCGGTCGAGCTGAAGGCCTGCCACGTGTCGGGTGACAGCTGGTCGCGGACGCTCTGGGCCGCGTCGCGCAGGGCTCCGATCGACTGGGCGACGGAGCCGGGACGGTGCGGGTCGAGCAGCAGCGAGCGGAAGTTGTCGTCGAGGGCGTCGGGGCCGAAGCGCGATCCGCTGAGCCGTGCGATCGCCGACATCAGCACCGACAGGCTCGCCCCGCCGGCCGTGTGGGGCCGCGACCGGAAGTCCTCGGCACTGGCGTGGGCCGTCAGCACGAGGCGCAGCATGTCCTCGGCGCGCTCGGCGTAGCGGCCGAACCAGAACATGTCCTCGAGCACGCGCGGCACCATCGCCGCGGGTGCCCGGACGTTGGTCAGCGGCAACACGTCGACCAGGCCCTGGTCGGGATCCTCGGGACGCTCCTTGAGCACCCACACGTCCTTGCTCGACGGCAGGCGCAGCTCGGACCGGACGCTCGCGAGCCCACCGATCAGCGGACGGTACGTCGAGCCGTAGCGCAGCGTGAACGTGCGCAGCGTGACCGACTGCGGCGACAGGCCCCGGCGGTCGAGCGTCGGGGCCTGCGACAACGGCAGCAGCTCCTGCCCCACGTAGCGGTGCGGCTCGGCACGCACCAGCGCGGCGAGCTCGTCGCGGCTGTGGTGCTCGAGGTCGACCGCACCGTCGATCGTCTTGACGGCCAGCCCGTCGAGGTGGTCGAGGACGTACGCCATCGACCTCGGGTCGCCGGTCCAGTAGGTCTGCACCGACCGCAGCCGCAGCGGCTCGTCGAGCAGCAGCTCGCACATCGCCGAGAGGTACGGCAGCATGCCGGGGTTCTCGAGCACTCCCGCGCCCAGGCCGTTGACGACCCGGACGTTGCCGCGCCGGACCGCCTCGGACAGCCCGGCGACGCCGAGCTGCGATCCCTTGCGCAGCTCGAGCGAGTCGCTCCAGGCCGCGTCGACGCGCCGCAGGATGACGTCGACACGCTCGAGCCGTCCGAACACCCGCATCCACACCGCGCCCTCGCGCATCACGAGATCGCTGCCCTCGACGAGCGGGAAGCCCAGGCTGGAGGCCACGAATGCCTGGTCGTACGCGGTCTCGGAGTGCGTGCCCGGCGACAGGACGACGACGCGAGGGTTGGGCGCGTGCCCCGGTGCCGAGTCGATCAGGGTCGCGCGCAGCGCCTGGAAGAACGGGGCCATGCGGTGCAGCCCCGCCTGGCGGTACAGCTCGGGCATGACGCGGGAGATGACGCGCCGGTTCTCCATCGCGTAGCCGATGCCGGACGGTGCCTGCGCGCGATCGGCGAGCACCTGCCACTCCCCCGACGCGCTGCGTCCGAGGTCGGCCGCGGCGAGCAGCAACGGTTGGGGGTCGGCGGCCGAGGCCCGCGCCGAGACGCGCAGGAATCCCTGGTGCGCGAACACGACGGCCGGCGGCAGCACGCCGCTCGAGAGCAGCCGCTGCGGGCCGTAGAGGTCGACCAGGATCGCGTTGAGCAGCTCGGTGCGCTGCGCGAGCCCGACCTCGAGCGACGACCACTCGGCGGCCTCGACCACCAGCGGGACGGGGTCGAGCCGCCATGGCCCCGGGTCCTCCTCGGGCGGCGTGTACGTCACGCCGTCGTTGGCGAGGAACCGCTGGATGTCTCCGCCGACGCGACGCAGATCGGCCTCGGTCAGCTGCACGGCGCTCTCGGCGAGCATCCGCCAGCCGGGACGCAGCCCGCCGTCGGGGGCCACGACCTCGTCGAAGCGTGGCGGCTCGCCGGTGAGCGTCGGCTGCGTGACCGCTGCGGAGTAGTCGCGGAGGGCCGTCACCGCCGTCCCGCCCCGCCGGTCGTGCCGGGCGGCACGGTGCGGCGCAGGTCGAGGGTGTGCGGGTACTCCGCGCTCGCGGCACGGCGGCCGGCCTCCTGCATCGCCGCGACGTCGAGGCGTCCCGGCGTGTGGCCGAACGGCTCGAAGCGGCTCGAGCGACGTGCCTCCGCCTCGCGGGCGTTGATCGGCGGACGCTCGTGGGCGCGTCCGCCGGGGTGGACGACGTGGTAGGTGGCTCCGCCGACCGACGTGCCCGAGGCGATGTCGACGACGTCGAAGCGCAGCGGCGCGTGCACCTCGATCGAGGGGTGCAGGGCCGACGGCGGCTGCCAGGCGCGGTAGCGGACGCCTGCGAAGTACTCGCCGGCCACACCCGTCGCAGTCAGAGGCACGGGAACACCTTGGCACGTCACGAGGTGCTCGTGCGGCAGGATCCCGCGCACCGTGACCTGCAACCGCTCGACCGACGAGTCGACGTAGCGGGCCATGCCGCCGGACGTCGCCTCCTCCCCCAGCACGTGCCACGGCTCGATCGCCGACCGCAGCTCGAGCTCGATGCCGTGGCCGGCCCGTGCGAGGCCGATGCGGGGGAAGCGGAACTCGGTGAACGGGTCGAGCCACGACGCCTCGAAGTCGATGCCGTGCTGGCGCAGATCGGCCACGACGGCGGCGATGTCGCGGATGGCGCCCTGCGGCAGCAGGAAGTCCTCATGCAGTGCTGTGCCCCAGCGCACCAGCGGCGCACGGTGCGGCTTCTCCCAGAACATCGTGACGAGCGAGCGCACCAGCAGCGACTGCACCATCGCCATCTGGGCGTGGGGAGGCATCTCGAAGCCCCGCAGCTCGAGCAGCCCGAGACGTCCGCGCGACGAGTCGGGGCTGTACATCTTGTCGATGCAGAACTCGGCCCGGTGGGTGTTGCCGGTCAGGTCGGTCAGCAGGTGGCGCAGCGCGCGGTCGACGAGCCACGGACGGGGCTCGTCGGTCTCGTCGGTGAGCCGGTCGATCTCCTGGAAGGCGATCTCGGCCTCGTACAGCGACTCGGGACGTCCCTCGTCGAAGCGCGGCGCCTGGCTCGTCGGGCCGATGAACCGGCCCGAGAACAGGTACGACAGCGACGGGTGACGCTGCCAGTAGGTCATGAGGCTCGTGAGCAGGTCGGGACGGCGCAGCAGCGGCGAGGCGGCCGGCTCGTGGCCGCCCAGCGTGATGTGGTTGCCGCCGCCCGTGCCGGTGTGCGCGCCGTCGAGGTCGAACTTCTCGGTCGTGAGGCGGGCATGACGCGCGATGTCGTACAGCGTCGTCGTGAGGTCGCGCAGCTCCGACCACGACGACGTCGGCTGCACGTTGACCTCGATGACGCCCGGGTCGCTCGCGACGACGAGCTGCGTGAGGCGTGCGTCGGGCGGAGGGCCGTAGCCCTCGATGACGAGCCGCTGACCCAGCGACGTCGCGGCGACGTCGATGACGTGCAGCAGGTCGGAGTAGTCCTCGAGGCGCTCCGTCGGTGGCAGGAAGACGTGGACGAAGCCGTGACGGGCCTCGACCGTGAGCGCCGTGGTCGGCTGGTCGTCGGCCGCGACGACGGGCACCGCGGGGATGCGCGGATCGAGTCGTGGGCCGGCCTCGAGGTACGACGGGTCGCCGGACGCCCGCGGATCGTGCCACGTGATCGAGCTCAGCGGCAGGCGCAGGCCGACCGCGGACGTCCCCGGCAGCAGCACGATGCGTCCGCGGCGCAGCGACCAGTCGGGGCTCGTCCACTCCTCGCCGGTCACGAGCGGCAGCACCCAGCCGGTCGGGTCGACGACCTCGGCGTCGAGGGCCGCGGCGACGGTGCCGTCGGCGCGCTGCGGGTCGAGACCGGGACGGTCGCCGTCCGGCTGGCGCAGCTCGTTGACCAGCTCGGTCAACGGATCCTCGTAGGCCGGGCGCAGCTGGCCGTCCGGCAGACCCAGCAGCCGCGTGATCTCGCGCCCCAGCGACTCCGCCCGCGCAGGGGCGTCCGCGTCGGCGGCGGACTCGTCCCACGGATCGGCCAGCAGCGTGGGATCGGACCACAGCGTCTCGCCGTCGTCCCGCCACTGCAGCGAGATCTGCCAGCGGGGCAGCTCCTCGCCCGGGTACCACTTGCCCTCACCGCGGTGGACGAGGCCGCCGCCCGCATAGACCGCGCGCAGCCGCTCGGCCAGCTCGCTGGCCTTGACGCGCTTCTCCGGACCGTCGGCCTGGGTGTTCCACTGCTCGGACGTCACGTCGTCGAGGCCCACGAACGTCGGCTCGCCGCCCTGCGTCAGCCGGACGTCACCGGCGGCCAGGCGCAGGTCGATGCCCTCGCCGAGCGCGTCGATGCGCTGCCACTGCGCGTCGGTGTACGGCTTGGTGACCCGCGGGTCCTCGTGGACGCGGCTGACCGTGTTGTGGAACGAGAAGTCGACCTCGGCCCGCTCCATCAGCGTCCCGGAGATGGGAGCGGCCGACGACGGGTGGGGAGTCGCCGAGAGCGGGATGTGGCCCTCGCCGGCGAACAGCGACGACGTCGGGTCGAGACCGATCCAGCCTGCCCCCGGCACGAACACCTCGGCCCAGGCGTGCAGGTCGGTGAAGTCCTCGGTCGGACCGCTCGGCCCGTCGATCGCCTCGGTGTCGGACGCCAGCTGCACCAGGTAGCCCGACACGAAGCGGGCGGCGAGGCCGTACTGCCGCAGCAGCGAGACCAGCAGCCACGAGCTGTCGCGGCACGAGCCGATGCCGCGCTGCAGCGTCTCGTCAGGGCTCTGGACACCGGCCTCCATGCGGACGGAGTAGCCGACGGCGCGGTAGACCGCGGCGTTGAGCTGCACCAGGAAGGGCACCATCGCCATGCCCTCGGCCGGCAGCTCCGGGAGCTGGGCACGGAACTCGGTCACGAGCGGGCCGGGCACGTCGGAGCCGTCCTCGCCCACCGGGCGGAGGTACGGCGCGAGGTCGGCGGCCAGCGAGGCCTCGTAAGAGAATGGATACGTCTCGGCGTACTCCTCGATGAAGAAGTCGAAGGGATTGACCACGACCATGTCGGCGACCAGGCCCACCGTGATGTCGAGGGTCGAGACCTTCTCGGGGAACACGAGCCGGGCCAACCAATTGCCGAACGGGTCCTGCTGCCAGTTGACGAAGTGGTTCGCCGGGCTCACGGTCAGCGAGTACGCCTCGACCGGCGTGCGGCTGTGCGGGGCCGGCCGCAGGCGCACGACATGGGGGCCCAGCTCGACCGGCCGGTCGAAGGAGTAGGTGGTCCTGTGCTCGAGAGCGACCTTGATCGACATGCCTCCAAGGGTGCCCGGTCCCGATGACAACCAGGTAACCGGCCCGCGCCCCCGCTCGCGAGTCGCTGCGGTACGCGTCGCGAGTCGCTGCGACCCCCATCGCGAGTCACTGCGTCGCGCCAGCAGCGCGACCCAGTGACTCGCGGGCCGTGATGGAGTGACTCGCGGGCGTCAGGTGACGGGGACGAGCAGGAACAGGATCAGCCAGGCGATGGGTGCGACCGCGATGAGCGAGTCGAGCCGGTCCATCAGTCCGCCGTGCCCGGGCAGCAGGTCGCCCATGTCCTTGATGCCGAGATCGCGCTTGATGAGCGACTCCGACAGGTCGCCGAGCGTCGCGAACACGACGCCGGCGATGCCGAGGAGGATGCCGACCCACCAATCGCCGTCGAGGGCGTAGGTCACGGTCGCGATGCCGCTGCCGATGCCGAAGATCAACGACCCGGTGAATCCCTCCCACGACTTCTTGGGGCTGATCGTGGGTGCCATGGGGTGCCGACCGAACAGCACCCCGGCGATGTATCCGCCGATGTCGGAGGCGATCGTCGCGACGATGAACGCCACGATGCGCCACGGACCGTCGTCCTCCTTGAGCATCAGGAGCACGAACGTGCCCATGAGGTAGAGGTACGACAGGCAGAAGATGCCGGACGTGACGTCGCGGACGAAGCCCTCGGCCCCGTCACTCAGCCGCCACACCATGGTGCCGATGACCGTCAGGGCCATCGCGACCGCGGCGGTCTCCATCGTGCCGAAGTAGGCACCGACCAGCATGATCGTGCCGCCCGTGACGACCGGCAGCACCGGCAGCGCGATGCGCACCGTGCCGAATGCGCGGGTCAGCTCGAACAGCCCGATCGCCAGCGCGAGGGCCACGACGGCGATGAACGCCTCCTTGACGACGAACAGCGACGCGATGACCATCGCCACGAGGCCGACGCCCACAGCGATCGAAGCCGGGAGG
This sequence comes from Aeromicrobium fastidiosum, assembly GCF_017876595.1. Taxonomy (NCBI): domain Bacteria; kingdom Bacillati; phylum Actinomycetota; class Actinomycetes; order Propionibacteriales; family Nocardioidaceae; genus Aeromicrobium; species Aeromicrobium fastidiosum. The sequence goes on along the minus strand of NZ_JAGIOG010000001.1, from coordinate 2,698,958 downwards.
TTGCGGCCCGCACGGCTGGTCTTCAGCGCGACGGCGGGGATGACCTCGCCGTCGGGCGTCAGCTCGTCCGGGGAGACGACGGGCGGAGTCTCCTCGTGGGGAGACTCAGACCTCAAGGAGCTCTGCCTCTTTGTTCTTGAGCATCTCGTCGATGACCTCGACGTGCTTCTTGGTCAGGGCGTCGAGCCGCTTCTCGGCCCCCGTGTTGTCGTCCTTGCTGATCTCGGAGTCCTTCTCGGCCTTGTCCATCGCCTGCTTGGCGTTGCGCCGCACGCCGCGCACCGCGATGCGTCCGTCCTCGGCCTTGGACTTGGCCAGCTTGATGTACTCCTTGCGCCGGTCCTCGGTGAGCTCGGGCAGCGTCACGCGCAGCACCTTGCCGTCGTCGCTGGGGTTGACGCCGAGGTCGGACTCGCGGATGGCCTTCTCGATCGCGGGCTTCGCGCCGGCGTCGTACGGCTGGATGATGACGGTGCGCGGTTCGGGCACCTGGAAGCCGGCGAGCTGGTTGAGCGGCGTCTGCTGCCCGTAGTACTCGGCCGTGATCTGGGCGAACATCGCGGGGTGCGCGCGGCCCGTGCGGATCGCGGCGAACTCCTCGCGGGTGTGCTCGACGGCCTTGCCCATCTTGCTGTCGGCGTCGCGCAGGGTCTGGTCAATCACGATAGTCGTCCCATCCGGGTAGTTCTTTCACAGTGATTCTGGCGTGCCTGCGGCCGGGGCGGCGTGCACGAGTGTTCCGATCTTCTCACCGCTCAGCACGCGGGCGATGTTCCCCTCGCCCTCCATGCCGAACACGATCATCGGCAGGCGGTTCTCCATGCACAGCGCGAAGGCTGCCGCGTCGACGACCTTGAGCCCCATGCGCAGGGCGTCGTCGAAGGTCAGCTCGTCGAACTTGCGAGCCGTCGGGTCGGTGCGCGGATCGGCCGAGTAGACGCCGTCGACGCCCGACTTGCTCATCAGGACGGCATCGGCCTTGATCTCGAGCGCCCGCTGGGCCGAGACCGTGTCGGTCGAGAAGTACGGCATGCCGGCACCCGCGCCGAAGATCACGACACGGCCCTTCTCGAGGTGCCGGATGGCCTTGCGCGGGATGTACGGCTCGGCGACCTGGCCCATCGTGATGGCGGACTGCACACGGGTGTCGACGCCCTGCTTCTCGCAGAAGTCCTGCAGCGCCAGGCTGTTCATGACCGTGCCCAGCATGCCGATGTAGTCGGCGCGCGAGCGCTCCATGCCGCGCTGACTGAGCTCGGCACCTCGGAAGAAGTTGCCACCGCCGACGACGATCGCGACCTCGACGCCGTCGGCGACCGCATCGGCGATCTGCTTGGCGATGCCGTTGACGACATCGGGATCGATGCCGATCTTGCCGCCGCCGAACACCTCGCCCGACAGCTTGAGGAGCACCCGCCGGAGCGGACGACCAGAGGCCGGAACCTCGACATGCTCTGCAGTGGTCACGGTTCCGGCCTCTCGTCGATCAGCGGATGCTTCGGGTGGTGCGTGGTCTCAGGCGCCGATCTCGATGTGCGCGAAACGCTTGAGCGTCACGCCGGCCTCATCGAGCAGAGCCTTGACCGTCTTCTTGTCGTCCTGGACGGACGGCTGCTCGAGCAGCACCTGCTCCTTGAAGAAGCCGTTGAGGCGACCCTCGGTGATCTTGGCGATCGCCTGCTCGGGCTTGCCCTCCTCGCGCGACGTGGCCTCGGCGATCTCGCGCTCCTTGGCGACGATCTCGGCGGGGACGTCCTCGCGCGTCAGGTAGCGAGGACGCATGGCCGCGATCTGCATCGCGACGCTGCGAGCAGCGTCGTGACCCGCGTCGCCCTCGAACTCGACGAGCACGCCGACGGCCGGCGGCAGGTCGCTGGCACGACGGTGCATGTACGTCGCGACCTGGCCGTCGAAGCTGGCCACGCGGCCGAGCTCGATCTTCTCGCCGATCAGGACCGCCATGTCGGCAACGGCCTCTCCGACGGTCTTGCCACCCTCGAACGGCGTCGCGGAGAACTCCGCGGCGTCGGCCGGACGGGTCTCGTCGGCCTTCTCGGCCAGCTTCTCGGCCAGCGTGATGAACTGCTCGTTCTTGGCGACGAAGTCGGTCTCGGAGTTGAGCTCGACAATGGCGCTGCCGTAGTTGGCGACGAGGCCGGAGGTGGCCTCGCGCTCGGCACCGCGCTTGGCGGCCTTGGCGGCGCCCGAGATGCGGAGCACCTCGATCGCCTTGTCGAAGTCGCCGTCGGCCTCGGTGAGCGCCTTCTTGGCGTCCATCATTCCGGCGCCGGTGGCGTCGCGCAGCTTCTTGACCTCTGTGGCGGTGATAGCCATGGTGTGTTCCTTTGCGTGAGTCAGTGAAGGGGCCGGGTCACTCAGCGGTGACGGCGTCGTCCTTCGGGGCGTCGGCGGCGGCCTCGGCCTTCTTGGCAGGAGCCTTCTTGGCGGCGGCCTTCTTGGCCGGAGCCTCGGCAGCGGCTTCGTCCGCAGGAGCCTCGACCACGGCGGGCGCGGCAGCGGCGTCGTCGGCAGCCGGGACGGCGTCGGCGGTCGTCGCGGGGGCAGCAGCAGAAGCAGCGGCGTCCGCGTCCTTCTTCTCCAGCAGCTCGCGCTCCCAGTCGGCCAGGGGCTCCTCGGCGCCGAGCTCGGCACCGGGCTGCTCGTCACCGGTCTTGGCACCACCGCGGGAGATGAGGCCCTCGGCGACGGCGTCGGCGATGACCCGGGTCAGCAGGCCGACCGAGCGGATCGCGTCGTCGTTGCCCGGGATCGGGAAGTCGACGTCGTCGGGATCGCAGTTGGTGTCGAGGATCGCGATGATCGGGATGCCGAGCTTCTTGCACTCGTCGACCGCGAGGTGCTCCTTCTTGGTGTCGACGATCCACGCGGCGGCCGGGGTGCGGCCCATGTCGCGGATTCCGCCGAGGGTGCGCGAGAGCTTCGCGTACTCGCGGCTCATGCCGAGGAGCTCCTTCTTCGTGCGGTTGCTTCCCGCGACGTCGTCGAAGTCGATCTCCTCGAGCTCCTTCATGCGCTGGAGCCGCTGGTGCATCGTCTGGAAGTTGGTGAGCATGCCGCCGAGCCAACGCTGGTTGACGTAGGGCATGCCGACGCGCTTGGCCTGCTCCTCGATCGGCTCCTGCGCCTGGCGCTTGGTGCCGACGAACAGGATCGTGCCGCCGCGAGCGACGGTGTTCTTGACGAACTCGTACCCGGCGTCGCTGTAGGCCAGCGACTGCTGCAGGTCGATGATGTAGATGCCGTTGCGCTCGGTGAAGATGAATCGCTTCATCTTGGGGTTCCAGCGACGGGTCTGGTGCCCGAAGTGGACGCCGCTCTCGAGCAGCTGGCGCATGGTGACGACTGCCATGGTCGTATCTCCTTGTGGCACACGTGTGCCGGTTCCTGGTTGACTCACCGCCGGTTGGCGGTGACCTGGCACCTGTCGCATGACACCACCTGCCCAGCAGTGCTGGGCAGACCAGGGCATCGTCCGCATTCGGCTTTCGCGTCATACGGGGACAGGCGCGCGAATTTCACCTCCGGAGAGGTGAGTGGTCCCAGTCTAGGGCACTCCCCCGTCCCGGACGAAATCCACAACCGCGCGGCATCGCGTGGATGTCCCCAGGACCGGCCCGACGCCTGTGCCGGCGGCGGGCTGACCCGTTGGCTGGTCGCATGCCTCGACCCGTCGCCGCGCTCCTCCCCCTCGTCACGCTCTGCCTCGCCACGCTCTGCCTCGTCACGCTCCGGCCGGTGCCCGCCGCGGCCTCGACGGAGCCGTGGTCGTGGCCGCTCGGACGACACGCCGTCGGCGAGCGGTTCGACCCGCCCGCCGACCGCTACGGGGCCGGCCACCGAGGCGTCGACCTGGCCGGGTCGGTCGGCGACCCGGTGCGAGCCGTGGCGGCCGGACGGGTCACGTTCGCCGGGCAGGTGGGCGGGGTACCGGTGGTGACGATCGACCACGGTGCCGAGCGCTCGACCTACCAGCCCGTCGCGGCGGTCGTCCAGGTCGGCGACGCCGTCGAGGCGAGGCAGGTCATCGGCACGCTGCTGGGAGAGCACAGTCACTGCGCGGACGCCTGCCTGCACCTCGGCCGCCGGGTCGGTGACGACTACCTCGACCCCCTCGAGCTGCTCGGCGGCGGGCGGTTCCGGCTCATCAGTCCCGACGGCGAGCCCCCGTCACCGCCGTCGGGTGCCGGGGGCCCGCTGCAACGTCCGGTCGGCGGCCCCGTGACGTCACCGTTCGGCACGCGGGTGCACCCCGTCACGGGGGTCCGCAAGCTGCACGACGGCACCGACTTCGGCGTCCCGTGTGGCACGCCGGTGCACGCGGCCGCCGGGGGCACGGTCGTGGCCGCCGGGACAGCCGGTGCCTACGGCCGTCGCGTGACGATCCGGCACGCTGGCGGGGTCGAGACGTCCTATGCGCATGTGTCGTCGGCAGCCGTGCCGGTGGGGGCGTCGGTCGGTGCCGGCGAGGTGATCGCGCGATCCGGCTCGACGGGCATGTCGACCGGGTGCCACCTGCACTTCATGGTCCGGCAGGACGGGACTCTCGTCGACCCGATGCAGCTGCTGTGACCACGGCGTCGCCGGCACGGGCGCACACCCCGAGGTCGCGCAGCGCAGTCGTCCACCCCGTCAGCAGCCCCGCGACGACCTGCCTCGCGGTCGTCGTGTCCGGCAGCCGGACCCGCACGGCGAGCCCGGAGTCGGTGCGCGAGATCCACACCTGCAGGTCATCGGCGAGCGTGGGTGCCGACACGTGGTGGGCGCGCCGGCCCACGAGCTCGCCGTGCCCGGGCAGGCGACGGTAGTCGAGGTACGACGCCATGAAGACGTCGGCGCGCTCCCGGACGAGCGCCGCGGACGCCGACTCGAGCACCTGGTCGAGAGGGACCGCCGCCATGGCCCGGCCCGTCGCCACGGCGGCGGCCGCCTCGGTCAGTGCGAGGCAGCCGTCGCGGTGTGCCCTCAGCTCGACCGGCGTCGTCGTCGTGTACCAGCCGACGGCTCGTCGCTCCTGCTCGGTGACCCGGGTGTGCACGGGTGTCAGCACCGCGAGGGTGTCGGGTCCGCCCAGCTCGTCGACGGCAGTCGCGAGCGCCGCGAGCACGGCGCTGCTGGTCGTGCCGCCATGCCTCTGCGAGTGGGCCCCCACCCGCTCGGTCAGGTCGGCGTCGGCCAGCTGGGCCACCTCGGTGCACTGGGCGACCCGTTCGCCCGGCCCGACGCCCAAGGGGATCGGAAAGGTCGGCAACCGGTGCTCGCGGGAGCGCAAGAAGTCGTGCCACGCCGCCAGGCGGTCGTCCTGCGCCGGCACACGGCGTGGCGGACGGTCAAGCCCCGACACGAAGCATGCGGCCTCCGGCAGGTCGGGTGCCGGTCGTCCCCCGGCCGCGGCGTCGTACAGCGCGTGCAGGTCGTCGACCAGCACCACCAGGGAGTAGGCGTCGGCGTGCAGGTGGTCGAGACCGAGGACGATCGTCGAGCGGTCGGCCCGCGAGATGGCCGCGGGCCAGATCGCCGGGTACGCCAGCGGAAAGCAGGCACGGTCGAGCTCGGCCCTCACGAGGTCGCGGGTCGTGTCGACCGAGACCGTCGGACCGTAGTCGACCCGGCTCCAGCCCAGCGACGCCGCGTCGTGACGGACCCCGTGCACCTCATGGGCGACGACAGCGGCACCGCACTGCAGGGCGCTGTGGCGCGCGACGACTGCCCGGAAGGCGTGCTCGAGCGCGTCGACGTCGATCGGGCCCTCGACGTCGAAGGTCGCCGCGAGCCAGACCGAGGGCTCCCCCGCCACGGCAGCGGCGAGGTGGTTGCGCTGGTTGAGCGAGAGACCGACCGGCCGCGGCGGCACCGGTCCGGGAGCGATCCGCCATGAGACGATCGTGCCCGGATCGGGCTCCCACAGGTCAGCCGCTGTGACCAGCATGGGCCGTCGCGGATCGGGGAACGCGCGTCGCGCCGTCCGCCATTGCCTGCAGCGTGCGCGCCACCGTCCTCCGGTAGAGGTCGGTGCTCTCGTGCGCCTGTGGCGTGTCGGGGTGCTGCATCGCGAGGTAGAGGCGTCGCGAGTCGCGATTGACCCACATCGAGGCGTTGGCGGTGCGTCCGGCCCCCGTGAAGTGGACGCCGCGCTCGTGGGCGGGGCGGCCGGCTCCCGGGAACCGGCGCAGGTCGAGGTACGAGACCAGCTGCGGCGATCCCAGCGTCTCGGGTCGCACGACACCCGACCTGACCATCTCGGCCAGGGCGACGTGCACCGGCATGCGGCCGATCTGCTTGCCGCGTGCCATCGCCTCGTGCGCGGAGCGCAGCAGCCCGTCGACATCACCCTCGTGGCACGCGACGTCGAAGGCGATGGGCGCGAAGGTGCAGAACCAGCCGTGCGAGCGGGCGAACGGCCCACGCTCGCGCGCCCCGAGCACCGTCACGCCGACGTAGCTGTCACGGTGCGCGAGCTCGTGCTCGGTCGCCGCGATCGCCGCGAAGACCGCATCGACGGTCCTGGCACCGGCCTCGCGGCAGCGCGCGTCGAGACTCGCGGCTCCGTCGGCGTCCAGCAGGTCGTTCGAGCTGATGCTGACCGGTGCCGTCTGCCCGGGCTCGAGACCCAGGTCGAGCGGGAACGATGGGAGGCGTCCGCCGCTGCCCTCGATGAGTCGGGTCCACTCCCGCACCTCGGGCGAGCTGGCGTCGTACGTGGCGGCCGCGACGTGCTCGGACATCGCGAAGTCAGCGAACGGACCGGTCTGGTCGGGGCCGGGCAGGGCCCCCTCGACGACCTCGGGACCGCCCGGCGCGGCGATCTCGGCGGCGTAGAGATCGGCCAGCTCCGACGCGACCATGATCTGGGAGGCACCGTCGGTGAACGCGTGATCGCATCCCCAGAACAGGCCGAAGCCGTCGGGCCGCTCGACGGCACCGAGGCAGAACGCCGGCCAGGAGTCCGGCCGGCAGGTCGCGTCGAAGACGCTCACGAGGTGGCGCTGGAGCGCTGCCTGCCAGTCGTCCCCCGCGAGCACGTCCCCGTCGAGCGTCTTCCCGCCGAGCACGATCTCGTCGGTCACCACGAGCTCGACGTCGTCCGCCGGGACGACGTGGCGCACCGGCTCGGCTCCCGACACGTCGAACCACGACCGCAGACCCTCGTGGGTCACGACCAGCCGCGTCACGGCGCGGGCGAGCGCCTCGCGGTCGAGGGGGCCGTCGACGTCCGTCGCGACGCCCGTCCAGGCTCGGTGCTCGCCTGCCTGTCCACGTCGCTCGGCGTAGGCGCGCAGGTGATCGGCCTGCAGGAACGACGCCGGCGCGGAGTCGGCGGGCGCAGCGGCGGCAGCCGTCAGGCTCCGCCCGGACGGACCGAACATGACGATCGCACCGGGTCGAGGCCGCCACCGTGACATCTCGTCGAGGATCATCGCGCCGACCCCGTCGCCGCCAGCTGCTCGGGCTGCTCGTCCCACACCATCTCCGACAGCACGGCACGGGCGTTGGCGACGTAGCCCCGCATCGCGACATCGGCCAGATCGGTGCCCGGGTAGCGCGCCGAGATGTTGAGGCCCACGTGTGAGCGGATCAGCCAGAGGTAGACCTCGTCGGGCGCATGGGCCGGGCTGCGCAGGGCGCGTGCCTGCTGGGCCGGCCACTGCTCTGCCCCCGGCACGTGTCGCACGTCGACGTACGACACCACGAAGTGGGGCGTGTCGTCGATGCCGAGCAGCTCGGCGATCCGAGGGAACGGGTGTCGGGCCAGGTCCTTGGCCCCCCGCACGGCCTGGTCGGCCCGCTGGACCGCCTCGGCGACCGTGGTGGCGCCCGTGAGGTCGAGATCGATGGGGCACAGGCCGACGTACCAGCCGACGGCTCCGACGTGGCGCGGGTCGTGGCGCGTGTGCAGCGGCAGGACGAATCGCAGCCGCTCGATGCCGCTGCGCCGGCGCGCGGCCAGGGCGAGTGCCGCGATGCCGGCCGACTGCAGCCCGACGCCGCGCTGTCGCAGCTGGCCCGCCAGCAGGTCGGTGCTGACGCCGCTCAGCACCCAGGTCGACAGGCTCCGCTGCGGGCAGGCCGTTGCCGCCGCGCCGCCGGCCACGTCGGGATGATGGGGGAACACCGGCGTGTCGACGGGGGCCCCCGTGCCGTCGAGCGTCAAGAACTCCCGCCAGGTCGTGACAGCGACGTGGTCGTCCGCGATGTCATCACCCGATCGTCGGTCGGACTCGGCGAAGTCGACGTGACTGCCGACGTCGAGCACCGCCAGCTCGGCATCGTCGGCACCCGTGCCGGCCCGCCGGTACAGATCGGCCATCTCGGCGAACCACAGCAGCTGCGAGTACGCGTCCATGACGCTGTGGTCGGCACCGAACACCAGCACGAACCCGGACGCATCGGGGTCGACGACCGTCGCGAACACGCAGTGCGGCCACACCACGGGCGACAGCGCGGCCAGGAACTGGGCCACCTCCTCGCGCGCCTCGCCGCCCGAGCGGTGCCCGAGCACCTCCTGCCGCACGTCGACACCGTCAGTTTCAGCCGTCCGTCGGGCCCAGCCGACATCGCGCCGCTGCACCGTCGTGCGCAGCACCTCGTGCCGCACGATCCAGGCGCGCAACGCCCGCCGCAGCACATCGGGATCGTAGGGCCCGGGCAGCCGCATGGCCGAGCCGATCCAGGCACCGTCGGCATCGCGGCCCAGATGCGCCTCGTGGTCGTACGACAGGTCGCGATCGTCGTCGCGCCACGCCGCCGGGGACGCTACGGGCGTCCAGGTGGTCACGATCCCGGCCGGGATCGGATAGTCGTGCAGCTCGCTGTACTCCATCGAACACTCCCCCGAGTTGCCGGCGGCGCGAGCCGCCGGACTGAGCCGCGCACTCCCTGCACGGCGATGTGGGTCAGTGTGCCGACGCCCGGGGGTGCGGCGCGACGTGATGATGGTCACCATCCCCGGGGTATGGACAACGACCGCGCGACGGGGTTTCACTCGGAGCACTTCGGGGGGAGTGTCCATGCAGCTGATCGACCGTTCGGCCGTGCGCCTGACCTTCGGCGACGACCTGTTCATGCGTCGCCACCGCGGTCTGGGCAGCCCTGTCGTGAACCAGTTCGCGTGGCGGTTCGACGAGCGCGTCGCGGCCGAGGATCTCGTCCGGATGCGCGATGCGCTCGCGCACGGTGCCCTGGCCCGGCGGGCTCATCGCGCCCTCGTGCCGGCGGCGCGCTCCCGCTGGTCGCGCGTCGCAGAACCGCCCGAGATCGTCCGGCGGGACGAGCCACTGGACGAGCACGAGGTCATGCCGTGGCTGCGGTGGCTCGGCGCGACCCGGCTCGATCCATCGCGCGGCGACTCGTGGCGGCTCATCGTCGCCGACATCGCGGACGGCGGAGCGGTCGTGTCGCTGCTCGCCGATCACGCCGTCGCCGACGGCGGAGCGATGCTCGATGCCGTCGAGCGGGCGTCGGCCGGCCGTCCACCTCTCGCCGTCCCGACCCGGCCGCGACTGGCGAAGGCACTCGTGGCTGACGCCCACGACGCCGCGACTCAGCTGGGGTCCGTGGCACGCTGGGGCGCGAAGGGCCTGCGGCCACCGGCCCAGCCACCGAAGCGCCCGCCAGGCAGCACCGACCGTGATCGCAGCGGAGGCGTTGCCCGGCGACCGGCGGGTGTGCCACCGTCCGGATGGACACCCCCCACGGTCGTCGTCGAGTGCAGCACGGCCCAGATCGCGGAGGCAGCGGCCCGCCACGGAGGCTCGCCCAACACCTGGTTCGTCGCGGTGGCGGCGGCGCTCGCGTCCACGTCGGGCATAGCCGTCGCCGGCCGCCCCGTGCGTGTGGCGCTGCCCGTCAGCGCCCGGACGCCCGACGACATCCGGTCCAACGCGACCCGCATCGCCCACGTCGACGTCGAGGCCGGCGTCCCGGTCGCCCGCGACCTCACGGACGTCCGAACGCGGTGCAAGCAGGCGTACTCGGCGCTCGGCGCTGCGGTCCCGGCAGCCGACGGCTCCCTCCTGACGCTGGTGCAGATGATGCCGACCGTGGTCGTCCGGCGCCTGCCAGCGCCGCCCGCTGCCACGGTGCTCGCGTCCAACCTCGGCGCGGTCTCCGACGCATTCTGCGCCCCCACCGGGCGTGAGGGTCCGCGCGCCCGGAGCATCGCGGCGCTGGCCGGCCCCCGGCAGGTCGACCGGGCAGAGCTCGCGGCGCTCGGTGGGGGCCTGATGGCCTGGACGTGCGCGGTGGGTGAACGGACGACCCTGACCGTCAGCGCCCTCGATCCCGCTCGCGTGCCCGACGACGCGACCCTGCTCGATGCGATGACCACGGTCCTGTCGGCCTGGGACGTCGAGGCACGACCGTGGTAGCCGGCCCGGGCGACCTGGTTCGACCACCCGCCCCACCACTCGAAGGAGCCGCATCATGACCGAATGGGCCATCCGGGCCGAGGGCCTGGTCAAGGAGTTCGGCTCGCACCGGGCACTCGACGGCATCGACCTGTCCGTTCGCACGGGCACGGTCCACGCCGTGCTGGGGCCCAACGGCGCCGGCAAGACGACGGCCGTGCGCGTGCTCTCGACCCTGCTGCGTCCCGATGCGGGCACCGCCCACGTCTTCGGCCACGACGCCGTGCGCTCCCCCACCGCGGTCCGGTCGCTGATCGGTCTCACAGGCCAGTACGCCTCGGTCGACGAGCTGTTGACGGCGCACGAGAACCTGTTCGTCTTCGCCCGGCTGCTGGGGCTCGGACGTCGGCAGGCGCGATCCCGCGCCGACGAGCTGCTCGAGCGGTTCAGCCTCACCGACGCGGCGCATCGCTCGGTCTCGACCTTCTCGGGAGGCATGCGCCGGCGGCTCGACATCGCCGCCAGCCTGCTCGGCGATCCGCCCCTGCTGTTCCTCGACGAGCCGACGACGGGGCTCGACCCGCGCACCCGCGCCGACATGTGGACGACCGTCCGCGAGCTCGTCGCCGAGGGATCCACGGTGCTGCTCACGACCCAGTACCTCGAGGAGGCCGACCAGCTGGCCGACCGGATCGCCGTGATCGACCGGGGTCGCGTCGTCGCCGACGACACCTCCGAGGCGCTCAAGCGCTCGGTCGGCGGGTTGACGCTGCAGCTGCAGATCGGCGACCGCGAGCGATGGCCCGAGGCGATGCTCATCGTCGAGCGGCTCACCGGCCGCGAGCCGTCGATCGTCGACGGCCGCCTGGCCGTGCCCATCACGTCGAGCGCGGTGACGTCCGGCGTCGTGCTGGCGTTTCACGAGCGCGCCATCGTCCTCGACGAGATCAGCGTCGCCAGGCCCACGATGGACGACGTCTTCTTCGCCCTGACGGGGTCTGCCGGCACCGAGCGTCAGGACGCCGCATGAGCACCGCGTCCGTGACGTCCGTCCGTCGTCCCGCGCTCGGTGAGCCGGGGCTCGTGCTGGCCGCGGCCCAGTCGGTGACATTCGCCTACCGGGGCCTGCTGCGGGTGCGGCACGACCCCCAGCGACTGTTCGACGTCATCGTGCTGCCGATCGTCGGCACCGTGATGTTCGCCAACGTCTTCGGCGGGGCGGTCGCCGGAGGCGTGTCGGGCTACCTCCCGCAGCTCGTCCCCGGCGTGCTGGTGCAGATCGCCGTCACGGCCTCGGTCGTCACCGGCGTCCAGCTGCGCGACGACATGGACCGGGGCGTGTTCGACCGGTTCAGGTCGTTGCCGGTGGCCCGGACGGCCCCGCTGGCCGGTTCGCTGCTGGCCGATGTCACTCGCTACGTCGTCGCGGTGTCGATGACCGTCGCGGTCGGGGTGGCGATGGGCTACCGGCCGGCGTCGTGGGGTGGTCTCGCCGCCGGCTGCGTGCTGGTGGTGGTCAGCGCCTTCACGATCAGCTGGGTCTTCGCGCTCATGGGGGTGCTGATGAAGAGCGCCTCGGCGGTGCAGGGCGTCTCGATGCTGGTGCTGACACCGCTGTCGTTCATGTCCAACGCACTCGTGCCCACCGAGACGATGCCGGGCTGGATGCGCGCGATCGCGGAGGTCAACCCCGTCACCCACCTCGTGACGGCCGTGCGCGACCTGGCCGACGCGGCACCGGCCACCGGCTCCGTCACGACGGCGATCGTCGGCGCGGCCGCCGTGCTGGCGGTCTTCGCCCCGCTGACCGTCCGGGCCTACGTCCGCAGCGCCTGACCCGACGGAGACGCCATGACCATGACCGACCGCACCCACCGGACGACGACCCGCGCCGGGACCGGCAACCGCCTGACGTACGACGACGACCTCTTCATGCGGTCGCGCCGCGTGCTCGGCATCGGGGTCGTCAACCAGACGGTGTGGCGGTTCGACCGACCGATCCACCCCGACCGCCTCGACCGCCTGCGCACGGCTCTGGCCGGCGGTCCCCTGGGCCGGGCCGTCAAGCGCTCCACGGTGCCCGGTGCCCGCGACCGGTGGGTGGCCGCACCGCAGGCGCGCCCCGTGCATCTCGAGCAGCGAGCCCTGCCACCCGGCGAGGTGCTGGCATGGGCCGACGAGCGTGCCGAGGTCGACCTCGACCCGGAGCAGGCACCGGCGTGGGAGCTCTCGACAGCGGCCACCACCGACGGCGGCGCCGTCCTGTCGCTGCTCACGTCGCACGTCGTGTGCGACGGCGGGGCCCACGTCGCCGCGTTGACGGCCGCGGCCTCGGGCACCGACATCGGACGGCTGCCGGTCGACCACGACCACGTCACGCTCCGCGACGATCTCGGCGACGCCCTCGGCCAGCTGGGCTCTGCCGTCCGCGGCACGGTCGCCGCCGCCAGGGCGGCCCGGGCCCGGGCCGAGACGAGCACGGCGCAGACGTCCGGCCAGGCCCCGGCGGGACCGCGCCGGACCGGCGACGACGCCCCCTACCGTCCGGCGACGGTGGTGGTCGACTGCGACGCCGAGCAGTGGGAGCAGGCGGCCCGCCGGCACGGAGGCACCTCGAACACCCTGCTGGTGGCGATCACCGTCGAGGTGCTGCTCGCCGCGGGACGAGTCGCGCCCGACCGCCCCGTGCGGGTCGCACTGCCCGTCAGCCTGCGCGGCGACCGCGACCTGAGGTCGAATGCCACCTCGGGCGTCTCGATCGACGTCGACACGACCGCGGTCGACGGCGTCGGGCGGGTGCCCGACCTCGCCACGATCCGCTCGCGGTGCCGGCGGGAGTTCTCGGCACTCGCCGACGGCTCGCGGTCCGACGCCCTCGCGCCGCTCAGGCCGCTGGTGCAGATGCTGCCCGACCGCGCCGTCGGCCTGCTGGCGCGCAGCATGACGGCACCGCTGTGCCTGTGCTCCAACCTGGGCGATCTGCCCGCGGAGTTCGCCGCCCCTGTCGGCGTCACGGCGACGTCGGTGCTGATGCGGTCGGTCACGCAGGGCGTCACGCCCGCGATGATGCGCCGCACCCGCGGCGGACTCAACGCCTGGTGGTCGCGGCACGGCAGCACCGTGACGTTCGCCGTGCTCGGCGTCGACCCCGATCACTTCGGGAGCAACGACGAGCTCGGACGTCGCGTGCACGAGGTGTGTCGGCGGTGGGACATCGACGTCCGGTCGTGGTGACCTCGACGCATCCCGTCGATCATCAGACCGGCGTCAGGCCCGGGGGTGCGCCTGCGTGAAGGCAGCACGCAGGCGCTCGTTGCTGACGTGCGTGTAGATCTGCGTCGTGCCCAGCGATGCATGGCCCAGGATCTCCTGCACGCTGCGCAGGTCGGCTCCGCCCTCCAGCAGGTGCGTCGCCGCGGTGTGGCGCAGACCGTGCGGGCCCAGATCAGGCGCACCGTCGACCGCTTCGAGTCGCTCGTGGACCACACGGCGCACGGCTCGCTGGTCGATGCGGCCACCGCGCGCACCGAGGAACACCGCGGCCCCGCTGCTCTCGACCATGAGCTGCTGCCGACCCGAGGCCAGGTACAGCTCGAGGGCGTCCGACGCGGGCAGTCCGAAGGGCACCGAACGCTCCTTGCGTCCCTTGCCGAACACGCGCACGACCCTGCGGTCGCGGTCGAGGTCGTCGACGTCGAGCCCCACGAGCTCGCCGACCCGGATGCCCGTGGCGTAGAGCAGCTCGAGGATCGCGAGGTCGCGCTGCCCGCGTGCCCCGTCGTGCACGAGGCTCTCGGTCGTGGCGTCGAGCAGCGCGCGCACCTCGGTCTGGCTCAGCGCGACCGGCAGCTCGCGGTGCCCCTTGGGGCTGACCAGGAGCGCACCGGCGTCGCTCGTCGACCGGCCGCTGCGCGCCAGCCACGTCGTGAACACCCGGGCCGACGTCGACCGGCGGGCCAGGGTCGTGCGGGCCTTGCCCATCGTCTTGAGGTGCGCGAGCCAGCTGCGCAGCACCCGGATCGTGAGGTCAGCGGGATCGTCGACGCCCAGTCGGCCCGCGTGCGAGCCGAGGCTCTGCACGTCGGTCAGGTAGGCCCGCACCGAGTGGGCCGACAGGTCACGCTCGGCGACGAGGTGGTGCTCGTAGGCCGCGAGGGCAGCCGACCACGCCTCGGTCAGCTCGTCGCGCGTCTCGGTCGTCATCGCCTCCCAGTGTGGATCGCCGTGCTGCCCAGGCCGCGTCGGCGCGCCGGGAGGAGTCGTCCAAGGACCATCCCACCACGACCCTCTTGTATTTTGTCGATCGTTCGGTAATCTTCTCGCATGGGACGTCCACGCACCATCTCCGACGACACCGTGGTCTCCGGCCTGACCGCGACCTTCCGCGCCGACGGGTACGCCGCGGCCTCGCTGTCGACGCTCGCGCAATCGTCGGGCCTGCGGTCCGCGAGCCTGTACCACCGCTTTCCCGACGGCAAGGCAGGCATGGCGCTCGCGGTGCTCGCCGAGGTCGAGCGCCGCTTCACGCACGTCCTGGAGCCGCTCGACGCGGGCGCGAGCCGATCCCCCGCGTCCGACGTCGCCGAGATGGCGCGCCGGCTGGCCGAGTTCTACGCCGATGGTGAGCTCGCCTGCGTGCTCGACACCATGACCGTCGGCGACGCACCCGCTGCTGTGGTGGCCCGCGCCCGAGCGCTCGCACGCGCCTGGGTCGACGCCATGGCCCACGCCTCGGCACGGGCCGGCAGCGACACCGCGCAGGCACGCCGTCGAGCGCTCGACGCTTTCGTGCGGGTCGAGGGCGCGCTGGTCGCCTCTCGAGTGCTGGGCGACGTGACCCCGTTCGGAGACGTCGTCGCCGATCTCCCCGATCTCCTCACCCGTCAGGACGTGCCATGAGCCGGCGCTATGCCTCGATCGCCTTCACGGACTCCGTGCGCGACGTGCAGGACGAGCACGGCAGCGGCGAGTTCTACGCCCAGCACGTCGCCCGCGGCCAGGAGATCGCGACCGGCGACGCGCTGGACGATCGTGCGGCAGCCTTCTTGTCGGCCCGCGACAGCTTCTACCTCGCCACGGTCGGCGAGGGCGGCTGGCCGTACGTGCAGCACCGGGGCGGCGACGGAGGGTTCGTCCGCGTGCTCGACCCGCACACGATCGGTTGGGCCGACCTGGGCGGCAACCTGCAGTACGTGACGACCGGCAACCTGACGACGGACGACCGCATCGCCCTCATCGCGGTCGACTACCCGCATCGCGCGAGGCTCAAGCTGTTCGGGCGGGCGACCGTCGTGCAGGCTGCCGACGATCCCGAGCTGGCCCGGCGGCTCGTCGTCCCCGGCTACGACGGCACGGTCGAGCGCCTCGTGACCGTCACGGTCGAGGCGTACGACTGGAACTGCCCGCAGCACATCACGCCGCGCTACACGGTGAGCGAGCTCGCACCGCAGATCGCCCCGCTACAGCAGCGCCTCGCGCAGCTGGAGGCCGACAACGCCAGGCTCCGCAGCGAGCTGGCGTCGTCCTCCGGCACCGTCGAGGCGTAGCCCCTGGGCCACTCAGCCGGTGTCGGCGCGGCGGTCGAGCACCCAGCCCGTCGACCGCTGCACGACCAGGCCGCGGGACCGCAGCAGCTCGAGTGCCACCCGCACCTGCGCCGTGGTGAGCCGGACCGCTGACGCGATCTCCGCCGGCTGTCGTGCTGACCGCCAGTCGAGACCGTCGAGCGTGGCGCGCGCGACGGGTGCGAGCAGGTCGAACTCGGTCGGCGCGATGGGCTCGGCGGACTCCTCGGCACCCAGGCCGCCGAGCTCCTCGAGCACGTCACGACCACTCGTCACCAGCACGGCCGTACCTGCACGCACGGCGGCATGGGTTCCTCCCGACGCCTTGGACGTGACCGGGCCGGGCATCGCCATCGTGACGCGCCCCAGCTGATCGGCCCAGTGCAGCGTGTTGAGCGAGCCGCTGCGCACGGCAGCCTCGACCACGACGGTGCCGACGCTGAGGGCGGCGATGATCCGGTTGCGGGACAGGAACCGGCTCTTGACCGGGTTCTGGCCGGGTGCCTGCTCGCTCACGACCAGCCCGCCGTCGGCGATGCGGTCGAGCAGCGTCGCGTGCGACCGCGGGTAGTCGAGGTCGGCCCCGCACGCCAGCACCGCGACAGTGGGTCGCTCCATCGCCAGCGTGCCGCGGTGCGCGCAGCCGTCGATGCCGTAGGCGGCGCCGCTCACGACGGTCCACCCGCCGTCGGCCAGGTCGGCACCGAGGTCGGACGCACACTCGGCACCGTAGGTCGTGCAGTCGCGCGCACCGACGACCGCGACGGACTGCTCGGCGAGCTGGCCGAGGTCGCCCGACCCGCGCACCCACAGCCCCAGGGGCGCGCCCGTGGTGGCCTGCAGCGGCTCGACGTGATCGAGGTCGTCGAGCCGGTCCGGCCAGTCGCGGTCGCCCGGGCACACCCATCGCAGGCGTGCCGCAGTCGCCCGCTGGGTCGCGACCTCGACCAGGCGGTCGAGGTCGGCTCCCCGCTCGAGCCACGCCGCCGGCATGGGCACGCCGGTCGGCGGCCGGTCTCCGCGCACGGCTGCGACGATCCGTCCGGGCTCGTGGTCGGCCAGCAGACCCGGCAGACGCGGGTCGCCCGGTTCGACGACGAGGCTCAGCGCCAGGCGATCGCGCCGCGTCACGAGGCCTGCACCATGTCGCGCATCGCTCCCCCGAGCGCCGTGCCCCGTCGCAGCGACAGCGCGGCATCGACCTCGTCGGCACCCGGCACGTCGCGCCCGCTGAGGTCGGCGATGGTCCACGCCAGCCGCAGGATGCGGTCGGCCGAGCGCGCGTTGAGCTTGTTGGCGCGCAGCTGGTGGTCGACCAGCGCGCGCCCCGCATCGTGCACGGGCCAGTGCTTGCGCAGCTCGACACCCGGCACCTCGCTGTTGGTGCGCCACGGCGAGCCCGTCAGCCGCCACAGCTGCCTCTCGCGTGCCTCGACCACGGCGCCCGCTAGCTCCGACGTCGACCTCGCGCCGGTCATGCCCGAGACCAGCTCGGGCCGGGTGATCGCCGTGAGCGAGCGATGGATGTCGATCCGGTCGCGGATCGGACCCGACAGTCGGTCGGCGTAGCGTCGCCGCATCAGCGGGGTGCACCGGCACTGGTCGGACACCGCCGAGCTGAGACCGCAGGGGCAGGGGTTGGCGGCCAGCACGAGCTGGAACCGGGCCGGGAACGCCGCCGTCATGGCCGCACGTGACACCACCACGTGCCCGCTCTCGAGCGGTTGCCGCAGCGCCTCGAGCACGTTGGACGCGAACTCCGGCGCCTCGTCGAGGAACAGCACTCCGTGGTGGGCGAGGCTCAGCGCTCCCGGGCGGATGACCCTGCTGCCGCCGCCGACGATCGAGACCGCGCTGGCCGTGTGGTGCGGGTCGAGGAACGGCGGCCGGGTGAGCAGGGGCGCGTCGCTCGGCAGCACCCCGGCCACGGAGTGCACGGCGCTGACCGACAGCGACTGCTCGTGCGTGAGGTCGGGCAGCAGTCCCGGCAGACGCTGCGCGAGCATCGTCTTGCCGATGCCGGGTGGCCCGGTCATCAGCAGGTGGTGCCCTCCAGCAGCCGCGACCAGCAGGGCCATCCGCGAGTCCTCCTGACCCGAGATGTCGGCGAGGTCGAGGTGCGCCAGCCGGTCGCCGGACGTCCACGAGATCGACGGGACGTCGTCGAGCGGTGGCACGGGCGGGTCGTCGGGCTGCTCCTGCCCCGTCAGCAGCGCGACGGTCTGGCGCAGCGAGCGGACGCCGACGACCGAGATGCCCCGCACGAGCTCGGCCTCCGGCACGTTGACCTCCGGGACGAATACCCGGTCGAAGCCGGCCTCGGCCGCCGCGAGGGTCGCCGGCAGCACGCCCCGGATGGCCCGAAGCCGACCGTCGAGCGCGAGCTCGCCGAGGAACGCGGCGCCCGCCAGCTGCTCGGCCGGGATGAGCGACTTGGCCGCGAACACGCCGAGAGCGATGGCGAGGTCGTAGTGCGAGCCCGACTTCGGGAGCGTCGAGGGCGCGAGATTGATCGTCACGCGCTGGTCAGGCCACGTCGTGCCGGAGTTGGCGACGGCCGAGCGGCAACGATCACGTGCCTCGTTGACCATCGTGTCCACGAGGCCCACCAGCACCGTCTGCGGGAGGCCACCACCGATGTCGACCTCGACCTCGATCGGCCGGCCCGACAGACCGTCGAGCGTCACCGAGTGCGTCGCCGCCGCCATCAGGCCACCCCGGCGATGCGCTCGACGACGGGCCCGCCCTTGGGCGGCACCACGACCGAGACGACGTCGATGCGGACGCTGGGCGGCGACACGTCGTGCACCTCGAGCCAGTGGCTCGCCAGCCTGCGCAACCGCGCGGCCTTCTGCCCCGTGATGGCCTCGAACGGTCCCCCGCGCAGGGACGAGGTGCGCGTCTTCACCTCGCAGATGACCAGCGTGGAGCCGTCGCGCGCCACGATGTCGATCTCGCCGTACCGGCACGTCCAGTTGGTCGCCAGGACCACCATCCCGAGGCCGCGGAGGTGGTCGGCCGCCACCCGCTCGCCGTAGTCGCCGACGGACTTGCTGCGCTGATAGGTCATGCCTCCAGCGTCGTCACCCCGCGGGCCGGGCGACAGGACGTCGTCCGCCCCTGTGGACCGACCGGCAGCAACAGCTCACCTGTGGACAGCCGAGCCGGAGACCGTCAGACCGCTCCCCCGGACGACGACGACCCGTTGTCCGAAGAGTTGCCGGGACGCGACGTGTACCGCCCCGACAGTCGGCCCGCACGGACGCGGCGGCCCAGCGTCGCACCGAGCAACCAGATCATCGTGAGCCCCAGCACCACGGCACCCAGGACGACCGCGCCCATCACGTAGACCACTGTCATGGGGCCCCCTTCCGAAGAACCTGCGTCAGTCGTCCGCGCCGGGCACCTTGAAGTCCGAGCCCTGCAGCTCCTCGACGTTGACGTCCTTGAACGTCAGCACCTTGACGTTCTTGGCGAACCGCGCGGGCCGGTAGATGTCCCACACCCAGGCGTCGTTCATCGACACCTCGAAGTAGGCGTCGCCCGTCTCGGAGCGCACCTTCACGTCGACCGCGTTGCACAGGTAGAAGCGCCGATCGGTCTCGACGACGTACTTGAAGATCGACACGACGTCGCGGTACTCGCGGTAGAGCGCGAGCTCCATCTCCGACTCGTACCGCTCCAGGTCTTCCGAGCTCATGCCGTTCCTTCCATCGTCATCGCTGCCTTGACGTTCACATAGGTCTTGCGGTGCTCGTCGCACGGTCCGTGCTCGCGCAGGGCCGCCTGGTGCACGGCCGTGCTGTAGCCCTTGTGCGTGGCGAAATCGTACGCCGGGAACTGCTCGTGCATGCGCACCATGAGACGGTCGCGCGTCACCTTGGCGATGACCGACGCCGCCGCGATCGAGGCCGCCACGCGGTCGCCCTTCCAGACCGCGAGCCCCGGAACGCCCAAGCCGTCGACCGGGAAGCCGTCGGTGAGGACGTAGCCGGGTCGCACCTCGAGCCTCCACAGCGCACGGCGCAGTGCGGCGATGTTGGCGCGGTGCAGGCCCATGCGGTCGCACTCGGCAGCCGGCACGACGACGACCGACACGTCGACGGCGCGACGCATGATGAGGTCGAAGCAGACCTCGCGGCGCTTCTCGGTCAGCAGCTTGGAGTCGGCGAGCCCGGCGATGGGACGGTCGAGCACGACGGCCGCTGCGACCAGCGGGCCGGCGCACGCACCGCGGCCGGCCTCGTCGACCCCCGCGACGGGGTGCAGCCCCTGTCGGGCGAGCGCGCGCTCGTAGCCGTACAGACCCGCGTCGCGGCGGATCGTCGCGCCCTTGGCCAGCCTGGTCATGGAGCGTGCCTGGTCACTTGCCGTTGACGGCGTCGAACGTGGAGGGCTTCTTGATGAACCCGGCGCGACCCAGCGGCCACACCCGCACCCAGGCCTTGCCGACGACGGCCTTCTCGGACACCTGCCCACCACCCGGATCAGCCTGGTGCGCACGGGAGTCGGACGAGTTGCCGCGGTTGTCGCCCATGACCCAGAGGTAGCCCTTCTTGACCTTGACCTCGAAGGTCTCGTCCTTCGTGGCCGTCTCGTCGAGCAGATAGGGCTCGTCGAGCTGGACGCCGTTGACCGTCAGCTTGCCGTCGGTGCAGCACTCGACGGTGTCGCCGCCGACACCGATGACGCGCTTGATGAGGTGGCCTCCGGTCGGGAAGAGGCCGACCTTCTCGAGCGCCTTCTGCACGACGTTGCCGGCGCGCTGCGACTCGTCGGGCCCGAGCCAGCTGCCCGGGTCGTCGAACACCACGATGTCGCCGCGCTTGACGTCGCCACCCCAGTAGGACACCTTCTGGACGAGGATCTTGTCGTTGACCAGCATCGTCGGCTCCATCGACTCCGACGGGATGTAGAACGCCTGGAGGAAGAACGTCTTGACGACGACGGCCATGACCATCGCGGTGAGGACCAGAAGGATCGACTCCTGCCAGACGGGGAGCTGCCGCTTCTTGGTCTCAGTCACCCGGTGAGCCTAGCCGGAACCGTCAACGCCATCGCGCCCGGACGGAACGTGTTCGTGCGCCGTGTCGATCAGGCGTCGATCAGGGTGACGGCACGTCGTCGAAGGCCGACGTCCCGTCGACGAAGCCCGCGCGACCGAGCGGCCAGAGCCGGAGCCAGGCCTCGCCCACGACGGTCGACTCCGGCACGAAGCCGCCCCCCGGATCACCGATGTGCTGAGGTGAGGCGCTCGAGTCTCCGCGGTTGTCGCCCATGACCCACAGCCGTCCCGAGGGGACCTTGACGTCGAACGGGGTCTGCGCGGTCGACGTGTCGTCCATGAGGTAGGGCTCGTCGACGGCGGTGCCGTTGACCGTCAGCCGCCCGGCCGTGCAGCACACGACGTGGTCGCCGCCGACGCCGATGACCCGCTTGATGAGGTGCCCGCCGCTCGGGAACAGGCCGACCTTCTCGAGGGCACGCTGCACGACGTTGCCGGGACGTGCGTCCTGCCCCGCGCTGAGCCATCCCCCCGGGTCGTCGAAGACCACGATGTCGCCCCGCTGCGGGCCGCCGCTCCAGTACGAGACCTTCTGGACCACGATCTTGTCGTCGACCAGCATCGTCGGCTCCATCGACTCCGACGGGATGTAGAACGCCTGGAGCAGGAAGGTCTTGACCACGACGGCCAGCACCATCGCGACCGCCACCAGGACGATCGACTCCTGCCAGACCGGGAGGGACCGCTTGGAGGTGTCAGGCACCCGCAGAGCGTACCGGCTGCGCGGCCTCGCGGCCGTCGCCAGTCGCGGAACGAACCATCCAGACGTCGATCGCGTCCTCGCGCTCGACGACGAAGCCGTGGCGCTCGTACAGCCGGCGGGCCGCACTGCCCTGCAGCACGTTGAGCCGGAACGGTCGCGGGTCGCTGTCGGCCCGCAGGACGTGGTCGAGCACCTGACCGCCCAGGCCACGGCCCTGGTGATCGGCGCGGACGTAGAGGTGCTCGAACCAACGCTCGTCCGGCTCGGGTCGTACCGCGAACAGGCCGATCGCGATGCCGTCGACCTCGATGACGCTGGTGTGCTCGGGGCGGTAGGCGTCGAGGAATCGACGCCTGACCCTCACGACGTCGTAGCGTCCCAGCCGCTCGAGGTCGGGACGCATGACGTCAGCGCGCAGCTCGGCCATCCACGGCGCGTCGGACGGATCGGCCGGACGCAGCGACCACGGCGCAGGGACGCCAGAAGCCCCCGCCGCGGACGGCGAGGGCTTCTGTGACAGATCGGTCATGCGTGGGGCACGACTCAGATGTCGCGCTTCTCCTTGATCTTGGCAGCCTTGCCTCGCAGGTTGCGCAGGTAGTAGAGCTTGGCGCGACGCACGTCGCCGCGGATCGCGACGTCGATGTGGTCGATCACGGGCGTGTGCAGCGGGAAGGTGCGCTCGACGCCGACGCCGAAGCTGACCTTGCGGACCGTGAACGTGCGGCCGACGCCGGAGCCCTGGATCTTGATGCAGACACCCTTGAAGACCTGGATGCGCGAGCGGCTGCCCTCGATGACCTTGACGTGCACCTCGAGGGTGTCACCGGCGCGGAAGGCGGGGAGGTCGGTGCGCAACGACGCGCTGGCGACCTGGTCGATGAGGTTGGTCATGATGCTGCTCCTCGCTGGTGCCACAGGTCACCGACGGATGGTTGGTCAAAAGGAAGGGGTTCGGCGATGATCGACGGCTCCCCTGTGGCAGATCCGTCCGACGCCAAGGGTCAATGTTGCCACACGGGCAGCGTGCGGAGCCAATCGCCTCGGCGGCCTCGGCCCCACGGTTCGCAGTTTCCCAGGTGCACCCCGGATCTGCGCCGGGGCCGGTGCCGGAATCTGGGTCACGCAGGTTCCTGACACCTCACCCCGGTAGCGACCGGGGTGAGGTGCCAGCTTCAGGGGTGCGCCCAGAATGCTTCGGGGGTGAACCTGGGAAACCGTCGCGCCCGGACGCGCCGACGCGCCCACCGGGCGTACCGGCGGGCGCGTCGGGTCGTGCGGAGGTGCGGACGGTCAGTTGAGCGCGTAGCCCGTCTCGCCGTGGAGCACCGAGTCGATGCCGGCGGCCTCCTCGTCCTCCTTGATGCGGAAGCCGATCGTCTTGTCGATGATCGTGCCCAGGATGAAGGCGACGACGAACGAGTAGGCGCCGACCGCGGCAGCCGGGATCAGCTGGACGATGAACTGGTCCAGGTTGCCGCCACCGGTGAACAGGCCCGTGCCGATCGCGAAGAAGCCCAGGTAGAGCGTGCCGATGACGCCGCCGACGAGGTGGATGCCCACGACGTCGAGCGAGTCGTCGAAGCCGAGCTTGTACTTGAACTCGATCGCGATGGCGCAGACGCCGCCGGCGACCAGGCCGAGCACGATGGCCCAGTGCGGCGACAGGTTGGCGCAGGCCGGGGTGATCGCGACGAGGCCTGCGACGATGCCCGATGCGGCACCGACAGCGGTGGCCTTGCCGTTCTTGAAGTGCTCGACCAGGATCCAGCCCAGCAGCGCGGCGGCCGGGGCCACCAGGGTGTTGACGAAGATCAGGCCGGCGGAGCCGTTGGTGCCGGCCGTGCCCGTGGCGAGCGCAGCGCCGCCGTTGAAGCCGAACCAGCCGAACCACAGGATCGCCGCACCGATGAGCACGAGCGGGACGTTGTGGGGCTTCTGCAGCTCGCGGCTGAAGTTGACGCGCTTGCCGAGGACGATCGCCAGGGCGAGCGCCGCAGCGCCGGCGTTGATGTGCACCGCGGTGCCACCCGCGTAGTCGATCGTGCCGACGTCGAGGCCCAGGTGTCCGCCGAGCTGGCCGACCCAGCCGGTGAACGTCGGGACGCCGTCGTCGTCGGTGACGAAGGAGAACACCGAGGCGGCGACCGGGAAGTAGACCAGCGTCGCGAACAGGCCGGCGAAGACCATCCACGGGAAGAAGCGCGCACGGTCGGCGATGGCGCCCGAGATCAGCGCGACCGTGATGATGGCGAACGTGCCGCCGAAGATCACGCCGGCGAGCGTCAGCTCGCCCTCACCCGCGAACGCGGCCTGCGCCGCGTCGGCCATGCCGAAGTCGGAGAACGCATTGCCCACGACCTCCGGGATCCAGTCACCGCTGCTGCCGTCGACGAAGGCCATGTTGAAGCCGTAGAGGACCCAGAGGACCGCGACGAGTCCCATCGCGCCGAAGCTCAGCATCATCATCGACACCACGCTCGAGGCCTTGACGAGGCCTCCGTAGAAGAACGCCAGTCCGGGCGTCATGAAGAGCACCAGGGCTGCGGTGAGCAGCAGCCAGGCAGAAGACAGATCCATGCGAAATACCTCTCGTGGGGGGCGAGCCGGCCGAGCGGACAGCAACGTTGCTGCGCTCAGTGCAGTGCCACTGTGGCGGCGAGAGGTTTTCTGAGGCTTGCCTGAGGATCACGCTGGTGTTACGTGATCACGGTTCGTGTTAATTCCGTGTCACGCCCGCGTGCCGGTGCATGCCGAGACGTGTCAGTCGAGCAGCTCGGGGCGACGCTGACGCGTCCGTTCGACTGCCTGTTCGCGCCGCCAGGCGGCGATGGCCGCGTGATTGCCCGAGAGCAGGACGCCCGGCACGTCACGACCGCGCCACGACGCCGGCTTGGTGTAGACGGGGTACTCGAGCAGGTTGTCGGCGCCGTGCGACTCCTCGACGAGCGACGCCGGGTTGCCCATGAAGCCGGGCACCAGCCGCACGACCGCCTCGATGATCGCGAGCGCCGCGACCTCTCCCCCGTTGAGGACGAAGTCGCCCAGCGAGATCTCCTCGACGCGCCACCGGGCACCCGCCTCGTCGATGACGCGCTGGTCGATGCCCTCGTAGCGGCCGCACGCGAACACGAGGTGCTGCTCGCCGCTCAGCCGCTCGGCGATGCGCTGCGTGAACGGTGTGCCGGACGGCGTCGGCACGACCACGACGGCCTCGTCGGACGTCAGGGCGTCGAGCGCTTCGCCCCACGGCTGCGGCTTCATGACCATGCCCGCACCCCCGCCGTACGGGGTGTCGTCGACGCTGTGGTGCCGGTCGTGCGTGAACTCGCGAAGGTCGTGCGTCGCGATCTGCAGCAGACCCGAGCTCTGGGCCTTGCCCGCGAGCGACAGTTGCAGCGCGTCGAGGTAGGCCGGGAAGATCGAGATGACGTCGATGCGCATCTCAGTCACCGACGAGGTCGGACGCGGCGTTCTCGGCGCGCGACGGGTCGAGCAGGCCCTCGACGTCCTTGACGGTCACGAACCCGCCGGCCACGTCGACGACCGGCACGAGCTCTGTGACGAACGGGATGAACACCTCGCGGCCGTCGATGTCGACGGTCAATGTGTCTTGGTGGGGCAGGTGCACCAGACCCGTGACGGTGCCGACCACGACGTGGTCGCCGTCGGGTGCTCCCTCTCCGCGGACCTCGAGCCCGACCAGCTGGTGGTCGTAGAACTCGTCGGGGTCGTCTGGGGTGTCGTCGGGGTCGACGACGGCCTCGAGCACCGTGCCATGCAGCAGCTCGGCGGCGTTGCGGTCGGGAACCTCTGCGAACGCCACCACGAGGCGTCCGCCGTGGTGACGTGCCGAGGCGACGGTGAGCGTACGGCTGCCGCAGACGACAGACGAGCCCGGGGCGAAACGCCGGTCGGGCTCGTCTGTGCGGATGTCGACGTTCAGCTCACCACGGATGCCGTGGGCACGACCGATCCGGCCGATGACGACGTGCATGCCGGTGCCGTCAGCTACGACGGTCGACGTCCACGAAGTCGATCCGTGCCCCGCCACGACCGGCGATGGCACCTGCGACCTTGCGGATGGCTGTGGCCGTGCGGCCCTGGCGGCCGATGACCTTGCCGAGGTCTTCGGGATTGACCCGGACCTCGAACAGCTCGCCTCCACGCGTCTGCTTGGCGCGGACGGTGACATCGTCAGGATGATCGACGATGCCGGAGACGAGGTGCTCGATGACCTCGATGATCGGGGCGGCCACGATCAGGCCTTGGCCTCGTCAGCAGCGTCGTCGGCCTTGGCCTCGTCAGCCTTGGGCTCCTCGGCCTTGGGCTCCTCGGCCTTGGGCTCGTCAGCCTTGGGCTCTGCCTTCTTGGCAGCGGCCTTCTTGGTGACCGCGTCGGTCTTGGGCTCGCTGTGGAGCTCCTTGAGCGCGTCCTGGAAGATGTCTTCCTTGCTGCGCTTCTCGTCGGCGAACTTCATGGTGTTCTTGCCACCGATGTCGCCCGTGATCTTGAGCAGGGCGGCGACGGCCTCGGTCGGCTGAGCGCCGACTCCGAGCCAGTACTGCGCGCGCTCGCCGTCGATCGTGATGATCGAGGGCTCGGCCTTCGGGTTGTACGTGCCGATCTCCTCGATCACACGACCGTCGCGCTTGGTGCGCGAGTCGGCGATGACGACGCGGTAGAACGGGGTGCGGATCTTGCCCATGCGCTTCAGGCGAATCTTGACTGCCACGAGTGTGGTGTCTCCTCAGATGTATGAAAGTGGTTGAGCTGTCGGTGCCGCGTGGGGACACGACCGACGAGATCGGTGAGCCGGACGGCGCGAAGATGAGAGGGTCTCCGTGCGAACCGGACGCAAGGGGTCATTCTGCCAGACCCGACCGCCCGGCTCCAATTCGGGCCGCAGCGCGGTCCGGGATGCTCCCACGGCTCGATAGCCTCACCCCATGAACCTGCCCGCCTGCCCGTCCTGCTCCAGTGCCTACACCTACGAGATGGGCGCGCTGCTGGTGTGCCCCGAGTGCGCGCACGAGTGGTCAGTTGACGAGGCGGTGGCACCGGACGAGCTCGCGGGTGCTGTCGTCAAGGACGCCTTCGGCACCGTGCTCACCGACGGCGACACCGTGACGGTCGTCAAGGACCTCAAGGTCAAGGGCCAGTCGCTGTCGATCAAGGTCGGCACCAAGGTGCGCAACATCCGGCTGGTCGACGGCGTCGGCGACCACGACATCGACTGCAAGGTGCCGGGGTTCGGCCCCATGCAGCTGAAGTCGAGCGTCGTCAAGAAGGCCTGACGGCCCCGACGAGCACCGGCCCGTCGACGGCGTGACACCGCCGTAGGATCTGCACATGGCTGATCTGACCGTGCTGCACCACACCGGCTGCTCGACCTCGCGCCACGCCGTCGAGGAGGTCGCGGCCACTGGCCTGCAGGCTCACGTCGTGCAGTACCTCAAGGAGCCCCTCAGCCGCGACGAGCTGGTCACCCTGCTCGGACGGCTCGAGGACCCGCCGGCCGATCTGGTGCGCAAGGACGGCTTCTTCCGTGGACTCGGTCTGGACGCCGACGACTTCACCACGGTCGACGCCGTCGCCGACCTCCTGGTCGAGCACCCGCGGCTCATGCAGCGCCCGGTGCTCGTGCGCGGTGACCGGGCCGTCATCGGGCGCCCGAAGGACCGCGTCGCCGCCTTCCTGGCCGACTGACCAGGTCGTCAGCACGGCGTGGTCGTGGGGCCCCCCTGAGGTGAGCTCCGGCAGGTGAGCCGCCGTCAGGCGGACGCGGTGAACTGCGCCGAGTAGAGGCGCTCGTACGCTCCCCCCGCCTCGCGCAGGGAGTCGTGGGTGCCCTGCTCGACGATGTGCCCCTCCTCCATCACGACGATGTGGTCGGCATCGCGGATCGTCGACAGTCGGTGCGCGATGACGAACGACGTCCGGCCGGCACGCAGCTGCTCCATCGCTCCCTGCACGAGCGACTCGGTGCGGGTGTCGACCGAGCTCGTGGCCTCGTCGAGCACGAGGATCGACGGATCGGCCAGGAAGGCCCGTGCGATCGTCAGCAGCTGGCGCTGTCCGGCGCTGACGTTGGTGCCCTCGTCGTCGATCACGGTGTCGTAGCCGTCGGGCAGCGTGCGCACGAAATGGTCGACGAACGCCGCCTCTGCCGCCGCCATGATCTGCTCCTCGGTCGCGCCGTCGGCACCGTAGGCGATGTTCTCGCGGATCGTGCCGTTGAACAGCCACGTGTCCTGCAGCACGACGCCGAAGTTGCGACGCAGCGGCCCGCGATCCATGCGGGCGATGTCGACGCCGTCGAGCGTGATGCGTCCCCCGTCGAGGTCGTAGAAGCGCAGCACCAGATTGGTCAGGGTCGTCTTGCCGGCACCCGTCGGCCCGACGATCGCGACGGTCTGGCCGGGCTCGGCGACGAGATCGAGGTGGTCGATCAGCGGCTCGTCGGCCGTGTACGAGAACGAGACGTCCTCGAACACGACGCGTCCGCGCACGGGATCGGGGAACGGGGCACCGACCTCGTCGGGGCGCTCCTCGTCCTCGTCGAGCAGGGCGAAGACCCGCTCGGCGGACGCGACGCCCGACTGCAGCACCTGGATCATCGCGGCGACCTGCGTGAGCGGCTGCGTGAACTGGCGCGAGTACTGGATGAACGCCTGCACGTCGCCGATGCTGAGCGAGCCCGACGCGACGCGCAGGCCGCCGATCACCGCGACGAGCACGTAGTTGATGTTGGCGACGAACATCATGACGGGCTGGACGACGCCCGAGATGAACTGCGCCTTGAACGACGCCCCGAACACCGCGTCGTTGCGCTGGTCGAACTCGGCCCGCGCCTCCTCCTGGCGCCCGAACACCTTGACCACGTCGTGGCCAGTGAAGACCTCTTCGATGTGACCGTTGAGGCGGCCCGTGCTGGTCCACTGCTTGACGAACTGGGGCTGCGAGCGCTTCGTGACGGCCTTGGTGATGACGAAGGCCAGCGGGATCGTGACGACCGCGACCAGGGCCAGCAGCGGCGAGATGACGATCATCATGGTCAGCGTGCCGATGACCATCAGCACCGAGGTGAGCAGCTGGCTCATGGTCTGCTGGAAGGACTGCGCGATGTTGTCGATGTCGTTGGTCGTGCGCGAGAGCACCTCGCCCCGCTCGGTGCGGTCGAAGTAGGCCAGCGGCATGCGGTTGAGCTTGGCCTCGACGTCGTTGCGCAGATCGGCCACGGTGTGCTGGACGACGACGGTCGTGATGCGGCCCTGGAACCACTGCAGCAGCGAGGCGAGCACGTAGAGGACGAGCACTCCCCCGAGCACCCACGACAGGCTCGTGAAGTCGATGCCCGAGCCGGGCTTCAGGTCGACCGAGCCCACGAGCGAGGCCAGCTGGTCGTTGCCCTCGGCCCGCAGCTTGGCCACGACCTCGGCCTTGGTGGCACCGTCGGGGAACTGGTCCGACAGGTAGCCCGTGAAGACGATGTCGGTGGCATGACCCAGCACCTTCGGGCCCACGACCGACAACGACGTGGCCAGCACGCCGAACAACACGAGCCCCCACACCAGCATCCGCTCGCGCAGCAGCCGATCGGCCAGGCGCCGCAACGTGCCCTTGAAGTCGCGCGCGCGTTGCGGACCCATGCCCATGCCGGCCAGCGCCGGTCCGCCCGGCCGTGCCCCGCTCATGCGCTCGCCTCCTCGAGGGTCAGCTGCGACAGGACGATCTCGCGGTAGACGTCGCAGCCGTCCATCAGATCGGCGTGCGTGCCGGTGCCGACGACGCGCCCCTCGTCGAGCACCACGATGCGGTCGGCCGAGCGGATCGTCGAGACCCGCTGCGCCACGATGACGACAGCCGACTGGGCGGTGACGGGGCGAAGGGCTGCGCGCAGAGCCGCGTCGGTGCCGTAGTCGAGCGCCGAGAACGAGTCGTCGAACAGGTAGATGGGCGGACGCTTGATGATCGCGCGGGCGATCGCGAGCCGCTGGCGCTGGCCGCCCGACACGTTGGACCCACCCTGGGCGATCGGCGCATCGAGCCTCTCGGGCATCCGTTCGACGAAGTCTTTGGCCTGCGCGATCTCGAGCGCGGCCCACACCTCGTCGTCCGTGGCATCGGGTCGGCCGTAGCGCAGGTTGGATCCGACCGTGCCCGAGAACAGGAACGGCCGTTGGGGCACCAGGCCGATCGAGGCCCAGACGTCCTCGGGATGGAGGCTGCGGACGTCGTGGCCGTCGATCTCGACCGACCCGCCCGTCGCGTCGAACAGCCGAGGGATGAGCCCCAGTAGAGTCGACTTGCCGCTGCCGGTCGAGCCGATGACCGCGGTGGTCTCGCCCGGACGCGCGACGAGGTCGACCTCGTGCAGCACGTCGTGCTCGGCACCCGGGAAGGCGAACGACGCCCCACGGACGTCGATGCGTCCTTCGGAGAGCGTGACGTGGGGCGCGTCCGCGGGTGCCTGCACGCTGGGCTCGGTCTCGAGCACCTCGGTGATGCGCTCGGCCGACACCTCGGCGCGCGGCCACAGCATCAGCATGAACGTGGCCATCATGACCGACATCAGGATCTGCACGAGGTAGTTCTGGAACGCCGTCAGCGTGCCGACCTCGAGATCGCCGCTGCTGATGCGGTAGCCGCCGAACCACGTGGCCAGGACGACCGAGACGTTCATGATCAGCATGACGATCGGGAACATCATGGCCATGAGCCGGCCGACCGCGATCGCGACCTCCATGTTGTCGCGGTTGGCGTCGCCGAACCGCTCGGCCTCGTAGTCCTCCTTGACGAACGCGCGGATGACGCGGATGCCCATGATCTGCTCGCGCATGACGCCGTTGATCGTGTCGATCTTGACCTGCATGAGCCGGAACAGCGGACGCATCTGCCGGATCACCAGGGCGATGCTGATGACCAGCGCCGGGATGACGAGCAGCAGCAGACCCGACAGCTCGACGTCCTGCCGCAGCGCCATCGCGATGCCGCCGAAGCACATGATCGGGGCTGTCACCAGCAGCGTCAGCGCCATGAAGACGATGAGCTGCACCTGCTGGACGTCGTTGGTCGACCGGGTGATGAGCGTGGGGGCACCCAGCTGGGTCATCTCGCGTGCCGCGAACGTCTCGACCTTGCTGAACACGCCGGCGCGCAGGTCACGGCCCAGCGCCATCGCGGTGCGGGCCCCGTAGTAGACCGCGACGATCGTGCAGACCACCTGGAGCACCGTGATGGCCAGCATCTCCAGGCCCGTGCGCACGATGAAGCCGGTGTCGCCGACCACGACGCCACGGTCGATGATGTCGGCGTTGAGGCCCGGCAGGTAGAGGTTGGCCAGGGTCTGGACGAGCTGGAAGAACAGGACGATCGCGATGGGCCGCTTGTACGGGGCGAGGTACGTCCGCAAGAGCGGGATCAGCATGGCCTCAGGCTAGCCCGGCCCACCGACGTTCCTCCACGACAGATGTCACGGTTCGCTCGCGGCGTAGCCGACGTCCCGGCCTTTGACACGATCGCGGACTGTCTCCATCCTGATGGCACACATCTGGCGACGGTCACATCGGGGGGACGCACCACGTCGCGATCCTGCGACACCTGTCCCAGTCGGCCGTCGCACCGACTGGAAGGAACCAGCACCATGCGCATCACTCGCACCCTGGCCGCCGCACTCAGCGCGGCGGCCCTCACGATCGGCTCACTGGCCTCGACGCCAGCGGTCGCCGCCGACAACCCCTATCAACGCGGTCCGGCACCCACCAACACCAGCATCGAGGCCACCCGCGGCACGTACGCCGTGAGCACCAAGACGATCTCGGCGCTGTCCGCCCGCGGCTTCGGCGGCGGCACCATCTACTACCCCACCAGCACGGCCGACGGGACGTTCGGCGTCGTCGCGATCTCGCCGGGCTACACCGCCAGCCAGTCGACGATCGCCTGGCTCGGGCCGCGCCTGGCGTCGTTCGGCTTCGTCGTCGTCACGATCGACACGACCACGCGCTACGACCAGCCCACGTCCCGCGGCTCCCAGCTGCTCGCCGCCCTCGACCAGGCCATCGGCGACAGCACGGTCGGCCCGCGCATCGACGCCACCCGGCAGGCCGTCGTCGGTCACTCGATGGGCGGTGGAGGCACGCTCGAGGCCGCCAAGACGCGTCGCTCGCTCGAGGCCGCGGTGCCGCTGACGGGATGGAACCTCGACAAGACCTGGCCCGAGGTCGAGGCCGCGACGCTCGTGATCGGCGCGCAGAACGACACCGTCGCCCCCACGACCTCGCACTCGATCCCCTTCTACAACTCGCTGAGCGGAGCCGAGCGCAAGGCCTACCTCGAGCTGCGCGGCGCGAGCCACTTCGCGCCCGTCACCTCGAACACCACGATCGCGAAGCACACGCTGTCGTGGCTCAAGCGGTACGTCGACGACGACACCCGCTACGAGCAGTTCATCTCGCCCGGGCCGTCGACCGCGATCGGGAGCCCGGTCTCCGACTACCGCGTGAACTGACGTCCGTCACCGGCCGCACCCGTCGCCTGATGGGTGCGGCCGATGCGCGTCAGATGACGACGTCGAGCGCCAGCACCGCGAGGAGACCCGACACGGACAGCACCGTCTCCATGATCGACCAGCTCTTGATCGTCTGGCCGACCGAGAGCCCGAAGTACTCCTTGACGAGCCAGAAGCCGGCGTCGTTGACGTGCGAGAAGAACACCGACCCGGCACCGATCGCGAGCACCAGCAGCGACACCTCGCCGGCGGGCAGACCGTCGGCGATCGGCTTCATGATGCCCGCCGCGGTGACCGTGGCGACCGTGGCCGATCCGGTCGCGAGGCGGATCACGACCGCGACGAGCCACGCGATGAGCAGCACCGAGACGCCGGAGTCCTCGACGAACTCGGCCACGACCTGCGCGATGCCGGTGTCGATCAGCGTCTGCTTGAAGCCGCCGCCCGCGCCGACGATCAAGATGATGCCCGCGATGGGCGGCAGCGAGCTGCTGAGCACGTCCGACACCTCGTCCTTCGACATCCCCGTCGCAATGCCGAACGTGAAGATCGCGACGATCACGGCGATGAGCAGCGCGACGAAGGGCTCGCCGATGAAGTCGAGGACGCTGCGCAACGTGGTGCCCTCGTCGACCAGGATGTCGCCGAAGGCCTTGGCCATCATCAGCACGACGGGCAGCAGCACCGTCGCGAGCGTCGCGGCGAAGCTGGGGCGGCGCTCGCGCTTGTCGGACGAGGCGTCGTAGAGGTCACCGGCCGGCACGGGCACCCACCTGTCGGCGAAGCGGGCGAAGACCGGGCCCGAGACGACGATCGTCGGGATCGCGACCAGGATGCCGAGGCCCAGGGTCAGGCCGAGGTTGGCACCCACGGCGTCGATCGCCGCCAGCGGTCCGGGGTGCGGCGGCACGAAGCCGTGCATCGCCGACAGCCCCGCGAGCGCCGGGATGCCCAGGGAGATGATGGACCGCTCGGCCCGCTTGGCGACGAGGAAGATGACCGGCATCAGCAACACGAGACCGATCTCGAAGAACATCGGCAGGCCGATGATGGCCCCGATGGCAGCCATCGACCACGGGAGCATCCGCGGGCTCGACCGTCCGACGATCGTGTCGACGATCTGGTCGGCCCCGCCGGAGTCGGCCAGCAGCTTGCCGAACATGGCGCCCAGGGCGATCAGCACGCCGACGCCCGAGACGGTGTCGCCGACGCCCGTGCTGAAGCTGTCGACGACGTCGAGCATGTCGCGGGCCGCGATCGCGCCGACCGTCAGCGAGCCGAGGATCAGCGCGAGGAACGGGTGCACCTTGAAGAACGTGATGGCGACGACGAGCACCGCGATGCCGACGAGTGCGGCGGTGACGAGCTGACCCGTGCCGGCAACGGCCTCGACGGGGTCACCCGTGGCGGTGGCGAGGGAGCTGATCATCGGACGTCCTCCTGGTCGAGTCCGGCCCGCTCGACGAACTCGGCGACGATCACGTCGGGCGGCGGCGTGATGTCGAAGGCCCACCCGCGTTCGTCGTCCTGCAGCGGCTCGAGGGTCTTCTCCTGCGACTCCAGCAGCGACAGCGGCATGAAGTGGTCACGGCCCTCCATGCGCGATCGGATGAGGTCGTGGTCGCCCGTGAGGTGCAGGAACTGGGTGCGGGGGGCGGCGTCGGTCAGCACGTCGCGATAGACGCGCCGCAGCGCCGAGCAGCTGATGACTCCCCCGTCCGCGCCGTGCACCGCGAGCCACTGGCCGATCTTCTCGAGCCAGGGCCATCTGTCGTCGTCCGTCAGGGGCGTGCCGGCCGACATCTTCGCGATGTTGGCCTCGGAGTGGAAGTCGTCGCCGTCGGCGTACTCGACGCCGAACCGGTCGGCCAGCTCATGACCGACGGCCGACTTGCCGACTCCGGAGATGCCCATGACCACGACCAGCGGGGAGGAATGCATGTCTCGAACCGTATGCCTCCTCCGTGTCTCGCGCGAGCCGCGGCTACGACTTTCGTCGCCGATCGGCAGACGGACGGACGATGCTGGGCAGGCCTCACCCCACCTAGCGTCGAGGACATGACAGCTCGGACGACCTGGCCACCCGTCATCGGCGTGCTCGTCGCGGCCCCGTGGTTCGCGGAGATGGCCTGGGGCGGCTTCCCTGTGGTGGACCTCCCGCTGATCCTGCTGTTCCTGTCGCCGCTCTACGGGTGCGCCGCACTGCTGATCCGCGAGGTGGCACGTCGGACGGGGCGCGGCTGGCCGACGATGCTGCTGCTGGGCGCTGCCTTCGGCGTGCTGCAGGCCGGCGTCGTCGACCAGTCGCTGTTCAACCCGGCGTACGGCCGGTACGACTTCCAGCACCCCGTCCACGTCGGCGGCATCGACATCAGCCTCTACTGGGCGCTGGCCTTCCTGAGCGGGCACGTCGTCGCGAGCATGGCGACGCCCATCGCCCTGGCGGAGGCGTGGACGCGCGCCCCGGGACGGCGCAGGCCGTGGCTCGGACGTCGCGGGGTGCCCGTCGTCGCGACGATCTACGTGCTGGCCAGCGTCGTCAACCACCTCGGCGTGAAGGAGGACGAGGGGCACGGCTTCCAGGCGAGACCCGTCCAGACGCTGACGGCACTCGCGGTCGTCGCGCTCCTCGTGCTGGCGGCCCTGCGGTGGCGACGGCGCGACGTCACGGACGTCCGCGTGCCCCGGCCCGCCGTCGTGCTCGGCCTGGGCTTCGCGGCCTACCTGCTGTACCTGCCCGGCGAGGGTGCTGCCGCCGCCGCGGTGGGCGTCGTGGTCGTAACCGCGACCATCGGGGTCGTCGGCCGGTGGTCGACGAGCCCCCGCTGGACCGACGACCACGTCGCCGCCCTCGTCGTCGGCACCGTGCTGGTCGGTGCCGCCATGCCGTTCCTGGTCGAGCCGTACGACGACTCGGTGGCGTCCGGCACCGAACTCGTGCAGGACAGCGCCGCGGCGATGATCTGCCTGCTCGGCGTGCTCGGGACGTGGTGGAGGCTTCGCGTGCTCGACCGGATCGACCGAGGGCCGACTACATCAGGTCCTTGAGCTCCTTGGGCAGCTCGAACGGCTGATCGCCCTGCGCCGGGAAGCCGAAGGCGTTGGCACCCTCGTTCTTCGCAGGCGCGCCGGACGCCGCGGCGGCCCGCTTGGCCGGGTTGCCCGACACGCGCTTGCCCTTCTTCTTCTGCTGCGGCTTCTGCTTGGCCCCGGCACGCTTGCCGACACCGGGCAGGCCCGGCATGCCCGGCATCCCGCCGCCCTTGGCCATCTGCTGCATCATCTTGCGGGCCTCGAAGAACCGGTCGACCAGGCCGTTGACGTCCTTGACCTGCGTGCCGGAGCCCTTCGAGATACGGGCGCGACGCGAGCCGTCGATGATCTTGGGGTTGTCGCGCTCGGCCGGCGTCATCGACAAGATGATGGCCTTGATCTTGTCGACCTCGCGGTCGTCGAAGTTCTCGATCTGCTCCTTGTACTGACCCATGCCCGGGATCAGGCCCATGATCTTGGTCATCGAGCCCATCTTGGAGATGGCTTCCATCTGCTTCAGGAAGTCGTCGAGGGTGAACGAGCCACCCATGAGCTTCTCGGCGTCCTTGGCGGCCTGCTCGGAGTCGAAGGCCTTCTCGGCCTGCTCGATGAGCGTGAGCATGTCGCCCATGTCGAGGATGCGGCCGGCCATGCGGTCGGGGTGGAACGCGTCGAAGTCGGTGAGCTTCTCGCCCGTCGACGCGAACATGATGGGGCGACCCGTGATCGAGCGGACCGAGAGCGCGGCACCACCGCGGGCGTCGCCGTCGAGCTTGGTCAGCACGACGCCGGTGAAGTCGACGCCCTCGAGGAACGCCTCGGCGGTGACGACGGCGTCCTGGCCGATCATCGCGTCGATGACGAACAGCACCTCGTCGGGGTCGACGGCCGCGCGGATGTCGGCGGCCTGCTGCATCAGCTCGGCGTCGATGCCGAGACGTCCGGCGGTGT
This sequence comes from Aeromicrobium fastidiosum, assembly GCF_017876595.1. Taxonomy (NCBI): domain Bacteria; kingdom Bacillati; phylum Actinomycetota; class Actinomycetes; order Propionibacteriales; family Nocardioidaceae; genus Aeromicrobium; species Aeromicrobium fastidiosum. The sequence goes on along the minus strand of NZ_JAGIOG010000001.1, from coordinate 2,662,768 downwards.
CGACCACCACGACGTCGTGGAGCGTGCGCTGCGCCTCGGCCAGACCCGCGCGGGCGACGGCGACCGGGTCCCCGACGCCGTTGCCGGGCTCCGGGGCGAAGACCTTGACGCCGGCCTGCTCGCCCACGACCTGCAGCTGCGTGACGGCATTGGGGCGCTGGAGGTCGGCCGCGACGAGCATCGGCGACTTGCCCTGCTCCTTGAGCCACAGACCGAGCTTGCCGGCGAGGGTCGTCTTGCCGGCACCCTGCAGGCCCGCGAGCATGATGACGGTCGGGCCGGTCTTGGCGTAGCGGATGCGACGGGTCTCGCCACCGAGGATCTCGATGAGCTCGTCGTTGACGATCTTGATGACCTGCTGGGCCGGGTTGAGCGACTGGCTGACCTCGGCACCGAGGGCGCGCTCCTTGACCCGGGCGATGAACTCGCGGACGACAGACACGGCGACATCGGCGTCGAGCAGGGCGACGCGGATCTCGCGGGCGACGGCATCGATGTCGGCCTCGGAGAGTCGACCCTTGCCACGCAGGTTCTTGAACGCTGACTGCAGGCGGTCTTGCAGGGTGTCGAACATGGGTCTGCGGCGTCCTCAGGTGGAAGAAACGAGATCTGGTCAACTCTAACCGAGTCCCCGATGACGTCCCCCTGCGCGGGCGGTGCGCCAGCGTCCAGCCCGCGCGCGATCTTGGACGCCAGCGCACCGCCCAGGGGTCGGTGGCGGGTCAGGCGAGGGCGGACGCGATGGCCGCGCGCAGGGCCTCGGACGTGGCGTCGTCGAGCCGCTGTCCCTCGCCGTCGACGACGTAGAAGACGTCGCGCACCTCGTCGCCGTACGTCGACATGTGCGCCGACCGGATCGAGAGTCCCGACGACGCGATCTGGTCGCAGACCGTCCACACCAGGCCACGCCGGTCGAGCGCACGCACCTCGATCGCGGTCGCGGTCTCGGTGACCCGGCCCAGCAGGCGCACGCGGGCGTCCGGCGCGTCCGCGATCGACGACAGCTCGAGTCGCCCGGCCAGGTCGAGCTCGCCGGCCATCGCGGGCCGGAGCCGGTCGATGAGGCGGCCCGGGTCGACGTCGGCGCGCGACACCTCCCACAGGGTCACGGCGGCATCGCCGAGGGTCACAGTGCGGGCCGAGCGGATCGCGAGACCCGCGAGTGCCAGTCCCCCGGCGAGATCGGCCATGACTCCGGCCCGATTGGCGGTGACGATCGTGAGCAGCGACCCGCCCCGGTGCGGCTCGACGGTCAACGTGAAGTCGGACGGTCCCGTCGTGCCGTGGTCGGGGATCGGCACGTGCGCGGGCCAGCCCTCGTAGGTCGTCGCGTCGGGCGTCGCCACGGAGTCGTCGAGCACGCGGCGCACCTTGCCGACGAGTCCTTCGATGAGCCCCTGTCGCCAGCCCGACCAGGCCGTCGGGCTCGTGGCGCGGGCGTCCGACGCGGTCAGCGCGCTGAGCAGGTCGAGGAAGTCCTCGGTGCCGACGATCTCGGCGACATTGGCCGCGGTGGAGGGGTCCTCGATGTCACGACGGGTCGCGATGGTCGGCAGCAGCAGGTGCCACCGCACGAGGCGTCCGATCGTCTCGGCGTCGGAGTCGTCGAAGCCCCACCGCCTCGCGATGTCGACGGCCATCGGCTGGCCGACCTGCGAGTGGTCGCCCTCGCGCCCCTTGCCGATGTCGTGCAGCAGCGCCGCCACGGCCAGCAGGTCGGGACGCGCGACGTCCCGCTTGAGACCGGCGGCATTGACGCAGGTCTCGAGGCTGTGCCGGTCGACCGTGAAGCGGTGCACGGGCGACGACGAGCCGCGCAGCCGGATCGCCTCCCACTCAGGCAGCACCCGGTCGACGACGCCCGCGAAGTCGAGCTCGTCCCACACCGGCAGCAGGCCCGGGCCCGCGGTCAGCAGGTCGACCATGTGCCGCGTGGCCGTCGGCGACCACGGGCGCGGCAGGTCGCCCATCGTGGTCGCGAGCCGGCGCGCCGAGCCCGCGCTGATCGGGAGCCCCCGGCGGGCAGCCGCCGCTGCCGCTCGCAGCGCCAGCTCGGGATCGGTGGACGGGTCGGCGTCCCTCGTGACGATGACCTCGCGGTCGAGCACGCCGACGCCGTCGTCGAGCGATGTCACGAGGGGCCCGCGCGGCGTGATCGCACCCTTGCGGGTGATGGGCTCGAGGGCGTCGTCGACCTTGCGCCACGCGAGGGACGCGAGGTGGGCGATACGACGTCCGACCTGCCGGGCGTGCAGGTCGAGCTCGACGGGCTCCATGCCGAGGAACCGGGCGACGTCGGGCACGACCTCGGCGTCCAGCCGCTCGACCCGCCGGCCGACGGTCTGGTGCAGCGCGTCGCGGATGTCGAGCAGCTCGCTGCGCAGCGCCTCGGACTCGCCGTGCGGGACGTCGATCAGCCACGTCGCGACCAGCGCCCGCAGGATGACGCTGTCGCGCAGGCCTCCCCCGGACTCCTTGAGGTCGGGGACGGCCGCGTGGGCCAGCCAGCCGGCCCGCTCGAGGCGGGTGGTGCGGGCCGCGCGCACCTCCTCGACGCGGACGCGGGCCTCCCGCCGCCAGTCGGCGAGCACCTGCGACCGCAGCGTCATGACGAGTCCGGCGTCACCCGCGACGGGTCGGGCGTCGAGCATCCCCATCGCGGCCCGGTGGTCGGTGGCCGCGGCGGCCCGCATCTGGATCGTGTCGCGCACCGAGTGATCGAGGGCGACGCCGTCGTTCCACAGCGGATACCAGATCGCCTCGGCGACCTCCCGCACCAGCGAGTCGTCGAGCGACGGATCGTGGAGCAGCACGACGTCGAGGTCGCTGAACGGCGACAGCTCGGAGCGTCCGTAGCCGCCGACCGCCACCAGAGCCAGGCCCGAGCCCTCGCGGGGGTCGCCGCCCTGTGACGGTGCCGCGTCGGCGAACAGGTGACGCAGCCGGCGGTCGGCCTCGAGGGCACGGTCGGCGCGGTGCTGGGCCAGCTCGGGGTGATCGGTCACCCCGACAGGCTAGTGGTGCCGCCGACGCCGAGGGCGGTGCGCTGGCGTCCACTCCGGTGATCGAAGTGGACGCTGGCGCACCGCCCTGGGGTGGTGGTGTGGCTAGAGAGCTGCCTCGTCGGTCTCGCCCGTGCGCACCCGCACGACCGAGTCGACCGGGATGACCCACACCTTGCCGTCGCCGATCTTGCCCGTCTGGGCCGATGACGTGATCGTCGCGACGACGCTCTCGACGTCGGCGTCGTCGACGACGACCTCGAGCCGGATCTTCGGCACGAGCGACACGTCGTACTCCGCACCGCGGTAGACCTCGGTGTGGCCCTTCTGCTGTCCGTAGCCGCTGGCCTCGGTGACCGTCATGCCGGCGACACCGGCGGCGGCGAGCGCCTCTCGGACTTCTTCCCACTTGTGCGGCTTGATGACCGCGGTGACCAGCTTCATGCTCAGAGCTCCTTCAAGAGATTGGATCCGCCGCTGCTGCTTCCGTAGTCGTAGGCCGTCTCGAGGTGCTCGACCTGGTCGATGCCGGTCACCTCGTCCTCCTCCGAGACGCGGAAGCCGATCGTCACGTCGATCAACTTACCGATGACGTAGGTGAGGACGAACGAGTAGACCAGCACGACGGCCGCTGCGACGAACTGCTTGCCGAGCAGATCGAGGCTGCCGCCGTAGAACAGGCCGTCGCCGACGGCGAGCAGACCGATCAGCAGGGTGCCGACCAGACCACCCACGAGGTGGACGCCGACGACGTCGAGCGAGTCGTCGTAGCCGAGCTTGTACTTCAGGCCGACGGCCAGGGCGCAAAGCACGCCGGCGACCAGACCGAGGAAGATCGAGCCGAACGGCGACAGCGCACCGGCGGCCGGGGTGATCGCCACGAGGCCGGCGACGGCACCCGATGCGGCACCGAGGCTCGTGCCCTTCTTGTCGCGGAAGAACTCGACCGCGATCCAGCCGATGATCGCGGCACCCGTCGCGACCGCGGTGTTGACGAAGGCCAGTCCGGCCAGGCCGTTGGCTCCGACGGCCGAACCGGCGTTGAAGCCGAACCAACCGAACCACAGCAGGCCAGCACCCAGCAGGACGAACGGCAGGTTGTGCGGACGCATGGGGTCGCGCCGCCAGCCGACGCGCTTGCCGAGCACCAGGGCCAGCGCCAGACCGGCCGCACCGGCGTTGATGTGCACCGCGGTACCGCCGGCGAAGTCGACGGCCTGCAGGTGGGTGGCGATCCAGCCGCCGCTGTCCTCGTTGAAGTCGAAGACCCAGTGCGCGACCGGGAAGTAGACGACCGAGATCCAGACGACCGAGAACACGATCCAGGCGCTGAACTTGGCCCGGTCGGCGATCGCGCCGCTGATCAGGGCCAGCGTGATGATCGCGAACATCAGCTGGAATCCGACGAAGACGTACTCGGGGATCGTCCCGTAGACCGAGTCGGCGGTGATGTTCTGCAGACCCAGGCGCTCGAAGCCGCCCAGGAACTTGTTGCCGTCAGGGCTGAACGCGATCGAGTAGCCGTAGAGGACCCACAGCACGGGGACGATGGCCAGAGCCGAGAAGCTCATCATCATCATGTTGAGGACGGTCTTCGAGCGGACCATGCCGCCGTAGAAGAACGCGAGTCCTGGTGTCATGAGCAGGACGAGGGCCGAGCTGGCCAGGATCCACGCGGTGTCGCCGGTATCCATGAAACCTCCGAAGGTGAGTGCGCGGACGAGGTGCCGTCCGCTGCGTCTCAGCCTGAGGTCGGGGCGTTTCAGGACGCGGTGCCCGATGTTGCGACCGTGTCACGAAATCCGATGCCGTGTTAACACCGCGTTACGAGGCTCATGTCGCGCATGGTCAAGGACGCTTGTCTTCGCACGTTGAGTCAAGTAGCCTTGTCACGTCAAGCATGCTTGACATCATGTGCGGCAGACGTCAACGAGAGCGAGCACCGCGTGGACAACGACGTCCGGTCCCTGCGCGAGGCCGCAGGTCTGTCGCAACGCGCACTGGGCGAGGCGCTCGGCGTCTCGCGACAGACCATCAACTCGATCGAGACCGGGCGCTACGACCCGTCGCTACCGCTCGCGATCACGATCGCCCGCCATTTCACGACCACCGTCGAGGAGATCTTCCATGTCGAGAGCTGAGAGCACCCCCGCCCGTTGGCGAGCAGCGACCCTGGCGGGTCTCGCCGCCGGCCTGGTGGTCGTCGTGGTGGGCGGCATCGCACTGCGCGAGCACGGTCCGGGCAACATGGGCACCGGCTTCCTGGCCGGCGGACTGCTGGCCGTGGCCGGCGCGGCCCTCGCCTCGTGGCGTGCAGCCACGCGACCCGCCACCGCGAGCACGTTCGAGCGCTCCTTCACGCAGTCCGGTGACGAGCGCGACGACGCAGTGCTCACCCACGCACTCGCGGTGCTCGGCATCTGCTCGCTGCCCGCGACGGGCGTGGCTGCCGTCGCGATCGCCCTCGGTGCCGGGGCGTCGATGGTCCTGGCCCTGCTGCTGTTCGGTCAGTTGGCCATCGGCGCCGCGGCATTCGCGGTCGCGAACCACCGCCACTGACCCCGGGGGCTCAGGACAGCAGCGCGTCCACGAACTCGTCGGCGTCGAACGGGGCGAGGTCGTCGGCACCCTCGCCGAGGCCCACGAACTTGACCGGGACGCCCAGCTCGCGCTGCACCGCGATGACGATGCCGCCCTTGGCCGTGCCGTCGAGCTTGGTCAGGACGATGCCCGTGACGTCGACGACCTCGCCGAACACCCGTGCCTGCGTCAGGCCGTTCTGGCCCGTCGTGGCGTCGATGACCAGCAGCACCTCGGTGACGGGTGCCTGCTTCTCGATGACGCGCTTGACCTTGCCGAGCTCGTCCATGAGACCCGACTTGGTGTGCAGGCGTCCGGCCGTGTCGACCAGCACGACGTCCGCAGCGTCGGCGATGCCGCGCTGGACCGACTCGAAGCCGACGCTGGCAGGGTCACCGCCCTCAGGTCCTCGGACGGTGGGGACGCCGACGCGCTCGCCCCAGGTCTGCAGCTGATCGGCGGCGGCGGCGCGGAACGTGTCGGCAGCACCCAGGACGACGCTCTTGTCGTCGGCGACGAGCACGCGGGCGAGGCGTCCGACGGTCGTGGTCTTGCCCGTGCCATTGACACCGACGACGAGGACGACGCCGGGCTTGCCGTCGGCGCCGGTGGCCGTCAGGGAGCGGTCGAGCGTCGGGTCGATCAGGCGCACCAGCTCGGCGCGCAGGGCGACCTTGGCCTGCTCGGGATCGGTGATGCCCTCGACCCGCAGGTGCGTACGCAGGTTGGTCACGAGCTCGTCGGTGGCGGTCACCCCGACGTCGGCGGCCAGCAGGGTGTCCTCGATCTCCTCCCAGGCTGCGTCGTCGAGCGTCGAGCGTCCGAGCACCGCGAGCAGGCCCTTGCCGAGCGATCCCTGCGACTTCGCCAGCCGCGCGCGCAGCCGGACGAGACGTCCCTGTGGTGCCTCGGGGCGCTCGAGGGTGTCGACCGCAGACTCCGACTCGGGCTCAGGCTCGGCCGGGACCTCCGGATCGGGCGAGATGAACGTCGGCTCGGCCGGCTCCTCGATCTGACGCTTCGGCTCGCTCGGCGGGAGCTGGCGACGGCCGCGCGTCAGGACGAAGGCGGCACCTCCTCCGACGACGAGGACGGCGGCGATGATGCCGATGAGGGCGATGAGCTCGTTCGTGGTCACCGGACGATCCTAGGCGTTGGGCTCGGCGCCAGTCGGCGTGGCGCTCTATCCGTAGGCCTGGGCCAGGTGCTCCCTCGCGCCTGCCCCGGGCGCCTCGGTCCTCGGAGACTGCGGCCACGCCATGGACGCCGAGCCTGTTCGGAGGCATCCAATCAGACGGGACCGACAGGAGAATTGTCCCGGTATTGCAGGACTTTGTACCCTGTCGCTCGAACACCTGTTCGACTAGGTTGGGGGTATGAACTCAGCACCGGCGATCGAGGCGATGCGCGAAGCCGCGCACGCCCTGGAGTCCGGTGACGTCCGCGCCCGATTGCACGCAGCCCAGGCTGCCCGCGACGCCTTGGACGCGACGATCTCGACGCTGCTGGCCGACCTCGACGCGTCCAAGGACTACGAGATCGACGGCACCTCCACGTTGAACGCGTGGGTCCGCACCCAGCTGCACGTCGACGCCGGTGTCGCATCGATGCTGGTCCGCAACACCGCCGTGCTGCGCGACCTGCCCCTGTTCGCCGACGCCGCCACCGCCGGACGGGTCAACGCCCACCACCTGCGCGCATTGGCGTTCGGGCTCAAACACCTCGGCCTCGACATCATGCTCGACCTCCAAGAACCACTGCTGGTCGTCGCCGAGACCACCGAACCCAGTGCGTTGTTCCAGATCCTGCGCGAGCTCAAAGACATCAAGCACCCCGAAGACCTCGACGACGCCCACCTACGCGGCATGGACAAACAAGACTTCCAGGTCAACGCCGTCCCCGACGGCTGGCACGTCACCGGGTTCCTCAACGCCATCACCGGCGCCAAGCTCAAAAAAGTCCTCGACGCCATCTCCGCACCCACCGACAAGGACGACACCCGCACCGGCTCCGAACGCCGCGTCCAAGGCATCGACGACCTGCTCACCGACATCCTCGGAAACGGCCTGCCGTCGGACAAGGGCGTCAAACCCCACGTGTCAGTGTTCGTCGACGCCGAGACCGTCGCCGCAGCCGCCGACCACGTCCACCAGACCAACGAAAACCCGTTGCGGACCCCGTCACCGATGCCCGACGTGAAACCCGCCCATCTGGCCGGGTTCGGGCCGATCGGGCCACACCTGCTCATGTACTTCATGTGCATCAGCGAGGCCACCGCATTCCTCATGAGCGAAGGCGGCCACGGCCAACAAGCCCAAGTGCTGAACGTCGGCACCGCGAAGTACCAGCCCAACCTCAAGCAACGCCGTGCCGTGATCGCCAGACAACAAGGGGTCTGCGCCGCACCCGGCTGCCATCACACCCACTTGGAGATCCATCACTCCGTCTGGTGGTCACAGGGTGGGCCCACCGACCTCGACCTCCTCGTCGGCCTCTGCACCCGCTGCCACCACCTCCTCCACCGCGGCAACCTGCACATCACCGGCAACGCCGTCACCGGCTTCGAATTCACCACCCGCCACGGCCGCCCCATCCGACGCCGACGACGAACCACCTACACCCCAGCCGCCTGACCACGAGTCCGGCGGCCCACAGGCCTGCCCGGACAGCCGAGCTCGAGGGTCCGTCCCACCCGGTCGAGGACGCGCGGGGAGTGCGTCACGACGATGATGCTGCGCTCCGGGCTGAGGGCGAGGACGTCGTCGAGCAGCGCCTCCGCCGCCTCCTCGTCGAGGTGCTCGGTCGGCTCGTCCAGCACGAGCACCCGGTGACCGCCGAGGACCAGCCGTGCGAGGCAGAGCCGCTGGCGTTCACCGCCCGACAGACGACTGCCGCGCTCCCCCACTGCCGTGTCGAGGCCGTCCGGCAACGACTCCACGAAGTCGGCGAGCCCGGCTCGTCCCAGTGCTTCCAGCAGGTCCGCATCGGACGCCGACGGTGCGGCGATGCGCAGGTTCTCGCGGATCGTCGTGTCGAACACGATCTCGTCCTGCGCCAGGTAGCCGATCGTCGAGCGGACGTCGGCAGCGGCCAGCTCGCGGACCTCGACGCCTCCCAGCCGGACGGCTCCCGCGCGCGGCTCGACCAGGCGCGACAACGTCAGGGCGAGCGTGCTCTTGCCCGAGCCGCTCGGCCCGGCGACCGCCACGACCTCCCCCTCGGCCAGCACCAGGTCGATCCCGGACGCGACGATGTCGGTCCAGCCGACCGCGAGGGCATCGACGTCGAGGGCGAACGCCGTCGGCGCCGAGCGGGCGACGACAGGATCGGCGACGGCCTCACGTGCGTCGGCCAGCTCAGCCAGGCGGCGTTCGGCATCCTCGATGGACGGTCGCAGGCCCTCCGCGTCGGCGACAGCCGTCAACGGCTCGATCAGCGCGATGGGTGCCAGCACTACGACCCCGACCAGCACGGGAGCGAGCCCGGCCGACATCCCCGCGACGACGGCTACTGCGATGCCGGTCGCGACCAGCACCACGGCTTCTCCGATGCCCGCGAGGCGCGCTGTGCTGCGCTGTGCCGAGGCCAGTCGGTCGATGCTGCGGTGCGCCGACTCGCGCAGCAGCTCGGTGGCACCATACGCAACGAGGTCGGGGGCAGCGATCACGCCATGGCTGACGTCGGCGGCCAGATCGCCCCGCCAGCCGGACGAGTCGTCACCCGACCGCCGGACCGCCCACGGCACGATGACCCTCACCAGCGCCATGGCCGCGCCGGCTGCTCCGCCGACCACCAGGCCCGAGGCCGGATCGATCACGGCGACGAGCACCGTCGTCGCCGCGATCGACACCAGAGCCACGACCCACGGTGAGCGCAGCCGCAGCATCCGGTCCTGCACGGCGTCGATGTCGGACACGACCCGGCTGACGAGATCGCCGCGACGACGTCCCGTCACCCCGGCCGGCGCGACCCGGTCGAGGTCCCGGTACGCCGCGACACGCGCCTCGGTCACCCGCGCCAGGGCGGCGTCATGGGTCAGCAGCCGCTCGACGTAGCGCAGCCCTGCGCGGCTCAGGCCGAAGAACCGCACCGAGACGATCGCGACCATCAGGTAGAGCACGGGCGGCTGCTCGGCAGCCCGGACGATCAGCCAGGCCGAGACGAGCAGCAGCGCGATCGCGGCGAGCTGCGACAGGACGCCGAACACGCGCCCCCATGCGAGGCGCGTCATGCGTCCACCAGCCGGCGACCGAGGCGCAGCTCGCGATCGGCCGCACCGATCGTCTCGGGACGGTGCGCGACCACGATCACGGTCACTGGCAGGCCGCGCAGGGTCGAGAGCACGGCCGCCTCGCGAACCGCGTCCAACCCCGCGGTCGGCTCGTCGAGCAGGAGGAGACGTGCCGCTCCGCTCCGGACGCGCAGGATCGCTCGGGCGATCGCGATGCGCCGCCGCTCCCCCGCCGAGACGTCCGTGCCCGACTCGCTGATCGGGCGGGTCAGCGCGAGGTCACCGGCACCGGCGTCCCGCAGAGCGGCCCGCACGTCGTCGCCGGACGCGGCGTGGTCGCCCAGGCGAACGTTGTCCTCGATCGTCCCCTCGACGAGGCCCGGCACCTGCGGCACCCACGCGATCTGCTCGCGCCACGCGACCGGGTCGATCGACGCGAGGTCGACGTCGTCGACCAACACGTATCCGGCCGTCGGGCGCTCGAAGGCCATGAGCAGTGCCAGGAGCGTCGACTTGCCGCTGCCCGACGCCCCCGTGACGGCCACGAACTCGCCGGGACGGACGCGGTGGTGCGACAGCTCGAGACTCGGCGCGGCGCGACCGTCGTGCCGGACGACGACACCGTCGATCACGATCTCGGCGCGCCGCAGGTCGGGTGCCGCGAGCGTGCCGTTGTGCCGGTCGTGCTCGAGCAGCGCGAGCAGGCCGGCCGTCGCCTCCGCCCCCTCCGTGCTGTCGTGGAACAGCGAGCCGAGCCGCTTGATCGGCGCGAAGGCCTCGGGGGCGAGCAGCAGGACGAACAGCCCCGGGCCGAGGGCGAGATGCCCCTCGACGACACGAAGGCCGACGCTGACGGCGACGAGAGCCACGGCCAGCGTCGAGAACAGGTCGAGGACGAACGACGACAGGAAGGCCAGGCGCAGGGCACGGCCGGACTCCCGCCGGTGCCGGTCGCCCACCTGCCTCAGCCCGTCCTCCTGCCGCCGGCCGAAGACCTTCAGCACGGTCAGCCCGTCGAGCACGTCGGCGAAGTGCCGCCCGACCCGTTCGAGCGCCTGCCATCGGCGGTCGACGCGGTCCTTGGTCACGAGTCCGACCAGCACCAGGAAGACGACCGTCATGGGCAGCGTGACCCCGATGATGACGGCCGACAGCACGTCCGTGACACCGATCGCGACGAGCATCGCGGGCGGCACGAGCGCCGAGAGCACGATCTGCGGCAGGAACCTGCCGACGTATCCGTCGAAGGCGTCGAGGCCGGGGCCGAGCAGGGTCACGACCCCTGCGCTGCTCGGACGCGGGCCGAGCCGGCGGGGGTCGAGCAGGTCGTCGACGACCTCGTGCCTCAGGTCGGCCTTCACCGCTGCGGCGGCCCGGGCGGCGACCGTGGTGTGCGTCCACGCGACCGCCGCACGCACGACGAGACCGACCAGGATCACGAGCGGCAGTGCCGCGATCGGCTGCCCGTCGAACCGGCGGGCCACGACGACCGACACGACGTGAGCCACGGCGATGACGGTCGCGGCGGTGCCCACGCCGAGCACGACGCTGACGCCCAGCAGACGACGGACGCCACGGGAGCGACGGACGAGTCGGGGGTCGAGAGGAGGCATCCTCGTCACCCCGGGATGTGCTGCACGCCGATGCGCCGGCGGAACACCCAGTACGACCAGCTCTGGTAGCCGACGACGATCGGCGTGAAGGCCACCGCCACCCACGACATGATCTTCAGCGTGTACGGCGTCGATGAGGCGTTGTCGGTCGTCAGCGACCACGCCGGGTCGAGCGACGAGACCATGACGTCCGGGAAGAGCGCCGCGAACAGCATCACGACCAGCAGGCCGATCGCGACGGCGGTGCCGACGAACGCCCATCCGTCCCGGCCGGCGTTCGCCGCCGCGAGGCCGAGGACGAAGGCGATCAGCACGCCCGCGCCGACCACCCAGACCTGCAGGGTGTCGTCGCGCATCGCGGTCCACCCGACGAAGAGCGTCGTCAGGAAGGCCGCAAGGACACCGACCCGCAGGCCCATCGCGATCGCGCGCTCCCGGATCGGCCCGGTCGTCTTGAGGCCGACGAAGAACGCGCCGTGCACGAGGAACACCGTGAGGGTCACGAGCCCGCCGAGCAGGCCGTAGGGGTTGAACAGTCCGAGCAGACCGCCGACGTACTCCTTGTCGGCGTCGATCGGTACGCCGCGCACGATGTTGGCGAGCGCGACCCCCCACACGAGGGCGGGGACGACGGAGCCGAAGACGATCGCGATGTCGCAGCGTAGCTTCCAGGCCGGCTCCGGCCGCTTGCTGCGGAACTCGATGCCGATGATGCGCACGATCAGCGCCAGCAGGATCAGCAGCAACGGGATGTAGAAGCCGCTGAACATCGTCGCGTACCACTCGGGGAAGGCCGCGAAGGTCGCTCCGCCGGCCACGATGAGCCACACCTCGTTGCCGTCCCAGACGGGCCCGATCGTGTTGAGCAGCACGCGGCGCTCCTTGTCGTCGCGCGCGAGCAACGCCATGAGCATGCCGACACCGAAGTCGAATCCCTCGAGCACGAGGTACCCGATCCACAGCACCGCGATGAGGATGAACCAGAAGGTCGTGAGATCCATGGGACTGTCTCCTGTCCGATTCGGTCAGTACGCGAACGCGAGCGGCGCGTCGGCGTCGTCGGGGTCGGACGGTGGCTCGAGCTCGGGGAGCCCGGCCTTGACGTAGCGCAGCAGCAGCTTGACCTCGATGACCGCGAGGACGCCGTAGAGCACCGTGAACATCGCCAGAGAGGTCGCCACCTCGGCGACCGACGTGCTCGGCGAGACCCCTGACGCCGTCGGCATGAGGCCGAACACGACCCACGGCTGGCGACCCATCTCGGTGAAGATCCAGCCGAACGAGTTCGCCGCCATCGGCAGGAGCGGCAGGACGATCGCCGACCGGAGGAGCCACTTCGACGTGGGGGTGCGGCCCTTGCGGGTCGCCCAGAGCATGATCGTGCCGGCCAGCATCGCGAGGCCGCCGGTCGTGATCATGAGGCGGAACGTCCAGTAGGTGACGGGGATGTTGGGCGAGTAGTCGCCGGGGCCGTACTTCTGCTCGTACTCGCGCTGCAGGGAGTCGATGCCCCGCACCTGCCCGTCGAAGCTGCCCGTGCCGAGGAACGACAGGAGCTTGGGCACCTCGAGCTTGTAGACCTCCTTGGAGCCGTCGAGCGTCCCGACGGTCAGGATCGAGAAGGGTGCGGGCTTGGCGTCCTCGTAGAGTCCCTCGGCGGCGGCCATCTTCATGGGCTGCACCTCGGTCATGACCTTGCCCTGGAAGTCGCCGGAGATCATGGTGCCGAAGCCGGCGACGAGCAGCACGACGGCACCCATCCGGAACGCGGGACGGAACGCGTCCGCATCGCGGTCGGGTCGACGCATCATGTGCCACAGCGCGACGCCCGCGACGAACGCCCCGGCGACCATGAAGCAGCCGAAGATCTGGTGCGGAAAGGTCACCATCAGCACCTTGTTGGTCAGCACGGCACCGAAGTCGGTCAGCTCGGCGCGTCCCTTCTCGGGGTTGAGCGTGTAGCCGACGGGGTTCTGCATGAACGAGTTGGCGGCCAGGATGAAGTAGGCCGAGAACACCGTGCCGAGGGCCGCGATCCAGATGCAGGCCAGGTGCAGGCCGGGCTTGAGCCGGTCCCAGCCGAAGATCCACAGGCCGAGGAACGTCGACTCGAGGAAGAACGCCAGCAGCCCCTCGATCGCCAGCGGGGCACCGAAGATGTCGCCGACGAAGCGCGAGTAGTCGCTCCAGTTCATGCCGAACTGGAACTCCTGCACGATCCCCGTGGCGATGCCCATCGCGAAGTTGATCAAGAACAGCTTGCCGAAGAACTTGGTCATCCGCAGCCAGCGCTCGTCGCCGGTGCGCCACCAGACGGTCTGCATCGCGGCGACCAGCACCGACAGGCCGATCGTGAGGGGGACGAAGAAGAAGTGGTAGACCGTCGTGATGCCGAACTGCCAGCGGGCCAGCTCCAGGACGTCCATGTCAGCTCCCTTGATCCACGCTTGGTCGATCTGTCTACTACGAGTCGTAGTAACTACTACCGACTGTAGTAACCCAGAGGGCGACTCCGCAAGACGAATTACTACCTGACGTAGTAGATTGGGTCACATGCCTCGCCTCGGAGAGCTCGAACGCTCCGTCATGAACGTCCTGTGGGACGCCTCCGCCCCGCTGTCCGTGCGGGAGGTGCTCGACGCTCTCGGTGGGCACGGTCACGATCTCGCCTACACGACGGTCATGACCGTCCTCGATCGCCTCGGCACCAAGCAGATGGTGCGCCGGGACCGCGACGGACGCGCCTTCAAGTACGCGCCGGCCCTCACCCGTGACGCCGCGACGTCCGAGCTGCTGCACGCCGCGCTCGACGAGGCAGGCTCCGACCGCACCGCGGCCCTCGTGCACTTCGCGCAGACCGTCGACCCCGACGAGGCCAAGGCGCTGCGCGCCGCTCTCGACGAGATCGTGGCACGGACGTCCCAGTGACCCCGGTCCTGCTCGGCCTGATCGGGCTGGCGCTGGCCCTCCCCGTCCCGGCGGCGCTCGCCCGCACGTCGTGGCCGCTGCTCGTGCCCCGCGCCGGGATCGTGCTGTGGCAGTCGTTCGCCCTCGCCGCGGTGCTCGCGATCTCGGGTGCCGCACTGGCCACGGCCCTGTGGCTCGTGACCCACGATGAGCTGACCTGGTGGCGCGTCACGCTGCACCTGGCGATCCTGGGCACAGGAGTGCTGGTCTGGACACGGTTCTGGTGGGCAGCGTGGAGCGTCTACCGCGAGACGCAGGCGCGACGACGCCGGCAGCGCCACCTCGTCGACCTGCTCGGCGAGGCAGACGGCATGGCACCGGCCCTGCGCATCCTGCAGGAGGAGACGCCGCTCGCCTACTGCGTCCCCGGCATCTCCTCCTCGCGCATCGTCGTGTCGCAGGGGACGATCTCGACGCTGTCGGCCGGCGAGTACGCCGCGGTGCTCGAGCACGAGCGGGCACACGTGCGACGACGCCACGACCTGGTGCTGGAGGCGTTCACGGTGCTGCACCGGGCGTTCCCGCGTGTGCTGCGCACCGACGCACCGTTGGTGCAGAGCCAGATCATGGTCGAGCTGCTCGCCGACGACGCCGCCCGCCGGTCGCACGGCGACGCCTCCGTGGCCGGGGCCCTGGTCGCGCTCGCCGGGGCACCCACCCCGGCCGGCGCCCTCGGCAGCGGCGGAGCCGCGGCGGTGCGCATGGCGCGACTGCAGCGCCCCGACCCGCGCAACCCGCTGGCGTCCGTCGCGGCCTACGCGATATCGGTCGTGGTGCTGGTCGCTCCCACGGTGCTGCTGGCGATCCCGTGGATGCTCCACGCCTGGCAGACGCTCGACCTCTGAGCCCCCACCACGCTGACGCGTGGGTTGCGCATCCCTGACGCGCGGGTTGCGCATCCCTGAGGCGCGGGTTGCGCGCGCCCTACCGGGACGGAACCCACGCCTCGGCAGGGCGGAACCCGCGCCTCGGCGTCAGAGGAAGTCGTTGGGGTCGAACTCGTCGATCGGGATGACGCGGATGCGCGGCAGCGTGTCGTTGAAGGCCCGCACGCCGTACTCGAGGTCGTGGAACTCCAGACCCCGGTCGAACAGCGGGACGTAGCCCGAGCTGCGGAACTCCTGGAACGCCAGCAGCGCCGTGCGGCGACCGTCGCCCACGAGCGGTGACAGCTGCTCGATGAAGTCGCCGTCGTTGCTCGCGAGCATCACATCGGCCTCGCGGCGGCCCAGCTCCTCCAGCGTGCGCTGGATGGCGATGTCGACGATCTTCTCGTCGGAGCGTCCCGACAGCGGCACCGCCTGGAAGCCCATCGACGTCAGCGCCTGCACGAACGGCATCGGCAGCTCGCCATTGGCGGCGAGGAAGAACAGGCCGCGCGTCGGCTGCTCCCAGTGGTCCTCGGCGAACTGCAGCAGCCGGTCCCAGCGGGGACGCTCGTGCGGCTGGGGGCGTCGTCCGAGGATCGACTGACCCAGGGTCGCGTCGATGTTCTCGCCGTCGACCAGGACGTAGGTGGTGCGATCCGTCATGCTCGGACCCTACGCCCGCCCACTCGTCACGCCACCACGAGTGGGGCCACCGCCGCGCGGACGACGTCGGGTACGGGGGTCACCTCGCGTGTCTCGGCGTCGACGTAGACGTGCACGAAGTGACCGACCGCGGCCGGCTCGTCGCTCTCGCCCTGGAAGATCGCGAGGCGGTAGACGATGCTCGACGTGCCGAGCCGCGTGACGGCGATGCCCACCTCGACGTCGGCCGGGAAGGCCAGCTCACGCAGGAACTCGCAGCGGGTCTCCGCGACGAGGCCGACCGCGTCGAGACGCCTCGTGTCGGTGCCGCTCGCGGCCATGAGGTAGCCGTTGACCGCGGTGTCGAAGTACGAGTAGTAGACGACGTTGTTGACGTGCCCGTAGACGTCCTCGTCCTCCCACCGCGTCGTGATGGTGCGCAGCGCCACGAACTCCGACCGCAGTCGCGGCCCCACGCGCTCGTCCGTCACGCCGGCTCCTCCTCGCGCAGCCGCTGGCTGATGACGGCCGACACGCCGTCACCCCGCATGGAGACACCGTAGAGCGCGTCGGCGACCTCCATCGTCCGCTTCTGGTGGGTGATGACGACGAGCTGCGAGTTGGCGCGCAGCTCTTCGTACAGCTCGAGCAGACGGCCGAGGTTGGCGTCGTCGAGCGCGGCCTCGACCTCGTCGAGGATGTAGAACGGGCTGGGCCGGGCCTTGAACAGCGCCACGAGGAAAGCGACCGCGACGAGCGAGCGCTCGCCGCCCGACAGCAGCGACAGCCGCTTGACCTTCTTGCCCGCGGGACGCGCCTCGACGTCGATGCCGGTCGTCAGCATGTTCTGCGGATCGGTCAGGATCAGCGCTCCCTCGCCGCCGGGGAACAGCCGGGTGAAGACGTGCTGGAAGGCGCTCTCGACGTCGTACCAGGCCTCGGTGAAGACCTGCTCGACCTTGGCGTCGACCTCCTCGACGATCTCGAGCAGGTCCTTGCGGGTCTTGCGGAGGTCGTCGAGCTGCTCGGACAGGAACTGGTGCCGCTCCTCGAGCGCCGTGAACTCCTCGAGCGCGAGCGGGTTGACCTTGCCCAGCATCGCCATCGACCGCTCGGCGCTGCGCAGCCGCTTGACCTGCGCCTCGCGGTCGTACGGGACGGGCTCGGCCGGCAGCGACTCGTCCTCACCTTCCACCGTGACCGGCGGGACGAGCTGGTCGGGGCCGTAGTCGGCGACGAGGCTGTCGACGTCGAGTCCGAGCTCCTCGAGGGCTCGGGCCTCGAGGCCCTCGAGGCGCAGCCGCAGCTCGGCCCGCGCCATCTCGTCCTTGTGCACCGTGTCGGTGAGGCCGTCGAGCTGGGTCATGAGGTCGCGCAGCTGGGTGCGCACGGCGCGCAGCGTCTCCTCGCGGCCCGACCGCGACTGCTCGATGCTGGCCCGCAGCGACGCAGCCACGGCGATCGACGCCTCGAGCCGCGCGAGCACGTGATCGGCCGCCGTGATGACCGCACGGGCGGTCTCGGCCTCGCGCAGCTGGCGGGCACGACGCTCGGCGGCACGGGCACGGGCATCGCGCTCGGCCTCGGCGGCCTCGAACAGCGACGTGACCTGGGCTGCGAGCGCGCGGGCCCGCTCCTCGTTGGTGCGCAGCGCCAGACGCGCATCGGTCTCGGCCCGGCGGCATCCCGACGCCTTCTCGGCCAGCTCCTCGAGCAGGGCCGTGTCGGGCTCCTCCTCGGGCGCGGACTGCGCCTGGGCGAGCCGGTCCTCGAGCTCGGCGAGCCCCGACAGGTCACCCGCCATCGACTCCTCGGCCTTGGCGATCGCGGCGGCGAGTCGCTCGGCCTCGCCCCGCGCGGCCCGCGACGTGGCCCCGAGGTGCCCGAGGTTCTCGGCGACGGCGGCCATCGTGGCGTCCGACTCGTGCAGCTCACCGAGGGACGCATCGACGCGCTCCTGGGCCGCGGCACGCGCTGCCTCCAGCGCCTCCTGCTCGAAGCGCAGCCGCTCGATGGTGTGCGCCGCGGCGCCGAGATCGGTCTCGGCGGCGTCGAGGGCGGCCTGCACCTCGATGAGGCTCTGCTTGGACGTCGAACCGCCGGCCGCGAAGTGAGCACCGAGGATGTCGCCGTCGCGCGTCACGGCCGTGACGTCGGATGCGACCCGGACGACGTCCTGCGCCTGCTCGAGCGTGTCGACGACCGCGACCTTGAACAGCAACCGGCGCAGCGCCCCCTGCAGGGCGGGCGGACCGTCGACGACGTCGATCGCGTACGTCGCCTCGTCGGGCAGGCCCGGCCACGAGGAGTCGTCGACCTCTCCCCCGCCCAGCAGCATGCCCGCGCGGCCGAGGTCCTCGGACTTGAGCCGCTGCATCGCCGAGACGGCGGTGTCGAGGTGGTCGACCGCGACGGCGTCGGCAGCCGAGCCCAGCGCGGCGGCGATCGCGGCCTCGAAGCCGCTGCGAACCGTCAGCAGCGCAGCCACCGACCCGAGCAGGCCGCTGATCTCGTCGGTCGCCGCGAGCAGCGCCCCCGCGCCGTCCTTGCGCGACAGGCCGAGCTCGAGCGCCTCCTTGCGCGCCGCGAGACCCGCCTGCTGGCGCTCGGCCTCGTTGAGCCGGGCGGCCAGAGCCGTCAGGCCGGCGATGGCCTGCTCGAGATCGGCCTCGGCGGCCTCGAGCTTCTCGTCGAGCCCCGACTCGCCCGCGTTGAGGCCCGCGATCTCGTTCTCGAGCGCCGTGAACTGGCGCTGCGCGTCGACGGCCCGCGACTCGGCCTCCTGCCGGGCGGCGGTCAGCCGGCCGATCTCCTCACCCGCGGCCGTGGCGCGGCTCTTGAGCGCGTTGACCTGGCCGTGCAGGCGGGCCAGGCCCTCGCGCTGGTCGGCGGCGGCCCTCAGCAGGCCCGCGACGCGACGCTCCTCGGCGGTGTACGCGGTCTCGGCCTCGCCCCGCTCGGCGATGACGGCCTCGAGGGCCTGCGTCGCCCGGGCGACGCCCGCGCTGAGCTGCTCGTGCTGCTCCTGCGCACGGCGTGCCTCGGCCTCGAGCTCCTCGGGCTCACGGCCCTCGCGCCGGTCGTCGGCCTCGACCGCGGCGAGGCGGATGCGCTCGTTGGCGAGGCCCGCGGTGCCGCGCAGCCGCTCGCGCAGCCCCGACAGGCCGTACCAGGTCTCCTGCGCCGCCGAGAGCCTCGGCGAGTCCTCCCGCAGCTGGTCCTCCAGCTCGGTCTCCTGCTCGCGCGCCGCGGCGATCGCCTGCTCGACGCCCTGGCGGCGCTGCTTGAGGGCGGCCTCGTCGGCGAGCTCGGTCTCGATCGTGGTGCGGGCCGTGACGATGTCGTCGGCGAGCAGTCGGGCCCGGGCGTCGCGGACGTCCGCCTGGATGACGGCGGCACGCCTGGCCACCTCGGCCTGACGGCCCAGCGGCTTGAGCTGGCGGCGCAGCTCGGTGAGGACGTCGTTGAGGCGGGTCAGGTTGCCCTGCGTCGCGTCGAGCTTGCGGAGCGCCTTCTCCTTGCGCTTGCGGTGCTTGAGGACGCCGGCGGCCTCCTCGATGAACCCGCGGCGCTCCTCGGGCGTGGCCCGCAGGACGCTGTCGAGCTGGCCCTGGCCGACGATGACGTGCATCTCGCGCCCGATGCCGGAGTCGCTGAGCAGCTCCTGGACGTCGAGCAGGCGGCACGTGTTGCCGTTGATCGCGTACTCCGAGCCGCCGTTGCGGAACATCGTGCGCGAGATCGTGACCTCGCTGTACTCGATGGGCAGCGCGCCGTCGGCGTTGTCGATCGTCAGGACGACCTCGGCGCGGCCCAGCGGGGGACGGCCCGACGTGCCGGCGAAGATGACGTCCTCCATCTTGCCGCCGCGCAGCGACTTGGCACCCTGCTCGCCCATGACCCACGACAGGGCGTCGACGACGTTGGACTTGCCGGAGCCATTGGGCCCCACCACCGCGGTGATGCCGGGCTCGAGCTGCAGGGTCGTCGAGGACGCGAACGACTTGAACCCACGCAGGGTGAGGCTCTTGAGGTACAACGTGGCTCCTACGGCGAACGGCGACTGCGACGTCTCGAACTGCAGTCGATCAGGATGGAGCCACCCTAGTGCGGCGCGGCGGCAGAGCGCGACGTCCGCCGGGAGTCAGCGCGTGTCAGTGCGAGACGGGCTCGGCCAGGTCGCTGGCCGAGACCTGGTCGACGCGCTCGCGCAGGGCCGCGAGCAGGCCGTCGTTCTCGACCTTGAGGCGCAGGACCTCGTTCTCGAGATCGGCGATGCGACGTCGCATCGTTGCCGTCTGCTGCAGCTGGTCGTTGGTGGGTCCGCCGAGGTATCCGACAAGTGCTTTGGCCATGACTGTATCTCCGCGCGCTGGACTGACTAATGACGTGCTGGGAAGGGGCAGAATCCGAGGTCTGCGTCTATCAGTCTCCCACCGTGCCCGGTGGCCGGTCAACTCAGCGCCGCGTGCCCAGCACGGCGTGGCTAGGGTGAACGGATGGACAACCTCTTCGCCCCCGCGGTCGGTGAGTGGCAGCGTGTCTCACCGCGGCTCGCGACGGTGCGCCGCATCCTGCTCTCCTCTGCCGCGGCCGTCGTCGTGCTGGTCGGGGTCGTGCTCGTGCTGGTGCTGCCTGACCTCTGGTGGATCGGCACACCCGTCGCGGTGATCGGCCTCGCTGGAGGCGTGTGGGGATGGACGTGGGCGGGACGCAACCAGCGCAGCTGGGGCTATGCCGAGAACGCTGACGACCTCCTGGTCACCCGGGGCGTGATGTTCAAGCGACTCGTCGCGATCCCCTACGGCCGCATGCAGTTCGTCGACGTCGAGGCCGGCCCGCTCGACCGGGCGTACGGCATCGCGACCGTCACCCTGCACACCGCCAGCAGCGAGACGGCCGCCGACATCCCGGGCCTGCCGGCCGAGGAGGCCACGAGGCTGCGCAACCGCCTGACCGAGCTGGGAGAGTCGCGTGGAGCAGGTCTCTGACCCGTCCGCCTCCGAGACGGTGGGGCGTCGCACCCATCCCCTGACGGCGGTCGTGCAGGGTGCGCGGTTCGCGGTGGCGGTCGTCGTCGGCCTCGTCGGCACGATCTTCGGCGGTGACTCGTGGGGCGACATCCCCGCCATCGTGAGCCTCGGCATCGCGCTGGTCGCCGGCCTCGTGGTCGGCGTGGCCATCGGCTACGTCGGCTGGCTGTTCACCCGCTACGTCATCGACGGCACCGAGCTGCGCATCAACACCGGCCTGGTCACCAAGTCGTCCCGCCGCATCCCCTACGAGCGCATCCAGTCGGTCGACATCGCCGAGCCACTGGTCGCCCGCGTGCTCGGGCTGGCCGAGCTGCGCATCGAGATGGCGGGCGGCAAGGACTCGCGCTCCACCCTCAAGTTCCTCACGCTGGCCGACGCCCGTGACCTGCGGCGCGTGTTGATGGCGCGGGCGCACGGTGAGTCGCTGGACGAGCCGCGCGAGGAGCACCGCAGCATCATCACGCGCGTGCCGCCGGAGCGGGTCGTGATCGGCACGCTGCTGTCGCTCGACTTCCTGTTCGCCGCGATCGGCTCGGTCGTGCTGCTGGTCCTGGCGGTCTGGTTCGTCGGCGTGCTGGTGCTCCTCGGCGGCATCATCCCGCTCGCGACGTGGCTCGCGCAGATCGTCGCGATGCGCGTGCTCCAGCAGTGGAACTTCACGCTGTCACGCGGCGAGCGCGGTCTGCGCATCGAGCGGGGCCTGTTGTCGCGCACGTCGCAGACCATCCCGTTCGATCGCGTGCAGGGCATCGCGATCAAGGAGCCGTTCGTGTGGCGGCGGCTGGGCTGGCAACGGCTCGAGGTCGACATTGCGGGCTACGCCTCGCACGGCGAGGACGAGCGCGACTCGTCGTCGTCGATCCTGCTGCCGATCGCCGACCGGGCGCTTGCGGCGGCCGTCATCGCCGAGCTCGTGTCGCACGCGACGGCCGACGTCGAGCACATCCACGCACCCCGACGCTCCCGCCTCTTCGCGCCGATCGGGTGGCGCTACCGCTGGGTGGGCGCCGACGCCGCGGCGTTCGTGGCTCACGAGGGGTGGATCCAGCAGACGACCAGCATCGTGCCGCACCAGCGCACGCAGTCGGTCGAGCTGCGCCAGGGACCGCTGCAGCGACGCCGCAAGGTCGCGACGGTCGAGGTGCACACGCCCGAGGGCCCGGTCGACGCCGATGGCCGGCACCTCGACGAGCACGACGCGCGTGCGGTGCTGCTGGCCCAGCTCGAGCGGGCGAGGTCGTCGCGGGCCTGAGCCTGCCGCTCCCCCGATCTGTGGCACGAGCGGCGTCACGGCGGACACGTGGCGCCGTGGGCGTCACAGATCGCGTGCCGCAGGCAGCGGAAGGCCCTCAGCCGCCCGACGTGGCGTCCTCGGCGAGCGGATCGAGCGGCTGGTCGACGAGGCGTGAGTCGAGCCATCCGTCGGGCACGACGACCCGCTTCGGCGTGCCCTGACGTCCGCGCGGCGTGCCGAGCTCGCCCACGGGGTAGGCCTCGGTCGGGTCGAGCCGTCCCAGGAGCTCGTCGAGTGCTGCGAACGACGAGACCATGCCGAGCTGGTGGCGGACCTCGCTGCCGGCGGCGAAGCCCTTGAGGTACCAGGCGATGTGCTTGCGGAACTCGATGCAGCCGCGCTCCTCGCCCATGACCCCGGCGAGCAGCTCGACATGACGGCGCATGATCGCGGCGACCTCGCCGAGGCGCGGCAGCTCCGTGACGGTCTCGCCGGCGAACGCAGCGGCGAGATCACGGAACAGCCAGGGACGACCGAGGCAGCCACGTCCCACCACGACGCCGTCGACGCCGGTCTGCTCGACCATGCGGATCGCGTCGGACGCCTCCCAGATGTCGCCGTTGCCCAGCACGGGGATGTCGACCGAGGCCTTGAGCTCAGCGATCGCCGCCCAGTCGGCGTGCCCCGAGTAGTGCTGCACCGCGGTGCGTCCGTGCAGGGCGATCGCGGCACAGCCCGTGTCCTGCGCGATGCGACCGGCGTCGAGGTACGTCAGGTGGTCGTCGTCGATGCCCTTGCGCGTCTTCATCGTCACGGGGACGCCGTAGGGCGCGGCGGCCGAGACCGCCGCCGTCAGGATCTGGCCCAGCAGGACGTCCTTCCAGGGCAGGGCCGCTCCCCCGCCCTTGCGGGTCACCTTGGGCACGGGGCACCCGAAGTTGAGGTCGACGTGGTCGACGCCGTGGTCGGCGCACAGGATCTCGACGGCCCGGCCGATCGTGTCGGGGTCGATGCCGTACAGCTGCACCGACCGGAACTGCTCGTTGGGCGCGAACGTCAACATCGACAGGCTCGTGCGGTCACCCTCGACGATGCCGCGCGACGTGATCATCTCGCAGACGTAGAGCCCCGCACCCTGCTCGGCGCACAGCTGCCGGAAGGCGGCGTTGGTGACCCCGGCCATCGGCGCCAGCACGACGGGCGTGGCGACCTCGAGGTCGCCGAGGCGCAGCGATCGGGGAGGCGACAGGGAGGTGGACATGCCTCCATTGTCCCCCAACCCGCGCTGCGCGATCACACGGCAGGATGGTGCCCGATGAACCGACCACGACGCAGACCGGGCACCGCCACCCCGAGAAGGCGACCCCTGCGGAGGGCATTCGGTCGCGCCTCGGGCGTGATCTCCCACTTGGCGTGGGCGACGGCGGTGGTCGGACAGATCGTGGGCGTGGCGCTGTTCGGCGAGGGCGACGACTTCGGTCCGGGGATCATGGCGTGGACCTTCTCCGGGTTGGTGTTCGGCGCGGTCACCGCGACGGTCGCCAGTGCGGACGCGCCGAGGACCCGGACCGGGCGGCCGTGGGACGCGCCGGCGGTCTACGGCTACGTCGCCGTGTGGGTCGTCGTCTCGCTGTCCATCTCACCCACGGCCTTCGCCTACGGGGCACTCATGCTGCTCATCATGGGCGGACTCGGCCTGTGCCTCTATCTGGCCGTGCTGGTCGAGGCGATCTGCTTCGTGGGGCTCCGCGGGTTCGGCTCGATCCTCTTCCAAGGGCCGCCGAAGGGCACGGAGGGGTCGCGCTGGATCGTGCTGGGCCCGTTCGTCGCGACGGCCGGCGCGGGCCTGTGGTTCCTCCCGATCATCGGCGTCCTCGGGTACGACAGTCCCCGCAGGCGGGACATCCTTCCGCTCGTGGGCGTGCTGCGCGACGGCGTGGAGACCACCCACCCGACGCTGCTCCTCGTCGGACAGGTCGGCACCTTCTGGGTGCTCGGTCTGATCGCACTCGGGACGGTGCTGAGCGTGGCCACCTCCCGCCTCCGTCTGTGACGGGAGGCGGCCTCGTCCTCAGGGCCTGGTGCCGGGTGCCTAGTGCGGCAGGAGCCAGCCGTTGTCGACCGCGACGCGGACGGCCTCGGCGCGCGTGCGGGCACCCGTCTTGCCGATCGCGCTCGACAGGTGGTTGCGGACGGTGCCCTCGGACAGGAACAGCACCGCCGCCACGTCGGCAACCGTCCCGCCGTCCCGCGCGGCCTGCAGGACGTCGGCCTCGCGCTCGGTGAGCGGCGAGTCGCCCTGGGTCAACGACTCCGCAGCGAGCGTCGGGTCGACGACGCGTAGCCCCTGGTGCACCCTGCGGACGGCATCCGCGAGCTGGCGGGCAGGCGTGTCCTTGACGACGAACCCGCTGGCACCCGCTGCCATCGCCTGCTTGAGGTAGCCGGGACGACCGAACGTCGTCACCATCAGCACGCGACAGGCGGGCAGCGCCTCCCTCACCGCGCGCGCCGCGGACAGCCCGTCCATGCCGGGCATCTCGACGTCGAGCAGCGCGACGTCGACCGTGTGCTCACGCGCCGCGTCGACGACCTCGTCACCTCGCGCGACCTCGGCGACGACGTCGAGGTCGTCCTCCATCTGCAGCAGCGCCACGAGCGCACCGCGCACCAGCGCCTGGTCGTCCGCCACGAGCACGCGGATCATGCCGGCACCGTCACGGTCAGGGAGAACCCGCGGTCGTCGGGCCCGGCCGTGGTGGTGACGGTCGCGCCGGCCAGCCGGGCTCGCTGTCGCAGACCCTCGAGGCCGCTCCCGTCGTCGTGGGCCGGTCCGGCCCCCCGTCCGTCGTCGCTCACGCGGATGCGGTCGGCCCGCAGCTCGACCTCGCACCGGGTCGCACCGCTGTGCCGGATGACGTTCGTGACGCCCTCGCGCAGCGTCCAGGCGAACAGCTCGCGCCACCGCGACGGCACGTCGTCGGCCACGGTCGGCAGGACGGGCTCGATGCCCGCCGACTCCAGGGCCATGCGCGACGACGCGATCTCCCCGGGCAACGAGATGCCCCGGATGCCCGAGGCGGTCGACCGGACGTCGGCCAGGGCGTCGCGCGAGAGCCGCTGCAGGTCGTCGATCTCGCGCGCTGCCCGCTCCGGATCGGTCGCGATCAGCCGGCCGGCCAGCTCGGCCTTGACCGTGATGACCGTGAGCGAGTGCCCGAGGATGTCGTGCAGGTCGCGGGCGATGCGAGCTCGCTCCTCCTCGACCGCGAGCTCCGACAGGTCACGCTCGGCCCGCACCAGCCGTGCCTGACGCTGCCACGCGAGCCGGAACGAGTACACCGCGGCAGCGGCCAGCAGCACCGCGAAGTTGTTGCCGTGCGCCGACCAGCCGTCGACACACTGGCCCGCGGCCGTGATGCCCGCGAAGGCTGCGATCACCATGCCGAGCGCCTGCCACTGCGGCAGGATCGCGACCGACACCGCGCACACGAACACGAGGCACGTCATGGCCTGGTCGCCCGCACCGGGAACGACCAGCGCGAAGCACGAGAGCAGCACCGCGACGTACGTCCAGGCGACGACGTACTGCCGATGGATGTGGAACTGCGGGATGCGGCTGAGTGCGTGCAGGTAGACCGGCACGAACACCGCCAGCGCGGCCAGCCCCACGTAGCGCTGCACCAGGTCGTCCTGGTCGAGCAGCGCGCTGACGGGGTTGGTCAGGAAGAACAGCCAGACGCCGGCCCCGAGGAGGCGCCCGAAGCGGGCGCGGTCCATGGGGCCGGCATCTGGATCGAGCCGGGACGAGGTCACGGCGTCAAGGCTAGTCATCAGACGCGCTTGGTGTCCCTGCTCATCGCCCACGCTGCCCCGCCGACGAACACCGCCGCCCACGCCAGGACGTTCAGGACTGCCAGGGGGATGCTGCCGTCGTCGCCGAACGGTGCGCGGGCGAGGACACCGACGCCGTAGGCCGGGGTCCACGCCGCGATCGACGCGAAGACGTCGCTCATCTGGTTGAGCGGGACGAACAGGCCGCCGGCGAACGACAGGAGCGCGAGGGCGGGACCGAGCACCTGCATGACGTTCTCGCTGGGCAGCAGGTAGCCCACGAAGAGTCCCAGCGCCGCGAAGACCAGCGTGCACAGCCAGCCCAGCACCCCGCACAGCAGGAGTCGCCCCAACGACAGCTCGGCACCGACCAGGTGGCCCACGACGAACACGGTCGCGATCGCCACCGCTCCCATCGACATCGCGACGACGACCTTGACCGCGACGTACGCGACGGGGTTGAGCGGGGTCAGCCGCAGCTGGCGGGTCCAGCCCTGGGCGCGCTCGGTGGCGACCATCGCGCCACCGCTGGTCGTCGCGATCATCGCGCCGTACACCGCCATGCTCACCATGACGTAGGCCGTGACGTTGCCGTAGCCCGCGTCCTTGGTCCTGTACGAGGAGTCGGTGCCGAACAACAGGAAGAAGGCACTGGGCATGACGAGCGTGAAGATCACCGCTCGCCGGTTGCGCAGGAGCCGCTTGAGCTCGATGCGCAGGAAGGTGGGCGAGAAGCCACCGAGCGGCGGGACGGTGCGGGACGTGGCGATCGTGCTCATGCGGATGCTCCTTGCGTCAGAGGGGCCGGGACGTCGTCGGCGGTGAGGGCGAGGAACGCCTCCTCCAGGTTGCGCGACGCGATCTCCAGGTCGCGGGCAGCGGTGTGGTTCAGCAGGTGGCGGGCAACGGCGTCGCTGTCCGAGCAGGTGACGAGGACCGAATCGCCGCGCACGTCGATCGACTCGACGCCCTGCACGGTCCTCAGCGCCTCGGTGTCGACGTGCTCGACCGTGGCGCGCACGGTCCGGCCGGAGGCCAGCGCCTTGATCTCGGACGCCGTGCCGTCGGCGACGACCTTGCCATGCCGCACCAGGACGATCCGGTCGGCGTAGGCATCGGCCTCGTCGAGGTAGTGCGTCGCGAAGACCGTCGTCCGACCGCGCTCGGCGTCCGAGCGGATCGCCGCCCAGAAGTCGCGGCGACCCTGCACGTCCATGCCGGTCGTCGGCTCGTCCAGGATCAGCAGGTCGGGGTCGGACGTCAGCGCGAGCGCGAACCGCAGGCGCTGCTGCTGACCGCCGGACGCCTTGCCGACGAGCCGGTCGGCGATGTCGAGGATGCCGGCCCGCTCGAGCACCTCGTCGACCGGACGGGAGGGGCGGAACAGCGAGGCGGTCAGCTCGACGGTCTCGCGGATCGTGAAGTCCTTGACCAGGCCGCCGCTCTGCATCACGGCCGCGACCCGGCCGAGCGCGACGGCTGCGCGGGGGTCGCCACCGAAGACCTCGATGGTCCCTTCGGTCGGCCGGGACAGGCCGAGGACCATGTCGACGGTCGTGGTCTTGCCGGCGCCGTTCGGCCCGAGGAATGCGACGACCTCGCCGGCCTGGATGTCGAGGCTGAGTCCGTCGACCGCGGTCACGGCACCGAAGCGCTTGACGATGCCGTCGATGTGGACGGCCGGGGTGGATGAGTTCATGGCTTCAGCCTGCTGCCGGGGCGAGGCCGTGCCCTCGTCGTCCCGTCACGACTACCCCATGACAGATGTCACCGGCCGAGTGGTGCGTTCCGGGCCCCGAGCGGTGCGAAGTGGTCGGACACGCCGTCCCGGAACGTCCACTCCGCACCACTCGGCCGCAAGCGGGAGGTCAGGAGGTCCAGGTGATGGCGTCCTCGGGGGTGCCGGTCTGCAGGGTGACCGACCGCAGCTTGCGCCCCTCGGGCACGAGGTAGACCAGGCACAGCTCAGCGGTCGCGCCCGGCAGGAAGCTCTCGGGCAGGGTCCGCACGGGGCACGGCTCGAACGTCCCCACGATGTCGTTGGCGGGGATGTCGGTGCCCGCCCCGTCGCGGGCGAACATCGGCAGTGCCGCGCCGCCGAGCCCGCCGGGGCCCTCGTTCTTGACGGCGACCTTGACGTAGTACGGCGTCGACGCCTTGGACGCGTCGTCGAGGGAGAAGTATCGGAAGTCGTCGATCGACCCCTTCGTCGCACCCGTGACGGTGACCGTGACGACGCTCGCGGCGCTGTCGCCGACGCGGTGCACGACCGAGGCCGGCTGGCCGACCTTGAGCGCCGTGCCGCCCGCCGTCAGCGTCACCCCGGCCGGCGGCTCGACCTCGCGCGGCGTCGCCGAGGTCGCCGCCGACGCTCGGGGAGCCGGCTCCGACCCGCTGCACCCGGCCAGCAACAGCACCGAGCAGAGCACGCCGAGAGCCGCAGCCCGCCCAGCACCGGTCGTCAATGGCCTCACGCGCCGATTGTGCGGCACGAGGGGTTCAGCACCCCGGAAGACGCGCCGCCAGATAACTCGTGACCTGGTCGAGGGCGATGCGCTCCTGCTGCATCGAGTCGCGCTCGCGGATCGTGACCGCGTCGTCGTCGAGCGTCTCGAAGTCGACCGTGATGCAGAACGGCGTGCCGATCTCGTCCTGGCGGCGGTAGCGCTTGCCGATCGCCTGGGCGTCGTCGAACTCGACGTTCCAGAAGCCGCGCAGCTCGGCGGCGAGAGCCCGCGCCTTGGGCGAGAGGTCCTCGTTGCGCGACAGCGGCAGCACCGCGGCCTTGACGGGCGAGAGACGGTGGTCGAGCTTGAGGACCGTGCGGGTGTCGGTGCCGCCCTTGGCGTTGGGCACCTGCTCCTCGGTGTACGCATCGATCAGGAAGGCCATCATCGAGCGGTTGACACCGGCTGCGGGCTCGATGACGTACGGCGTCCAGCGCTCACCGGTTGCCTGGTCGAAGAACTGCAGGTCCTTGCCCGAGTGCTCGGCGTGCGTCTTGAGGTCGAAGTCGGTGCGGTTGGCGATGCCCTCGAGCTCGCCCCACTCCGAGCCCGCGAACTCGAACTTGTACTCGATGTCGACGGTGCGCTTGGAGTAGTGCGAGAGCTTCTCGGCCGGGTGCTCGAAGAAGCGCAGGTTGTCGGCGGCGATGCCCAGGCCCGTGTACCAGTCCATGCGGGTCTGCATCCATGTCTCCTGCCACTGCTCGTCGGTGCCGGGCTCGACGAAGAACTCCATCTCCATCTGCTCGAACTCGCGGGTGCGGAAGATGAAGTTGCCGGGCGTGATCTCGTTGCGGAAGCTCTTGCCGATCTGGCCGATGCCGAACGGCGGCTTGCGACGCGACGTCGTCATGACGTTGGCGAAGTTGACGAAGATGCCCTGCGCCGTCTCGGGACGCAAGTAGTGAAGCCCCTCCTCGGACTCGACAGGGCCGAGGTAGGTCTTGAGCAGGCCGTTGAACATGCGGGGCTCGGTCCACTGACCACGGGTGCCGCAGGCCTCGCAGACGATGAGCGCCATCTCGACCGAGTCGGGGTCGATCGTCTCGCCGTCCTTCTTGGCCTTCTTCTCGGCGAACGCCTCCTGCAGGTGGTCCTGCCGGTAGCGCTTGTGACAGTTCTGGCACTCGACGAGCGGGTCGACGAAGGCCGCGAGGTGGCCGGACGCCTCCCAGACCGCAGTGGGCAGGATGACCGAGGAGTCGAGGCCGACGACGTCGTCGCGTCCCTGCACCATCGAGCGCCACCACTGGCGCTTGATGTTGTCCTTGAGCTCGACGCCGAGCGGGCCGTAGTCCCACGCGGACTTGGTGCCGCCGTAGATCTCACCGCACTGGTAGACGAATCCCCTGCGCTTGCTGAGGCTGATGACGTGGTCGACGGTCGTTGCCATGAGGGGATGTTTCCAATCCGGCTGGGTGTCGGCGGGCCTGTGCGCGACATCGTGATGTCGTGCGCCCGAGGTACGCCGCAGTCTATCGAGCGACCCGCTCGCACCCGTCCCCGGTGGGCCATCCCGCGATTTGACAATCGTTGTCAAGACGAATGACAATCGTTGTCATGAAGAAGTCGTTGGCCCTGCTGGCCGTCATCCCGCTCGTCTCCCTCGCCGCCTGTGGCGGATCCACCGATGACGGGGGCGGTGCCGGCGGCGACAAGGTCTCGGTCGCCGCGTCGTTCTACCCGTTCGCGTACGCCGTCCAGCAGGTCGGCGGAGACCTCGTGAAGGTCGACAACCTGACGTCCCCCGGCGTCGAGCCGCACGACCTCGAGCTCAAGCCCAAGCAGGTCGCGGCCGTGCAGGACGCCGATCTGGTGGTGTTCGAGGAGCACTTCCAGAACGCGGTCGACGAGGCGGTCGACCAGGCCGACCGCTCGGACGACGACACCGTCGACGTCGCCAAGGTCGTGAAGCTCAAGACCACCCAGCCGGGTGGCGAGGAGGAGCCCGCCGGCGACGACCACGCCGAGGAGGGCCACGACCACGGGAACGAGGACCCGCACACCTGGCTCGACCCCGACAACATGATCGCGATCACGAAGGCCGTCGAGTCCAAGCTCTCGACGATCGACCCCGACCACGCCGACGAGTACGCCGCCAACGCCACCGCGTTCGAGGGCAAGCTCACGACGCTCGGCGACGACTTCGCCACGGGCCTGAAGACGTGTCGGACGCGCACGATCGTCACGAGCCACGCGGCGTTCCAGTACCTCGCCGCCCGATACGACCTGACGCAGGTGCCGATCGCCGGCATCGACCCGTCCAACGAGCCGTCGCCGGCCCAGCTGGCCGACATCACCCAGCTCGTGAAGGCCCAGGGCATCACCACGATCTTCACCGAGGAGCTGGTCAGCCCGGCGATCGCCGACACCATCGCCAAGGAGACCGGCGCGACGACCGCTACGCTCGACCCGATCGAGGGTCTGTCGGACAAGACGAAGAACGACACCTACCTGACCCTCATGCGCAAGAACCTCGACACCTTGAAGAAGGCCAACGGCTGTTCATGACTGACCCCACGACTCCGTCTCCCTTGGCGGTCCACGGCCTGACCGTCGCGCTCGATGGTCGACCTGTCCTGCGACAGGTCGACCTCGACGTGTCGGCGGGCGAGTTCGTGACCCTGCTCGGTGCGAACGGGTCCGGCAAGTCGACGCTCGTGCGCGCCGCGGTGGGGCTCGTCCCGTTCTCGGCCGGCACGGTCGAGCTGTTCGGCACGCCCCTCGACCGCTTTCGTGACCGCCAGCGCCTCGGGTACGTGCCCCAGCGCTCCCGCGCGGTGGCCGGCGTGCCGGCGACGATGCACGAGGTCGTCATGAGTGGACGCCTCGCGCGCCGGCGATTCGCCGGCTGGCGCACCAAGGACGACCTCGCCGCCGTGGAGGCCGCGATCGCCCGCGTCGGGCTGTCCGACCGCACCCGCTCGGCCGTCAGCGAGATGTCAGGCGGTCAGCAGCAGCGCGCCCTGATCGCCCGCGCCCTGGCCGCTGGGGCCGAGCTGCTGATCATGGACGAGCCGACCGCCGGCGTCGACCACGACAATCAGGAGTCGCTCGCCGAGCTGCTCGCCGGTCTCGTCGCCGAGGGCACGTCGATCCTGCTCGTCGCGCACGAGCTCGGCCCCCTGCGTCCGCTGATCCACCGCGCCGTCGTGCTCGAGAACGGCACGGTGTCGTACGACGGCCCGGTCGACGCGATCCGCGACCCCGAGCACGTCCACGTGCACCTGCACAGCGGCCAGCCCGAGAGAGCCGATGGCTTCAGGGGCAACCCCGTCGGGGGGAGGCACGATGCTTGACGCACTGAACTACGAGTTCATGCGGTACGCGCTGGTCGCGGCGATCTTCACAGGCCTCGCCGCACCCGCCATCGGCACGTTCCTGGTGCAGCGTCGTCTCGCTCTGTTGGGCGATGGTCTGGGCCACGTGGCCCTCACCGGGGTGGCACTGGGACTCATCACCAACATCGCCCCGATCCTCACTGCCGTCGCGGTCGCGATCGTGGGCGCGGTGCTGATCGAGCTGCTCCGCATGTACGGCCGCACCAGCGCCGACGTGGCGCTCGCGATGCTGTTCTACGGAGGCCTTGCCGGTGGCGTGCTGCTGACCAGCCTCGCCGACGAGAGCATCAACTCGCTGAACGCCTATCTCTTCGGCGCGATCACGACCGTCAGCACGACCGATCTCGTGGTCGTCGGCATCCTCGGCGTGGTCGTGATCGCACTGTCGCTCGGGCTCTCCCCGCAGCTGTTCGCGGTGTGCCAGGACGAGGAGCACGCCAAGGTCAGCGGCGTCCCGACCCGCGCCTACAGCATCCTGATCGCGGTGCTCGCCGCCGTCACCATCACGGTCGCGATGAAGACCGTCGGCCTGCTGCTGGTGTCGGCGCTCATGGTCGTGCCGGTCGCCGCCTCACAGCAGCTGACCCGCAGCTTCCGCACGACGCACCTGCTCGCCATGGCGATCGGCCTGTTCGCGGCCGTCGGCGGGCTGTTCGGCAGCTACCAGCTCGACACGCCGCCCGGGCCGACCATCGTCATGATCGCGCTCATCGTCTTCGCCGCGGCGGCGACCGGCGGTGCTGTTCTGACCCGCACCCGGTCGAGGCGCGCCCGAGTAGCCAGCGCCACCGAGTAGTTTGGGCCTGAGGAGGACGTCATGGTCGAAGCACCCCGCAACACCCGGCAACGTCGCGCGGTCGTCGCGATCCTGGAGGATCTCGACGGCTTCGCCAGCGCCCAGGAGATCCACGACATCCTGAAGAAGCGTGGCGAGTCCGTCGGTCTCTCGACGGTCTACCGCAGCCTGCAGGTGCTGGCCGACGCCGCCGAGGTCGACGCGCTGCGCAACGACGACGGCGAGGTGCTCTACCGCCAGTGCAGCGCGGGTCACCACCACCACCTGGTGTGCCGCTCGTGCGGGCGCACCGTCGAGATCGAGGGTCCGTCGGTCGAGCGGTGGGCCGACAAGATCGCCGACGAGAACGGCTTCCGCGACGTCGCGCACACGCTCGAGATCTTCGGCACCTGCGCCTCCTGCGCGTCCTGAGCTCGACTGACCGTCAGCCCGCTGCCGGGGCCGCTCAGCTCGATCGGGTGACGTGCGTGCAGAGGCACACCTTGTTGCCCTGGGCGTCGGCGAGCACCCAGAAGCGGGGTGCCTGCTCGTCGGAGACCAGCGTGCCGCCAGCAGCGAGCGCCGCCGCGATGCGCGACTCGACCACCTCTGGCGACACCCGGAGGTCGAGGTGGAACCGCTGGTGCGGCTCGTCGTGCGGCTCGCACTGCTGGAACCAGATCGACGGGAGACGTCGACGCGGATCGGCCACGTCGACGTCGCCGATCTCACGGGCCGCGAGCACCGCGGCCCAGAACGGCCGGATGGCGTCGACGTCCCACGTGTCGATGGCCAGCTCGAGACGCTGGACGTCCGCCGGCTCGGACCGGGCACCCATGTCGGCGGCAAGGCCGCTGATGACCCGGGCCAGATCGACGTCGCGGGACGTCTTGCCGCCCGCATCGTGGCTCGTCAGGAGCACGTCGACGTGGTCGGGGCGCAGCTCGATCTCGGGGTGGTGGCCCGCTGCCTCGGCCGCCTCGCCGATCGCCGCGACCAGACGCAGCCCCGTCGCGAAGTCACGGGTCGCGAAGCGCGCCTCGAGTGCGTCGTGCATCGAGCGCCAGTCGTCGACACCCATCTGCGCGATCTCGTCGCCGGTCAACAGGTCGTCGGTCATCCCCTCACCCTAGGCTGGCCGCTCACGTCCCGTCGACGTCCATGTCGAGGCCCTCACCGTCACCCGCACCACCTGCCGCACCCTCTGCCGCGTCGTCCATCGTGCCGCTGCCATCGTCGTAGTACGTGCCGTCAGGCCCCGTGAGAAAGAGCTGCCAGAAGCCGGGGCGAGGCCACGGGCGATCAGCCAGGTCCTCCCACCAGATGTCGACCTGCGCCTCGTCCACCCCAGCGCGCAACAGCAGGTACCGCTCGAACATCGCGCCGTGGTTGACGAGCAGCGACACGAGCTGCGCCGCCCGCGCCTGCCCCACGACGTCCGGCACCAACACCCGCCGAACCCGGCCGACGGCGCGTCGTACGCGCAGCGCGACGTAGACGGCCCGCACGCCGTAGCCCGTGCCGATCCTCCTCGTCAGTCGTCCACCATCACATGATCGACCGCGAGACCCATGTCCGCACCCTGCGACGACGACGTCGGCACCGTCGACACCTAGGCTGGGACCATGACGATTCGGGCCGTGACCGGTGATGCGCTGACGGCACAGGACGTCCACGACATCTGGAAGATCCGCGACGCGGTGTTCGCCGTCGAGCAGCAGTGCGACGAGCCCGATGTCGACGACCGCGACCTCCTCCCGTCGACGACGCACCTGTGGCTCGCCGACGGCACCGGCATCACGAGCTACGTCAGGTCGTACGTCGAGGACGACGTGCGGCACGTCGGACGGGTGTGCACGAGACGCGACCAGCGCGGTCGCGGCCTGTCGGGCCGTCTCGTCGCCGAGTGCACGCGGCGCTGGGGCACGTCTGGGCTGGTGCTCAACGCGCAGGCCTACCTGGAGGACTGGTACGGCCTGCACGGCTACGTGCGGACGGGAGACAACTTCGTGGAGGCCGGCATCGACCACGTGCCGATGATCCGTCTGCCATGACCCCGCCCCGGCTCAAGCCGGCTAGGACAGGGCGTTGACGGCCTCCGTCACGTCGCCCTGCACCGTCGTCGCGTAGTCGTCGACCGCGACCAGCGCGGCAGAGAACTCCTCGGCGTACGAGAACGAGAAGCTGCGGTTGGCGTCGATGCTGGCGGCGAGCGTCGTCGCCTCGTCGATGACGTGCTGGAGCGCGGCGCGCACCGTCCCGGCCAGCGCCGTCTGCCCCTTGGGCACCCGCACGGCGGAGAACGAGTCGCGGGCCTGCACGAACGCGGGGACGAGCCGCGACCGGACGGCCGCACTGTCGCCCAGCGGCCCGAAGCCGACGTAGTCGGTCGCGCGCAGCCGCAGGGCGTCGCGGGCGGCCTCGACGAACGTCAGCGCGACCTCGGCCCGGCGCAGCTCGCGGCTCAATCGCTCGTACGGCTCCAGGAACGTCCGCTCGGTCTCGCGGGCCCTCGCGTACTTCTCGGACTGCTCGACCCCGAGATCGGGCGCGCCGGCGAGTCGCGGCGGCTCCGCGACGGCGCCGGTCAGCGCTGCGCGGAGCGTCGCCGGGTCAGTTGCCTCCACCTTCCCCAGCTCGCGCGCCACGTCACCGCGGAACGTCCCGACGTCGGACACGAAGTCCTCGGCGGCCCGGTCGGCCGCTGCGACCTGCTGGCCCTGACGCTGGTCCTGCACCACGACCAGGGCGCCGACGACGGCTGCCAGCACGACCGTCACGACGACCGGCACGAACATCAGCACCAGACGGCTCCGGGAGGTCACCCGTTCACCGTGCCAGCGATCGGCCGGGTCGGCAACGGACGCCGCCCCGGCTCAGCCGTCGATGCTGGGGTGCACGCCGTGCAGGCGCAGGCCGTACGTGAGCGCGTCGACGAGCGCCTCCCAGGAGGCCTCGATGATGTTGGCGCCCACGCCGACCGTGACCCAGACGTCCTTGCCGTCGGTGGTCTCGATCAGCACACGCGTGATGGCGTCGGTGCCGTGTCCCTGGTCGAGGATGCGCACCCTGAAGTCGGTCAGGTGGAACCGCGCGACATCGGGATAGACCTGCTCGATCGCCTGTCGCAGGGCATGGTCGAGCGCGTTGACGGGCCCGTTGCCCTCGCCGATCACGGCGAGGCGCACTCCCCCGGCCCGCAGCTTGACGGTGGCCTCCGACAGCGCCTCGGCACCCCGGGCCGACTCGGCCAGCACCCGCCACGACTCGACCTCGAAGAACGACGTTCGGGCCCCGTCGACCTCCTCGGCGAGCAGCAGCTCGAACGAGGCGTCGGCTGCCTCGAAGGTGTAGCCCGCCTGCTCCATCGCCTTGACCCGGTCGGTGACGCGCGCGAGCCGAGCGGGATCGCTCGCTAGGTCGTAGCCGAGCTCCTTGCCCTTGAGCTCGATCGTCGCCCGGCCGGCCATCTCCGATACCAGCAGGCGCATGTCGTTGCCGACCAGGGAGGGGTCGATGTGCTGGTAGAGATCGGCGTCGACGCGGATCGCGCTGGCGTGCAGCCCTGCCTTGTGCGCGAACGCCGAGACCCCGGTGTACGGCTGGCGGGCGTGCGGCGGGTAGTTCGTGATCTCCGAGATCGCGTGCGAGATGCGCGTGGCATCAGCGAGTCGCCCCTCGGGCAGGAGCGACATGCCCAGCTTGAGCTCGAGGTTGGCGACGCACGTGACGAGGTCGGCGTTGCCCGTGCGCTCGCCGTAGCCGTTGATGCAGCCCTGCAGGTGGCTGACGCCGGCCTGCACTGCCGCCATCGAGTTGGCGACCGCGCAGCCCGTGTCGTTGTGGGCGTGGATGCCGAGGCGCGCGCCCGTCGACATGACGTCCTCGACGATCTCGGTGACCCAGTGCGGCAGCATCCCGCCGTTGGTGTCGCACAGCACCGCGACCTCGGCACCGGCCGCGGCGGCGGCGCGGACGACCTCGAGGGCGTAGTCGCGGTTGGCGCGGTAGCCGTCGAAGAAGTGCTCGAGGTCGACGAAGACCCGCTGGCCCTCTTCGCGCAGGTGCGTCACGGAGTCGCGGACCATCGCGAGGTTCTCCTCGAGCGTCGTGCGCAGCGCCAGCTCGACGTGGCGGTCGTGGCTCTTGGCGACGAGGGTGACGACCGAGGCACCCGACTCGCGCAGGGCCGCGAGCTGGGCGTCGTCGGCGGCGGCGACACCGGCCTTGCGCGTGGCACCGAAGGCGGCCAGCGTCGCGTGCCGCAGGTCGAGCTCCTTGGCCGCGAGGCGGAAGAACTCGGTGTCCTTGGGGTTGGAGCCGGGCCAGCCCCCCTCGATGTAGCCGACTCCCAGGTCGTCGAGGTGGCGCGAGATGTGCATCTTGTCCTGGACCGACAGGTTGAGGCCCTCCTGCTGGGCCCCGTCGCGCAGCGTCGTGTCGTAGACGTGGAAGTCGCTCACGTGCTGGTGGCCTGCGTTCACTGGGTCGTCCTTCGTTCCGGTCGGCATGTCAGGGCACAAAAAAACCTCCCAGGGGGATGGGAGGCAGCGCGTCTGGGGATGATCTCAGCCCCGGGCGCGCCTGTCGATCATGATCGAGATGCTCTGCATGGCCGCCAGTCTAGACTGAGCCGCCTATGACCGCCAGACCCGTCCCCCGTCCGGCCGAGACACACGTCATGTACGCCGTCATGACCCCTGAGCCGGTGTCGACCGACGACCTGATCCCGCCCCCGTCACCCGAGCTGCTGCGCCGCTACGGCACGTCCGAGGTCGCCCTGCGGAGGTTGCGGTCGCGCCAGCACCAGACCCTGCTGCTGCGCACGTCCGACCTCGACGGTGCCGCATTCGTGCAGCGCGACACCCGGGTCGAGGCCCTGGCGCTGGCCGAGGACCACGACGGCGTCGTCATCGACCTGGCGGTCCCGCGAGTCGTGGAGGGCCGGCCGGGCGAGGTGTCGTTGTCGCACGCGACGCAGTGGTACGTCCTCGACTACGCCGACATCGGTTCGGGACGACTCGGCACCGTCGGGCTCGCGGCATTCGGGCTGCCGGAGGTCGTCGTCACCGGTGTCGACGAGACACAGCACGCGATGCACGGTGCCGTGCTGGCCGGGCTGGCGCACCGCATGATCGCCGAGTGGCCTGCCAACGACCCGGTCGGACGCGCGACGGTCACGCTGCGCGACATCGCCTACGGCCTGGGCGACCCCGCCGCCGCCGGGACGCCCGCCGACCGCACGATCGACGTCGAGATCGACCACGACCCAGTGGCCGAGCGCCTGGTCGTCACCCTCCTCGACGACCCCGCCACGGCGCTGTTCGCGCCCTGACCGCTCACGTCCTGGGGCGGTGCGCCAGCGTCCACTCGGACGCTCGGGCGGTGCGCCGGCGTCCAGGAACGGACGCGGGCTGGACGCCGGTGCACCGCCTTCGTCGACGCGTGGACGCCAGGTCACCGCCCTCAGGCGGGCGCGACCGGTACCGGTCCGGTCCGCGGCTCGGGTCGCTTGGCCAGGTTGGCCAGCACCTCCGGACGCAGGATCGCCTCGAGCTGCTCGCGCGGCAGGAGGCCCCGTTCGAGCACCAGCTCGGCGACGCCTCGACCCGTCGCGAGCGCCTCCTTGGCGACCTCGGTCGCCGCGGCGTAGCCGATGTACGGGTTGAGCGCCGTCACGAGGCCGATCGAGTTCTCGACCTCCGACCGCAGCAGCTCGACATTGGCCGTGATGCCGTCGACACAGCGGTGGGCCAGGGTCAGCACCGCCTGTTCGAGCCGCGAGATGCCCGCCGACAGCGAGTAGCAGATGACCGGCTCGAAGGCGTTGAGCTGCAGCT
This sequence comes from Aeromicrobium fastidiosum, assembly GCF_017876595.1. Taxonomy (NCBI): domain Bacteria; kingdom Bacillati; phylum Actinomycetota; class Actinomycetes; order Propionibacteriales; family Nocardioidaceae; genus Aeromicrobium; species Aeromicrobium fastidiosum. The sequence continues at coordinate 2,624,297 of NZ_JAGIOG010000001.1, read as the reverse complement.
GGCCCGCCTCGGCCGCCATCGTGACGGTCATGTCGTGACCGATGATCTGGAACGCGACCTGGTTGACGACCTCGGGGATCACGGGGTTGACCTTGCCCGGCATGATGCTCGACCCGGCCTGCACGGCCGGCAGGTTGATCTCGTTGAAGCCGGCCCGGGGGCCCGACGACAGCAGCCGCAGGTCATTGCAGATCTTCGACAGCTTGACCGCGACGCGCTTGAGCGTGCCCGACAGCTGCACGAACGCGCCACAGTCCTGCGTCGCCTCGATCAGGTCGACCGCGGTCTCGAGCGGCAGCCCCGTGATGGCAGCCAGGTGCCCGCACGCGGACGGCACGTAGCCCGCCGGAGCGTTGAGCATCGTGCCGATCGCGGTGGCGCCCAGGTTGATCTCGTGCAGCAGCAGCACCGCCTCGCTGAGGCGGGCGCGGTCCTCGCCGATCATCAGCGAGTAGGTGCGGAACTCCTGGCCGAGCGTCATCGGCACGGCGTCCTGCAGCTGCGTGCGGCCCATCTTCAACACGTCGTGGAACTCGTCGGCCTTGCGCGCGAAGGAGTCCTCCAGCACCTGCATCGCGGCCAGCAGGTCGTGCGTCGCGAGGATGATCGCGATCTTGACCGCGGTCGGGTAGACGTCGTTGGTCGACTGGCTGAGGTTGACGTGCTCGTTGGGGTGGATGAACGCGTAGTCACCCTTGGCGTGGCCCATCAGCTCGAGCGCCCGGTTGGCGATGACCTCGTTGGCGTTCATGTTGGTCGACGTGCCGGCACCGCCCTGGATGACGTCGACCACGAACTCGTCGGCCAGCTCGCCCGAGCGGATCTCCTCGCAGGCACCGCGGATCGCCGCGAAGCGCTCGTCGTCGAGCAGGCCGAGCTCGTTGTTGGCGGTCGCGGCCGCCTGCTTGACGGACGCGAGCGCCTCGACGAGGTACGGGCTGACGGAGATGGGGATGCCGGTGATGGGGAAGTTCTCGAGGGCGCGGAGCGTGTGCACACCCCAATAGGCGTCCACAGGTACCTCACGGTCTCCGATCAGGTCGTGCTCGGAACGTGTGGCGTCGGACATGCGATCTCCTAGCTTGTGACGATGGTCACAAGCAGGGTTTCACACCCACACTTGCGCCCGCGACGAGACCCGACCATGGGTCGAGCGAAGCGAGACAGGCGCCTGCGCGAAGCGCAGCTGCGACGAAGTCGCAGAAGTCACGAGCGCTAGCGAGTGACGCGCCGCATCCAGCCGTGGCGGTCCTCGGCCCGGCCGTACTGGATGTCGACGAGCGCCGAGCGGATGTCGGTCGTGACCTTGCCGGGCTGCCCGTCGCCGCTGACGACCTCGCCGCCGTCCCACTTGAGCGACGCGACGGGCGTGACGACGGCGGCGGTGCCGCACGCGAAGACCTCGGTGATCGTGCCGTCGGCCGCACCCTGGCGCCACTCGTCGACAGACACGCGACGCTCGACGACCTCGTGGCCGAGATCGCGACCGATCTGCATGATCGAGTCACGGGTGATGCCCTCGAGGATCGAGCCCGAGAGCGACGGCGTGACGATCGAGCCGTCCGACTGGACGAAGTACAGGTTCATGCCACCGAGCTCCTCGATCCACTTCTGCTCGGTGGAGTCGAGGAACGCGACCTGCGCGCACCCGTGCTGGGCGGCCTCCTGCTGCGGCAGCAGCGAGGCGGCGTAGTTGCCGCCGCACTTGGCCGCTCCCGTGCCGCCCGCACCCGCGCGCGAGTACTCGCTCGACAGCCAGATCGAAACGGCCTGGACGCCACCGGAGAAGTACGCGCCCGCCGGGGAGGCGATGACCGAGTACGTCACGTGCTGCGACGGCCGGACGCCGAGGAAGACCTCCGAGGCGAACATGAACGGACGCAGGTAGAGGCTCTTCTCACCACCGGCGGGGATCCATGCGCGGTCGGCCTCGACGAGCGCCTGGATCGACCCGAGGAACCAGTCGGTCGGCAGCTCGGGCAGCGCCAGCCGGTGAGCCGAGCGCTGCATGCGTGCGGCGTTGGCCTCGGGCCGGAACAGCCAGGCCGACCCGTCGTCGTGGACGTAGGCCTTGAGGCCCTCGAAGATCTCCTGCGCGTAGTGCAGGACCGCCGTGGCCGGGTCGATCAGCAACGGGCCGTAGGGCACGACGCGACCGTCGGCCCAACCGGTGTCGGGCGTCCACTCGGCCAGGAACATGTGGTCGGTGAAGTGGTTGCCGAATCCGGGGTCGGCGAGGATCGCGTCGCGCTGCTCGGCGGTCTTGGCCGTCGGGTTCTGGGTCAGCGAGGCGGCGAAGGGGGTGGAGGTCATGGTGGTCACGATATCTCTTTCAGGACGAGGGGTGAATGGTCGCTAACCGACCTGTACACCCCCGGCGCTGAGTCGATCAGAGACGAGCGACGCGATGGCCTCTCCCACCTCCTCGGTCGAACGAGGAGCGGACGATCGCCCGGTGATGTCGGCCTCGACGGCCGCCGTGATCTGCGCTGCCGCCTCGGGGAAGCCGAGGTGCTCCAGCAGCATGCCGCCCGACAGGATCGCCGCCGTGGGGTCGGCCTTCGACTGGCCGGCGATGTCGGGTGCCGAGCCGTGGACGGGCTCGAACATGCTGGGCGACGTGCGGTCAGGGTTGACGTTGCCGCTCGCGGCCAGGCCGATACCACCGGTGATCGCCGCTGCCAGGTCGGTGAGGATGTCGCCGAAGAGGTTGTCGGTGACGATGACGTCGAACCGGGACGGGTCGGTGACCAGGAAGATCGTCGCGGCGTCGACGTGCAGGTAGTCGACCGTGACGTCGGGGAACTCCGTGGCGACGGCGTCGACCGTGCGCGTCCAGAGATGACCGGCGTGCACGAGGACGTTGTTCTTGTGCACCAGCGTCAGCTTCTTGCGGGGACGCGCCTGGGCCCGGGCGAAGGCGTCTCGGACGACGCGCTCGACGCCGAAGGCCGTGTTGATGCTGACCTCGGTGGCGAGCTCGTGGGGCGTGCCGACGCGGATGGCACCGCCATTGCCGACGTACGGCCCCTCGGTGCCCTCACGGACGACCACGAAGTCGATGTCGCCCCGACCCGTGATGTTGTCGCCCAACGGCGTCGTCACGCCGGGGTACAGCTTGGACGGCCGCAGGTTGACGTAGTGGTCGAGCGCGAAGCGCAGCTTGAGCAGCAGACCGCGCTCGAGCACGCCGGACGGCACGCTGGGGTCGCCGACCGCGCCGAGCAGGATCGCGTCGTGCCCGCGGATCTCCTCGAGCACCGAGTCGGGCAACGTCTCGCCGGTCGCGTGGTAGCGGCGCGCGCCGAGGTCGTAGTCCGTGGTGCTGAACGAGATGCCGTGGGCCGGAGCGACGACGTCGAGGACCTTGAGGGCCTGCGACGTGACCTCGGGTCCGATGCCGTCACCGGCCACGACTGCGAGCGAGAAGGATGTGGTCATGGCGACCATCCTAGGAGTGACGTCTCAAGATGTGAAACCGTCGTCCCGCGATGTGAGAACCCCATGGGCGGGGGTCAGTTGTCGTCGGGGCGGTCGGCGAGCTCGATCTCGAACGGGGTCGCCTCGTCGCGCAGGTGCGCCGGTCCCCACTCCATGAGCTTGCCGGACGTGGTGTGAGAGTTCATGACAGATCTCCTTCGGTGATGGTTCGGATGGTCAGGCGCGGGTCCGGCGTAGGTCCGCCGTCCAGCAAGCGCCACAAGATCCGGGATCACCGGGGAGTGCGAGAAGTGATGGAGACCAGGTCATGGTCTCGCTTACCCTGCTGCGGAAACGGCGGGCCAACGCCGAAACACCGCGGCAGGGTGTGGCCCTAAGAGGCCCTGCCGCGGCAAGCGATGAGTACGAGCTGCTTCCGCATGATGCGTCGATCGTACGGCAGGTATGCCCGCTCCGTACGGTGATCGCTCGGCGTGTCTCAGCCGCCGAGACGACGACGGCGTGACGCGGCCTCCGATCGTGAAAGACTGATCGCGTGAGTGCCCCCGCAGAAGTCCCCGCGCTCGTCTCGAGCACGCTCGACCTGTCGCGCCAGCGAGGGTTCATCACCTCGATCCGCAACGAGACGGGCCGCCTGCTGGCCTCGCTCGCGGCGTCCCGGACCGGGACGCTCGCCGAGCTGGGCACGGGGTGCGGCGTCGGGTCGGCCTGGCTGTCGAGCGGCGCACCCAAGGACGCACGCGTCGTCAGCGCCGAGCTCGACCCCGCCCTGGCCGGCGACGTGCAGAAGATCTTCGCGCAGACCGACAACGTCGACGTCATCGCGGGCGACTGGTCGACGCTCGAGCAGTACGCGCCGTTCTCGCTGCTGTTCATCGACATCCGCGAGGTCATGGAGAGCATCGACGTCATCGCCGACCTGCTCGAGCCGGGGGGCATCGCGGTGCTCGACGACTTCGTGCCCTCGGCCTTCTGGCCGCCGATCGTCGAGGGTCGCGTCGACACGGTGCGCGAGCAGTGGCTGACCGACGAGCGGTTCGCGGCGGTCGAGATGCTGATCGACGTCGACGCCTCGCTGATCATCGCCACCCGCCGCTGACGATCCGTCGCGCAGCGGAGCCGCAGCGGGCTGCCACCGCGTCGTGAGATCGTCAGGCGTGAGATCGAACGTCGAGGTGGTGCCGACCCGCCGGACCGCTGCCGTCGCCGCCGGCACCGCCCTCGCCGTGGCCACCGCGGCCGCGCTGCTCGGCATCAGCCTGTGGCCGATGGTCGTCGTGGCGGCGGCGACGTGGTGGACCACGCTCGGACCCCGCGTCGGACGCATCACCGCTCTCGGGCTGGTCGGTCCGGGCACCCTCGTGCTGCTGCTGGGGACACTGATCGTGACCGGGGCGACGGGCCTGCCCGCGTTCGGGACGCTCGTCGCGACCTGGCTCGCGGTGGGGGTCGCCGGATGCGTGGCAGTCGGGCGATCGCCCGCCACGTCGCGTCCGTCCGGACCCGGACCCGATCTCGCCTCGCTGTGGGTGCCTGCGCTCCTCGGACCCGTCGTCTGGCTCTCCGCCGTGCTGACCGGCGTCTCGTCCGGCTCCGTGGCGCGGCTGTCGTGGACCATGATGGGCGACTCGGTCACCAATCTGCTGTACGCGCGCTCGATCGTGGACGCGGGCGGTGTCGCGGTCGGTGGCGACCAGAACCCCGTCCCGCTGCCCTCGGCGCTCATCGCCATCAGTGCGTGGGCAGGGCGCGGCGACACCCCCGGTGCCGATCTGCTGCGCCACGACCTGACGGGCTTCGTCGTGGTCTGGACCCTGTTGGTCGCCGCCACGTGCTTCACGGCTGGCCTCGCGGCGGCCGTGACCGTCGGACCACGCCACCCACGCCTGGCCGCGGCGTCCGGCGCGCTCGGGTCCGCGCTGCCGCTCACGTGGTTCGTCAGCGGCTACGCGCTCGAGTTCGGCTTCTTCAACGCCCACGTCGTGCTGCCCGTGCTGCTGCTGTGCTGGGTCGTCGTCGTGGGCGGCACCCGCTCGGACGCTGCCGTGCTGCTCGCCCTGATGCTGTCCACGACGGTCATGCTCGCCGCGTGGACACCCCTGTCGCTGCTCCCTGCGGCCCTCGGCGTCGTCATCGTCCTGCGCCGCCGTCGCGAGCTCATCGCGACGCGGACACGCAGGATCGCGCTGGGTCTCGGCGTCGTCCAGGCGTGCGCGTGCGCGGCCCTCGTGGCGCTACCGGCCCTGCGCAGCTCCGGCGGGGAGCTCGACGCCGACGGGTGGGTCTACCCGCTCTCGCCGTGGGTGGTGGCGGGCGCATCGGTGGTCGCCGTCGCGGTGACCGTCGTGGCCGTGAGGCGACGCGACCCGGCCGCAGCGCATGTCGCGGCCCTCACGATCGCGTGCGTGATCGGCGTGGGCGCGCTGCTGCTCGTCAACGTCGGACAGGCGTCGGTCTGGAACTACTATCCGCTCAAGCTCGCGTGGCTCTCGTGCGTCATCGCGATCGTCGTGCTGGTCGCCACGACCGTCCGTCTGCTGGCATCGGCCGGTCGGACCACCCTGGCAGGCCTGGTCGGAGCGGCGATCGTGCTGGCCCTGACGATCGTGCTGCCGCAGACGCCACGGGCGCTCGGCGACCGGCCGACGTCGAATCCTCTGCAGCGGGTCGTCGGCGGTGCGGCGTTCACGGACGCGCAGACCGACGAGATCCTGCGGGGTGCCGATCCCGATCGACCGCAGATCCGGTGGTCGGACGGTGCCGACGACGAGGACGACGTCAACTTCTGGATCCTGCAGATGCTGACTCCGTACCCGACCGACGACGACCCGCTCTACCGCCTGTCGTACTCGTACCGGACAGGCAACCTCGACGACCTGTGCGAGATCGCGCGGCTCGTCCGTCCGGCGATCACGATCCGCACGGACGACGCGACGCTCACCGAACAGCTGGATCGCGCGTGCCCCGGGTTCGCCGGGCGCGTCGTGGTGACCGATCCGGCGTGACCTCGACCTGCGTGAAGCGCAGGAAGAACTGCACGATCGGGCCGATCGTCAGGGCGTACAGCACCGTGCCGGCCCCGACCGTGCCGCCGAGGGCGAACCCGATCGCCAGCACCGTGACCTCGATCGTCGTGCGCCACAGCCGGATGCTGCGTCCCGTGCGGCGCACGAGCCCCAGCCAGAGACCGTCACGGGGACCCGGCCCGAGCGCGGCCCCGATGTAGAGCGCGCCGGCGAAGCCGTTGCCGACCACGCCGCCCACGAGCAGGAGCAGCCGGAGCCACAGCTCGTCGGGCCGGGCGATGACCGCGATGCCGAGGTCTGCGGCCAGGCCGATGACGACGACGTTGAGCACCGTCCCGACGCCGGGCATCTGCCGCAGGGGGATCCACAGCAGCAGCACCACGGCACCCGTCGCGATGACGACCTGCCCGAAGCTCAGGCCGATGTGCTGCGTGACGCCCTCGTGGAAGACATCCCACGGGTCGAGGCCCAGCGTCGACTCCACCATCATGGCCATCGTGATGCCGTAGAGGAACAGGCCGACGTTCAGCCGCACCAGGCGGCCCGCGAGCCCGCTCATCGCTGCAACTGCCGATCGGCCCAGGTGCCGAGCTCGGCACCGTGGCTGCGCGGCGGCAGGTTCGAGCCGAGACCGTCGCGC